>NZ_JBVIUQ010000008.1:0-453250 GCF_055596485.1 Streptomyces sp. NPDC039736 | reverse complement strand
CCCTGCGGGCTTTCCTCCGGACGTTTTCGTTCGGTGTTTCTGTTGTTCTTGCGTCTCCGACTCTACCAGACTGTTTCCAGTGCCGATTTCCTCGGTTTCCGCTCGATGCTTTCCAGGTCCTTCGCTTTCGCGTTTTCCCTTTCCGGCGGCTCCGACTCTATCAGCGCTTTTCCGTCGTCCTGACCATCCGTTCCGCGGCATGCGGAAAGAAGGATCCGGGATAAGATCTGCGTTCTAGAGGCGCTGCCGACACACGGTTCACAGGAAGTGTGAGTACGTGTTGGGGTCAGGCAGGAGTACGACAGTACATGGCGCCGGTTCTTGAGGCAAATCGTTTCCGTTGCACCTCTAAGTCTGCCAAGTGGCACCTCTCGTGCGGAACCGGGACTTCTTATGACTTACCCTGCTGAAGCAGGTATGCCGTCCAGGACAGGTAGTGACGGCGCCGCACAACTCCGCCCCTGGGAGGCCCCCATGACCAGCGTGACGTCCCCTCTTGAAGGCCGAGCCATCGGACTCGCCGCAGTCCCCGACCCCGTGTTCTCGGGAGCGATGGTCGGCCCCGGCACTGCCATCGACCCCGTGCGCGAGCCCGCCGCGGCCGTGTCCCCCGTGGACGGTGTCGTCGTCTCCCTGCACCCGCACGCCTTCGTCGTCGTCGACTCCGAGGGCCACGGTGTGCTGACCCACCTCGGCATCGACACGGTGCAGCTCAACGGCGAGGGCTTCGAGCTCCTCGTGAACAAGGGCGACACCGTGAGCCGCGGCCAGGAGGTCGTGCGGTGGAACCCGGCCGCCGTCGAGGCCGCCGGCAAGTCGCCCGTCTGCCCCGTCGTGGCGCTCGAAGCCACCGCGGACGCCCTCGCGGACGTTCAGGAGAGCGGCGACGTGAAGTCCGGCGACGCCCTCTTCACCTGGAAGTAGAACGTCTGGCGCCGTCCGTGACGACGGCGGGCAGTACATCCACCGCGGCGGCAGGTTCCGTCGCAACTAGCGGAGACGGTGAAATGGAGACAACGCTGCGAGGCGTCGGCGTGAGCCACGGTGTGGCGATCGGCGAAGTTCGGCACATGGGTACGGCGGTCCTGGAGCCGCCGGCCAAGCAGATTCCGGCGGAGGACGCCGAGCGCGAGCAGGGGCGTGCTCGGCAGGCCGTGGAAGCTGTGGCGGCCGACCTGATGGCGCGTGGCAATCTGGCGGGCGGCGAGGCGCAGGCCGTGCTGGAGGCACAGGCCCTGATGGCTCAGGACCCCGAGCTGATGGCCGACGTGGACCGTCGGATCGCCGTCGGCAGCACCGCCGAGCGCGGTGTGTACGACGCGTTCGCCGCCTACCGGGCGCTGCTCGCCGGTGCGGGCGAGTACCTGGCCGGCCGGGTGGCCGACCTGGACGACGTGCGGAATCGTATCGTCGCCCGTCTGCTGGGCGTCCCGATGCCGGGTGTGCCGGACAGCGACGAGCCGTACGTGCTCATCGCGCGGGACCTCGCGCCCGCCGACACGGCGCTGCTCGACCCGGCGCTGGTGCTCGGGTTCGTGACCGAAGAGGGCGGGCCGACCAGCCACAGCGCGATCCTCGCGCGGGCGCTGGGTGTGCCTGCGGTGGTCGCGCTGCCCGGTGCCGGTGAGCTCGTCGAGGGCACGGTCGTCGCCGTCGACGGCAGCACGGGCGACGTTTTCGTCGAGCCGAGCGCCGAGAAGCGCGCCGAGCTGGAGGCCGCGGCCGCTGAGCGGAGGGCCGCGCTGGCCGCGTCGACCGGGCCCGGTGCGACGTCCGACGGGCACAAGGTGCCGCTGCTCGCCAACATCGGCGGGCCGGCGGACGTCGAGGCGGCCGTGGAGGCGGGCGCCGAGGGCGTCGGCCTGTTCCGTACCGAGTTCCTGTTCCTGGACGACAGCAAGCGGGCGCCGTCGGAGGAGTCGCAGGTCGAGGCGTACCGCAAGGTGCTGGAGGCCTTCCCCGAGGGCCGTGTCGTGGTGCGTGTGCTCGATGCCGGTGCGGACAAGCCGCTGGAGTTCCTGACGCCGGCCGAGGAGCCGAACCCGGCGCTCGGTGTGCGTGGGCTGCGGTCGCTGCTGGACCACCCCGAGGTGCTGCGGACTCAGCTGACGGCTCTGGCCAAGGCTGCCGAGGGCCTGCCCGTGTACCTGGAGGTCATGGCGCCGATGGTCGCGGACCGTACGGACGCCAAGGCGTTCGCGGACGCGTGCCGGGAGGCCGGGCTGCAGGCGAAGTTCGGCGCGATGGTGGAGATCCCGTCCGCCGCGCTGCGGGCGCGTTCGATCCTGCAGGAGGTCGAGTTCCTGTCGTTGGGGACGAATGACCTCGCGCAGTACACCTTCGCGGCGGACCGTCAGGTCGGTGCCGTGTCGCGGCTGCAGGACCCGTGGCAGCCGGCGCTGCTGGACCTGGTGGCGGCTTCGGCCGATGCCGCCAAGGCCGAGGGCAAGAGCTGCGGTGTGTGCGGTGAGGCCGCGGCCGACCCGCTGCTGGCCTGTGTGCTGACCGGCCTGGGTGTCACCTCCCTGTCCATGGGCGCGAAGGCCATTCCGTACGTGCGCGCGACGCTGGCGAAGTACACGCTGGCGCAGTGTGAGCGGGCGGCTGCCGCGGCGCGTGCCGTGGACACCGCCGAGGAGGCCCGGGTGGCCGCGCAGGCGGTGCTGTCCGGGGAGTGACCCGACAGTCGCAGCGATGAGGTGAGGCCCGTGGGGCCGCCGGTGGGAGCCGGTGGCCCCACGGGTTTTTTCGTCAGTGGTGGTGGCCTGGGTCCTCCTCCAGGGGGTAGCCCGCGCAGTAGTCGACGCCGGATTCCGGGGAGACCGGTTCGCCCGTCTCGGCGTCCGTGCAGTAGGCGTTGAAGACTTCGGCCTCGGTGAGGGCGCGCAGGCCGCCGCGGTCCAGTCTCCAGCCGTAGACCCTGTCCGGCCGGCCGTCGCGGGTGGTGCGCAGGACCACTCCCCCGGGGCTTTCGAGCGCGATGCCCGCGGCGAGGACGGTCACGAACTCGGCTCCCTCGTCCTCGCTGAGTTCGGGGATGCCGTCCGTCCCGGCCTCCGCGTGCAGGACGGAGAGCAGTTGCTCGCCCTCGGCGGGGACGCTGCACACGAGGTGGTGGGTGCCGTGGCCGGCGCCCTTGAGCAGGGCGACCAGGAGGTGGGACGAACGCTCGAAGGCCTCCTTGCCGATGTCCTCGCCGCAGCTCGCGCAGTCGCCCAGGCCGGTCAGGAGGAGGGTCGCGCAGTCCCAGGTGGCCCGGCGGACCGCTGTGTCCACCAGCACCGGGATGATGCGGTCGACCGGTTCGCCCGTGTACGGGACGCAGGCGCCGCGGGCTGCGACCTGCGCGGTGAAGCGGGCGCGGGACTCCGGGCGGTCGGGGTCGAGGCCCGTCGACGTGCAGAACTCGGCGAATTCCTCGGGGTCGAAGAGGGCGACGCTGGTGTGGAGGCCCTCGGCGGACAGGGTCTTGAGGAGGTCGTCGACCTGCTGGAGGTAGGTCCCGTGGCTGTCGAAGGTGAAGGTGCGGTAGGCCCGCATGGCGTCGAAGTCCTCGCGGTCGGCCAACAGGCCCACCGTGCTGGGGACTTCGCGGCGCAGTGCGCGGCGGGTGGACCGGGTGTGCCGGGTCGTGCTGTTCGTGCGGGTCTGGTTCTTGGCGTGCTCCATTGCTCCCCCTCAGTGCGGTCGATCACTGCTCACTCACAGTAACCGGGGGCACTGACAGCGTCGGCCGGGGAAGGTGGTCGCGGGTCAGCCGGTGCTGGGCGAGCGCGGTGGCGGTGAGGACGGCTCCCAGGCCGAGCCACCCGAGCGGACCTGCGGCGATGACGGCGGAGACGACGAGGGGGCCGGCGCTGCGCTGGACGGATACGGCCAGTCCGTGGACGCCGAGGTAGGCGCCCTGGGCGTCGTCGGCCGCCAGGACCACGGAGAGTTCCCAGGACAGGGTGGCGTGCAGCATCTCGGCGCAGGTGAGGGCGGTGGCGGCGACGATCAGGGCGGCCACCGCGGTCCAGGTTCCGGCGGAGGCGGAGGCGGCGAGGGCCACGGTGCCGACGACGAAGGCTCCGGCGAGCGGGAGGAGGAGCCGGCGGGCGGCCCGCGTGGTCGGGGCGAGCCTGGCCATGGGCACCTGGAAGGCGACGACCAGCACGTTGTTGAGGACCAGGAGCAGCGGGGCGAGGCCGTGCGGGGCGTCGGTGGCGTGGACGATCCAGAGCGGGAGGCCGACGGAGAAGATCACGTCGTCGAGGAAGAGGACGGCTTCGGTGGCGGTGTAGAGGAGGTAGGTGCGGTCGCGCCAGGGGGTGGAGCGGGGGCCGGCCGCTGATGTGCCGGGGTCCGGGCCGGTGACGGCGGCGGAGGGGCGGGCCGGTTCGGTGCAGCGGGTGACGATCGCGGCGGCGAGCAGGCTGGAGAGCGCGTTGCCGACCACCAGGGCCTGGTAGGCGGTGGTGCTGCCGATGGCCAGGGCGCCCGCGGCGGCGAGGCCTCCGACGGCGAAGCCGATGTTGACGACTGTGCGGTTGACGGCCTGGAAGCGGACGCGGTGGGGGCCGGAGACGCGGGCGGCGAAGAGCTTGGTGAGGACGCTGGTGGCGCGGTCGCCGAGGCTGGTGGCGGCGGCGAACGTCACGAGGAGAGCGAAGTCGTCGGTGAGGAGGAGGGCGGCGGAGCCGGCGCCGCGCAGGAGTTGGGTGACGACGAGGACGTGGGTGACGAGGAAACGGTCCGCCAGGCGGCCCGCCAAGGGTGCGCCCGCGATGCCGACGCCGGCGGATATCGCGAGCAGGAGGCCGACCTGGGCGACCGAGAGGCCCGCGACGTAGGTGAAGTAGAGGGCGGCGGTGCCCGCCCAGAGGCCGGATCCCGTCTTGTCGACGAGGGAGACGGCGAGCAGACGGCGTCCGTCGCGGCCTCCCGGGATGCGGTCCTGCCAAGCGGTGCGGCTCTTCTGTGGCACCGTTCCCCCTTGCGTTCAATTTTGTATTGGTACATAGTGTGTTACGTGGCAGCACAATATTCGATCAGTGGTACGTCCGCCAAGGGGATTTCCGCGTCCGTGGAACGGGGCGTGGCGGAGGGCGGGTTGGCGCCGGGGGACGCGCTGCCTCCGGTGCGGCGGCTCGCCGAGGAGCTGGGGGTCAGCCCCGGGACGGTGGCGACGGCGTACAAGGAGCTGCGCGGGCGCGGCATCGTCGTGACGCGGGGGCGCGGCGGGACCGTGGTGGCGCAGGCGCCGGCGGTGGGGTCGCGACGTCCGCCCCGGGTGCCCGCGGGGGTGCGGGACCTGGCGGGCGGCCATCCGGATCCGGCGTTCCTGCCGGTGCTGCGGCCGCCTGCCCGGGTGGAGCCGGTCGGCGGGTCGCACCGGGCGTCGCCCCGGCTGGCGGAGCTGGAGGCGGTGGCGCGGGAGTGGTGTGCGCGGGACGGGGTGCCGGACGAGCACGTGACGTTCGCGCACGGGGCACTGGACTGTGTATCGCGGCTGCTGTCGACGGAGTTGCGGCCGGGGGACGCGGTGGCGGTGGAGGACCCGGGGTTCCATCACCTGCTGGACCTGGTGCCCGCGCTGGGGCTGCGCATGGTGCCCGTGGCGGTGGACGCCGGGGGGATGCGGGCGGAGCCGTTGCGGGCGGCGTTGCGGGCCGGGGCGCGGGCGGTGGTGTGCAGTCCTCGGGCGCAGAGCCCGGGGAGCGGGTGCTTCTCGGCCGAGCGGCGGGGGGAACTGCTGGCGGTGCTGCGGGACTTCCCGGACGTGCTGGTGGTGGAGGACGACCACAACGCGGACGTCTCCGGGGTGCCGTTGCACTCGCTGGCGTCCGGGGGGCTTCCCCGGTGGGCCCATGTCCGTACGGTGTCCAAGCATTTGGGGATCGACCTGCGGTGGGCCGCGCTGGCCTGCGACGCGAAGACGCTGGCGCGGCACGACGGCCGGATGCTGCTCACCTCGGGATGGGTGAGTCACGTGTTGCAGGAGACCGTGCTGAGGCTGATGGGGGATGCCGGGACGCGGGCACTGGTGCGGCGGGCCGAGGAGACGTACACGAAGAGGCGCGAGGAGCTGGTGGGGCAGTTGGGGCGGCGGGGCATCGCTGCTCAGGGGCACAGCGGGCTGGGTGTGTGGGTGCCGGTGCGGGACGAGTCGGCGGTGGTGAACGGACTGCGGTCGCACGGGTGGTGGGTGGCGGCGGGCGCCCGGTTCCGGATCGCGGCGGGGCCGGGGGTGCGGGTCACGACGGCGGGGCTGGACGTGGCGGACACCGTACGGCTGGCCTCGGACTTCGCGGAGGTGCTGGGCGAGTCCGAGGCCACGTACGGGGGGTGAGCCGAGGGGTTCCGGGCCGGATCGTGTCGGGGCCGAGGGCTCCGGGCCGGGCCGTATCGGGGGCCGGAGGTTCCGGATCGGGTCGTGTCAGAGGTCCAGGGGGGGCTGGTTCGGAGCAGTGGCGGGGGTGCCGGTGGGCTCGGTCAGCGGTGGCGGGTGCGGGCGAGGTCCTCGTAGAAGGGGAGGAGGCCGATGTTGTCGACCGAGCCGGGGTTGACGGCCTGGGCGAGGGGGGTGCCGCCGAGGAGCCGTTTGACGGGGACCTCGATGCGCTTGCCGGTGAGGGTGTGCGGGATGGCGGGCACCTCGATGACCTCGTCGGGGACGTGGCGGGGGGAGAGGGAGGTGCGGATGGTGGTCTTGATGCGGGTGAGGAGGTCGTCGTCCAGGGTGGCGCCTTCGGCGAGGTGGACGAAGAGAGGCATCCAGTAGCCGCCGTCGGGCTCTTCCAGTCCGATGACGAGGGACTCGCGGATCTCCGGGAGGCGTTCGACGGCTTCGTAGATGTCGGCGGAACCCATGCGGACGCCCCCTCGGTTGAGGGTGGAGTCGGAGCGGCCGTGGATGATCACCGAGTGGTGGTCGGTGATGGTGATCCAGTCGCCGTGGCGCCAGACGCCGGGGTAGGTGTCGAAGTAGCTGTCGTGGTAGCGGGTGCCGTCGGGGTCGTTCCAGAAGTGGATCGGCATGGACGGCATGGGGTTGGTGACGACGAGTTCGCCGACCTCGCCGGTGAGGGGCTTGCCCTGGGGGTCCCAGGCCTGGAGGTCGGTGCCCAGGCAGGCGGCCTGGAGTTCGCCGATGCGGACGGGGAGGGTGGGGACCGCCCCGGCGAAGCAACTGCAGACGTCGGTGCCGCCGCTGACGGAGGCGATCCAGAGGTCGTGGCCGGCGGACGCGAACTCGTCGTGGAGCCAGCGGAAGCCGTCGGGCGGGAGCGGGGAGCCGGTCGTGGCGACGCACGTGACGCGGGAGAGGTCGTGGTCCGCGGCGGGACGGACGCCGGCCTTGCGGCAGGCCATCACATAGGCGGCGGAGGTGCCGAAGAGGGTGGCGGCCGTCTTCTCCGCGATCGCCCATTGGGCGCCGGTGTCCGGGAAGCCGGGGCTGCCGTCGTACAGGACGACCGTGGTGCCCGTGAGCAGGCCGGAGACGAGGAAGTTCCACATCATCCAGCCGGTGGAGGTGTACCAGAAGAAGCGGTCCTCGGGGCCGAGGTCGCAGTGCAGGCCGAGCTGCTTGAAGTGTTCGAGCAGGATGCCGCCCTGGGACTGGACGATCGCCTTGGGGAGTCCGGTGGTGCCGGACGAGTAGAGGACCCACAGGGGGTGGTCGAAGGGAACGTGCTCGAAGACCGGTTCGTCGTCCCCCTCAGTGAGGGAGGACCAGTCGAGGGTGCCGGAGGGGGCGGGGGTGCCGAGCAGGGGGATGTGGACGACCGCGCGGAGGGTGGGCAGTTCGCGGCGGAGTTCGGCGACGGTCTCGGCGCGGTCGTGGGTCTTGCCGCCGTAGCGGTAGCCGTCGACGGCGAACAGGACGACGGGCTCCACCTGCTGGAAGCGGTCCAGGACGCTGCGGGCGCCGAAGTCGGGGGCGCAGGAGGTCCAGACGGCGCCGACGGCCGCGGTGGCGAGGAGGGCGGTGACGGCTTGGGGGATGTTGGGGAGGTAGCCGCTGACGCGGTCGCCGGGGCGGACGCCGAGGGCGCGGAGTTCGGCTGCCAGGGACCCGACCTGGCGGCGGAGTTCGGCCCAGGTGACGGGGTGGGGGTGCTGGGTCTCGTCGACGTGCAGCAGGGCGGGCCGGTCGGCGCGGGCGGGGTCCTCGGCGGTGCGCAGGGCGTGCTCGGCGTAGTTGAGGGTGGCGCCGGGGAACCACTGGGCGCCGGGCATGGTGCGGTCGGCGAGGACCGTCTCGTACGGGGTGGCGAAGCGGATGTCGAACCAGGCCGCGACGGCTTTCCAGAACGTGTCGAGTTCGGTGACCGACCAGCGGTGGAGGGCGTCGTAGCCGCCGTCGGCGGGGGCTCCGTGGTGCTCGGCGACCCAGGCCTGGAAGCGGGTGACCGCCGCCTCGGCGATGCGGTCGGGGCCCGGCTGCCAGAGGGGTTCCTCGGAGGGGGGCTCGGACGGGGAGGCGGTGGGGGTCGCTGAGGTCATGGGTGGCTCCCGGGGGGTTCTGCGGGTGTGCGCTGGTGGGGTGGAGGGCTGGGGGTGTGGGATGCGGGTCGGCGGTGGGCGGGGACTCCGGGGGGACGATGCCATGTGATCGACTTCCGCACCAGGGTGGGCGGGGGCGCGGCCCGTACAGGGGCTTGGGCAGGGGCAGCGGCTCCCGGTGGGCCGGGAGCGGGAGGGGTCGCCTCCTCGGGGCGGCCCTGTCGCCCCGAGGAGGCGGCAAGGGCGGTGTTGGGGGTCAGGGGCGGGGGGTGTAGTGGCCGGAGAAGAAGGCGCGGGTGGCTTGGGTGTGGAGGGGGAAGGCCAGGGGGGCCGGCGCGGGGAGGACGTGCCAGCCGGTGGTTTCCGGGGTCGGGGCGGGGGGCGGGAGTTCCGTGAGGTCGCGGGTGGGGAGGAGGCCGAAGAGGAGGAGGTGGCCGGTGGTGGAGCTGAGGGCGTCGGCCAGCCGGACGTCCGAGGCGCGGGCCGGGATGCCGGTCTCCTCGCGGAGTTCGCGGACCACCGCCGCGCGCCAGTCCTCACCGTGGTCGATGAACCCGCCGGGGAGAGCCACCCCGCCGCGTCCCGGGTCGATGGTGCGGGTGATGACGACGAGGCCGGTGCCCGCCTCGGAACGTACGGGAAGGAGGGCGACCGCCACCGGCAGCGGGTTGCGGTAGGCCGTCTCGCCGCAGGCGGCACAGGTCCGCGGCCAGGTGGACGTGTCCGTGTACCGGGTGCCGCAGTGGGTGCAGTGGGCGTGATTCACGGGGCGACTGTAGGACGTCATGGGGTTCCCCCGGCAGACCCCCGGTGGTAGACGGGGCGCATGAGACGACGACTCGGTTCTGTCCTGTGCGGCCTCGGCGCGGGCGCACTCGCGCTGCTCACGGTGGCCGCCGCCCCCTCCCCCGCCCGGCCGGAGCCCACGGCGCCAAGGGCCTTCGTGTCGCTGCGGTCCGTCGACCCGACGATCCTCCAGGACATGCGGTACGCCACCGCCCACACCTTCCTGGGGGAGCCGGTCACCGGCTACCGGCAGCCCGTCTGCCTGCTCACCCGGCCCGCCGCGGAAGCACTGCGTACGGCACAGCGGAGGCTGCTGCGCCAGGGGCTGAGCCTCAAGGTGTACGACTGCTACCGCCCGCAGCGCGCCGTGGACCACTTCGTACGGTGGGCGAAGGACCTGGACGACACCAGGATGAAGCGGGAGTTCTATCCGAGGGTCGACAAGTCGAGGCTCTTCGCGGACGGTTACATCGCCGAGAAGTCCGGGCACAGCCGGGGCAGCACGGTCGATCTGACGATCGTGGAGCTGCCGGCCCGGCCCACTCGGCCGTACACGCCCGGGGAGCGGCTCGTGCCCTGTTTCGCTCCCCAGAAGGAACGTTTCCCGGACAACTCCGTCGACATGGGCACCGGTTACGACTGCTTCGACACCCTGTCGCACACGGACGACCCGCGCGTCTCCGCCGTGCAGAAGGCCAACCGGCAACTGCTGAAGAGGACTCTCGCCGCGCAGGGCTTCACCAACCTGCCCGAGGAGTGGTGGCACTTCACGCACAAGCCGGAGCTCTTCCCCGGCACGTACTTCGACTTCCCGGTCTCGAAGCGGTCCCTGGCCGAGCGCTGACAGCACGAGAGCCGACAGCACGAGAACGGGCTGCCAGGACCACCCCCGTCGGCCCCGGCAACCCGCTCTCTCTCCTACCGGACGCCGAATCGCGGTCTCCGGTTCTCGGTATCCGCCACCGGTTCCCCGCGATCCCGGATCGGCATACGGTGCCGTCATGCAGCAGACCACAGAGCGCGTCTTCGACTCGTACGAGGAGTTCTGGCCCTACTACGTGGCCATGCACTCCCGCGCCGCCACCCGCTGGGTGCATCTGACCGGCACCCTCACCGGGCTTGCCGTCAGCGCGTACGGTCTGGCGCGCGGGCGCGGGCGGTACGCGCTCGCGCTTCCGCTGATCGGGTACGGGGCGGCCTGGCCCGCCCACTTCCTGATCGAGAAGAACAACCCGGCGACCTTCGGCCACCCCGCCTGGTCGCTGCGCGGCGACGTGCAGATGATCCGGACGATGCTCACGGGACGCGACGCGGAGCTCGCCGAGACCGCGCGGAAGTGGCTCGCCGAGAACCGCTGAATCGGTGAACTCCCTTTGCTGTTCGGCTCCTTGACGCTCCCACACGGCCGGTGAACACTTCCCGGTGTCAGTCGGTGTCACCGCACCACCGGCGCCGACGCGTGCGGTGTTCCGCCGCGCCGCGCCCTCCCCCGCCGGCGGCCCCGACCGGCCCGGCAGCAGGCTCGTCGCGGTGCCCTGGTGGGGGAACGGGAACTCCTGCCCGTGGCCCGGGGACTCGGCCGCCGGGTACGCGCCCTGAAACCCTCACGGACCGGGGGCCGCCCCGGGCGACGCCTGGGAGCCGCCGCTCATGGACGGTTAGAGCAACTGGGAGGTTCTCCGCGGCCCGGGCCTCGGGCTGGATCGTCATCGCGTTCGGCTGGGGGTTCGGGGTGCCGGCCGGCGCGATCTCGGTCCGCGGCTCGTGCGCGCGATCCCGCCGGACCCGGACAAGGGCACGTCGGACCGGGGTCACCCCTGAGTGCCGATCGCGGGCCCGCCGGCCGGCGGCGCACCCGGCGGGCTCGTCCGCCACCTGGTGTTCCGGGCCGGCTCCGGACAACCGAAATCAGCGAGGGGACCTCATGACCGACAGCAGCGAGAAGTTCGTCGCGGCGATCGACCAGGGCACCACGTCCAGCCGCTGCATCATCTTCGACCACGGCGGCGCGATCGTCGCCGTCGACCAGCGCGAACACCGTCAGATCTTCCCCAAGCCGGGCTGGGTGGAGCACGACGCCGCCGAGATCTGGTCGAAGGTGCAGGCGGTGGTCGCGGGGGCGCTCGCCGGGGCGGGGCTGCGCGCCGACCGGCTCAGCGCGCTCGGCATCACCAACCAGCGCGAGACGACGGTGCTCTGGGACCGGGCGACCGGCAAGCCGGTGCACAACGCGATCGTCTGGCAGGACACCCGCACCTCCGCCCTGTGCACCGAACTCGGCGGCACCGACGGGCAGGACCGGTTCCGCGACCGGACGGGCCTGCCGCTGGCGAGTTACTTCTCCGGCCCCAAGGCCGCCTGGCTGCTCGACCACGTACCCGGACTGCGCCACCGGGCCGAGCGCGGTGAAATAGCCTTCGGCACGATCGACTCCTGGCTGATCTGGAACCTCACCGGCGGCACCCGGGGCGGCGTTCACGTCACCGACGTCACCAACGCGAGCCGCACGATGCTGATGAACCTGGAGACCCTCCAGTGGGACCCGGAGATCCTCTCCGCGATGCGGGTCCCCGAAGCCGTGCTGCCCGAGATCAGGTCGTCCGCCGAGGTGTACGGCACGGCCGTGGGCCCGCTCGCGGGCGTTCCGGTCGCCTCGGCGCTGGGCGACCAGCAGGCGGCGGTCTTCGGGCAGGCCTGTTACGACACGGGGACGGCCAAGAACACGTACGGAACGGGCAGCTTCCTGCTCCTGAACACCGGCGGCCGACCGGTGCCCTCCAGGAACGGGCTGCTCACCACCCTGGGCTACCGGCTCGGGAGCGAGGCCCCCGTCTACTGCCTGGAGGGCTCGATCGCCGTCACGGGCGCCCTGGTGCAGTGGTTCCGCGACCAGCTCGGCATCATCCGCGGCGCGGAGGAGATCGAGCCGCTCGCCGCGAGCGTGCCGGACAACGGCGGGGCGTACATCGTGCCGGCGTTCTCCGGTCTGTACGCGCCCTACTGGCGGGCCGACGCGCGCGGAGTGGTCACCGGGCTGACCCGGTACGTCACCAGGGCCCATCTGGCGCGGGCGGTCCTGGAGGCGACGAGCTGGCAGACCCGGGAGGTCGTGGACGCCATGTACCAGGACTCGGGGGTGCGGATCACGACGCTGAAGGCCGACGGCGGGATGACCGGCAACAACCTCCTGATGCAGCATCAGGCGGACGTGCTGGACGTGCCGGTGGTCCGGCCGAAGGTGTCCGAGACGACGTGCCTGGGCGCCGCCTACGCGGCCGGACTGGCGACCGGGGTGTGGTCGGACCTGGACGAGCTGAAGGCGCACTGGCGACGCGACGCGGAGTGGACGCCGCGCATGACGGCGCCGGAGCGCGAGAGCGAGTACCGGAATTGGCGCAAGGCGGTGGAACGCAGCTTCGGCTGGCAGCAGGACGGACAGGAGTAACCGGCACTACGATCGACCGGGCGGCGCGTCGTACCGTGGACGCCGTCGCTCGACCGCATCGCGCGGGCGGGGCCGACGGCCGCGGTCCGCACCCCAGTCGGCGGGGGTGCGGACCGCTTCGCGTTCCCGTCGGGAACGGAGTTCACACGCCCCTGTGACCTGCGGTGTCACGAGGTGGCGGTGGCGCGGCGGCGGCTCGCGGAGACCTCCAGGGCGTGCTCCACGACGCCGATCAGCACGTCCTTGACCGACTCCCGGTCACGGGCGTCGCACAGCATCACGGGCACGTCGGGGTCGAGATCGAGGGCGGCGGCGACGGACTCGGCGGGATGCCGGGGCGCGCCCTCGAAGCAGTTGACCGCGACCGTGAACGGAATCCCGCGGCGCTCGAAGTAGTCCACCGCGGCGAAGCAGTCCGCGAGGCGGCGGGTGTCGGCGAGGACCACCGCGCCGAGGGCGCCCTGCGCCAGCTCGTCCCACAGGAACCAGAAGCGGTCCTGCCCCGGCGTGCCGAAGAGGTACAGCACGAGGTCCTCGCGCAGGGTGATGCGGCCGAAGTCCATGGCGACGGTGGTGGTCGTCTTGGACTCCACGCCATAGGTGTCGTCGACGGGCCGGCCGGCCTCGCTGAGGGTCTCCTCGGTGCGCAGGGGGCGGATCTCGCTGACCGCGCCGACCAGGGTGGTCTTGCCCACCCCGAAGCCGCCGGCGACGAGAATCTTGAGCGTCACCGGCTCCACGGGCCGCTGCTTGCGGCTGGAACGCCCGAAAACCATGTCTGGGTTTTCTCCCGATCTTGCTGTGGTGCGGAGTGGCCTGCTTGCGGTGGTCCGGAGTGTCCTGCGCCGAGTGCTCAGAGCGCGCGCAGCCCGTCGATGACTTCGCGCAGCAGGCTCTCGTCCGGCAGTTCCGCGGGTTCCACCGGCCTGGTGACGTGGACGAGTCGCTCCTCGACCAGGTCGCCCACCAGGACGCGTACGACACCCACCGGCAGGTCGAGCGTGGCGGCCAGTTCCGCGATGGACTGCGGACTGTCCTCGCACAGCCGCACGATCTCGACGTGCTCGGGGGCGAGCGTGTGGTCGCCGCCCGGGTCCTCGGCCGCGGGTTCCGGGATGACGACCGCGATCAGGTCGAGCCGGTGCCGGGTCGCGCTGGTGGTGCGGCCGCGGGTCATGGCGTACGGGCGTACGACGGGCCCCGCGTCGGCGTCGAAGAAGTGCGCGTCCGGCCGGCGTGCGCCGGGGGCCGGACGTCCGCGGGCGGCGGCCTCGCGCTCCTGGCTCCTGGGGAGGCCTGCGTCCCGTGCGGTGCGGGCGGGCCGGTCGGCGCGTGCGCTCCTGGGGGTGCTTGCATCGTTCATCCCGGCTCCGCTCACCCGTTGACCGGCAGGCCGGTCCGGGGGGCGGTCCCCAGGTGGACGCCGACCCGCTTGACCATGAGCGTCATCTCGTACGCGACCTGGCCCACGTCGGAGTCGGCGTCGGCCAGGACGGCGAGGCAACTGCCGTCGCCCGCGGCGGTGACGAAGAGGAAGGCGTCCTCCAGCTCGACGACGGTCTGGCGGACCCGGCCGGCCTCGAAGTGGCTGCCGACGCCCTTGGCGAGGCTGTGGAAGCCGGAGGCGACGGCGGCGAGGTGCTCGCCGTCCTCCCTGGTCAGGGACTGGGAGGCGCCGGTCGGCAGTCCGTCGCTGGACAGGACCAGGGCCTTGCGGATGGCCCGGACCCGGTCGACGAGGTCGTCCAGGAGCCAGTTGAGCTCGCCGGAACCCCGGCCCGAGGCGTTGTGTGCTGCGGCGTTCGGTGCGGTCATCGACCGTCTCCCTCTGCTGTCGTTCCTGGTGCCGTCTCGGCCTGGTCGGCTGGTGTGCGGCCGGGCGCGGTCCCGGCGCGGTCGGCCGGCGTGAGTCCGGGCGTCGTCCCGGTGCGGTCGACGGCCGGCGTGCCCTGGGGCGCCCCGGTCCGGTCGGCCCGCGCGGTGTCGGGCGCCGGCACGGTCGCGGCTCGTCCGGTGGCGGCGGGCTCGGCCTCGTTCTCGCGGCGGCCGCGCTGCCAGCCCCGCTGGAGGGAGGCCATCCGGCTGCGCACTTCCTCGGCGTCGCGCTCGGGCTCCGGGTCGGCGGCCGGGCGGGGGGCCTCGGCGGTGCGGGACGCCTCCCCCTCCTTCTTGAGCTGTGGGGCGAGGCTGGCCTGCCGGACGCGGCGCGGGAGGGCGCCGGGGGCCGGCGCCTCCTCGGGGCTCGCGGGAGCGGCGGGCTGCTCGGTGCGCGGGCCGATCCGGCGGCCGTGCTCGGCGACCAGGGAGGGCTTGCGGCGGGGCAGCGGTACGGGCGCGTCCGGGCGGACCGATTCGGCGCCGTCCCGGCCGGGCTCGGGGGCCTGCTGGTGCTGCACGCGGGACGCGTCCGCGATCCGGGGGCGGGCGGTGCTCTGGGGGCCGCGCCGGGGCGGGTCGGCGGGACCCCGGCCGCGCGGCTTGTCCTGGCCCCGGCGGGGCTTGTCCAGGCCGCGGGAGCGGAAGACGCCGCCGCGTTCGCTCTCGGTGTCGTCCAGGTCGCCGAGGAGGCCGCCGGGCGCGGTGGCGCCGAAGGCGGGTGCGGGTTCCAGGCCCAGGCTGCCGAGCGGGGCCTCCAGTTCGACGGGGCCGTCGAGCCGGGGGCGGGGCGCGGGGGTGCGGCCGACGGCGGTGAGGTTCTGGCGGCGGCCCGAGCCCGCGGACTCGTCCGCGCGGTCGCGGTCGGAGGTGCGGCGGTCCCGGCCGAGGGGGTGGCGGTCCCGCTCGGGGGTGTGGCGGTCCTGGTCGGGGGTGTGCTCGATGCCGAAGCCGGCGCCCTCCGTGTCGGGGGCCTCGGTCAGGAGGGTCGCCGGGATGAACACGACGGCGGTGGTGCCTCCGTACGGGGACTGCTGGAGGGAGACCCGGACGTTCTGCCGCTGGGCGAGGCGGCTGACCACGAAGAGGCCGAGGCGGTCGGTGTCGGAGAGCTCGAACTCGGGCGTCTCGGCGAGCCGGAGGTTGGCGTCCAGGAGGACGTCGGTGGCCATGCCCAGCCCCCGGTCGTGGATCTCCAGGGTGAAGCCGTTGGCGACGCGCTCGCCGAGCACCTGCACGGCGGTGTGCGGGGGCGAGAACACCGTGGCGTTCTCCAGGAGTTCGGCGATGAGGTGCGTGAGGTCGGCGACGGCCGGCCCGCCGACGCCGATCCGCGGCAGCCGCCTGACCTCGATGCGCTCGTAGTCCTCGACCTCGGCGACGGCCGCCCGTACGACGTCCATCAGCTGGACGGGCTTGCGCCACTGCCGGGACGGGGCGGCACCGGAGAGGATCACCAGGCCCTCGGCGTGGCGGCGCATGCGGGTGGTGAGGTGGTCGAGGCGGAAGAGGTCGGCGAGCTCGTCGGTGTCCTCGGTGCGGCGCTCCATGGCGTCCAGGAGGGTCAACTGCCGGTGCAGCAGGACCTGGTTGCGGCGGGCGAGGTTGACGAAGACCTCGGAGACGCCGCGGCGCAGCTCGGCCTGGCGCACCGCGGACTCGACGGCGGCCCGTTGCAGGGTGTTGAGGGCCTGGCCGACCTGGCCCATCTCGTCCTTCTCGTAACTCCGGCGCGGCGCCTCGGTCTCCACGTCGACGGTCTCGCCCGCCGCGAGGCGGCGCATCACGGCGGGCAGGCGGACGCCCGAGGCCTCGTGCGCGTCCTTGCGGAGCCGGTTCAGGTCACGGACCAGGGAGCGGCCGATGCGGACGGAGACCACGACGGAGACGATCAGGGCGAGGAAGCCCAGGACGCCCGCGGCGCCCGCCTTGAGGAGCACATTGAACGCCACCGGTTCGACGCGGTCCTGGTAGTTGTCGCCGGCCTCGGTGCCCCGGCGGGCGAGGCTGATCAGGACGGGCGGGGCGGCGTCCTTCCAGGTCTGCTCGCTGACGGCGGTGGGCCGCCTGGTGGCGCCCTGTTCGAGGAGTTCCTTCTCGGCGGCGCGCAGGGGGGCGGTGTCGGGGCCGTTCCACAGGGTGTCGTAGGCCTCGCGCTCGAACGCGGGGAGCTGTTCCAGGCTGGTGTTGTAGAGGATGTCGCGGCCCGCGATCAGTCCGGTGAGGGTGCGTATCTCGTCGGCGGTGATCTGTCCGGCGACCAGGGCGGAGGCGATCAGGGCGTCCTCGCGGGCGACGAGTTCCCGGGCCCGGGTGGCGCCGACCAGGGCGCGGCCCTGCTTGTCCATCTCCACGTCGCGCACCACGTGCAGGTTCGCGAGGAAGGTGTGGCAGGGGTCGACGAGCATGTTGTAGCGGGTGAGGGCGTCCTTGCGGCTGACCGCGCTGTTCTGGACCAGGCGGCGCAGCGGCGGGAGGGTGTCGAACGCGGCGAGGACGGCGGTCAGGCGGTTCGCCGACTGTTCGTTCAGCTCGCCCACGATGGCCGGGTTCTTGGCGCTCCTGCGCAGGGTCGCGAGGGCGGTGTCGGTGGCCCGGCGCTTGGCGCTGAGGTCGGTGAGCGCCTCGGAGCCGCGTTCGTCGGCGAGGTAGACGAGGGTCTGGCGGCGCTCCGCCTGGAGGACCTGGACGGCGTCCTCGACGGGCGAGCCGATCTTCTCCACGACGTAGGAGACTTCGAGGAGTTCGCTCGCCTCGCGTCCGGTGAGGACGGTGGCGAAGCCCCAGAGGGCGGTGAGGGAGACGAGCGGCACCAGCAGCAACGCCACGATCTTCCGGCGGATGGACTTTCCGCGAAAGCGCATGGCCTCCCCCAGCTCAACCCCGCGCGGCGGGGTGGTGTTCCGTCTCGTTCGGGCGCTCCGCGGCGGCCCGTTCCCTGCCTTCGTCAACGCGCAGCGTCAACAAACGGCGTGAGCCTACTACTGCACCATGGGCAACTCGAAGACTCGTCCGGTCGATTTTCAGCCGCCCGGCCCTCTCGGGATCATGACTTGTCCAGGCAATACGGGAGTTGAATACCGTGCCAGTGGCACAGGACACCGGGCGGAAGGCGCTGCTCCGGACTTCTCGGGATGGCCGGATGTGTTCGTTCCGTGTCCTGTGTGCGGGAATCTTTCGGGTCGCATGCTCGTCCTTGTGTACGGGGAGACGAACGGGAGCAGGAGGTGGCTGCGTGAGGCACCACAAGCCGGGCAGGCACTCCTGAAGGCACGGATTCCGGGCCTGAGTTGAACGGTGGGGAGTATGCGGTCATGAACACGCAGGAACGTCCCGGTGCGGCGGACGAGGGGCGGGAGGAGCAGGAAGGGCCACGGCCGTTGTGGGTCGAGGAGCCCGCGGTGCGGTGGCGGTTGCCGGACCCGGTGCGGACGTCGGCGGTACGCGCGGTGATCATCGTGGCGCTGACGCTGACACAGGCGATGATCGCCTTCCTGAGCACGCTGGCGGGGTCCTGGCTGGCGTTCCCGATGGTGCTGAGCACCGTGGCGAGCACGGTGGCGGCGACCTGGGGGGTGCTGGACGTGTGGATCACCCGGCAGGTGTGGAACCAGCGCATGGGGGTGGTGTCCGTGCCGAGCAGCACGGCGCGGCAGTTGCGGCGGGAGCGGCGCGACGCACGGCGCGCGGCACGCAAGGACGAGCGCATACGGAGCCGGGGTCCGCGCGGACACCGCGGCTCGGGGCGGCTGTCGGAGGCGTGAGGGGCGCCCGGCTCGCGTTCGGACCGGGCCGAGGGGCCGCTGCCGGTACGGGCCCGCCGGCCGGTGGGTGAGCGGCGGGCGCGGGTGGGGTCCGGTGGGCCGGGGAAGCGGCGCGGGCCGCCGCTTCCCCGGCCCGCCGGCTACTCTGCCTGCGGCTCCTCCGCCGGGGTGCGGCGGAACATCCGGGTCGCCGTGATCTCGCCGTGGATGGTCTCGCCCTCGGTGCTCTGCTGCGGCAGCCCCGGCCGCAGGTGCTCCTCGACGCTGATGTACTTCAGGCCCGCCCTGAGGTCCGCGTCGTTGCGCAGCCGGATGACCAGCGGGAACTCCGCGAGCGCCGTCGTGTCGAACAGGCCGGTCGTGTAGAGGAGCTGCACGCCGAGCGCGTCGGAGACGGCCCGCTGGAGTTCCAGCAGGTACGTGGCGTTGGCGCGCCCGATCGGGTTGTCGAGGAAGAGCGTGCCGGCGTGCCGGTGCTTGTCGCGCCCCCGGTCATTGCTGCGCAGCGCGGCCATCGTGCAGTACAGGGCGATGGCGGCGGTGAGCAACTGGCCGCCGGAGAAGACGTCGCCCATCTGCCCGACCGGCACCCGCTCGGCGCGCAGCACCGCGTCCGGCTTCAGGATCTCCACCGCGATGCCCTTGGGCTCCAGCGCCGCCTGGACACCGCGCAGCAGCAGCGACATTCCGTCGCGTCGCATGTCGGAGTTCTTCTTCACCGCCGCCCGGGTCGCCTCGTCGACGACCTCGCCGAGCCGCTCCACGAGCGTGGCCTGATCGGGCTCCTCGAAGCGGATGCGAAGGAACTCCTGCCCCGACCACTCCCCCAGGCCCTCGGGCAACTGCGAGAGCCGCTGTGCCGAGCGCAGGGTGGCCAGCGCGGATTCCACCAGCCCGCGCAGCCGGTCCACGATGCTGTCGCGGTTGCGCTCCAACTGGGCCAACTCGTCGGTGAGGACGCGCAGTCGGGGCGCGAAGGCCGCCTCCCACGCCGCCGCGTGCTCGGGCAGGGCGGCCGCGGGCAGCTCCCTGATCTGCTGGCGGGCGGGGGTGCGCACCTGCTCGTACCGGCTGGCGTTGGCGTGTCGTACGAGGACGTCGCTCGCCTCGCGGACGGCGGCCTCGGCGGTCGACAGGTCGCCCGTGCAGCCGCGCAGGGAGCGGCGCGCCTCGGCGGCGGAGTGCCGGGCCTCCTCCAGGGTGCCGGGGTAGGGCTCGGGGTCCTCCTGGCCCTCCTCGTCCTGGTGGTGGTCGCGCAGCAGGTCGCGCAGGAGGGCCGCCGTCTCGTCGAAGCCGCCGGCCGCGTCCTCGGCGGCGCGGTGCGCGTGCAGCAGTTCGCCGTGCGCCGCGCGGGCGGTCTCCAGCGCGGCGGTGCGGGAGGCGAGTTCGGCGGTGGCGGTGCGCAGCAGGGCCTGCGCGTGCTCGGCGTCGGAGGGCACCAGGTCCGCGGGCAGCCCGGTGTGCGACGCGCCGTCCTCGGGGGCCAGCCGTTCGGCCTCGCCGCGCAGCCGGCCGAGCTGCTCGCTGGCGGTGGACGCCCGGCTCTCCAGGGTCTGGACCAGGGACTCGGCGCGGGCGACGGCGGCCTGGCGGGACGGGCCGTCGGCGCCGTCGTTGCTCTCCAGGAGCTGGCCGGCCCGGGTGCGGACCTTGTTGCTGAGGCGGTTGAGTTCGGCGAGGGCGGCGCTCTCGTCGCTCTCCGCGCGGGCCTGTTCGGCGCGCAGGTCCGCGCCGACGCCGACCTTCTCGTAGAGCTGGGACGCGGCCCGGTAGGCCTCGCGCAGTGCGGGCAGTGCCGCGCGCGGGGCGTCCGGGTCGGGCTCCGGGAGCGTCTCGGGGGCGCCCGCGATCTCGGCGCGCTCGGCGCGCAGGGTGCGGGAGGTGCGGTGGGCGTCGTCGGCGGTGCGCTGGGCGGTGCGGCGGTCCTCGTCGGCGGCCTTGGCGCGCTCCAGGCAGGTGGCGGCGCGGGCCTCCGACTCGGCGGCCTCGTCGGCGAGTTCGCGCAGCTTGGCCTGCCATCCGGCGCGTTCGCGCAGCCGGTGGGCGAGACCGGCCAGGACGTCGGCGGCCCGGCGGGCGCGCTGGGCGGCCTCCTGGCGTTCCTCCCGTACGCGGGCGGCGTCGGCGGCCGCCTCGTCGGCCTCGGCCCGTACCGTACGGGCTTCCGCGAGGACGGCGTCGGCGGCGTCGGCGGCCTCCCGGGCGCGGGCGGCAGCCTCCTTCAGCTCGGCGAGCATGCCGGGCGGGCAGTCCTCGCGCCAGGAGCCGAGCCGGGCGGCCAGCGTGCGGTCGCCGGTCAGGCGGGCGGCGAGGGTGCGGATCTCCTCGTCGCGGGCGGCGGCCCGCTCGCGCAGCGCCTGCCGCTCCTCGTCGGCGGCGTGCTCGTCGTGCATGGCCGGGTTCGGCGGTACCAGGAAGACCGCCCCCGGGTCCGCGGAGTCGCTGGTGCCCGGCACCGGCGCGAGCAGCGCGGAGGCCGTGCCGACGGCGACGGCGGAACGCGGCAGCAGGGCGGCGCCCACGAGCGCTTCCCTGGCCCGGGCGTGCGAGGCGGGGTCGGTGATGACGACGCCGTCGACGAGTTCGGGGCGGGCGGCGAGGACGGCCGCGTGGTCGGCGGGGTCGACGGCCTGGGCGAGGTAGCGCCAGCCGGGCAGGGCCGGGATGCCGTGCTCGCCGAGGTACTCGACGGTGGCCAGGACGTCGGGGCTGGGCGGCAGGAGGCCGCCGTCACCGAGCGCGCCGAGGATGCGGGAGTCGTCGGCGGCGGCGGTGCGCAGTTCGAAGAGCTGGCGTTCGGCGGCGGTGACGCCCCGGTCCAGGAGGGCGAGGAGTTCCTCGGCGTTGCGGTCCAGCTCCTCGACGGTGAGGGGGCCTTCGGCGACGGGGCGGCGGGTGCGGGGCGCGGTCGCGGTGGCCGGGCGCCGGGCGCCGGGCGCGGCGGCGTCGGGCGACGCGGACGAGGAGGGGGACGCGGGTGACGCACCGGAGGATCCGTGCTCCGCGTCACTGGCCTCGCCGTCGCCGCTGCGCGGCTGCGGGAAGGCGGCGCCGGAGTCGGCGGCGGGCAGGCTGAGCAGCTCCGCGAGGCGCTCCTCGGCCGCGATGGAGGCGGCGGCCCGGTGCTCCGCCTCGTACGCGGCCGTGGCCGCCCGGGCGGCGTCGGCGGCGCGGGCGGCGGTGAGTTCGGCGCGGGCGTCCTCGGCGGCGGCCTCGCGGGCCCGGTCCGCTGTCGTACGGGCGGCCTCGCGCGCGGTGTCCCAGGCGGCGACGGCGCTCTTCTCGGCGTCGGAGGCCGCGAGGGCGGCGCGCGCCGGGTCGGCGTCGGGGGCGCTGTCGTCGAGCCAGCCGGCCCGTACCGCTTCGCTCGTCTCCTGCTCGACCTCCGCGAGGCGCTGGCGCAGGTGGCCGATCTCGCTGCGGGCGCGCTGCGCCTCGGTGGCGGCGACGGTGGCGTCGCGGTGCGCGGCCTCGCCGGCCTCCTGGAGGGCGGCGGAGCGTTCCTCCTGCTCGGCGGCGACGCGCTCGCCGTCCTCGGCGGCGCTGTGGAGCGCTCGTACGAGATCGACGGCGGCGGTGGCGCGGGCGGCGAGCGCCGGGGCCGCGTCGCGCTCGGCGTCGCGGATGGCGACGGCGACGCGGGCGGACCGGTCGGCGGCGGCGCGGTGGCGCAGCACCGCCTCGGCGGCCTGCCAGGCGGCGTGCAGGGTGCGCGCGTCGGCGAGCTCCTTGCGCTGGGCGGCGGCGCTCTTCTCGGCGGCGGCGAGGGACAGGGAGGCGTGGCGGTAGGCGAGTTCGGCGGAGATGAGCGCGCCGTGGCCGCGCGCCGTCTCGGCCTCGGTCACGGTGTGCGCGGCGGCGGCCACCTGTTGCGCGAGTTCCGCCGTACGGCCGCGTTCCTCGGCGGCGCGGGCGGAGAGGCGGCGCGCCAGCGTGCGGGTGCGGCGTTCGGCGGCGCTGTGGACGTCGCGGGCACGCGCGCGCGTGTCGGCGGCCTCGACGATGCGGCCGAGCAGGTCGACGGAGCCGGCGGTGAAGTCGCGTTCGGCCATCAGTTCGGCGCGGCGGCCGAGTTTGTTGCCGAAGCCGTGGACGAGGTCGGCGAGGCCGTCGGTGTCGCGGGTGTCGGTGACGGCGCGCAGCAGGAGGTCGGTGAAGTCGGAGTCCTTCTTGACCGCGAAGAGGCCGGCGGCCTCGCCCTCGTCGGCGTTCATCTCGCGCTGGTAGCGGAAGAGTTCGGGGTCGAGGCCGAGCTCGGTGAGGTGCTCGTTCCAGCGGTCGTGGATCTCCTCCCAGTGGACGTCGAGGTGGGGGTACGACTTGCCCGCCTCGGTGATCGCGTCGCGGAAGCCCTTCATGGTGCGGCGGCGGCCCTGCGCGCCGGACGCGCCCTCGGCGGAAGGGCGTACGGCGGTGGACTCGGCGACGGGGAGGGAGTCCAGGCTGAGGCCGGGGCCGGGGCGGAAGGAGTACCAGGCCTCGGCGAACTTCCGGGGGTCGCCCGAGACCTGACGGCCGCGCCACTCGCTGACCTTGCCGACGACGACGCACTCGCCGGTGAGGGTGTGCTGCCACTCCAGGGCGACGTGCCCGCAGTCGTCGGCCAGCAGGAACTTGCGCAGCACGCCGGAGCTGGCGCCGCCGAGGGTGTTGCGGTGGCCGGGGAGCATCACCGAGAAGATCAGCTTGAGCAGGACGGACTTGCCGCCGCCGTTCTCCAGGAAGAGCACGCCCGCGGGCGCGGGGCGGCGCGGCGGGCCGACGGGCTCCTCCTCGAAGAACTCCGCCTGGGTGGGCGCGGGATTCGGCACGGGTGCGCCGACTCCGCGCAGGTCGAGGACGGTGTCGGCGTAGCGCGCTCCGGCGGGGCCGATGGAGTACAGGCGGACCCGGGACAACTCGTACATGGCGGCTCAGTCTCTTCTGCGTCTGTCTTCGGTCGTCTCGGCGGTGCTACGCGTGGAAGGGCAGGCCGGCGTCGGCCGGGAGGCCGAGGTCGTCGGCGTCGGTGGGCGGCACGAGGGTGGCGGTGCCGTCGGTGACGGGGACGATGCCCAGTTCCAGGAGTTCGGCCAGGGCGGCGTTGCCCGCCAGGTCGCGGACCTGGAGCTGGTAGCGGGCGGTGGTGCGGTAGGAGCCGCCCGCGTCGTCGCCGGTGCGCTGGAGGAAGCCGGAGTCGGTGAGGAAGGCCATGGCCTTGCCGACGATGCCGGTGGTGGAGCCGGCGAGGCGGCGGGCGTCCTTGGTGGCGCCGGTGGCGCTGCGGCGGGAGTAGACGCGCCAGGCGGCTTCCAGGCCGGGGGCGTCGGTGGTGGGGTCGGTGTTCTCCCCCGCCTCCTCGGCGCGCTCTTCGAGGCGGCGGCAGGCCTGGCGGACGAAGGCGTCGACGCCGTTGACGGTGAGGCGGCCGACGTAGCCGTCGTCGGCGAGGTCCTCGGGGCGCGGGAAGGCCATGGCCGCCACGGCGAGGTGGGCGAGGCCGTGCAGGAAGCGGTCGGCGGACTCGGCGGAGGCGCGGCGGGCGTAGTCGCCCATGCGGACGGCGAAGACGGAGTCCTCGTCGGCGGAGACGGCCATGCCGGCGCGGGTGGAGACTTCGAGGACGACGAGGCCGAGGCCGGTGGCGACGGCGTCGGCGAGGCGGGCGAAGGGGGCTTCCTCGCGGTAGCGGCGCAGGAGGTCGGCGTACTCGGCGTCCCGGGCGGGGAGCAGCTTGGGCTGGAGGCCGAAGGAGACGAGGCGGGCGGCGTCGGCGGCGTCGGCGGGGGTGAGGGGGGCCGGGGCGGGAGCGGGGGCCGTGTCGACGGGGTCGGCGCTCCACGCGGGGGGGTGCTCTGCGTGGGGGTCGTTCACGGCCTGGGCTCCTTGGGGGGTACGGGGTGGGGGTGCGGGGCGGCGGGGATGGCGGGGACGGGCTGAGCGGTGGCGTGGCGTGCGGCCGCGGTGGCGCGGAGGGCGGCGTGGCGCGCGGCCGGAATGGGGGTGGGCCGGGGGGTGGGGGTCTCGGCCCGCACGCGACGGCGCGGCTCCGCCCCCTTGCCCGCCCTCCCCCAAGCTCTCGGCTTCGCTCGAGCAGGGGGTGCCTCCCTCGCCCCCGGGGGGCGGCCCCGCCGCCCGGGGGGACGGGGGAAGCGCGGGGAGCTGCGGGGACTCGGGGAGCTGACGAGGCTTAGGGAGCTGCGGGGGGTCATGACGCCTCCGCGCGGGCGGTGGCCATGCCGGCCGAGTCGAGGAGGGCCGTGCCCACGATCAGGTCGGCGCCGCCGAAGTCGGGGTCGTCGAGCCGGGTGCCGTCGTCGACGGCGAAGAGCAGGCGCTCCTCGCCCTGGCGGTAGGCCGTGCCGACGGGCGGGCTGGCGGCGTGCACCGCGAGCAGGGCGACCAGGTAGGCCAGGTCGTGGCCGCCCGCGCGGCGGGCCTCGGCCAGGAGGCCCGAGAGGCGGCGGGGCGCGTCGTGCGGCAGGTCGAGCAGGGCCGTCGCGTCGGCGAGCTGCTCCTCGCTGAAGCGGCTGTCGTCCGGGGTGGCGACGAGGTCGGGCTCGGGCATCTCCGCACCGAGGTGCTCGCGCTCCACGGGCGGGGTGAGAAGTATGTCGACGAGGTCGCCGACGCGCACCGAGGTGGGCGTGCGGAACCCGGCCCCGTGCGCGAAGAAGGCGTCCGTGACGCGTATCGCGTGCTCCAGGGGCAACGGCAGTGCCGGGGCGACCAGTTGGCCGTACAGGTCGAGGCCGGAGTGCGCGGAGAGGGGGGCGAAGGCCTGCCGGTCCTGCTCGGCGCGGAACAGCGGTCCGGCCTCCAGCAGGCGGGACTGGAGCTGGGTGTGGCGGCGGATGCAGTCCTTGACGATGTCGACGAGTTCGGCGGCGCGGCGCTTCTGCTCGGGCTCCTCGGACTCGTCGCGGGCCTTGCGGATGTTGGTGAGGATCGCGTTCTCGTGGCGGTAGCGGTCGGCGACGTGGTCGAGGGCCTCGGCGATCATGTCCGGTACGGCGTTGAGCCAGTCGACCGCGCGGACGTTGCGCCGGGTGGCCTCCAGGGTGCGGCGCAGCGTCTCGGCGTACTGGACCGTGCGGTAGCGGGCCTGTTCGGCGGCGAGCTGGGCGTCGGCGAGGCGGCCCCGGTTGATCAGGACCTCCAGCTTGACCTCGGCGGCGATCTGGGCGCTGGTGACGTCCGTGTCGAGGGCGCCGACCAGGACGTTGACGGCTTCGTCGGTGGTGCGCAGGAAGACTCCGCCGCCGTATCCGGCGACCTCCTCGACGAGTTTGAAGTCGTAGTCGCGGCGGGTGTAGACGCCGTCGGCGGAGAAGGTGCCGTAGACGGCGCGGAAACCCCGGTCGACGCTGCCGACGTTGATCAGGTTCTCCAGCACCCAGCGGGCGACGCGCTCGTGCTCGGCGGCGGGGCGGCGGGGCGCCTGGGCGGCGACGCGGGGCAGCAGCCGGGAGAGGATCTGCTCGTGGTCGGCGCCGGTGTCGAAGTCCATGTTGAGCGTGATCAGGTCGATCGCGGCGAGGGCCACCTCGGCCATCGCGTAGACCGTGTACTCGCCCGCCAGGTTGGCCTTGCGCACGTCGAGGTCGTGCAGCGGCGCGGTGCACGCGAGCGCGCGCAGCCGCCGCGCGAGCCCTTCGTCGGCGGCCGGGCCCGGGGCGGGGCGCGGCCCCGCGCTGAGCTGGGGTGCGGCGAATTCCGTGGTGGTATCCGTCGAGGCAGGCGAAGTCACGTGGCACAGATTAGGTCCTCGCACTGACAACGGTCGAAACGGCCCAGATGGGACCGCTCGCGCCGCCGGTTCGAGGGGGACGGCCCCCGGACCGGGCGCGCCGTTCAGACCGTCCAGTCGCCGCTCTCGATGTGGCGGGTGTACACCTCCACGAGGTTGGCCCGCGAGTCGTCCAGGTAGCGCGCGAGAAGCTTCTCCGCGCGGGCGCGGTCGCCGAGCTCCAGCGCCCCGACGATCATGCGGTTGCGCACCAGGTAGGGCTGGTGCAGGCCGTGCGGGTCGGACACGACGTGGAAGGCGAGGCGCAGTTCGGCCAGGACGCCGCGCATGAGCTCGTCGGTGCGGGGGCTGCCCGCGAGGGCGACGAGTTCGCGGTGGAAGTGGATGTTGGCGGTCGAGACGCGCTTCCAGTCACCGGTCGCGGCGGCCCGCTCGCCCTCGGTGACGGCGGCGTCGAGGGCGCCGACGGCGTAGGGCGGCTCGCCCAGTCCCCGCACGACGGCGCACTCCACCAGCCGGCGGGTGCGGTAGATGTCCTCGACGTCCGCCACGGCGAGCACGCGGACGAAGACGCCCCGGTTGAGTTCGTGGACGAGCAGGCGCTCGTGGGTGAGCAGCCGGAAGGCCTCGCGCAGGGTGTTGCGGGAGACGCCGAGCGCCTTGCCGATGCTGTCCTCGGAGAGCCGTTCCCCGGGCGGGAAGTACCCCTCGGCGATACGGGTGCGCAGGACGTCGGCGACGCGTTCCGCCGTGCTGGTGCGGCCCAGCAGCGGGCGGTCGTCCGCCAGGCTGCCCACTCCGGTGTCCGTCGTCACGACAGTGCCCCCAACTCCCCTGCCGCACCGGCGTGTTCCGGTGGGCTCCTCCATCGTAGAAGACTTCGTAGGAACGAAGAATGTACGAACAGAAGCCTTGTCGGATCGTTCAACAATCCCCTACGTTGACGAAAGCGCACGGTCCGTGGGAGCACACGGACCGTGAAGTGCACGGCCCGTGAAGGGAAGCGTCCGTGGACGTACCCGGTCCGTGACGGTGCACGACCCCTGAACGGCTCTCCCCTCCCCTGACGAGCGAGGCGCAGATGAGTACGACACAGGCACACAAGCAGCAGGGCGAACTCCCCGAGGACGGCGGCGCGTTCGGCTGGCTCCGCGCGCTGGGGCCGAAGGGGCGGCGGGCCTTCGGCGGGGCGTTCGGCGGATACGCCCTGGACTCCTACGACTTCTTCACCCTCCCCCTGGGCATGTTCGCGATCTCCGCGTACTTCGCCCTGGACAACGGGCAGACGGGCCTGCTGACCACGGTGACCCTGGTGGTCTCGGCGGTGGGCGGCGCGATCGCGGGCATCGTCGCCGACCGCATCGGCCGGGTGCGGGCCCTGATGATCACGGTGGCCACCTACGCGGTGTTCACCGTGGCGTGCGGCTTCGCGCCCGACTACGAGACGCTGCTGGTCTTCCGGGCCCTCCAGGGCCTCGGCTTCGGCGGCGAGTGGGCGGTCGGCGCGATCCTGGTCGCCGAGTACGCCACCGCCAAGAACCGCGGGCGCACCCTCGGCGCGGTGCAGAGCGCGTGGGCGGCGGGCTGGGCGCTCGCCGTCGTCGTCTCCACGCTGGTGTTCCAGTTCCTCGACCAGGACACCGCCTGGCGGGTGCTGTTCTGGACGGGCGCGCTGCCGGCGCTGCTGCTGGTGTACGTACGCCGCAATGTGAGCGACGCCCCCCAGGCGGCGGCGCAGCGGCGCGAGAGCGGCCACAGGGGGTCCTTCGCCGCCATCTTCCGGCGGGACCTGCTGGGCACCACCCTGTTCGCCGTGCTGCTGTCGACCGGAGTGCAGGGCGGCTACTACACGCTGGCGACGTGGGTCCCGACGTACCTCAAGACGGAGCGCGGGCTGACCGTGGTCGGCACGGGCGGCTACCTGACATTCCTGATCTCCGGCGCGTTCGTCGGCTACCTGTGCGGCGGGTACCTCACCGACGTGCTGGGCCGGAAGAAGAACATCGCCCTGTTCGCGGTGCTCTCGGCGATCTGCATCCTGGCGTACACGAACATCCCCGCGGGTGCGAACGGCCTGGTCCTGGTGCTCGGTTTTCCGCTGGGGTTCTGCATGTCGGCCATCTTCAGCGGCTTCGGCTCCTTCCTGAGCGAGCTGTACCCGACGGCGGTGCGCGGCACGGGCCAGGGGTTCACGTACAACACGGGCCGTGCCGTGGGGGCGTTCTTCCCGACCATGGTGGGGTTCCTGTCGGGCAGTTGGGGTGTCGGCGGGGCGCTGGTGTTCGGCGCGGTCGGCTACGGCCTGGCCGTGGTGGCACTCCTCGGGCTGCCGGAGACGCGCGGCAGGGAGCTGGTGTGACCGTGACGGACGTGGCGACGGCGCGGGCGCCGCGCGAGGCCCGGGAGCGGTGCCGGGCGGGTGCCAGGGGCACGACGGCGGGCTGGGCGCCCGGGTACGTGCAGGCCAACCTGCTGGCGGTGCCGGCGGACTGGGCGTACGACGTACTGCTGTTCTGCCAGCGCAACCCGAAGCCGTGCCCGGTGCTGGACGTCACCGACGCCGGGGCGTGGACGACACCGCTGGCACCGGGCGCGGACCTGCGTACGGACCTGCCGGGTTACCGGGTCTGGCGGCACGGCGAACCGGTCGAGGAGCCGGGCGACGTCGTCCGGCACTGGCGCGAGGACCTGGTGACGTTCCTGGTCGGGTGCAGCTTCACCTTCGAGACGGCGCTGGTGGCCGCGGGCGTGCCGATGCGCCATGTCGAGCAGGGGCGCACCGTGCCGATGTACACGACCCGGCGGCCCTGCCGTCCGGCGGGGCGGTTGCGCGGGCCGATGGTGGTGTCGATGCGGCCGGTGCCGCCCGAGCTGCTCGGCGCGGCCATCTCCGAGAGCGCCCTGCTGCCCTCGGTGCACGGCAGCCCGGTGCACTGCGGGGAGCCGGGCGGGCTGGGCATCGCCGACCTGTCCCGGCCCGACTTCGGGGACGCGGTGGTGGCGGAGCCGGGGGACATTCCGGTGTTCTGGGCGTGCGGGGTGACGTTGCAGGCCGTGGTGGCGGCGTCCCGGCCGCCGTTCGCGCTGACGCACGCGCCGGGGCGGATGTTCGTCACGGACGCCCGCGACGAGCAGTACCGGGTGGCCTGAGACGGCAGCCGTACCGACACAGGTGCCGAGCTCCCAGGAGGCTTCCCGTACGTACGCCCAGGAGGCTCCCCGACGCAGGGAAAAGGGGGCGGCGGTCCCGGATGCCCTCCGGGACCGCCGCCCCCGCGCTCACACGGCCGTCGCGTCCGGCCCCATCCGGCTGCGTACGGCGGTCTGCACCTCGGCCTCCTCGGCCGGGTCGGCGGCCAGCCGCCGCAGGCGGTCGGCCACGCGCGCGTCGCCGGTCTCGGCGTGCCGCGCCGCGACCTCCCGCGTCGTCTCCTCGCAGTCCCACAGGCACTCGACGGCGAAGCCGGAGGCGAAGGACGGATCGGTGGCGGCCAGGGCGCCTGCCGCGCGCTGCCGCAAGTGGGAGGAGGCGGTCTCCCGGTAGATGTGGCGCAGTACGGGGGCCGCGGCACAGATGCCGAGCCGTCCGGCGCCGTCGACCAGGGTCCACAACAGGGAGGCGTCGGGGCCGTCGGCCCGGACGGACTCGCGCAGCGCGCCGAGGACCAGGGGCGCGTCCTGCGCCCCGCCCCGGCAGGAGAGCACGCCGGCGGCGCAGGCTCCCAGGGCGTCCGGCCGGTGCACCCAGCCGCGGGCCCGGTCCACCGCCTCGGAGCCGCACATCCGCTCGAAGGCGGCGACGGCGGCCTCGGCGACGGCCGGTGACGGGCTGTCGGCCGCCGCCTCGATCAGGTCGAGAACGGCCGGGTCCCGTGACTCGGCCAGGTAGTGCAGGGCCGCACAGCGCGCACCGTCGGCGCCTTCACGTGCCACCCGGAGGATTGTTGAACGATCGTCGGGGCCGGCGACCGCCGTCAGGCACCGCGCGGCCGGCACGTGCAGGACGGAACCGCGCTCCAGACCCTGCTGGGCCCACTCGAAGACGGCCTCGACGCTCCACCCCGGGCGGGGCCCGGCGGGTCGCATCTGCCGCTGCCATCGGTCGAAGGAGCCCTGTTCCCGTGCCGCGCGCACCCGGCCGCCGACGGACTCCCGCGGATCCTCGGCCCACAGCCGCCAGGGCCGGGGCTCGAAGGCGTCCCGGACGGCGGCCGCCAGTGCGGCGTCGCCCTCCGGCGTGGCGGCGAACCGGGACAGCACGGGTCCCGCCAGCGAGCGCAGCCCGCCGTCGTCGTCGCGCAGCGCGAGCTCGTCCAGGGCCCAGGTCCAGTTGGCGCCGGTCCTGGCGTACGCGCGCAGCAGCATCAGCGCGTCGTCCCTGCCGTACGAGGCGAGGTGCCCGAGGACGGCGAGGGCGAGCCCGGTGCGGTTCTCCTCGGTGTCGAGGGCGTCCTCGACGTCGAAGAGGTGGCGCTCGATCTCCTCCAGGCCGCCGTCGAGGTCCAGGTAGAGACGGGCGTAGTAGAGCGAGCGGTTCTCGACCTGCCAGTCGTGGCGCGGGTCGTTGAGCACGCAGTGGTTGAGGGCCGCGAGGGCTTCCGGGCGGGGTGCGGCGAGCGCGTGCAGCGTGCCGTCACCCCTGCCCCTTTGCAGGAGGCCGAGCAAGGTGCCGCTCGGCGCTATGACTGGTTCGAACATGGGAAAAGGCCTCACATCAAGCTGTCGACGCAACCGGGGAAACGTGCCGTTCCTACGCGGTGCGCCAACATGCCCGGCCGCCCGTCACAGTCTTCCGCTTGATGTAGACCATCTTCCTCTGCCTCTCGATCGGTGGCCCCGAGTGGGCCCGTTCCACATATCCGTAATGCGGCGACTGATGCCCGCACCTGGTGTTTGTGAATCCGTCGTCATGATGACCCAGCGATTTCTCCACCGCGACCACATTTACGACGCCCCCCGGGACTCCCCACCAGGAACGCCTCACTGGGCGCCGAACAGCTCCAGCAGGTCCTTCTTCTCGAACATCCGGGCGGTGTCGACCGCGGAGGGCGTCCCCGCGGCCGGGTCGGCGCCGCCCTCGACGAGTACCCGCACCACGGCCTCCTCGCCCTTGAAGACGGCCCCGGCGAGCGGTGTCTGGCCCCGGTCGTTGGCCCGGTTCGCGTCGGCGCCGCGCGCCAGGAGGGCCCGCACCGTCTCCGCGTGCCCGTGGTAGGCGGCGAGCATCACCAGCGTCTGGCCGTTCTCGTTGGTGAGGTCGGGCGAGACACCCGCGTCGACGCAGGCGGCGAGCTCCTCGGTGCCGCCCTGCCGCGCGAGGTCGAAGATCTTGCCCGCCAGCTCGACGACCTCGGGGTCCACAGCTTCGCTCATCGCGGACTGCCTGCCTTTCACATGCGGTGACCTGGGCGCACGGCAGGAGAGCCGTACGAGTGAATCGACAGGGTACTGCTCCCGTCGCGACATGACCCGGGCTCCGGGCGGCAAAGATCACTGCGAGGCCGGCAGGCTCGGCCGGTCCAGTGAAAAAGACGAAAAATAACCCGATTGCACGATTTGCGGTATGGATACTTCCTGTGAGCCTGGAACAACTCATGGTGACCGTCCCCACCACTCAGGAGAATCCTCATGATCCTGTCCATTTCGGGCGTCGTGCTGCTCGGCATCATCGTCTTCCTGTTCTTCCGCAAGGACGGACTGAAGGCGTCGCACGCCCTGGTCTGCGCCCTCTTCGGGTTCTACCTCGCGGGCACCGCGATCGCCCCGAGCATCAGGGCCGGAGGGGCGAGCCTCGCCAGCCTCTTGGGCGGGATCAAGTTCTGACCCCGCGTCCACCCACTCTTCCCACCCCAGGAGTCCGACGTGGCCCGGCGTCCCCTCCCCCGCATTCTGAGCAGCAGCAGTGTCTCGGTGGCCCGCAGCCGCGAGCTGGCGCGCACTGCCGCCGACAGCGCCACGGACGTGCTCCATCCGCTCATCACGATCAGCCGCGGCGTGCGCAGGCTCGCCGCGGCGGGCCGTGCCCGCTGGTCGGCGACCCCGAAGGACAGGCGTGGTCCCGCGCTGTTCCTGGCGGGCACCGTCGTGCTGGTGGTCGCGCTCATCCCGTACGGGCCGCTGCTCGCCCTGATCACGGTGATGGCCGCGGCCGCCTGGAAGGGGCGCGAACGCGTCCCCGCGCAGACCGGCCCCGCCCCCGAGCAGATCGAGCGCCTGCGGTCCCTCTACGAGGCGCTGGTGCCGTACTTCTCCGTCCCCGACGACCCCGACCCGCTCTTCGCGCACGGCGGCGACTGGGACGGGGCCTTCAGTGAATACGCGTTCGACGAGGGGGGCCGCCCGTCCCGGCTGCTGATCCGGTACCCCGCCTACTTCCCCGACGGCGAGGCCGCCTCCCGGGCCCGCATCGAGCACCTGCTCGGCGCCAAGTCGGGGCGCGGCCGCGAGTACCGCTTCGACTGGGACGAGGAGGGCAACCAGCTCGTCATGACGGTGCTGGACGCGCTCCCCACCACGATCGCCGCCCAGCGCTTCGTCACCGCTCCCGGCGAGACCGTCCTCGGCTTCACGGACACCGGCGCGGTGCCCCGCACCGTCCCCGTACAGGGCGGCGACGCGTGCCACGACGCCACCCCGGTAATCTGGCGGACGGGTCCGCGTTCCACGGAGCCGCACCTGCTGGTCGTCGGCCAGCCCGGCGCCGGCACCACCACCCTGGTGCGTTCCATCGCCCTCCAGGCGCTGGAGGACGGCGACGTGCTGATCGCGGAGGGCAGCGGCACCGGCGAGTACGCCTGCCTGGCCGGGCGCGAAGGGGTGCTGGCCGTCGAGTGCGGGCTGGCCGGCGCGCTGGCCGCGCTGGAGTGGGCCGCCGCCGAGACCGAGCGCCGGCTGACCTGCGCGAACCGGGCCCGGCAGGCGGGCCTGCCCGCCCCCGACGACACCCGGCGTCCGCTGTGGATCCTCCTGGACCGCCCCGGGGTCTTCGCGCACCTGGCCGCCGCCGACGGCCGCCCGGACCCGCAGCAGCTCCTCCAGGTGCCGCTGCGGCACGGCCGGGCGGCGAACGTCACCGTGGTGGTGGCCGAGCAGTTCGACACCCTGGACTCGCTCAGCGACCCGGTGCGCGCGCACACCCGCGCCCGCGTGGTCCTCGGTCCCGCCGTCCCCGCCGAGATCGAGGGCGTCCTGGGCGCTCCCCCGCACACCACGCCCACCCCCGACGTCCCGGCCGGGCGCGGCTACGCCCGGCTGGGCTCCGGTCAGGTGCTGCGCCTCCAGGTGCCGGCCACCCCGGACCCGTACGACGACACCACCAGCGAGGCGCACCGGCAGGCGGTGCTGGAGCTGCTGCCCGAACGCGCCGTGCCCGTCGACGACGTCCGCGGCGCCGATCCGGTGCCGGCCGAGGGCTGACGGACCCGACGGCAGTGCCCCGCGCGCCTCCTGGGGTGCGCGGGGCACTGCCGTGTGCCGGATCACGCCACCGAGGTGCGCGGCGTCTCGGACCCCGAACTCGCCCCGGACTCCACCAGGCGCGCCGCCGCGGCCAGGCGGACGGCGGCCTCCTCCGCCACCGGGCCGCCCACCGTGAACGGCAGCCGTACGTACCCCTCGAAGGCCCCGTCGACGCCGAACCGGGGCCCCGAGGGCACCCGTACGCCGACCCGCTCCCCCACGGCCGCGATCCGCGACCCGGAGAGCCCGCCGGTGCGCACCCAGAGCGTGAGGCCGCCGTCGGGCACGTGGTACTCCCAGTCCGGCAGCTCGCGGCGCACGGCCGCCACCAGGGCGTCCCGGTTCTCCCTGGCCTGGGCGCGGCGCACCGAGACCGCCTGCTCCCAGCCGCCGGTGCCCATCAGCCAGTTGATCGCGAGCTGTTCCAGCACCGGGGTCCCCAGGTCGGCGTACGCGCGGGCGGCGACCAGGCTGCGGATCACCTCGGGGGCGGCGCGCACCCAGCCGATGCGCATGCCCGCCCAGAACGCCTTGCTGGCGGAGCCCACGGTGAGCACGGTGGAGCCCGCCGGGTCGAAGGAGCACACCGGGCGCGGCATGGCGTACGCGTCGTCGAGGTGGAGTTCGGTCATGGTCTCGTCGGCGACCAGGACGGTGCCCGCCGAGCGGGCCGCCTCCACCAGGGCGCGACGCTGCTCCTCGTCGGCGAGGGCGCCCGTGGGGTTGTGGAAGTCGGCGACGACGTACGCGAGGCGGGGCGCGGCGTCGCGCAGCACCTGCCGCCAGCGCGTCAGGTCCCACCCGGTGAGCCCCTCGGCCATGGCGACGGGCACCAGGCGGGCGCCCGCCTCGCGCATGAGCTGGAGGATGTTGGCGTACGAGGGCGACTCGACGGCGATGCGCTCGCCGCGTCCGGCGAAGAGGTGGCAGATGGCGTCCATGGCGCCCATCGCACCGGTGGTGACCATGATCTGCTCGGGCATGGTGGGGATGCCGCGGGCGGTGTAGCGGTCGGCGAGCATCTGGCGCAGGGCGGGCAGTCCGGCCGGGTAGTCGCCGTGCGTGTGCGCGTACGGCGGGAGCTCCTCCAGCGCGCCCTGCACGGCGCGGGTGAGCCAGGGCTCGGGTGCGGGCAGGGCGGCCGTGCCGAGGTCGATGACGGAGCCGAGCGACTCCGGCGGCAGGGGCTCCAGGCCGCGCGCGGGCAGCGGATTGCCCGCCGGGACGGCCGTCCAGCTCCCCGCGCCCCTGCGGGACTCCAGGAAGCCCTCCGCGCGCAGCGCCTCGTAGGCGGCGGCGACGGTGGTACGGCTCACCGCGAGGGCCACCGCGAGCTCGCGCTCGGCGGGCAGCCGGGCGGCGACCGGGACCCGGCCCTCCAGGACCAGGAGCCGCACCCCGTCGGCGAGGGCCCGGTAGGCGGGCGGCTTGCGCACGCCGGGGCCGGAGGGACGGGACTGCGAGTTGAGCTGGCGGGCGAGCTGGGCCGCCCCCACCGCCGAAGTCCACTGCGCCACGAAATCAGTCCACCTTCCCCGGATTGGCCCTGGAGGGCCTGTCCTTACAGGCCACACAGTGTCATGCATCGGTCCACCACCACCAGCCCAGGGGGCGCATCCATGTCCGGTTCACCGCGGTCGGCCACCACCCGTCTTCCCCGGCGGCTGACCCAGCTGTACGTCGGCCTGGCGCTGTACGGAGTGAGCTCGGCGGTGCTGGTGCGCGGGGGCCTGGGCCTGGAGCCCTGGGGCGTGCTGCACCAGGGCCTGTCGGAGCGCACGGGGCTGACCATCGGGGTGGTCTCGATCGTCGTCGGGGCGGTGGTCCTGCTGCTGTGGATACCGATGCGGCAGCGTCCGGGCCTCGGCACGGTCTCCAACGTCGTGGTCGTCGGCATCGCCATGGACGGCACGCTCGCACTGGTGCCGCAGGTGCCCTCCCTGGGCGGGCGCGTCGCGCTGATGCTCGGCGGGATCGTCCTCAACGGCGTCGCCACCGGCCTCTACATCGCCGCGCGCTTCGGCCCGGGACCGCGCGACGGCCTGATGACGGGCCTGCACCGGGTGACCGGCGGGTCCCTGCGCCTGGTGCGCACGGCGATCGAGGTCGCGGTCGTCGGCACCGGGTTCCTGCTCGGCGGCACCATCGGCGTGGGCACCGTCGTGTACGCCCTGGCCATCGGGCCGCTCGCACAGTACTTCCTGCGCCTGTTCGCCGTACCGGAGCACCGGGCCCCGCGGCCGGCCGCGGCCCCGCAGGAGCCCCGGGCGATACTGCCCGGGTGAACGACGTGAACGGCGCGCTGCGGCACGGCTACCTCGACCATCCGGGGCCGGTGCTCCCCTTCGCCCACCGCGGGGGCGCCGCCGACGGCCTGGAGAACACCGCGGCGGCCTTCCGCCGGGCCGCCGATGAGGGCTACCGGTACTTCGAGACGGACGTCCACGCCACCGCCGACGGCAGGCTGGTGGCCTTCCACGACCCGACCCTGGACCGCGTCACCGACGCCCGGGGCAGGATCGCGGAGCTGCCCTGGAGCCGGGTGCGCGAGGCGCGGGTGGCGGGCACCGAGCCGCTGCCCCTGTTCGAGGAGCTCCTGGGGGAGTTCCCGGACGCCCGCTGGAACGTCGACGCCAAGGCCGAGTCCGCCCTGCTGCCGCTCCTGGGCCTCGTGCGCCGCACCGGTGCCTGGGACCGGATCTGCGTCGGCTCCTTCAGCGAGGCCCGGGTGGCCAGGGCGCAGCGGCTCGCGGGTCCGCGCCTGGCGACCTCGTACGGCGTGCGCGGCGTCCTCGCGCTGCGGCTGCGCTCGCTGGGCGTACCGGTGCCGCTGCGGCGCGGCGCGGTGTGCGCGCAGGTGCCCGAGACGCAGAACGGGGTGCGGGTGGTGGACCGCCGGTTCGTCACGACCGCGCACTCCCTGGGCCTCCAGGTGCACGTCTGGACCGTCAACGATCCGGCCAGGATGCGAGCCCTTGTGGATCTCGGCGTGGATGGCATCATGACGGACCGGATCGCTGCGCTGCGATCGGTGCTGACCGAGCGGGGGGCCTGGGCCTGACCCGCACCCGACGCCCGTACGCGCGTCGGCACGGGGTGAGGACGGGGAACGCGCGTGGGGACGGAACCAACGGATCGGCCCGCCGCCCCGCACGCGGAGCGCAAGCGCGAACAACGCGGCTGGTACTTCTACGACTTCGCGTGCTCGGTCTACTCGACGAGCGTCGTCTCCGTCTTCCTCGGCCCCTATCTGACCTCGGTCGCCGAGGCCGCCGCCGACGCCGAGGGCTTCGTCCATCCCCTGGGCGTCCCGGTGCGGGCGGGTTCCCTGTTCGCGTACGCGGTGTCTGCCTCGGTGATCCTGGCCGTCGTGGTGATGCCGTTCGTGGGGGCGGTCGCCGACCGCACGGGCCGCAAGAAGCCGCTGCTCGCCGTCGCCGCCTACCTCGGGGCCGGCGCGACGGCGGGCATGTTCTTCCTGGAGGGCGACCGGTACGCGCTGGGCGCGGTGCTGCTGATCGTCGCGAACGCCGCGCTGTCGGTGTCGATGGCGCTCTACAACGCCTATCTGCCGCAGATCGCCGAGCCGCACGAGCGCGACCGGGTCTCCTCGCGGGGGTGGGCCTTCGGGTACACCTCCGGCGCGCTGGTCCTCGTACTGAATCTGGTGCTGTACACCGGCCACGACCGTTTCGGGGTGGACGAGACGACGGCGGTACGGATCTGTCTCGCCTCCGCGGGGGTCTGGTGGGGCGCGTTCGCCCTCGTGCCGCTGCGGCGGCTGCGGGACCGCGCCGTGGCCGCCGACGGCGGCGGACTCACCGTGGGGCAGGGGTGGCGTCAACTGGTCGCCACGCTGAAGGACATGCGCCGCCATCCGCTGACGCTGTCCTTCCTGCTGGCGTACCTGGTCTACAACGACGGCGTGCAGACGGTGATCTCGCAGGCGTCCGTCTACGGCTCGCAGGAGCTCGGGCTCAGCCAGACGACGCTGATCACCGCCATCCTGCTGGTCCAGGTGCTCGCCGTCCTCGGCGCGCTGGGGACGGGGCGGCTGGCCCGGCGCCACGGAGCCACGGAGCCAAGCGGACGATTCTCGGCTCCCTCGTCGCGTGGACGGCGACGATCGGCGTGGGGTACTTCCTGCCCGCCGGGGAGCCCGTCTGGTTCTTCGTCCTGGCGGGCGCCATCGGACTGGTGCTCGGCGGCAGCCAGGCCCTGTCCCGGTCGCTGTTCTCGCACCTGGTGCCGCGCGGCAAGGAGGCGGAGTACTTCGCCGCGTACGAGACCAGCGACCGCGGGACAAGCTGGCTGGGGCCCCTGGTGTTCGGCCTGGTCTTTCAGCTCACGGGCAGCTACCGGGACGCGATCCTGTCCCTGGTGGTGTTCTTCGCGGTGGGATTCCTTCTGCTGGCGCGGGTACCCGTGAGGCAGGCGGTCGCGGCGGCGGGAAACCCCGTTCCGGAAAGAATTTAGACCTTGAAGTAAAAGGCCGGTAGTGTACGCCTTTGGCCTGCCAGGCGGACCGTTACTGCGAACCTCTGCAGGAAAAAGACTGGGTGACATCTGCTGTCAGATGTGACAAAGCGGTCACTGGTGGGTACAACAAGGGGCGGCACGACGGGCGACGCACTGACCCGCAACGGGAATCTTTACCGCCGACCGGACGTTGACCGGATGACGACGACAGCGACACACACTGTCCTGTGGGCGACAAGCCCGGGAGGCACGATTCATGAGTGAGCGAGCTCTCCGCGGTACGCGGCTCGTGGTGACCAGCTACGAGACGGACCGCGGCATCGATCTGGCCCCGCGCCAGGCGGTGGAGTACGCATGTGAGAAGGGACATCGCTTTGAGATGCCCTTCTCCGTGGAAGCGGAAATTCCGCCGGAGTGGGAGTGCAAGGTCTGCGGGACCCAGGCACTCCTGGTGGACGGCGATGGGCCGGAGGAGAAGAAGGGCAAGCCCGCGCGAACGCACTGGGACATGCTCATGGAGCGGCGCACCCGCGAGGAACTCGAAGAGGTCCTGGCCGAAAGGCTCGCGGTACTGCGTTCCGGCGCCATGAACATCGCGGTGCATCCGCGGGACAGCCGCAAGTCCGCCTGACGTCCGTCACCGGACGAAGGGCACGGGAGATTCACCCCGCACAGGCCGAGGGGCCCGGCACACCGCACGGTGTGCCGGGCCCCTCGGCTTTCTGCGTTTTTCTGCGTTCGCGGTGCGCGTCGGGCTCGGGGCGGTCGGGCTCAGGGCGTCAGCGGGGCCCGGGGGCCGTCCTCGCGGCGCGGCGGCTGGGGCTGCCGCGCCGGGGAGTCGTCGCGGACGACCTCGCCCTGGACGACCTTGCCGTCGGGGCGGTGCATCCGCGCCTGCTGGAACATGTCGCCGAGACTTCCGGGCTGCCGCACGGCGTCCATGCGCTTCTGGAGGGACTTCTCCGTGTACCGGCCGAGCGCCCTGCGCACCGGCGGCACCAGGACCAGCAGTCCCAGCACGTCGGAGATCAGGCCGGGGAGGATCAGCAGCAGGCCGCCGAGCATCACGAAGCCGTTGCCGGAGCCCTTCTTGCCCTGCCCGTCGGCGGCCGGGTCGTGGGCGCCGCCGGACTGCTGCTGGCGCTGGATCGTCTCGCTGAGGTTGGTGAAGGCGCGGCGGCCGGCCCGCTTGATCACGGCGCCGCCCAGCACGACCGCCCCCACCAGCAGCAGCAGGACGGTGAGACCGCCCGCCCAGCCGGCCACGAGGGTCAGCAGCCAGATCTCCAGCACCAGCCAGACGGCGATGCCGAGAGGCACGAGGGTGCGGGCGCGGGAGCGCTTGCGCGGGGTGGTGGTCGCGGTCGGGGGCGGAGTGCCGGTCGTCATGCCCCCAGTGTGCCTGGCGGGCCGCCTGATCGGCGTAAAGGAGGCGTGAGTCCCCGCTGAGGCGCTAAGGGGCGAGGGCCCCCGCGCGGGGGCCCTACAGGGGCTTGCGGCCGAGCAGCTTGTTGGCGCGCGTGCCGACGCCCCAGGCGGTGACCCGCCACAGCGCCTCGATGAGGATGTCGTTGCTCATCTTGGACTCGCCGACCTCCCGCTCCACGAACGTGATCGGCACCTCGACCACGTGGAAGCCGGACTCGACGGCGCGGCGCGCCAGGTCGACCTGGAAGCAGTAGCCCTGCGAGGCCACCTCGTCGAGGCCGAGGCCTTCGAGGGTCTCGGCGCGGAAGGCCCGGAACCCGCCGGTGACGTCGCGGATCGGCACGCCCAGCAGCATCCGGGAGTAGAGGCTGCCGCCGCGGGAGATGAACTCGCGGGACTTGGGCCAGTTCACGATCCGCCCGCCGGGCACCCAGCGGGAGCCGAGCACCAGGTCGGCGCCCTTGAGAGCGGTGAGCAGGCGGGGCAGTTCCTCGGGCTGGTGGGAGCCGTCGGCGTCCATCTCGACCAGCACGCCGTAGCCGTTGTCGATGCCCCAGCGGAACCCGGCCATGTAGGCGGCGCCGAGGCCCTCCTTGCCCCTGCGGTGCAGGACGTGCACCTGGTCGTCGGCCGCGGCGAGCTCGTCGGCGAGCTTTCCGGTGCCGTCGGGGCTGTTGTCGTCGGCGACGAGGACGTGCGCTTCGGGAACGGACTCCCGGACCCGCGCGACGATCGGCTTGATGTTCTCGGCCTCGTTGTAGGTCGGGATGATCACCAAAGCACTGCCGAGCGGGCCGTAACGCTTCTGACCGCCGTCGTTCACTGCTTCCCCTTTTAATGTGCGTGCACCGAAGGACCCACCATAGCGAGCGGGTACGGGAAAGAGGCCGGTGGACCGGCCGGTACGGGCCGGGCGGGTGCTGCGGATGGGGGCCCGGCGTCCTTCGGGCCGGCCAGGTGCCCGCCGGCTGCGGACATCCTCGCCGTTGTCTACTGAACGCCGGGGCCCTACCCGGGTCGCACCGTCGACCGGAGAAACCTTCCCTCGCCCCCGAGGCGCGGGCGCTGAACCTGGCTCCCGGCCGGGCGCCGTCGGGGCGACCCGTCCATGACCCAGCGGCGTTCGACGACTGCGTGGAGGTTTTCCGGCCGGACGTTCTTCGTGGTGGACCCGGCCGAACCTACCCGCCGGTGGCCGCTTCCTGTCAACACCTGTGCCACCTGCGGCGATTCTTCGAATCAGCAGGTCAATGCCGACGGCGGAAAGAACCGGGGCGCGGGGCGGGCCGCACCGATCGGCGGTACGCGCCCCGCTTTCGTCATGCGTTCGGCCGTACGTACACGGTCTCGCCGGAAACGACGGTGCGCAGGCAGACCGGCAGCGGGACGCCCGGCGACAGGTCCGGCAGGCCGGGCGTGCCGGAGCGGGGGTCGGTGGACCAGCGGGCGACCCGGTCGTCGGGGGCCTGCACGACGAGCGCGCCGGTTCGCCAGATCGCGTAGTCGGCGGGTGCGCCGGGCACCAGGACGCCCGCGTCGTCCCGGCCGACGGCCCGCCAGCCGCCCCGGGTGTGGGCGGTGAAGGCGGCGCGCACGGACACCCGGTGCTCGGGGGTGCGGTGGAAGGCGGCGGCGCGGACGGTGCCCCAGGGGTCGAGCGGGGTGACCGGGCTGTCGGAGCCGAAGGCGAGCGGCACTCCGGCCCTGAGCAGGGCCGCGTACGGGTTGAGGGTGCGGGCCCGCTCGACGCCCAGGCGCTGGGCGTACATGCCCGCCTCGCCGCCCCAGAGCGCGTCGAAGGCGGGCTGGACGGACGCGGTGAGGCCGAGTTCGGCGAAGGCGGCGATGGTGGCGGGGGTCATCGCCTCGGCGTGCTCGACGCGGTGGCGGGCGGCCCGCACCCGGGCGAGGCCGACCTTCTCGGCGGCGGCGCGCACTCCGTCGACGACGGCGCCGATCGCGGCGTCCCCGATGGCGTGGAAGCCCGCCTGGAGGCCCTCCTCGGTGCAGGCCGCGACGTGGGCGGCGATCGCGGCGGCGTCGAGGTGGGCGGTGCCGGTGTGCGGGGCGTCGGCGTAGGGCTGGTGCAGGCAGGCGGTGTGGGAGCCCAGCGAGCCGTCGACGAAGAGGTCTCCGGCCGCGCCGACGGCGCCGAGTTCGCGGACCCGCCGGGCGTCCTTCGCGTTCGCGACCTGTTCGGCCCAGTAGCCGATGACGCGGGGGCCCGGCCTCTCGGCGGCCGTCTTCAGCAGCCCGACGAGGTCCGCCTCGTCGGAGATCTCGGGGCCCGCGCACTCGTGGACGGTGCCGATGCCGAGCGAGGCGGCGTGCGCGAGGGCGGCGCGCTGGGCTTCGGCGCGCTGGGCGGGGCTGATCGCCCCGTGGGCGGCGGCGCGCACCGCGTGGTGGGCGGCCGCGGTGAGCGGCCCGTCCGGGTGGTGGCCGGTCAGGCCGGTGATGCCGGGGACGAGGTCGAGCAGGGCGGTGGAGACGACGGCCGAGTGGACGTCGATGCGCGGCAGGTAGAGCGGGCGGCCCCCGGCCGCCGCGTCGAGTTCGGCGCGCGCGGGGTGGCGGCGTTCGGGCCAGCGGGAGGCGTCCCAGCCGCCGCCCACCAGGACCTCGCCGGCCGGGCGTCCGGCGGCGTACGACCGTACGAGAGCGAGTGCCTCGTCGAGGGTGCGGGCGGCGGACAGGTCGAGGCCGGTGAGGGCGAGACCGGTGGCCGTCGTGTGCACGTGTGCGTCGGTGAACGCCGGGGTGACGAGTGCGCCTTCGAGGTCGAGCACCTCGTCGACGCCGTCGGCGAAGGCGTCGGCGGCCCCTTCCGAGCCCACCCAGGCGACGTGCCCGCGCTCGACGACCATCGCGGTGGCGAAGGGGTCCGCGGGGCTGTGGACCTCGCCGCCGCGCAGCAGCACGGTGCGGTCACGGGGGGCGACGGGGGACGAGGGGGCGGTGCGCTCGGTCATGGGGACCAGTCTCGCGCAGGGCCCGCGCCGCCCGTGACACGGGTGGGGTCAGACGCGGGGCGGGCGCGCCTCGTACGGGGTGGAGAGGACGACGGTGGTACGGGTGGAGACCCCGGCGAGGGTGCGGATGCGGGTGAGCAGGTGCTCCAGCTCCAGCGGGGTGGCGACGCGCACCTTGAGGATGTAGTTCTCGTCGCCCGCGACGCTGTGGCAGGCCTCGATCTCGTGCACTCCGGCGAGCCGTTCGGCGATGTCGTCCGGGGCGCTGGGGTCGAAGGGCGCCACCGAGATGAACGCGGTGAGCGGCAGCCCGACCGCCTCGGGGTCGACGACCGCCGCGTAGCCGCGGATCACTCCGCGCTGCTCCAGCCTGCGGACGCGCTGGTGCACCGCCGAGGTGGACAGGCCGGTGGCCTTGCCCAGGTCGGTGTAGCTCATCCGCCCGTCCTTGACGAGCAGGTCCACGATCTGACGATCCAACTCCTCCATGGACGCAGAACCTACAGGGCCCGGGGCCGGTGTGGCACCTGAGCGGCCGGCGTCTTGCCTGGTGGAACGGCGGACTTCGGCAGGGGGGCGCGGAACGGCACGCGCGGGGACGCGCCGAGGGCACCTGCGACGGGCACATGACGGTCGTGTGACGAAGCCCACACCCTTCCCCCCGTGTCCTTCTTCTTTGTGGGGTTATCACGCAGGCGCGCAGGGAAGTGCTTCGTGTGGTCGAGGCCGCAGCGGCTTGTTCGGCCCACCTCTAGGGGGAGTGTCTCCATGCAGAGCCTGAAGCGCACCGGACGTACCGCGGCGGAGCCCGCCGACCTCACAGCGCTGCCCTTCGACGACGCCGAAGGGGCCGACGCGGACGCGGATTCGTACGACACCTTCGAGATGTACCGGGTGATCTGCCCCGACTGCGCGCAGCCCATCGCGCTGCTCGCCGACGAGGACGTCCTCCCGGAGCACGCCAAGTGCCCCACCCCCTGGAACCCGTTCGGCCTGACCGCCTGCTCCGGTACAGGGCGTCCCGCCGCCGACGCGAAGCCGGCGGACGAGTCCCTGGAGGCGCTGGAGCAGGACACCGCCCTGCTGCTCACCCTCCCCCAGGGCCTCGACTGGCGCACGCAGCCCTTCAGCCACGTGGGCGGCCCGGGGTCGCGCCCGTTGAAGGTGCCGCGCCAGCACGCCGCTTGATCACCCCGCGTACCCCGCGTCCCTCCAGTACGTCCCGCGCACCATCGCGTCCAGGGACGCCCGGTGCAGGATGAGCGCGTCCGGGTCCTCGGGGACCCGGGCCTCGCCGAAGTGCACCTGCCGGTGGGCGATGCGCAGCATCACCACGGCGTGCCGCAGGGCGGCGTAGAGGGTGTGGAACTCCATGTGCCGCGGGGTGTGCCCGGTGAGGCGCGCGTACCGCTCCTCGATCGCGTCGCGGCGCAGGAAGTCCGGCAGCCCGGCCTGCCCGAAGGAGACGGTCAGGTCCTGGAAGAAGCGGTGCAGGTAGACCGTCCACCCGAGGTCGAGCTCGCGGGGCCCGTGGGCCGCCATCTCCCAGTCGAGCACGGCGGCGGGCTCGAACCCGTCGTAGACGATGTTCCCGATGCGGGCGTCCCCCCAGCACAGCACGGGCTCCCCCTCCTCGTCCGGCCAGTGGTCCTCCAGCCACCGGAAGGCCTCCTCGACGAGGGGGGAGCGGGGCAGCCCGTCGACGACCCACTCGTAGTAGGTCCGCTGGGCCGTCACATGCCGTCGCAGCGGGCTCCCTTCGACCGCGGGGAGCAGGAACTCGGCCTGCTCCGCCGGGAATTGCTCGTGCAACCGCGCGATGACCCCGATGCTCGCCGCCTCCAGCGCGGCGCGCTCCTCGTCGCTCGCCGCGTGCAGCCAGTTCCCCTCGTACGTGTAAGGCATGACGTCCGGCGGCACGCGGCCCTCGGCGCGGGCCATGACGAAGAAGGGCGCGCCGAGCGGGGCCGGGTCCTCCTCCAGCCACAGCACGTGCGGCACCGGAAGGTCGGTGTGCGTGCCGACCAGGCTCATGACGCGGTGCTGGCGGGCCATGTCGTACACGGGGAAGACGGTGTACGCGGCCGGGTCGGCGGCCAGTCGCAGCGCGCAGCCGGTGACGGGGGCGTCGGGGTGGTCGAGGTCGAAGAGCAGGGTCTCGCTGGACATGCCGTTGGAGCCGGGCACGCGGACGCCGGTGACACGTGCTCCCGGGAGGCGGCGGGCCAGCCAGGCGGTGAGCCGCCGGCCGAGTTCCCCGGGGTCGCGGGTGGTGGTGCGGGGCCGTGGTGCGGTCGCCATCGTCCGTACTCCTCTGCTCGCGGGTGCTCACGGGGTCTCGCGGGGCCGGCGGCGGGGGTCAGGGCGCGGTGGAGTCGTATCCGGTGAAGCCGCTGGGGTCGTGCCGGCCGAAGGTGCCGTGCTCGAAGATGCCGTGGCCGGTCCGCCCGTCGAGGGTGAAGCGGGCGGCGTGGTCGGTCACGCCGTACGCGGCCATGGGGTGGGCGGCGGGGTCGGCGAGGTCGTAGGAGCGCCGGTCGGTCCAGCCGCGGCCCTGCCAGGTGCCGTGCTGCCAGTCGTCGGCGGGCGGGTAGCCGGCGCCGACGGCGAGCGGGGAGGAGGTGAGGACCTCGACGCCGAGTTCGAGGGGTTTGCGGGAGGGATCGGTGAGGTGGACGACGGCGCGCTCGGGGTGGCGGGTGCCGGAGCGGTAGGCGATGTCGGTGTGCGGCCAGCCGAGCTGGACGTCGGGCCCTTCCCGGCGCACGAGGAGCGCCTCGTTGAGGGTGCGGTGGCCGTCGGCGTCCTCCTGGACGACGACCATGACGAACCGGTCGTCGAAGCGGGCGGGTATCCAGAGCCAGTGGAACCCTTCCGGGCGGTGCTCCTCGGCGGCACGGCCGCCGTCCTCCCCCGGGATGGGCCGCACGCCCCAGCTCCGGTCGCGGGTGCCGGTCCAGTGGGCGGGATCGAGGCGGAGGCGCTCGCCGCCGACGCGGATCTCACCGGTGCAGCCGCCCGCCTGGACGAAGCGGCGGCCCTCCAGCAGGAGGCGGTCGCCGCGGTACTGGACGTGGTGGGGCTCCCAGACGGCCGGGAACTCGGCGGTCCAACTGATCTCGTACGCGAGGGAGTCGGGGTCGGCGGGGTCCGGGGCGCAGCTCAGCGTGAAGCGGCGCAGCGGCTCGTCGACGGTGATGCGCAGCGGCCCGACGGACATGTTCATCCGGTCGTCGCCGAGGGCGTCGGAGGCGCGGACGGCGTACAGGGTGTCGCCGAGGCGGAGGGTGGCGTAGGCGTCGATGACACCGGTGTTGGGATAGACGCCGAGGCCGGCGACGAGGAGGGCGTGGCCGGTGTGGTCGACGAGGTGGAAGATGCAGCGGTCGTAGGCGTTGCGGTCGCCGGTCACGACGTGCTTCATCGAGAGGGGGGCCTGGTGGACGGGGTACTCGTCGAGGGGGATCGGGCGGTCCTGGGGCACGGGGTCCTCCTGGCGGGTGGGGGCGTGCCGGGGTGGGTCCGGGTCCGGGGCTCCCCTCCGGCGGGCTCTGACGGTACGTCAGGAGGCGTGCGGGTGGCCAGAGTCGGGGGGCGGGCCGCTTGGGCGCGGGGCGGGGTAGCTGGCTGGGGAGTGGGCTGCCGGCACCCGGCGGCGGGGCGGGCTTCTCCCCTGCCCGCCTCTTCCCGTGGCCCTGCGGGGCCGGGGTGCGCGTGCGGGTGCGTTGTGGTTGCTCGCGCGGTTCCCCGCGCCCCTTTCAGGAGCGCGGGGAACCGGGTGGGCAACCCTTCGGCGGCCGCTTCCGCAAGACGGCCCCGGGGCCGGTCAGCGGGACTCGGGGCCCACCAAGTGCCGCGCGATGACCATGCGCTGGATCTGGTTCGTGCCCTCGACGATCTGGAGGACCTTCGCCTCGCGCATGTACCGCTCGACCGGGAAGTCCACCGTGTAGCCGTAGCCGCCGAGGACCTGCACCGCGTCCGTGGCGACCCTCATCGCCGTGTCCGTGCAGAAGAGCTTCGCCATCGCCGCCTCGCGGGAGAACGGGCGGCCCGCGTCGCGCAGCCGGGCGGCGGCCAGGTACAGCGCGCGGCCGGCCTCGATCTGGGTGGCCATGTCGGCCAGCATGAAGCGCAGCCCCTGGAAGTCCGCGATCGGGCGGCCGAACTGCTCGCGCCCCGTGGCGTAGGAGAGCGCCTCGGACAGGGCCGCCTGGGCCACGCCGATCGCGCAGGCGGCGATGCCGAGGCGGCCGGAGTCGAGCGCGGACAGGGCGATGGCGAAGCCCTGGCCCTCGTCGCCGATGCGGCGCGCGTCGGGGACCCGTACGCCGTCGAAGTGGAGCTGGGCGGTGGGCGAGCCCTTCATGCCCATCTTCTTCTCGGGGGCGGCCGCCGACAGGCCCGGTGCGTCACCGGGCACCAGGAAGGCGGTGATGCCGCGCGGCCCCTCGCCGCCCGTGCGGGCGAGAACGGTGTAGAAGTCCGCCACGCCGCCGTGCGTGATCCACGCCTTGGTGCCGGTGATCACCCAGTCGTCGCCGTCGCGGACCGCCCGGGTGCGCAGGGAGGCCGCGTCGGAGCCCGAGGCGGGCTCGGAGAGGCAGTACGCGCCGAGCAGTCCGCCGCCGAGCATGGCGGGCAGGTGGGCGGCCTGCTGCTCCTTGGTGCCGTACCCGGCGAGCCCGTGACAGGCGAGGCTGTGCACGCTGACGCCGAGGCCGACGGTCAGGCGGGCCGCCGCGAGCTCTTCGAGGACCTGGAGGTAGACCTCGTACGGCTGGTCGCCGCCGCCGTGCTCGGAGTCGTACGGCAGACCGAGCAGCCCGGCCTCGGAGAGCAGCGCGAACACCTCGCGCGGGAAGTGCCCGGCCTCCTCCTCGTCGGCCGCCTGCGGGGCGATCTCCCGCTGGATCATGTCGCGTACGAGCGCGAGCAGGTCGCGGGACTCCTCGGTGGGCAGCTGTCGTTCCACCGGCTGCGGGGCGCGATCGGCCATGGCGGCGCTCTCCTTGCATCTCGGGCCCTGTGTCGGGCGCGGCAGCGGGCGCACGCGCAGGGTGTGGCGGCGCCGCCGAGGTGACTCACGTCCCAGCCTGAAGCACCGCTCCGGGTTACGGAAGCGGACTGTCCGGGACTGTGGCGGCTGAGTATGCCGGATCGCCCCCGTTCCGTCACGGGTCGAAAAGCCGCAGGCCGGGCAGGGCGACGGGGCGTTACGCGACCGTGTCGTCCGGCCGGCGGGCCCGCGGGGTCAGAGCAGGCCCGCACCCGTGACGAACATCGCCACCACCAGGACCAGGACCCAGCCGAGCACGTGCTCCAGCAGCTTCGGTCCGTCGAGGTCGTCGGGACCGCCGGTACGGGTGTGCAGACGGGAGAAGAGGGCGGCAGAGGCTGCAGTCATCGGGAACTCGCAGTGCGGGAGAAAGGGCAGATGCGCGAGGGAGTCCTCGCCCGTCCACAGTGCCAGCCCGACCGGCCCCGCAACAGATGACGTAGGTCACCGCCCCGGGGCCGGCGGGGCGGCTTCAGCGGATGCCGACCGCCTCAAGTGCCCTGCGCTGGGCGGCGGTCGCCTCCCGTGGCCAGTACAGGTAACAGATGCCCCCTGTGGCGGACGCCACCTTGCCGTCCGCGCCGTGCCGCCGGGTGCGCAGCCAGACGTTCTCGAACTCGCGCCTGCGGTAGACACGGCGCACGGCGTCGTTCGTGGGGGCCGCCGGGTCGTGGGCGACCACGTCACCGGCGCCGGTGAAGCCGACGACGGCCATCAGGTGCCCCGCGGTGCCGTAACCGGCGCCGGTGAGCTCCGTGGCCAGGAAGGACTGCGACGTGATCACCGGGATGCCCGCACGGATCAGCCCCTCCAGGTCGTTCAACGATCCCAGCCGGGTGACGACGGCGTTCATGTCCCGGTACGAGGCGGCGTACGCGGCGTTGAAGGGCCAGTTCCCGCAGCCCCGGTACTGGTGGTCGTAGGTGTACCGGGCCGCGTGGCACACCTGGGGGTCGGCGTACGCGGGGTCCACCCAGGCCAGGTCGTCGGTGCTGGGGCCCCGCCCCCAGTACTCCAGGACCATCGTGGAGGAGGTGGGGCTGCACCAGGCCTCTCCCCCGTTGTCGTACTCCGGGTACCGCCCGGCGTGGATCTCCTGCGAGTGGCACGGCACCGCCAGCTCCCCCGCGTGCCCGGGCGCCGACGCCGGCACCGTGAACCGGTCCGGCAGCGCGGAGGACATCGCGCCGACCCGCCACAGGGTGGGCGTCGCACCCGTGCCGGGCAGCCGGTACAGGACGACCCGGAGCCGGTGGCCGGTCAGCCGGGTCCCGGAGGCCGGGTCGGTGACCACCACGGTGTCCGTGGAGACGCTGCTGCGCCCGTCGCCCTGCCCGTCCACGGAGGTGCGCCGGATCTCGCCCTCGCCGGACGCCCAGTGGCCCATGACGTACCAGGGCGTGCGGGAGCCGTCCTGGTACGCGCCGCACAGTTCGACGGCGAGCCAGGTGCCGGGCGGGGTGTCGGCGTTCCAGGAGGGGACGATCTCGGTGGCGGGGACCGGGCCGCGGTGCAGCGGCGAGGTCCACACCGCGTACTCGTAGGAGTCGGTGCGTCCGGTGTGCGGGTCGCGGTGGGCGGTGACGCCGTCCGGCGTACGGATCGTCAGCCCGGGACGGGGGCCCCGCGCGACGCGGGTGCCGGGGCCGGTGCCGGAGCGCCAGTCCTCGCGGGTGGTCCAGAAGCGGTTGTCCACACTGTTCATGGTGCCCGGGGGTGGGGCGGCGGAAGCGCCGGCGGGGGGTGCGGCCGCCGGGGCGGGAGCGGCCAGTGCCGGGGTGGCGGCGGCCGCGAGGGCCGCGGCGAGCACGGCCCGGCGCGAGGCGCCGCCGGGTCCCGGCGGCGGGGAGGGTTCGGGGCGCGGTACGGGTGTGGTCATGGGCGAGGACTCCCGGTCGGACGGACGGGTGCGGATGCGGATACGAGCACGGACGCGGGATGCGGACAGGTACGGCCACGCGGCCGGGCACGGGCACGTGCCGCCCCGAGCAGTGCTCCGGGCGCGAACGCGTACGGCCGCCCGGGACCGCACGGCCGGCCCGCCGCGCCCTCCGGACCAACGGGCCGCCCCCCATACTGCGACCGCCCTCCCCGTGGCCTGTGGCGGCGCGCGGAGGGCGGCACTCGTAGGGTGGCCAGGGTGAACAGCATCGCCCCGCTCGCCGCCCGGCTGAGCGCCCTTCCCCCGTCCCTCGGTCCGGTCCGGCTGGTCGCCGTGGACGGGCACGCGGGTTCCGGCAAGAGCACCTTCGCCGGGCGTCTGGCCGACGCGCTCGGCGGCGCTCCCGTCCTGCACCTGGACGATCTGGCCAGCCACGACGCCCTGTTCGACTGGACGGAACGGCTGCGGTCGCAGGTCCTCACGCCCCTCGCGCGGGGCGCGCACGCGCGGTTCGCGCCGTACGACTGGACGCTCCGGCGCTTCGGGCCCGAGCGGTACGAGCTCCCGCCCGCGCCCGTCGTCGTCCTGGAGGGCGTGGGCGCGGGGCGCAGGGAACTGCGCCCGCACCTGGCGCACCTCCTGTGGATGGATCTGGACGCCGGGCGCTCCTGGGCGCGCGGGCGCGAACGGGACGGAACGGCACAGTCCGCCTTCTGGGACGGATGGACGCGCGCCGAGACGCGGCATTTCTCGGCGGACCCCTCGCGTCCGTTCGCCGACACTCTGATACGTCAGACACGGGAGGGGTACGAGTGGCGCGAGGGGTCCCCCGCGACCGCGTGAGCGAACCGTTCCATCACTCTCCGTGACAGCCCATCCGGGCCCTGCGGAACGGCCGGAAAACCGCCCCCGCGAGTGCCCCAACTCCGCTTGACCCGGGGGCCGTACAGGTCTTACGTTCTCAATGTGCGGCTTTACGGAGCCGCCCGCAGACACGAAGCCCCCGGTTGTTCCCCCGTGATCGGGGGCTTCGTTCTGCCCTCTCTCCCCCGACTCGGGTGTTCCCGGAGCCGGTTCGCTCACCCAGGGTCACGGTCTTCGCACCCCTCGCGCCACCCTTATTCAGGTGCCCCCTGCCCAGGTACGATGCCCTTCGGTGCGGTCAATTCCCGTCCGGGACACAGCGGTTCGGGCATATGCCAACGACAATGGGTCACTGGCACACGTCCGGCGCACATCACGGGGGGCACGGTCTGTGGGGGACGTGATGGACTTCGGCTCGCAGGGCACACCCGCCCCGGCCGACCTCGCCTGGCTGCGCGGCGTGGACGCCTACACCATGGGGGCGTACCCGCAGGCGGAGGAGGAATTCCGGGCGGCGGTACGACTGGATCCAGGCATGGCGGACGGCTGGCTCGGCCTGCACGCCCTGCGCATCGACACGACGACGGCGCTGTTGCGCATGCACCGCCACCGGGAGCGGTTCGGCGAGCAGCGCACTCGGCACCGCAGGACGCTCAACTCCTGGTACTGGCTGGGCTGGTGGGTGCAGCCGGTGCTGGAGAGCCCGCGCGACCTGCTGCTCGCGCACGCCTCGCACTGGCTCGACGGACGCCACGTGCCGGAGCTGGACCGGGCGCTGGCGGGGCTGCCGCCCGTGGACACCGACCACCAGGTGCGCTTCCTGCACGCCTGCCGGGCGTATCTGGTCAAGGACTGGGAGCAGTTGGTCCGGCACACCGACCCGCTGGTGGACGATCCGCTGCTGGGCATCGAGTCGGGGCTCTTCGGCGGGATGGCGCGCGTGCGGCTGGAGATGTTCGGGCAGGCGGAGCCGCTGCTGTCCGCCTCGCTGATGCGCTGCCGCAGCGAGCAGCCGCAGCGCAAGGAGCTGCGCTACTGGCTGGCGCGGGCCCACGAGGGCACCGGGCGTTCGGCGGCCGCGCTGCCGCTGTACCGGGCGGTGCACAGGGTGGACCCGGCGTTCATGGACACCGCGGCGCGCCTCGCGGCGATCTCCGAGGGCGACGGCCTGGACGGCTGCGACGAGTCGGCGGCCGGGCTGGCGACCGTATCGCTGAGCAGCCAGGAGTCCGCGGAGTCGCAGGGCGAGCTGGACATCCTGGAGGGGGGCGGGGAACTGCGCCTGGGCGGTGACGGGAACCTGCCGTTCGGGGGCGCGGTGCCGCCGGGTCCGCGCGGTGGCGTACGGGAGAAGGCCGGACCGCCCCGGCCCACCGGGCTGCCGCCCTTCCCCGCCGGGCCGTCCGATCCGGCGCTCCTGGAGCAGGCGCTCGGCGAGCTGGACCGGATGGTCGGCATGGAGCCGGTGAAGCGGCAGGTGCGGGCGCTGTCGGCGCAGCTCGAGATGGCGCGGCTGCGGGCCGGGCAGGGCCTGCCGGTGCAGCCGCCGAAACGTCACTTTGTCTTCTCCGGCCCCTCGGGCACCGGGAAGACGACCGTGGCCCGGATTCTGGGGCGGGTCTTCTACGCGCTCGGGCTGCTCGGCGGGGACCACCTGGTGGAGGCGCAACGGGCCGATCTGGTCGGGGAGTTCCTCGGGCAGACGGCCGTGAAGGCGAACGAGCTCATCGACTCGGCGATGGGGGGCGTGCTCTTCGTGGACGAGGCGTACAGCCTGGCCAACTCCGGTTACAGCAAGGGCGACGCGTACGGGGACGAGGCGCTTCAGGTGCTGCTGAAGCGGGCCGAGGACAACCGGGACCACCTGGTCGTCATCCTCGCCGGGTATCCGGAGGGCATGGACCGGCTGCTGGCCGCCAACCCCGGCCTGTCGTCCCGCTTCACCACCCGGGTCGACTTCCCGAGCTACCGGCCGCCGGAGCTGACCAGCATCGGGGAGGTGCTGGCCGGGGACAACGGGGACGTGTGGGACGAGGAGGCGCTGGAGGAGCTGCGGAGCATCGCCGGGCACGTCGTGGCCCAGGGGTGGATCGACGAGCTGGGCAACGGGCGGTTCCTGCGGACGCTGTACGAGAAGAGCTGTGCGTACCGGGACCTGCGGCTGTCGGGGTACGCGGCGACGCCGACCCGTGACGACTTGTCGACCCTGCGCCTCCCCGACCTGATGCAGGCCTACGGAGAGGTCCTGTCGGGCCGCGGCCCCCGCACGGCGGAACCGCCGGGGGGCGGGCTGTAGCCCCGCCCCCCGGCCGGTGGCCCTACCCCGCCATCGTCTCCGGCACCCGCGCCTCCACCAGGTCCGTCGGCCGCGGGACCAGGGGCGGCGCCGGGGCCTCCCGGTGCGCCGGGTCCCGCACCTCCCCCACCAGCTTCTCCAGCACGTCCTCCAGCGCCACCAGCCCCAGCACCCGCCCCGAGGCGTCCGCCACCTGCGCCAGGTGCGTCGCCGCCCGGCGCATCACGGACAGCGCGTCGTCCAGCGGGAGTTCGGCCCGCAGCGTCGGCAGCGGACGCCACACCTGCTGCGGCACCGCCCGTTCCGCCTCGTCCAGGTCCAGGACGTCCTTCACGTGGACGTACCCCATGAAGGCCCCGAGCGGGCCGGGCGCGCAGACCGGGAAGCGCGAGTAGCCCGTCCGGACCGTCAGCTCCTCGATCTCGCGCGGGGTGACCGACGGGCCGACCGTCACCAGCGAGGACCGGCCCAGCACCACGTCCGTGACCGGACGGCTGCCCAGCTCCAGCGCGTCCTCCAGGCGCTCCTGCGCGCCCGGCTCCAGCAGGCCCGCCTGGCCCGAGTCCTCCACCAGGCGGTTGAGCTGCTCGCTGGTGAAGACGGACTCGACCTCCTCCCTGGGTTCGACCCGGACGAGCTTGAGCACCATGCGCGCGCACCAGTCCAGTGCCGCCGTCACCGGCCGGCACAGCCGCGCGAAGGCGACCAGGCCCGGGCTGAACCACAGCGCGGTCCGCTCCGGGGCGGCCATCGCCAGGTTCTTCGGCACCATCTCGCCGATGACCAGGTGCAGGGCGACCACGACCGCGAGGGCGATCGCATAGCCCAGGGGGTGCACCAGCGCGTCCGGCACCCGGGCCGCGTGGAAGACCGGCTCCAGCAGGTGGGCCACGGTCGGCTCCGCCACCGCGCCCAGCGTCAACGAGCAGACGGTGATGCCGAACTGGGCCGCCGCCATCATCTGCGGCAGGTGCTCCAGCCCGTGCATGACCTGCTTGGCGCGGGCCGAGCCCTCGGACACGAGCGGTTCGATCTGGCTGCGGCGCACCGAGACGAGGGCGAACTCCGCGCCGACGAAGAACCCGTTGGCGAGGACCAGGAGCAGGGCGAAGAGGAGTTGCAGGGCGCTCATCGGGCCGCCTCCACGAGCTGTTCGGCGCCGACGCCGGCGGCGGCGGCGCGGCGCACCAGGCGGACGCGTTCCGCCCGGTAGCGGCCGACCTGGCGGACCGAGAGCTGCCAGCCGGGGAGTTCGGCCCGGTCGCCGGGGGCGGGGATGCGGCCGAGGAGGTCGGCGACGAGGCCGGCCACCGTCTCGTACGGGCCCTCGGGGACGTCGAGTCCTATCCGGCGCAGCGTCAGGACCCGGCAGCCGCCGTCGGCCTCCCAGGCCGGGCTGCCGTCCTCGGCGGGGGCCACGGCCGCGAGTTCCGGCCGGTCCGCGCCCTGGGCGTCGTGCTCGTCGCGGACCTCGCCGACGAGTTCCTCGACGATGTCCTCCAGGGTGACCACCCCGGCCGTGCCGCCGTACTCGTCCACCACGACCGCTATCGGCTGCTCGCTGCGCAGCCGCTCCAGGAGCCGCTGCACGGGCAGTGTCTCCGGTACGAGCAGGGGTGCGACGGCGATCCGGCCGACGGGGACCCGCATCCGCTCGTGCGCCGGGACGGAGAGGGCGTCCTTGAGGTGCACCATGCCGACGATCTCGTCGATGCGCTCGCGGTAGACCGGGAAGCGCGAGAGGCCGGTGGCCCGGGTGAGGTTGAGGACGTCGGCGGCGGTGGCCGTCGACTGGAGGGAGGCGACCTTCACCCGCGGCGTCATCACGTGCTGCGCGGTGAGGTGGCCGAGGGACAGGGTGCGGACGAAGAGGTCCGCGGTTTCCTGCTCCAGGGCCCCGGCCCGTGCCGAGTGGCGGGCCAGGGAGACCAGTTCGCCGGGGGTGCGGGCGGAGGCCAGCTCGTCCGTCGGCTCGACGCCCAGCAGCCGTACGAGACGGTTGGCGGTGGCGTTGAGCAGGGTGATCACCGGACGGAACAGGGTCGAGAAGCGGTGCTGCGGGCCGGCCACGAAACGGGCCACCTGGAGCGGCTTGGCGACCGCCCAGTTCTTCGGCACGAGTTCGCCGATCACCATCTGCACGGCGGACGCCAGCAGCATGCCGATGACGACGCTGACGCCGGGAACGGCGCCCGTGGGGATGCCGACGGCGGTCAGCGGTCCGCCGAGGAGCTGTGCGAGGGCGGGCTCGGCGAGCATGCCCACCACCAGCGAGGTGAGGGTGATGCCGAGCTGGGTGCCGGAGAGCTGGAAGGACAGCTCGCGCAGGGAGTTCACGACGGTGGCCGCGCGTGGGTCGCCCGCGGCGGCCGCGCGTTCGGCGTCCGGCCGCTCGACGGTGACGAGGCCGAACTCGGCCGCCACGAAGAAACCGTTGGCGAGGATCAGGAGGAACGCTGCGGCGAGCAGCAGAAGCGGGATGGTCATGCCGCCGCCTCGTGGAGGGAGGGGGCGGCGCAGGTACTACCGGACGATCCGTCCATTGCTGGAGGGAGTCACTCCTCGGGTCGAAGGGACGACCCCGCGGGGCCCCGGAGGGCCGTGCAGAGCGGGGCGGCGCGCCCGTGGCACGCCACCCCACAGAGTAATCAACGAGGCGCCGGGACGGGCAGGCGCACAGGTCCTGCGGGCGAGGACGCTCAGTCCGCGTGGAGGCCGTGCGCCTCGACGAGGTCGCGCAGCGCGCGGGCGTCGCGGATGGCCTTCTCCTTGGCGATGCCCGGCTGGATGCCGAGCGCGGGCAGGCTGGTGCCGTCGCTGAGGTCGAGGAACACCCAGGCGTCACCGGGGCGCAGATTGACCTTGAGGATCTCCGCCCAGGCGAGACGCCGCTTGGTGGTGAGGTTCACGACGGTGACGCCGTCCGCGTCGGCGACCACCTTGGGGCGGCTGAGCAGCAGCAGGACGCCGAAGAACAGCGCACCGGTGAAGACGAAGGTGAGCCGCTCGCCGGGGCCGAGTCCTGGCAGCAGGAAGCCGATCGCCGAGACGACCACGAACATCGCGGTGCCTATGGTCAGCAGCACCGCCCTGGTCCGGTTGGGCCGGAAGGTGACCGGGAGGGCGGGGAGCGGCGGCTGCGACACGGCGGACGGCATCCTTCGTGGGGACGAGAGGGGGAGCGGCGGAAGTCAGAGGCGGCAGGCGTGGATGGCCGTGGTGAGGATGGCGCGCGCGCCCAGCTCGTACAGGTCGTCCATGATCCGCTGGGCCTCCTTGGCGGCGACCATGGAGCGGACCGCGACCCAGCCCTCGTGGTGGAGGGGGGAGACGGTCGGGGACTCCAGGCCGGGGGTGAGGGCCACGGCCTTCTCCAGGTGCTCGACCCGGCAGTCGTAGTCCATCATCACGTACGAACGGGCCACCAGGACGCCCTGGAGGCGGCGCAGGAACTGCTGGACCTTGGGGTCGTCCGTCTCCGCGCCGGTACGGCGGATCACGACGGCCTCGGAGGTCATGATCGGCTCGCCGAAGACCTCCAGGCCCGCGTTGCGCAGCGAGGTGCCGGTCTCCACGACGTCCGCGATGACCTGGGCGACGCCGAGTTCGATGGCGGTCTCGACGGCGCCGTCCAGGTGGACGACGGAGGCGTCGATGCCGCGCTCGGCGAGGAACTTGGCGACGATGCCCTCGTACGAGGTGGCGATGGTCCTGCCGGCCAGGTCCTCGACCGAGGTGGCGGTGCCCGGCTTGGCGGCGAAGCGGAAGGTGGAGCGGGCGAAGCCGAGCGGGAGGATCGGCTCGGCGCCCGCCCCGGAGTCGACCAGGAGGTCCTCGCCGGTGATGCCGATGTCGAGGCGGCCGGCCGAGACGTAGATCGCGATGTCCTTGGGGCGGAGGTAGAAGAACTCCACCTCGTTCGCCGGGTCCACCAGGACGAGTTCCTTGGACTCCTTGCGCTGCTGGTAGCCGGCCTCATGGAGCATCGCCGACGCAGGTCCGGAGAGGGAGCCCTTGTTCGGGATGGCGATGCGCAGCATGAGGTCGGCTTCCTTTGGTGCGAAGGGAGTTGCGGGGAGGGAAAAAAGAGGGGGGTGCGTGCTCAGAGGTGGGCGTAGACGTCGTCGAGCGAGATCCCGCGGGCGACCATCATCACCTGGACGTGGTACAGCAACTGCGAGATCTCCTCGGCGGCGGCTTCCTTGCCCTCGTACTCGGCGGCCATCCAGACCTCGGCGGCCTCCTCGACGACCTTCTTGCCGATGGCATGGACGCCCTTGCCCACCAGTTCGGCGGTGCGGGAGGTGGTGGGGTCGCCGGTGGCGGCCTTCTGCTGGAGCTCGGTGAAGAGCTCTTCGAAAGTCTTGTTGGCCATGATGGTCCTTAGAGTACGGGGTGCCCCCTCGGCGTCCGGCGTCAGGGGCGGCCACTCAGCGCCAGGGTTCGGCGACCGTGCGCAGTGTGGTGGCGGTGGCGACGGCGGCGGTGACCGCCTCGTGGCCCTTGTCCTCGGTGGAGCCGGACAGCCCGGCGCGGTCGAGGGCCTGCTCCTCGGTGTCGCAGGTCAGCACGCCGAAGCCGATGGGGACGCCGGTGTCGACGGAGACCTGGGTGAGGCCGTGGGTGACGCCCTGGCACACGTACTCGAAGTGGGGGGTGCCGCCCCGGATGACGACTCCGAGGGCGACGATCGCGTCGTAGCCGCGGCCCGCGAGGACCTTGGCGACGACGGGCAGCTCGAAGCTGCCGGGGACGCGCAGCAGGGTGGGCTCGTCGATGCCCAGCTCGTGCAGGGCGCGCAGGGCGCCGTCGACGAGGCCGTCCATGATCTTCTCGTGCCACTGGGCCGCGATCACCGCCACCCGCAGGTCGTTGCAGTTCTTGACGCTCAGTTCGGGTGCACCCTTGCCGCTCACGCGCGTTTCTCCTTGCTCGGTGGTGGTCTGGTTACTGGTTGCCGCAGGTGGGAGCGGCCGCGCCGTCCAGCCAGGGCAGGTCGTGGCCCATGCGGTCCCGCTTGGTGCGCAGGTAGCGCAGATTGTGCTCGCCGGCGGTGACGGGCATGGCCTCGCGTGCGGAGACGGTGAGTCCGTTGCGTACCAGCGCGGTGATTTTGTCCGGGTTGTTCGTCATCAAACGCAGGCTGCGGACCCCGAGGTCGGCGAGGATCTGCGCGCCCGCCGCGTAGTCCCGGGCGTCGGCCGGGAGGCCGAGTTCCAGGTTGGCGTCGAGGGTGTCGACGCCGCGCTCCTGGAGTTCGTACGCACGCAGCTTGGACAGCAGGCCGATGCCCCGGCCCTCGTGGCCGCGCAGGTAGACCACGACGCCCCGGCCCGCCTCGGTGACCCTGCGCAGCGAGGCGTCGAGCTGGGGGCCGCAGTCGCAGCGCAGGGAGTGGAAGATGTCGCCGGTCAGGCACTCGGAGTGCAGGCGGACCAGGACGTCCTCGCCGTCGCCGATCTCGCCGTGGACCAGGGCGACGTGCTCGACGCCGTCGGGCGCGCGGTAGCCGTAGGCGGTGAACTCGCCGAAGGAGGTGGGGAGGTGGACGGCCGCCTCGCGCAGGACGGCGGGGGCCCGGGGCGCGGGGGCGGGGGTCTCGGTGGCGCGGCGGTGGGCGATCAGGTCCTCGATGGAGATGATCGTCAGGCCGTGCTTGCGGGCGAAGGGGATCAGCTCCGGGAGGCGGAGCATCACGCCGTTCTCGTCGGCGATCTCCACGATGGCCCCGGCGGGGCGCAGCCCGGCGAGGCGGGCGAGGTCGACCGCGGCCTCGGTGTGGCCGTCGCGGACCAGCACGCCGCCGGGGCGGGCGCGCAGCGGGAAGATGTGGCCCGGGCGGACGAAGTCGCCGGCGGTGCTCCCGCCGGAGGCCAGCAGCCGCAGCGTGGTGGCGCGGTCGGCGGCGGAGATGCCGGTGGTGACGCCGTGCTCGGCGGAGGCGTCGACGGAGACCGTGAAGGCCGTGCGCATCGACTCGGTGTTGTGCTCGACCATCTGGGGCAGCGCGAGCCGCTCCAGCTCCGGGCCCTCCATGGGGGCGCAGATCAGGCCGCGGCACTCGCTCATCATGAACGCCACGATCTCGGGCGTGATCAGCTCGGCGGCGACGACCAGGTCGCCCTCGTTCTCGCGGTCCTCGTCGTCGACGACCACGACGGGCCGGCCGGCCGCGATGTCGCGGATCGCCTGCTCGACGGGGTCGAGGGCGAGGTCGTCGTGGTCGTTGTGGGGGTCCACGAGTGTCTCCCGGCTGTCGTACGGGGCGGGGGTCAGCGCGGTGGTCATGCCGTGGCTCCTTCGAGCGCGGGTCCGGCGGCGGCGCGGGAGCGCAGCCACCAGTCCCGCATCCCCCACAGGACGAGGGCGAGGTAGATGACGTAGACGAAACCGGAGAAGGCCAGTCCGCTGGAGAAGGCGAGCGGGACGCCGACCAGGTCGACGAGCAGCCACGCGAACCAGAACTCGACCAGGCCGCGGGCCTGCGCCACCATCGCCGCGAGGGTGCCGACGAAGATGTACGCGTCCGCCCACGGGCTCCAGGACAGCGACGGGTAGAGCGTGAAGAGGCCGCCGACGGCGAGGGTGCCGAGTGCCGCGCCGCCCAGCAGCAGGCCGCGCTCGCGCCAGGTGGCGAAGCGGACGGCGATGGTGCCGTCCTGCGCCTGCTGCTTGCCGCGCTGCCACTGCCGCCAGCCCCACAGGGCGACCCCGATGACCAGGAGCTGCTTGCCGACACCGCCGCTGAGGTGCACGGAGGCGTAGGCGGCGACCAGGATGAGGCCGGAGGCGAGCTGGGCGGGCCAGGTCCATATGGAGCGCCGCCAGCCCAGGGCGAGGGCGAGCAGGCCGACGGAGTTGCCGATCATGTCGGACCACAGGATGTGCTGGCCGAAGGCCGTGAAGGCTTCGGAGTTGAGCCAGGACAGGGCGCTCACTTCACGGTCTCCTTGTCGGTGCCGGTGCCGGTGTCGGTGCGGGCGGGGTTGCCGTGCTGCGTGCCGAGCAGGCGCTCGACGTACTTGGCGAGCACGTCGACTTCGAGGTTGACCGGGTCTCCGGGCTGCTTGACGCCGAGCGTGGTCAGGGCGAGCGTGGTGGGGATGAGGCTGATGGTGAAGTAGTCGTCGCCGGCTTCGACCACGGTGAGGCTGACGCCGTCGACGGTGATGGAGCCCTTCTCGACGACGTACCGGGAGAGCCCCGCGGGGAGGGCGACCCTGACGACCTCCCAGTGCTCGGAGGGCTCGCGGGCCACGATGGTGCCGGTGCCGTCGACGTGGCCCTGGACGAGGTGGCCGCCGAGGCGTCCGCCGAGCGCCATCGGGCGTTCCAGGTTGACCCGGGAGCCGACGGCGAGGGCGCCGAGGCTGGAGCGGTTCAGGGTCTCGGCCATCACGTCGGCGGTGAACTCGCCGTCGGCGGTCTCGACGACGGTGAGGCACACGCCGTTGACGGCGATCGAGTCGCCGTGCCGGGCGTCCTCGGTGACCAGGGGGCCGCGCAGGCGGAAGCGGGAGGAGTCGCCGAGGTTCTCGACGGCGGTGATCTCACCCAGTTCTTCGACGATTCCGGTGAACACGCTCAGCGCTCCTTGGTGGCGGTGGGGACGGCGGTGACGCGGAGGTCGGGCCCGATGTGCACCGTTTCGGTCACATCGAGGCGCAACGCGTCCGCGAGGGTGGAGATTCCTGCGTCGGCGAGGGCCGCGGGGCCCGCGCCGAGGAGGACGGGGGCGAGGTAGCCGACGACCTTGTCCACGGCTCCGGCGGCGACGAACGCGCCCGCGAGGGTGGGTCCGCCTTCGAGCAGCACGGAGCGGACGTCTCGGGCGTACAACTCGGCGAGCAGGGCGTTCACGTCCAGGCCGGTGGCCGCGCGGGGCAGCCGCAGCACGCCGGGGAGGCCGGTCTCGGCGTCCTCGGCGACCGCGATCAGGGTGGGCGCGGCGTCGTCGAGGACACGGGCTGCGGGAGTGATCGTGGCGTTGGTGTCGAGCACGACGCGCAGCGGCTGGACCGCGCCGTCGATGCCGCGCACGGCGAGGTGCGGGTCGTCGGCGCGCAGCGTGCCGGAGCCGACGACGACCGCGTCGGCCTCGGCGCGCAGCCGGTGCACGTCGGCGCGGGAGGCGGCGGAGGAGATCCAGCGGCTGGTGCCGTCGGCGGCGGCGGCGCGTCCGTCGAGCGTGGAAGCGTACTTCCACAGGACGTACGGGCGGCCCAGTCGTACGGAGGTGAGCCAGGCGGCGTTCCCGGCGGCGGCCTCGGCTTCCAGGAGGCCCTGGGTGACCGCGATCCCGGCGGCGCGCAGGGTGTCCGCTCCCCCGGTGGCCCGCGGGTTCGGGTCGCCGACCGCGTAGTGGACGCGGGCGGTTCCGGCGTCGATGAGGGCCTGCGCGCAGGGGCCGGTGCGGCCGGTGTGGTTGCAGGGCTCCAGGGTGACGTACGCGGTGCCGCCGCGGGCCCGGTCGCCCGCGGCGCGCAGGGCGTGGACCTCGGCGTGGGGGCCGCCCGCACGCTGGTGGTGGCCCTCGCCGACGACCTCGCCCGAGGCGTCGGTGATGACGCAGCCGACGACCGGGTTGGGGCTGGTGGCGCCGAGCGCGCGGGCGGCGAGCTCGATCGCTCGGCGCATGGCGTTCTCGTCGGCCTGGCCGCTGGGGCCTGGCTGCTCGGCTGCGGCGGTTGCCACCGGGTCCTCCTGCCTCTTCGGGCACGGACTCCGGGGCCTGTCGATGTCGACAGAGGAACGGGTGCGTCACGGAGGTAGGACAACGGTCACGCCGAGCCGGAAAAGAGGGCTCCGCCCGGGAGGGTCCGGGTACGGAACCGCCGACGGCGGCGTACCGAAAAAAGCCTGTGACGGCCCGCCGCGCACTGCCTCCCATCCGGACTTTCACCGTCGGTCCAGGAATTACACCTGGTCAACCGGTCACTGGAGGTGACCGGGTCGCGGACTATAACCGCCGGTTCGGAATTGCACCGACCCCGGAGTGCGCTGCTGCTGGTACAGGGCCAGTGTGCCACGACTGCCCGTCGGCACTCCCGGGGTTTGTCTGTGGGCTGACTCACAGGGGTGTGGGCGGGGTCACATTCGGCACATGTGCGGGCGGGTCGACCTCCGACTGGTCCAGACCTATTGACGCCTTGGTCTAGTCCTTTTAACGTCTGCGTCACCTCCCAGGAGACAGCCCGCCGGTGTGCGCACACCCCGGGCCCGCATCACGGACCATCCCCGTACCGTCGCCGTGTGACGCTGAGCCTCCCCAGGAGGACCTGACGTGCTGTCCCCCACAAGATCCGCCGGACCCGCGCCCTCCCGCGCCCGCACCTCCCTGTTCGCCGCCGGAACCGCCGCCACCGCTCTCGCGGCGCTCCTCGTCGGCACCCTCTCCGCCACCGCCGCCCCGGCGGCGCCCGCGGCCGCGGCCGCCGTCGACCACGAGTCCTGTCGGCCCGACGGGCTCCACAAGACGCCCGGCGTGGACGTCCCGTACTGCTCGGTCTACGACACCGAGGGCCGCGAGAAGATGGGCGCCGACCACCAGCGCCGCATCATCGGCTACTTCACCGGCTGGCGCACCGGCAAGGACGGCATGCCCGCCTACCTGGCATCCGACATTCCCTGGGACAAGGTCACCCACCTCAACTACGCCTTCGCGCACATCGGCGGCGACAACAGGATCTCGGTCGGCGCGGACGGCGAGAAGAACGCCGCCACCGGCATGACCTGGCCGGGCGTGGCGGGCGCGGAGATGGACCCCGCGCTCCCCTACAAGGGCCACTTCAACCTGCTGGAGAAGTTCAAGAAGAAGCACCCGGACGTCAAGACCCTGGTCTCGGTGGGCGGCTGGGCCGAGACCGGCGGCTACTTCGGCGACGACGGCAAGCGGGTGAACTCCGGCGGCTTCTACTCCATGGCCACCAACGCCGACGGCTCGGTCAACCAGGCCGGCATCAACACCTTCGCCGACTCCACCGTCGCCTTCCTCAAGAAGTACGGCTTCAACGGCGTCGACATCGACTACGAGTACCCGACCACCATGAAGGACGCGGGCAACCCGCTCGACTGGACGCTGGCCAACGCCCGCCGCACCGGTCTGGTCAAGGGCTACGCGGCCCTGATGAAGACCCTGCGCGAGAAGCTGGACCGGGCCGGCGCCGCCGACGGGAAGCACTACCTGCTCACCGTCGCCGCCCCCTCCTCCGGCTACCTGCTGCGCGGCATGGAGACCTTCCAGGTCCAGAAGTACCTGGACTACGTCAACATCATGTCGTACGACCTGCACGGCGCCTGGAACGAGCACGTCGGCCCGAACGCGGCGCTCTTCGACAACGGCAAGGACGGCGAGCTGGCCGCCGCCAACGTCTACGGCAGCGCCCAGTACGGCGGCATCGGCTACCTGAACACGGACTGGGCGTACCACTACTTCCGCGGCTCGATGCCCGCCGGACGCATCAACGTGGGCCTGCCCTACTACACGCGCGGCCACAAGAACGTGCAGGGCGGCACCGACGGCCTGTGGGGCAAGGCGGCGGCGACCACCTGCCCGGCCGGGTCCGGCCTGACCAAGTGCGGCGACGGCGCGGTCGGCATCGACAACCTGTGGCACGACAAGGACGACAACGGCAAGGAGTCCCCGGCGGGCTCCAACCCGATGTGGCACGCGAAGAACCTGGAGAAGGGGATCGTCGGCGACTACGTCGGGAAGTACGGATTCCCGGCCGGCACCAGGCTGACCGGCTCCTACGCCCGCAAGTACGACTCCTCGCTGGTCGCGCCGTGGCTGTGGAACGCCGAGAAGAAGGTCTTCCTGTCGACGGAGGACGAGCAGTCCGTCGGCGCCAAGGCCGACTACGTGGTGGACCGGGGCATCGGCGGCACGATGATCTGGGAGCTGGCGGGCGACTACGGCTGGAACGCGGCCAAGGGCCAGTACGAGACCGGCAACACGCTGACCTCGCTCATGTACGACAAGTTCAAGGCGGCGAAGCCCTACGGCGCGGCGGTCTCGAACAAGGCGCTGCCGAAGAAGGCCGTGAACATCGGCGTGGAGTTCGGCGAGTTCAAGCTCGGCGACTCCAACTACCCGATCACGCCCAAGCTGAAGATCACCAACAACACGAAGACGGCGCTGCCGGGCGGCACGGAGTTCCAGTTCGACTACGCGACGGCCGCGCCGAACAACGCGTCCGACCAGTCGGGCTTCGGCACGAAGGTGATCAGCAGCGACCACACCGGCAGCAACGTCGGCGGCCTGAAGGGCGACTTCCACCGGGCCTCGCTGAAGCTCCCGGCCTGGCAGTCCCTGGCTCCCGGCGCGTCGGTCGACCTGTCCTTCAACTACTACCTGCCGGTGTCCACCCCGTGGAACTGGACGGTGAACATCGGCGGTACGTCGTACGCGCTCGCCGGCGACCTGGCGCGCGGCACCGAGACGGTGGAGCCGGGCACGGGTCCGGGACCGGGGCCGGGACCGACGCCCACTCCCACTCCCACGCCCACTCCGGGAGCGTGCACCGCGCCCGCGTACGTCGCGGCCACCGCGTACGGCGGCGGGACGACCGTGTCGCACAAGGGGCACCAGTGGAAGGCCAAGTGGTGGACGCAGGGCGCCGAGCCCGGCACCACCGGCGAGTGGGGCGTGTGGCAGGACCTGGGCGCCTGCTGAGACACCGCTGAGGTCCTGCGCACCGGACCGTGCTCGCGCCTTCGCCCCGGCCCCCTCACCCGAGGGGGCCGGGGCGAAGTGCCGTGCGGACGGCGGGGCCGCTCAGCGGGGCGCGAAGAGGTCGTCCTGGGCGGCCTCGCGGGCGATCAGCAGGGCGCCGCTCAGTACCGCGCCGCCGCCGAGCTCCCCGGCCCGCACCTCCGTGCGCAGCGGCGAGAGCTCCGCGAGCCGGGCCTCGACGCGGGCGGCCAGGGCCTTGCCGCCCGCGAGGCCCGTCTCGCCGCCGAGAACGACGCAGCCCGGGTCGAGTACGGCCACGACGGCCGCCGCCCCGAGGGCGAGGCGTTCGGCGAGGGCGTCCAGGAAGGGGTCGGCCCGCTCGCCGGCCTCCAGGGCCGCGGCGACGACCGCCGGTCCGTCGGGGCCGCCGGGCAGGCCGTGGGCGGCGGCCAGCTCGCAGACCGCGCCGCCGCCCACCAGCGAGTGGAAGCCGCCGTCGCAGCCGGTGGCCGAGGGCAGCCCGGACGTTCCCGGCACGGGCAGGAAGCCCACCTCGCCCGCGCCGCCGGAGGCTCCCCTGCGCACCTTGCCGTCGAGCACGACGGCCGCGCCGACGCCCTCCCCCAGCCACAGGAAGACGAAGGTGTCGTGGCCGCGCGCCACCCCGAGGCGCTGTTCGGCCACAGCGGCGAGGTTGGTCTCGTTCTCGACGAGGACGGTCGCCGGCAGGCGCTCCTGGAGGGCGGCGACCAGCCTTCGGTGCCACAGCGGCAGCGAGGCGGAGTCGCGCAGTTCCCCGGAGGCCGGGTCGATGAGGCCGGGCGCGCCGACGGCGACGGTGTGCAGCGGGGCGGTGCCCGCCTCGCGGGCGGTGCGTTCCAGCAGGGCGACGGCCGCCGCCACGGCCCGGTCCGTCGGCATGTCCGCGGGGACCGCGAGGGTCTTCTCGGCGAGGGGGTTGCCGAGGAGGTCGGCGACCCCGACGCCGACGCCGCCGGTCCGTACGTCCAGGGCGGCCAGGTGCGCGCGGTCGGCGACGATTCCGTACACCCGGGCGTTGGGGCCGCGCCGCTCGGCGCCGCTCTCGCCGACGACGGCGATCAGGCCCGCGCCCCGGAGCCGCTCGACCAGGTCGGCGACCGAGGGCCGGGACAGGCCCGTGAGCGCCTTGAGCTGGCCGGCCGTCAGAGGCCCCTCCTCCTGGAGCAGCTGCAGGGCACGCCGGTCGTTGATGGCGCGGGCGGTGCTCGGAGAGGCGGGCATGGCCGAATCCTTCCAGATCGCGGACGACTTCCCGCACTATTTATCAGGCAGGCTTCCTGATAGTTTACGGCGCGACACGGAGACGCATACGCAGCGGACCGGGCGCGACCGCGCGAACGGGGGCGAAGGGGAGTCATGGAATTCGGTACGGAACGGGTGAAGCGGGCGAGGTACGCCGTCGCCGCCGTCTTCTGCGTGCACGGGGCGGTGACCGGCAGCTTCGCCACCCGCATCCCGTGGATCCAGGACCACGCCTCGATCAGCGCGGGCCAGCTCGGTCTGGCGCTGGCGTTCCCGGCGTTCGGAGCCGCCGTCGCGATGCCGCTGGCGGGGGCGGTCACCCACCGGCTCGGGGCGCGCAACGCGCTGCGCGGACTGCTCGCGCTGTGGACGCTGGCACTGGTCCTGCCCTCGCTCGCCCCCAACATCTGGACGCTGTGCGCGGCGCTGTTCGTGTACGGGGCGACGGCCGGCATGTCGGACGTGGCGATGAACGCGCTGGGCGTGGAGGTGGAGAACCGGCTCGGTAAGTCGATCATGTCGGGGCTGCACGGCATGTGGAGCCTGGGCGCGCTGATCGGTTCGGCAGGCGGCACGCTCGCCGCGCACCTGGGCAGCGACGCCCGGCTGCACCACCTGCTGGCGGCCCTGGTCCTGACCGCCCTCGGCCTGGCAGCCTGCCAGGGCGTACTGGACCTGCGCAGCGCTCCGGACGCCGAGGCGCCGCCGCACTTCACCCTGCCGCCGAAGTCGGCGCTGGTCATCGGCGCGGTGGGCTTCTGCGCGGTGTTCGCGGAGGGCGCGAGCCTGGACTGGTCGGCGGTCTATCTCCGCGACGTGCTGTCGACCGACCCCGGGCTCGCGGCGGCGTCGACGACGGCGTTCGCCCTGACGATGGCGATCGCGCGGATCGCGGGCGACAAGGTGGTGGACCGGTTCGGCCCGGTGCCGACCGTACGGGTCGGGGGCGTGGCGGCGACGGCCGGCGGCCTGCTGGTGGTCTTCGCGCCGAACGTCCCGCTCGCGCTGACCGGGTTCGCGCTCATCGGGCTGGGGGTGGCGGTGGTGGTCCCGCTGGCGTTCGCGGCGGCCGGGCGCAGCGGCCCGAACCCCAGTCAGGCCATCGCGGGTGTCGCCACGATCACGTACACCTCGGGTCTGATCGCCCCCTCGGCGATCGGCGCGGTCGCGGACGCGACGTCGCTGGTGGTGTCGTTCGGGCTGGTGACCGTGCTGGCGTTCGGCCTGGTGGTGGGTGCGCAGGTGCTGCGCGGGGCGGGCCGGGAGTCGGCTCCGCTGGAGCCCGCCGCGAAGTGAGGACCCGGGCCGGGGAGTGAGCGCCCGTTTTCAGCCATAGCATTTGATCCTGCTCGATCGATCTTGACCGAGCAGGATCAGTTGCATAGCTGGATCAGAACAGAGCTGAACGGGAGCACCCATGGGCCTCGGCGTCCGCTGGACCTTGCACGGCGACGGGCGCACGCCCGCGCCCGGAGCCGTCGTCCGACCCGACGAACGGCTGTCGTGGCCGCGCACGGCGGGGCTGGGCGCGCAGCACGTGGTGGCCATGTTCGGCGCGTCGTTCGTGGCTCCCGTCCTGATGGGTCTCGACCCGAACCTCGCCATCATGATGTCGGGTGTCGCAACGGCGATCTTCCTCCTGGCGACCAACGGCAGGGTCCCCTCCTACCTGGGCTGTTCGCTGTCCTTCGTGGGGGTGGCGGCGGCGATCCGGGCCACCGGCGGCGACAGCGCGACCGTCACCGGCGCGGTGTTCGTGGTGGGTGCGGCGCTCTTCCTGGCGGGTCTGGCCGTCCAGCGGTTCGGGGCGCGGATCATCCACGCGGCGATGCCCCCGGTGGTGACGGGCGCGGTCGTGATGCTGATCGGCTTCAACCTGGCGCCGGTGACCGCCTCGACGTACTGGCCGCAGGACCAGTGGACGGCGCTGCTGGTGATGCTCTTCACCGGATTGGCGGTAGTGGCGCTGCGCGGCTTCCTCTCCCGCATCGCGATCTTCCTCGGGCTGATCTTCGGCTACGGCATCTCCTGGGTCTTCGACCAGGTCTTCGGGAAGATCAACTCGCCGGTGGGCGGCGGAGCGGCCGTCGACCACTGGCGGCTGGACCTGTCGGGCGTGGCCAAGGCCGACTGGATCGGTCTGCCGTCCTTCCACGGCCCGAGCTTCGAGTGGTCGGCGATCCTGGTCGCGCTGCCGGTGGTGATCGCGCTGATCGCGGAGAACGCGGGCCATGTGAAGGCCGTCGGCGAGATGACCGGCGACAACCTGGACGGCAAGCTGGGCACCGCGATCGCGGCGGACGGTGCGGCCTCGATGCTGTCCACGGCGGTCGGCGGGCCGCCCAACACGACGTACTCCGAGAACATCGGCGTGATGGCGGCCACCCGGGTCTACTCGACGGCGGCCTACTGGGCCGCCGCCTTCTTCGCCCTGCTGTTCGGGCTGTGCCCGAAGTTCGGGGCGGTCGTGGCGGCGATCCCCGGAGGTGTGCTCGGGGGGATCACGGTGATCCTCTACGGCATGATCGGGCTGCTCGGCGCGCAGATCTGGATCAACGCGAAGGTGGACCTGCGCAATCCGCTGAACCTGGTGCCGGCGGCGGCCGGGATCATCATCGGGGTCGGCGGGGTGAGCCTGAAGTTCACGGACAGCTTCGAGCTGAGCGGGATCGCGCTCGGCACGATCGTGGTGATCACCGGGTACCACGTGCTGCGGGCGCTGGCGCCGGCGCACATGAAGGAGACGGCGGGAGGCCCCGGGGAACGGGAGCCGCTGCTGGACGCGGGGACGTCGTCGTACGACGAGGGGCGCTGAGGCCGCGCGGGCGGGCGGGGTCCGGTCGGCGCCCGGTGCCGTGGACGGTCTCCGCGCGGGTGCGCCGTGGTTGCCCGCACCCCTTGCGGCGACCGTGCGGCCAGGTGCTTGAGGCAGGTGCCGGGCACGGGAAAGGGCCCGCCCCCCGGCGACCAGAGCGCCGGGGGGCGGGCCCTTTCCCGTGTGGGGGGCGGGGTCAGCCGCGGGCCAGTTCGACCGCGTAGTCCGGCGTGAAGCTGCCCGCCGCGCCCTTGCAGCCGTCGGACTCACCGGGGAGCTTGACCCAGAGGTAGGCGTCGATGCGGGACTCCCCCGTCTTCGTCGTCGGGGGGCGGCCCAGGGCGCGGCCCGAGGGGTCGCACCACTGGCCCGCCGCCGGCGCGCCGTTCCCGTTGCGGCTGGTGTCGATCACCGCGCCGAGGGAGGAAGGGCCGCCGAGCGCGGACAGCACCCGCTTCGCGTAGGCCACCTCGTCCGCGGTGCGGTGGAAGTTGGAGACGTTGGTGAAGATGCCGTCGCTGCTGGTCGCCGCGTCGGCCTGGCGCAGGAAGCCCGCCATCTTGGTGGCCGCGTGCCAGCCGGAGTGCCCTGCGTCGAAGTAGACGCGCGCGTTCGGGTTGGCCGCGCGGATGGCCTTGCCCGCCCGGGACAGCGCCGCGAAACGGGTGGCGCGCTGACCGTCGTTCAGGCAGTCCGTCTGGGCGATGGAGTCGGGTTCGAGGATGACGATGACATCGCCCTTGCCGAGCCCGGCCGCGAACTTCGCGATCCAGGAGTCGTACGCCCCGAAGCTCGGCGCACCGCCCTGCGAGGCCCCGCCGCAGTCCCGTTCGGGGATGGCGTACGGCACGACCACGGGGACGCGTCCCGCGGCGGCCGCCCCGGCCGTCACCGCGCGGACCCTGCTGGTGATGGTGGCCGGGTTGTACTCGGCGAACCAGACGGCGGCCGGCTGTGCGGCGATCCTCGACTGGATGAGCTGGTGCCGCGGGTCGCCGCGGTTGGCCCGCACCCAGTCCAGCACCTGGGACTGCGGGTGGAGGTAGAGGTTGCCGGAGACCGGTGCGTCCTGCTTGCGCGGCGGTGCGGCCTTCTTCGGCGGCTTCTTCTCCTCCTTCTTCTCCGCCTTCTTCGTCGCCGTCGCGCTGGGCGACGGCGTGGGCGTCGTGGCCGAGGGGCTGGGCACCGCGGGCAGCGGCGGCACCACCGGGGCCCGCGTCACCTCGGGTTTCGCGGTCGAACGCTCGTCCTCGCCCGAGGTCGCGGAGACCACTCCGGTGACGCCGCCGACGGCGACCACCACGGAGGCGACGACCGCCATCGCGCCGCGCAGCGCGGAGGTGCTGCCGCGCCTGTCGTCGCGGGCGCTGCGGCCGCCCTTGCGAGCAGCTCGGCGCGCCTCGGCCCGGCCGCCCGTCCGGTCGACGGCGACCAACGGGTCCGTGCCGCCGGGCAGGTCCATGTGGGCACCGCCGGACCCGCCCGTACCACCTGGCACGTCCGTCCCGACGGCGTTCCCCGCGGGCGGCTCGCCCGTCGGGCTGCTCGTACCGCTGTCGGTACCGCTGCCGCTCTTTCCGCCGTGGGCTCCGTGCCGACCTTCGGCGCGGCCCCTGCGGCGCCGGCCCGGTATGCCTGACACCGTGACCCTCCCCCTTCTTCTCCGGTGCCGGGGGCGTTCCGTTCCCTCGTTCTGGGGAAGCCCCGGCCCGGCTGCCTCGTGCACGCTCCGCGACTGGGACGCTGCCCCCATGGCGCAGATCGAGCACTTCACGCACTTCACTTTTGAGAGGGACCGTACACGGCCCACGCACCCGTGCACCGCACGGTCCGCCTCGAAAACCCCGGGAATCACGGGGTCCGTGCACTCCGTGATGGCGCGGATGCGGACGGTCCGTGAAGAGTGGCCCCAGCACGACGGGGTCGCGGTGTTCAACCGGGTGTATCTCACAGTGACGGAGGAGATCGCCCGGCAGATCGACCGCGGACGCTTCCCCGATCCGCGCGCCGCGGCCACGCTGGACGTCCTGTTCGCGGAACGCTATCTGGCGGCGGTCGACGCGACGTCCGCGGGCGGGCGGCCTCCCGCGTGCTGGCGGCCGCTGTTCCAGTACCGCAGACATCCGGGGGTGCGGCCCCTGCAGTTCGCCCTCGCGGGGATCAACGCGCACATCGGGCACGACCTGGCGCTGGCGGTCGTCGACACGTGCCGGACGCTGGGGTGCGGGCCCGCCGAGGTGGAGGCGGACTTCGACCGGGTCGGGGAGACCCTGGCGGCGCTGGAGGAGCGGATCCGGGAGGAGCTGATGCCGGGCCCGGACCTGCTGGAGATCGCGGACCCGCTCACCCATCTGATCGGCGCCTGGAGCCTGGAGCGGGCCAGGGACGCGGCGTGGGCGGCGGCCCGGGTGCTCTGGGGGCTGCGCGAACTCCCGGATCTGGCCCGGGAGTTCGCGCAGCGGATGGACGCGGGGGCCGGGCTGGTGGGGCGGTGCCTGCTCACCCCGCTGCGCTGACCCCCGGGGGCGGACGCGTCCGTACGGACGTACGCCCGGCCCTTTCCGTACGCGGACCTAGTCCTCCGGCAGCTCCACCGGGGCGATCTCGTCGTACACGTCGCCCGGACCCGGGTTGGTCGTGTCCGTGGTGCCGCCGAAGTGGTGCATGACGCCCCAGACCGCGTTCAGCGCGGTCTGCACCGCACCCTCGGCCCAGCCGGCCGTCCAGGAGATGTCGTCGCCCGCGAGGAAGATGCCGCGCTTGTCCTCGGGGAGGCGGTCCTGCATGAAGTGGGTGAACAGGCGGCGCTGGTAGCGGTAGTGGCCCGGCAGGTTGGCCTTGAACGCGCCCATGAACCAGGGCTCGTTCTCCCAGGACACGGTCACCGGGTTGCCGATGATGTGCTTGCGGATGTCGACCTTCGGATAGATCTCGCCGAGCGACTTGAGCATGACCTCCATCCGCTCCCGCGCGGTCAGCGGCAGCCACTTGAGGCTGTCGTCGCACCAGGTGTAGGAGAGGCAGATGGTGGCGGGCCGGTCCGGGCCGTCGTCCAGGAGGTACGTGCCCCGGGTCATCCGGTCCGTCAGGGTCATCGACATCACGTCGCGCCCGGTCTCCTCGTCCTTGTCCAGCCAGAACGGCCGGTCGACCGGCACGAAGAGCTTCGAGGACTCCATGTAGTGGGTGCGCTCCATCGCCGTCCAGTGGTCGATGGGGAACAGCGAGTCGTCGCAGTCGATCTTCGACAGGAGCAGCCAGGACTGGGCGGTGAAGATCGCCGCCCGGTACGTGCGGATGTCGCCGGAGGAGTCGGTGACGGTGATCCGGTTATTTGCCGTGCGGTTCAGCCGGGTCACGGCGGGCTTGGGAGCACCCTCGTGCAGCGACTTCAGCGAGGTGCCCAGCGGCCAGTGCACGAGCTTCTGCGGCTCGCGCTCCCACAGGCGCAGCGGGAGCTGCTGGCTGCCGCCGACGATGCCGCGGTGGTGGTCGTCGGCCTCGGTGTAGACGACGCGCAGGATCTCCAGGATGGAGTTCGGGAAGTCGGTGTCCCAGCCCCCGGTGCCGAAGCCGACCTGGCCGAAGATCTCGCGGTGCCGGAAGGACTTGAAGGCGTCGGACTCGCAGAGGAAGCCGTAGAAGGTCTGGTTGTCGAGCTTCTCGACGAGCGCGGCCCAGATCTCGCGGATGCGCGGGACGTCGCGCTCGCGCATGGCCTGGTTCATGTCGGAGAAGTCGGCGCCCTCCTCCAGGCAGGCGGCCCAGGCGGCGGCGACGTCGCGGTAGACCTGCGGCAGGTCGGCGACGGTCTCGGCGTAGTGCGACTCGCCCTTGAGGTCGACGACCGTGGAGGGGGTCTCGGGGGCGAGCGGGTTCGGGAACGGCTTGGTGGTGAGCCCCACCAGGTCGATGTAGTGCTGGAGGGCGGTCGAGGACGGCGGGAAGCGCATCGCGCCCATCTCGGCGGTCAGGCCCTCGGTGCTCGGTCCGTCGAAGCCGACGGTGCGCAGCCGGCCGCCGATCTGGTCGGCCTCGTACACGACGGGCTTGAGGCCCATCTTCATCAGTTCGTACGCGGCGACGACGCCGGAGAGCCCGCCGCCGACGACCGCGACCTCGGTGCCGTGCTCGGCGGCGGGTATCTGGCCCAGGCCCGCCGGGTGGGCGAGGAAGTCGTCGTACGCGTACGGGAAGTCCGGACCGAACATGGTGATCGGCGGCTGCGCGTCGGTGTGCTGGACGGCGGTGGGCACCGTGGACGTCATGGGGTACGGACTCCTTGCGGGGGCGGAACGGGGAAGTGGGGCGGGCTGGGTTTTCCGGAGCGGCGCCGCTCAGCCCAGGGAGCCGTAGAGGCCCGGGCGGCGGTCGCGGAGGTACGGGTTGGTCTCGCGCGAGGCGCGCAGCAGGGCGGCGTCGACCTCGCCGAGGACGAGCTCCTCGCCGCGTCCGGCGCGGACCCGGGTGGCCCCGTCGGGGCTCGCCAGGCAGCTCAGGCCGACGAACTCGAAGGCTTCGTCGCCCTCCCCCTCCGGGCCGGTCCGGTTGACGTACGCGATGTACATCTGGCTCTCGAAGGCGCGGACCGGGACGAGGGACTCGGCGACGAACTCGAAGGGGTGCATCTGGGCGGTCGGCACGAGGAGCAGGTCGGTGCCGGCGAGGGCGTGCGCGCGGACGTTCTCCGGGAACTCCACGTCGTAGCAGATCATCAGCCCGAGCGTGAGGCCGTCCCACTCGGCCTGGACGACGGTGTCGTCACCGGCCGTGAAGACCTCCTGCTCGAAGCCGCCGAAGAGGTGGGTCTTGCGGTAGTTGGCGCGGCGGGCGCCGGTGGCGTCGATGAGCTGGGCGGAGTTGAAGACGCGGTCGCCGTCGCGCTCGGGGTAGCCGTAGTGGATCGTCAGCGCGTGCCGGGCGGCTATCTCGGCGACGGCGTCGGCGCCCTCCCCGTCGGCGGCCTCGGCGAGCCGGTGCACGGCGTCCTTGCCGATGGCGTACCCGGTCAGGAACATCTCCGGGCAGACCAGCAGCCCGGCGCCGGCCTCGGCGGCCCGCCCGGCGGCCTCGTCGAGGACCTGGAGGTTCGCGGCCACGGAGCCGGGGCGCCCGGAGCTCTGGAGCAGGGCGATGCGCGGGGGCTGCGCGGGCAGGGGCGACGGCATGGCGAACCTCGGGCGGGTGGGAGGGGGGTGGGAAGACGTATTGACGGTACGGTCCGCCGATCACCCCGACAAGGCTCGACCGTTGCGCACCAACCGTCGATCCGTTGCGCACACCCCCCTCCCGACACCGATTCATTGCGCCACCCCCGAAGGGCCCCCCGGGACGCGGGAGAAACCAACCGCACCCGCACGGCTCCCACCGGGGCCGCACCCTCCAGGGGGGGCGGGGAACTGCGCGACCAGCCACGACGCTCCTGCACTGTTCTCGCCGGGGGGTGCGCCCCTTCAGGGGCGCGGGGAACTGCGCGAGCAACCACGACGCACCCGCAGTGAACCCTGGACAGCCGCGCGGCGAGCGCTTTAGGGAAAGGGGCGGGTCCGGGGCCCCCTGCTTGAGCGGCAGGGGCTGACGCATCCGGTGCCGGGGCTGAACTCCCGGCCCTCGCGGAGGACCTTGCCCGGCACAGGCCTCACGCAACGGGGCGGCACCCGGGCAGGCCGGGAGCGGTGGGCCGCCCCCTTGCCCGCCCTCCCCCAAGCTCTCGGCTTCGCTCGAGCAGGGGGTACCCCCCTCGCCCCCTTGGGGCGGCCCGTCGCCCAAGGGGACGGGGGCGGAGGGGGGCTGCGACGCGCAGGGGACGGAGGCGACGGGGAGGGCGGGATCGTCGCCGAACGGAGCTGGGGCGAAGCCCGAAGAAGCTTGAACGACATCTGAAGGCGCGGGGGGCGACGCCCGAAGAAGGCCGGGGCGAAGCCCGAAAGGGGTTGAACGACGTCCGAAGGCGCGGAGGGCGGAGCCCCAAGGGCGTCGGGGCGGGGCCCGGAGAAGGCGGGCCTGAGAGGAAGGGTGGGGTTGTCGGGGGCCGCAGCAGGCCCCCGGGGGGAGGCCCGGTGTCGGAGGGGGGAGCTACGCCGGGGACCCCGAGGAGTAACGCCTCAGCAACGGCGACAGCACCAGCACCGACTTCGTCCGCTCCACGAACGGCTCCCCCGCGATCCTCTCCAGCACCCTCTCGAAGTGCCGCATGTCCGAAGCGAAGACCTGAACGATCGCGTCCGCCTCCCCCGTGACGGTGGACGCGGACGCGATCTCCGGGTACCGCTCCAGCCCGCGGTTGATCGCCTCGGGCGAGGTGTTGCGACGGCAGTAGATCTCGATGAACCCCTCGGTCTCCCACCCCAGCGCCGCCGGGTCCACCCGGACCGTGAAGCCCGTGATGGCCCCTTCGGCGCGCAGCCGGTCGACCCTCCGCTTCACTGCGGGAGCGGAGAGCCCGACCAGGGAGCCGATGTCGGCGTACGAACGGCGGGCGTCCGCCGCCAGGGCGTGGACGATTCGCTCGTCGAGATCGTTGAGTCGCACTGCGGGTCGTTCACTTTTCTACGCGTCTGCGGAAACCTTCTCCGGCGCGCCCTTCGCCAGCTGCGAGTGACGAATGCCGTACCCGAAGTAGAACACGAGACCGACGGCCATCCAGATTCCGAAGTACACCCAGGTGGCTGTACCGAGCCCGAACATGTTGTAGACGCAGAAGGCGAAGCCCAGGATCGGGAAGACCGGGCCGAGCGGCACCTTGAAGGTCCGGTTCATGTCCGGGCGGGTCCTGCGCAGGATGACCACGGCGATGTTGACCAGGCCGAACGCGAAGAGCGTGCCGATGCTGGTGGCGTCCACGAGATTGCCGAGCGGAATCGCCGCCGCCAGAATCCCGCAGAAGAGGGACACGATGATCGTGTTGACGCGCGGCGTGCCGGTCTTCGGGCTGACCCGGGCGAAGACCTTGGGGACCAGGCCGTCGCGGGACATCGCGAAGAGCACGCGGGTCTGGCCGTACAGGACCGTCAGGACGACGCTCGCGATGGCGATGACCGCGCCGGCGGCGAGCAGGGTGCCCCAGAAGGCCTGCCCCGTGACGTCCTTCATGATCCCGGCGAGCGCGGCCTCCGAGCCCTCGAAGCCCTTCCAGTTGCGGGCGCCGACGGCGACGGCCGCCACCAGGACGTACAGCACGGTGACGATGAGCAGCGAGAGCATGATCGCGCGCGGCAGGTCGCGCTGCGGGTTCTTCGCCTCCTCACCGGCGGTGGAGGCGGCGTCGAAGCCGATGTAGGAGAAGAAGAGCGAGGCTCCGGCGGCGCTGACGCCGGCCATGCCCAGCGGCATGAAGTCGGCGTAGTTGCCGGACTTGAAACCGAGGAAGCCGATCACGCAGAAGAGCAGCAGCGCGCCGATCTTGACCGCGACCATGATCGTGTTGGCGCGGGCCGACTCCTTGGCCCCGCCGAGCAGGAAGGCCATCGCGAGGAGCACGACGACCAGCGCGGGGAGGTTGAAGATGCCGCCGTCGCCGGGCGGGGCGGACAGGGCGTCGGGGATGGTGAAGCCGAACGTCCCGTCGAGGAACTCGTTGACGTACTCGCCCCAGCCGACGGCCACCGCCGCCACCGAGACGCCGTACTCCAGGACCAGGCACCAGCCGCAGATCCAGGCGATGAATTCACCCATCGTTGCGTACGCATACGAGTAGGAGGATCCGGAGACCGGGATGCTGCCCGCGAGCTCGGCGTAGGACAGGGCCGAGAAGAGCGCCGTGAGTCCGGCGATCACGAAGGAGATCGTGACGGCGGGACCGGCCTTGGGGACGGCCGTTCCGAGCACCACGAAGATGCCGGTGCCGAGCGTGGCACCGATGCTGATCATCGTCAGCTGCCACATCGAGAGCGTGCGCCGGAGCGTGCCGCCCTCGCCCTGGCCACCCTCGCTGACCAGCCGCTCGACCGGCTTGCGCCGCCACAACGGGTTGCCGGGGGACGCCGGGGGGACGGCGGATGGCGCTGCGCCTTGGTCCAACACGGGGGTGGCTCCTTCTGCTGCCTCATCGGGCGGCGGGCGACCGCGGCGGCCCCCGCACAGGCACGGCGGAACAGCCGAGAGCCCGGGAACCGCCGAGCAGGCGGTCCCCGCCACTCCACGTACAGCGGTGAAGCCTATGAGGTGTCAGTTCCCGGTCGTAATGCAGCAACCTTGCGCATACGCGGTCGATCATTGCGCGCATCGACGCGCCGCGGCGGTTCGTTGCGCCCCCTTTTTCGATTTCCCTTATGTCCGGTACGCGGAAGGCGTGGGGCCGGTGCGGGACGGGGGCGCGGCCGGTGCGGGACGACGCACTCGTGTTCGAGCCCCCGGGTGGGGCAGGGTGTCGGGGACGGACCGAGGGAGGCCCCGATGACCTGGCTGGACGCCGGACCCTTTCTGCGCGGGGTGGCCTGGCGCGACGAGGACGGCCTGCCGCTGCGGGCCGACCCGGCCGACCTGGACCGGCTGCCGTGGGACGTGCTGGAGCGGGCCCGGGTGCCGGTCGGCGTCACGCTGGACTTCCTCGCGTACGGGACGACGAGCGTGGAGGTGCGTTTCCGGGCCGAGCCGGGAGAGGTCCCGCACGCCTTCGGGCTCTGGGCGGGCGGCGTACAGCTCACCGAGGTGCTGGCCGACCCGGCCGAGGAGGAGTCGGTCGTACGCATCGGCCTCCCGCCCGCCACCGGCCGCCCCGCACCCCTCCCCGCCGGACCGTTCACCCTCTACCCGCCCGAGACCCGGTCGCCCCGCCTGCTCGCGGTACGCGCCCTGGGCGGCCGGATCGCCCCGGCCCCCGCCCGCCCCCGCTGGGTGGTGCACGGCGACTCCATCACCGAGGGCTGGTGGTCCACCCGCCCCGCCCATGCCTGGCCGGCCGCCGCGGGCCGCCTGCTCGGCCTGGAGCCGGTCAACCTCGGGCACGCGGGCGCGGGACGGGCCGAGCTCGCGGTGGCGCAGCAGCTCGCCGGGCTCCCGGCGGACGCCCTGACGCTGGCGTTCGGCACCAACTGCTGGGGGCGCGCCCCCTTCGACGTACCGCTGCTGCGCGAGACGACGCGCTCCTTCCTGGCCCTCGTGCGCCGGGGCCATCCGGACACCCCGCTCCTGGTGGTCTCCCCCGTGCTGCGCCCCGCCGCCGAGGACGCCCCGAACGCGGCAGGCGCCACCCTGGGCGCGCTGCGCGCGGCACTGGAGGAGGCCGTACGGGAGGAGGCGGCGGCCGGGGACGACCGGCTGGCCCTGCTGCCCGGACGCGGACTGCTGGGACCGGAGCACCTGGCCGACGGCCTGCACCCCGATGACACGGGGCACGCGCTGATCGCGACGGCGGTGGCGGAAGCCCTGGCGAAACTGCTGGGGGGCGCCGGGCGGGCGCCGGCGTGAGCCGGATCTCGTTCGCCGCCGTCGGGCGTCGGCGTGAGCCGGATCTCCTTCGCCCGCCGAAGTCCGCCGACAGCCCGCCGGAAGCCCGTCGATTCGGGGCGGCGGCGATGCGCATGTTCCGCGGCGGGCGGGGTAACCGGGGCCCCGTGGGCTGCGTGGTGCGGGCCGTTCGGCCGGTGCGACTACCATCGTTCGGCTGAAAGCCCGGGCGACCGGCAGCTCCGGCAGGCTGCCGCCCGGCAAGCGATGCCAACGGCGAGAGGTGAGGGTTGAGTACCAGCGAGACCACCGTGCGGGACCGTCTTCTGGACGCCCTGCGCGAACGGGAGCAGGAGATCGCGGATCGCTGGGTCCGGCTCCAGCTGGAGCAGTCGACCCTGGGCGTCGCCCTGGGCGAGTACGAACTGCGCGAGGAGGCGGATCTGCTGATCGCCGCCCTCGGCGCGGGCCTCGCCAGCGACGTGCCGGTGCGACAGCTCGTGGCCTCCCAGCACGAACTGCGCAGAACGGTCATAGAGCTGTCGCTGCGCCGGGCCCGCGCGGGCGCGACGCCCACGGCGACGTCGCTCGCGGTGCTGTCCCTGAAGGAGGCGCTGCTGGAGGCGGTGCAGCACACCACCGCGGACTCCCGCGAGCTGTTCGACGCGGCGGTCCTGGTGAACCGGTTGCTGGACGCGGCGGGCGCGCTCTCCTTCGAGACGTACGTCGAGGGCCGCGAGGAGATCATCCAGCGCCAGTCGAACCAGTTGATGGAGCTGTCCACCCCGGTCGTGCGTCTGTGGCACCACGTCCTCGCGGTGCCGTTGATCGGCACCCTGGACACGGCCCGCACCCAGGTCGTGATGGAGAACCTCCTGCAGGCCATCCAGGACAACGAGGCGCGGGTCGCCATCATCGACATCACCGGCGTCCCGGCCGTGGACACCGCCGTCGCCCAGCACCTGATGCACACGGTGAACGCGGTGCGGCTGATGGGCGCGGACTGCGTCATCTCCGGCATCCGGCCGCCGATCGCGCAGACCATCGCCCAGCTCGGCATCGACCTCTCCACCATCCTGACCCACTCGACGCTCGCCGACGCCCTGACCGCCGCGGTACGCCTCACCGACCAGCCGTCGGTCCCGACGCCGCACGCACCGGCGGGGCCGTGAGCACCCCCTACCCCCGGGACGGCGGGGTGCCGATCCTGCGGCTCGGCGACGTGCTGGTGACCGGTCTGCTGAACGAGCTGGACGACAAGTCGGCGATGGCGTTCACCGACGAGCTGACCGAGCGGATCGTCAGCGACGCGGCGCGCGGCGTGCTGATCGACATCTCCCGGCTGGAGCTCGTCGACTCCTTCGTGGCCCGCATGCTGATGGAACTCACCACCATGTCACGGCTGCTGGGCGCCCGGGTGATCGTGGCGGGCATGCGGCCCGCCGTGGCGATCACCCTGGTCGAACTCGGACTGCAACTGACCGGCGTGGAGACGGCCCTCAACGCGGAAGCGGGTCTCGTCGCGCTGGGCTGGCAGCGCATGCCCCAGCCGCCTGGGGAGGCCCCTCGTGACTCTCTACGATGAACAGCTCAGCAGAGCCGCGCACCCCGAGCGGGACGGCGGAGGCAGCGACGGCGGCGCGCAGACGTACCAGGTCGTCACCGAGGAAGACCTCCTGACGGTCCGTCATGCGGTACGGGCGGCCACCGTCGAGGTGGGCTTCGGCCTGGTCGACCAGACCCGCATCGTCACCGCCGCCAGCGAACTGGCCCGCAACGCCTACATCCACGGCGGCGGCGGCAGTCTCACCGTGGAGCAGGTGCGCGAGGGCGGCCGCACCGGCCTGCGGCTGGTCATGCGCGACGACGGCCCGGGCATCCCGGACCTGGAGGCGGCGCTGACCGACGGCTACACCACCGGCGCCGGCCTGGGCCACGGCCTGGGCGGGGCCCGGCGCCTGATGCACGAGTTCGCCGTGCACAGCCACGCCGGCGAGGGCACCACGGTCGTCGCCACCCGCTGGAACGGACGCTGATGCAGGGCGAGGCGGCGACACCCGCCGGCCCGGCTCCCGGGGGGACCGGGTCCGGCGGCAGGTTCGGCGCGGCCGTCGCCACCCGCGTCCGGATCGACCACTACAGCGCCGTCCACCTGGCCGCCGCCACGGCCCGCCGCGCCGCCGAGGACAGCGGGCTGCCGGGGTCACTGCCCGAGCGGGCCGCGGTCCTCGCCAGCGAACTGGCCAGCAACATCGCCAAGCACGCCCAGGACGGCTCGGTGTTCGTGCAGCCCCTGCCGCTGTGCCCCGGCGTGGAGATACTCGCCACCGACCGCGGCCCCGGCATCCCCGACCTGGAGGCCGCCCTCACGGACGGCTGGACCACCACGAACACGCTGGGCTCGGGCCTCGGCGCGGTCCGCCGCATCGCCTCCGAATTCTCCCTGCGCACGAGGCCGGGCGGGGGCACCCTGGTCTGCGCCCGCGTCTTCGCCCCCGGAGCCCCGCCTCCCCCCGGCCCCGAACTGGCGGCCCTGTGCCTGCCGGTGGAGGGCGAGCACAGCTGCGGCGACGGCTGGGCGGTCGCCGACGCCGGGGCGGGGCGGCGCACCGTCGTGGTCGTGGACGGCCTCGGGCACGGCGAGGCCGCCGAGGAGGCCGCCGACACCGCCCTGCGCGCGTTCCGCCGCGCCCCCGAACCGCCGCTGCCCGAGCTGCTGTCCGCCCTGCACCGGGCGCTGCGGCACACCCGGGGCGCGGCCGTGGGGCTGCTGCGGCTGCGGCCCGACGGGGACGCCGACCACTGCTCGGTGGGCAATGTGCGGGCCCAGACGGTCGGCTTCGACGGCGTGCGCTCACGGACGACCGGCCAGCCGGGCGTGGTCGGCTGGAACATGCCGCGGCCCCGGGTGCGGCGGATCCCGGTGCCGCCGGGCTCGACGCTGGTCCTGCACAGCGACGGCATCGACCCCCGCTGGACGCACGACCCCTCCCCGTTCCTGCTGCGCCTGCCGCCGCCCCTGCTGGTGGCCTCGCTCGCCCACGGTTTCCGGCGCGGCCGCGACGACGCCACCGTGCTCGCGACCGGCGCGCAGGCCCCGGCCGGCGCCCCGATCCCGCAGGGCGGGCCCGCGCCCGCTCCGAAGAGAGACGCATGATCCCCCACAGCACCACCCACCACTCCCTGCCCGGGCTGCGCACCACCCTGCGCCGCCTCGCCCACCAGTTGGACCTGCCGGTCGAGCAGCGCGCCCGGCTGGCGCTGGCGGTGACACAGGTGGCCGCGGAGGAGCTGGGCGCGGGCCGCTCGGTCACGCTGCACGCCACCCGGGAGGCCGGCCCGCAGGACGACGAGGCGGTGCTGACCGTACGGCTGCGCACGCCGCTGGCGCCGCGCCCGCCGTCGCCGAAGGAGCTGCGGGACCTGCCGCTGCCCGCCGAGCGGATGGCGGACGCGGCGGCCGTGTGGCGGCTGCCGCACCCCCGGGCCACGATTCCGGCGCAGGGCGGCGGGACGCCGGGGACGACGGAACTCCTGGAGGAGGAGCTGCGGGCCGCGGTCGCCCGGGCCGACGCGCTCGCCGAGGACCACAAGCGCCTCAAGCACGAACTGGCCGAGACCAACAGCGGCGTACTGGCCCTCTACGTGCAACTGGAGGAACGGGACGAGCAGTTGCGGCGCGCGCATGGCCAGATGCTGCGCGAGCTGGAGGACGCCCTGCGGCCCTCGCCGGTACGGGTGCCCGGCCTGGAGATGGCGGTGCACTACGAACCGGCGGGCACCGACGCGCCGACCGGCGGCGACCTCTACGACTGGTTCCTGCTCCCCGACGGCCGCGTCCACATCACCCTCGTCGACGCCCTCGGCCACGGCGTCACCAGCACCCGCAGCGCCCTCAACGTCACCCACGCGGTGCGCACCCTGGCACTGGAGGGCCACCCGCTGGAGTCGATCGTGGCCCGCACGGACGAGATCCTGCTGCCCTTCGACCGCGACCTGATGGCGACCGTCCTGCTGGCCAGGATCGACCCGCGGGGCGGCGCCTTCTCCCTCGCCAACGGCAGTCACCCGCCCGCCCTGGTGGTGCGCGCGGACGGCCGCGCCGAGTACCTGGAGGTACGCGGCCGGGGCATCGGCTACCCCCTGCCCGGCAGTGAGCAGCTCCTGTACGAGGAGCTGGCCCCCGGCGACCTCCTGGTCCTCTACACCGACGGCCTGACCGAGAGCCGCCGCGACCCCCGCGAGGGCGAGCAGCGACTCCTGGAGGCCGCCCGCGCCCACCGCCACCTGCCCATAGAGAAGATCCCCGGCGCGATCGCCGCCGACATGCACACGGTGATCCTGCACCCGGACGACACCGTGGCCCTGACCGTCCGCAGAACCCGCGAGGACAGCGCATGAACCCTGACCTTCCCCCCGCCCGCGAACTGACCGTCGACGTGCGGACCGTCACGGTCCGGGGCCGCGACGCCGGCGTGGTGCTGGCCGTCGCGGGCGACCTGGACTTCGACAACTCCCCCCGGCTGCGCACGGCGCTGAACGGGCTCTCGCCGGCCCCCGGCGACCTGCTGGTGATGGACCTCTCCGAAGTGACCTTCTTCGATTCCAGCGGGGTGACGATGCTGGTCATCGCGCGGAAGGTGGCGCAGGCCGCGAGCGCGGAGATCGTCGTCACGGGGATCACGCCGATGGTGGCGAAGATATTCCGCATCACCGGTCTGGACGAGGTCTTCCGCACCTACGCCGACCCCGAGGCGGCCTTCGCCGAGAGCGTGCACAACTGAACGGGCACGGGGGCGATGAGTGGGTGATGTCGGGGTATGCGAGCGGTTGATGACTGAGGAGCCGCCCGTGGTTGTCCTGGATTCACCGCAAGGAGCGCAGGGAGACAGTGCCACCGCCCGAGACGCCGCCGCCGTGTATCTCGCCCAGCACTGCCCCTGGGCCGATCTCGACGCGGTCCTGCTGGTGGTGAGCGAACTGGTCACCAACGCCGTACGGCACACGTCCGGCTGGTGGCGGCTGCGGCTGCGCGTCGGCAAGGAACAGCTCGTGATCGACATGGAGGACTCCAGCCGGGAGCCGCCGGTCCCCCGGGAGCCGGACTTCGCGGGCGGAGGCGGCTTCGGCTGGCACATGGTGCAGCGCCTGGCCGGTCAGGTGGAGGTGCGTCCCCTGCCGGACGGCAAGCAGGTGCGGGCCACCTGGCTCCGCCCGGCGGACGCGGTCTGCTGAGGCGCGGGACGGGCGGCCCCGGAACCGTACGCACACACCCGGTGCGCACGCACCGAGCCGGTCAGGAACCGGCGCTGACGCGGACGTCGACGGCGGCCACGTCAGCGGAAGCGGACGGAGAGTGGACGTGAAAAAGGGCCCGGATCCCGCAAGCGAGCGGATCCGGGCCCTTTCGATGCTTCTCCGCACTCACTCCTGGACAAGCAGTCCTTCGCGCAGCCGCTTGGTGATGCGCGTCAGCAGCCGGGACACCTGCATCTGGGACACGCCCAGCTCGGCCCCGATCTGCGACTGGGTCATCTCCGCGCCGTACCGCATGCTCAGGATGCGCCTGTCGCGCTCGTCCAGCTCGTCGATGAGGGGCTTGAGCGCCTGGACGTTCTCGACGATCTCCATGTCGGCGTCGGTGTCGCCGAGGCGGTCGGCGAGGGTCTGCGCACCGGAGTCCGCGCCGTCGTCGAGCGGGATGTCGATGGAGCCCGCCGTGTAACCGTTGGAGGCGACGAGACCCTCGACGATCTCGTCCTCCTCCATGTCGAGGTAGGCGGCGAGTTCGCTGGTCGTCGGGGCCCGGTCGAGCTGCTGGAACAGCACGTCGGACGCCTTCGCGAGGTCTATCCGCAGCTCCTGGAGGCGACGCGGCACGTGCACGGACCAGCTGGTGTCGCGGAAGAACCGCTTGATCTCGCCGACGATGCACGGCATGGCGAAGGTGGCGAACTCGACCTCACGGGTCAGCTCGAACCGGTCGATCGCCTTGATCAGGCCGATCGTGCCGACCTGGACGATGTCCTCCATCTGGTCGGCGCGGTTGCGGAAGCGGGTCGCCGCGTACTTGACCAGGGCCAGGTTGAGCTCGATCAGGGTGTTGCGCGCGTACTGGTACTCGTGCGTGCCCTCTTCGAGGACTGCGAGCCGGGCGAAGAAAAGCCTGGACAGCTCACGGGCGTCCTTCGGGGCTACCTCCGACGGGTTCGCCACGTACGGAAGTTCCCTCTCCGCGGGCGCGGTCTCGGTCACTCCTCGCGTGGTTCCCGTCGGGACTGCGGTCGCCATGGACACGGTGTCCTCCCCTTCATCGGTATATCAGCGCAGGGCGCGTGTACCCGGACAGCCGCGGGCCATGCGTGGTCACGCACCGCTAATTTATTCAACACCACCCTCGCATCGCGGATTTACCACCCCCTCCCCGTATCAAGCCTCCCCAAACCGCCCACAGCGGTCCTTCCTCCAGCTTGCCACGGGCGGCGGCCCGGGTCACTCCTCCCGGACGAGGCCCGCCTCGTACGCGAGGATCGCCGCCTGGACCCGGTTCCGGAGGCCGAGCCGGGCGAGGATCCGGCTGACGTACGCCTTCACCGTGCCCTCGACGACGTGCAGCCGACGGGCGATCTCCGCGTTGGAGAGCCCGGCTCCGACGAGGGCGAGCACTTCCCGCTCCCGCGCGGTGAGTTCGCCGACGCGGGCCCGGGCCGCGCTCCGCCTGCCGAGCTGCCCGGAACCGAAGTGGGTGAGGACCCGGCGGGCGACCGTGGGCGAGAGGTACGCGCCGCCCTCGGCGGCGGCCCGCACCCCGGCGACCAGTTCGCGCGGGTCCCCGGACTTGAGGACGAATCCGGCGGCTCCCGAGCCCAGCGCGCTCGCGATGTACTCGTCCTCGGAGAACGTCGTCAGCATGACGACGGCCGCCTCCGGCAGGACCCGCCGCAGTTCCTCGGCCGCCCTGAGCCCGTCGACCCGGGGCATCCGGACGTCGAGGAGGCACACGTCGGGCCGGTGCTTGAGGCCGAGCTCGACGGCCTCGTGCCCGTCACCCGCCTCGGCGACGATCTCCATGTCGTCCGCCGACGAAAGGATGGCCCGCACCCCGGCCCGGATCATCGCCTCGTCGTCGGCCAGCAGCACCCGGATCAATGCGGCTCCCCCTCCTGTCGTCGTCCGTGTCCGCGTCGCACCGGGACGCTGTCCCCGCCCGCCGGACGCCACGGACCCGCCTCCCCGGACACGGGAAGGCGGGCCCGTACACGGACGACGCGCACTAGCTCCAGCTTGCGTGCAGCGGCTTGCCCTCGGCGTAACCGGCGGCGCTCTGCACACCGACGATGGCCTTCTCGGCGAACTCCTCCAGGGAGGCGGCCCCGGCGTAGGTGCAGGAGGACCGCACCCCGGCCACGATCGAGTCGATCAGGTCCTCGACACCCGGGCGGGCCGGGTCCAGGAACATCCGCGACGTCGAGATGCCTTCCTCGAAGATCGCCTTGCGGGCCCGGTCGTACGCCGACTCCTCGCTCGTGCGGTTCTTGACCGCGCGGGCGGAGGCCATGCCGAAGGACTCCTTGTACCAGCGGCCGTCGGCGCTCTGCTGGAGGTCGCCGGGACTCTCGTAGGTCCCCGCGAACCAGGAGCCGATCATGACGTTGGACGCACCGGCGGCGAGCGCCATCGCCACGTCGCGCGGGTGCCGCACGCCGCCGTCGGCCCAGACGTGCTTGCCGTGCTTCCTGGCCTCGGCCGCGCACTCCATGACGGCGGAGAACTGCGGCCGGCCGACGCCGGTCATCATGCGGGTGGTGCACATGGCACCGGGGCCCACGCCGACCTTGATGATGTCGGCGCCTGCCTCGATCAGGTCCTTCACGCCCTCCGCGGCGACGATGTTGCCCGCCACGATCGGCACCTGCGGGTCGAGGGCGCGCACGGCCCTGACCGCGGCGATCATCGACTCCTGGTGGCCGTGCGCGGTGTCGACGACCAGGGTGTCGACGCCGGCGTCCAGGAGCTGCTTGGCCTTGCCCGCGACGTCGCCGTTGATGCCGACGGCGGCGGCGATGCGCAGCTTGCCGTCGGCGTCGACGGCCGGGGTGTAGAGGGTGGCGCGGAGCGCGCCCTTGCGCGTCAGGATGCCCGCGAGGCGGCCGTCCCGGTGCACGGCCGGGGCGTAGCGGCGGTTGGCGCCGTCCAGCTTGTTGAAGGCCTCGCGCGGGTCGATGTCGGCGTCCAGGAGCACCAGGTCCTTGGACATGACCTCGGAGAGCTGCGTGAAGCGGTCGACCCCGGCGAGGTCCTGGTCGGTGACGACACCGACCGGCCGCTGCTCGTCGTCCACGACGACACCGGCGTTGTGCGCCCGCTTGGGCAGCAGGGACAGCGCGTCGGCGACGGTCTGGGTCGGGGCCAGCACGATCGGCGTGTCGAGGACGAGGTGGCGGGTCTTGACCCAGGCCACGACCTCGGTGACGACCTCGATCGGGATGTCCTGCGGGATGACGACGAGGCCGCCGCGGCGGGCCAGCGTCTCCGCCATGCGCCGGCCGGCGATGGCGGTCATGTTGGCGACGACCAGCGGGATCGTGGTGCCGGTGCCGTCGGGGGCGGAGAGGTCCACTCCCTGGCGGGAACCGACCGCGGAGCGGCTCGGCACCATGAAGACGTCGTCGTACGTGAGGTCGTACGGCGGCTTGAGATCGTTGAGGAAACGCACGCGCGGAACATCCAGTCGTTCGGTGTTGGCCCCGGGGCATTTCAGCCCGGGGGAAAACGCACGTACTTGATTGTCCCACGAGTGCCCGGTTCCGCGCCCCGGGGTGATCCTCCAGGTGCCGCGCCCCTGCTCTGGCCGATGCTCCAAGGGCTGAGGCCTCCGCCGGGCCCGGCCGGCAGGCAGACCGGCCGCCGCTTCCGGGGCGCTGCCCGGCCCCCGGCGCCCCGGGGGTACGAGAAAGGGGGCGGCCGGCAGCTCGCCGGTCGCCCCCTTCCTCGTACGGCGGAAACCGCGTGCGGCCGCGCCCGGTGCCGCTCAGTCGTCCGGGTCCGCGCGGTCCAGCGCCGGGCGCGGCGGCGGGCCGCCCGCGCTCAGCAGGTAGTCGGCCGCCGCGGTGTCGGTGACCAGGCTCGTCACGAGCCCGGAGCGCAGCACCGCGTCGATGGCCGCGGCCTTGCGCAGCCCGCCCGCGATGGCGACGACCTCGGGTATGCGGCGGAGCCGGTCCGCCTCGACGGTGATGCAGCGCTCGCCGAGGTCCCGGCCGACCCGGCGGCCCTGGGCGTCGAAGAGGTGCGCGGAGGTCTCGGCGGCGACGCCCAGGGAGGCGTAGTGCGCGCGCTCCTCGTCGGTGAGCATGTCGTGCACGGTGGAGATGCCCCGCTCCCACGACCCGATGGACACGCACGCCACCGTCACCTTGTCGAAGTAGTCGAAGGCGCGGGCGATGCCCGTCTGGTTGCGCAGGGCGGCGGCCGTCGCCGGGTCGGGGAGCAGCATCGGCGCGTAGATGGGGTGGGCCTCGCCGCCGGAGACCTGGGCGGCCCGCCGGACCGCCTCGACCGAGCCGCGCTCGGCGGTCCCGGCGTCGTACACGCCGGTGAGCTGGACGACCGTGCACGGCGGCAGGTGGTGGAGGGCGGCGGCCATGTGGATGGTGGAGCGCCCCCAGGCGAGCCCGAGCACGTCGCCCTCGTTCACCAGCTCGCCCAGCAGGTCGGCGGCGACCTCGCCCAGGTTCTCCGGATCGGGGGCGTCGTCGGCCGCGTCCGCCGGGGACTCGACGACGACCGCGTGCCGCAGGCCGTACCGGGCGCGCAGGGCGTCGGAACGCTCCGCGTCCAGTTCGGCCGGGACACGGATCTCGATCCGTACGAGATCGCGTTCCAGGGCGGTCTCCAGCACCCGGGCCACCTTGAAACGGCTGACGCCGAACTCCTCGGCGATCTGGATCTTGGACTTGCCCTCCAGGTAGAAGCGGCGGGCCATGGCCGCCGCCTGCACCAGTTCAGCGGGTCCCATCCGCATGGCCGACCGGCCCGCTGACATCGCAGACACCGCGATCTCCTTAACCTTGGTTCACTTTCACACAATGGTTCGTCGTTCATCCTGTCAGATGCGACGGACCTTGATCAGCCCTGCGGGCCCACGTTCATTTTGCCGTCTTGTTACCGTGGCCGCCCCGATGCTGCGGCGACGTTCAGTGGGCGCAGGCCCAGGGAGCCTTCGCGGTGGCCTCCTCGGCCTGGTGGCGCAGCATGCGCACGGCGGCCGCCGGGTCGTCCGTGGTGTAGACGGCCGAACCCGCCACGAAGACGTCCGCGCCCGCCTCGGCGCAGCGCTCGATGGTGGAGGCGGAGACCCCGCCGTCCACCTGGAGCCAGAGCTGGAGGCCGTGCTTGGCGATGAGCTGCCGGGTGCGGCGGATCTTGGGCAGCATGATGTCCAGGAACGACTGCCCGCCGAAGCCCGGCTCAACCGTCATGATCAGCAGCATGTCGAGCTCGGGGAGCAGGTCCTCGTACGGCTCGACGGGCGTCGCGGGCTTGAGCGCCATGGAGGCGCGGGCGCCCTTGGCGCGGATCTCGCGGGCGGTGCGGACGGGGGCGGCGGCCGCCTCCGCGTGGAAGGTGACCGACCCCGCACCCGCCTCCACGTACTGCGGGGCCCACCGGTCCGGGTCCTCGATCATGAGGTGGCAGTCCAGCGGAATGTCCGTGGCCCTGCTGAGCGATTCCACGATCGGGACGCCGAGGGTGAGATTGGGGACGAAGTGGTTGTCCATGACGTCGACGTGGAGCCAGTCGGCGCCCTCGACGGCCCGGGCCTCCTCGGCGAGCCGGGCGAAGTCCGCGGACAGGATGCTGGGATTGATCTGCGCTGCCATGCCCCAAGACTGCCATGCCGTGCGGGACTTCACGGACGGGGCCGGTCCCCCGGCGCCCGCCCGCACGACGGCCCCCGCGGGACCGTCGGCGCCGCGTCCCCCCGGCCGCCCGCGAGGCGCGCCCGCCGCCCCGCCGCCGCCGAGGGGCGGCGTCCCCTACGCCACGCGCCGCAGCACCGCCAGGTACATCGCGTCCGTGCCGTGCACGTGCGGCCACAGCTGTACGTCGGGGCCGTCCCCCAGTGCGGAGACCCCCGGCATCAGCGGCCGCGCGTCCACCCACTCCACCTCGAACGGCTCGTTGCCCGCACCGCGTCCCCGGATCACGTCGTCCACGACGGTCCGCGTCTCCGCGAGATGCGGCGAGCACGTCGCGTACCCCACCACACCGCCGACGCGCACGGCCTTCAGCGCTTCCCGCAGCAGTCCCCGCTGCAACGGCGCGAACCCCTCCAGGTCCTCCGGCCGCCGCCGCCACCGCGCCTCGGGCCGCCGGCGCAGCGCACCGAGCCCCGAGCACGGCACGTCCACCAGGACGCGGTCGAAGGTCCCCGGCAGCCACGGCGGACGCGTTCCGTCCGCGGCGATGACCTGGTAGGGCCCGGGATTGCCCGCCAGCGCCTGCTCCACCAGCCGCGCCCGGTGCGGCTGCTTCTCGGAGGCCAGCAGCACCGCCCCGCGTCCGGTGGCCAGCGCCGCGAGCAGCGCCGCCTTGCCGCCGGGGCCCGCGCAGCCGTCCAGCCACCTTTCGTCCCGGCCCTCGACGGGGGCGTTCGCCAGGGCGGCGGCGACGAGCTGGCTGCCCTCGTCCTGGACGCCGGCCCGGCCGTCCCGTACGGCGTCCAGCGCACCCGGTTCGCCGCCCTCGGCCATCCGCACCGCGTACGGCGACCAGCGCCCCGGCAGCCCGGACTCCTCGCCCAGGACGTCCAGGAGCTCCTCGGTCGTGGACCGGCCGGGGCGGGCGACCAGCGTCACCTCGGGGCGTTCGTTGTCCGCTTCGAGGAGGTCCTCGATGCCCGCCCGGCCGCCGCCCAGCGCGTCCCACAGGGCGGAGACGATCCAGCGCGGGTGCGAGTGCACGACGGCGAGGTGCTGCTCGGCGTCCTCGTCGTACGGCGGGGCGACCTGCTCCACCCAGGTGTCCAGGTCCTGCCGGGAGATCTTGCGGAGCACCGCGTTGACGAACTTCGCGCGCCCCTCGCCGAGCACCAGTCGGGCCAGGTCCACGCTCGCCGAGACGGCCGCGTGGGTCGGGATGCGGGTGCCGAGGAGCTGGTGCGCGCCGAGCGCGAGCACGTCCAGGACCGGCGGGTCCACCTCGCGCAGCGGCCGGTCGATGCAGGCCGCGACGATCGCGTCGTACGTCCCCTGGCGGCGCAGCGTGCCGTAGACCAGCTCGGTGGCGAGCGCGGCGTCGCGGCCGTCGAAGCCCTCGTTCTTCTCGCGGGCCTTCTTCAGCAGCGGCGGCAGCACCAGGTTCGCGTACGCGTCCCGCTCGTCGACCGCGCGCAGCGCCTCGAAGGCGAGGAAGCGGACCGGGTCCTTCTCCGGCTTGCGGTGGGGCCTGTACGGCTGCTTGCCCTGCGGCTTACCGCCCGGCGGCTTGGTGCCCGGCCCGCCCTGCTTGCGGGGACGGTTCTGCTGGGACTTCTGGTCGCTCAAAAGGTGCTCCGCTTGAGTGAAGGGTGGTTCCCCCTCAGGTTACGTCGGTCTCTCTCGGCGGGCGGCCCGCTCAGGCGGACGCGGCCCTGGTCAGCAGCTCGCCGTCGGTGATGCGCACACCGCGCGCCCAGTCGGCGGCCCGCATCGGCTTCTTGCCCTGCGGCTGCACCCAGAGCAGCTCGACGGCGTGCGAACCGGTGCCGGCGTACACGTTGTTCTTGCCCGCGGACAGCTCGCCGGGGGCGAGGTCGGTGCGGTCGGCGACCAGGGCCGTCTGCACCAGCTTCAGGCGCTCGCCGCGGAAGACGGTCCACGCGCCGGGTGCGGGCGTGCAGCCGCGCACGATCCGGTCGACGCGCAGCGCCGGGGCCGCCCAGTCGACCTGCGCGTCCTCGACGGTGATCTTCGGAGCGAGCGTGATGCCGTCGGCGGGCTGCGCGACGGGCTTCAGCGAACCGTCCTCGATGCCGTCCATGGTCGCCACCAGCAGCCCCGCCCCGGCGAAGGCCAGCCGGGTCAGCAGGTCGCCACTGGTGTCGCTCGGCCGTACGTCCTCGGTGACCACCCCGTACACCGGCCCCGAGTCGAGGCCCTGCTCGATCTGGAAGGTGGACGCGCCGGTCACCTCGTCGCCCGCCATCACCGCGTGCTGCACGGGGGCCGCGCCGCGCCAGGCGGGCAGGAGGGAGAAGTGCAGGTTGACCCAGCCGTGGGCGGGGATCTCCAGCGCGGACTTGGGCAGCAGCGCGCCGTACGCGACGACCGGGCAGCAGTCCGGGCCGATCTCGCGCAGCCGCGCCTGGAACTCCTCGTCGCGCGGCTTCACCGGCTTGAGCACCTCGATGCCCGCCTCCTGCGCGCGCTCCGCGACCGGGCTCGCGACGAGACGCCGGCCGCGGCCGGCCGGGGCGTCGGGCCGGGTGACCACGGCGACGACCTCGTGCCGCGAGTCGATCAGGGCGTCCAGGGCGGGGACGGCGACCTCGGGGGTACCGGCGAAGACGAGCTTCATGGGTGGCGAGCCTCTCGTTCGGGCGAAGGAACGGCCCGACGGACCTGTGGACGCGGGCAGCGCACCAGTCTAGGGGCGCGGCCCCCGGACCGCTCCGGGGGGCGACCGCGGCGGCGGGGCGGGCGGACCCCCGACGCCCTCGAACGCTCCGGAGGCCGGGGGCGTACGCATGTCCGTGCGCCCCGCGCATATGCGGACGCGCCCCTGGAGCGTGACCACAACGCCGGGTGGCGCGTTGGTCAAAAGAGATTGACCGAAACGGGTCGCCAACCTGACGGCCCCGTCCTTCTTCGTCCTTCTTCACTCAACGCCGGTTCGAGAGGCTTTTTCATGGCCGACCACGCAACCCATGACGCCCAAGCGCGGGCCAGCCTGCACCTGTTGGTACGGGACATCGAGCGGGTCCGCCGGCAGGTGGACGCACTGCGTACCCTCACCGCCCAGTTGGGCAACGTCTACCGCCCGCGCCGATCGGGTCCCTCCACGGGCTTCGTCGTGTACGGGCGGGCCCCTGCCCCGACCGTCCGCCTCGCGCAGGAACTGCGGGACAGCGTCGAGACCCTGGTGACCGCCGCCGTGGACTTCGACCGCTCGCTCGGGTTCTCGTGGGACGCGGTGGGTTCGGCGCTCGGGGTCACCAAGCAGGCGGTGCACCGCCGGTACGGCGTACGCCGGGCGGCCGCACAGTCCGCCGCCGGGACCGGGGCTGCGGCCTCCGCCGCCCAGGATCCGAACAGCACGGATGCCGCGTCCTCCGGGGGCCCGGTCTCCCCCGCCCCCGCCGCCGCGGCGTCGAACGGGGCGGTCACGACCGCGCCGGCTCCGACGGTGACGCGGACGATGCCGGGCATGCTCCCGGCGGTGCCCGCGGCGCGGTCGATGCCGCCGCAGCCGTCAGCCTCCAGCCAGGCGCTCCGCGAGGATTCCCGTCCCCTGCCGCCGCCCTTCCTCAGCCCCCGCAACGGCTGACCCCCCTCCCCCGCAAGGCCCTCGCCGTCTTCCGGCGGGGGCCTCGGCACGCCGCCTCGGGGCGCTCGCCGGGTTCCGCGCGGGCCCGTGTGGTGGCTGGTGGCGCCGTTCCCGTGCCCCTGACGGCGTGCCCTGCGGGCAACCGCCCCCGGAGCGGGAGGCGGGGGCGGACCGGGGGCCGCCCCGGCCCCGCCGCTGCCCGCACGCCCGGAAGGCTTCCGGTCAGTCCCGTCACGGGCGGCCGGTTCCTGTACGTACGCACCCTCAGCCGATGTCCGGCGGGTCCACCCGGATCCGCACCCCCTCGCCCCCGCCTCCCCGCGCCAGCCGCGCCGCCTGCGCCACCTTCAACGCCGACGCCAACGCCGCCCCCCTCCCCTGCGGCACCCGCACCAGCGCCCTCTCCCACCGCTCCCCCACCGGCGGGTCCTGCGCCCGGCGCGGCCTCCCCGCCTCCGTCACCGGCAGCGGGATCGGCCCCAACACCTCTGCCTCGGCGGGCAGTTCCGCGACCCGCAGGAACTCCTCCACGTCCTCCGCCCGCCCGCTGACCGCCGCCATCCGCGACACCGGCGGGAAGCCCAGCTCGGCCCGCTCGGCCAGTTCTCGCTGCGCGTTCCCCACGGGGTCCCAGCGCACCAGTGCCTGCACCGGCCGCAGCGTCGGTTCGGCGACGACGACCACGACCCCGCCCGCCTCCTGGCCCCGTACCAGCGAGGCCGCCGCGATCCACCGCCGCAGCGCGTCCTCCCCGGCGCGCAGGTCGGGCCGGCCGAGCATGGCCCAGCCGTCGAGCAGCAGCGCCGCCGCGTACCCGCCCTCGGCGACCGGCTCGGCCCCCGGCGTGCTCACGACCAGCGCCGGAGCCCCCGGCACCACGTCCAGCACGTGGTCGCGCCCCGACGTCCGCACCGGCACCGCCGGAAACGCCCGCCCCAGCTCCTCCGCGGTCCTGCGCGCCCCCACGATCTGCGCCCGCAGCCGGTGGAACCCGCACTCCGCGCACCGCCATCCGCTCTCGGTCCGCCCGCACCACCCGCACCGCAGGTCCTGCGCGTCGGGGGCCTCCAGCGGGCCCGCGCAGTTCCCGCACCGGGCGGGCGTCCGGCACCGCTCGCACGCCAGCCTCGGGACGTACCCGCGCCGGGGTACCTGCACCAGGACGGGACCGGTCTTCAGCCCCTCCCGCACGGTCTGCCAGGCGAGGCTCGGCAGCCGTGCCGCCCGCGCCGCCTCGTCCCGCGCCAGCTCCTGGTCGCCCACGGTCCGTACGAGCGGGGCGGACCTGCGCACCTGCTCCCGCGCGGCGGCCAGCGGCCGCGCCCATCCGCTCGCCACCAACTGCGCGGCCTCCACCGTGCAACTCGTGCCGCCCAGCAGGAAGGCGCACTTGTCGAGGGTCGCCCGCAGCTCCAGCACTTCCCGGGCGTGCGGCAACGGGGCGTGCGGTTCACTCAGGCTGGAGTCCCCGTCGTCCCACACCACGACCAGCCCCAGGTCCCTGACCGGCGCGAACATCGCCGACCTGGTCCCGACCACCGCCCGCACGGCCCCCCGCCGCACGGCGAGCCACTCCCGGTACCGCTTCTCAGGCCCGGCGTCCGCGGTGAGCACCGCGTGCCGCCCCGCCCCCAGCACGTCGGCGAGCGCGGCGTCCACCCGCTCCACGCTCCGCCCGTCGGGCACGACCACCACGGCGCCCCGCCCCGAGGCGAGCGTCGCAGCGACCGCCCGGGCGATCTCCTCGGCCCAGAGCGGCCCCGGCAACGCCGTCCACACGGCCCGCGGCGCACCGCCCCCGGCCAGCGCCTCCAGAAAGGCCGGCCCCTGCTCGTACCGCGCCCAGCTCCCCGCGTCGGGAGCCCCGGGCGCGGGCAGCGGCGGCGGGAAGTCCTTCTTCTCCGCCCGCGCGTTCCTGGGCGGAATGGCCAGTTGCAACACGTCCGCCAGGCTTCCCGCGTACCGGTCGGCGACCGCCCGCGCCAGCCCCAGCAGCTCCGCGCTGAGCACCGGTTCCGGCGACACCACCTGGGCCAGCGCCGCCAGCGGCCCCTGGTAGTCGGACTCGGCGACCCGTTCGACGACGAACCCGTCGATCAGCCCGCCGCCCTCCCGGCGCCCGTCCCGCACCCGGTGCGCGCCGGCCCCGAACCGCACCCGCACCCGCACCCCCGGCTGGGCGGCGGCGTCCAGCTCCTCGGTCACGGCGTAGTCGAAGTACCGGTCGAGGTGCAGCACGCCCTTGTTCACCATGACGCGCGCGACGGGCAGCTCCTCGGCCAGCGGCGCCCCCCGCCACGTCCGCGGCTTCGCCTTCGGCACCTGCTTCTCGTGCCGGAGGAACTCCCGCATCAGCGCCAGCTGCTCGGGCGGCCCCTCCACCGCGTCCTGCCCCTGCTCGTCGTTGCTGCTCACAGCCCCATACCTACCAGAAGGGACTGACAGCCCGGCCGCTGTGCCGCTCACGCCCCGCGCCGCAGGCACCCGACAACACGACGGCCCCACACCGCGTCCGGGCGGTGTGGGGCCGTCGCGCGGGCGATGCCCGTGCGCGTCGTGAGGTCCTACAGGCCGGCGGCCTGCTTCAGGGCCTCCACGCGGTCGGTGCGCTCCCACGTGAAGTCGGGCAGCTCGCGGCCGAAGTGGCCGTACGCGGCCGTCTGCGCGTAGATCGGGCGCAGCAGGTCGAGGTCGCGGATGATCGCGGCCGGGCGGAGGTCGAAGACCTCGGCGATGGCGTGCTCGATCTTGTCGGTGTCGATGGTGGCGGTGCCGAAGGTCTCGACGAAGAGACCGACCGGCTCGGCCTTGCCGATCGCGTACGCGACCTGGACCTCGCAGCGCGAGGCGAGACCGGCGGCCACGACGTTCTTGGCGACCCAGCGCATCGCGTACGCGGCCGAGCGGTCGACCTTGGACGGGTCCTTGCCGGAGAAGGCGCCGCCGCCGTGGCGGGCCATGCCGCCGTACGTGTCGATGATGATCTTGCGGCCGGTGAGGCCCGCGTCGCCCATCGGGCCGCCGATCTCGAAGCGGCCGGTCGGGTTCACCAGCAGGCGGTAGCCCTCGGTGTCCAGCTTGATGCCGTCCTCGACGAGCTGCTTGAGGACGTGCTCGACGACGAACTCGCGGATGTCGGGCGCGAGCAGGGAGTCCAGGTCGATGTCGGACGCGTGCTGCGAGGAGACGACGACCGTGTCGAGACGGACGGCCTTGTCGCCGTCGTACTCGATGGTGACCTGGGTCTTGCCGTCGGGGCGCAGGTAGGGGATCGTCCCGTTCTTGCGGACCTCGGACAGGCGGCGCGACAGACGGTGCGCGAGGTGGATCGGGAGCGGCATCAGCTCCGGGGTCTCGTCGCACGCGTAGCCGAACATCAGGCCCTGGTCGCCCGCGCCCTGCTTGTCGAGCTCGTCCTCATCGCCCTCGACGCGCTTCTCGTACGCCGTGTCGACGCCCTGCGCGATGTCCGGGGACTGCGCGCCGATGGACACCGAGACGCCGCAGGAGGCGCCGTCGAAGCCCTTCTTGGACGAGTCGTAGCCGATGTCGAGGATCTTCTCGCGCACGAGCTGGGCGATCGGCGCGTACGCCTTCGTGGTGACCTCGCCCGCGACGTGCACGAGGCCCGTCGTGATCAGGGTCTCCACGGCGACCCGGGAGGTCGGGTCCTCCCGCAGGAGCGCGTCGAGAATCGTGTCGCTGATCTGGTCAGCGATCTTGTCGGGGTGGCCCTCGGTCACGGACTCCGAGGTGAAGAGACGACGGGACACAACGCTCCCTGGGGTTGCAGCGGCTGCTGGCTGATCATTGGCGGACCTGCCGGGAGCTGCGCCCGGCGTCGGTCCGCGACCACTTTATCGGTCGCTCCCGCCCAGCGGACCACGTGTCTCACCGAATCACGGTTGTGTGATTCGAGGCACTGCGTCGCGCGGCACGGAAGAAGGACGGGACGAGGGAGGGAAAAAGGCGATTCGAACGCTTTGTCCACTCCCGAAGGGGTGCGCGAGGCGTCAGGCGCGTCCGGTTTCCAGCCGGGGAACGACCAAATCCCACACGACATCCGCCAGGGCTTCCTTCGGACCGTACGGGACCGGGGTCTGCGCCCCGTCCGCCGCGAGCACCACGGCCTCGTTCTCCTCGGAGCCGAAGGTCTTGTGCTCCCCCACCTCGTTGACGACGAGCAGGTCGCAGCCCTTGCGCAGCAGCTTCTTGCGCCCGTTGGCGAGTACGTCGTCGGTCTCGGCGGCGAAGCCGACCACCACCTGGCCGGGCCGCGGCCGGGCCCCGGTGGTGCCGCCCGCGACCTCGGCGAGGATGTCCGGGTTGCGGACGAGGGCGAGCGGCGCGGGCTCCTGGCCGTCCTGCTTCTTGATCTTGCCGGTGGCGTACGTCTCGGGGCGGAAGTCCGCCACGGCCGCGGCCATCACCACCGCGTCCGCGTCGGCGGCGGCCTTCAGGACCGCCTCGCGCAGTTGCACGGCGGTGCCCACGCGCACCACGTCGGCGCCCGCCGGGTCGGGCAGGCCGGTGTTGGCCTCGATGAGCGTGACCCGCGCGCCGCGTGCCAGGGCGGTGCGCGCGAGCGCGTACCCCTGCTTGCCGGAGGAACGGTTCCCCAGGTAGCGGACCGGGTCCAGCGGCTCGCGCGTGCCGCCCGCGCTGATCACGACGTGACGGCCGGCGAGGTCGGGCTCCCCGGCGCCCCTGGCCAGGACGCGGCGGCAGGTCTCGAAGATCTCCACCGGGTCGGGGAAGCGGCCCTTGCCGGTGTCGACGCCGGTCAGGCGGCCGACGGCGGGCTCCAGGACGACCGCGCCCCGGCGGCGCAGCGTGGCGACGTTCTCCTGGGTGGCGGGGTGCTCCCACATCTCCGTGTGCATGGCCGGGGCGAAGAGCACCGGACAGCGGGCGGTGAGCAGGGTGTTGGTCAGGAGGTCGTCGGCGAGGCCGTGCGCGGCCTTGGCGAGCATGTCCGCGGTGGCGGGGGCGACGACGACGAGGTCGGCGTGCTGGCCGATGCGCACGTGCGGGACCTCGTGGACGGAGTCCCAGACCTCGGTGGAGACCGGGTTCCCGGACAGGGCCGACCAGGTGGCGGCCCCCACGAAGTGCAGCGAGGCCTCCGTCGGCACGACCCGTACGTCGTGCCCGGACTCGGTCAGCCGGCGCAGCAGCTCGCACGCCTTGTAGGCGGCGATGCCACCGCTGACCCCCAGGACGACCCTCGGCTTCTCCACCACTACCGCTCCCCGCTCTGTTCGAATGCGTACAGGACCATCACACACCACAGGCCCGACGGGAGTCCCGTCGGGCCTGTGGCGAAGGTGCTCTGGTTGTGCCTACTGGGCCGGGCCCTCGATGGCCTCGGAGGTCAGCAGACCCGCGTTGATCTCACGCAGGGCGATCGAGAGGGGCTTCTCGTGGACGTGGGTGTCCACCAGCGGACCGACGTACTCCAGCAGGCCTTCGCCGAGCTGGGAGTAGTACGCGTTGATCTGGCGCGCGCGCTTGGCCGCGTAGATCACGAGGCTGTACTTGGAGTCCGTGGCCTCAAGCAGCTCATCGATCGGCGGGTTGATGATGCCCTCGGGCGTGGTGATGGAAGAGGACACGCTCTACCTTCCGAAAACTTCCGGGATACCCGGCTTCCCGGAGGACCGGTCTTCTGGGGCGCCCGAAAAAAGTGGACAAAGATCAAACAACTTCCATCAAGGCTAGCAGCTCACGTGCTACGTCCTCGACGGAGGTGTTGACAAGGGTGGTGTCGAACTCGGACTCGGCGGCCAGTTCGACCCTGGCTGCGGCCAGCCGACGCTCGATGACCTCGGCCGACTCGGTGCCGCGCCCGGTGAGGCGGCGGACCAGCTCGTCCCAGTTCGGCGGGGCGAGGAAGACCAGCAGGGAGTCCGACATCGACTCCTTGACCTGGCGGGCGCCCTCCAGCTCGATCTCCAGGAGGACGGGCTCGCCGGCCTCCAGCCGCTCGACGACCGCGTCGCGCGGGGTGCCGTAGCGGTTGCCCGCGAACTCGGCCCACTCCAGCAGCTCGCCGTTGGCGATCAGCTTGTCCATCTCCTCGTCGGTGACGAAGAAGTAGTGCACGCCGTGCTTCTCACCGGGCCGCGGCTTGCGGGTGGTGGCGGACACGGAGAGCCAGACCTCGGGGTGGACCTTGCGCATGTGCGACACGACCGTGCTCTTGCCGACCCCGGAGGGGCCGGAGAGCACGGTCAGCCGCGGACGTGCGTCCGGGGGTACGGGGGACGTCCCCCGGGATGTTGCAGCCATGGAGCGATTATTCCAGCTTCCCGGGCGTGCCCGGACCGCGAGTCAATCGCCGCGCGCGTGGACGGGGAGCACGGCCCGGTCGTCCCGGAGGGACGATCAGGCCGGGCTGCCGCCGAACTCGCGCTCCAGGGATGCGATCTGGTTGGAGCCGAGACCGCGCACCCGGCGGCTCTCGGAGATGCCGAGCCGCTCCATGATCTGCTTGGCGCGGACCTTGCCCACGCCGGGCAGGGACTCCAGGAGGGCGGAGACCTTCATCTTCCCGATGACGTCGTTCTCCTGGCCCTGCTTGATGACCTCGTGGAGGGAAGCGCCGGAGTGCTTGAGTCGATTCTTGACCTCGGCCCGCTCCCGGCGAGCCGCGGCGGCCTTTTCGAGCGCGGCTGCGCGCTGTTCAGGGGTAAGGGGCGGAAGAGCCACGCCTACGTCACCTCGGATGTCGAACTGTCGGATACGGACCGGGCGCAGAGCTAGTAACCCCGCACACGGTGACCAAACACACGGTGGAGCTGTGCGTTTGCTCTCGTCGGAGACTAGCGGGGTTGGCCGCTCCCGTCAGTGAGAACGGACTAAAAGTCCTGGTCAGCCTCGGACGACCAGGACATTTGCCCCATATCGGCCGGGTTTTTGATAAGGATCGCGTCAACATTGCTCCCCGGCTCCCCCGCACGCCTCCCGGGCTCACGGGCTCCGGGACCCCCGCAGCCCTCAGGCTGCGGAGACCGCCTCGCGCACCTCGTCCGCGAAGCGCGCCGCGGAATCGCGCAGTCCGGTCCGGTCCGGGCCGTGCCGCAGGACGCCCCGGCTCACGCTCGGCACGACGTTGCCCACGGCCGCGCCGAAGACGCCCGGAAGGTCGGCCGGGGTCGCGCCCTGCGCGCCGATGCCGGGAGCGAGCAGCGGTCCGTTGATCGCGAGGTCCGCGCCCGCGTAGCCCAGGGTCGCGCCGACGACCGCGCCGACGGAGCCCATCGGGTCCGCGCCGGCGTTCTCGGCGGCCATGTGGTCCAGCATGAGCTGCGCCAGCGAGCGCCCGTCGGCGGCGGTGGCGCGCTGCACCTCGGCGCCCTCGGGGTTGGAGGTGAGGGCGAGCACGAAGACACCGGCTCCGTGGGCGGCGGCGAGGTCCAGCGCGGGGCGCAGTGAGCCGAAGCCGAGGTACGGGGAGACGGTCACCGCGTCGGAGAACAGCGGGGAGGCCGGGTCCAGGTAGGTGGCGGCGTACGCGCCCATGGTGGAGCCGATGTCGCCGCGCTTGGCGTCCATCAGGACCAGGGCCCCGGCGGCCCGGGACTCCTCCACGGCCTTCTCCAGGACGGCGATGCCGCGCGAGCCGAAGCGCTCGAAGAAGGCGGACTGCGGCTTGAGGACGGCGACCCGGTCGGCCAGCGCCTCCACGACGGTGCGGGTGAAGGTCTCCAGGCCCTTGATGTCGTCGCCCAGGCCCCAGGCGCTCAGGAGCGAGGCGTGCGGGTCGATGCCGACGCAGAGGGGGCCGCGGGTGTCCATGGCGGCGCGCAGGCGCGTACCGAAGGGGGTCACGGTCATGCGGCGGCCTTCTTACGGGTGTCGGCGCCGACGGCCTCGGCGAGGGTCTGGTACGGGCTGTTGGCCAGGCGCGCCGCCAGGCCCTTGTGGATGGCGCGGGCGTAGCAGGGGCCCTCGTAGATGAAGGCGCTGTAGCCCTGGACGAGGGTCGCGCCCGCGAGGATGCGCTGCCAGGCGTCCTCGGCGTTCTCGATGCCGCCCACCCCGATGAGGGTGAGGTCGTCGCCCACGCGGGCGTACAGGCGGCGCAGGACCTCCAGGGAGCGCGCCTTGACGGGCGCGCCGGAGAGGCCGCCGGTCTCGTTGCGGAGCTCCGGGGAGGACTTCAGGCCGAGGGTCTCGCGGGCGATGGTGGTGTTGGTGGCGATGATGCCGTCCAGCCCCAGCTCCAGGGCCAGGTCGGCGACCGCGTCGACGTCCTCGTCCGCGAGGTCGGGGGCGATCTTGACCAGGAGCGGAACGCGCCGGCCCGTGACCGTGCGGTCGGCCGCCTCCCGTACGGCGGTCAGCAGCGGGCGCAGGGACTCGGTGGCCTGGAGGTTGCGCAGGCCGGGGGTGTTCGGGGAGGACACGTTCACGACGAGGTAGTCGGCGTGGGCGGCGAGGCGCTCGGTGGACGTGACGTAGTCGGCGACCGCCTCCTCCTCCGGGACGACCTTGGTCTTGCCGATGTTGACGCCGACGGTCGTCCTGAAGACCGGGTTGCGGGCCGCCAGGCGGGCGGCGACGGCCTCGGAGCCCTCGTTGTTGAAGCCCATGCGGTTGATCAGCGCGCGGTCCGCGATCAGGCGGAAGAGGCGCTTCTTGGGGTTGCCGGGCTGCGGCTGGGCGGTGACGGTGCCGATCTCGATGTGGTCGAAGCCGAGCATCGCCATGCCGTCGACGGCGACGGCGTTCTTGTCGAAGCCGGCGGCGAGACCGAACGGGCCGTGCATGCGCAGGCCCAGGGCCTCGGTGCGCAGCGAGGTGTACCGGGGCGCGAGGGCGGCGGCGACGAACGTGCGCAGGACGGGGACGCGGGCGGCCAGGCGGATCCAGCGGAAGGCCAGGTGATGGGCCTGCTCGGGGTCCATCCGCTTGAAGACGAGGCGGAAGAAGAACTTGTACATGGGTGCCTTCGCAGAGGTCTGGGTGAGGGGGCTCGCGAAGAGGGGGACACCGGATGCTTCCGGTGTCCCCCTCGGCGGCCGCTAGTCCTCGCGGGCCGCGGTCAGCTGTTCCGCGTGTTCCTGGAGGGAGCGGACCCCCACGTCGCCGCGGTTGAGGGCGTCGATGCCCTGCACGGCGGCGGCGAGCGCCTGCACCGTGGTGAGGCAGGGCACGGAGCGGGAGACCGCCGCGGTGCGGATCTCGTAGCCGTCGAGGCGGCCGCCGGTGCCGTACGGGGTGTTGATGATGAGGTCGACCTCACCGTCGTGGATGAGCTGGACGATGGTCTTCTCGCCGTTGGGGCCCTCGCCCTCGGACTGCTTGCGCACGACAGTGGCGTTGATGCCGTTGCGCTTGAGCACCTCCGCCGTGCCCGAGGTGGCGAGCAGCTCGAAGCCGTGGGCGACCAGCTCGCGGGCCGGGAAGATCATCGAGCGCTTGTCGCGGTTGGCGACCGAGATGAAGGTGCGGCCCTTGGTGGGCAGCGGGCCGTACGCGCCGGCCTGCGACTTGGCGTACGCCGTGCCGAAGACCGAGTCGATGCCCATGACCTCGCCAGTGGAGCGCATCTCCGGGCCGAGCACCGTGTCGACGCCGCGTCCGTGCATGTCGCGGAAGCGGCTCCACGGCATCACGGCCTCCTTGACGGAGATCGGCGCGTCCTGCGGCAGCGTGCCGCCGTCGCCGGTCTTCGGCAGCATGCCCTCGGCGCGCAGTTCGGCGACGGTGGCGCCCAGCGAGATGCGGGCGGCGGCCTTGGCCAGCGGCACCGCGGTCGCCTTCGAGGTGAAGGGGACGGTGCGCGAGGCGCGCGGGTTGGCTTCGAGGACGTACAGGATGTCCCCGGCCATGGCGAACTGGATGTTGATCAGTCCGCGCACGCCGACGCCCTTGGCGATGGCCTCGGTGGAGGCGCGCAGGCGCTTGATGTCGTGGCCGCCGAGGGTGATCGGGGGCAGCGCGCACGCCGAGTCGCCGGAGTGGATGCCGGCTTCCTCGATGTGCTCCATGACGCCGCCGAGGTAGAGCTCGGTGCCGTCGTAGAGGGCGTCCACGTCGATCTCGATCGCGTCGTCGAGGAAGCGGTCGACCAGGACCGGCCGGGTGGGGCTGATCTCGGTGGATTCGGCGATGTACGAGGAGAGGCGCGTCTCGTCGTAGACGATCTCCATGCCGCGGCCGCCGAGCACGTACGAGGGGCGGACGAGGACGGGGTAGCCGATCTCGTCGGCGATGGCCTTGGCCTCGGCGAAGGTGGTGGCGGTGCCGTGCTTGGGCGCGGGCAGGCCGGCCTCGGCGAGCACCCGGCCGAACGCGCCGCGGTCCTCGGCGGCGTGGATGGCCTCCGGGGAGGTGCCGACGACGGGCACGCCGTTGTCCTTGAGCGCCTGGGCGAGACCGAGCGGGGTCTGGCCGCCGAGCTGGACGATCACACCGGCGATGGGGCCGGCCAGCGACTCGGCGTGGACGATCTCCAGCACGTCCTCGAGCGTGAGCGGCTCGAAGTACAGGCGGTCGGAGGTGTCGTAATCGGTGGAGACGGTCTCCGGGTTGCAGTTGACCATCACGGTCTCGTAGCCCGCGTCGCTGAGCGCGAAGGAGGCGTGGACGCAGGAGTAGTCGAACTCGATGCCCTGGCCGATGCGGTTCGGGCCCGAGCCCAGGATGATCACGGCGGGCTTCTCGCGGGGGGCGACCTCGGACTCCTCGTCGTACGAGGAGTAGAAGTACGGGGTCTTCGCGGCGAACTCGGCGGCGCAGGTGTCGACCGTCTTGTAGACCGGGCGGACCCCCAGCGCGTGCCGGACCTCGCGGACGACGTCCTCGCGCAGGCCGCGGATCCCGGCGATCTGCACGTCGGAGAAGCCGTGGCGCTTGGCCTCGGCGAGCAGCTCGGGGTCGAGCTTGTCGGCGGCGGCCAGCTCGTCCGCGTACTCCTTGATCAGGAAGAGCTGGTCGACGAACCACGGGTCGATCTTCGTGGCGTCGAAGACCTCCTGCTGGGTGGCGCCGGCCCGGATGGCCTGCATGACGGTGTTGATGCGGCCGTCGGTGGGGACCTTGGCGGTCTCCAGCAGCTCGGCCTTGTCGCCGGGCTCGCCGGTGAAGGTGAACTGGCTGCCCTTCTTCTCCAGCGAGCGCAGCGCCTTGTTCAGGGCCTCGGTGAAGTTGCGGCCGATGGCCATGGCCTCGCCGACCGACTTCATGGTGGTGGTGAGGGTGGCGTCGGCGGCCGGGAACTTCTCGAAGGCGAAGCGCGGAACCTTGACGACGACGTAGTCGAGGGTCGGCTCGAAGGAGGCCGGGGTCTTCTCGGTGATGTCGTTGGGGATCTCGTCCAGCGTGTAGCCGACGGCGAGGCGGGCGGCGATCTTGGCGATCGGGAAGCCGGTCGCCTTCGAGGCCAGGGCCGAGGAGCGCGAGACGCGCGGGTTCATCTCGATGACGATGATGCGGCCGTCCTCGGGGTTGACCGCGAACTGGATGTTGCAGCCGCCGGTGTCGACGCCGACCTCGCGGATGATCGCGATGCCGATGTCACGCAGCCGCTGGTACTCGCGGTCGGTGAGCGTCATCGCCGGGGCGACGGTGATCGAGTCGCCGGTGTGGACGCCCATCGGGTCGAAGTTCTCGATGGAGCAGACGACCACGACGTTGTCGTTCTTGTCGCGCATCAGCTCCAGCTCGTACTCCTTCCAGCCGAGGATGGACTCCTCCAGGAGCACCTCGGTGGTCGGGGAGAGCGTGAGGCCCTGGCCGGCGATGCGGCGCAGCTCCTCCTCGTCGTGCGCGAAGCCGGAGCCGGCGCCGCCCATGGTGAAGGAGGGGCGCACGACCACCGGGTAGCCGCCGAGGGTGTCGACGCCCTGGAGGACGTCGTCCATCGAGTGGCAGATGACCGAGCGGGCGGACTCGCCGTGGCCGATCTTCTTGCGGACCTCTTCGACGACTCCCTTGAAGAGGTCGCGGTCCTCGCCCTTGTTGATGGCCTCGACGTTGGCGCCGATCAGCTCCACGCCGTACTTCTCCAGGACGCCCTGCTCGTGCATGGAGATGGCGGTGTTGAGCGCGGTCTGACCGCCCAGGGTGGGCAGGAGGGCGTCGGGGCGCTCCTTGGCGATGATCTTCTCGACGTACTCCGGGGTGATCGGCTCGACGTACGTGGCGTCGGCGATCTCCGGGTCGGTCATGATCGTCGCGGGGTTCGAGTTGACCAGGACGACCCGCAGGCCCTCGGCCTTGAGGATGCGGCAGGCCTGGGTGCCGGAGTAGTCGAACTCCGCGGCCTGGCCGATGACGATCGGGCCGGAGCCGATGACCAGGACGGACTGGATATCGGTGCGCTTAGGCACGCTGGCCCTCCATGAGCGAGATGAAGCGGTCGAACAGGTAAGCGGCGTCGTGCGGACCGGCCGCCGCTTCGGGGTGGTACTGGACGCTGAACGCGGGCTGGTCGAGGAGCTGGAGGCCCTCCACCACCTGGTCGTTCAGGCAGACGTGGGAGACCTCGGCGCGGCCGAAGGGCGTGTCCGAGACCTTGTCGAGGGGCGCGTCGACGGCGAAGCCGTGGTTGTGCGCGGTGACCTCGACCTTGCCGGTGGTGCGGTCCTGCACCGGCTGGTTGATGCCGCGGTGGCCGTACTTCAGCTTGTACGTGCCGAAGCCGAGCGCGCGGCCGAGGATCTGGTTGCCGAAGCAGATGCCGAACAGGGGGGTCTTCCTGGCGAGGACCTCCTTGATCACCGTCAGGTCCACGGTCGCCGGGTCGCCGGGGCCGTTGGAGAGGAAGACGCCGTCGGGGTGCACGGCGTACAGCTCCTCGGCGCTCGCCGTGGCGGGCATGACGTGGACCTCGATGCCGCGCTCGGCCATCAGCGCCGGGGTCATGCCCTTGATGCCGAGGTCGATGGCGGCGACGGTGAACTTCTTCTCACCGACCGCGGGGACGACGTACGTCTCCTTGGTGGCGACCTCGGCGGAGAGGTCGGCGCCCTTCATCTGGGGGGCTTCCTTGACGCGGGCCAGCAGCGCGGCGTCGTCCGCGAGCGAGGAACCGGAGAAGATGCCGACGCGCATCGCGCCGCGCTCGCGCAGGTGGCGGGTGAGGGCGCGGGTGTCGATCCCGGAGATCCCGACGACACCCTGCTCGGCCAGCTCGTCGTCCAGGGAGCGCCGCGAGCGCCAGTTGGACGGAACGCGGGCGGGGTCGCGCACGACGTATCCGGCGACCCAGATCTTCGCCGACTCGTCGTCCTCGTCGTTGTAGCCGGTGTTGCCCACGTGCGGGGCGGTCATCACGACGACCTGGCGGTGGTACGAGGGGTCGGTGAGGGTCTCCTGGTAACCGGTCATGCCGGTGTTGAACACCGCCTCGCCGAAGGTCTCCCCCACGGCCCCGTAGGCGCGGCCGCGGAAGCTGCGGCCGTCCTCCAGGACGAGTACGGCGGGAGCCTGTCCGGCTCCCCGGGTGGAGATCGTCATCGTGCGGTGCCTTCCGTAGTACGTACGTTGTTCATGGAGTTGATGGCCTCGACCCAGGCCGCGTGCTCGGCGGCCCTGTCGGAGCGGAAGCCGGAGTCGAGCTGCTTTCCCCCGTGCTCCCAGGTGACGACCAGCAGGCCGCCCTCCGCGAGGACCTTGCCCGCGATGCCCTTGTCGAGGCGGGCCTCGACGAGCCGCTCGCGCGGGACGAAGAAGTCGTCCGCGCCGGGGCGTACGACGTCCAGCCCCTGCTCGGTCAGGGTCAGCTCGACCCGGCTGCGCGTGCCCAGACCGTGGGCGACGATCCGGTCGAGCCACTGCCCGGCGGTGGTGGAGCCGTGGTAGCGGCCGCTCATCCTCAGCTTCGCCGCACCGGGCTCCGCCGGCGATTCGGGGAGCTCGGGCAGGTCCGACTGGAGGGTGGCGCGCCACTTCCAGCCCTGGCGCATCAGCCAGTAGACGAGGGCGACGAAGAGGGCGAGTCCGACGACCCAGCCGATGCGGCCGGCCCAGTTCGTCACCTCCGCCGACTTCGGCTCGGCTGCCAGGCCTGCCGCCATTACCAGGTGAGATGTCACGTGAGTTTCCCGTCCACGACCGTTGCCCGGCCCCGCAGGAAGGTGTGGGTGACGCGTCCCGGCAGCTCACGGCCCTCGTAGGGGGTGTTGCGGCTGCGGGAGGCGAAGCCCGCGGGGTCCACCTGTCCACGGTAAGCGGCGTCCACGAGGGTGAGGTTCGCGGGCTCCCCCGCGGCGACGGGCCGGCCGTGGCCCGCCAGGCGGCCGATGGCGGCGGGCTTGGCGGACATGCGCTCGGCGACGCCGGCCCAGTCGAGCAGCCCGGTCTCCACCATCGTCTGCTGCACGACCGACAGCGCGGTCTCCAGGCCGACCATGCCCATGGCGGCGGCGGCCCACTCGCAGTCCTTGTCCTCGTGCGGGTGCGGGGCGTGGTCGGTGGCGACGATGTCGATCGTGCCGTCCGCGAGCGCCGTGCGGAGCGCCATCACGTCCTTCTCCGTACGGAGCGGCGGGTTCACCTTGTAGACGGGGTCGTACGAGCGGACCAGCTCGTCGGTGAGGAGCAGGTGGTGCGGGGTGACCTCGGCGGTGACGTCGATGCCGCGCGACTTGGCCCACCGTACGATCTCCACCGAGCCGGCGGTCGACAGGTGGCAGATGTGCACGCGGGAGCCGACGTGCTCGGCGAGCAGCACGTCCCGGGCGATGATCGACTCCTCGGCAACGGCGGGCCAGCCGCCGAGGCCGAGCTCCGCCGAGACGACGCCCTCGTTCATCTGGGCGCCCTCGGTGAGGCGGGGCTCCTGGGCGTGCTGGGCGACGACGCCGCCGAAGGCCTTCACGTACTCCAGCGCACGGCGCATGATCACCGCGTCGTCGACGCACTTGCCGTCGTCGGAGAAGACCTTCACCCCGGCGGCCGAGTCGTGCATGGCGCCCAGCTCGGCGAGCTTCCTGCCCTCCAGGCCGACGGTGACGGCGCCGATGGGCTGCACGTCGCAGTAGCCGGACTCCTTGCCGAGCCGGTAGACCTGCTCGACCACGCCGGCGGTGTCGGCGACCGGGAAGGTGTTGGCCATGGCGAAGACGGCGGTGTAGCCGCCGGAGGCGGCGGCCCGGGTGCCGGTCAGCACGGTCTCGGAGTCCTCGCGGCCGGGCTCGCGCAGATGGGTGTGCAGGTCGACCAGGCCCGGCAGCAGGATCCTGCCGTCGGCCTCGACGACCTCCGCGCCCTCCGCCGACAGACCGGTGCCGACCTCGGCGATGGTCTCGCCGTCGATCAGGACGTCCTGGACCTCGCCGCCCAGCACCTTCGCACCACGGATCAGGGTCTTGCTCATGATTTCTCGGTTCTCCTCGGTACGAAGGGTGTCACTGGGCGGCGGACTCGTTGCCGCCGAGAAGCAGATAGAGGACGGCCATCCGCACGGAGACGCCGTTGGCGACCTGTTCGACGACCGTGCAGCGGTCGGAGTCGGCGACCTCGGCGGTGATCTCCATGCCGCGGACCATGGGCCCGGGGTGCATGACGATGGCGTGCTCGGGCATCTTGGCCATCCGCTCGCCGTCCAGCCCGTACCGCCGCGAGTACTCGCGCTCGGTCGGGAAGAAGGCGGCGTTCATGCGCTCGCGCTGGACGCGGAGCATCATCACCGCGTCGGACTTCGCGAGGACGCTGTCGATGTCGTACGAGACCCGGGCGGGCCAGTTCTCCACGCCGATCGGCAGCAGGGTGGGCGGGGCGACGAGGGTGACCTCGGCGCCGAGGGTGTGCAGCAGGTCCACGTTGGAGCGGGCGACCCGGCTGTGCAGCACATCGCCGACCAGTGTGATCCGCTTGCCCTCCAGGTCCCGTCCCAGGCCCGCGTCGCGGCCCACCAGCCGCCGCCGCATGGTGAAGGCGTCGAGCAGGGCCTGCGTGGGGTGCTGGTGGGTGCCGTCACCGGCGTTGATGACGGTCGCGTCGATCCAGTCGGAGGTGGCGAGCCGGTACGGGGCCCCGCTCGCGCCGTGCCGGATGACGACGGCGTCGACGCCCATGGCCTCCAGGGTCTGCGCGGTGTCCTTGAGGGACTCCCCCTTGGAGACCGAGGACCCCTTGGCGGTGAAGTTGATGACGTCCGCCGACAGCCGCTTCTCGGCGGCCTCGAAGGAGATCCGGGTCCGCGTCGAGTCCTCGAAGAAGAGGTTGACGACGGTCCGCCCGCGCAGCGTGGGCAGCTTCTTGATCGGCCGGTCGGCGACCCGGGCCATCTCCTCGGCGGTGTCGAGGATCAGGACGGCGTCGTCGCGGGTGAGGTCGGCGGCCGAGATGAGGTGACGCATCATCGGGGGTTCTCTCCAGGTGTACGGAGGAGGTGGGCAGCAGGCAGGACGGCAGGCAGCAGCGTCCCTGCGACCCGGATCGCGGGCCGCGGGCGGCGGCAGGGGCTACTTGCTGTCGGCCGGGGCGGTCTGCTGGAGGCCGAGCAGCACGGTGTCGCGACCGTCCTCCTCGGCGAGCTGGACCTTGACCGTCTCCCGCAGGGACGTGGGGAGGTTCTTGCCGACGTAGTCGGCGCGGATCGGCAGTTCGCGGTGGCCGCGGTCGACCAGGACCGCGAGCTGGACCGCGCGCGGGCGGCCGAGGTCGCCCAGGGCGTCGAGGGCGGCGCGGATGGTGCGGCCGGAGAAGAGGACGTCGTCCACGAGGACCACCAGGCGGCCGTCGAGGCCGTCGCCGGGGATCTCCGTGCGGGCCAGGGCGCGCGCGGGGCGCATGCGCAGGTCGTCGCGGTACATCGTGATGTCGAGGGAGCCGACCGGCATGGGGCGGCCGGTGATCTCTTCGAGCTTGGCGGCGAGCCGGCGGGCGAGGAAGACACCGCGGGTCGGAATGCCGAGCAGGACCACGTCGTCGGCGCCCTTGGCGCGTTCGACGATCTCGTGGGCGATACGGGTCAGCACGCGGGCGATGTCGGGGCCTTCGAGAACGGGCCGTGCCGCATCGCCTTCGCCGGAAGTACCGGTGTTATTGGTGTCCATGGGAAACGGACCTCCTTCTCCGCCTCACGGGACGGTTCTTAAAGGACGTCGAGATGTGCGTGGTCCACGGTACCAGGGGGTCCGGAATGCCTCCTCCCCGGGGGCCGACCCCCTCGGACCCCTTCTCCCACAGGGCTCCCACCCGTTCGGCTTGACGCGGACAAGTAACGCTGCGTAACCTCACAGTGAGTTACCAGCCACGCGGCGGAGCCGCAATGTTCCAGCGTCCGGGGAGCTTTATGTCCAGCGAATACGCCAAGCAGCTCGGGGCCAAGCTCCGCGCGATCCGCACCCAGCAGGGCCTTTCCCTCCACGGTGTCGAGGAGAAGTCCCAGGGCCGTTGGAAGGCGGTCGTGGTGGGTTCGTACGAGCGCGGCGACCGTGCCGTGACCGTGCAGCGCCTCGCCGAGCTGGCGGACTTCTACGGGGTCCCCGTCCAGGAGCTCCTGCCCGGCACGACGCCCGGCGGAGCGGCCGAGCCCCCGCCGAAGCTCCGTCTCGACCTGGAGCGTCTCGCGCACGTTCCGGCGGAGAAGGCCGGCCCGCTCCAGCGGTACGCCGCCACGATCCAGTCGCAGCGCGGCGACTACAACGGCAAGGTGCTGTCGATCCGTCAGGACGACCTGCGCACCCTGGCCGTGATCTACGACCAGTCGCCCTCGGTCCTGACCGAACAGCTCATCAGCTGGGGCGTCCTGGACGCGGACGCGCGGCGCGCCGTCGGCCACGAAGAGGTCTGATCCCGGGCCCCGTCGAGCCGGGAGCCGCAAGAGAAGAAACGTACCGCCGGGGGCGGTGGGAGCCATGGGCCTCCCACCGCCCCCGGCGGTTTTCGTGCGCGCGGGGCCGCCGGGCGGCGGGAATGGCTGCCCGGCGGGCATGCCGTCAGGGGGGCGGGGGCCGGGCCGATGTGCGGCTCCGCCGCGCGGGCGCGACGAGCCACCACGCACCTGCACGGGACCGGGCCCCACGACGCTCCCACGCGAGGCTCCCGCGCGCCTGTGGCGGAAACCCCGCCCGGGGGTCCCGACGCGACGAAGGGCCTGCGGTACGGGTGATCCCGTACCGCAGGCCCTTCGTCGGCAGAGAACCCCGCGCGGCGAGCGTCAGCTCTCCTCGCGGCGCAGCTTCGGCTTCAAATCCTTGAAGCGGCCGAGCAGGCCGTTCACGAACGACGGGGACTCGTCGGTGGAGAACTCCTTGGCGAGCTGAACCGCCTCGTCGATCACCACCGCGTCCGGGGTCCCGTCCACCCACACCAGCTCGTACGTGCCGAGCCGGACGATGTTGCGGTCCACGACCGGCATGCGGTCGAGGTCCCAGCCCTCGGCATAGGTCTCGATGAGCTCGTCGATGCGGGGCGCGTACTGGGCGTACCCCTCGACGAGTTCCATCGTGTATTCGGTCACCGGCGGCTGTCGCTCGTCGCTCCGCGAGTGCCGGACCCAGTCCGCGAGGACATTCTGCACGGACGTGCCGCGCTGATCGGCCTCGAAGAGGATCTGGAACGCGCGCTTGCGGGCGTTGTTGCGAGCGGCCACGGTTAGCTGTTCACCCGGCCGAGGTAGTCGCCCGTGCGGGTGTCGACCTTGATCTTCTCGCCGGTCGTGATGAACAGCGGGACGCCGATCTCGTAACCGGTCTCCAGGGTGGCGGGCTTGGTGCCACCGGTGGAGCGGTCGCCCTGCACACCGGGGTCGGTGTGCTGGATGGTCAGCTCGACGGCGGCCGGGAGCTCGACGTAGAGCACCTCGCCCTCGTGCTGCGCGACCGAGGCGGTGAAGCCCTCGATGAGGAAGTTGGCGGTGTTGCCGACGGCCTTGCGGTCGACCATGAGCTGGTCGTAGGTGTCCATGTCCATGAAGACGAAGTAGTCGCCGTCCATGTACGAGAACTGCATGTCGCGGCGGTCGATGGTGGCCGTCTCGACCTTGGTGCCGGCGTTGAACGTCTTGTCGACGACCTTGCCGGACATCACGCTCTTGAGCTTGGTGCGCACGAAGGCCGGGCCCTTGCCGGGCTTGACGTGCTGGAACTCGACGACGGACCAGAGCTGGCCTCCGTCGAGCTTGAGCACCATGCCGTTCTTGAGGTCGTTCGTGGAAGCCACGGTTGCGGAATCTCCTGGACTGGTGGAACGACCGTCGGAACGCCCGCGGCTAGAGCGCGAGGAGTTCCTTGGTCGTAATGGTGAGTAGCTCGGGTCCGCCGTCCGCCTCGGGGCGCACGACGAGAGTGTCATCGATCCGGACTCCGCCCCGGCCAGGGAGGTGAACCCCCGGTTCGACGGTGACCGGCACACAAGCGTCCAGTTTACCCATGGCCGACGGTGCCAACTGCGGGTCCTCCACGATTTCGAGCCCCACACCGTGTCCGGTGGCCGCCGGAAGCACGTCGCCGTACCCCGCCGCCTCCAGCGGCTGCCGGGCCGCGCGGTCCACTTCGCGGTACTCTGCACCGGGCGCGAGGGCCTCCCGGCCCGCCCGCTGGGCGGCGAAGACCAGGTCGTACAGGTCGACCTGCCAGTCCGCCGGGGCGGTCCCGATCACGAAGGTGCGGCCGATCTCGCACCGGTACCCACGGAAGTTCGCCCCCAGGCACACCGACAGGAAATCGCCCTCCTCGACCCGGCGGTCGGTCGGCCGGTGCCCGCCGCGGCCCGCGTGCGGGCCGGACCCGACGGAGGTGGCGAAGGCCGGTGAGTCGGCCCCGTGATCGACGAGCCGCCGCTCCAGCTCCAGGGCGAGATGCCGTTCGGTCCGCCCGACGAGGATGGACTCCAGCAGTTCCCCCAGGGCCTGGTCGGCGATCTCGGCGGCCGTCCGCAGGCAGGCGAGCTCCTCCTGGTCCTTCACGACCCGCTGCTGCTCGACGGCGGACCCCAGCTCCGTGAGCCGTACCCGCGGGGCGACCGAGCCGAGCGCCCGGTACCTGGCCACCGTCAGGTGGTGCTCCTCCACGGCCAGCGTCCCGGCCCCGGCCGCCGCCGCGAACCCGGCCGCGGCGACCGCGGCGTCCGCGCCGGGCACGGGCAGCACGCTGACCCTGAGCGCCTCGTCGGGCCGCCCTTCCACCAGGGTCCCTTCCGACGTGCGGGGACACAGCAGCACGTCGCTCCCCGGGTCCCCCGGTCCGATGAGCAGCACGGCCCCGGGCGGGGCGCTCCCGGCGAGGTAGCGGACGTTGGCGGGCCGGGAGACGAGCGCCGCCTCGCTGCCCGCGGCGGCCGCACGGTCGCGCAGCCGCCCACGGCGAATTCCATGGGCATCGGACATGCCCTCAACGTAGGTACGCCCGCCCCGCCCCGCCGTCTGAGCGCGTCCGACCGAGGAGCGCCCTCCGGGGGTGACCCACCTACCAGGTCGGCGGACTCGCGACCGCCCGCGCCAGCGTCTCGTCCAGCAGCCGCGCCGTCGTCGGCACGTCGAACCGTGAGTTGTCGATGATGGGCAGCCCCGACCCGTACCACCCGGCCATCCGCCCGTGGATCCGCGCGACTTCCTCGTCGCTCAGCCGCCGGTTGCCGCTCCGCTTGGCGTTGCGCTCCAGGACGACCTCCAGCCCGGGCAGCAGCACCACCGGCAGCAGTCCCGGCCCCACGTGCCGCTTCCAGCCGCCGAGTCCCACCACCGGCCAGTCGGGGAAGACGGCGTCGTCCACGATGCAGGAGATGTTGTTGGCCAGGAAGTTGCGCGCCGCGAACCCGCAGGTCCGCCGGGCCAGCCGGTACTGCGCCTCGGAGTGGTCGTTCCACCCCGACTGCGGGTCGGCGAAGCCGGAGCACACCCATTCCCGTACGTCGTCCAGGCTGATGTGCGCCGTCGGCACCCGGCGGCTCTGCGCCCAGTACTTGGCCACGGTGGTCTTGCCCGCTCCCGCGGGGCCTATCAGCAGCACGGCGAGCGTGGTATGGCCCGTGCCGGCGTGCCCGGGCGCCCCCGGCGGCTGCGGCAGCGGCACGGGGCCGCCCGGCGGCAACTGGATGTGCCCGGTGGTGTCCCGCGCCCCGGACGGCACGGGGGCGTTCTGCGGGCCGGGCCCGGGGCCCTGCTGTGGCGCGCCGGGGCCGTGGCCGTGTCCCGCGCCGTGCGCCGTGGCCCCGGGCGGGGGCCCCTGCGGCGGGGTGTGCGGCGGCAATGGCGGGCCCTGGGGAGCCGGCGGGCCGACGGGCGGGTGCGGGGCCGCGCCCGCCCAGCTCTGGCCAGAACCGTGCGGCGGTGGCAGCGGCGCCCCCACTACGTGCTGCATCCGGTGCCACTCCATCTCGTACAGGCGACTGTTGCCGGGCTGATCGGTGGAATCGAAACCGTATCGGTGCGTCGAAACCGTTGTGATGCTGACCCGAAAAGACCGGGTCGAACCCTCGAACGGTACCGCCCCCGTAGTTCACCAGGTGAACGACGGGGGCGGTCCTTGGCTGCCCTGTCCTGTCAGACGGCGGAGTCAGCCGTCGAGTTCCTCGGCGAGCGCCCGCAGTGCGAGCCGGTAGGACCCGATGCCGAAGCCCGCGACCGTGCCGCTGGCGACGGCCGCGACGACCGAGGTGTGCCGGAACTCCTCACGGGCGTACGGGTTCGAGATGTGCACCTCGATCAGCGGGGCGGTGCGCTGGGCGGCCGCGTCCCGCATCCCGTACGAGTAGTGGGTGAAGGCCCCCGGGTTGAGGACGACCGGAACAGAGCCGTCCGCCGCCTCGTGCAGCCAGCGGATCAGCTCGCCCTCGTCGTTGGTCTCCCGCACCTCGACCTCGAAGCCGAGCTCCTTGCCGAGCCCCTGACAGGCCGCCACGAGACCGGCGTACGACGTCGCCCCGTACACGTCGGGCTCCCGCGAGCCGAGGCGGCCGAGGTTGGGTCCGTTGAGCACGAACACCCGGCGGTTCCCGTCGTTCGCGTCACCCGTGCCGCTGACGCCGCCCACGCCGCCCACGCCGCTCACGCCGCGATCTCGGCGTGTGCCGCGAGCAGCATCGCCGGGTCCGGGGCCTCCAGCACGACGGGCTTGCCCAGTCCGTCCAGGACGATGAAGCGCAGCCGGTCGCCGCGGGACTTCTTGTCGACCTTCATGTTCTCCACCAGCTTGGGCCACTGGTCGCCCCGGTAGGTGAGCGGCAGCCCGACCGCCTCCAGGACCGACCGGTGCCGGTCGGCCGTCGCGTCGTCCAGCCGGCCCGCGATCCGGCCGAGTTCGGCGGCGAAGACCATGCCGACCGACACGGCCGCGCCGTGCCGCCAGTTGTACCGCTCGTTCTTCTCGATGGCGTGCCCGAGGGTGTGCCCGTAGTTGAGGATCTCGCGGCGTCCGGCCTCCTTGAGGTCCCCGGACACCACCTCTGCCTTGACCCGGATGGACCGCTCGATCAGCTCGGCGGTGTGCGGGCCCGCAGGGGTGCGCGCCGCCTGCGGGTCCTCCTCGATCAGGTCCAGGATCACCGGGTCCACGATGAACCCGGCCTTGATGACCTCCGCGAGCCCGGACACGTAGTCGTTGACCGGCAGCGAGTCCAGCGCCGCGAGGTCGCACAGCACCCCGGCCGGCGGGTGGAAGGCCCCCACCAGGTTCTTGCCCTCGGCGGTGTTGATGCCGGTCTTGCCGCCGACAGCCGCGTCGACCATGCCGAGCACGGTCGTCGGTACGGCGATCCAGCGCACCCCGCGCAGCCAGGTCGCCGCGACGAAGCCCGCGAGGTCCGTGGTGGCCCCTCCCCCGACGCCGACGATCACGTCGGTGCGGGTGAAGTTGGTCTGCCCGAGCGCCTTCCAGCAGTACGCCGCGACCTCGACGGTCTTGGACTCCTCAGCGTTCGGCAACTGGATCGCGATGACCTCGTAGCCCTGGTCCGCGAGGTCCGCCCGCAGCGCCTCACCGGTCTCGGCGAGGGCTTCGGGGTGCAGTACGGCGACCCGCTTGGCCTGCTTGCCGATCAGAGCGGGCAGCTCGCCCAGCAACTGCCGCCCCACCAGCACCTCGTACGCCTCGGTGCCGTCCGTGCCACCGACCGTGATCCGCGTCGGTGCTCCAGCCTGCTCGCTCATGCGTCCTTCAACTCCAGTGCGTCCAGGACCGCCTGGGCGACCTCTTCGGGGGTGCGCCCGTCGGTGGCCACGACCACCCGGGCGACTTCGGTGTACAGGGTGCGGCGGGCCTCCATCAGCTCACGCCACTGCTTGCGCGGGTTCACGGCGAGCAGCGGCCGGGCCTGGCCCAGCCCGGTGCGCCGCACCGCTTCTTCCACGTCCATCGACAGATAGACGACCGGGTACGCGGAGAGCAGCTCCCGGGTCGACGCGTCGAGGACCGCCCCGCCGCCGAGCGCGAGCACGCCCGTGTGCTCGGCGACGGCCGCGCGGACGGCCTCCCGCTCCAGCTCACGGAAGTACTCCTCGCCCTCGTCGACGAAGATGTCGGCGATCTCACGGCCCTGAGCTGCGACGATGTCCGCGTCGGTGTCCCGGTGCGGAAGCCCCAGCCGCTCGGCGAGCAGCGCGCCGACGGTGGTCTTGCCGACCCCCATCGGCCCGACGAGCACGACCTCGGGGCCGCTCACCGGATCTGGAGGTTGTCGAGGTACGACCGCACGTTGCGCCGCGTCTCGCCCACGCTGTCCCCGCCGAACTTCTCGGCGACCGCGTCCGCCAGGACCAACGCCACCATGGCCTCGGCCACGATGCCCGCCGCCGGAACCGCGCACACGTCGGAGCGCTGGTGGTGGGCGGCGGCGACCTCGCCGGTCGCCACGTCGATCGTGGCCAGCGCGCGCGGCACCGTCGCGATCGGCTTCATCGCGGCCCGCACCCGCAGCAGCTCGCCCGTGGACATGCCGCCCTCGGTGCCGCCCGCGCGCCCGGTCGTGCGCTTCACGCCGTCGGCCGTCGGCACGATCTCGTCGTGCGCCTTGGAGCCCGGCACCCGCGCCAGGTCGAAGCCGTCGCCGACCTCGACGCCCTTGATGGCCTGGATGCCCATGAGCGCACCCGCCAGCCGGGAGTCCAGCCGCCGGTCCCAGTGCGTGAACGAACCGAGGCCCACCGGCACGCCGTACGCCAGCACCTCGACCACACCGCCCAGGGTATCGCCGTCCTTGTGGGCCTGGTCGATCTCCGCGACCATCGCCTTCGACGCGTCCGCGTCCAGGCAGCGCACCGGGTCCTCGTCCAGCCTCGCCTCGTCGGCGGGCACGGGCAGCACACCGTACGGGGCCTTCGCCGCCGCCAGCTCCACCACGTGCGAGACGATCTCGATGCCGGTCGTCTCCTTCAGGTACGAACGGGCCACCGTGCCCAGCGCCACCCGCGCCGCGGTCTCCCGGGCGCTCGCGCGCTCCAGGACCGGACGGGCCTCGTCCAGGGCGTACTTCTGCATGCCCGCGAGGTCGGCGTGACCGGGGCGGGGGCGGGTCAGCGGCGCGTTGCGCGCCATCGTGGCCAGCTCCTCGGGGTCCACCGGGTCGGCCGACATGACCTTCTCCCACTTGGGCCACTCGGTGTTGCCCACCATGATCGCGACGGGGCCGCCCATGGTGAGGCCGTGCCGTACGCCGCCGAGGAAGGTGACCTCGTCCTGCTCGAACTTCATCCGGGCGCCGCGCCCATAGCCCAGCCGCCGCCTGGCCAGAGCGTCCGCCACCATCTCCGTGGTGATCGGCACGCCGGCGGGAAGTCCCTCCAGCGTCGCGACGAGTGCGGGTCCGTGGGATTCTCCCGCGGTCAGCCAGCGCAACCTGCTCAACGGTGCTCCTCATGCTCGCGCCTGGAACTGCAATGACGCAGCCCGGATGCGCGGCCCGGACCCGCCGCTCCCGATCCTCCCATGTCCGGCGGCACGGTCCTGCCCCCGGTCCAGCACTCGGACCGGATGATCACCTTTCGGACAGCGCCCGCTCGCCCGCGGCCCGCATCGCGGCGAGCGGTGCGACGGGGACGCCCGTCATCTGCTCGACCTGCAGCACGGCCTGGTGCACGAGCAGGTCGAGCCCGCCGACCACCGCTCCCCCACGCGCCGCCCAGGCACTCGCCAGCGGCGTCGGCCACGGCTCGTACAGCACGTCGAAAAGCGTCCCGACGGCCTCCGGCACGTCCGTGACCAGGGCGTCCGTCGTTCCAGCGGGTGTGGTCGCGATCACCAGCGGTGCCGCGAAGGCCTCGCGGGCGTCGCTCCAGTCTGCGGTGCGCACGTCGACGCCCAGGCGCTCGCCCCAGGTCCGCATCTCGGTGGCGCGGGCCGCGCTGCGCACGTACGCGGTGACCGGGCCGGTGCAGATCCGGCCGAGCGCGGCGAGCGCGGAGGAGGCGGTGGCCCCGGCGCCGAGGACGGCCGCCGACTCGGCCTTGTCGACCCCGCGCTCGCGCAGGGCGGAGACCATGCCGGGGATGTCGGTGTTGTCGCCGAGCCTGCGCCCGTCCTCGGTGAGGACGACGGTGTTCACCGCCTCCACCGAGGCCGCCGTCTCGCTGACCTCGTCGAGCAGCGGGATGATCGCCCGCTTGAGCGGCATGGTCAGCGAGAGGCCCGCCCACTCCGCGCCCAACTCCCCCACGAAGGCGGGGAGTTGTTCCTCGTTCACCTCGAAGCGGTCGTACGACCAGCCGTCGAGCCCGAGCTCCGCGTACGCGGCGCGGTGCAGGACCGGGGAGAGGGAGTGGGCGATGGGCTTGCCGAGCACGGCGGCCCGGCTGCGGCGACTGCTCACTGCTTCGACTTCTTCCGTTCCTCGTTGTACTGCTTCACGAGCCGCTGGTGCTCCTCGTAGGTGTTCGTGAAGATGGTGTTCTCCGAGGTCATCGAGATGAAGTAGAACCACGGTCCGGGCGTCGGGTTCAGCGCCGAGTGCAGGGCCTCGTCCCCCGGGTTGCTGATCGGGCCGGGCGGCAGGCCCTTCTGGTTCAGGTAGTACGTGTTGTAGGGGTGCTTGAACTTGGCGAGGTCGTCCGTGTTCCCGATGTCCAGCGTGCTCGTCGACTTGAGGTAGTTGACCGTGGAGTCGAACTGGAGGCGGCCGTGGGTCTCGGTCTGGTTGGGCTGCAGCCGGTTGTAGACGACGCGTGCGACCTTGTCGAAGTCGCGCTTGTACTTGCCTTCCTTCTGCACCAGGCTCGCCACGGTGATCACGTCGAACGGCGACTCCAGGCCCAGCTTCTCGGCCTGGCCCGCGAGGTCCTGCTTGGCGTAGTTCTCGGTGGCCTGCGCGACCATCTTGCGCAGCACGTCCTCGGGCTTCGCCCCCTGGGCGACCGGGTAGGTGCCCGGGTACAGGAAGCCCTCCAGACGGTCCATCATGTCCGGCTTCTTCGGCACCCACGAGGGGAGTCCGAGCTTGTCGGCCTGCGCCTTCGCGATGTCCTTCGTGGTGCCGGGCTTGAGCTCGAGGCGCTTGTCGAGGGCTTCGTAGACCTGGGCGTTGCGGGTGCCCGGCGGGAGGATGTAGTTGTTCCGGCTGGCCGGACTGAGCATGAGTTCCAGCGCGGCCTTGGCGGACATCTCCTTCTTCAGGACGTAGACGCCCGTCTGCAGGGCGTTGCCCTTCTTCTGGTCCTTCGCCAGCTCCGCGGTGAAGGCGGAGACGCTCTTGACGACGCCGGCCTTCTTCAGCGTGTTGGCAATCTCGTTTCCGTCGGCGCCCCTCTTGACCTCGATCTGGACGGGGTCCGTGCCCTCGCCCTCGAAATCCTCCACCGGGCCGAAACGGTCCTTCCAGAACGAGTAGCCGATGTACCCGACCCCGCCGAGCCCCCCGAGCAGGACCACCGAGACCACCAGGCACGCGATGCCGTTGCGGCCCTTCTTCTTGCCCTTGCCGCCGCCCTTGCCCCGGCGGGAGGCGGGCTCGTCGTCGTACCCGTCCTCGCCGTCCCGCGCGCCGCGGCTGTCGGGGGCGCCGGTGAAGAAGGGGTGCTCCTCCTTCTGCCGGGCCTCCTCGTCCCAGTCGATCACCGGTTCGGGCGGCGACTGCCGCTGGCCGGGTGGCTGCGGCGGCGGGTACGCCTCGGGGGTGCCGTAGTGGTCCTGCCCCGTGTCGTAGCCGGGCTGCTGGCCGCTGTAGGGGTCGGCCGCGTTCATTCCGTACGGGATCGCCTGGCCCCGGCCGGTGTCCCAGTCGCTCTGCTGCTGTCCGTGTCCCTGCTGCTGCGGGTACTGCCCGCTCTGCTGGGAGACCTGCGCGTACTGCCCGCTGTCGTACGCCGGGGAGTACTGGCCGGCGTCATGGCCGGTGTCGTGGCCGTGGCCGTACTGCTCGGTGTGCTGCTGCGCCTGCGGGTACTGGCCGCCGTCGTGCCCCTGGACGTACTGGCCGTTGTGCTGCGGGGTCTGCTGGTACTGGCCGTTGTCGTAGTACGGCTGCGGGGGCGGGCCCTGCGGCGCGTACTGCTGCCGGCCGTCGTACGCCCCGTCGTGGGGAACCGAGCCGTCTCCGGCCTGCTGTCCGACCCAAGCCTGGCCGCCCTGGTCCCCGTACTGCTGCTCACCGGGGGCCTGCGGGTGCCACGGTTCGGAGCCTTGACCCCGGCCATACTCAGTCATCGGTCCCCTAGAGCCGCGAGGCGGCGGGTGTGGCGCGCGTGGGGCACGGCATCCGTCCCGCCTCAGTTCCTGTGCGGCAGCTGTTCGAACGCCGCCACGGCGCGGAACGTTACCGTACCGCGATCAGACAACCACTTCGACGGCTTCGCCAGGGAGGTCCCCAGACACCCGTTCGGCCTCAAGCGCGTTCTGAAGAATGACAATCGCGGCGGCCTGGTCGATGACGGACCGTCCCTTCTTCGACTTCACTCCCGAAGCGCGCAGTCCCTGGGTGGCGGTCACCGTGGTCATCCGCTCGTCGACCAGCCGGACACCGGTCGGGGCGATGCCCCGGGCGAGTTCCTGGGCGAACTTCCTGACCTTCGCCGCGGCCGGGCCCTCGCCCCCGTTGAGGGAGCGAGGGAGTCCGACGACGACTTCGAGGGGTTCGTACTCCTCGACCAGTTGGCGCAGCCGCCGGTGGGCGGCCGGGACGTCGCGTCCCGGCACGGTCTCCACCGGCGTGGCGAGGACCCCGTCGGGGTCGCACGAGGCGACCCCGATCCGGGCGTCCCCGACGTCGATCGCGAGACGGCGTCCGCGTCGCATCAGGCCGTTTCCCCGACCATGCGCTCGACGGCGTCGATGGCGTCGCCGATGGCGGTGACGCTGGTGCCGCCGCCCTGGGCGACGTCCGGCTTGCCGCCGCCGCCCCCGCCGAGGGTCTTGGCGGCGGTGCGCACCAAGTCGCCCGCCTTCAGGCCGCGCTGACGGGCCGTCTCGTTGGTGGCGATGACGGTCAGCGGGCGGCCGTTGGCCGTGGTGAACAGGGCCACGACGGCGGCCCGGTCGCCCTGGATGCGGCCGCGCACGTCGAGGACCAGCCTGCGCAGGTCGTCGGCGGAGGTGCCGTCGGGCACCTGACCGGTGACCAGGGCGACGCCCTTGATGTCCTTGGCGCCCTGGACGAGTCCGGCGGCGGCCTGGAGGACCTTCTCCGCACGGAACTTCTCGATCTCCTTCTCGGCGTCCTTCAGCTTGCCGAGCATGGCGGAGACCTTCTCCGGAAGCTCCTCGGGACGGCCCTTGACCAGCTCCTGGAGCTGGGCGACGACCGTGTGCTCACGGGCCAGGAACTTGTACGCGTCGACGCCGACCAGGGCCTCGATGCGGCGCACACCGGAACCGATGGACGACTCGCCGAGCAGCTTCACCAGGCCGAGCTGGGCGGTGTTGTGGACGTGCGTGCCGCCGCACAGCTCCTTGGAGAAGTCGCCGATGGTCACCACGCGGACCCGCTCGCCGTACTTCTCGCCGAACTCGGCGATGGCCCCCTGCTTCTTGGCCTCGTCGATCGACATGACCTCGGCGCGGACGTCCATCTCGTGCGAGAGGACCTCGTTGATGCGCTGCTCGACGTCGACGAGGACGTTGCCGGGCACCGCGGCCGGGGAGCCGAAGTCGAAGCGGAAGCGGCCGGGCTGGTTCTCCGAGCCGGCCTGGGCGGCCGTGGGGCCGAGCGCGTCGCGCAGCGCCTGGTGGGTGAGGTGGGTGGCGGAGTGGGCGCGGGCGATGGCGTTGCGGCGGTGCACGTCGATGGTGGCCTGCGCCTGGGCGCCGACGGTGACCTCGCCGACCTGGACGACGCCCTTGTGGACGTACACGCCGGGGACCGGCTTCTGGCAGTCGCGGACCTCGATGATCGCGCCGCTGTCCACCTTGATGCGGCCGGTGTCGCCGATCTGGCCGCCGCCCTCGGCGTAGAAGGGGGTGCGGTCCAGGACGATCTCGACGTCGTCGCCCTCGGTGGCGACCGGCGAGGGCACGCCGTCGACGAGGATGCCGACGACGCGGGACTCGCCGGAGGTGGCGGTGTAGCCGATGAAGTCGGTCTCGCCGGAGGCGTCCGCGATCTCGCGGTAGCCGGACATGTCGGCGTGGCCGTGCTTCTTGGCCTGGGCGTCGGCCTTGGCCCGGTCCCGCTGCTCCTTCATCAGGCGGCGGAAGCCGTCCTCGTCCACCGAGAGGCCCTGCTCGGCGGCCATCTCCAGGGTGAGGTCGATCGGGAAGCCCCAGGTGTCGTGGAGCAGGAACGCCTTGTCACCGGAGAGGACCTGGCCGCCGGCGGCCTTGGTCTCGGTGACGGCGGTGTCCAGGATGTTGGTGCCGCCCTTGAGGGCCTTGAGGAAGGCGGCCTCCTCGGCGAGGGCGACGCCCAGGATGCGCTGGCGGTCGGTGATGAGCTCGGGGTACTGCTGGCCCATCGTGTCGACGACCGTGTCCACGAGCTGCTGGACGACGGCGCCGGTGGCTCCCATGAGACGCATGTTGCGGATGGCGCGGCGCATGATGCGGCGCAGCACGTAGCCGCGGCCCTCGTTGCCGGGGGTGACGCCGTCGCCGATGAGCATGACGGAGGTGCGCATGTGGTCGGCGACCACGCGCATCGAGACGTCGCTGGCGGGAGCGGCGCCGTAGCGGACGCCGGTCAGCTCGGTGGCCTTGTCCATGACGACGCGCAGGGTGTCGGTCTCGTACATGTTCTGCACGCCCTGGAGGATCATGGCAAGACGCTCAAGACCCAGACCCGTGTCGATGTTCTTGGACGGCAGCTCGCCGAGGATCTCGAAGTCCTCCTTGCCGGTGCCGGCGCCGCGCTCGTACTGCATGAAGACCAGGTTCCAGATCTCCACGTAGCGCTCGTCGTTGACGGCGGGGCCGCCCTCGACGCCGAACTCGGGACCGCGGTCGTAGTTGATCTCCGAGCACGGGCCGCAGGGTCCGGGGACGCCCATCGACCAGTAGTTGTCCTTCTTGCCCAGGCGCTGGATGCGCTCGGCGGGGACGCCGATCTTCTCCCGCCAGATCTCCTCGGCCTCGTCGTCGTCCAGGTAGACGGTGATCCACAGGCGCTCGGGGTCGAGGCCGTAGCCGCCGTCGTCGACGGACTTCGTCAGGATCTCCCAGGCGAAGCGGATGGCCCCTTCCTTGAAGTAGTCCCCGAAGGAGAAGTTGCCGCACATCTGGAAGAACGTGCCGTGCCGGGTGGTCTTGCCGACCTCTTCGATGTCCGGGGTGCGGACGCACTTCTGGACGCTGGTGGCGCGGTCCCAGGGGGCCTTGACCTCACCCAGGAAGTACGGCTTGAAGGGCACCATGCCCGCCGGGACCAGGAGCAGAGTCGGGTCGTCCGCGATGAGCGACGCCGAAGGGACAACGGTGTGACCGCGCTCCTCGAAGAAGCTCAGCCAGCGGCGACGAATTTCTGCCGACTCCATCAGTGGTCCTCATTCCGGTTGTGCGAACTCCCGTGGGGATACGGGGTCCTGGGGTTGTCGAGGGCAACGGCATACCGCTGCGGGGGAAGCTCTCGCGCGTCCTCGGGCGCCGCGTCGAGACCGAGCGCGTCGCCCAGTTCGGCCTCGCGCTGGACCATCCCGGCCCGGACGTCGAGCGCGAAGTCCTTGAGCCGGTGGCCCGCCTCGACCGCCTTGTCGGCGGCCTGCGCGGCGAGGCTCTCGGGGCTCAGCGCCTTGATCTTGCGGTTGACCTTCTGGGTGGCCCACACGCCGGCTGCGGCGCCTGCGGTGAACCAGAATGTACGGCGGAACATCGCGGCCTCAGTTCTTGTTTCCGCGCGATCCCCGGGCCCGGCGGCGCGCTGTCGGCAGCGTCCGGCCGACGATCACGGTGCGTTCCGGAGCCGGCGGCTCCGGCGACTTGCGGAGGCCGATCGCCCGGCGGACGCCGTACCCGAAGGCGGCGACCTTGACCAGGGGGCCGCCGAAGGTGGAGGCGACGGTGGTGGAGAGCGCCGAGGCGTTCGAGGTGACTTCCTGGACGTCGGAGGCGATCGCGTCGACCCGGTCCAGCTGTGTCTGCGCCGAGCGGACGGTCGCGGAGGCGTCGGCCAGCAGCGGGACCGCCTGGTCCGTCACGTCGGCCACCATCCGGGTCGTCGCCTTGAGCGTCTGCGCCAGCCTCACCAGCACCAGGGCCAGGAAGGAGACGAGGATCGCCCAGAAGACGGCCACCAGGATCCCGGCCACCTCTCCACCGGACACGATGCGCTCCCTGTTGGTCAAGAGATTGTGGTTGTGAAAGGTCGTCCCGCGAGCCTATCGCGCCGGGGCCACGGCTCCGCACCGGATAACCCGTGCCCCGCCGGGCGGCCCCCACAACGCGCAAACCCGCCGCTCCCCGCTCCGGTGAGGGAGCGGGAAGACGACGGGCAGTGCACGCGTGTGCGGGAGGACGACGCCGAAATCAGCGGGCGTAGTACTCGACGACCAGCTGCTCGTCGCAGATGACCGGGATTTCCTTGCGGTTCGGGTCGCGGTCCAGGCGGAAGGCCAGGGCCTTCAGGTTCACCTGGAGGTAGCGCGGGGTCTCACCCTCGGTGTCGTAGCCACCCTCGCGGGCGACCTGGAAGGGGACCTTCTCGCGGCTGCGCTCGCGGACCATCACGACATCGTCGGGACGGACGCGGAACGACGGCTTGTCGACCTTGCCGCCGTTGACCTCGATGTGGCCGTGGACGACCATCTGGCGGGCCTGGTAGATGGTGCGGGCGATGCCCGAACGCAGGACCAGGGCGTCGAGGCGACGCTCGAGCTCGACGACCAGCGCCTCGCCCGTCTTGCCCTCGGCCTTCTTGGCGCGGTCGTAGGCGCGCGCCATCTGGCGCTCGCTGATGTCGTACTGGGCGCGCAGACGCTGCTTCTCCAGCAGACGGACCTTGTAGTCCGAGTTCTGCTTGCGGCCACGGCCGTGCTCGCCCGGCGGGTAGGGGCGCGACTCGAAGTACTTGACGGCCTTCGGCGTCAGCGCGATGCCGAGCGCACGGCTCTTCTTGACCTTGGGGCGGGACTGGTTCGGCACGAACCAACCTCTCTATCTGTGTGGAATACGGCTTCACCAGGGTTAAGGGAGGTCGCATCCGCAGCCTGGGAAACCCCTCCGTCGCCGGACGGGCAGCCGCTCCCTGGTCTGGGCACTATGTGCAGCACGCGAGTGGCCCACCTACCGGCCGGGGCCCCGAGGCCCTTGGGGTGGTGGGCTGCCCGCGACACCATCAACGGTGCGCGACGCTCCTGGAACACCCCCGAAGGGGGCTCCGGCTGCATGTCCCGTTCTGGTGATGCCGGTACGGGACCGGACACGGGACGCAGCGCTCCGGTCGATTGTACGGGGTCGGGCGCGATGGTGCGGACCGGCCCCCTCAGGGGCACGTGCCCAGCATCTCGCGCAGCGCGGCCTTCTCGGACGGGGTCACCGTCAGCGCGTACTTGCTCTTGATGCCGGTCCAGCGGCGGCCGTACTCGCACCAGTAGGCGCGGCGGGGCTTCCACTGGTCGGGGGTCCTGCTGCTCTTGTCGTGGTTCGCCTGCCCGTCGACCGCGAGCAGGACGTCGAGGTCGTTGGCGTACGTGAGCCGCTGTTCCGGCGTCCAGGCCCAGGCCCCGGCCCGCCAGGCGGCCCCGAGCGCGACGACGTGGTCGGTCTCGATCCGGGAGGCCGTGCGGGGGGAGTACGGGAGCACCCTGCCGGTGTACGGGTCGTGGAGCACCCCGGAGCGGGGGACGCAGTCCTCGGGGCCGCCCGGCTCGGCGGCGGCGAGGTCCCGGTGCAGGACGTCGTCCCGGGTGTCGCAGCCGTTGCGCCCGCCGGGGGCGTCGGTCTCGTCCGTCCAGGTCTCGCCGAAGGCGACCCGCTGGTACGCCTCCCCGTCCCCGGCCCGGGCGACGGTGAGCCCGTCGAGCTGGCGGCGGGCGCGGTCGGCGTCCGGCGGGAAGCCGTGGCGGATGAGCGGTACGGGCGAGGGCCGCTCGGGAGGGGTCTCGGCCCGGTGGCAGGAGGTGGCCACCGCCAGGCTGACGAGGAGTACCGCCGTTCGTCGGGCCATGCTTCGCAGCGTAACCGCGCGGACACGCTCCCGCCCGTCGTGCTCACCCCTTGGCGGGGGGCCGCTCCGGGCCGTGGAGCCGCTCGCGCACCTTCTCGACCACGTCCGCGTACCGGGCCTCGGCGCCGTAGCGGGTGGGCCGGTAGTACTCCTTGTCCTTGACCTCGTCCGGGGCGTACTGCTGGGCGGCGATGCCGCCGGGGACGTCGTGCGGGTAGACGTACCCCTGGGCGTGTCCGAGTTCGGCGGCGCCCTTGTAGTGCCCGTCGCGCAGGTGCGCGGGGACGGCTCCGGCGAGGCCGTTGCGCACGTCCGCCCGGGCGGCCTGGATGGCGAGGGTGGCGGCGTTGGACTTGGGGGCGAGCGCGAGCGCGATGGTGGCGTGGCTGAGGGTGAGGGCGGCCTCGGGGAAACCGATCATGGCGACGGCCTGGGCGGCGGCGACCGCGGTGGGCAGGGCGGTGGGGTCGGCGAGGCCGATGTCCTCACTGGCGGAGATCATGAGCCGGCGGGCGATGAAGCGGGGGTCCTCCCCCGCCTCGATCATCCGTGCCAGGTAGTGCAGGGCGGCGTCGACGTCGGAGCCCCGGATGGACTTGATGAGGGCGCTGGCGACGTCGTAGTGCTGGTCGCCGTCGCGGTCGTAGCGCACGGCCGCCCGGTCGACGGCCTCCTCGACCGTCTCCAGGGTGATCTCCTGCTCGCCCTTGGCGATCGCCGCCCCGGCGGCCGCCTCCAGGGCGGTCAGGGCGCGTCGGGCGTCACCGCCGGAGATCCGCAGGATGTGGTCCTCGGCGTCCTGGGGCAGGGTGACCGCGCCGCCGAGTCCGCGCTCCTCGGTGAGCGCCCGGTGCAGCAGGCCGCGCAGGTCGTCGTCGGTGAGGGATTCGAGGGTGAGGAGCAGGGAGCGGGAGAGCAGCGGCGAGATGATCGAGAAGTACGGGTTCTCGGTGGTCGCCGCGATCAGGGTGACCCAGCGGTTCTCCACGGCGGGCAGCAGGGAGTCCTGCTGGGCCTTGCTGAAGCGGTGGATCTCGTCGAGGAAGAGGACGGTCTCCTTGCCGTACCCGCCGGAGGCGCGCCGGGCGCCCTCGATGACGGCCCGCACCTCCTTGACCCCCGCCGTGATCGCGGACAGTTCGACGAAGCGCTTCTGGGTCGCCTGGCTCACCACGTACGCCAGTGTCGTCTTGCCGATGCCGGGCGGCCCCCAGAGGATCACCGACGACGCCCCGGCGGGTCCGCCGCTGCCCTCCCCCACCAGGCGGCGCAGCGGGGAGCCCGGCTTGAGCAGGTGCTTCTGCCCGAAGACCTCGTCGAGGGTGCGCGGGCGCATCCGTACGGCCAGGGGGCTGGCGGACGGGTCGCTCGCCTGGCGTTCTTCCGCGGCTGCGGTGAAAAGATCGGGCTCCACGCCCAGAAGCCTAGGCGAGACCACTGACAGCGCCCCCGGCGGAGGGGACTCAGCTGGTCCAGAAGCTCCACCAGTTCGTGAGGATCAGGATTCCGATGACCCCGATCCACAGCACCGGCACGACCCAGTGGAACTCCACGAGCCCGTTGCGCAGGGCGCGCGGGGCCGGGAGGATCCGGTGCTTCAGGTTGTGCACGGTGACGTAGCAGAACATGAAGATCGTCGCGACCCAGGCCAGGCAGCACCACAGGCACAGCGAGCGGATGGTGTAGAGCGACTGGTACTGGAGGTACGTGCAGAAGGCGACGCCGAAAAGGGTTCCGGCGTTCAGGCCGAGCCAGTACCAGCGCTTGAAGCGGGCCCCGGCGAGCAGGGCGACGCCGATGGCGACGACCATGCCGTAGGTGACGAGGCCGAGCATCGGGTTGGGGAACCCGAAGAAGGCGGCCTGGTCGCTCTTCATGATGTTGCCGCAGGCGACGACGGGGTTCAGGCTGCACCCGGGGACGAAGTCCGGGTCCTCCAGCAGCTTGATCTTGTCGATCGTGATCACCCAGGCGGCGAGCAGCCCGGCCGCTCCCGTGATGACCAGCATCCAGGCGAAGGCCCGTCCCGCGCCGATGCGGCCGGCCCCGTCGCGCTCGTCCGTCTCCGCAGACGCGCCCTCTGACACGTCGTCAACCGCTGTCGTCGTCATGATCGCCGTTCCGTCGCTGCCGGGGCCCGCGCAGGCCCCGTGGGTCCCGCTCATTCTGCCGCACGGGCGGGGGCGGAGGCTGTCGGAAGGAGATAAGGGGCCCTGGGGCACGGCCGACAGGGGCAGGCTGCGGGCGTCGGTTCGGACGTACGCCCGACGGGCGGCCGGGGCGGCCGGGGCGCGTACGGGAAAGGGCCCGGAATCAGTGAATTCCGGGCCCTTCCTGCAGCGGTCAGCCCAGGCGGCGGCGGAGCTCCGCGACGACCGCGTCCAGCGCGACCGGCTCCTGCTCGCCGGACTCCATGTCCTTGACCTGGACCTGGCCCTCGGCGAGGTCGCGCTCCCCGGCGACGACGACGTAGCGGGCGCCGCTGCGGTGGGCGTTCTTCATGGCCGACTTCAGTCCGCGCCCGGTGAAGGAGAAGTCGGTCGCGACCCCCGCCTTCCGCAGCTCGACGACCTTGGCGAAGAGCACCCGGCGGGCCTCCTCGCCGAGCGGCACCGCGTACACCGAGGTCGCGGCGGGGATGTCGAGGACGATGCCCTCGGCCTCCAGGGCGAGGACCGTGCGGTCGACGCCGAGCGCCCAGCCGACGGAGGGGAGCGCCGGGCCGCCGATCATCTCGGACAGGCCGTCGTAGCGGCCGCCGCCGCCCACCGCGGACTGCGAGCCGAGGCCGTCGTGGACGAACTCGAAGGTGGTGCGGGTGTAGTAGTCCAGGCCGCGGACCAGCTTCTCGTCGTCCTCGAAGGCGACGCCCGCCGCCGTGACCAGGGCGCGGACCTCCTCGTGGTACGCCTTGCACGCGTCGCACAGGTAGTCGCGCAGCACCGGGGCGCCGACGAGCTGCCGCTGCACGTCCGGGCGCTTGTCGTCGAGGACGCGCAGCGGGTTGATCTCGGCGCGGCGGACCGTGTCCTCGTCGAGGTCGAGGCCGCGCAGGAAGGACTGGAGGGCCTCCCGGTAGACGGGGCGGCACTCCTTGTCGCCGAGCGAGTTGAGCAGGATGCGGAAGTTCCGGAGCCCGAGCGTGCGGTACGCCTGGTCGGCCAGGATGATCATCTCGGCGTCGAGGGCGGGGTCCTCGGCGCCGATGGCCTCCGCGCCGACCTGCGAGAAGTGGCGGTAGCGGCCCTTCTGCGGGCGCTCGTAGCGGTAGTACGAGCCGGAGTACCAGAGCTTGACGGGCAGGTTGCCGACCTTGTGGAGGTTGGCCTCCAGGGCGGCGCGCAGCACGGAGGCGGTGCCCTCGGGGCGCAGGGCGAGCTCGTCGCCGCCCTTGGTGGTGAGGGTGTACATCTCCTTGGTGACGATGTCGGTGGACTCGCCGACACCGCGCGCGAACAGCTCGACGTTCTCGAAGCCGGGGGTCTCGATGTAGCCGTAGCCGGAGTTCCTCAGCGGCGCGGCGATGGCCTCGCGCACCGCGAGGTAGGTCGCGGAGACGGGCGGAAGCAGGTCGTACGTGCCCTTGGGGGCCTTGAAGGTGCTCACGGGAGGGGGTTCACATTCCTCGTCGAGGGGCGGGCGCGTCGTCCAGTCCCCGCAGGTACGGGTTGGTCGCGCGCTCCTGGCCGATGGTCGTCTGGGGGCCGTGCCCGGACAGCACCACGGTCGAGTCCTCAAGCGGCAGGCACACGCGGGCCAGCGACTTCAGGAGATCGGCGTGGGAGCCGCCGGGAAAGTCGGTGCGTCCGACGGAGCCGGCGAACAGCAGGTCGCCCGAGAAGAGGATCGGCGGGATGTCCGCCGCCTCGGGCAGCCCGAAGGTCACCGACCCCTTCGTATGGCCGGGCGCGTGCGACACGGTCAGGTCCAGACCGGCGAGCTTCAGCTCGGTGCCGTCGTGCAGCTCCCTGACGTCGTCCGGCTCCCCCACGGTCAGCTCGCCCATCAGCTGGGCGCCCAGGGAGCGGCCGAGGGCCTTCTCCGGGTCGCTCATCATGAAGCGGTCCTCGGGGTGGATCCAGGCGGGCACGTTCTTCGCGCCGCACACGGGGACGACGGAGGCGACGTGGTCGATGTGGCCGTGGGTGAGCACGACGGCGACGGGCTTCAGCCGATGCTTCCTCAGCGTCTCCTCGACCCCCTGGGCGGCCTGGTGGCCGGGGTCGACGATGACGCACTCCTCGCCCGCGGCGGGGGCGACCAGGTAGCAGTTGGTCCCCCAGGCTCCGGCGGGGAACCCGGCAATCAGCACGATGGTCCTCTTCGTGGTCGTCCAACGCTTCGTCTATTGCGCACGCAACAGACAAAGAGCCTACCGGCGCTCCTCGTCCCACAGGCAACCCGTATACGGTACGGGCTGGCTCGGGCCCGGCCGGACTCATGTCCGGCGTCAGTCGACACGTACGAGGAGAAGACCCGGTGGTCAGCAGCGATCAGCGGCGGCGGCAGCTCGCCAGGGAGAAGTTCGAGCGCCAGCAGCAGCGGCGTGCCGAGAGACGGCGCAGGGCCCGGCGGCGCACCGCTGTCGTCGCCGCGGCGGTGGCCGTGGTGGTGGCGGCCGGGGCGACGGCGTTCGCCACGGGTCTCTTCGACGGCGAGGACAAGGGCGGGGCCGACGTCGCCGACGCCCCGGCCCCCGGGAAGAAGCCCGACCCGTGCGCCAAGCCCGCCCCGGGCGAACCGGCGAAGCTCTCCTTCCCCAAGGAGCCGGAGCTCGACGTCGACACGTCGGCGGCGTACCGGATGAAGCTCACCACCACGTGCGGCGACATCGAGCTGGACCTGGACGCGAAGAACGCCCCGCGCACGGTGAACTCCTTCAAGTTCCTGGCGGACAAGGGCTACTTCGACCACACCAGGTGCCACCGCCTGACCACCCGGGGCGTCTATGTCCTGCAGTGCGGCGACCCGACCGCGGCGGGCACCGGCACCCCCGGCTACAAGCTGCCCGACGAGAACCTGAAGGACCCGAGGATCAAGGGCGGCACCTACCCGGCGGGCACGGTCGCGATGGCCAACAAGGGCCCCGGCACCGGCGGCAGCCAGTTCTTCCTGGTCTACAAGGACAGCGAGCTGGCGCCGAACTACACCCCCTTCGGCACCGTCAGGGCGGGCCGGGACGTGCTGGAGAAGATCGCTGGTGCGGGTGAGTCGGCCGGTACCGGCGACGGGGCCCCGAACGCCACCGTGGTCGTCGACAGGGCGACCGTGACCAAGTAGACCCGTCGGCAAACCCAGATGGGCGGGATGCGGACAGCCGCCCCGCACGTCGCCTATGTTGGCGGTGTGCAGGGCGTCTTTCGGCCCGGCGAGCAGACTGATCAGACTGTGGACGTTGAAAAACGTGTGGACGATGCCCGGGGGCTCACGAGCCTCGGCGGGCATCATGTGGAGGAGGCGCTGTGAGCAGCGACCCGTGGGGCCGTGTCGACGAGACGGGCACCGTGTACGTGCGTACGGCCGACGGTGAGAAGGTCGTCGGTTCCTGGCAGGCGGGCTCTCCCGAGGAGGCGCTGGCCTACTTCGAGCGCAAGTACGAGGGCCTGGTCGTCGAGATCGGGCTTCTTGAGCGCCGGGTGAAGACCACCGACCTGTCGGCCAAGGACGCCCAGACCGCGATCGACCATCTGCGCACGCAGGTCGACGAGCATCACGCGGTCGGCGACCTGGCGGCGCTGACCAAGCGCCTGGACGCACTGGTCACGACGGTCGAGAAGCGCCGCGAGGAGCGCAGGGCGGAGAAGGCCAAGCAGGCCGACGAGGCCAAGGGCGCCAAGGAGAAGCTGGTCGCCGAGGCCGAGGAGCTGGCGCAGAGCGACCAGTGGCGGTCGGCCGGTGAGCGGCTGCGCGCCCTGGTGGACATCTGGAAGGGCCTGCCCCGCCTGGACCGCAAGGCGGACGACGAGCTGTGGCACCGCTTCTCGCACGCCCGCTCGGCGTTCTCCAAGCGCCGCAAGGCGCACTTCGCCTCGCTGGACGCGCAGCGCGAGGAGGCCCGCAAGGCCAAGGAGAAGCTGGTCGCCGAGGCCGAGTCGCTGTCGAAGTCGACCGACTGGGCCGGCACGGCGGCGCGCTACCGCGACCTGATGACGGAGTGGAAGGCGGCGGGCCGCGCCCAGCGCGAGTTCGAGGACGACCTGTGGAACCGCTTCCGCGGCGCCCAGGACGTCTTCTTCGCCGCCCGCGGCGAGACCTTCGCCGAGCGGGACGCGGAGCAGGGCGAGAACCTCAAGCTCAAGGAGGAGCTCGCCGCCGAGGCCGAGAAGCTGGTGCCGGTCAAGGACCTCAAGAGCGCGCGCGCCGCGTTCCGGGCCCTGAACGAGCGCTGGGAGGCCATCGGCCACGTACCGCGTGACGCCCGTCCGAAGGTCGAGGGCCGGATGCAGGCCGTCGAGCGCGCCCTCCAGGAGCAGGAGGAGAACGAGTGGAAGCGGACCAACCCGGAGGCGCGTGCGCGTGCCGCGGGTCTGACCGGCCAGCTCCAGGACGCGGTCGAGAAGCTCCAGAAGCAGATCGACACGGCGCGCTCCGCCGGCAACAACGCCAAGGCCGACAAGCTGGCGCGTGAGCTGGAGGGCCGTCAGGCCCTGCTCGACCAGGCCATGAAGGGCCTGGAGGAGTTCGGCGGCTGAGCCGTCCCGCAGTCCGTACGCGGCAGGGGCCCCCGGCATCGCGCCGGGGGCCCCTGCCGCGTCTCGCGGTGCTTACGGCCTGCGTGCCGAGGTCACGCGGTACACGTCGTACACGCCCTCCACTCCCCTGACCGCCTTCAGGACGTGTCCGAGGTGCTTCGGGTCGCCCATCTCGAAGGTGAAGCGGGAGGTGGCCACCCGGTCGCGGGAGGTCTGGACGGCCGCGGAGAGGATGTTGACGTGCTGGTCGGACAGGACCCGGGTGACGTCCGAGAGCAGCCGGGACCGGTCCAGGGCCTCGACCTGGATGGCGACCAGGAAGACCGAGGACTGGGTGGGCGCCCACTCCACTTCGAGGATCCGCTCGGGCTGCTGCGACAACGAGTCGACGTTCACGCAGTCGGCGCGGTGCACGGAGACCCCGCTGCCGCGCGTCACGAAGCCGATGATCGGATCGCCGGGCACCGGCGTGCAGCAGCGGGCCAGCTTGACCCACACGTCGTCCGTGCCCTTGACGACGACGCCCGGGTCGGCGTTGGCGCGGCGCTTGCTGCGGCTCTGCGAGGGCGGTGAGCTCTCCGCGATGTCCTCGTTGGCCGCGTCCTCGCCGCCGAGCGACTGCACGAGCTTCTGCACGACGGACTGCGCGGTGACGTGGCTCTCGCCGATCGCCGCGTAGAGGGAGGAGATGTCCGGGTAGCGCATCTCGTGCGCGAGGGTGACCAGCGAGTCGCCGGTCAGGATGCGCTGGATCGGCAGGTTCTGCTTGCGCATGGCGCGCGCGATGGCGTCCTTGCCCTGCTCGATGGCCTCGTCCCGGCGCTCCTTGGAGAACCATGCCCGGATCTTGTTGCGGGCGCGCGGCGACTTGACGAAGCCCAGCCAGTCCCGCGAGGGGCCCGCCCCGTCGGCCTTGGAGGTGAAGACCTCGACCAGGTCGCCGTTGTCCAGGGTCGATTCGAGCGGGACCAGCCGCCCGTTGACCCGCGCCCCTATCGTCCGGTGCCCGACCTCGGTGTGCACCGCGTACGAGAAGTCGACGGGGGTGGCGCCCGCCGGGAGCGCGATGACGTCGCCCTTGGGCGTGAAGACGAAGACCTCGTTGCGGGACAGGTCGAAGCGCAGGGACTCCAGGAACTCGCTGGGGTCCTCGGTCTCCTTCTGCCAGTCCAGCAACTGCCGCAGCCACGCCATGTCGTTGACGGCGTCGTCCTTGTGCCGGGGCACGTCGGTGCGGACCTTGGAGGCCCCGGCGACGGCCTCCTGCTTGTACTTCCAGTGCGCGGCGATGCCGTACTCGGCGCGGCGGTGCATGTCGAAGGTGCGGATCTGGAGCTCGACCGGCTTGCCGTTGGGCCCGATGACCGTCGTGTGCAACGACTGGTACATGTTGAACTTGGGCATCGCGATGTAGTCCTTGAAGCGCCCCGGAACCGGGTTCCAGCGCGCGTGCACGGTGCCCAGGGCCGCGTAGCAGTCCCGCACCGTGTCGACCAGTACGCGGATGCCCACCAGGTCGTAGATCTCGGCGAAGTCCCGGCCCCGCACGATCATCTTCTGGTAGACGCTGTAGTAGTGCTTGGGCCGCCCGGTGACGGTCGCCTTGATGCGCGCGGCCCGCAGGTCGGACTGCACCTCGTCGGTCACTATGGCGAGGTACTCGTCGCGCTTGGGGGCGCGCTCGGCGACCAGGCGCACGATCTCGTCGTACATCTTGGGGTAGAGGATCGCGAAGGCGAGGTCCTCCAGCTCCCACTTGATGGTGTTCATGCCCAGCCGGTGGGCGAGCGGCGCGTAGATCTCCAGGGTCTCGCGCGCCTTCTTCTCCTGCTTCTCGCGCTTGAGGTAGCGCATGGTGCGCATGTTGTGCAGGCGGTCGGCGAGCTTGATGACCAGGACACGGGGGTCCTTGGCCATGGCGACGACCATCTTGCGCACGGTCTCGGCCTGCGCGGCCTCCCCGAACTTGACCTTGTCCAGCTTGGTGACGCCGTCGACCAGCAGCGCCACCTGGTCGCCGAAGTCGCGGCGCAGGGTGTCCAGGCCGTACTCGGTGTCCTCGACGGTGTCGTGCAGCAGCCCGGCCATCAGGGTCGCCGGGTCCATGCCCAGCTCGGCGAGGATCGTCGTCACGGCGAGCGGGTGCGTGATGTACGGATCGCCGCTCTTGCGCTTCTGGCCGCGGTGCCAGCGCTCGGCGACCTGGTAGGCGCGCTCGATGGTGCGCAGCGTCGCCGTCTCGATCTTGGGGTCGTTGCTGCGCACTATCCGCAGCAGCGGCTCCAGGACCGGGTTGTACGGGGACTGGCGCTGGACGCCGAGGCGGGCCAGGCGGGCGCGTACGCGGTTGGAGGAGCCTCCGGTGCGGGCCGTGGGGCCGGCGGGGGCCGCGGGGCGCACGGCCGGGGCCGGTGCGGGGGCGGGGCCGTCGGCGCTCCCGGGGGCGACGGGCGGCTGGGGCCTGTCGGCCGGCGGCGTCGGGGGCGTGGCGCCCGCCGCGGCCTCGTCCGGCTGCGGGGTGGCGACTGGCTGGGCCTCGTCAGGCAAGGGCGCTCCTCGTACGGGCCTGGGCTCCGGGGCTCCCCCGGGTGGGGCGGCCCGGTTCGGGTTCTCTCCCGGTCGGGTCCGGAAGGCCCATGGTATCGACCCTCGGGCCCCCGTTCCTCCTGGGCGGGGAGTCGAACAGCGGGCAGGACGGGCAGGGCGGTACGGAGAAAGGCGGGCCCCCGGTCGAGGGGGGCCCGCCTCATCGCGTGCGGGGTGTGCTCAGATCGCGATCAGGGCGTCCAGCGGCGCCCCGTGCAGCTCGGGCTCCAGCCGGGCACGGCCGCCCAGGAAGCCGATCTCCATCAGGACGGCGACACCGGCCACCTCGGCCCCGGCCCGCCGGATCAGCTCCAGCGCGGCCCCGGCGGTGCCGCCGGTGGCCAGCACGTCGTCGATGACCATGACGCGGTCGCCGGCCGCCAGGTCCTCGGCGTGCACCTCTATCTCGGCGCTGCCGTACTCCAGCTCGTACGTCTGCGAGAGCGTCGCGCCGGGCAGCTTGCCGGCCTTGCGGACCGGGACGAAGCCCAGTCCCGCGCGGACGGCGACCGGGGCGGCCAGGATGAAGCCGCGCGCCTCCAGGCCGACGATCTTCGTGGCGCCGTGCCGCGCGCACAGTTCCGCGAGGGCTTCGGTGAGGGCCGAGAAGGCCTCCGGGTCGGCGAGCAGCGGCGTGATGTCCTTGAAGACAACGCCGGGCTTCGGGTAGTCCCGTACGTCCCGGATGCGGCTGAGCAGCAGCTCGCGGGTGGTGTCGAGGTCCGTCATCGGCGCTTCCCCGAGGCGGGGCGGCCACGGCCGGGCCGGGGGGCGACCACGGGCGCGGCCCCGGCCGGGACGGCGTCCTGCGTCTCGTCGTCCGCGGTCCCGTTCTTGGCCTCGGAGGCCCGCTTGGCGAGGATGCGCTTCTTCAGGGCCTTCATCTGCGGGTCGCGCTCCTTCAGGTCGGCGACCAGCGGAGTGGCGATGAAGATGGAGGAGTACGCACCGGCCGCGAGGCCGACGAACAGCGACAGCGAGATGTCGTTGAGCATGCCCGCGCCCAGCACGCCGCCGCCGATGAACAGCAGGCCGGCGACCGGCAGCAGCGCGACGACCGTGGTGTTGATGGAACGCACCAGGGTGCCGTTGAGGCTGCGGTTGGCGATCTCGCTGTAGGTGAAGCGGGACTGCTTGGTGATGTCCTTCGCGCCCTCCTTGAGACCGTCGAAGACGACGACGGTGTCGTAGAGGGAGTAACCGAGGATGGTCAGCAGACCGATCACGGTGCCCGGGGTGACCTCGAAGCCCACCAGGGCGTAGATGCCCACGGTGATCGTGAGGTCGTGGACCAGGGCGATGAGGGCGGCGACGGCCATCCGCCACTCGAAGGCGATGGCCAGGTAGATCACCACCAGGATCATGAAGACCCCGAGGCCGGTCCAGGCCTTGTTGGCGATCTGCTCGCCCCAACTGGGGCCGACCAGCTCGGTGTTGATCTTCTCGCTGGGGACGCCGAGGTCCTGCGCGAGCTTCTCGGTGACCGGGGCCGCGGTCTTGGTGTCGAGGCCGCCGACCTGGATGCGCAGGGTGTCGTTGCCGAGCTTCTGCACGATGGCGTCGTGGCCGGACGCCTTCTCGGCGTCCTCCTTCGCCCGCTCGACGGAGACCGAGGTGGGGGGCGTGGTGAAGAGCGCGCCGCCCTGGAACTCGATGCCCATGTTGAGGCCCTTGATGGCGAGCCCCGCGATGGCGACGATGGTGATCAGTACGGAGATCCCGTACCAGATCATCCGCTTCCCGACGAAGTCGTAACCGACCTCGCCGCGGTACAGCCGGGCGCCGATGCTGCCGAGTCGCGACATCTCACGCCTCCTTCGGTTCGGTGGGAACGACGGGACGGCGCGTGCGGCGCAGCGGGGGCTGTACGCCGAGCCGCTTCGGGTCGAGACCGGACCACTTGTGGCCGTTGCCGAAGAACTGCGTCTTGGCGGCGAGCAGCGTCATCAGCGGCTTGGTGAAGAGGAACACCACGACGACGTCGAGCAGGGTGGTCAGGCCCAGCGTGAACGCGAAGCCCTGCACCTTGCCGACGGTGACGATGTAGAGCACCACGGCGGACAGCAGCGACACGAAGTCGGACACCAGGATGGTGCGCCGGGCGCGCGGCCAGGCCCGCTCGACGGCGGGGCGCAGGGTGCGGCCGTCGCGGATCTCGTCCCGGATGCGTTCGAAGTACACGATGAACGAGTCGGCGGTGATGCCGATGGCGACGATGGCGCCGCAGACGGCGGGCAGGTTCAGCGCGAAGCCGATGGCCGGGCCGAGCAGGGCCATGATCGTGTAGGTCAGGATGCCGGAGACCAGGAGGCTGAGGAGCGCGACGAAGGACAGGCCGCGGTAGTACAGCACCAGGTAGACGACGACGAGGGCCAGACCGATGGCGCCGGCGATGAGGCCGGCCTCCAGCTGGTCGCTGCCGAGCGCCGGGGTGACCGTGGTGACGGTCTCTTCCTTGAAGGTCAGCGGCAGGGAGCCGTAGGAGAGGATGTTGCCGAGCTCCTGCGCGGACTCCTGGGTGAAGCTGCCGGTGATCTCGGCGTTGCCGCTGAGGACCGTGGAGACCGAGGGCGCCGAGACGACGTTGCCGTCCAGGACGATGCCGAACCGGTTCATCGGGTCCTGCTGCTTCATCAGCTTGCCGGTGGTCTTGGCGAACTTGTCGGAGCCACCCTTGGTGAACTCCATGTCGACCTTCCACAGCGCGCGCTGGGTGTCGAAGGTGCCGGCCGCCTTCTTGACGTCGGTGCCCTCCAGCTCGGCCGGGCCCAGGAGGTACTTCTCCCAGCTCTTGCCGTCCCAGACCTTGCCGGTGATGGCCTTGCCGCAGCCGATCGTCGCCTCGTTCGGCTTGAAGCCGTCGCCGGCCTTCTCACGCTGGTCGGGCTTGGTGCAGTCGAGGGCGGCGAACGCCTTCTCCAGCTTCGCGGTGGCCGGGTCCGGCGCGGGCGGGGTCTTCTGGGGGTCCGGGCTCTTGGTCGCGCCGCCGGTCGGGGTGGGAGTCGGCGTCGGGGCCTTCAGCGCGTCGGTGACGGCACGGCCCTGCGCGGTCTTGGTCGGGTCGGGGGTCGGCGTGGCGGTCTTGCCGTCCTTGCCGTCCTTGTCCGCGCCCTTGTCCTTGGGGTCCTTCGCCTGGTCCGGCTTGCCCGTGGACGTCGGGTCCGGCTTGGGCGTCTTCCCCGGGTCGGGCAGCGGCGTGCCGTTGGTGACCGCCAGCACGGGCCGGAAGTAGAGCTTGGCGGTGGTGCCGACCTGCTCGCGGGCCTGCTTGGAGTTCGTGCCCTTGGGGATGTTGACGATGATGTTGTCCGTGCCCTGGGTCTGCACCTCGGACTCGGAGACACCCATGCCGTTCACGCGCCGCTCCATGATGGCGACGGCGGTGTCCATGTTCGTCTTGTTGATCGCGTTGGGCTGGCCCGGCTCGTTCTGCGCCTTGAGCGTGATGCTCGTACCGCCGGCAAGGTCGATGCCCAGGCGGGGGGTGGTGTGCCCGGACGCGAACATCCCGCCCACGAGGGCGAGGATGACGATCGTCATCAGAGCCAGGGCGCGCCCCGGCCTGCCCGGGGCCCCCGAGACCTTGCGGCCCTTCTTCGGTGCTGCCACCTTCTCGTTTCTCCCTGTCCAACCGCACGCGCCGGGATGTGCGTCGATGCGGCCACGAAGTGTTGTGGGGGCCTGCCCCCGCAGAGGTATGCACGATCCGCGGACCGCGACGCGCCCGGTGGGGTACGCCGCTGTCCGCGGAGGTGGCTACTTCGCGTCGCCCTCGCCGTCGGTCTTCTTGCTCTTCGGCTCGGCGTCGGCGGCCGACGTGGCCTCCTCGGCGGACTCGGGCTTCTTGCCGAGGTCGATGCGCGCCACGTCGGCGTCGTCGTCGGCACCGGTCAGCGACGAGGCGTCGTCCGGAACGACGGGCGCGTCGGACGTGAGGTCGGCCGCGGCCTGCTCGCCGTGCACGATGCGGTTGTACTCGTCGTCCGCGAGGACGGCGCCGATGGCGTTCTTCGCGTAGACGGCGTGGACGCCCGGGGCGACCTCAAGAAGGACCGTGTCGTCGTGAACCTCCTTGACCGTGGCGTACATGCCGCCGATGGTGCGCACGCCGGTGCCGGGCTGCATTTCGTTGCGCATCTGCGCAGCGGCCTGCTGCTTCTTCTTGGCGGACCGCGTCATCAGGAACATGGCCCCGATGAGCACGATGAAGGGGAGGAAGGTCATGAGACTCACGGGACGGAACTTCCTTCGCACGACCGCGTCGAGAGCGGCCTGTATATACGGGGGTGGGCATGCCGACGGGAAGGTCGGCATCGGCGGAGTCTAAGCGAGTCCGCGTACCCGGAACAACGTCCAGCATCGCACCGGGGTTCCTGGGCGTGCGAGCTTCCGCGCCGTCACGCCCCGAAGAGACCCGGTTGTCCGCCTTTCCCGCCGGCCTGCTGCGGCGGCACCAGTCCCAGGTGTGCCCAGGCGGCGGGCGTGGCCACCCGTCCGCGCGGTGTTCTGGCCAGCAGACCCTCCCGTACGAGGAACGGCTCGGCCACCTCCTCGACGGTCTCGCGCTCCTCCCCCACGGCGACGGCCAGGGTGGACAGGCCGACGGGGCCGCCGCCGAAGAGCTTGAGGAGTGCGCCGAGGACGGCGCGGTCGAGCCGGTCCAGGCCGCGCGGGTCCACTTCGTACACCTTCAGGGCGGCGTTCGCGATGTCCTTGCCGATGATCCCGCCGTCGGTCTTGACCTGCGCGTAGTCACGGACCCGGCGCAGCAGGCGGTTGGCGATGCGGGGGGTGCCGCGGGAACGGCCGGCGATCTCGGCGGCTCCGTCGGCGGCGATCTCGACGTCGAGCAGGCGGGCCGAGCGGTGGATGACGCGCTCCAGCTCGGCGGGCTCGTAGAACTCCATGTGCCCGGTGAAGCCGAAGCGGTCGCGCAGCGGCGGCGGCAGCAGCCCGGCCCTGGTGGTCGCGCCGACCAGGGTGAAGGGCGGCAGCTCCAGGGGGATGGCGGTGGCGCCCGGGCCCTTGCCGACGATGACGTCGACCCGGAAGTCCTCCATCGCCATGTAGAGCATCTCCTCCGCCGGGCGGGACATCCGGTGGATCTCGTCGAGGAAGAGGACCTCGCCCTCCTGGAGGGAGGAGAGGATCGCGGCGAGGTCGCCCGCGTGCTGGATGGCGGGCCCGCTGGTGATGCGGATCGGGGCGCCCATCTCGGCGGCGATGATCATCGAGAGGGTGGTCTTGCCGAGGCCGGGGGCGCCGGAGAGCAGGACGTGGTCGGCGGTGGCGCCGCGGGCGCGGGCCGCGCGCAGCACCAGGTCGAGCTGCTCGCGCACCTTCTCCTGGCCGACGAACTCCTCCAGGTCCTTGGGCCGCAGCGCGGCCTCGACCGCCTGGTCCTCGCCGTCGGCCGCGGAGTCGACCAGCCTCGGGTCGGCGGCGGTGTCGGGTCCGGTCTCGTCCCAGTTCATGTGCGGATCGCTCTCGGGTCGGGTGCGGTACGGAGGGGACCGTGCGGGTCAGCGGGCGCGGTTGAGGGTCTGCAGGGCGGCCCGCAGCAGCTGCGGCACGGGCGGCTGGGCGCCCTCGGCGAGGGCGGCCTCGGCCTGCGGGGTGACGGCGGCGACCGCTTCCTCGGCCTCCCGGGAGGCGTAGCCCAGGCCGATGAGGGCGGCGCTGAGCTGCTCGGTCCAGGGGGCGGGGCCCGAGGCGACGCGCTGGGCGCCGAGGTGCCCGCCGGTGCCGAGCGGTTCGCCGAGCCGGTCCTTCAGTTCCAGCAGGAGCTTCTGCGCGCCCTTCTTCCCGATGCCGGGGACGGCGGTGAGCGCCTTCTCGTCGCCGGTGGTCACGGCGAGGCGCAGCGCGTCGGGGCGGTGCACGGCGAGCATGGCCTGGGCGAGGCGGGGGCCGACGCCGCTGGCGGTCTGGAGGAGCTCGAAGACCTGGCGTTCGTCGTCGTCGGCGAAGCCGTAGAGGGTGAGGGAGTCCTCGCGCACGACGAGGGAGGTGGCGAGCTTGGCGTCCTGTCCGATGCGCAGGGTGGACAGGGTGTCGGGGGTGCACTGGACGGCCATGCCGACGCCGCCGACCTCGATCACCGCGGTGGTGGGGGCGAGGGCGGCCACCGGGCCACTGACGAAGGCGATCATGAGGTGCGGCCTTTCCTGACGGCGCTTGGGGTACGGGCGGGAGCGGTGCGGGTCCGGTGCGCGGCCATGGCCTGCTGGAGCCGGTTCTGGGCGGGGGCCCGCCAGATGTGGCAGATGGCGAGGGCGAGGGCGTCGGCCGCGTCGGCGGGCTTCGGGGGCGCGTCGAGCCGCAGCAGCCGGGTCACCATGGCTCCGACCTGCGCCTTGTCGGCCCGGCCGCTGCCGCTGACGGCGGCCTTGACCTCGCTGGGGGTGTGCAGGGCGACGGGGATGCCGCGCCGGGAGGCGCACAGCATGGCCACGGCGCTCGCCTGGGCGGTGCCCATGACCGTACTGACATTGTGCTGGCTGAAGACGCGTTCCACGGCGAGGACTTCGGGGCGGTAGTCGTCGAGCCACTGCTCGATGCCCTGCTCGATGGCGACCAGCCGCAGCCCCAGTTCGGCCTCGGGGGGCGTGCGCACGACGCCCACTCCGCACATGGTCAGCGGACGGCCGGCGACGCCTTCGACGACACCGACACCGCACCGGGTCAGCCCCGGGTCCACGCCCAGTACGCGCACAACGCCCCCTCCTTCGCTCACCTGTTTGTGCAGGCTATCGGCTCGCACTGACAATCAGGCCCGGCAACGCGACGGGCCGACGGGAAGCTCTCCCGTCGGCCCGTCGTCGTACCGGCAACTGGCGGCTACTCGCCGTCGATCGCCGCCATGACCTTGTCGCTGACGTCGAAGTTGGCGAAGACGTTCTGCACGTCGTCGCTGTCCTCCAGCGCGTCGATCAGCTTGAAGATCTTGCGCGCGCCCTCCTCCTCCAGCTCGACCTGCATGGTCGGGACGAAGGTGGCGTCGGCGGAGTCGTAGTCGACGCCCGCCTCCTGGAGCGCAGTGCGGACCGCGACCAGGTCGGTGGCCTCGCTGAGCACCTCGAAGGTGTCGCCGAGGTCGTTGACCTCCTCGGCGCCGGCGTCCAGGACCGCGCCCAGCACGTCGTCCTCGGTGAGCTCGCCCTTGGGGACGATGACGACGCCCTTGCGGTGGAAGAGGTACGACACGGAGCCCGGGTCGGCCATGGAGCCGCCGTTGCGGGTCATGGCAACACGCACGTCGGACGCGGCGCGGTTGCGGTTGTCGGTGAGGCACTCGATGAGCACCGCGACACCGTTCGGGCCGTAGCCCTCGTACATGATCGTCTCGTAGTCGGCGCCACCGGCTTCGAGGCCGGCGCCGCGCTTGACGGCGGAGTCGATGTTCTTGTTGGGAACCGAGCTCTTCTTGGCCTTCTGGATGGCGTCGAAGAGGGTCGGGTTGCCCGCCGGGTCGGCGCCGCCGGTGCGCGCCGCGACCTCGATGTTCTTGATCATCTTCGCGAAGAGCTTGCCGCGCTTGGCGTCAATCACGGCCTTCTTGTGCTTCGTCGTAGCCCATTTAGAGTGGCCGGACATCTGCCTGTCTCCTTCGCGTAACCAATTCTGCTGCGTTCGGCAGAGATCCTACCGGGATCCCCGCCGATGACCGCGCTCAGGCGGCAGCGCGCACCATCTCGACGAACATCGCGTGCATCCGGTGGTCGCCGGTGAGCTCCGGGTGGAAGGACGTCGCGAGCGCGTTGTCCTGCCGTACGGCCACGATGTGGTCGCCGTGCTCGGCGAGCACCTCGACCTGCGCGCCGACCGACTCCACCCACGGCGCGCGGATGAAGACGCCCTCGACCGGGCCGCCTTCGACGCCGGTGACGTCGACGGTGGTCTCGAAGGACTCGTTCTGCCGGCCGAAGGCGTTGCGGCGCACGATCATGTCGATGCCGCCGAGCGTCTCCTGGCCCGACCTCGGGTCGAGGATCTTGTCCGCGAGCAGGATCATCCCCGCGCAGGTGCCGTACACGGGCATCCCGGCGGCGATGCGCTCCCGCAGCGGCTCCAGGAGTCCGAAGAGGGACGCCAGTTTGGAGATGGTGGTGGACTCGCCGCCCGGGATCACCAGCCCGTCGACCTCGGCCAGTTCCTCGGGGCGCCGGACCTCCCGGGCCGTGGCGTCGGCCACGGCCAGGGCGATCAGGTGCTCCCGTACGTCGCCCTGGAGGGCCAGGACGCCGACAACGGGGTTGCTGGTCATGGCTGTTACCAGCCCCGGTTGGCGTAGCGCTCGGACTCGGGAAGGGTGTCGCAGTTGATGCCGACCATGGCCTCGCCGAGGTTGCGGGAGGCGTCCGCGATGATCTTCGGGTCGTCGAAGAAGGTGGTGGCGCGGACGATGGCGGCGGCACGCTTGGCCGGGTCGCCGGACTTGAAGATGCCGGAGCCGACGAAGACGCCCTCGGCGCCGAGCTGGCGCATCAGCGCGGCGTCGGCGGGGGTGGCCACACCGCCGGCGGAGAACAGCACCACGGGGAGCTTGCCGAGCTCGGCGACCTCCTTGACCAGCTCGTACGGGGCGCGGAGCTCCTTGGCGGCGGCGAACAGCTCGTTGTTGTCGAAGCCGCGCAGCTTGGCGATCTCGTTCTTGATCTGGCGCAGGTGACGGACGGCCTCGACGACGTTGCCGGTGCCCGCCTCGCCCTTGGAGCGGATCATGGCCGCGCCCTCGGCGATGCGGCGCAGGGCCTCGCCGAGGTTGGTGGCGCCGCACACGAAGGGGGTCGTGAAGGCCCACTTGTCGGAGTGGTTGACCTCGTCGGCCGGGGTGAGGACCTCGGACTCGTCGATGTAGTCGACGCCGAGCGACTGGAGGACCTGGGCCTCGACGAAGTGGCCGATCCGCGACTTCGCCATGACCGGGATGGACACGGCCTCGATGATCTCCTCGATCATGTTCGGGTCGGACATCCGGGCCACGCCGCCGTCCTTGCGGATGTCGGCCGGGACCCGCTCCAGCGCCATGACGGCGACGGCGCCCGCGTCCTCGGCGATCTTCGCCTGCTCGGCGTTGACGACGTCCATGATCACGCCGCCCTTGAGCTGCTCGGCCATGCCGCGCTTGACGCGGTCGGTGCCGGTGGCCGGGGACTGGGGGGTGGGGGTGCTGGACATGTTCGACCTCGCTCGATGACGAAAGACAGACGCTTCTGCGGTGCGGGCGGGCCGTCGGGTGCCGCACGCTGCCCGCACAGCCGAAGGAAACGCCCTGCGACCAGTCCACTGCAAGGGCCAATGGGGAGGCGGTGGATCGTTTTCGCCGTACGGAGTGGATTCGGCGCTACGTTCCGGGGCGGTCGGCCAGGGCCACCGGAGCCTCGTCGTCCATTTCGAAGGCCAGGGGGAACGGGGCGTGCCCGGCCAGCCGGAACCACCGCACCGTCCGGTGCCGCCGCAGCGCGCGGGCCGCTCGTACGGAGTCGTTGTGGAACCGCCTGGCCATCGGCACCCGGCGCACGGCGGCCGCCAGCTCCCCGGCGGCCTCCTCCCCGCCCGGGGCCAGCTTCAGCGCCTCCACCTGCTCGGTCTCCCCGAACACGGCCCGCAGCGCCTGGCTGAGCTCGCTCTCGGCGACCTCCCGGTGCTCCTCCTCGGCCTGCCGGGCGTCGTGCGCGGCCTGGTACAGGACGATCGACGAGGCGGGGTCGAGCACCCCGGAGGTGGCCAGTTCCTGCGCCACGGAGGCCCGCCGCAGGAGCTGGGCGTCGAGGGCGGCGCGGGAGGCGTCGATACGGGCGTGCAGGCGGTCCAGCCGCCCGGCGGTCCAACTGAGGTAGAGGCCGATCGCGAACAGGGCGACGACGATCCAGATGAGGGTGGTCACGGCCCGCAAGGCTACCGGCGAACGGCCCGGAGGCCGGACGCGCGACTCCCGGAAGGACCCGGGCCCCCTGCCCGGTCCGGCCGGGGCCGGACGCACCCGGTACCGGACGCGTCCGGCCCCGCACCCCCTTGGAACCCCTCCCCCCTTCCGCGAGACTGCGGTTCCGCCGCGTCGCACGGGCGCGGCACGCACGAGGACTTCCGGAGGGAACCGCCCAATGGACCGACGGACCCTGCTGACGACGGGCGCGGCCGCGGTGGCGGCGAGCGCCCTGTCCGCCGCCACCGCCCGCGCCGTACTGCCTGCCGCCGCTGCCGCCGCCGCTGCCGACACCCCCGCACACCGCGTCGCCCGCGCCCTGGGCGCCGACCCCGCCCGCGCCTCCCACGGCGACGGCTGGACGCACCTCCGCCTCACCCTCCCCGGCGCCCCCGTCCCCCTCGGCGTCGACGTCCTCGCGGACACCCGCCGGCCCCCGCGGGGCGTCGCCCACCTCCTCCCCGGCGGCGGCCTCAACTTCGCCGCGAACTTCTTCACCCCCCGCGCCCGCAACCTCGCCCACCACCTCCGCGCCCAGGACCTCCTGGTCGTCGGCATCAGCCCCCGCGAGGACCTCGCGCAGCCGGCCGACCTCACGGCCTCCTGGGGCCAGGCAGCGCACAAGGCCGACGCGGCCGCGGTGATCGCCGCCGTCGACGGCGCCCTGCGCCTGCCGTACCGGCTCGTCGGCCACTCGGCGGGCGCCGCCCTCGCCCTGGACCTGGCCTCGACGGACGGTTCGGCGCGGCTGCGCAGGGTGGTGGCGATCGACACGACGGGCCCGTACACCGGGGAGCGGCAGGCCCGCGCGGCACGGACGCGGGACGTGATCCAGGCCCGGATCGACGCGGGGGTCCTGTACGGGGACACCGGGTTGCAGGGGCTGGTCTCGCGCGCCCTGACCGATCCGGACGGCGCCTCGTCCGTCCCCCGGCCGCCGGACCCGGCCACCCGCTTCACCAACGCCGCCCTCGCCCACTTCGCGCTGACGCGCACCAGTTCGCTACCTGGCGACACCGACTGGATCTACCGGCAGGGTCACAGCGCGGGCGCCTTCGCCTTCGGCGCGACGCCGCTCGACGACCGCTTCTCCCTCACCCACACCCCGCTCACCACCTGGGGCGCGGCCACGCAGGCCCTCGGCAGCGGCCTGGTCCCCCACGCGCTGCTGCGCGACCTCGCGGCGATCTGGGCGGGGGACACCACGACGTACCCCTTCGACTGGTCCGGCATCCGCACCGAGGTCGTCTGGGTGAACGCGGCCCTGGGCCGCGGCGACGAGCCGCACGGCGCGGAGCTGATCCGCGCCGGGGGCAACCGGCGGGTGACCTTCCGGGTCGTCCCCGGCCACGGACACGCGGACCCCGTGTGGAGCGGGACCGCGGACCGGGACGTGTGGCCCCACCTCGCGCCGTGAACCGCCGCGGGGCAGGGGAGGCGCAGCCCCTGCCCCGCCGCCCGTCTAGTCCCGGGCCATGCGGGCGCGGGCGCGGGCCCGCAGGCCGCCCCGTTCCGCCGCGTCGTCCGCCGCCACCGCGTTCGCGCCGTCCGTGACCGTCTCGTACACGGACAGGATGTCCGCCGCCACCGTCGACCAGTCGAAGCGCCGCACGTGCGCCGCCCCCCGCTCGCTCAGCCCGGCCCGCCGCGAGGCGTCCCCCAGCAGCCGCACCGCCGCGTCCGCGAGCGCGTCCGCGTCCTCGTTGGCGAACAGGTCGCCGGCCGTCCCCTGGTCGAGGACCTGCGCGAACGCGTCCAGGTCGCTGGCCAGCACCGGCGCCCCGGCCGACATCGCCTCGACCAGGATGATCCCGAAGCTCTCGCCGCCGGTGTTGGGCGCGACGTACACGTCGACGCTGCGCAGCAGCCGCGCCTTGTCCTCGTCGCTGACCATGCCGAGGAACTCCACCCGCGAGCGCATCTCCTCGGGCAGCGAGGCCACCGCCTCCTTCTCGTCCCCGCGCCCCGCGACCAGCAGCCGGGTGCCGGGCCGCTCCGCGAGGATCCGGGGCAGCGCCCGCATCAGCACCGGCAGCCCCTTGCGCGGCTCGTCGATCCGCCCGATGAAGCCGAGCGTCCCGCCCTGCCACTCCGCCTTGGGCTCCGCCTCGGCGAAGAAGTCGACGTCGACCCCGTTGGGGATGGTGACCGCGTCGCCCCCCAGGTGCTCCACCAGCGTCCGCCGCGCGTACTCGCTCACCGCGATCCGCGCGCTGATCTTCTCCAGCGCGGGCTGGAGGATCGGGTACGCGGCGAGCATGACCCGCGAGCGCGCCGTCGACGTGTGGAAGGTCGCCACGATCGGCCCCTGCGCCGCCCAGCAGGTCAGCAGCCCCAGCGACGGCGCGGCCGGCTCGTGGATGTGCACCACGTCGAAAGCCCCGTCGTGCAGCCACTTGCGCACCCGCGCCGCCGACAGGAACCCGAAACTCAGCCGCGCCACCGATCCGTTGTACGGAACCGGAACCGCCCGCCCCGCCGAGACCACGTACGGCGGCAGCGGGGTGTCGTCGTCCGCCGGGGCCAGCACGGAGATCTCGTGCCCCAGCCCGATCAGATGCTCGGCGAGGTCCCGGATGTGGAACTGGACGCCGCCCGGCACGTCCCACGAGTACGGGCAGACGATCCCGACCTTCACTCCTGGCCCTCCCGCCCGGTCTCCCGGGGCTCCAGATCCGCGGTCCACAGCCGCTGCAGCATGTGCCAGTCCTCCGGGTGCTCGGCGATCCCGGTGGCGAAGGCGTCGGCCAGCGCCTGGGTCATCGCGGACGTCTTCTCGCTCCGCGTACCCGTCTCGGGCACGTCGACCGGCGGGTGCACCCGCCCCCGCATCGTCTTCGGCCCGTCGTACCAGAGCGTCGCCGGCAGCAGCAGCGCCCCCGTCTGCTGCGCGAGTATCGCGGGCCCGGCCGGCATCTTCGCGGTCTCGCCGAAGTACTTGACCTCGACGCCCGAGGCGGAGAGGTCCCGGTCGGCGACCAGGCAGACCAGACCCCCGCCGCGCAGCCTGCGGGCCAGCCTCCCGAAGGCGGAGCCGCCGGTGTGCGGGACGACCTCCATGCCCAGGCTCTCGCGGTACGCCACGAACCTGTCGTACAGCGACTCCGGTTTCAGCCGCTCGGCCACCGTCGTGAACGGCTGGCCGAGATGACTGGTCACCCAGACCCCGGCCAGGTCCCAGTTCCCCATGTGCGGCAGCGCGAGCACCACGCCCCGGCCGCTCTCCAGGGCGTCGGTGATGCGGTGCGCGTCCTCGATGCGCACCTGGGCGGCGATCCGCTCCGGCGTCCAGGAGGGCAGCCGGAAGGACTCCATCCAGTAGCGCATGTACGAGCGCATGCCCGCCCGGGACAGCGCCCGCAGCCGGGCCGCGCTCGCGTCGGGGACGACCCGGGCCAGGTTGGACTCCAGGCGCAGCACGCTCTTGCCGCGGCGCTTCCAGGCCTGGTCGGCGATGGTGCGGCCGAGCCGCACGGCGACCGGCTCGGGGAGCTTCTTCACCCCGGCCCAGCCGAGCCCGTACAACCCGTCGACCAGCCGGTCCTTGGGCGTCACGCGTTCCGGGGCGCTCACGAGGCCGCCCCGTTGCCCGTCGCCGCGTCCGCCTCGGCGGACTCCCGGCGCACCGTCACCACCCGCTGCCCCAGCGTCACCAGGGAGCCCACGGCGACGACCCACAGCGCGATCGGCAGCAGGACGTCCACGCCGGGCAGCCCGAACGCGTGCAGCCCCGCCACACCGGCGGCGACCAGCGTGATGACCAGCCGTTCCGCCCGCTCGACGAGCCCGTTGACGGCGACCGGAAGGCCGATCGCCTCGCCGCGGGCCTTCGTGTACGACACGACCTGGCCGCTCGCCAGGCAGAAGATGGCCACCGCGCACAGCACGTTGTCGTCGCCGCCGCCCGCGTACCAGAGGGCGAGCCCGCCGAAGATGCCGGCGTCGGCCACCCGGTCCAGCGTGGAGTCGAGGAACGCGCCCCACCGGCTGGACACCCCGGCCTGCCGGGCCATGTTGCCGTCGACGAGGTCGGAGAAGACGAAGAGGGTGATGACGATGGTGCCCCAGAAGAACTCCCCGCGGGGGAAGAAGACCAGCGCACCCGCCATCACCCCGGCAGTGCCGACGAGGGTGACCGCATCCGGACTGACTCCGCGGCGGAGCAGAAATGCGGCGAACGGTGTGAGGACACGCGTGAAGAATGCACGCGCGTACTTGTTCAGCATGGCCTTCCCGAGGGGTCGGATCGCCGAGCGGCCCCTATGGCCACCGGCTGGCCCATCGTAGCCACGACCGCCCGGCCGCACCGCCGGGCACCCGCCGACCGCCGTGTCCCTACGACAGATGGCCGCACCCCCGGCTCCCCGGGCGGCGGCCGACGCGCACCGGACCGGGGTATGGACGCCCGGTGACCCGAGTGGAAAGCTCGAATGACCGCGGGCGTCACCGGTGCCGCCACGCCACTGCGGCCGCCCCCTGCCCGCGCCCTTCACCGTGCACTTCTCCTCGGGAGGCCGGACACCATGGGCGACAGGACTCACACGAGCGCACACCCCGGAGCCGCCGGCAGGGCTCCGACGGCCGACCACCCCGCGTCCGTACGGAACGTGGTGCTGGTCGGCCACAGCGGATCGGGCAAGACCACCCTGGTGGAGGCCCTGGCCCTCGCCGCGGGGGCGGTGAACCGGGCGGGCCGCGTCGAGGACGGGACCACCGTCTCCGACCACGACGAGATGGAGCACCGCAGGCAGCGTTCCGTACAGCTCTCCGTCGTCCCCGTGGAATGGGACGGCATCAAGGTCAACCTGATCGACACCCCCGGCTACGCCGACTTCGTCGGGGAGCTGCGGGCCGGTCTGCGGGCGGCGGACGCGGCCCTCTTCGTCGTCTCGGCGTCCGACGGCGTGGACGGCGCGACCCGCGCGGTGTGGGAGGAGTGCGCCGCCGTCGGCATGCCGCGCGCCATCGTGGTGACCCATCTGGAGGCCGCCCGCGCCGACTTCGAGTCCATGACCGACCTCTGCGCCGCGGCCTTCGGCGACGACGACCCCGACGCCGTGCTCCCGCTGTACCTGCCCCTGTACGGCGACCACGGACCGGACGGACACGCCCCCGTCGCCGGACTCCTGGGACTGCTCTCGCAGCGGATCTACGACTACTCCTCGGGCCGGCGCGAGGAGCTGGCCCCCGACCCCGCCCAGCTCCCCCGCATCGAAGCGGCCCGCAACCGGCTGATCGAGGGCATCATCGCCGAGAGCGAGGACGAGTCCCTGATGGACCGCTACCTCGGCGGCGAGGACATCGAACGCAAGACCCTGGTCGACGACCTCGAACGGGCCGTCGCCCGCGGCGCCTTCCACCCCGTCCTGGCCGCCGCGCCCGCCCCCGAGGGCAGCCGCCAGGGCCTGGGCACGGTCGAGATCCTGGAGCTGGTCACCGGCGGCTTCCCGACCCCCGCCGAACACGAGCTGCCCGCCGTCACCACCCCGCAGGGCGCCCCCGCGCCCCCGCTGGCCTGCGACCCGGCGGGCCCGCTGGTCGCCGAGGTGGTCAAGACCGCCTCCGACCCCTACGTCGGCCGGATCTCCCTGGTCCGGGTCTTCTCCGGCACGCTGCGCCCCGACGAGACCGTCCACGTCTCCGGGCACGGCCTCGCCGACCGGGGCCACCCCGACCACGACGTCGACGAACGCGTCGGCGCGCTCTCCTCCCCCTTCGGCAAACAGCAGCGCCCCCTGACCCACGCCGTCGCCGGCGACCTGGTCTGCGTGGCCAAGCTCACCCGCGCCGAGACCGGCGACACCCTCTCCGCCAGGGACAACCCGCTGCTCATGGAGGCGTGGCAGCTACCGGACCCGCTGCTCCCGCTCGCCGTCCAGGCGCACAGCAAGGCCGACGAGGACCGGCTCTCGCAGGGCCTGGCCCGCCTGGTCGCCGAGGACCCGACCATGCGCCTGGAGCAGAACCGGGCCACCCGCCAGCTCGTCCTGTGGTGCCTGGGCGAGGCCCACCGCGACGTCGCCCTGGAACGGCTGCGCACCCGGTACGGCGTCCGGGTCGACGCCGTGGGGCACAAGGTGTCCCTGCGCGAGACCTTCGGCGAGCGGACCACCGGGCGCGGGCGGCACGTCAAGCAGTCCGGCGGCCACGGCCAGTACGCCATCTGCGAGATCGAGGTGGAGCCGCTGCCGCCCGGCACCGGCGTCGAGTTCGTCGACAAGGTGGTCGGCGGCGCGGTGCCCCGCCAGTTCATCCCCTCCGTCGAGAAGGGGGTACGCGCCCAGGCCGCCCGGGGCCTGGCAAGCGGCTGTCCGCTCGTCGACGTACGGATCACGCTGCGGGACGGCAGGGCCCACTCCGTGGACTCCTCCGACGCCGCCTTCCAGACCGCGGGCGCCCTCGCCCTGCGGGAGGCCGCCGCCGGCGCCCGCATCGACCTCCTGGAACCGGTCGCCGCCGTGACCATCCTGGTCCCCGACGGCTACGTGGGCCCGGTGATGAGCGACCTGTCCGGCAGGCGCGGCCGGGTCGTCGGCACCGAACAGGCGGGCCGCGGCCGCACCCTGGTGCGGGCCGAGGTGCCCGAGATCGAGATCGGCCGGTACGCCGTCGACCTCAGGTCCCTCTCCCACGGCACCGGGAGCTTCCACCGCACGTACGCACGACACGAACCCATGCCATCTCAGATCGCGGGCAAATTCCGCGAACAGGACCAAAAAGGCGGCTAGTTGACCGTTTTGCGGCAATGCTGCCCACCCAATTCCCTTGCGGTGGGCGGCATTCCGCGCTCCCATGACGAGAGGGACCTCGCGTCGATACGCTGTGACCCCAGCTCAGCAGGTGTGCGGGGGGCGGCCGTTGGGAACAACGCCGCAGTGCGGGAACGGCGTGGAGAGCACAGGGCTCCACGGACGCGGACGGTCGATGGGGGCGGTAGTGGCGGACTCGGGATTCGACTTCTCACCCGGTGCACAGGTGCCGCTCCAGGGTGCGGCCGGACAGACCGCGGCGACCAACGCGCTCGCCTCGGCCGCGTACCGGGACAGCTCGGTGACCGTCCTGCTGGACGCGAACAACGAGTGGCACAAGTCCGGCGTCAGCAAGGGCAGGCTCTCCCTCTTCGAACCCGACCTCGGCGAGGCGTTCTCGCGCGCGGTACGGGTACGGATGCTCGGCGGCGCCCGCAAGGCCCTCATCCAGTCCTTCGGCACCGAGCCGCAGACCGTCGTGGAGCACTGCCTCGCCGCCACCAACATCCGCAAGGCCCGCGACACCAAGCTCACCGTCATCATGGCCGTCTTCGGCCTGCTCTTCCTGCCCGGCCTCCTCCTCTGGCTCGCGGTCTTCCAACTGCGCCGCACCATCGCGGGCGCCAAGGACAAGAAGTCCGGCGCACTCGGCACGGCCCTCCTCGTGGCGGTCGGCGGCCTCGTGGTGATCTTCCTGATCAAGCTGCCCTTCGACGGCCTCCTCGGCATCTACCTGCGCGCCATGGTGGTCGCCCCGGTGATCGGCTGGCTCTGGGCCAAGCAGGTCTGCGAGACCACCGCCAAGGACCTGCGCGAACGCTGGGCCTCCCTCCTGTCCGGAGGCGGCGGCGTCGGACCCAAGATCCCCGAGGCGGTCCCCCGCGACCCCGGCCAGAGCCAGGCCGAGGAACTCCGCCAGGGACTCGCCCGGCTCACCGCCGAGCAGCAGTCCAACTCGGTCTTCTACGCGGGCCCCAAGGGCATACTCGGCATGGGCACCCGCTGGGGAAGCTGGCAGCTCGCCGAGGAACTCCACAGCGCGGACCCCACCAAGGAGATCCACGGCTTCCGGAGCTGGGACGTGATCCGCGCCATCCACGACCAGCTCCGCATGCTGGAGCGCGGCCCGCTGCACACCGGCGGCTTCCCCACCCCCTCGGTCAAGCACTGGATCGTCGCCCCGGTCGGCGAGAACGCCGGCGAGGTCAGCCGCCCCGACGGGCAGGACGTCGACCAGTACCTGATCAAGACCCACGAGATACAGCGCATCTGCAACGAGCAGCAGTTCGGCGCCGGCAACCGGCACTACCTGGGCGTCCAGTTCACGCTGTGGGACGGCCAGTTGGTCATCACCATGCTCATCACGGTGACCGTCCTGCACCACACCCTGCGCATCGAGGTCACCGGTCACGCGCTGGGCCCGGTGCACCCCCTGTTCACCACGAAGCCCGCCGCCAAGACGGTCACGGTCGGCAAGACGGTCAAGTTCTGGGAGACCAAGACCCGCCAGCTCCCGCTGATGGGGACCAACGACGTGGTGCGGCTCAGCGTGCGGGCCCCGTTCACCTGGTTCCCCAACGTCCTGGACTTCCTCGGCGGCAAACTCACGCTGCCCGAGCCGTTCGGCCTGCGGCACGTGTGGGCGGAGAAGCCCTGGCGGCACCGCTTCATGGCGGACGACGCGATGCGCGCGGCGACCCCCGTCCTGCGGGTCGTGCACACGGCCGCGATCAAGGTCCTGGAGGACCACGGAGTCGACACCGAACGCTTCAACGGGCGCTCGTCCATGCTCAGCGGCCTGGTCCAGGACCCGGCCCCGCGCAAGGCCGACCTGTACGACGCCTGAGCGCTACACGCTCTCCGGCCACACGTCGGCGAGCATCTTGCGGGTGTCCGCGAGGAGCTGCGGCAGCACCTTGGTGTGCCCGACGACCGGCATGAAGTTGGTGTCCCCGCCCCAGCGGGGCACCACGTGCTGGTGCAGGTGGGCGGCGATTCCGGCACCGGCGGCGGAGCCCTGGTTGAGCCCGATGTTGAACCCGTGCGCCCCGGACGCCTTGCGCAGCGCGGTCATCGCCTTCTTGGTGAACAGCGCCAGCTCGGCGGTCTCGGCGTCGTCCAGCTCCGTGTAGTCGGCGACGTGCCGGTAGGGCATGACCATGAGGTGTCCGCCGTTGTACGGATACAGGTTCATGATCGCGAAGACGGTGGTGCCGCGCGCCACGATCAGCGAGTCCTCGTCGCTGTGCCTGGGCGCCTCGCAGAAGGGGCAGCCGTCGTCGGACCCGGGCCCGGTCGGCTTGTTCTCACCCTGGATGTACGCGATCCGGTGGGGCGTCCACAGCCGCCCGAACCCGTCCGGCTCACCCACCGGTCCACTCTGCTGCTCCGGCTCACTCGTCATGCGGAAAGCATAGGCGTACGACCTGGGGAGACGGCAGAGAGGGCGGCCCCCCGAAGGGAACCGCCCTCATCCGTCACTCCCGCGCTCAGACCTGGACGCGGCGCTCCACCACGTCGAGCAGCTTCGCGAGGGCGTCGGCCTTCGGGATGCCGTTCTCCTGCGAGCCGTCGCGGTGGCGGAAGGAGACCGTACCGGCCGCCATGTCCTCGTCACCGACGATGATCATGAACGGGACCTTCTGCTTCTGCTGGTTGCGGATCTTCTTCTGCATCCGGTCGGACGAGGCGTCCACCTCGACCCGCAGCCCCTTCTTCTTCGCCTCGGCGGCGAACTCCTGGAGGTACGGGATGTGCGCGTCGCCGATCGGGATACCGACCGCCTGCACGGGCGCCAGCCACGCCGGGAACGCACCCGCGTAGTGCTCCAGCAGCACCGCGAAGAACCGCTCGATCGAGCCGAACAGCGCGCGGTGGATCATGACCGGGCGCTGCTTGGACCCGTCCGGGCCGGTGTACTCCAAGTTGAAGCGCTCCGGCAGGTTGAAGTCGAGCTGCACGGTCGACATCTGCCAGGTCCGGCCGATGGCGTCCTTGCACTGCACGGAGATCTTCGGCCCGTAGAAGGCCGCGCCGCCCGGGTCCGGGACCAGGGGCAGCCCCTGCTTCTCGGCGACCTGCTGGAGCGTCGCGGTGGCCTCCTCCCAGATCTCGTCCGAGCCGACGAACTTCTCCGGGTCCTTGGTGGACAGCTCCAGGTAGAAGTCGGTCAGACCGTAGTCGCGCAGCAGCCCGAGGACGAAGGTGAGCGTCTTGTCGAGCTCCTCCGCCATCTGCTCCTTGGTGCAGTAGATGTGCGCGTCGTCCTGGGTGAAGCCCCGGGCACGGGTCAGACCGTGCACGACACCCGACTTCTCGTACCGGTACACGGTGCCGAACTCGAAGAGCCGCAGCGGGAGTTCGCGGTACGAACGCCCCCGGGCGTCGAAGATCAGGTTGTGCATCGGGCAGTTCATGGGCTTGAGGTAGTAGTCCGTGCCCTCGTCGAGCTGCATGGGCGGGTACATGCCGTCGGCGTACCAGTCCAGGTGGCCCGACTGCTCGAAGAGCTTCCCCTTCGTCGCGTGCGGGGTGTAGACGAACTCGTAGCCCTCCTCCTCGTGCCGGCGGCGCGAGTAGTCCTCCATGACCCGGCGGATGATGCCGCCCTTGGGGTGGAAGACCGCGAGGCCGGAGCCGATCTGCTCCGGGATGGAGAACAGGTCCAGCTCGCTGCCGAGCTTGCGGTGGTCGCGCTTCTCGGCCTCGGCGAGGAACTCCAGGTACGCCTTCAGCTCGTCCTTCGAGGGCCACGCGGTGCCGTAGATGCGCTGGAGCATCGGGTTCTTCTCGCTGCCGCGCCAGTACGCGGCGGCGTTGCGCATCAGCTTGAAGGCGGGGATGTTGCGGGTCGACGGCAGGTGCGGGCCCCGGCAGAGGTCCTTCCAGCACAGGTCGCCGGTCTTGGCGTCGAGGTTGTCGTAGATGGTCAGCTCGCCGCCGCCCACCTCCACGTCCGCGCCGTCGTCACTGGACGCGGAGCCCTTGATGCCGATGAGCTCCAGCTTGTACGGCTCGTCGGCGAGCTCCTCGCGGGCCGCCTCGTCGGAGACCACGCGACGGGCGAACTTCTGCCCCCGCTTCTGGATCTCCTGCATCTTCTTCTCGATCGCCTTGAGGTCCTCCGGGGTGAAGGGCTTCTCGACGTCGAAGTCGTAGTAGAACCCGTCCTTGACCGGCGGGCCGATGCCCAGCTTGGCCTCGGGGAAGAGCTCCTGCACGGCCTGCGCCATGACGTGCGCGGTGGAGTGGCGCAGGATGTTGAGGCCGTCCTCGGAGCTGATCTCGACGGGCTCGACCTCCTCGCCGTCCTGCACCGCGTAGCTGAGGTCCTTCAGCTCACCGGCGACCCGGGCGGCGACGATCGAGCGCTCGCCGGCGAAGAGCTCGGCTGCCGTAGTGCCCGTCGTCACCACGCGCTCTTCCCGCTCGGAATCGCGTTGGATGATCACACGGACGTCTGACACCGGTCTCTCCTGACTGAGGGGGGTGCACGCCGCTTTCTATTGCGCGTGCAGTAGAAGATGTTACCGAGCCGGTGGGGTCACAAGCGAAACGGTTAACCGCCCCCGGCCCCCTCGCCGGAGCCACCCCCTCACTCCTCCCCGCTGCACGCCCCCTCGAAGAAGTCCAGGTTCTCGTGCAGCGCCTTCATCAAACGGTCCCGTTCCGCCTCCTCCACCTGGACGGGCGCCACCCCGGCCGCCCCCGTCAGCCGCCGGAACCCGCCCCTGCGCTCCAGCCGCCCGCCGACCTGGATCGGCAGCCCCACCAGGTGCGCGTGCCCGGCGATCCGGTACGCCTCCTCGTCCAGGACGAGCCGTACGTGCGGCACCTCGGCCCCGGCCAGCACCCGCAGCCGCACCGTTCCGCCGCCCCGCGGGTCCGACCTGCGCATCCGTACCACCGCCCCGGTGATCCGCACCGGCACCGAGGGTTCGTCCCGCAGGTAGCGCGCCCCCGCCGACCGGAGCGCCGGCAGGTCTCCCGGCGAGAACTCCACCGCCTCGGGCCGCGCCGCGCAGCCGGGCGGCGGCCCGGCCGCGGGCGCCCAGTCGAGCGCGATCCGCGCGCCCTCGGCGCCCTGCACCAACGCGACCACGGCCTCGGTCAGTTCGTGGCTGACGCCCGCCTCGACGGCCGCGTCGAACGCCTCCATCCCGCCGGTGGCCCGCTGGTAGTCCGTGGCCTCGCGCGCCGCGTGCAGCGCGTGGTGCAGGCGGACGACCGTGCTCCGCCCGCCCGCGACCGGCACGAACGCCGTCAGCGCGCGTCCGCCCGTCCCCGCCCCGACCAGCACGCCCTCCAGTGATGCCTGGGCCTGCCTGCGGTGCCGCGCCCCGTAGTACCCGGCCCGCCCGCGCGCCGCGAGCGCCCCGGCGAGCAGCATCTGCCGGGCCGCCGAGCGCAGCTTCTCCTGCGCGGGCCAGGCCGCCGCCCCCGTCACGTCCTCGGGCACGTCCCGCAGCCAGCGGATCTCGTCGCTGGGCACCGCGAGCTGCACCAGCACCTCGCGCGCGGACGGCTCGGGGCAGCGCTGGAGGGCGTACAGCGCCTCCGCGAGCAGGTCCTCGCTGTCGGGGAACGCCCTCGATTCCGGTACGAGCAGACTCGCACCCCCGGCGGAGGGCCCGGGCGGTGTCCAGCGCGCGTAACGGCCGGCGGCGCCCCCGCGCCGCCGCCAGCCGTGCCGGACCAGGAGGGCGCCGAGGACGGCGGGGTCGACCTGGGCGGGCTCGGGTCCTCCGCCGTCCCAGCTTCCCGCGGATTCACCGGGGTCGCCGGGGTGTGGTCGTCCGGAGTCGTCGATGGGCCGGTAGCGGTGCATCAGGGTCTCCCTCCCGCCCCGACGCGGCTCATGATCTCGCAGAGGGCTCGGTCGTCGAATATCCGCGCGGTGGGGACCCGCACGTTGGTCCGGTGGCGGCCGGTCACCGGGTGTCCGGCCAGGTTGATCCAGTAGCAGCAGTGCCGCAGGTCGAGCCGGTCGTGCGCGGCGCTCAGCCAGTCGTCGCGGCTGCGCGGCACGAGCATCACGACCAGGATCTTGTGCACCGAGACGGGGGTGCGCGCCAGCTTCACCAGGTGGTCGTTGTCGAGGGTGAAGGAGAACGCGGCGCCCGGCGGGCGCGGGGCGATCTGGTAGGTGCACTTGAGCTGGACCTTGATGGTCACTTCGTCGTCGACGGTGTGCACGGGCGATCCGTGGCTGACGTGCCAGTCGATCCCGTTGTCCGGGAACGGCTGGGAGAGCGAGCACCCCGCGGCTGCCGCGACGGCGTGCAGATAGCCCACCTGGAGTGTCTCCATGCAGGCGGTGGTGGCGAGCGCGCCTCTGAGCGGGGTGGTCCGCTCGGGCAGCAGCCCGCCCGGTTCGGGCTGCGTGAGCGCCATGGCTGACGTGTGCCTTCCGGGCCGTGCCGATCTCTTGCTCGGATGCGCAACTCCCCCACGGGAGAGGCGCGTTCGGGAGGGGGGCGGCAACTTCGCCGCCCGTCACCTGTGTTGTCTCCGTACGGCTTATGGCGTAAACGGCCCGGGTATCACCGCTTCGGGCAGAAAGCGCACCGGGGTCCGATCCGCGAGTCGGCCGTCTGCCGTTGGAGCATGAGGAGTTGGGGACATGACGTGCTGGTACGAGGGGCCGCTGGCGGCCTTCGACACGGAGACCACGGGCGTGGACGTGGAGGGTGACCGGATAGTCTCGGCCGCCCTCGTCGTGCAGGACGCGGCGGGCGCGCGCGTCCGGGCCACCAAGTGGCTGGTGAACCCGGGTGTTCCGGTGCCCGTGGGGGCGACCGAGATCCACGGGCTGACCGACGAGCACCTCCAGCGCAACGGCCGGTGGCCCGCGCCCGTGATGGAGGAGATGGCGCGGGCGCTGGCCGAGCAGTGTGCGGCGGGCCGTCCGCTGGTCATCATGAACGCACCGTTCGATCTGACCATGCTGGACCGGGAGTTGCGGCGGCACCGGGCGTCGTCGCTGAGCCGCTACCTGGAGGCGCGGCCGCTGTACGTCCTGGACCCCCGGGTCCTGGACAAGCACCTGGACCGCTACCGCAAGGGCCGCCGCACCCTCACCGACCTGTGCGGGCACTACGGTGTGGAGCTGGCCGGGGCGCACGACGCGGTGGCCGACGCGACGGCGTCGCTGGAGCTGGTACGGGCCGTGGGCCGGCGTTTCGCCGCCCGTCTGGAGCGCCTGTCCCCCGCCGAGCTGCACAGCCTCCAGGCGGTGTGGCACGCGGCGCAGGCGCGCGGCCTCCAGGCCTGGTTCGCCCGCAACGGCTCGGACGAGGCGGTCGACCCGGCGTGGCCGCTGCGCCCCGAGGCACGCGCCCAGGCGGCCTGACCGGCCTCAGTCGGAGGAGGCCCGCCTGACGGCGACCAGCCCGGCGATGGAGGCGAGGGCGACAATCCCGGCGCCCACGCTGCACAGGATCTGCGGGGTGCCGTTCATCCGGTAGTTGAAGAACGCGTTCGCGGCGACGGCGATCGCGAGCAGCATCCAGAGCATCGTCTTGGTCATGGTGGTGTTCATCGGGTCTATCTCCTGCTGTCGGTCCGGCGGTTGCTGTACCGGCAACGCTAGGAAGTCCGCCCGGCGCGGAACAGGGCTTCTGCCCCCGGACCGCTGGTGGTGCCAGCACCACCCCGGCGGGCGCCCTCGCCGCGCCGGCACACAAGAAAGCCGGTCCGTCTGTGACGGACCGGCTCTTCCCGGGTGGGCGATACTGGGTTCGAACCAGTGACCCCTTCGGTGTGAACGAAGTGCTCTCCCACTGAGCTAATCGCCCGGGAACGGGTTGAACCATACAGCGCTTCCCGCGTTCGGTTCAAACCGCGTCCCCGTCCGCCTGCCGGGCCGTCGCCTCGGCGGCGAGTCCGCGTCTTCCGGACCGCATCATCAGGGCGTGGTTGGCGAGGAAGAAGGGGCGTCCGAGGACGGCGAGTCGCCGCAGCAGCGGTTTGTTCACGTCGACCTCCTGCTCGTACCGCACGACGGTGCCCGTGCCGTGCGGGCGCAGTGTCCAGCGCATCCAGCCCTCCAGGTCGCCGGTCATGCGCACCTCCAGGAGCCCGGCGTCCAGTCCGCCGCGCCCCTCGTGCACGCCGACGAGCAGGTCGTACGGGAGGAGGGACCGGAAGCGGGCGGTGCCGCTGTGCTCGTCGACCCGGTCCACCTCGCGCACCTGGGGCCACCAGCGCGGATAGGCCTCGGCGTTCTCCAGCACGGCGTAGACGGCGGCGGGCGGGGCGGGCACCTTCCAGATGCTGCAGAAGCGGTAGTGACTCCAGTCCATGGCCTCAGTCTGCTCCGTCTGCCCTGCGGCATGCCTGCGCTTCCCGCTCCGTGCACGCGGGCCCGTGTCGCGCGGGCTCCTGAGTACGTGCGTGAGTATCCGCACCCATGACGGGCCGCCCGGGGCGCTCCACACTCGCGTCATGACGAATGTTCCGCCGCCCCCGCCGGCCGAGGAGCTGCGCCGGCTCGACCAGGAGCTGCTGCGGCTCGACGCGCGCCGCGCCCAGTTGCTGCACCGCCGGGCCTGGCTTCTGCACCTCCTCGCCACCCCGGCCGCACCGCCGCCCGCACCCGGCGTGCCCGGGCCGGTCGCGACGACGCAGCCCGGTCCGAGCGCGCAGAACGTGCTGCTCGCCCTGGGCGGCGTCCTGCTGGCGGTCGCCGCGCTGGCGTTCACGCTGATCGGCTGGGGCCAGTTGGGGATCGCCGGGCGGTCCGCGGCGCTGGGTCTGGTGACGGCGGCGGCGCTCGCCGTCCCGGCGCTGCTGGTGCGCCGGGGCCTGGTGGCGACGGCGGAGGCGGTGGCGGTGCTCGGTCTCGTCCTGACGACGCTGGACGTGTACGCGCTGCGCCAGGTGGCCTTCGCGGACGCGGACGGCACGGCGTACACGGCGGCGGCCTCCGCCGTCCTCGCGCTGGTGTGGGGAGCGTACGGCGTGTTCCTGCCGCGCCTGCGCACCCCGCTCCCCGCCGCCCTCCTGGTCGCCCAACTCCCGCTCCCGCTCTGGGCCCTGTCCCAGTCGGCCACCGCGCTTCCCGTCCTGTGGGCCCTCCTGGCGACCGCCGCCCTGAACACCCCGCTCGCCCTCCGCCACCTCTCACGGAGCCCGGCCCCCAGCGCCCCCTCACGCCCCGGCACCCCGGCGTCCCCCCAGACCCCCGCCCCGGCGGGCGGCACACCCGCGCACCCCGCCCCCGGAGCCCCCTCCGCGGGGCCGGGCACCGCCGGCTCCGCCCCCGTCGGGGCGCCGGGTCCCGTCGGCGCTGTCGGCGTCCTGGCGGCCGGGCTCGCCTGGGTGACCGGCGCGGCCGCCCTGCTGGGCGCGCTGTCCCTGTCGTCGCTCGCCGGTTCGCCCGCCGACGCGGCGCCCTCCTGCGCCCTGCTCCTCGCGGGCGGGGTCCTCGCGCTGGCGGCCTCGCTGCGCCGCCCGCAGGCCGCGTCCGCCGTGGCCGCGGGTCTGGCCGCGGTCGCCGCCGCCGGTGGTCTCCTGCGGCCGGCCCTGCCGCCCGCCTGGACGGCCCCGCTGTACCTGGCCTGCGCCCTCGCGCTGCCGGCCGTGGCCGCCCGATCCGTACGCCTGCCCCGTCCGGTACGGCACGGCCTGGCCCTGTCCTCGGCCGCCGTCACCTCGGGCGCCGTCCTGACGACGCTGCCCGCGCTGACCCTGACGCTGCTGTCGGGCCCGCTGTCCCGGCCGGCCGCCCCGTGGCGGGGCCTGCCCGCGGGCTTCCGCGCGGTCCCGGCCGGCGGCGACGCGTGGGACCTGCCCTGGCAGGCGATGTCGACCGCCCCGCTGATCCTGCTGGCCTCGGCCGCCGCCCTGGCCCTGTTCCACCGCCGCCGCCCGCGTCCCGCGTCCGCCGTCGGCGCCGTCCTGCTGGCCGCCGGCGCGCTCCTGCTCGTCCCGGTCGCCCTGGACCTGCCGTACGCCGCCGGGCTCGCCCTGTTCGTCGTCGTGACGGCCGCCGCCCTCGCGTCGGCGGTGTTCTCCTCCTCCGCCGCCGCCTCGCACGCGGCGCTGGCGACCGGCGCGGTGGTCTCCGTCGCGAGCGCCCTCCTGGCGCTGGCGGGCCGCGGCGCCACCTTCGCCGCCCTCGGCGCGCTGCTCCTGCTGTGGCTCGCCACGGCCCTGCGCGCCACGGCTCCCGCGGTGCGGTCCGTGAGCGCCGTCGCCTGCGTCGTGCACGCGACGGCCCTGGCCTGCGCCTCGGGGGCGGCCCTGGGCCTCCCCGCCCGGCACACGGCGCTCCTGGCCCTCGCGGTGCCCGCCCTGGTGGCGCTGCTCGCGGTACGGGTGCGCAGCGTGCCGATGGAGATCGCGGGCGCGGTGTCGGCGCTGGTACCCCTGGTCCTGGCCGCCGGGCACCTGCCGACGCTGTCCCTGGTGCTGGCGCTGTGCGGGGCGGTCGCGGCCGGCACGGCGGTGCGGGAGGAGCGCCGGGCGGTGGGCTGGGCGGCCGGCGGCCTGTTCGTCGCGGCGACCTGGTCGCGGCTGGCGGCCTCGGAGATCGCCGCCCCGGAGGCGTACACGGTTCCCGCGAGCGTCCTGGCGCTGGCGGTGGGGGTGCTGCGGCGTCGCCGCGACCCCCGGGCGTCCTCCTGGCTCGCGTACGGCCCGGGCCTGTCCATGACCCTGGTGCCGAGCCTGGTCGCCGCCTGGGCGGACGCGCACTGGCAGCGCCCGCTGCTGCTGGGGGTGGCCGCGCTGGTGGTGACCCTGCTGGGCGCCCGGTACCGGCTCGGGGCCCCGCTGCTGCTCGGCGCGGTCGTGCTGAGCCTGGTCTCGCTGCACGAGCTGGCTCCGTACGCGGTCCAGGTGGTCGGCGTCCTGCCGCGCTGGCTGCCCCCGGCACTGGCCGGGATGCTGCTGCTGGCGGTGGGAGCGACGTACGAGCAGCGGCTGCGCGAGGCCCGTCGGCTGCGCGAGCGGATCGGCCGCCTCACGTAGGCACGTGTCCCGGGCCCGCGCGGGAGGGGCCCGGGGAACGCCAGAGGCCCGAGAGACGCTGTACGGTCTCTCGGGCCTCTGGCCCCGGGTGGGCGATACTGGGTTCGAACCAGTGACCCCTTCGGTGTGAACGAAGTGCTCTCCCACTGAGCTAATCGCCCGGGCACAGACAGAACATTACCGCATGTCAGCGCGTGCCCCCGACCACTTTCCGGCCGGTCGGCCGGTCGTCACTCGTTGATCTTCCACGGCATCACCAGGCCGAACTTCCACACGTAGATCCCGACCAGCACGGCGATGATCACCAGGCCGATCGTGGTCAGGATGATGTTCCGCCGGCGCACCTTCGGGTCGAGCGCCTTCTGGGCCGCCTCGGTGAGCTTGCGCTTGGTCCAGCGCATCACGAGCTGCGCCCAGACGAACTCGGTCGCCCAGATCGCCATGCCGCCGAAGATCACCACCCAGCCGGGTCCGGGCAGCGGAAGCATGATGATGCCCGCGATCACGACCGCGAGGCCGACGACGAAGACCCCGACCTGCCAGCTGAGGTGGAGCGTCCTGCGTTCCTGGATGTACTGCGGCGCACGCGATCCGAGCTCGCGCCCGTCGGTGGTGCCCCCCGTTTCGGGACCGGTCGTCGCCGCGGCGACGCCCCCGTCCCGCTCGTCACTCTCCGCGTTCATGAGGGCCAACTTACCGGACCGGCCGCCCTCACCGGAATGGCCGTACGAGTCAAGCCCGGACTCGGCCGTACGAGCGACGTCAAGAGACTCAAAACACTCATAAGGGTTTACAACGGCCCTGGAGGTGGCATGTCGATTTCGCCGACGTGCGAATCCCCGAGCGCACACTGAGCGAAAGGCCCTGGCGCTTATGAACACCACGGTCAGCTGCGAGCTGCACCTGCGCCTCGTTGTGTCGAGCGAGTCATCACTGCCTGTACCCGCGGGCCTGCGGTACGACACGGCCGATCCCTATGCCGTGCATGCCACCTTCCACACCGGAGCCGAGGAGACGGTCGAGTGGGTCTTCGCCCGTGATCTCCTCGCCGAGGGCCTGCACCGGCCCACCGGAACCGGCGACGTCCGAGTCTGGCCGTCCCGGAGCCACGGTCAGGGCGTCGTCTGCATCGCCCTGAGCTCACCGGAGGGCGAGGCCCTGCTCGAAGCCCCGGCGCGGGCGCTTGAGTCGTTCCTGAAGAGGACGGACGCCGCGGTGCCACCTGGCACCGAACACCGGCACTTCGACCTCGACACGGAGCTCTCTCACATCCTGGCCGAAAGCTGAGCCAGGTCGAGAGTCGCTCCTCGCCGTCCGACTCGGGGCGACGGCGCGGAGCGGACAACCACATAGGGACAACTTCATAAGCCCTGCCGGCTGCGCCGTCGTCGCGGAACCCACCGCGGCGGCGGCGCAGCCGCATCCGTCCCCCTCCCGGGCGGCACCGCGCACGGGGCACTGTCCGTAGCGTTCTGGGCACGAGCGGCTAGAGTCGGCGAGCATCGGCGGGCAACGGCCCGCGCAGGCCAGGGAGCGAAGCGTGCTGATTCCCCACGACACCCGGCGAGCCCTCGACGTCGTCGTCGGCCTCGTGAACACCGCGCCGGAGAGCGAACCCACGGACCGTCTCACCGACGTCGAGGCGCTGCACGACTTCGCACGGCGCCACGACGTCAGCGACGTCGGCGAGCTCACCGAGGACGACGTCCGTGCCGTCCGGGAGGTACGGGCCCGCTTCGCGGACGTCTTCGGGGCGTCCGACCCCAGGGCGGCCGCCGAGCTCATCAACCGGCTGGTCGCCGCGGCCGGGACCACGCCCCGGCTCACCGACCACGACGGCTACCACTGGCACGTGCACTACTTCGCGCCCGGCGCCTCGATCGCGGACCACCTGGCGGCGGACTGCGGGATGGCCCTGTCGTTCATCCTGGTGTCCGGGGAGCTGGAGCGGCTGCGGCGCTGCGAGGCGCCGGACTGCCGGCACGCGTTCGTGGACCTCTCGCGCAACCGCTCCCGGCGCTACTGCGACAGCCGCACCTGCGGGAACCGGCTGCACGTCGCGGCGTACCGGGCCCGGCGCAAGGAAGCGGCCGGCTGACGGCTGCGGGCGGCGGCCCGCCCGGGTTCAGTCCAGGAACAGGTCATGGACCGCTCCCATCAGCAGGAGCGTGCCGATGAACGCGAGGAAGATCATCAGCGGCGGCTGGGAGAGCGCGAAGAGGCACCCGCGCGCCTCTTCGGCGGGCGCGGGTGCCGGGGTCTCGTCGGGGGAGGTCTGGAGCATCTCGGGCTGATGATGACGCAGCCCGGTGCTACGGGATGACCATCACGCCCCCGATCGGCGGCAGTTCACCGTATCGGGCGGTCGTGGTGTGTGCGTTCGACCGCCCCGCGCACTCCCCGGGACGGGGTCAGATCCCGTGCTTCTTCAGGATCGCCTCGATGTCGGAGAAGTCGTCGTCGGCCTTCTTGCCCTTGGCCTGCGCGGGCGCCGGTGCCGGGGCAGCGGCGGGCGCACCCGCGGGGCGTCCCGCACCGAGCGAGGGGGCGTTGGCCGCCGGGGCGACGGCGTCGCCCCGGGCCGCCCTGGCCGCCTTGCGCTCCTTGCGGGTGCCGCCACCGCGCCGTTCGACGAAGCGGGTGGTGACGAAGAGCAGCCAGGCCAGGCCGAGCACGCCGAGGCCCGCCCAGACGACCGGCTTGAAGACGATGTCGGAGAGCCAGCCCACCGCTCCGATCATCACCAGGCCGACCGGCACCAGCGAGTAGGCGGCCAGCCGGGTCGCGGTGAGGAAGCGCTTCCGGTACGCCGTGATCGCGGCGATGCCCAGGCCTGCGGCGGACACCGCGGAACAGACGGTCTCAACCAGCAGCATCGGTCCTCCAGCGGTGGAAAGTACGGTCGCTTCCATCCTGCACCGCGCCGCACGGGTGCGGCCATCCCCGGCGGCGGTCTCAGGGAGATCTCCGGGGCGCGGCTCCTCCCCAGGTCCCGGTCGGGGAGGCGGTCGTACGACTGGGAGACTGACCCCATGAGCCACACACCTCCCCTCGACGCCGCCGCCCCCGACTCCCCCGTCGTCCTCGACGTCTGGTGCGACCTGCAGTGCCCCGACTGCCACACCGCCCTCACGGACCTCGCCGCGCTGCGGGCCCGCTACGGCGACCGGCTGGACGTCCGGCTGCGGCACTTCCCGCTGGAGAAGAACGCCCACGCGTACGACGCGGCGCAGGCCGCCGAGGAGGCCTTCGAGCAGGGCAGGGGCTGGGAGTACGTGACGGCGCTGCTGGCCCGCACCCAGGAGCTGGGCAGGCGCGGGAAGCCGGTGCTGATCGAGGTGGCGGGCGAACTGGGCCTGGACACCGAGGAGTTCGACACCGCGCTGATCGACGGACGGCACACGCTGATCGTGGACGCCGACCAGGCGGAGGGCAAGGCGATCAAGGCGAAGGGCACGCCGACGTACGAGATCGGCGGGCAGCTCCTCGACGGCAGCAAGGACCAGAGCGGCCTGCGGGAGCGCATCGAGGAGATCGCGGACGGGCTGCTCGCCGGACAGCGGGCCTGAGCCGTCCTAGAGCAGCCGCTTGGAGCTGCTCACGGCCGTCGTGCGGTAGCCGAGGGACTCGTACAGGCGCAGGGCCGGGGTGTTTCCCGCGAAGACGTGCAGTCCGATGCGTCGCTCGCCCGCCCGCAGCGCGATCCGCTCGGCCATGGCCATCAGGGCCCGCCCGTACCCCCGGCCGCGCTGGTCCTCGTCGACCTCGACCGCGTACACGAAGGCGCTGTGCTCGCCCGGCTCCACCTCGTGACGGCCGAGCCAGAGCAGTCCGATCGGCTCGCCGTCGCGGACCAGGCGGCTGATCCAGGTGTGCGGGGTGGCCGGTCCCTGCGGGAGGAACCGGCGCTCGCTGTCCTCGGCCTTGGCGCGCGCCTGTTCGGGGCTCAGGCCGCGGTCGGTCCAGCTCCGGGCGAAGTCCGCCGCGTCCTTGACGCGCCAGGCGTCGTACTCCTCCCGCGTGACCGGGCGGAAGGTCACGTCGGCGGGCAGCGGCGGGGGGCCGGCGGGGAGGTCCTTGAGCATGGTGCGGCCGCGCTCGACATAGCCGAGCGCGGCCGCCATGCGCGCGGCCTCCGTCGCCTCCGCCGGGACGGTGATCATCACCTGGTCGCAGCCCCAGCCGCGCAGGACTTCCTCGGCGGCAAGCGCGGCGACCGTGCCGCGGCCTCGGCGGCGGTCCGCCGCCTCGATGTGCAGCGAGGCGATCCGGCCGACCGCGCGGCCGAACTCGGGCACGGTCTCGATGCGGGCGGTGCCGACGGGGCGGCTGTTCACGCACACCTCGTAGGGGCGCGAGCGCGCGCCGTCGGCGCTGGTCCGAAGCGGCCCGGTCGGCCGCAGGGTCGTCGTCATCACCGGAGTTGTACCCCTGCCGGGGCCGCCCGTCATCACGTTTCGCGGCGGGACTTGGCGGACTTACGGGTCGAGGTCGTCCCCGGCGCGCTCCGCGAAGACCCGCATCGCCTTGGCGGTCACCGGGCCGGGGGCCGTCGGCAGGTCGCGTCCGTCGACGCGGTGGACGGCCTGCACGTCGCGCAGGGTGGAGGTCAGGAAGACCTCGTCGGCGTGTGCCAGCACGTCGAGGGGCAGGTCGGCCTCCTGCGCGCCGGTCCACTCGACGGTGAGGGCGCGGGTGATGCCGGCCAGGCAGCCGGAGGCGACGGGCGGGGTGAGGAGCTGTCCGTCCAGGACGACGAAGACGTTCGACCCCGTCCCCTCGCAGAGCTGCCCGACCGTGTTCGCGAACAGTGCCTCCGAGGCCCCGGCGCGGCGCGCCCTGGCGAGAGCGACGACGTTCTCGGCGTACGAGGTGGTCTTGAGCCCGGTCAGCGCGCTGCGCTCGTTGCGCGTCCAGGGGACGGTGACCACGGCGGTGGTGTCGGGGCGTCGCGTGGACTCGCCGAGCGCGACGACCAGCGTGGGTGCGTGCTCGCCCCGGTCGGAGCCGAGCGGCGAGACGCCCGCCGTGAAGGTGACCCGGAGCCGGCCCAGCGGCATCGGGTTGGCCTCGAGGACGGCGGCGCAGGCGCGGCGGACCTCGTCGTGGTCGGGGTCGGGCAGGCCCAGGCCCCGGGCGGAGGCGGTGAGCCGGTCCAGGTGGCGGGTGAGGGCGAAGGCCGTGCCGTCGGCCGCCTTCATGGTCTCGAAGACGCCGTCGCCCACGGTCATTCCGTGGTCGAGGACGGAGACGCGGGCCGAGTCGGCGTCGACCAGTCCCCCGTTGACCCAGATCTGCATGACGCGGCCTTCCCTCTCGCTGTTCGTCGTGCCCGCGCGGTCCGTGGCGCGGACGCTCATCCCGTACGGGCGGTGACCTCGTAGGCACCCGACGCTACCGCGAGCAGCCGGGACGCCTTCAGCTCGGTCTCCGCCCACTCCCGCTCGGGGTCGGAGCCCCAGGTGATGCCGGCTCCGGTGCCGAAGCGCAGCAGCGGTCCGCCGGGGGCGGTGCGGTCGATCCAGAACGTACGGATGCCGACGGCCAGTTCCCCGAGCCCCCGGTCGGCGTCGACCCAGCCGATGCCGCCGCAGTAGGGGCCGCGCGGGGAGGACTCCAGGGCCCGGATGATCTCCAGTGCGCTGGCCTTGGGCGCGCCGGTGACGGAACCGGGCGGGAAGGTGGCGCGCAGCAGTCCGCCCCAGCCCTGCTCCTCGGCCAGTTCGGCCCGTACGGTCGAGACGAGGTGGACGAGGCCGGGGTGCGGCTCGACCTCGCAGAGCCGCGGGACGGTGACGGAGCCGGTGACGGCGACGCGCCCCAGGTCGTTGCGGACCAGGTCGACGATCATCACGTTCTCGGCGTGGTCCTTCGCCAGGAGGTCCGCCTCGGTCTTCCCGGTGCCCTTGATCGGCCCGGACTCCACCGTGCGGCCCTCGCGGCGCAGGTAGAGCTCGGGGGACGCGGTGGCGATCTCCACCCCGTGCGCGGGCAGCCGAATCGTTCCTGCGTACGGAGCGGGGTTGCCCCGCGCGAGGAGGGCGGTGAGGGCGTCGACGTCCGCCGCCGGGTCCACCGGCGCGCTCAGCACGCGGCACAGGTTGGCCTGGTAGACCTCCCCCTTCGCGATGTGCTCGCGGATGCGGCGGACGCCCGCGGTGTAGGCGGCGCGGTCCAGGGAGGACGTCCATGCGGTGGCGGCGGGGCCGCGCCAGGCGCCGGGCACCGGGGCGGGGACCGGTTCGGTGCGGACGTCGCCGAAGCGGGCGCAGACGAGACGGCCTTCGAAGTCGGCCGCGACGGCCCAGAAGCCGGAGGAGTCGAGGGCGGCCGGATCGCTGGTCACGTCGCGCAGATCGGTGGCGACGAGGCCGCCGAAGCGGGCCAAAGAGGGGAGGTCGGACACGTCGTCGAGTCTAGGGCGGGGGTGCGCGCCTCTCCTGGCGGCGAGGACCCGCAGCACGCTGCACAAACGCGTTTTTGTGCTGGCCCGGGAATCCGCTAGAGTTCAACACGTCGCCGGGACACGCCAGTGGAACGGCAGCAGACAAGCGGACGTAGCTCAGTTGGTAGAGCACCACCTTGCCAAGGTGGATGTCGCGAGTTCGAGTCTCGTCGTCCGCTCTATAGTGGGGGAATCATCCCGATACCCTTTACTAGCACTCCTGGTGGAGTGGCCGAGAGGCGAGGCAACGGCCTGCAAAGCCGTCTACACGGGTTCAAATCCCGTCTCCACCTCCAAGCGCGATTAGCTCAGCGGGAGAGCGCTTCCCTGACACGGAAGAGGTCACTGGTTCAATCCCAGTATCGCGCACGCAGCACAACTGAACAGTTACGGTCCGCTCGGACCGTCCCGCGCGATTAGCTCAGCGGGAGAGCGCTTCCCTGACACGGAAGAGGTCACTGGTTCAATCCCAGTATCGCGCACGCAGCACCAGGCAGTACGTTGCACGATCAGGTCCGCGAGGACCGTCCCGCGCGATTAGCTCAGCGGGAGAGCGCTTCCCTGACACGGAAGAGGTCACTGGTTCAATCCCAGTATCGCGCACAGCAGTTGAAGCCCCCGGCCGTTCTCGGCCGGGGGCTTCTTCGTGTGCCTGGCCGGGTCAGGAGGAGAAGAGCATCCGGCCGAAGCCCTTCTGGCGGTGGTGGCCGTGGTGACCGTGCTGGCCGCCGTAGGGCGCGCCGTGCTGGGGGGCTCCCCAGGCGGGGGCGGGGGCGGCGGGGTAGCCCTGCGGGGGCGGGCCGGCGGGCGGCGGGGCCTGCTGGGACCACTGGGCCTCCAGGCGGGTCAGGGACTCCAGCTCGCCGTAGTCCAGGAAGATGCCGCGGCAGTTGGCGCACTGCTCGATCTGGACGCCGTTGCGGTTGAAGGTGTGCATGGGGGCGTGGCACTTGGGACAGTGCATGGGGTTCGCTCCTCGGTTGTCGGTCGTCCGGTACGGGTCTCCCGCGCCGCCGGGATGCATGCCCGGTGGGGCCGGATTCACCCTATGGCGGAGGGGCCGCGTCCTCCTCCGGCGGGAGCGAGGCGATCCGGGCGCAGGAGTCGATCATGAGCTGCTCGACCTCGTCGAGGGGGCGGGCCTCGGCAGCGGACTTGGCGAGGGCGAGGGCGGCCGTCTGGACCGTCAGGGCGCGGGCGGCGACGTCGAGTTCGGGCCAGGGGTCGCCCTCGGGGCGCACGGCGGGGCCGCCCGCAGCGCGGTAGGCGGCGAGGAAGCGCTGCCAGTCGTCGGGATGCAGGAGGCCCGCCGCGTACCAGGCGGCGGGGCGGGCCAGGTCCCAGGCGGGGTCGCCGAGACCGAGGTCGTCGACGTCGATGAGGTGCCAGGGGCCGTCGGGTGCGGGGTGCCGGACGAGCTGGCCGAGGTGGAGGTCGCCGTGGCAGAGGGCGGTGCGGGGGCGGGCCGGGCCGGGTTCGTCGCGGGCCCAGGCGGGGAGGCCGTGCCAGGCCTGGAGGACGGCGCGGGGGGCGTCGGGGGCGGCGGCACGCATGCGGGCGACGGCGCGGGCGGCCTTGGCGGGGCCGCGCATGGGCGGGAGGCCGGCGGGGAGGGCCGCGGGGTCGGTGCGGTGCAGGCGGGCGAGGAGAGCTGCGGTCTCCGCCCAGGGGGCGGCGTCGGGGGCATCCGGGGCGACGGGGGTGCCGTAGGGCCAGGCGGAGAGGGGCCGGCCGGGGTGGGCGGGGGCGGCTCCGTCGGGGGTGGGGAGCGGGGGCAGCAGAATGCCGGAGAGGAGGGGGTGGGCGGCGATGCCGATGCGGGTGGCGAGGGCGGTGGGGTCGGAGTCGGGGGCGTGGGTCTTGAGGACGAGGGGGCCGTGGCGGACGACGGTGCCGTCGGGGCGGTCGGCGAGGGGTTCGGGGGCGGGGGCGTGTAGGGACATGGTCCTACGAAGCCTAGGCCGGGGGCGTCCGGGCGGGCCGGAAGCGGGAGGGGCCGCCCTCCCTTGCCCGCCCTCCCCCAAGGGGGCGGGGACGGCGGCCCGGAGGACATGCCGTCAGGGGCGCGGGGAACTGCGCGACCAGCCACGACGCACCCGCACGTACCAACGCCTCGACCCACCCGCGCCCCGCGTTGGAAACGCGTTTGCCCGGACAGCTCCCCAGCTGTCCGGGCAAACTCAGCCGTCCGCCGCACCCCCGTCCCCACGGGGCTGATGGGCTTGGTGTTGTCCCGACCCGGACCGCTCTTCCGGGTCGGGGGCGCCGCTCAGCGCCCCAGCAACATGCCCACGGACGACGCTTGTGTGGCCACCGCTTCCCAGCCTCCGAAGAGGAAGAGGAGCAGGGCCGCCAGGGGAAGGACCATGGCCGTTGCCACCAGGGGGTGGCGCGGGCCGGTGGGGCGGCCGCCGGAGGCGGCGAGGGCACGGCGTCCGCGGACGCGGATCGCGTGCGAGCGAATCATCGTCCTCGATGCCGTGTCCGCCATGGTCCTCTCCCTGTCGTCTTGGTAAGCGGCGGGCGTCTGACCTCGGGGGACGAGTGCTGCACCCACCGCTTGAGTTCAAGATTAGGGGCGGGCGCCCACCGGGTCGTCATGCCCTCGTACCGATTGAACGGCCTCCCGGAGGATGAGCCGCCGGGTGACGGCGTACTCCCCTGGGTGGAGAGGCAGGTGGAGGTCTCGGGGTCATCCCCGAGGGGTCGCGCGGGGGTCTCCCCCGGGCTCAGCCCGCTGTGTCGGGCCGCTCCGAGGCGTCTTCCCTCGGCACCGGCTGTTCGACCAGGGCCAGGACGCGGGTGGCCATGAAGCGTGCCGTGCGCACGACGCTGCCGTTGCGGGTGACTTCACTCACTTCCACCACCCCCCTGCGGACCGCCGTCTCGACCCTGCGGCCGGCCCTGCTGGCCACCATTTCGTACGTCCGGGTGGTGTCTCCGGCGTCCACCACTATCTCGACTCGATCGCCCTTCATGGATCCAATCCCCCTTCTGCTGTTGCCCGTTGGGAAGGAGCAGGGGTCAGGAAGATGGGAACACACGTTCCCTGACCACTCCTCAAGTCTCGCACCCGGCACTGACAATCGATCGGTGCGGGCGGGTGTGGCCTATGAGCACACCGCGCCAGGGATACGTAAGCTGTGCCACGTCGAACGGACCGGTCGGAAGTGGGGTGGGGGAGGCCCCACCGGAGGTAGGGGACGGACATGGCGATGATGCGGCTCCGGCGCGAGGACCCGCGTGTCGTCGGCTCGTTCCGGATTCACCGGCGGCTCGGCGCGGGCGGCATGGGTGTGGTCTACCTGGGCTCGGACCGGCGCGGCCAGCGGGTCGCGCTGAAGGTGATCCGGCCGGACCTGGCGGAGGATCAGGAATTCAGGTCGCGTTTCGCGCGTGAGGTGTCCGCCGCGCGGAGGATCAGGGGCGGCTGCACGGCCCGGCTGGTGGCGGCCGATCTGGACGCCGACCGGCCGTGGTTCGCGACCCAGTACGTTCCCGGGCCCTCGCTGCACGACCGGGTGGCCGAGGAGGGCTCGCTGGTCGCCGCCGAGGTCGCGGCGATCGGGGCGGCGCTCGCGGAGGGGCTGGTGGCCGTGCACGAGGCCGGGGTCGTCCACCGCGACCTCAAGCCGTCGAACATCCTGCTGTCGCCCAAGGGGCCCCGGATCATCGACTTCGGCATCGCATGGGCGACGGGCGCGAGCACGTTGACGCATGTGGGGACGGCGGTGGGTTCGCCCGGGTTCCTCGCCCCGGAACAGGTGCGCGGGGCCGCGGTGACACCCGCGACGGACGTCTTCGCGCTGGGGGCGACGCTGGCGTACGCGGCGACCGCCGATTCGCCGTTCGGGCAGGGCAGTTCCGAGGTCATGCTGTACCGGGTGGTGCACGAGGAGCCCCTGCTGGACGGCGTGCCGGACGCCCTGGCTCCGTTGGTGCGGGCCTGTCTGGCGAAGGAGCAGGAGGAACGTCCCAGCACCCTCCAGCTCTCGATGCGGCTGAAGGAGATCGCGGCCCGGGAGGCGCAGGGGGGCTCCGACAAGCGTCCGCCCGTACAGCGCGGGGCCGACCGGGAGGCGTACGCCGACCAGCGCACGCAGCGGAGCACGCAGCAGCGGACGGAGGGCGGTGGCGGCCAGGCGTCGCGCGGGTCCTCCGCTCCCCCGGCCCAGTCGCCCTCGCGGGGCGGGTCAGGACCGCGTCGCACCGGACGGCCGTCCGGGCCCGGCAAGCAGGGCGCCGCGCGGAACACCACCCGCTCCGGGACCGCCCGCAAGGGAACGCGGCCGGGAGCCCGGCCCACCTCGGGCGGGAAGCTGCGTCCCGCGAATCCGCGGCTGCTGCGGCAGCGGCTGGTCGTGTTCGTGGTGGTGACGCTGCTGGTCGCACTCGGCATCGCGGCGGCCCAGGGGTGTCAGGGGCCGAAGGAGTCGAAGGGCGCGGGCATCGTGGTGTCGGGCACGGCCGGCACCGGGTGTCCGCCGACGGTGGACGAGTGCCCCGCGTAGGGCCGAAGCACGCGTGACGACGACGCTCCGCCGCACGGCGGAGCGTCGTCGTCGTACGGCCTTGCCGTACGGCGCCCGGCTAGGCGGGACGGCCCGTCGTCACCGCGTAGAAGGAGACGGCGGCGGCCGCGCCCACGTTCAGGGAGTCCACGCCGTGGGCCATCGGGATGCGGACCCACTCGTCGGCGGCGACCAGGGCCCGGCGGGACAGGCCGTCGCCCTCCGCGCCGAGCATGAGGGCGACCCGGTCCATGGTGTGCGGGGCGACGTCGTCCAGGGAGCGGGCCTTGTCGGCGGGGGTCAGGGCGAGGAGCGTGAAGCCCGCCTCGCGGACCGTCTCCAGGTCGCCGGGCCAGGACTCCAGGCGTGCGTACGGTACGGAGAAGACCGCGCCCATCGAGACCTTGACGGAGCGCCGGTAGAGCGGGTCGGCGCAGTCCGGGGAGAGCAGGACGGCGTCCATGCCCAGGGCGGCGGAGCTGCGGAAGATCGCGCCGATGTTGGTGTGGTCGTTGACCGACTCCATGACGACCACGCGGCGGGCGGTGGTGAGGAGTTCGGCCGCGCCGGGCAGCGGCTTGCGCTGCATGGAGGCGAGCGCGCCGCGGTGCACGTGGTAGCCGGTGACCTGCTCGGCGAGGTCCGGGCTGACCGCGTACACCGGGGCCGGGACCTCGTCGATGACGTCGCGCATGACGTCGACCCACTTGGCGGAGAGCAGCATCGAGCGCATCTCGTAACCCGCCTGGCGGGCCCTGCGGATGACCTTCTCGCCCTCCGCGATGAACAGGCCCTCGGCGGGCTCGCGGCGGCGCCGCAGCTCGACGTCGGTCAGGCCCGTGTAGTCGCGCAGGCGCGGGTCGTCGGGGTCGTCGATGGTGAGGAGATCGGCCACAGGGTGATACTGCCTTGTCGTGGGTGCGGTGCCCAAGGGGGCGGAAGCGGTCGTTACCCCCGGTTACTGCGGGGGGTTCACCGAGACTACGTCGCCGATGACGATGACCGCGGGCGGTCGGACGTTCTCGGCCTTGGCCGTCGTGCCGACCGTGGCCAGGGTCGCGTCGACGCGGCGCTGGGTCGCCATGGTGCCCTCCTGGATGATCGCCACCGGGGTTTCGGGCGAGCGGCCGTACGCGACCAGGGCGTCGGCGATCGCGCCGATGCGCTCGACGGCCATCAGGAGTACGAGCGTGCCACGCAGGCGGGCCAGGGCCTCCCAGTCGACCAGGGAGCGCGGGTCGTCGGGGGCGACGTGGCCGCTGACCACCGTGAACTCGTGGGCCACGCCCCGGTGGGTGACCGGGATGCCGGCCGCGCCGGGGACGCTGATGGTGGAGGAGATGCCGGGGACGACCGTGCAGGGGATGCCTTCGGCGGCGAGGGCCTGCGCCTCTTCCATGCCCCGGCCGAAGACGAAGGGGTCGCCGCCCTTGAGGCGCACCACCGTCCTGCCCTGCTTGGCGTGGTCGATCAGGGCCTGGTTGATCGCTTCCTGGGCCATGAAGCGGCCGTACGGGATCTTCGCGGCGTCGATGACCTCGACGTGCGGCGGGAGTTCGTCCAGGAGGTCGCGGGGGCCGAGGCGGTCGGCGATGACGACGTCGGCCTCGGCGAGGAGGCGGCGGCCCCGGACGGTGATCAGGTCGGGGTCGCCGGGTCCGCCGCCGACCAGGTGGACGCGGGGGGCGTCGTCGGCGGTGCGGGGGCGGTGGTGCGGGGCGGCGAGGGTGCCCTCGCGCAGGCCCTCCACGATCACGTCGCGCAGGGCGGCGGAGCGGCGCGGGTCGTGGCCGGTGAGGACGGCGACGGTGACGTCGTCGCAACGGCCGGTGGCGGGGGTCCAGGCGGTGGCGGCCTCCGCGTCGTCGGAGCGGACGCACCAGGTGCGGTTGCGTTCGGCCTCGGCGGAGGCGGTGGCGTTGGCCTCGGGGTCGCTGGAGGAGATCAGGACGTACCAGGCGTCGGCGAGGTCGCCCTCCTGGTAGCGGCGCTGCTGCCAGGTGATCTCGCCGGCTTCGGCCATGGCCTCGACGGAGGGGGTGGCGGAGGGCGAGATCAGGGTGATGTCCGCGCCGGCCGCTATGAGGGCGGGCAGGCGGCGCTGGGCCACCTGGCCGCCGCCCAGGACGATCGTGCGGCGGCCGGAGAGGCGGAGGCCCACGGGGTAGGCGGGCGGTTCGGCTCCCCGCGTCGCTCCGGCCTGGTGCGGGTCGCCTGCGGCGTGCGCGGTCATGGGTGCGGCTCCTCGGGAGGGTGGGGCTTGGCGGGCCCCCGCCTGGGGAGGGGGTGCCGGGGCCGGGTGAGCCGCTGCGGCGGTGGAGCGGCGCTGGTGGGGAGGGGTTCGGCAGGTGCGGGGCTTACTTTACGGGGCGGGGGGTGGGGGGTCGCTTCGGGCCCCGGAGGGGCGGGCGGGGCGGGGCGCGGCGCGACCGTGCTGCGCCCCGCGCCCGGCACTCCGGTCGCCCGCGGCCCCGTCCCCTCACCTGAACCCGCGGGGCTCGGTGGAGGGCGCTGTTCACGACGGGCCGCGCCCCTCGCCCCCTGCCCGGCTCCGCCGCGCGTCCTCGAACGCCGGACGGACTGGTACGCCCCCGCGGGCTACTTCTCCGTGACCCCCGCCGAGTCGAACGTCGCCACCTCGTGCATCGCCCGCGCCGCGCTCTGCACCACCGGCAGCGCCAGCAGCGCGCCCGTGCCCTCACCCAGGCGCAGGTCCAGGTCGACCAGCGGGCGCAGGCCCAGCTTGTTCAGCGCGGCCACGTGGCCCGGCTCCGCGCTGCGGTGGCCCGCGATGCACGCCGCCAGGGCCTCCGGGGCGACCGCGCGCGCCACCAGGGCCGCCGCGCCCGCGCTCACGCCGTCCAGCAGGACCGGGACGCGCAGGGACGCGCCGCCCAGGATGAACCCGACCAGCGCCGCGTGCTCCAGGCCGCCGACGGCCGAGAGGACGCCGACGGGGTCCGCGGGCTCCGGCTTGTGGAGGTCCAGGGCGCGGCGGACCACGTCCACCTTGCGGGCGTGCATCTCGTCGTTGATGCCGGTGCCCCGGCCCGTGACCTCGGCCGGGTCCTGGCCGGTGTAGACGCAGATCAGGGCGGCCGAGACCGTCGTGTTCGCGATGCCCATCTCACCGGTGAGCAGGGCCTTGTTGCCCGCCGCCACCAGGTCGCGGGCCGTCTCGATGCCCACCTCGATCGCGGCCAGCACGTCCTCGCGGGAGAGCGCGGGACCGGTCGTGAAGTCGGCCGTGCCCGCGCGGACCTTGCGCGGCAGCAGGCCGGGGGTGGCCGGGAGGTCGCCCGCGACGCCCACGTCGATCACGCAGACCTCCGCGCCGACCTGGTTGGCGAACGCGTTGCAGACCGCTCCCCCGCCGAGGAAGTTGGCCACCATCTGGGAGGTGACCTCCTGCGGCCAGGCCGTGACGCCCTGGGCGTGCACCCCGTGGTCGCCCGCGAAGATCGCGACGGCGGCCGGTTCCGGGATGGGCGGCGGGCAGACCCGGGCCAGCCCGCTGAGCTGGGCGGAGATGATCTCCAGCATGCCGAGCGCCCCGGCCGGCTTGGTCATCCGCTTCTGCCGCTCCCACGCCTCGCCGAGCGCCTTCGCGTCCAGCGGGCGGATGTTGGAGACCGTCTCCTGGAGCAGGTCGTGCGGCTCCTCACCGGGCAGGGCCCGGCGGCCGTACGTCTCCTCGTGGACGACCCAGGACAGCGGGCGGCGCTTGGACCAGCCCGCCTGGAGCAGCTCGGGCTCCTCCGGGAACTCGTCGACGTAACCGACGCACAGGTAGGCCACGACCTCCAGGTGCTCGGGAAGACCGAGGGCCCGGACCATCTCGCGCTCGTCGAAGAAGCTGACCCAGCCGACGCCCAGGCCCTCGGCGCGCGCGGCGAGCCAGAGGTTCTCGACGGCGAGCGCCGAGGAGTACGGGGCCATCTGCGGCTGCGTGTGGCGGCCGAGGGTGTGGCGGCCGCCGCGGGTCGGGTCGGCGGTGACGACGATGTTGACCGGGGTGTCGAGGATCGCCTCGATCTTCAGTTCCTTGAACTGCTTCGCCCGGGCCTTGGGCAGCGACTTCGCGTAGGCGTCGCGCTGGCGGGAGGCCAGTTCGTGCATCGCGCGGCGCGTCTCGGCGGAGCGGATGACGACGAAGTCCCAGGGCTGGGAGTGGCCGACGCTCGGGGCCGTGTGCGCGGCCTCCAGGACGCGGAGGAGGACCTCGTGCGGGATGGGGTCGCTGCGGAAGCCGTTGCGGATGTCGCGGCGCTCGCGCATCACGCGCAGGACCGCCTCGCGCTCGGCGTCGTCGTAACCGGGGGCGGGGGGCGTCGCCGGGGCCGCGGCGGGCTCGGGGACCTCGGCCGTCTCGATGACCTGCGGGCCTTCGGGCACGTCGGCTGCGGGTGCGGCTTCCTGCGCGGGCGCCTGCGGGGTCTGCGGTGCTTCGGGCCCGGCGTGGGCGGTGGGCTCCGGCTGCACGGACAGCACGGATTCCTCCTGTATCGACTGCGCGGGCTGTACGGGTTCCGGCTGCGGGACGGGCCGGGGCGGTACGGATTCCTGCGGTACGGACGGGACTTCCTGCGGTACGGACGGGACGGCCTGAACGGCATCGGCCGCCGGCGCCGCGACCTCGGGCTGCGGAGCGGGCTCGGGCCGCCCCTCGGCGGGGACGGGCTCGGGCGTCGTCCCGGTCGGCTCGGCCGGAACGGACTGCGGCTGCGCCGCCACGGGCTCGTCGGCCACGGACAGCGCCTGCTCGGCCGGGACCGGCTGCGGCTGGGCGTCGCCCGCAGCCAGGACCTCAGTGTCCGCCGGGACGGACTGCGCGGCCGACTGGGCGACCGGGCCACCGTCGCGCGGCGCGGGCACGGTCACGGACTGCTCGGCGGACACGTCGGCGGGCTGGGCCGGGGCGTCCGCGGGGTGCTCGGCCGGGGTGGCGGCGGGCTGCTCGGTGGATACGTCGGCGGACTGCTCGGCCGGTGCGTCGGCGAGCTGGGCCGACGCTTCGCCGGGCTGCTCGGCCGGTACGTCACCGGGCTGGGCCGGTACGTCGTCGGGCTGCTCGGCCGGTACGACGGCGAGGGGTGCCGGTGCCTCGCCGGGCTGCTCGGCCGGTACGACGACGGGCTGGTCGGCCGGGGTCGGCACTTCGGCCTCCGCGGACAACTCCGCTTCCTGCGGTACGGCCACGGGCTCGGTCCCCGCCTCCGCCGCGGGAGCGCTCGGCGGCTCCGGAGCGTGCTGCGGGGGCGCGTCCGCCGGGGGCTCCACCGGCACGGCGGCCTGCGTCTGCTCCGGAGCCACGGGCTGCTCGGGGGTCACTGTCTGCTCGGGGGCGGCGGGCGTCCCGTCCACGAGCGTGCCGTTCGCCGGTGTGCCCTCCTCGGGCGTCGCGTCCGTCTGGACATCCGGGGTCGGAGCGACCTGCGCCGGAGTCTCCTGCACGACGGCCGGGGTCTCCTGTACGGGCACGGCCTCGGCCGGGGTCTCCCCCACCGGGACGTCCGGAGCCGGGGCCTCCGCCGCCGCAACGACGACCGGTGCGGCCGACGGCGTCGGGGCCAGGTGGGTGCCGTCCGGCACCGAACCCTCGGCCTGGACGAACTCACCCTGCGGCACACCCTGGGCCGGCACCGGGGCCGTGGGCATGGCCTGCTCGGGGCCGGGCTCGACCACCGGGCTCGGGGCATCGGCGGCGGCCTCGGGGGCCGGAAGCTCCTCGGCGGGAACGGCAGCGGGAGCAGGAGCGGCGGGAGCAGCCACGGCGGGAGTCGGGGCCGCAAGCGCGGGGGCCTCGGTGGTCGCGGGGACCTCGGAGGTCTCGGGGGCTTCGGGAACCACCGTTTCCGGAGCGCTCTGTTCCGGGACGACCGTTTCTGCTGCGCCCCCCTGAGGCTCCTGGTACGGCTGGGCTTCGGCCGTCTCCGCCCCGGCAACGTCCTGGACGGGAGCCGCGGTCTCCGGCACCTGGACGTGCGTGCGCGCCTCCTCTGCCTGCGCGGGCACGTCGGCCGCGACGGCGGCACCGTCCGCCGGGACACCCTGCGCGGGCACGGGCACGGAAGCCGTCTGCACCTGCTGCGTCCCGGGCTGCGCGGCCTGCGGCTGCGGCTGCGCCCACGGCGTCGGCCCCTGCGAGGGGATCACACCGAGCTGCGGGCCGGGCAGCAGCGCGGCCTCCTCGCCCGGGATGTCCAGGTACTCGGGGCGCGCAGTCGGCGGTCCCGCGTGCCGCGCCTGCGCGGCGGTGGCCGGGGCCGCGAGCCGGCCCGGAGCGGGCGCGGCGGCCGGAGCCGGGGCCTGCCCCGGTACGGGCGCGGCGGCCTGTGTCGTGGTCTGCGGGCTCTGCGTCGCGGCGGCGGGGCCCCGGTCGGCCAGGGAGCGCACGACCCCGCCGGAGGTGTCCGGCACGGGCGGGCCCAGGTGGAGGGGGCGCCGGGCGGGGGGCGGTGTCATCGACACGGGCGGCGGGGGCATCCGCACACCGGAGAGGTCCACCGAACCGGAGTCCCGGCCGCCGGCCTCGTGCGCGCCCGTCTCGGGCTGGGGCGGGAGCGGGGGCTGCGCGGGGACCACCTGCGGGTCGCTCCACGCACCCTGCGCGGCCGGCATCAGGAGGACGTCGTCGTCGTCCATCCCGGCGTCGCCGGTGTCCCCGGAGTGCTGGGCGGCGGGGTCGGAGGGGTCGAGGAAGGTGTAGGCACCCGGGGCGGGGACGCCCGGCTGCTCCACCATGCCTGCGTTCTCCGGCAGTCCCTCGCCCGGGACCTGGCCGGTGTCAGTCATGCGTACCCCTCGCTCATCTGTGCCGCCAACGCTTCTTCGGCCGCGCCGCCTTCCGCCGGCAGGGCCCCGTCGCCCGGAACGGCCGCCCGACACGGCCCCGCCCGTTCCTGGTTGAACGAGCGGAGGTGTCGTGCGGCACGAAAGGTTCCGCGGACACCCAGCATTGTCGCGGCCCTGGGCAGGCCGGGGCAGGGAGATCCGCCACGGCCCGCTGTGGGCTGCGCCACGTCGCGCGCGTCCCGGGTCCGCCGTACCACGGGGTGCCCCAAAGCGGGCCCCGTTTCAGGACATTGGCGAACGTTCCGCCAAGCGCCCATCTGCGGTACAACGATCGGCCAGCCTACCCCGCGCCACCGACAGCACTCGCCCTGGGGAGCGATCCGTAGAACATCCGCGCGAAGAGGGGGACATGGTCCCGCCGGATCGGGTACGACCGTCCCGAACCGGCCGGGACCGGGCGCACGGGGCGGCGGGGAGGCGGCGTCAGACGCGCGGGTCGCGGGTGACGCGCTCCTGGCGGCGGCCGGTCAGCAGGAAGACGACGGAGCGCCGGCGCTCCTCCCACTGGCCCGCCGCGTGCAGGTCGACGGTCTGGAAGAGGGTGCACTCGACGGCGTAGCCGCCCTCCTCCAGCGTGCGGCCGATCTCCTCGGCGGCGTCCCGGGTCTGGGCGTGGGTGACGATGCGTTCGGGGCGGCGGTCGACGCAGGCCTGGACGACGGGGACCCCGCCGCCCCCGATGCGTACCACGTCGGGTTCGGGAAGGTCCTCCAGGACGTGCGGGGCCGTGCCGCGCACCATCTGGAGCTGGACGCCGAAGCGGCGGGCGGCGGCCGTCGCGCGCACGCACGCGTCCGCGCTCTCGTCGACGGCGATGACGGCCGCGCCGAACCGGGTGGCCTCCACGGCGAACGCGCCGCAGCCCGAGCCGATGTCCCAGACGAGGTCGCCGGTGCGCGGGCCGAGCCGGGCGAGCTGGGCGGCGCGCAGGCCGGGGGTCTCGCCGTCGGCCAGGTCCTCTCCGTACTCCTCGGAGTTCAGGGCCCAGCCGCGCGGTTCGCGCGGCTGGGAGCCGTCCTGGCCGAGCAGCCAGCCGCCGCCCTCGGCGGGCGGCGCGGTGCCGCCGACGGCGATGACGACGTTGGGGTCGCGCCAGGCGTGGTCGGCGGCCTTCTCGGAGGTGAGGACGGTGATGCGCTCGCGGTCGGTGCCCAGTTCCTCGCAGATGACGAAGGTGCGGTGGATTCCGTCGAGGAGCAGCGCGAGTTCGGCCGGGCCCGCGCCGGGGGAGGTGAGGACGGCGACCTTGGTGTGGGCGCGGACGACGTTGACGGCCCGGCGCAGGGTGCGGCGGTGGGCGACGACGACCTGGGCGTCGTCCCAGGGCATTCCGGCGCGGGCGAACGCGGTGGCGACGGAGGAGACGGCCGGTACGACCTCGACCTCCAGGCCGTGTTCGGGGGCGCGCAGGGTGCGGACGACGCCGAAGAAGCCGGGGTCGCCGTCCGCCATGACGACGGCGGTGCCCCGGTGGCCCGCGATCCGGCGGGCGGCGAGGTCGACGCTGCCGAGCCGGATGCGTTCGGCGCCCGCGGGGACCTCGGGGAGGTCCAGGTGGTGCGGGGCGCCGGCGACGAGGGTGGCGGCCGCGAGGGCGGAGGTGGCCGCGGCGGTGAGAGGCGAGCCGTCCCAGCCGATCACCGTGACGCGGTCGGCCATCGTGGTTTGTCTCCTGAGGGGTAGGGCTGGAGGGTGGTGCTTGGGGGCGCTGTGCGGGGCAGGCTGAGAGTACCTGGTCCAGACCACCTGCGGCGCTCTCGCGGCCGGGGTTCTCAGTTCCAGTCGGTGTACGCCGACGCGTAGCCGCCCGCGTCGGCCATCCGGTCGGAGACGCCCTCCAGGTCCTCGGGCAGCAGGCTCCACACGATGAGGTCGGTGCGGATGTCCGTCCAGCCTTCGGCGGTGCCGTTCTCGGTGCGGGTACGCGCTATCCAGGCGTTGCGCAGGACGCCCTCGCTGATGCAGCCGACGCGCTGGGCGACCTGCTGGGCGGCGGTGTTGTCGGCCGGGGTGCGCAGTTCGACGCGCTCGAAGCGCTGGTCGCGGAAGAGCCACTGGGTGGTCGCGAGGACGGCTTCGGTGGCGTAGCCCTCGCCGCGGGCCCAGGGGGCCGTGACGTAACCGATCTCGGCTGCCCGGATGTGCCAGTCGGTGCGGGAGAGGTGGATGAGGCCGACGAGCCGGTGGGTGAGGAACTCGGTGACGGCGAAGACGATGCCGCGGCCCTGGGTGCGCTCGGTGGGCGCGATGCGGCGCACCCAGCGTTCGGCGTCGCGCGCGGTGTAGGGGTGCGGGGCGCTCGTCCAGGCGGTCACCGCCTCGTCGTTCATCATCTCGATGTGCGCCGGGATGTCCGCCTCCTCGTAGGGGCGCAGCACCAGCCGGTCCGTGCTGATGGAGACGTCCGGGAAGGTGGTTGTCATGCGCTGCTCCATACCGAAGAGGCGTCGGGCCGGATCGTTGCGGGAAACGATTCCGCGGTCGTACGGGCGTGAAGGCACAGCATGCCGCACGGCTCGGGCGCCGCGCATGGCCGGGTCGGCGGCGCAGGTGACGGCCGGTCAGCGGCCCGAAGCCCCGCACTCCGCGCGGGAGTACGGGGCTCGGTCGCCAAGTGCCGTACGGGTGACGGCACTTGGCGTGGGAGGCGGCGTGCGGGGACCTACTTGACGGCGCCGAAGGACGGGACGACCAGGCCGGTGTACTTGTCCTCGATGAACTTCTTGACCTCGTCGGAGTTGAGGAGCTCGGCGAGCTTCTCGACGCGCGGGTCCTTCTCGTTGCCCTTCTTGACCGCGAGGAAGTTGGCGTACGGGTTGCCGTCGGCCTTCTCGGTGGCGAGGGCGTCCTCGGAGGGCTTCAGCTTGGCCTGGATGGCGTAGTTGCCGTTGATGACGGCGGCGTCGACCTGGTCCAGGGCGCGGGGCACCGAGGCGGCCTCCAGCTCCTTGAACTCCAGGCCCTTCTTGTCCTTGATGTCGGACAGCTTGGCGTCGACGCCCACGCCGTCCTTGAGCACGATCACGCCGTTGTCGGCGAGCAGGTGCAGGGCGCGGCCCTCGTTGGTGGTGTCGTTGGGGACGGCGACGGTCTGGCCGGCCTTGAGGCCCTTGAGGTCCTCGACCTTCTTGGAGTAGAGCGCGAGGGGCTCCAGCTCGACGTTGACGACCGGGACGATGGACGTGCCGCGCTTCTTGTTGAAGTCGTCCAGGTAGGGCTTGTGCTGGAAGAAGTTGGCGTCGACCTCGCCGGACTGGGTGGCGGTGTTCGGCAGGACGTAGTCCGAGAACTCCCGCACCTCCAGCTTGAGTCCCGCCTTGTCGGCCAGCTTCGTCTTCACGAAGTTGAGGATGTCGGCGTGCGGCGTCGGCGACGCGGCCACGGTCAGCGGCTTGGTCGTGTCGGCCTTGGCGCCGTCGGTCTTGGCGCCCGGGTCGGAGGCCGTGCCGCAGGCGGAGACGCCCAGGGCGAGCGCGGTGACAGCGGCGGCGGCGACGGAGATCTTGATGTTCTTGCGCACGAAAAGTGCCTCTTTCTTGATCTTGTGGAGAGTTCGCCCGGACAAGGAGTGCGGGCTCAGGGGGGGAGGAGGGTTCAGGAGGTGCGGCCCCGGCGGGCGAGCAGGCGCACGGCGCCGTCGCCGATCAGCTGGACGACCGTCACCAGGACGATCAGCACCGCGACGGTGATCAGCATGAAGTTGGTCTCGAAGCGGTTGTAGCCGTAGTTGACGGCGACGCTGCCCAGGCCGCCGCCGCCGACCGCTCCGGCCATCGCCGAGTAGCCGACGAGGACGATCACCGTGGTGGTGACGGCGGAGACCAGGGTCGGCAGGGCCTGCGGGAGCAGCACCTTGAAGACGACCGTCGGCACTCCCCCGCCCATCGCCTGGGCGGCCTCGACGAGCCCGTGGTCGACCTCGCGGACGGCCGTCTCGACCAGACGCGCGAAGAAGGGGATGGCGCCGATGGCGAGCGGTACGACCATGGCGCTGGGGCCGATGAACGTACCGACCACCAGGGTCGTGAAGGGGATCAGCGCGATGAGCAGCACGATGAAGGGCAGCGAGCGGCCGATGTTCACGATCACGCCGACGACCTTGTTGACGACCGTGTTCTGGAGCAGGCCGCCCTTGTCGGTGAGGACCAGGAGCAGGCCCAGCGGAAGTCCGCCGAGGACGGAGACGACCGTGGCCCACAGGACCATGTAGAGCGTGTCGATGATGCCCTGCGAGAGCAGTGGCTGCATGTCGGACCAGGTCACTTGGCACTCTCCTTGACCAGGGCGGGGGTCTGCGCCGGTGCGTCGGCGGGCTCGGCTTCGTCGGCGTACTCGACGTGGTCGACCTGGAGGCCCTGCTCGCGCAGGAAGCCGATCGGGACGACGTTCTCCTCGTACGGGCCCGGCAGCTCGATGCGCATCCGGCCGATCTGCCTGCCGCCGACGGTGTCCATCGCGGCGCCGAGGATCGAGATGTCGATGTTGTACGTCCGGGACAACTGGGAGATGACGGGCCGGCCGGCGGCCTCGCCCTGGAAGGTGACGTCGATGACGGTGCCGCCGGGGCCGGTCGCCCGGCCGGTCACCGGGAACAGCTCGGCGGCCAGCTCGGAGCCGGGGGTGGCGAGCAGTTCGGCGACGGTTCCGGTCTCCACGACGCGTCCGCGCTTCATCAGGGCGGCCGAGTCGCAGATCGTCTTGACAACGTCCATCTCGTGCGTGATGAGCAGGACGGTCAGTCCGAGCTGCTGGTTGAGGTCGCGCAGGAGCTGGAGGATCGAGCGGGTGGTCTCGGGGTCGAGGGCGCTGGTGGCCTCGTCGGAGAGCAGCACCTTGGGGTCGCCGGCGAGGGCGCGGGCGATGCCGACGCGCTGCTTCTGGCCACCGGAGAGCTGGCCGGGGTACGCCTTGGCCTTGTCGGCGAGGCCGACCAGGTCCAGCAGTTCCAGCGCCTTGCGGCTGCGTTCCCTGCCGGAGACGCCGAGGATCTCCAGCGGCAGCTCGATGTTGCCCTGCACGGTGCGCGAGGACAGCAGGTTGAAGTGCTGGAAGACCATGCCGATGCGGGAGCGGGCGGCACGCAGTTCCTTGCCGGCGCGCGGGCCGCGTCCGGCGAGTGCGGTGAGGTCGACGCCGTCGACGGTCACGGTGCCGGAGGTGGGGCGCTCCAGCAGGTTGACGCAGCGGATGAGCGAGGACTTGCCGGCGCCGCTCTGACCGATCACGCCGAACACCTCGCCCTCGCGGACGTGCAGGTCGACGCCGTCGAGGGCGGTGACCTCACGGCCGCGCGAGGCGTAGACCTTGGTCAGGCCAGTAGTGGTGATCACAGGGTTTCCATCACTGTCGTCGAGTGCGCGGCGGTTCGTGTCCGCCGGACGCACGGGGCAGGTGTCCGGGGGCGCGGCTCAGCTCGGCTCGGGGTGTTCCGGGAGGCCGAGGGCGCGCGGGGCGGGCGGCGCGGTCGCGCACGGGCCGGGTGACGGCACGTACGCGATGCGGCCGGGACCGGGTCTCGCTTCGGGGCGCGAGGCTCAGGCGGGGGCCCTCAGAAGTCGCACATTCGACACATACAACGAGCACCGGGCGTCATCATCGCCTCGGTCGCAAGGGTGCGGCTGCTCGTCGTGGTCATGGGAACGAGTAAACCAGACGGGCGTGCGGACGGAGGACTTCTGTCCGTATAGCGGACAGAGTGTGTCCAGGGGTGGACACCCGCGGGACCGGCCGCCCGGTGCTGACAAGGGGCGCGCGGGCGCGTGTGTGGCCAACGCCACGCCGGGCGCGGGGGCGGGGGCTGCGGGGAAAGCGTCCGGAAGCGCCCAGTACGCTCCCTCTCATGCTTGACGCCCTGACGGTCGCGGTCGCCGTGGCCGCGCTCGCCCTCGCCGCGTGGTGCGGCTACGCCGCCTACCGCGACCAGCCCACCAAGGACTGGCACTTCATCGGCATGGCCGTGGTGACCGTCCTCGCCCTCGCCCAACTGGTGGTCGGCATCGTGATGCTGGCGCGGGGCGAGAAGCCGGCGGAGGGGAACGTGATCTTCGTGTCGTACCTGATCGGCTCGTTCGCCGCCGTCCCCGCCGCGGGGTTCATGTCGCTCGCGGAGCGGACCAAGTGGGGGTCGATCACGGTGGCGGCGGGCGCGGTCGTGCTCGCCGTGCTGGAAGTACGGCTGTACGACATCTGGAGTGGCTGAGATGAGCACGGAGACCGCCCCCGGGCGCAAGAGGCTCGTGAAGGGGCCCGGGCTGCTGCTCGTGTGGCTGTACGGGGTGATGTCGGTGGGGGCCGTGTCGCGGTCGGCCTACCAGATCGCGACGGAGTTCGACCGGGCGCCGCTGGCGTACACGCTGTCCGCGGTGGCGGCCGTGGTGTACGCGTTCATCACGTACACGCTGGTACGGGGCGGGGAGACGGCGCGGAAAGTCGCGCTCGGGTGCTGTGCGGTGGAGCTGGCGGGGGTGCTGGTGGTCGGGACGTGGACGCTGGTGTCGCCGGGGTCGTTCCCGGACGCGACCGTGTGGTCGAAGTTCGGGCTGGGTTACCTGCTGATTCCGGTGATCCTGCCGGTGACCGGGTTGTGGTGGTTGCGGACGCGCCGGGCCGCATAGGGCCGCGCAGGGGGTGCGGCGCGGGCCCGGGAGCTTCGCCCCCGGGCCCCTGAGAAGAGGTCAGGCGCTGGTGGCGTAGTCCTCGGCTTCCTTCTCCAGCGTGATCAGGGTCAGCTTCGGGGTGGACTGCTCCTTCGAGACCGTCGCGTAGCCCCTGCTGCGGTAGAGGCGGAGGTTGGTCTCGTTGCGGTGTCCGGTGAAGAGGCGGAAGCGCTTCGCGTCCAGGGAGGCGGCGAGGTGCGTCTCCACCGCGGTGAGCAGGCGGCCGCCCAGGCCGTGGCGGCGCATGCGCGGGTGCACGATGAGCTTTCCGATGTGCGCCGTGCCGTTCTCGTCGACCGTCGCCCGGACCGAGCCGACCACCTCGTCGCCCAGGCGGGCCACCAGCGCGTGGCCCCGGCCGAGTTCGGCCGTCAGGTCCGCCAGGGACTGGGTGAGGGGTTCGATCGTGTAGTCGTCGTACAGCTCAGCCTCGCTCTGGTAGCAGAGGTACTGGAGTTTGAGGATCTGCTCGGCGTCCCGTTCGTCCGCCACCGCAGAGATGATCACGCTCGTGCCCATGTGCTGCCTCCTGCTCGCCCGCTCCACCGGCCGGTTCTACGGCTCCATTCCCCTGCGCGCAGGGGGCGCAACCTCCGCCGCGAGCATTCTGCGCAGGCATCCCAGGCAACGGGAACGCATCGGCCCCAAACTCCCTTGTGACATTCCCAACTCCCCTGCGATTTCCCGGTAGGTGGGGTCTGCGGGCGACAGCAGGAGGGAGAGCAGCGGACGGCAGCGGGCCGGGAGGCGGCGGACCGCCGCCCGCAACGCGCGGCGGCGTTCGGCGGCGAGTGCCTCCGGTTCGGGACCCGCGTCGTACGCCGTCGCGGGTTCGGCGGCGTACGGGGCCTCCCGCCTGACCCGGCGGCGGGCGAGCCGGGCCTCCGCGCGGACCGCGCCGCGCAGCAGGCCCGCGGGCTGGGGCGGCAGGGCCGTGCCGGGGTGCTCCAGCAGCCGAACCCAGACGGCCTGTTCGAGGTCGGCGGCGTCGACCCCGGCGCCCAGCGCCTCCGCCGCGGCCTCGGCGGCGAGGAGGGGGGTCAGCGCCTGCACCTCGTGTGGCTGTAGATCCATGCCCGGCGGGACGCGGCCCGGAGCCGGCGCGGTTGCCGGTCCGGGCGCGACTCACCCGTACGGGTAACGCGTCGACGACGGAGGGGGCGGGTCAGGGACGGTGGTCGGCCGCCGCGAGGAGGGCCGTGTCCGGGTGGTCCGAGAAGATGCCGTCGATGCCGGTGGCGAAGTAGGTGCGCAGCGCCTTGAAGACGTCGCCGTGGGCGGCCGGGTCGGCGCCCCTGCGGAAGTCGGCGGGCAGGAAGGCGTTCTCGTTGCGGGCCGTGTACGGGTGCAGGACCAGGCCCCTGGCGTGGGCGTCGCGGACCAGGGTGGTGGGCTTGCCGAGCTTGCCGGCGGCGTCGCGCGGAATGACCAGGTCGAGGGTGGGCCCGATGCCCTGGGCGTACGAGGAGATCCACTTCAGGCCCTGGGGGGTGACCAGGTCCGCCACCGTGCGCGGGTCGCCGGACCGCACGAAGTCCCAGGGGCGGTCGCCGGCCGCACCCAGCAGGACGACGCGGGGGGCGGCGACCAGCTTCGCCATGCGCTGCATGCTGCCGGGCTCGAAGGACTGCAGGAAGGTCGGGGAGTTCGCCTGGTGGCGGCCGTACCTGCGCAGGAGGCGGGCGAGGGGCTCCTCGAGGCCCAGGCCGAGGTCCCGGAAGTAGGTGGGGTGCTTGGTCTCCACGTGCAGCCACACCGGGCGGTCGCGCCTGCGGCCCTCCTTCTCGGCCCAGCGCAGCACCTCCTCGAAGGTGGGTATCGTCCAGCGGCCGTCGTAGACCGTGTTGCGCTGGCGGACGGCCGGAATGCGCTCCTTGGCCCGCAGGGTCTTCAGCTCGGCGAGGGTGAAGTCCTCGGTGAACCAGCCGGTGAGCTTCACGCCGTCGACCGACTTGGTCGTGCGGCGGGCGGCGAACTCGGGGCGGTCGGCGACGTCGGTGGTGCCGGTGATGTCGTTCTCGTGGCGGCAGACCAGGTGGCCGTCCTTGGTGGGGACGAGGTCCTGCTCGATCACGTGCGCGCCCATGTCCAGGGCGAGCTGGTAGGAGCCGAGGGTGTGCTCGGGGCGGTAGCCGCTGGCTCCGCGGTGGGCGACGACGGTGGGCGACGGCAGCCGCCGGTAGGCGGGGGTGCCGTGGCCGTCGCCGCGTCTCGCGGATTCCGCGGCCTGTGCCGTGCCGGAGATCCCGAGGGCGGCGCCGGACGCGCCGAGGACCGCCGCACCGAGCAGTGTCCGCCGCCCCGGGCCGAATTCCGCGCCTTGTGTCATGAAAGCTCCTCGGTGTCCTGTCGATCTTCAGATGGGCCGGCGCGTTCTTGACCCGCGCTTGACCGGCCCGTGCCCCGATGGGGGCCCGATCGTAGACGCGTACGCATGACGGAGGGGAGACACTGGACGGAACGCACCGCAAACACAGGTCAACACTGTGTATCCGATCGGTGAACCCGATGTGCGATCAGTGGTGACCCGCGAGTATCGTCCTCACCTGCGCCGTCCCGCGTAAACCTGATTCCGTTCGCCGGAATCCACGACTTCGGAGGAACCGTTGTCCCGTCTCGGGCTCATCAAGGCAGTGCTCGGACCGATCTTGCGTCTGATGTTCCGCCCCCAGGTGGAGGGCGCTGAGAACATCCCGGGGACGGGTCCGGTGATCCTCGCCGGCAATCACCTCACGTTCATCGACTCGATGATCATGCCGATCTGCCTGGAGCGTCAGGTCCACTACATCGGCAAGGACGAGTACGTCACGGGCAAGGGCCTCAAGGGCCGCCTGATGGCGTGGTTCTTCACGAGCTGCGGCATGATCCCGGTCGACCGGGACGGCGGGCGCGGCGGTGTCGCGGCGCTGATGACCGGCCGCCGGGTGCTGGAGGAGGGCAAGATGTTCTCGATCTACCCCGAGGGCACCCGCTCCCCCGACGGCCGCCTCTACCGGGGCCGCACCGGCATCGCGCGTCTGACCCTGATGACGGGCGCGCCGGTCGTCCCGTTCGCGATGATCGGCACCGACAAGATCCAGCCCGGCGGCGCGGGCCTGCCCCGGCCGGGCAAGGTGACGGTGCGCTTCGGCAAGCCGATGGAGTTCTCGCGCTACGAGGGCATGGACCGCGACCGCTACGTGCTGCGCGCGGTGACCGACTCGGTGATGTCGGAGGTCATGCAGCTCTCGGGCCAGGAGTACGTGGACATGTACGCCACGAAGGCCAAGGCCGCCTGACCGCGGCCGGTTCGCCACGGGAGAGGGCCCGCCGGATGTTTCCGGCGGGCCCTCTCCCGTGGGCGTGTCTCACGTGTACGTCAGTGCTCGACGCCCTCTTCGAGCTTCTGGCCGCGCAGCATGAACCAGGCGGCGCAGGCCGTCGCGAACAGCACCAGCGCACCGACCAGGGCGGCGGTCTGGAAGCCGTCGGTGAAGGAGTCCCGGGCGGACGCCAGGAGGACGGCGGCCTGGTCCTGGGGCAGCACGGCGGAGGACTCCACGGCCCCGCCCAGCGAGTCGTGCGCGGCCGCCGACACGTCGGCGGGCACCCCGTCCGGCACCGGGAAGCCCCGGTAGATGCCGGTGACGATGGAGCCGAGCAGGGCGATGCCGAGGGCGGCGCCGAGCTCGTAGGCGGTCTCGGAGACGGCGGAGGCGGCGCCCGCCTGCTCCTTGGGGACGCTGGAGAGGATCACGTCGGCGGTGACGGTGAAGGCGAGGCCGGCACCGAGGCCGCCGAGGAACAGTGCGCAGCCGAGCGCCACGACGCCGGTGTCGGCGGTGAGCAGGGTGCAGGCGGCGAGCGCGAGCCCGACGGCGGTGAGTCCGCCCGACACCGCGAGGCGCACCGAGGTGCGCCGGGCCAGGAACCCGGCGGCCAGGCCCGCGCCCACGGCGCCCACCGCGGCCGGGAGTTCGATGAGCCCGGCCTGCAACGGGGAGCGCTCCTGGACCAGTTGCAGGAACTGGGAGAGGAAGAAGACCAGCCCGGAGAGGCCGAGGATGGTCAGCAGGTCGGCGAGGACGGCGCCGGAGAAGCCGCGGTGCTGGAAGAGGCGCATGTCCAGCAGCGGGGACGGGAGGGTGCGCTGACGGCGTACGAACCAGTGGAGCGCGCCGATTCCGACGACCGCGGCGACCGCGATGTCCCAGCGGAAGCCGTGTACGGCCGCTTCTTTGACGGCGTACACGACGGCGACCATGCCGACCAGCGAGAGCAGCACGCTGAGCAGGTCCCAGGGACCGGGCGAGGGGTCCTTGGACTCGGGCAGCAGCTTGATGCCGACGACGACCAGGACGGCCATGACGGGGAGGTTGATGAGGAAGACCGAGCCCCACCAGAAGTTCTCCAGGAGGAACCCGCCGACGACGGGCCCCACCGCGGCGCCCGCGGAGGCCGCCGCGCCCCAGATGCCGACGGCGAGGCTGCGTTCCTTGGGGTCGTGGAAGATGTTGCGGATCAGCGCGAGGGTGGACGGCATGAGGGTCGCACCGGCGACGCCGAGCAGGGCGCGGGCGACGATCATCATCTCGGGGCTGGTGGCGTACGCGTTGAGCACGGACACCGCGCCGAACGCGACGGCACCGGTGAGCAGGAGCTTCTTGCGTCCGATCCGGTCGCCGAGGCTGCCCATCGACACGAGCAGGCCCGCGATGACGAACGAGTAGACGTCACCGATCCACAGCAGTTGCGTCCCGGAGGGCTTGAGGTCCTCGCTCAGGAACGGCGTCGCGAGGCCGAGGACGGTGGCGTCGACGGCCACCAGCAGTACGGCGAACACGAGGACGGCCAGCGCGAGCCAGCGGCCCGGCCCGGCCGCGCCCGCGGACTTCGGCGCTCCCGCGTTCCGCTGTTCGGTGCTTGTCATTTCTCCACGCTCCGTCGTACACCGCCGAGCAGCAACTCGACGATCATGTGCTGGTAGTCGTTGCCGGCGGTCCGGCCGTCCTGGATGGACCAGGCGGCCGAGGTGACGAGCCCGTACAGGGCGTCGGTGAGCCACGCCGGGCCGAGGTCGATGCGGAACTCGCCGCTTTCCTGGCCGCGCCGGAAGAGGGCGGCGATGCGGGCGTCGACGCGGTCCCAGCCCTCGTTCTGCTGGTCCTCGAAGAGCTGGTTCTCGGTGATGAGGAAGGCGAACAGCCCGGCGGCGGACTCGGATTCGGCGATGAGGCGGCGCAGCGCCTCGGTCGCGGTGTCCTCGTCGAGCCGGGCGGCGTCGAGCGCGGCGTCCAGCTCGCGCAGCCCGAGCTCTTCGAGGGCCTTGATGAGGGCGTCCCGCCCGGCGAAGTGCCGGTGCAGGGTGGCCCGTCCGATGCCGGCGGCCCTGGCGACCTCGTCCATGGTCGCGGTGGCTTTGCGGGTGAGGAGGGCGGCGGCGGAGCGGAGGACACGGTCGCGGTCGACTGTCATGAGACAAGAGTAGCCCGGGTGAGACGGAAACGTCTCAAGCACGCGACCGCCCCGGGTCCGGAGGGCGGTGGGAACCGCGTCCGGGCCCGGGGCGGGGCGAGGGAGACCTGTCCGTGCGGGCGGTCAGGCCTGGGCGCGGACCTCGGCCCCGTACGCCTTGACCTCCTCCGGCGACAGGTACGACTTCGTCCGCTCGAAGTCCTGCAGCGTCTTCGGCTTGTTGTCCTGGAACCCGGTACGGACGAAGTCGTCGCCCGCCACCGCGTTAAGCCCCCAGTTGACGAGCACGCGTGCCCGCGCGGTGAGCGTGGGGAGGGCCATCACGTGGTAGCCGCGCGCCACCACCTGCGCGGGCAGCCCGTGCAGTTCGACGCCCAGCGGCTTGGAGACCGCGTCGGCGCCGCCCAGGTCCACCACCAGGCCCAGGTCCTTGTGGATGTACGGCTTCAGGGGCGCGCCGGTCATGCTCGCGACGATGTTGTCGGCCAGCACCTTGCCCTGCCGCTGCGCGTGCTGGGCGGTCGGCGGGCAGATCGCGTCGCCGCCCTTGGCCACGTCCGGCACCGCCGCCACGTCGCCGGCCGCGTACAGACCGTCGTAACCCGGCACCTTCAACTGGTCGGAGGAGATGATCCGGCCCCGGACCGTCTCCGCGCCGAGCGTGGTGACCAGCGGGGACGCGGCGACGCCCGCCGTCCAGATGAGCGTGCGCGAGGGGAGGGAGCGGCCGTCCGTCAGCTTGACGCAGGTGTCGTCGACCGAGGCCACCGACGTGCCCAGCGAGAACTCGATGCCGCGTTCGCGCAGCATCGCCATCGCCTTGACGCCGAGCCGTTCGCCCAGTTCGGGCAGCAGCCGCGGGGCCACGTCGACCAGGTGCCAGCGGACCAGGGAGGGGTCCAGCCGGGAGTAGCGCTTGAGCGCGTTGGTGGTCAGGCGCTGCAGGCAGGCGGCCGTCTCCACGCCCGCGTAACCGCCGCCCACCACCACGAACTGCAGGCGCGCCCGGCGCTCCTCCTCGTCCACGGCCGCCGCCGCGAGGTCGAGCTGCTCGATGACGTGGTCGCGGATGTACGCGCCCTGCCCGAGCGTCTTGACGCCCAGCGCGTGGTCGGTGAGGCCCGGGATGTCGAAGGTGCGGGTCGTGGACCCGGCGGCGATGACCAGGTGGTCGTACGGCTTGGCGGTGATCTCGCCCGTCGTCTTGCGGACGATGCACACCTTCGCCTCGGCGTCGATGCCGATGGCCACGCCCGGCACGATCTTCGTGCGGCGCAGGCGGCGGCGCAGCGAGACCGCGACGGACTGGGGGGTCAGCACCCCGGCGGCCACATGAGGGAGCAGGGGGAGGTAGAGCTGGTAGTCCTGGGGGGAGATCAGGATCAGTTCGGCGTCGCGCGGGGAGAGCTTGCGTTCCAGGCGGTGCAGGCACTCGACTCCTACGAATCCTGCGCCGACCACCACAATCCTCGGTCGCGTCATCGTGTCCACTGCTCCTTCGCTCCGGCGGGAATCGCGGAAATCGTCTCCAGCATCGGCGTTCTTGCGCCTGCCCGCTCGTTGGCGGGGGATTCGCGAAGCATCCGGGGGAGATCGTCCGGAACTCCGCCCGGCCCCGGTGCGCCCGCCGTGAACACTTTGACAAAACATACAGACCTCCGCATAGTTATGCCTACCGACGTCGGGGTGCCGCGGCCCGGAGCGACCTCGTCCGACGGTCACTCGTTACGCCCACGACGTGTTTCCTCCCCGTACCTCCGCGCGGGGAGGGGACCGCCCATCGACACCTCTTGAGGAGTTCCAGCTGTGAGCAGCAACACCGGTGAAGGCCGGCTCTGGGGCGGCCGGTTCGCCGACGGTCCGGCCGAGGCCCTGGCCAAGCTGTCCGCGTCCGTCCACTTCGACTGGGTGCTCGCGCCGTACGACATCGCCGGGTCCCGCGCCCACGCCCGCGTCCTCGCCAGGGCCGGACTGCTCACCGCCGACGAGCTGACCCGCATGCTGGCCGGGCTCGACCTGCTCGAGGCGGACGTCGCCTCGGGCGACTTCACCGGCACCATCGCCGACGAGGACGTCCACTCGGCGCTGGAGCGGGGTCTCATCGAGCGCCTCGGCGCCGACCTCGGCGGCAAGCTCCGGGCCGGCCGCTCCCGCAACGACCAGGTCGCCACCCTGTTCCGGATGTACCTGCGCGACCACGCCCGGATCATCGGCGGCCTGCTCGCCGAACTCCAGGACGCGCTGGTCGGGCTGGCCGAGGCGCACCCGGACGTGGCGATGCCGGGCCGCACCCACCTCCAGCACGCCCAGCCCGTGCTCTTCGCCCACCACGTCCTCGCGCACGTGCAGTCGCTGTCCCGGGACGCCGAGCGCCTGCGGCAGTGGGACACCCGTACCGCCGTGTCCCCGTACGGCTCGGGGGCCCTGGCGGGCTCCTCGCTGGGCCTGGACCCCGAGGCGGTCGCCGCCGACCTCGGTTTCGAGCGCGGGTCGGCCGGCAACTCCATCGACGGAACGGCCTCCCGGGACTTCGTCGCCGAGTTCGCGTTCGTCACCGCGATGATCGGCGTGAACCTCTCCCGGATCGCCGAGGAGATCATCATCTGGAACACGAAGGAGTTCTCCTTCGTCACCCTCCACGACGCCTTCTCCACCGGCTCCTCGATCATGCCGCAGAAGAAGAACCCCGACATCGCCGAGCTGGCCCGGGGGAAGTCGGGCCGCCTCATCGGCAACCTGACCGGCCTGATGGCCACGCTCAAGGCCCTGCCCCTCGCGTACAACCGGGACCTCCAGGAGGACAAGGAGCCGGTCTTCGACTCCTGCGAGACGCTCGAAGTCCTGCTGCCCGCCTTCACCGGCATGATGGCCACCCTCACCGTCCACCGCGAGCGGATGGAGGAGCTGGCCCCGGCGGGCTTCTCGCTCGCCACGGACATCGCGGAGTGGCTGGTCAAGCAGGGGGTGCCGTTCCGGGTGGCGCATGAGGTGGCGGGCGGGTGCGTGCAGGTGTGCGAGGCGGAGGGCATCGAGCTCGACCAGCTCACGGACGAGCAGTTCGCCAAGATCTCCGAGCACTTGACGCCCGAGGTGCGCACGGTGCTGAACGTCCCGGGCGCCCTGGCCTCCCGCAGCGGGCGCGGCGGCACGGCCCCGTCGGCGGTCGCCGTCCAGCTCGCCGAGGTGAAGGCGGACCTGGCGACCCAGCACGCGTGGGCCGAGGCCAAGAAGTAGCACCCGCCACGCACGGACGGAGGGGCCCGGACGCGGTGCGTCCGGGCCCCTCCGTCCGTGCCGCGCCCGACGCGTCGCGCGGTGGCGCGGCCGTCCCGGCCGACGGCCGTCGGCCGCCCGTCCACCTGGTGAAACACTGCGTCCCGCAGAGTACTTGAGCCGAAGAATGGACCCCATGGGAAAGTCATACGACGACATATCTGGGCGGCTGCGCGCCTTCATCGAGGCGCAGCCGGTCTTCTTCACCGCCACCGCGCCCCTCGCGGGCGACGGGACCATCAACCTCTCCCCCCAAGGGCCTCAAGGGTTCCTGGGTGGTGCTCGACGAACACACCGTCGCCTACCTGGACTTCGCGGGGTCCAACGCCGAGACCGTGGCGCACCTGCGGGAAAACGGGCGGATCACCCTCATGTGGTGCGCCTTCGAGGGACCGCCGAACATCGTGCGCGTGCACGGGCGCGGTGAGCCGGTCTTCCGGGACGATCCCCGGTTCCCGGAGCTGCTGGAACGGTTCGGCGGGTACGACGTCACGCGGAACGGGCTGCGGGCCGTCGTCGTCGTCACGGCCGAGAAGGTCCGGGACACCTGCGGCTACGCCGTCCCGTTCATGACGTACGACGAGGACCGCACGCTCCACACCTCACGGTTCGCACGGGAGGACGACGCGTCGCTGTCGGCGTACTTCGAGGGGAAGGACGACATGGCGACCAGCATCGACGGGCTTCCCGGAGTGCCGTTGCCGCTTCCGCCGCTGAAGGCTCCGTAACGTCGGGGGATGATCCTCACGCGCGTCGCCGGCTGTGCCGTCCTGGTGTCCTGTCTGCTCGGGCCCGGCGCCCCCGAGGCCCCGCTGCCCGAGCGGATGACCGACACCGGCGGCGGGCGGCAGCTCGTCACCGCCGTCGCCGACGACCCGCACGCCACCACCGGGACCGTCACCTGGTGGGAGCGGCAGGGCGCCCGGTGGGTCGAGGCCGGGAGCGCTCCGGCGCGGTTCGGGGCGAAGGGGCTCACCGAGGGGGCCACGCGCGTGCAGGGCACGAACACGACGCCGACCGGGCTGTACGCGCTGCCGTACGGCTTCGGGACCGAGGCCGCGCCGAGGGGGACCGACGTCGCGTACCGGCGGGTCGGGCCGGATTCCTGGTGGTGCCAGGACAACCTCTCCCGGTCGTACAACCGGTGGGTGGAGGGGTTGCCGAAGGACTGCCGGGCGGGCGAGTCCGAGAAGCTGGACGCGTACGGGGCGCAGTACGCGCACGCCCTCGTGGTCGCGTTCAACTACGACCGGCCCGTGCGCGGGCGCGGCGCGGGCGTCTTCCTGCACGTCGACGGGGCCGGGGCGACGGCCGGTTGTGTGTCCGTGCCGAAGGAGGCCATGCGGCGGATCCTGCGCTGGGCCGATCCGGGACGCGGGCCGCACATCGCCATCGGGACGACGGGCGGGCGGACGGCGATCACCCGCTACTGACACGTACGTGTAGCGACCACATATCGAGACGGTGTTGCGCGGGTGGGCCCCGCGGGCGTTGCATCACGCCGTGCGCACCGATTCCGAGACACCCGCTGTGAACAGCCGGGACGACGCGGACCGGACGGCCAGACGGGCCGTCACCGTCTTCCCGGTCCTGGTCCTCGCCGCCGGCGCGCTGGGGCTGCTGACCCCGGGCGCCTTCGCCGACGGGAGGGCCGCCGTGCCGTACCTGCTGGGCGTCGTCATGTTCTGCATGGGGCTGACGATGACGCCGGTGGACTTCCAGGGGGTCGCGCAGCGGCCGTGGGCGGTGCTGCTCGGGCTGGTCGCGCACTACGTGATCACGCCGGGGCTGGGCTGGCTCATCGCCCACGTGCTGAGCCTGCCGCCGCAGCTCGCCGCCGGCGTCGTCCTGGTGGGCTGCGCGCCGAGCGGGACCGCGTCGAACGTGGTGACGTACCTGGCCCGTGGAGACGTGGCGCTGTCGGTGTCCGTCGCGACCGTGTCCACCATGCTGGCCCCGCTGGTCACGCCGCCGCTGACGCTGCTGCTGGCCGGGGAGTACCTGTCGGTCGACGCGGGCGCGATGGTCGGGGACATCCTGAAGACCGTGCTGCTGCCGGTGGTGGCGGGGCTCGTCGTGCGGCTGGCGGCCGGGCGGCGTCTGGACCGGGTGCTCGGTGCGCTGCCGTGGCTGTCGGCCGGGACGATCGCGGTCATCGTGGCCGTGGTGGTGGCGGGCAGTGCCGCCGCGATCAGGTCGGCGGCGCTGCTCGTCCTCGTCGCCGTGGTGCTGCACAACGGGCTGGGGCTGGCCCTCGGTTACGGGGCCGGGAAACTCGGCGGGCTCGGGAAGCCGGCGAGCCGGGCGATGGCCTTCGAGGTCGGCATGCAGAACTCCGGGCTCGCCGCCTCCCTGGCCACCGCCCACTTCAGCCCGCTGGCCGCGCTGCCCGCAGCGGTCTTCTCGGTGTGGCACAACGTGTCGGGCGCGCTGGTGGCCGCCTGGATGTCGTACCGCAGCAGGAAGAGCGGGGAGTGACTAGCGCTCCTTCTGCGCGAGGCGCAGCAGGTGGTCGGCGAGGGCCTGGCCGCCCGCCGGGTCGCGGCTGATCAGCATCAGCGTGTCGTCGCCCGCGATCGTGCCGAGGATCGCCCGCAGCTCCGCCTGGTCGATGGCCGAGGCCAGGAACTGGGCGGCCCCGGGCGGGGTGCGCAGCACGACCAGGTTGGCCGAGGCCTCCGCCGAGATCAGCAGCTCGGCGGAGAGGCGGCGCATCCGCTCCTCCTTGGCGGACTCCCCCAGCGGCGCCTGCGGGGTGCGGAAGCCGCCCTCGCTGGGCACCGCGTAGATCAGCTCGCCGCCGGTGTTGCGGATCTTCACCGCGCCCAGCTCGTCCAGGTCGCGGCTGAGCGTCGCCTGGGTGACGCTCAGCCCGTCGTCGCTGAGGAGCTTGGCGAGCTGGCTCTGCGAGCGCACCGGCTGCCGGTTGAGGATGTCCACGATCCGGCGGTGGCGGGCGGTCCGGGTCTGGGGGACGGCGGGGCCGCCGTTGCCGCCGTGGTCGTTGTCCCGCGCCTGCGCCTCGGTCATCTGCGTCATTCTCCGGATCGTCGGTCCCCGTGTGCCGTGTCGAGAACACCGGGGAGTGCTTGGAGGAACGCGTCCAGGATGTCGTCGCCGATGGTCAGGGCGGGCATGAGCCGTACGACATCCGGGGCGGGCGCGTTCACCAGGAAACCGGCGTCCTGAGCCGCCTGCGCCACCTGGGGGGCGCGGGACTCCGACAAGACGATACCCAGGAGCAGGCCCGCCCCCCTGACGTGGGACACCAGCGGGTGTCCGAGTGACTGGATTCCGTTGCGCAGCTTCTCGCCCTTGCGCTTGGCCGCGTCGAGGAGCCCGTCGGCGGCGAGCGTGTCCAGGACGGCGAGTCCGGCGGCGCAGGCGATCGGATTGCCGCCGAAGGTGGAGCCGTGGTGGCCGGGCCGCAGGAGGTCGGCGGAGGCTCCGTACGCGATCGTGGCTCCCAGCGGAAGACCGCCGCCCAGGGCCTTGGCGAGGGTCACGATGTCGGGGTCGACGCCCTCCTCGGCCTGGTGGGCGAGGAAGTGGCCGGTGCGGCCCGTTCCGGTCTGGACCTCGTCCAGAACCAGCAGGGTGCCGGTGGCCCGGGTGATCTCGCGGGCGGCCCGCAGGTAGCCGGGCGGGGGCACGACGACGCCGAGTTCGCCCTGGATGGGCTCGACGACCAGCAGTGCGGTGTCCTCGGTGACGGCCTCGCGCAGGGCCGCCACGTCTCCGTACGGTACGTGGGTGACCTCGCCGGGGAGCGGGAGGAACGGCGTCCGCTTGCCCTCCTGGCCGGTGAGGGCGAGCGCGCCCATGGTGCGGCCGTGGAAGCCGCCGGTCGTGGCGACCACGTGGGTGCGGCCGGTGAGCCGGCCGATCTTGAAGGCGGCCTCGTTGGCCTCGGCGCCCGAGTTGCTGAAGTAGACCTTGCCGGGGCGCCCCGAGAGCTCGATGAGGCGTTCGGCGAGCGCGACGGGGGGTTCGGCGACGTAGAGGTTGGAGACGTGGCCCAGGGCGGCGACCTGCCGGGAGACGGCCTCGACGACCGCCGGGTGGGCGTGGCCGAGGGCGTTGACCGCGATACCGCCGACGAAATCGGCGTACTCCTTGCCGTCGGCGTCCCGGAGGGTGGAGCCCGCACCGTGCACGAGGGCCAGCTCCGGGGTGCCGTAGTTGTCGGTGAGGGCGTGCCGCCACCGCCCGGTGAGGTCGGCGTTGCTCATGATTCCCCCTGGGTGAGCTGCTCGTCGGGCACGACCATCGTGCCGATTCCTTCGTCCGTGAAGATCTCCAGCAGGATCGAGTGCTGGACCCGCCCGTCGATCACGCGGGCGGTGTTCACGCCGTTGCGCACGGCGTGCAGGCAGCCCTGCATCTTGGGCACCATGCCGCTGGCCAGCTCGGGGAGGAGCTTCTCCAGTTCGGTGGCGGTGAGGCGGCTGATGACGTCGTCGCTGTGGGGCCAGTCCTCGTAGAGGCCCTCGACGTCGGTCAGGACCATCAGCGTTTCGGCGTCCAGCGCCGCAGCGAGTGCCGCAGCCGCCGTATCAGCATTGACGTTGTAGACACGTCCCCCCTCGGAGGCGTCCTGGGAGCGGGCGATCGAGGAGACGACCGGGATGCGGCCGTCCGCCAGGAGCGCCTCGACGGCACCCGTGTCGATCGCGGTGATCTCGCCGACCCGGCCGATGTCGACGGCCACGCCGTCGATCTGCGGGAAGTGCTGGGTGGCGGTGATGGTGTGCGCGTCCTCGCCGGTGATGCCGACGGCGAGGGGGCCGTGCTGGTTGAGCAGGCCGACCAGCTCGCGCTGGACCTGGCCCGCCAGGACCATCCGTACGACGTCCATGGCTTCGGGGCTGGTGACCCGCAGGCCCGCCTTGAACTCGCTGACGATGCCCGCCGCGTCCAGTTGCCTGCTGATCTGCGGGCCGCCGCCGTGCACGACGACGGGCTTCAGGCCCGCGTGGTGCAGGAAGACGACGTCCTGGGCGAAGGCCGCCTTCAGGTCCTCGTCGACCATGGCGTTGCCGCCGAACTTGATGACGACGGTCTTGCCCCGGTGGCGGGTGAGCCAGGGCAGGGCCTCGATGAGGATCTGCGCCTTGGGGAGGGCGGTGTGCTTGCGGGCCGTGGTCTTCTGGGGGCCGCTCATGAGGAGTACGCGCTGTTCTCGTGGACGTAGTCGGCGGTGAGGTCGTTCGCCCAGATCACGGCGGACTCGGAGCCCTCGGCGAGATCGGCGGTGATCTTGATCTCCCGGTAGCGCATGTCGACCAGGTCGCGGTCGTCGCCGACGGAGCCCTTCTTGCAGACCCAGACGCCGTTGATGGCGACGTTGAGCTCGTTCGGGTCGAAGGCGGCCTTCGTGGTGCCGATGGCGGACAGCACCCGGCCCCAGTTGGGGTCCTCGCCGTGCAGGGCGCACTTGAGGAGGTTGTTGCGGGCGATGGAGCGGCCGACCTCGACGGCGTCGTCCTCGGTGGCCGCGTTGATCACCTCGATGCGGATGTCCTTGCTGGCCCCTTCGGCGTCGCCGATGAGCTGGCGGGCGAGGTCGTCGCAGACGGTGCGCACGGCCGCCGCGAACTCGGCCTGGCCGGGGGCGACCCCGGACGCGCCCGAGGCGAGCAGCAGCACGGTGTCGTTGGTGGACATGCAGCCGTCGGAGTCGACCCGGTCGAAGGTCTGCCGGGTGGCGTCGCGCAGCGCCGCGTCGAGCACGGGGGCTTCGAGGTCGGCGTCGGTGGTGAGGACGACCAGCATGGTGGCCAGTCCCGGGGCGAGCATGCCCGCGCCCTTGGCCATGCCGCCGACCGTCCAGCCCGCCTCGCTGGTGTGCACGGACGTCTTGTGCACGGTGTCGGTGGTCTTGATGGCGATGGCGGCCTTCTCGCCGCCGTGGACGGAGAGCTCGGCGGCGGCCTTGTCGATGCCGGGGAGCAGCTTGTCCATGGGCAGGAGCACGCCGATCAGCCCGGTCGACGCGACGGCGACCTCGCCCGCACCGACGCCCAGCACGTCGGCGGCCTTCTCGGCGGTGGCGTGGGTGTCCTGGAAGCCCCGGGGGCCGGTGCAGGCGTTGGCGCCGCCGGAGTTGAGGACGACGGCCGCGATCTCACCGCCCTTGACAACCTGCTCGGACCACAGGACCGGGGCGGCCTTGACGCGGTTGGAGGTGAAGACGCCCGCGGCGGCCCGGCGCGGTCCGGTGTTGACCACGAGGGCCAGGTCCGGGTTGCCGTTCGCCTTGATCCCGGCGGCGATGCCCGCCGCCGTGAATCCCTGTGCTGCCGTGACGCTCACTGCATCTCCTTGTTCGCTTCTCCGCCCACGCAGCGCAGCGGCGCGGGATTTCTGATCGAGTGCGGCCCGGCGGCTGCGCGTGCGACGCTCACGGTGCCACTCCGATCGGGGAAAGGCCGGTGGACTCGTCGAGCCCGAGGGCGATGTTCATGCTCTGCACCGCGCCGCCGGCGGTGCCCTTGGCGAGGTTGTCGATGGCGCTGACGACGACGATCCGGTGGGCCGCCTCGTCGTACGCGACCTGGATCTGTGCGGCGTTGGAGCCGTACACGGACGCGGTGGCCGGCCACTGCCCCTCGGGAAGGAGCCGGACGAACGACTCGTCGGCGTACGCCTTCTCATAGGCGGCGCGCACGTCCGCGTACGTCACCCCGGGCCGGGCCTTCGCGCTGCTGGTGGCGAGGATGCCGCGCGGCATCGGGGCCAGCGTCGGCGTGAAGGAGACGGTGACCCGCTCCCCCGCGGCCGCGCTCAGGTTCTGGATCATCTCGGGGGTGTGCCGGTGGCCGCCGCCCACGCCGTACGGGGACATGGAGCCCATGACCTCGGACCCGAGCAGGTGCGGCTTCGCGGCCTTCCCGGCGCCCGAGGTGCCGGACGCGGCGACGATCACCGCCTCGGGCTCGGCAAGTCCGGCGGCGTACACCGGCACGAGGGCCAGCGAGACGGCCGTCGGGTAGCAACCGGGCACCGCGATGCGCTTGGACCCCTTCAGCGCGGCACGGGCGCCCGGCAGTTCGGGCAGGCCGTAGGGCCAGGTGCCGGCGTGCGGGGAGCCGTAGAACTTCTCCCAGTCGGCGGCGTCGGCGAGCCGGAAGTCGGCCCCCATGTCGACGACGAGGACCTCGTCGCCGAGCTGCTCGGCCACCGCAGCCGACTGGCCGTGCGGCAGTGCGAGGAAGACGACGTCATGCCCGGACAGCACCTCGGCGGTGGTCGGCTCCAGGACGCGGTCCGCCAGCGGCGCGAGGTGCGGCTGGACGCTGCCGAGCGTCTGACCTGCGTTGGAGTGGCCCGTGAGGGCTCCGATCTCCACCCCGGGGTGCACGAGGAGGAAACGCAGCAGTTCCCCGCCCGCGTATCCGCTCGCACCCGCCACTGCCGCCCTGACCACCATCGGACCCTCCTTGTCGATGGCATGACTATACGTATGAGTGCAGGTTTATGCAAAGCTCGTTTTTCGCCGGGGAGGGAGGTCGGGCCGCCCCTCTCACTCGTCGGGCAGGAGGAGCCAGATCTCGGAGAGGGCGAGGCCGTGGTCGTGAGTGGTCACGCCGCACGGGCAGCGCAGGGAGGTCAGGCGCCAGTCGCTGATCACGGTCCACGGGCCGTCCGTGTCGCCGCAGGCCGGACAGGCGAAGGTACGGGCCGTCCACACGCCCGGGGCAGGCCTGCCGTAGTGGCGGAAACGGCCCGGGTGGTGGGCTTGCCAGGGGGCGGTCGCGGGTGGGCGCGGGGTGCTGGTGGGCGGGTGCGGCGCGACCAGCTCGGTGAACAGGGCGCTCAGCGCGGGGAGCAGGGCCTCACCCGCCGCCGTGGGCGGGGCGGCGGACAGCTCCCCGTATCTCGGCGCCGCGGCGGCGGCCGGTGGTTTCGGGGCGGCGTGCCACGGCAGGAGGGCTCGGGCGACGGCTGCCAGGAGGGCGGTGACGGGCGGGTCGACCGCGTGGGCGTCGAGGTGGTGGAGGGTGGTGCGCAGGACGCGCTGAAGCCGCCGGTCGCGGTCGGTGACGATCGTGCGTACGGATGCTGCCCGCCGGGACGGGAGCGGAGCGGTGAGGCGGGCCAGGACGGCTGCCGCCGCGTGGGCGCCGGCGGCGGAGGGGCACCAGGCCCCGGTGGCCAGGAGGCGGCGGACGCGGGCGGACTCGCGGGTCAGGGCGCGGGTGGACAGGGGGCTGGAGGGTGTGAGGGGGTGCGGCTCGGGCACGGCGGGGTGCGGCTCGGGCACGGCGGGGGGCGGCTCGGGCTCAGGTGTCATGGCCGTCCTCCGTCGGCTGCCTGCCGCCCGTCGTGGGGCGCTGTCAGACCCAAGTGTCACACTGCGTCACATGAACCTGGTCGAGCTGACTTTCGAAGACTGGCGGGCCCTTGCCCCGGCCGCCGCCCGGCGTGCCGCCGAGGAGGCCGCACGACGGGTGGGGGGCCGGGTGGTCTCCGTGGAGACCGTCGCGCATCTCGGCGGGGTGCTGCACCGGGCTCGGATCGCGCGTGACGGGCGGGAGTTCGCGCTGATACCCGGCGGGGCGGTGGTACTCGGGGTCGACCTGGGGGCTTGGCGGCCGACGCCCGCGCAGGAGGCGGACTTCGCGGCGAGTGCGGCGCAGGGGCTCGCGCCGGGGCCGGATCTGCGGGCCCATCTCGCGCAGGTGCTCAGCCCCCGGCGCAGGACGCTGCTGCCGACGGTGCTGATGGCCGTCGAGGCGGAGGAGTTGGACGGGCCTCCCGGGGAGGCGTCGGAAGCCCTCGCTGCGCGGGGGCTGCGGCTGCCGAGCGCGGACGAGTGGGAGCACGCGTGCGGGGCGGGCGCGGAGACCCTGTTCCGGTGGGGTGACGCATGCCCGCTCGACTGTGATCCGTACGGGAGCAGGACCGGTCCGCACCGGGAGCCGAACGCCTTCGGGCTGCGCATCGCATACGACACCTACCACGCGGAGTTGAGCGCTGATCCCGCATCGGTGCACGGCGGGGACGGCGGCGAGTCGGTGTGCGGCGGGTACGGGAACCTGCTCGCCTGGCTGCCGCTGGCCACCGCCCACCGCAATCCGGGAACGGCCCGGTTCGTGTACGGGGAGGAGGGGGAGGACGCCTGGGACGACTTCCGGGTACGGCCCGTGCTCGCCCTGTGAATCCCGGCGGCCTCAGCGCCAGTAACCGGTGAAGGTCACCGCGTCCTTGGGGAAGCCCCGCTCGGTGACCAGGTGGCGGCGGACTCCGGTGGCGAGGTGCCGGCCGCCCGCGGTCCAGGCGTATCCGGGACCCGGGGGGAAGGCGGCGGCGCGGACGGCCGCGAGAGCCGTGTCGCCGACGGGGGTGCCGGGCGGCCGGGTCAGCCAGTGGAGGGTGGTGCCGGGGCGCGTGGCGACGGGCTGGGCGTCGTCGGCGTCCGGGAGTTCGACGTAGACCTCGGTGGGAACGTCGGACGGGGTCGAGCCGAGGATGCCGAGGATCGCGGGGAGCGCGCTCTCGTCGCCGACGAGCAGATGCCAGGCGGTGCGCTCCGGGGGCAGGAAGGTGATGCCCTCGTCGAAGATGCCGATCTCGTCGCCGGGCGTCGCGTCGTGGGCCCACTGCGAGGCGGGGCCGAGCCTGCCGTCGGCGTCCTCGTGGAGGACGAAGTCGACGTCGAGTTCGGCGCCTTCGCCGTGGCGGCCCTCGGCGCGGTGGTCGCGGACGGTGTAGTTGCGGCCGATGGGGCGGGTGTCCTTGGACATGAGCAGGTACTCCGCGGCCCAGAGCCCGCTGGTGCGCTTCGGGAGGCGGAGCACGCCCTCGGCCGTGGGCAGGAAGACCCGGAACCACTGGTCGTACCCCATGGGCACGAAGCGGTTCAGGGCCTCGCCGCCCAGGGTGACGCGGACGAAGCCCGGGCTGATCCGCTCGCGCGCCACCACGCGCAGGACGAGGAACTCCCGCCGCTCGGGCTTTCGATGCTTGCCGTCCTTGGCCATGCCGTTCACCCCTCAACTAAGTTAGGTGAGGCTAACCTAACACCGGCTCGGGCTGGTGGGTACCGTCGGACGGCGCGGTGCCGCGGGGGCGCGCAAGGGTGCCGGAAGGACGCCGGGCCGGTCGGTCAACGGGGCCCGGCGGGTGCCGCGTTGACGGAATCGCACCTGTTGCCCCTGGGGCGGGTGAGGTTAGATGGCGGCTGCCGAGGTACCGGGAGAAGTGAGGTCGGCCCGTGGATGTGGGTTACGTCGTGCTGGCGTGCCGCGTGCTCGTCGCGATGGTGTTCGTGGCCTCCGCGGCGAGCAAGCTGCTCTCGGCCGCCTCGTTCCGGTCGTTCGTGACGGCGACGCGGGACATGGCGGTGCCCGGCGTGCTCGCCCCCGCCGTCGCGGTGTGCGTGGTGGCGGGAGAGCTCGGCGCGGCGGCGCTGCTGGTGCTGTGGCCGGGGGGAACGGCCGGTTTCGTCGTGGCGGGAGTGCTGCTCGTGGCGTTCACGGCGGGGATCGCGGGCGTGCTCCTGCGGGGCAAGGACCAGTCCTGCAACTGCTTCGGGTCCACCACCGCGCCGATCGGGCCCCGGCACGTGGTGCGCAACGCGGCGTTGCTGGCGGTGGTGGCGGCCGGGCTGCTCTGCCAGGCCCCCTGGGAGGGCGGAACGCACTGGGCGGGCGTGGTGGCGGCCTCCGTCGCCGGGGTGGTCGGGGCGGCGCTGGTGCTGTCGACGGACAGTCTGGCGGAGCTCTTCACGAAGGGGTCCGCCGGGGCCACCGGGGACACGGGGACTCCCGGACCGCCGAGGGCGGCCGGAACCGGGGCGGACGGCCGCCGCTGACGGACGCACCGCGCGAGCGCCGGGCGCGCGGGGGCAGGGGTTGACGGGCCGCCTCGGTTGCAGGGCCCGGTCCTCGCCCGTACGGGACACCCCGCCGCCGAGGCGGTACGGCGCGGGGGACGACGGCCCCGGCCCGGCTGGTACGGCCCGCGCCGACGCGGGTGACGGCGGTCCGTACGCCGGGCGGCGCGGCCCCGCCCATCCGGGACTCGCCTCTCCCGGCTCCGCCTTGAGAACCGTCCCCGCGCGGCCCCCGACACGGAACCGCCCCGGCCGGTGAAGTACCGGCCGGGGCAGTCCTGTTGACGTGGCGTCAGAGGATCAGGCGAGGGTCGCCAGCGCCTCGTTCAGCGTCTTCGACGGGCGCATGACGGCCGAGGCCTTCTTCGCGTCCGGCTGGTAGTAGCCGCCGATGTCGACCGGCGAGCCCTGCACGGCGATCAGCTCGGAGACGATGGTCTCCTCCTGCTCGGCCAGCTTCGCGGCCAGCGAGCCGAACGCCTCGGCGAGCGCGGCGTCGTCGGTCTGCTTCGCCAGTTCCTGGGCCCAGTACAGGGCCAGGTAGAAGTGGCTGCCGCGGTTGTCGATGCCGCCCAGCTTGCGGCTCGGGGACTTGTCCTCGTTGAGGAAGGTGCCCGTGGCGCGGTCCAGGGTGTCGGCGAGCACCTGGGCGCGCGCGTTGCCCGTGGTGGTGGCGAGGTGCTCGAAGGAGACGGCCAGCGCCAGGAACTCGCCGAGGGAGTCCCAGCGGAGGTAGTTCTCCTTGACGAGCTGCTGGACGTGCTTGGGGGCGGAGCCGCCGGCGCCCGTCTCGAAGAGGCCGCCGCCGTTCATCAGCGGGACCACGGAGAGCATCTTGGCGCTGGTGCCCAGCTCCAGGATCGGGAAGAGGTCCGTCAGGTAGTCGCGGAGGACGTTGCCGGTCACCGAGATGGTGTCCTCGCCGCGGCGGATGCGCTCCAGGGAGTACGCGATGGCCTTGACCGGCGACATGATCTCGATGGTGAGACCGTCGGTGTCGTGGTCGCCGAGGTACTTCTTGACCTTGGTGATGAGCTGCGCGTCGTGGGCGCGCTCCTCGTCCAGCCAGAACACGGCCGGGACGCCGGTGGCGCGGGCGCGGGTGACGGCCAGCTTGACCCAGTCCTGGATCGGGAGGTCCTTGGTCTGGCACATGCGGAAGATGTCGCCGGCGCCGACGGCCTGCTCCAGGACCGCGTTCCCGGCGGCGTCGACGACGCGGACCGTGCCCGAGGTCTGGATCTCGAAGGTCTTGTCGTGGGAGCCGTACTCCTCGGCCTTCTGCGCCATCAGGCCGACGTTCGGGACGGAGCCCATGGTGGCCGGGTCGTAGGCGCCGTGGGCGCGGCAGTCGTCGATGACGACCTGGTAGATGCCCGCGTACGAGGAGTCCGGGAGGACCGCGAGGGTGTCGGCCTCGTTGCCGTCCGGGCCCCACATGTGGCCGGAGGTGCGGATCATCGCGGGCATCGAGGCGTCGACGATGACGTCGGACGGCACGTGCAGGTTGGAGATGCCCTTGTCGGAGTCGACCATGGCCAGCTCGGGGCCCTCGGCGAGCTCGGCGTCGAAGGACGCCTTGATCTCGGCGCCCTGCGGGTGCGACTCCAGGCCCTTGTAGATGCCGCCGAGGCCGTCGTTCGGGGTCAGGCCCGCGGTGGCCAGGACGTCGCCGTACTGGGCGAAGGTCTTGGGGAAGAAGGCGCGGACCACGTGGCCGAAGATGATCGGGTCGGAGACCTTCATCATCGTGGCCTTGAGGTGCACGGAGAACAGGACGCCCTCGGACTTGGCGCGGGCGAGCTGCGCGGTGAAGAACTCGCGCAGGGCGGCGACGCGCATCACCGAGGCGTCGACGACCTCACCGGCGAGGACGGGGACGGACTCGCGCAGGACGGTGATGGTGCCGTCGTCGCCGGCCAGCTCGATGCGGAGGGAGCCCGCGTCGGCGATCACGGCGGACTTCTCGGTGGAGCGGAAGTCGTCGGCGCCCATGGTGGCGACGTTGGTCTTGGACTCCGGGGTCCACTTGCCCATGCGGTGGGGGTGGGCCTTGGCGTAGTTCTTGACCGAGGCGGGGGCGCGGCGGTCGGAGTTGCCCTCGCGCAGGACCGGGTTGACGGCGGAGCCCTTGACCTTGTCGTACCGGGCGCGGACGTCCTTGTCCTCGTCGGACTTCGGGTCGTCCGGGTAGTCCGGAAGTGCGTAGCCCTGCGCCTGGAGCTCGGCGATCGCGGCCTTGAGCTGCGGGATCGAGGCCGAGATGTTGGGCAGCTTGATGATGTTGGCGCCGGGCGTCTTGGCCAGCTCGCCGAGCTCGGCGAGGGCGTCGTCGATCCGCTGCTCCTCCTTCAGGCGCTCGGGGAAGCTCGCGATGATGCGACCCGCGAGGGAGATGTCACGGCTCTCGACCGTGACACCGGCCGTGGAGGCGTAGGCCTCCACGACGGGCAGGAACGAATACGTCGCGAGGGCCGGGGCCTCGTCGGTGTGCGTATAGATGATGGTCGAGTCAGTCACCGGGTACTCCGCTCCACGTCTGCAACATTGCTTGACGTCAAGATATCTCGTGAGCGGGGATGGGGGTGACGTGGGGGCGGGCGGGACGGGCCCGCCCCGGGTGACCTGGGCGGGCCCTTCCCGGTGACCTGGGCAGGTCCGTCCCGGTGACCTGGACGGGGCCGTCCCGGGTGCCCCCGCCGCGGCCCGCGCGGGGCCGGGCCGCTCGTCTCAGGCTCCCGGCAGCCGGTCCAGGAAGCCCTTCACGGAGGACACCCGGCCGTCCGCCGCGACCGTGGCCACGTCGAAGCCCGCGACGGGCGCGGAGCCGTCCGCCGGGGAGACCAGCTCCCAGGTGAACCGGACGATGTCGTGGTGCCCGTCGGGCTCGCCCACGAGCCGGAACTCGAAGCCGGGGAACTGGGCGTGCGCCCCGGCGATCATCTCCGTCACCTCCGCGTGCCCGCGCACGTCGGCGACCGGGTCGGTGTAGGCGGCGTCCTCGGTGAAGGCGGCCGCGACGGCCTTGGCGAGGTCGTCGGGCCCGGTGGTGGCGTTCCAGGCGGCGAAGTAGCTCTGCAGGGCGGTGCGGAAGTCGGCGCTCATGACGGTCTCCTCTGGGTCCCGCGAACGGGAGTCTGCCGTACGGATGTCTGCCGTACGGGGATGTGCCGCGCGGACGTGTGCCGTGCGGATACCTGCCGTACGGGTGTCCGCCGTACGGATTCGGGTGCGCCGCCGGTGTGTTTCCCCGGCGGCATCCCCACGGTCTCCCCACCGCGGCCGGGCGTCGATTACTCCGCGGGTAAGGGGCCGGTGGCCGGCCCCGGTCAGGGCCGTTCGGGGCCGAAGTCCACTTCCCGCCATGCCTCGCGCGGCGGGCCGTCGGCGGTGGCCGCGCCCCAGATCCGTACGGGACCGCCCTCCCCGGCTTCGTACGGCTGCCAGCCCGGGTTCCCGGTCGCCGCGAACTCGGCCCAGGCGCGCACGAGGGCGGCGGACAGCTCGTCGTCCCCGGCCAGGGGCGGCCCGCCGATGAGGAACTCCAGCGCGGGATCGTGGTGGTTGCCGAAGGCGAAGGGGACGTCCGCGCAGTGCCAGGCCCGCACGAGGGGCGTTCCGTCGGCTGCGGTGCGCCGCCGGGCGAAGCGGGACAGGTAGGCGCGGCCCCCGGCGCGGACGTGGGCGTTGGCGACGCGGTGGCTGTACTCGGCGAAGGCCCGGTCGCCCAGGAGCGCGAGGTGGACGTCGGGGACGGACGCGCCGGGCATCCGGTCCCGGTAGGCGGCGGGCAGGGCGGCGGGAAGTCCGAAGTCGGCGCAGAAGCGGGCGAGTTCGGCCTCCGTCTCCACCGGGGCGGTGCTGCCGACGGCGTCGAAGAGCCGGCTCTCCTCGGTGGTGTGGCAGACCAGCAGGTCCACTCCGGCGAGCCGGGCGGCGGCGTGCGCGGCGAGAGGGTCGGCGGGCAGGTCCGTGCCGTCGGCGACCGGACCGTACAGAACGGGATCGTAGCGCCTGCGCCCGATTCCCGCGTCCTGCCGCCAGGCCGCCGCCACCTGATCGGACGCGGCCACCAGCGCCGCCGGGGACGCCCCGAGCAGGCCGTCGGCGGTGGGCACGACACCGGCCTGCGCCGCCACCGTGCGGGTGACCTCCTCGGCCAACTCGCCCGAGAAGCAGGGCCCGACGGGGCTGTGCGCGATGACCCGGCCGAACAGCCCGCGCGCCTCCTCGCGCAGCAGCAGGCTCACCGCGGAGGTGGCCCCGGCGGACTGGCCGGCGACGGTGACGCGCCCGGGGTCGCCGCCGAGGGCCGCGATGTTCGCGGCGACCCAGCGCAGCGCGGTGACCTGGTCGAGCAGTCCCCGGTTCGCGGGGAATTCCGCCCCGCCGCCCGGGACGTGCCCGAACCCCTCGAAGCCCAGGCGGTAGTTGAGGGTGACGACCACCAGACCGGCCCGGGCCAGGACCGTGCCGTCGAAGTCGGGCTGGGCGCCGGAGCCGAAGGTGTACGCGCCGCCGTGCAGCCAGACGAGGACCGGCAGTCCCGAACCGCCCCGCGGGGACCAGACGTTGAGGGTGAGGACGTCCTCGTCCCCGGGCGACCAGGAGGGCGCGCCGGGCAGTTCGGCCGACTGCGGGGCGACGGGCCCGTGGGCGGTGCAGTCGCGCACGCCGTCCCAGGGCAGGGGCGGCTGCGGGGCCCGGAAGCGGTTCGGCCCGAACGGCGGTGCGGCGTAGGGGATTCCGAGGTGGCGGAGGACGCCGGGGGCTGCCTCGGCGCCCCGGACGAGTCCCTCCCGTACGCGGATCGGAGCAGGAAGGGGCTGGGCGGACTGCCGCATGCGCAGAGGGCTCCCGACGGGAAGGGTGGGCGGAGGGGGTCACGGTAACGGGCGGGCGCGCCGCGATCACGGGATTTTCCGGCCCGGCGGGGGCGGCGGGAGGGGCGGGTCACCGCCTCCCGGTGCGGCCTTCAGGCCCGCACCCGCTGGGTGACCGCGATGCACACCAGCACCGCCACCGCCGCGACCGGCGCCGCCACCGGCAGCACCTCGCCCAGCAGCAGCACCGACCACACCAGCGTCAGCAGCGGCTGCGCCAACTGGAGTTGGCTGGCGCGGGCGACGCCGATCTCGGCCATCCCCCGGTACCAGACCACCAGGCCCAGGAACTGCGAGCCGACCGCCACCCACAGCAGTCCGGCCACCGCCTTCCCCGTCAGGTGCACCGGTTCCACGGCCAGGGCGACCGCCGCGGCCGGCGCCGCCACCGGCAGGCACATCACCAGCGCCCACCCGATGACCTGCCAGCCCGGCATCACCCGGGCCAGCCGTCCGCCCTCGGTGTATCCGGCCGCGCACACCAGCAGCGCCCCGAAGAGGTAGAGGTCCGCGCCGGACAGGGCGCCCCCGCTCTGCTGCACGGTGAAGGCGATCACGACGGCCGCCCCGGCCAGTGCCGCCGCCCAGAAGGCCCGGGAGGGCCGGTGGCCGGTGCGTACGGCCGAGAGGACGGCGGTGGTCAGCGGCAGCAGGCCGACCACCACGGCCGCGTGGGCGGTGGTCGAGCTCTGAAGGGCCAGGGTGGTCAGCATCGGGAAGCCGAGGACGACGCCGACGCCGACGACGGCCAGACCGCCCCAGTGCCGCCGCCCGGGCACGGGGACCCGCAGGGCGAGCAGCGCGCCGCCCGCGACGAGGGCGGCCAGGACGCTCCGTACGGACACCAGCGTCCACGGTCCGAAGCCGTCGAGGCCCCAGGCGGTGGCGGGAAAGGTGAGCGAGAAGGCGACCACCCCGAACGCGGCGAACACGGTCCCCCGGCGGGCCCGCCCGGCGTCCGGGGCCTGGGCGCGCGGCGCGGCGACGGGAGTTCCCGGCGAGCTCTCCGGGTGCTTCGGTGAGCCGTCAACTGCTATCGCGTTGTGGGCAGTAGCGCTATTGTGTGCGTTCATGCATGAGCGTAGCAGCGTCTCCGAGCTGGCATCAGCCCTCCGGGAGGATCTCCACCGCTACTCCCCCGGTGGAAAGCTGCCGTCCAGCCGGGCCCTCGTCGAGCAGTACCGGGTCAGTCCCGTCACCGTCTCCCGGGCGCTCGCCCGGCTCGCCGCCGAGGGACTCGTGGAGACGCGGCCCGGCGCCGGGGCGTTCCGGTGCGCGGACCGGCGTACGCAGGCGCGTGCGGCCGGTGACACCTCCTGGCAGGAGGTCGCGCTCAGCGCCGAGGGGGCCACCGACCAGGTGCCGCGCGCGGTCGACGCGACGGGCGTGCTGGTCACCCTGTCCGCGCCCGCCACCGGGGTGATCGAGTTCAACGGCGGTTATCTGCACGCCTCCCTCCAGCCGGAGCAGGCGATGGCCGCCGCCCTCGGCCGGGCCGGACGGCGGCCGGGGGCCTGGGGCAGGCCGCCCGTGGAGGGCATCGACGAGCTGCGTGCCTGGTTCGCGCGGGGCATCGGCGGGGCGATCACCGCCGCCGACGTACTGATCGCCGCGGGCGGCCAGAGCGCGCTGACCACGACGCTGCGCGCCCTCGCGCCGCCCGGCTCGGCCGTGCTGGTCGAGTCGCCGACGTACCCCGGCCTGCTCGCCGTCGCACGGGCGGCGGGACTGCGGCCGGTGCCGGTGCCGGTGGACGCGGACGGGGTGCGTCCCGACCTGCTGGAGGCCGCCTTCCGGGCGACCGGGGCCCGGGTCTTCATCTGCCAGCCCCTCTTCCAGAACCCGACCGGCGCGGTGCTCTCGGCCGCGCGCCGCCCGGAGGTCCTGCGCATCACGCGGGCGGCGGGGGCCTTCCTGGTCGAGGACGACTTCGTGCGGCGCCTGGTGCACTCGGACGCGGGGCCGCTGCCCCGGCCGCTGGCGGCGGACGACCAGGAGGGCGTCGTCGTGCACGTCTGCTCGCTCACCAAGGCCACCTCCCCCAGCTTCCGGGTGTGCGCGCTGGCGGCGCGCGGGCCGGTCCTGGAGCGGCTGCGCGCCATCCAGGTGGTGGAGAACTTCTTCGTGCCGCGGCCCCTCCAGGAGGCGGCGGTCGAGCTGGTCGGCTCCCCCGCCTGGCCGCGCCACCTGCGCACGGTCTCGGCGGAGCTGCGCGAGCGCCGGGACGCCCTGGTCTCCGCCCTGCGCCTGCGCCTCCCGGAACTGGCCCTCCCCCACGTGCCCTCGGGCGGCTACCACCTGTGGCTGCGCCTGCCGGACGGCGTGGACGAGCCGGCCGTGGTCTCCGCCGCCCTGCGCGCGGGCGTGGCGGTCGCGCCGGGCCGCCCCTACTTCAGCGCGGAGCCGCCGGCGGCGCACCTCAGGCTGAGCTTCGCGGCGGTGGCGAGCACCGCGGAACTCGGGGAGGGCGTGCGGAGACTGCGTACGGCCTGCGACGCGATCGGCTGAGGCGTCCCGCGCCGCGGAGAGGCCCCCGGATCAGTAGTGGTCCGCCACCACCCGGCGCATCGCCCCGATCCGGTCCTCGGCCACCTCCCGCCCGGAGAAGAAGACATGCCCCCGGACCTCCGGGTGGGACCGGGCCAGCGTCAGGTGCCGCGACAGCTCGGCCGGGTCCTGCCATGCGGCGGGCTGCGCCGGGTCCCCCGCCTTGTACAGCGCCTCCCCGACGTAGAGGTCGACCCCCGTCCCCCGCACCGCCCGCGCCCACCACCCCACCAGCTCCGCGTAGTCCGCCGCCGCGAACCCGACATGCCAGTACAACTGCGGGCAGATGTAGTCGAGCCACCCTTCCCGCACCCACTTCCGGGTGTCCGCGTACAGGTCGTCGTACGTGCCCACGCCCGCCCTGGTCCGTGACCCCTCGGGGTCCTTGTCGGCGTTGCGCCACACCCCGAAGGGGCTGACCCCGAAGCGCACCCCGGGCCGCACCCGCCGGATCCGCTCCCCCATTTCCCGTACGAGCGCGTCCGTCGTGTGCCGCCGCCAGTCCCCCACCGTGGCGAAGCCGCTCCCGTACCGCGCGAAGGCGTCCGCGTCGTCGAAGACCTCGCCGGCCACCGGGTACGGGTAGAAGTAGTCGTCGAAGTGCACGGCGTCCACCGGGTACCGGCGCACCGCGTCGAGCATCGCGTCCTGCACGAAGCGGCGGACCTCCGGGAGCCCGGGGTGGTAGTACAGCTTGCCGCCGTAGCGGATCACCCACTCCGGGTGCACCCGTGCCGGATGGGACGCGACGAGACGTCCGGGGTCTGTGTGATTCGCCACCCGGTACGGGTTGAACCAGGCGTGCAGTTCCAGCCCCCTGCGGTGGGCCTCCTCGACCGCCGTGCCCAGCGGGTCCCATCCGGGGTCCCCGCCCTGCCTCCCGGTGAGGCACTCCGCCCAGGGCTCGTACGGCGACGGCCACAGCGCGTCGGCGGTCGGCCGTACCTGGAGCACCACCGCGCCGAGCTTTCTGCGTACCGCGGTGTCCAGGTGAACCAGCAGCTCAGCGCGTTGTTGATCAGCGGTGAGGCCCTTGCGGGACGGCCAGTCCCGGTTGGCGACCGAGGCCAGCCACATGCCCCGCATCTCCCGCTCGCGGCGCGGCGCCGGATGCCCCGCCGCGCTCTGTGTCAGGGACAGCGCGCCGAGCGCGCCGACCGCCGCGGCCACAAGCCGCCTTCGTGCGACATGTCCCACCAAACAACACCTCACCGCTCCGGTACGGACCCACTGTCCGGCACAGCATGCCCGCCCTCCCGGCCGGAACGCGTCAGGCGCGGAGTAACGTCGGGGGTTCACGGCGGGCCCCCGGCGACACCGGCAGGGCCCCCGTCACCCAGAGCGTGACCGTAGAGCGAAAGGCACGATGTGACCGACATCGAACGCGTCGGAGTGGTGGGCTGCGGCCAGATGGGCGCCGGCATCGCGGAGGTGTGCGCCCGCAGCGGCCTTGAGGTCAAGGTCGCCGAGACCACGGGCGAGGCCCTGGAGATCGGCCGTACGCGCCTCTACAACTCCCTCTCGAAGGCCGCCGAGCGCGGCAAGATCTCCGAGGAGGAGCGCGACGCGGCGCTGGCGCGCCTGAGCTTCACCACCGACCTCGGCGAGTTCGCCGACCGCGACCTCGTGATCGAGGCCGTCGTGGAGAACGAGCAGGTCAAGACGGAGATCTTCCAGGTCCTGGACCAGGTGGTGACCCGCCCGGACGCGATCCTGGCGTCCAACACCTCCTCCATCCCGCTGGTGAAGCTGGCCGTCGCCACCTCCCGCCCGGACGCCGTCATCGGCATCCACTTCTTCAACCCGGCACCCGTGCAGAAGCTCGTCGAGCTGATCCCGGCGCTCACCACGTCCGAGGGCACGATCAGCCGGGCGCACGCCATGGTGGAGAAGATCCTCGGCAAGCACGCCATCCGCGCCCAGGACCGCTCCGGCTTCGTGGTGAACGCGCTGCTGATCCCGTACCTGCTCTCGGCCATCCGGATGTTCGAGTCCGGCATCGCGTCCCGCGAGGACATCGACAACGGCATGGAGCTGGGCTGCGCCCACCCGATGGGCCCGCTGAAGCTGGCGGACCTGATCGGGCTGGACACGGTCGCCTCGGTGGCGGACTCGATGTACGCCGAGTTCAAGGAGCCGCTGTACGCCGCCCCGCCGCTGCTCCAGCGGATGGTGGACGCGGGCCGGCTCGGCCGCAAGACGGGCTCGGGCTTCTACCCGTACGGCTAGGCACGCAGCGTCACCCCGCCACGTCAGCGCCCCCCGCACTCCTGATTCGCACGGAGTGTGCGGAGGCGCGCGCGGTGTGCGGGGTGCGCTCGCATATGCCCCGAACACACGCTCCCGCCCTGCGCGCAAAGGGAGTTGACTCACCGTCACACCATTCGAGTCGACTCTCCCGTGAAGGAGCGGTACATCGTGGCCACCGAACCCGAGCAGAGCGTGGTCGTGGACGAACTCGCGGAGGTGCGCCGCCGCCTCGACGTGGGACTGGCCCACATCGAGGGACGGCTCGCCGTGCAGACGCTGCGTGACGACCAGAACGACAAGGACCTCGCCGATCTGGTCGCCCGCGTCAGCGCCCTGGAGCACACCCGCTGGCCGCTGCCCTCGGTGGCGGCGCTCACCGCACTCGGCGCGCTCGCCGTCACCCTGTGGCAGGCCATCGGGCGCTAGGCGCCGTACGTATCGGCCCGACCGTGCGCACTGCCTGCCCGACCGTACGTACCGCCTGCCCGGCCGTACGTACTACCTGTTGGAGCCGGAGGCCAACTCCCCCTGGCCCAGCCGGAGGTGATACAGCATCAGCAGCCCGGCCGCCATGTTGGCGGCCGGGACCTCACCCCGGGCGATCATGTCCGGGATGAGCCTCAGCGGTATCCACTCGCGGCGCGAGGACTCGAAGTCGTCCTCGGGGTAGCCGGTGTACGTGGCGCCCTCCGCCCAGTACAGGTGGTGCCGGGCGTCGGTGAGGCCGTTGGACGGCTCGACGGTGAGCAGGTGGCGCAGCGGCCCCGGCCGCCACCCCGTCTCCTCCTCCATCTCGCGGGCCGCGGCCGCCTCGACGTCCTCCCCGTCCTCGACGACGCCCGCGGCCAGTTCCCAGCCCCAGCTGTCGGTGATGAAGCGGTGGCGCCAGAGCATCAGCACCTCGTTCGCCTCGTTGACGGCCGTCGCGACGGCCACGGCGCGCAGGCGGATGAGGAAGTGGTCCAGATGACGGCCGTTGGGGAGTTCGACGTCCGCGAGATTCACCCGGAACCACGGGTTCTCATACACAGTTTGTTCGTTTAGGTTCGTCCACTGCACAGTTCTGCCACCTTCCGGCACGTAGATGCACGTAGATGGCAACATCGCAGTAGCGCAGCGCTGGGGGAACCAGCACTCGACGGACCTTCGCAGCGGCCCTACAGGGGAATGCGCAACGCCCCGTCGATCATTTCGGCCGCCTCGTCGGCCTCGGCGCAGCCGCTGGCCGCCAGATGTTCACGCACGGCCCGCAGCCGGTCTCTCAAACGCTGGGACTCCATGCCCCGCGCCTGCTCGGCCATCTCGACCGCGGTGGCCACCGCCCGGTCGGCCTCGCCCTGCCGCAGCTCGACATGGGTGAGGATCGCGAGCCGGTGCACCCGGCCGCGGTCGTGTGCGCGGGTGTCGACCGCCGCCGCCGCGTGCTCCCGCGCGGTGCTGAGGTCCCCCATGCTGAGCAGCGCCTCCGCCACCTGCACATTGACCAGACCCGGCTGGACGTACCCGGTCTCGTCCGGCTCGCGGCCGGGGCGGATGCGGTCGGCGGCCTTCTCGGCCCGCCGGATGCAGGCGAGCGCGCTCGTCCCGTCCCCGAGGTGGGCGTAGGACTTGGCCTGCATCGCGTAGAGGTCGGCGGCCAGCGCCGGGGTGATCTCACGCCCGGCGGCCCGCAGCGCGGCCTCGGCGAAGGCGACCGCCTGACGGTACTCCCGCATGAACAGCGACTGGTTGACGAGCAGCGCGATGACGTACGCGCCGAGCCCCCGGTCGCAGCTCGCCTTGGCGAGCCGCAGGGCCTGGTGGAAGTACCGCTGGGCGAGCCCCTGAGCGTCCGAGTCGTACGCGCAGATGCCCGCGATCGCCACCAGCCCGCCGGTGGCGCGGTGCAGTTGGCGGCCCGTCGTGTCGTTGTAGCCGCCGCGCAGCAGGGGCGCGGTCTCGGAGTTGAGGAAGCCGACGATGCGGGTGCGGGTGGCGATGCCGCCGGCCTTGCGGTACATCTGCTCGTAGTGCGCCCGGGCGGCCTTGAGGGTCTCGATGTCCGCGAGGTTCACATGCGTCTGCCCGGACCGGGACACGTCGGAGTCCTCGGGCGGGTTCTCCCACTCCCAGACCGGCATCACGGCCGGGGTGCCGGTGACGGCGGGCGCGCCGAGGACGTGCGGGCGCTGCTGTTCGTCGGAGCGCCACAGGGCGGTGGCGCGCTCCACGAACCCCGAGAGGGTCGAGTGCGATCCGCTGTCCGGCGGCGTCGCGTCGCCCCGCACGCCGCCGAGGCCGATGTCGTCGAGCGCGACCTGGCGGCGCAGGCGGGTGCTGAGCACCTCGCAGATCAGGTCGGGGGCCTGGCCGCGCGGCCGCTGCCCCTTGAGCCACCGGCGCACCGCCGTGTGGTCGTAGCGGAGCGCCAACCCCCGTTTCTTCCCCGCCTGGTTGACATGGGCGGCGAGACCCGCCTGGGAGATCCCCGCTTCGTCGAGCAGGGCGTCGAGGAGTGCATTGGGCTGCATGGGAGCGCCTCCGGATGACGTCAGTCGTGCATCAGCGTAGTACCGGGGCGTTCACACGGGGGGTGAACGGAATACCCGCATCCGCCCCCTTCACCCACTCCCGCCCCACCCCGTGAACTCGGTTGACTGAACTGCCTCGCAAGAGGCGGCCGGGCCGTCGGCTCCCCCCTCCATCAGTGCGGCGGCCCGTTCCCCACCCCCCGCCCGCCCCGCCCGGCCGACCTGCACCTCCGCGGCGGGGCGGGCGGCGGCGTCACGCGGCCGGAACGACCGCGTCCGCCGTTCGTGCCGCTGTGCGCACATCGTCCGCAGAGCTCACCCCATGGGTGAGGGGCACACCCGTGTCCCGGATGTGCCCCTCGACAACCCCTTCGACGGGGGTTCCCCGTCAGGGTGTTACGCCCCGCGCAGCACGGCTCCCGTGTGCTCGGCCGCGAGCGCCACCGCCGCGTCGCGGGCGGCCGAGGCCTCCTCGACGGTCAGCGTGCGGTCGGCGGCCCGGAAGCGCAGCGCGTACGCCAGGGACTTGCTTCCCTCGCCGAGCTGCTCGCCGGTGTAGACGTCGAACAGGCGGATGTCCTCCAGGAGTTCACCCGCGCCCTCACGCAGCCACCGCTCGACCTCGACGTTCGGCACGGCGGCGTCGACGACCAGGGCGACGTCCTGGGTGGCGACCGGGAAGGTGGAGATCCGGGGCGCGACCAGCACGCCCTGTCCCGCCTTCTCCAGCACGTCCAGGTCCAGCTCCATCGCGCAGGTGCGCTCGGGCAGGTTCATCGCCTTGATGACACGCGGGTGCAGCTCACCCGCGTACCCGATGACCTGCTCCTCGCCGTCGACGACGACCGACAGCGCGGCGCAGCGGCCCGGGTGCCAGGGGGCGTTCGCCGCGGCGGCGACGACCAGGTCGGCGCCGGCCTCGCGGGCCAGCACACGGCCGGCCTCGACCGCGTCGGCCCAGGTCGCCGGGCGGCCCCTGCCCCACCAGCCGGCCTGCTCGCGGGCGCCCGCGAGGACGACGGCGGCGTGCCGGGGCTGGGCGGGCAGCGAGGCGTTGAGCTGCGCGATCTCCTCGTCGGTGGGACGGCGGTCGACGGGCGGCCGGACGGCCTTCGTCTCCTCGCCGGTGGGCCGGAAGACCAGCCCGGTCTCGAAGAGCGCCAGATCGTGCGACCCGCGTCCGTCGTTGCGGCGCAGCGCGCCGAGCAGGCCCGGCAGCAGCGTCGTACGGAGCGCGGGCTCCGTGTCGGCGAGCGGGTTGACCAGCGTGACGGTGGTGCGGCGCGCGTCGTCGGCGGCCAGTTGGAGCTGGTCGAAGACGGCGTCCCCGACGAAGGGGTAGCTCAGCGCCTCGACGTAACCGGCGCCCGCGAGCGCGCGGCCGACGCGGCGGTGCAGGCGCTGGCGCTCGGTGAGGCCGCGGCCGGACGGCGGGGTCGGCAGCGTGGAGGGCAGGTTCTCGTAGCCCTCCAGGCGGATGACCTCTTCGGCCAGGTCGTTGGGGAAGGCCAGGTCGGGCCGCCAGGACGGCACGGTCACGACGAGTTCGTCGGTGCCGTAGACGTCGCAGCCGACCTCCTGGAGGCGGCGCACGACGGTCTCGCGGCCGTAGGCCACGCCCGCGACCCGGTCCGGGTGGTCCGCCCGCATGGCGATGGAGCGGGGCGCGGAGGGCGCGATGACCTCGGTGACCCCGGCCTCGGCGGTGCCGCCCGCGAGCAGCACGAGCAGGTCGACGCAGCGCTGGGCGGCGGCCGGCCCGGCCTCCGGGTCCACCCCGCGCTCGTAGCGCTTGGAGGCCTCGGAGGTCAGCTTGTGGCGGCGCGAGGCACGCGCGATGGTCAGCGCGTCGAAGTGCGCCGCCTCGACGACGATCTCGGTCGTCCCCTTGGCCTCGCCGGTCTCGGCGTCGATCTCGACGTCGGCGACCTCGGTGTTGGCCCCGCCCATGACGCCGGCCAGGCCGATCGGCCCGCGGTCGTCGGTGATGACGAGGTCCTCGGCGTCCAGGACGCGCTGGGCCCCGTCGAGCGTCGTGAACTTCTCGCCCTGCTCGGCGCGGCGGACGCCGATGGTGCCCTGGATGCGGGAGCGGTCGTACGTGTGCAGGGGCTGGCCCAGCTCCAGCATCACGTAGTTGGCGATGTCCACGGCGAGCGAGAGCGGGCGCATGCCCGCCTTCTGGAGGCGGCGCTGCAGCCAGATCGGCGAGCGGGCCTCCGGGTCGAGCCCGGTGACGGTGCGCGCGGTGAAGCGGTCGCAGCCCTGCGGGTCGCTGATCTTCACCGGGTAGCCGTACGAGTTCGGCGCGGGGACGTCGAGCAGCGCCGGGTCGCGCAGCGGCAGCCCGTACGCGGTGGCGGTCTCGCGGGCGATGCCGCGCATCGACAGGGCGTAGCCCCGGTCGGGGGTGACCGCGATGTCGAGCACCTCGTCCACGAGCTCCAGCAGCTCGATGGCGTCGGTGCCCGGCTCGTACTCCGGCGGCAGCACGATGATGCCGCCGCTGCCGTCGTCGCCCATGCCCAGCTCGTCGCCGGAGCAGATCATGCCGTGCGAGGTCTTGCCGTACGTCTTGCGCGCGGCGATCGCGAAGTCGCCGGGCAGCACGGCGCCCGGGAGGACCACGACGACCTTGTCGCCGACGGCGAAGTTGCGTGCGCCGCAGACGATCTCCTGCGGCTCGCCGGTGCCGTTGGCGGAGCCGACGTCCACCGTGCAGAAGCGGATCGGCTTCTTGAAGCCCTCCAGCTCCTCGACGGTCAGGACCTGGCCGACGACCAGCGGGCCCTTGATGCCGCCGCCGGTCTGCTCGACCGTCTCGACCTCAAGTCCTGCGGACACCAGCTTGGCCTGCACGTCACGGCCGGTCTCGGTGGCGGGGAGGTCGACGTACTCCCGCAGCCAGGAAAGCGGGACCCGCATCAGATCTCCATCCCGAAGGGCCGAGTGAAACGCACGTCACCCTCGACCATGTCTCGCATGTCTTCCACGTTGTGCCGGAACATCAGCATCCGCTCGATGCCGAAGCCGAAGGCGAACCCGCTGTACTTCTCCGGGTCGACGCCGCAGGCCACCAGGACCTTCGGGTTGACCATGCCGCAGCCGCCCAGCTCGATCCAGCCCTCGCTGCCGCAGGTGCGGCAGGGCCGGTCCGGGTTGCCGACGGACTCGCCGCGGCAGACGTAGCAGACCATGTCCATCTCGGCGGACGGCTCGGTGAAGGGGAAGTAGTTGGGGCGCAGCCGGGTCTTCATGCCCTCGCCGAAGAGCGCCTGGACCATGTGGTCCAGGGTGCCCTTGAGGTCCGCCATCGTCAGGCCCTCGTCGACGGCCAGCAGCTCGATCTGGTGGAAGACCGGGGTGTGCGTGGCGTCGAGCTCGTCGGTGCGGTAGACGCGGCCGGGGCACACCACGTACACCGGCGGCTCGCGGCGCTCGAGGAGCGCGCGGGCCTGCACCGGGGAGGTGTGGGTGCGCAGCACGACACCGGATTCGTCGTTCTTCGCGCCGTCCTCGCCCTGTACGAAGAAGGTGTCCTGCATCTGCCGCGCCGGGTGGTCCGGCACGAAGTTCAGGGCGTCGAAGTTGAACCACTCGGCCTCGACCTCGGGGCCCTCGGCAACCTCGTAGCCCATCGCCACGAAGACGTCGGCGACGCGCTCCATGAAGGTGGTCAGCGGGTGCCGGGCGCCGGCCGGGGTGCGGTCGTGGGGCAGCGTGACGTCCACCGCCTCCTCGACCAGCACGCGCTCGTCGCGCTCGGCCTCCAGGACCGCGAGGCGGGCGGCCAGGGCCTTGTTCACCGCGCCGCGCGCCATGCCGACGCGCTTGCCCGCCTCGGCCTTGGCCTGGGGCGGGAGCGCGCCGATCTCGCGGTTGGCCAGCGACAGCGGCGAGGTGGGCCCGGTGTGCGCGGTCTTGGCGTGCGTCAGCGCGTCGAGGTCGGCGGCGGCCTCGAAGGCGGCGAGCGCCTCGTCGCGCATGCGCTCGATCTCTTCGGGTTTCAGCGCCTCGACCTCGACAGGGTCGTACGACTTATTGGGTGCGGACATCTCTTCCCGTACTTCCGATGGCTGGTGGGCGGCCCCGCTCGACACGTGTGAGGACGCAAAGGTGCCAAAAGTCGAGTCTAAAGGGCCGTGGGACGCGAAGAAGCCCGTGGGGCGCTCAGGCCAGGTGGGCCGGGGCCCCGACGGGCAGAACAAATCGGAACTCGGCGCCGCCGCCGGGCCCGCGGCCGACCGTGATCGTGCCGCCGTGCGCCGAGACGATGCCCTTGACGATGTAGAGGCCCAGGCCGGTGCCGCCGCGCTTGCTGCCCCGCCAGAAGCGGGTGAAGACGCGGCTCAGCGACTCCTCGGGAATTCCCGGTCCCTCGTCGCTGACGGTCACGGCCGTTCCCTTCTCGTCGTCCTTGGCGGTGGCGGGCGCCACCTCAATGGTGACCATTCCGTCGCCGTGGCGCACCGCGTTTTCCAGCAGGTTGCCGAGCACCTGGTCGATCTTGTCGGGGTCGGCCCACAGGTCGGGCAGCGGGTGGGCGATCCGTACGAGAAAGCGGTCGGCACTCTGACCTGCGGAGACAAGGGAGTGGACATGCCGGGCGACGGCGGCGGCGACGTCGACGGGCTGCCTGCGCAGCTCCAGCCGTCCGGTGTCGATCCGGGCGATGTCGAGCAGTTCGGCGATCAGGCGGGCGATGCGGTCGGCGTCGTTGTCGACGGTCTCCAGCATCATCAGCTTCTGGTCGTCGGTGAAGCGCTCCCACTTCTTCAGCAGGGTCCTGGTGAAGCCCTTCACCGAGGTCAGCGGCGAACGCAGCTCGTGGGCGACGGTCGCGATCAGCTCGGCGTGGCTGCGCTCGGTGCGCCGCCGCGCCTCGGTCCCGCGCAGCGACACCACGACCCGCCGCACCGGCCCTCGCGGATGCTCCCGTACGTACCGCGCCGACACCAGCACTTCGCGCCCGTCCGGCAGCAGCAGGTTCCGCTCGGGCTGTCCGACGCGGATGGCGAGCCCGTCGTACGGATCGGTGAGCGTCCACCAGCGACGCCCCTTGAGGTCTTCGAGCGGGAGTACGTCGACGAGCGGACGCCCGAGCGCGCGGCGGGCCGGGACGGCGGTGATCCGGGCGGCGGCCGCGTTGAAGCAGACGACCCGGCCGGTCTCGTCGGCGACGACGAGACCGTCGGGGAGGTCGTCCGCGCCGATCCCGGACGCGCCCAACTCCCTTACCGCGGCGGTCTGTTCCGTGATCTCCGCGACCATTCCCGTACCCCCACTTCCCGAGTGGCGCAGCAGGGCCCCCGAGCCCGTCACCCTACTCCGGCCGAAAGCTCCTCAGGCAGTGGTGCGTACCCGCTGTGCCCGCGCGGATGCGTACAGGCACACGGCGGCGGCCGTGGCGAGGTTCAGGCTCTCGGCCCTGCCATGGATCGGGACGCGGACGACGGCGTCGGCGAGCGCCCGGGTCTCCTCGGGCAGGCCCCAGGCCTCGTTGCCGAAGACCCAGGCGGTGGGGACGCCCATGGTGCCGGCGTCCAGCTCGTCGTCGAGGTCGTTGTCGCCCGCGCCGTCGGCGGCCAGGATGCGTACGCCCGCCGCCTGGAGTTCGGCGACGGCCTGCTCGACGGGGACCCCGACGGCCACCGGCAGGTGGAAGTGGGAGCCGACCGAGGCGCGCACGGACTTGGGGTTGTAGAGGTCCACGGAGGCGTCGGTGAGGACCACCGCGTCCGCGCCCGCCGCGTCCGCGCAGCGCAGCACCGTGCCGGCGTTCCCGGGGTCGCGGACGTGCGCGAGGACGGCCACCAGCTTGGGCCGCGCGGCGAGGATGTCCTCGAACGGCGAGTCCAGGAAGTGGCAGACGCCGACGATGCCCTGCGGGGTGATGGTCTGCGAGATCTCGGCGAGGACCTCGTCCCCGGCCAGGTGCACCCGGGCCCCGGCGGCGTGCGCGGCGTCCACGATGTCGGCGTACCGCTCCGCGGTCTCCACGGTCGCGAACAGCTCGATCAGCGTCGGCGTCCCGTCCGGGCCCCGGTGTCCGACGGCCTCGCGCACGGCCTGCGGCCCCTCGGCGATGAACCGGCGCTCCTTGCCCCGGAAGCTGCGCTTGGCCAGCCGCTTGGCGGCGGCGACACGGGGGGAACGCGGGGAGATCAGCTCGGGGGTGCCCATGGGTGTGCGGCTCACTTCCATGACGTGCGTACGAGGGGGGCGACTGCGTCTTCCCGGGGACGGCCCCCGGGCCCCCGGCCGGGAGACGAGCCGGGAAACAACCGGACCCGCAGGCGCTTGGTGCGCCTGCGGGTCCGGCTTCGAGCCAAGAAGGGCTTCTGCCTGTCCGGGGAGGACTAGGCGGCGGCCTTCGGGGCGTTGACGTCGCTCGGAAGCGCCTTCTGGGCGACCTCGACGAGCGCGGCGAACGCGTTGCTGTCGTTGACGGCCAGCTCGGCGAGGATCTTGCGGTCCACCTCGATGTTGGCGGCCTTCAGACCCTGGATGAGGCGGTTGTACGTCATGCCGTTCTCGCGGGCAGCGGCGTTGATGCGCTGGATCCACAGCTGACGGAAGTCGCCCTTGCGCTTCTTGCGGTCGTTGTAGTTGTAGACCAGGGAGTGGGTGACCTGCTCCTTGGCCTTGCGGTACAGGCGCGAACGCTGGCCGCGGTAACCCTTGGCGGCTTCGAGGATTGCCCGGCGCTTCTTGTGGGCGTTTACTGCGCGCTTGACGCGTGCCACTTTTGACTCCTTGTAGCGGGGCCGTGGGGGAGTTCACACGACCCGAAAACGAATTGGTCCCGGTCTCGTTCCAGTGCTCCGGCGGGTGGGCCGGGAGCAGTGGAATTACTTGCCGAGAAGCTTCTTGATCTTCGCGGCGTCGCCCGGGGCCATCTCGGCGGTGCCGGTGAGGCGGCGCGTCACGCGGGACGACTTGTGCTCAAGCAGGTGGCGCTTGCCGGCGCGCTCGCGGAGCACCTTGCCGGAGCCGGTGATCTTGAAGCGCTTCTTGGAACCGCTGTGCGTCTTGTTCTTCGGCATAGCGCCGTATCTCCTCGTCAGTGCCGCTCCCCCCGGCCCCCGGTGCGGGCACCGGTACTCAACGGAAGCGTCAGATCTTTGGTTGGGGGTTTCCGGTCCGGGACCCGGGGGCCGCCTGGATGGCGGCCCCGAGGATCACGCCTCGGAAGGTGCCTCGGCCGGAGCCTCGGCGACGACCTCGGCTGCCGCCGGCTCGTCGTCCTGGGCAACGCCCTGACGCTCCGCCTTGCGGGCGGCCTGGGCCTCGCGGGCCTCGGCCATCGCCTCGGTCTTCTTCTTGTGCGGGCCAAGAACCATGATCATGTTCCGGCCGTCCTGCTTCGGATTGGACTCGATGAAGCCCAGGTCCTCCACGTCGGAGGCGAGTCGCTGAAGCAGCCGGAAGCCAAGCTCGGGACGGGACTGCTCACGACCACGGAACATGATCGTGATCTTGACCTTGTCACCCTGCTTGAGGAACCGGACGACGTGACCCTTCTTGGTGTCGTAGTCGTGCGGGTCGATCTTCGGGCGGAGCTTCATTTCCTTGATGACCGTGTGCGCCTGGTTCTTGCGCGCCTCACGGGCCTTCATGGCCGACTCGTACTTGAACTTCCCGTAGTCCATGAGCTTGCACACGGGCGGACGGGCGTTCGCCGCGACCTCGACCAGGTCGAGGTCGTACTCCTGCGCCAGTTCCAGGGCCTTCGCGAGCGGGACGATGCCCACCTGCTCGCCGCTGGGTCCGACAAGTCGCACCTCGGGAACGCGAATCCGGTCGTTGATGCGGGGCTCGGCGCTGATGGATCCTCCTCAGTAGCACCACACGACTGTCTGGCAGACAGCCGCGAGACGTCTTATGTCTTCGGACCAACCGCGCGGGAACGCAAAAAATGCCCCGGACGGGACACAGGCAGGGCTCCTGGATGTACCGGAGCACCGCCGCGTCTGAAACCGCGGGGCGCGCACATCGGACAGTTCCATCGTCCGTACGGAACGATGGTGACCGTCTTCTGACCGGTGACCCACCGTCCCGGGGGACGGTCAGGTGGGAGAAACGGAGCCTCCACTTGTGGGCCGGGCACAGATGTGTCCGGCCGGTCGCTCGACCAGCCTACCAGGGGGAGGCGGAACGGGCGAACCGGTCCGGTGTGCGAAGCCGGGCCGGCCGGGACCTATCGTTGACGGCATGAGCGACGCGACCAGCAGCACCGGCACCACCGGCACCACCACCGAAGGCCAGAACCCCGGCTTCGACGACCTCACCCGCGACATCGCGGACGTGCCCGCCGTCGAGGTGATCACCACGGTGGCCGTGCACCTGATGAGCGCCGCCGCCGTGAACCTCGGACTCGCCGAGGGCGGCGAGGACCAGAAGGACCTGGACGAGGCCCGCAAGCTGATCCAGGCGCTGGCCGGCCTGATCACGGCCAGCGCCACGGAGATCAGCTCGTTCCACGCGGCCCCGCTGCGGGACGGCCTGAAGTCCCTGCAGCTCGCCTTCCGCGAGGCCTCGGTCGTACCGGACGAGCCGGGTCAGGGCCCGGGCGAGAAGTACACCGGACCGGTCTACGGCTGAGCCGGGCCGGTCGCGGGACCGGTGACCGCCCGGGGAGCCGTTCAGCGTGCGAGGAGCGGCTCTCCGGGCGGCGTGCTGCCGGGGGGCAGCAGGGCCAGGTCCAGTCCTCGTACGAGACGGGCGCGCAGGACGTCGTCCTGCGCGAGGGCGTTCGCGATGCGGCGCGCGACCTCGGCGGGGGCGGCGTCGGGAGCCAGTGCCAGCGCGAGGGTGCCGTCGGCCTCACCGGGGCCGAGGTGGGCGCGGAGCACGGCGGGCTCGGCGGCGACCAGGGCGCGGACCGCTTCGACCACGGCCGGGTCGTCCAACGGGCGGGTACTGGTGCGCCCCTCGGCGAGGGCGCGCAGCGCGGGCCCGGTGAGCTGGAAGGGGACGGGGCCCGCGAGGTCGAGGACGACGGTGTCGGCCTGCTCGTGGGCGGCGGCCTGGAGGGCCTGGTGCAGCGGGACGGCGACGGGGCGGGCGGCGGGGTCCCACAGGGCGAGGGCCTCGGTGGAGGTGAACGCCGGGAGGGCCTTGCGCTCGCCCGCGCGGAGGGTGGGCACGGCCATGTCGCTGGTCTTCTCGCGCTTGAGCCCGGTCTCGGGGTCGGTCTCGACCTCGCCGAGGACGGCGACGACGGGGACCAGGAGCCGGGCGCCGGGGAGGGCCTCGATGACGCGCTGATGGGCTCGCGCGTCCTGCGGGCCCGCCGCCCAGGCGGCGAGGGCGGAGGCGAGGGCGGGGTGGGCGGTGCCGTCGTCGTCGGAGAAGCCGGGGTCCGGGATGTTCTTGAGCTGCACGGGGTCGAGGGTAGTCGGTGGGGGCGGGGCGCTCGGGCGCGGGCCGCTCGGGCGCGGGCCGCTTGGGCGCGGGCCGCTCGGGCGCGGTGCGGGGTGGGTTGTCGAGGGGCGGCGCCGGGGGGCTTTTCCGTGCGGGTGCGTCGTGGCTGGTCGCGCAGTTCCCCGCGCCCCTGCATGCCTGCCCTACGGGCGGTGTGACGGCCGGGGGTGCGGCCCGTCGGGATGCCTGTCTGCGGGCGGTACGTCGGCCGGGGTGCCCGCCGGGTCAGCGGCGGCGGGAGGTGTGCCAGAGGGTGGCGGCCGTGGCGAGGAGCAGCAGGCCGGCGCCGCCCGCGGCCAGGGACCAGGTCTCCGGGCCCGTCGCGGCCGGGGCGGGGGCCGTCGGGCCGGGACCGAAGTAGGGGGCCGAGTGGCCCGCCGCCGTGGAGTGGACGGGGGTGCGGCCACGGGTCGCCGCCGCGATCGCCGCCGCCGGGTCCACCATGCCGTGTCCCCGGGAGTCGTCCCGGCCGCCGGAGGGGGCGTCGCGGGCCGTGCGGGCCAGGAGGCGCTTGATCTCGGCCGGGGGGAGGTCCGGGTGGGCGGCGCGGACCAGTGCCACCGCCCCCGACACGAAGGCGGACGCGGCGCTGGTCCCCCAGCCCTCGTAGTAGCTGCGGTCGGGGTCCGCGATCACGACGTCGACGCCGGGCGCGGCCACCGTCGCGTACCACCGGCGGGTGGAGAAGGAGGCGTGCGTGCCTGCCGCGTTCACGGCCGTCACCGCGATGACGCCCGGGTAGGCCGCCGGGTAGGAGATGTGGTCGCCCTTCTCGCCGCCGTTCCCCGCGGAGGCGACGACCACCGCGCCCTTGCGCAGCGCGTACTGGACGGCGGCGTCCTCCTCCGCCTCGGGGTGCGCGGACTCGCTGTCGTCGCCCAGGGAGAGGTTGATGACGTCGGCGCCCTGGTCGACGGCCCACCGGATGCCCTCGGCGAGGGCGTTGCCCCGGGACTCGCGGGCCTTGTCCCGGGAGGGGTCCGTGCCTTCGAGGATGACCCGTACCGGAAGCACCTTCGCCTCCGGGGCCACGCCCAGCACTCCTTCGCCCCGGGCGGGGCCGTGCCCGTGGCCCGCGATGATGGACGCCATCGCGGTGCCGTGCCGGGCCCAGGAGCGGTCGCCGCTCTTCGCGCCGAAGCCGACCAGGTCACGGCCGGGCAGGACGTTGCCGGTCAGGTCGGGGTGCTGGTCGTCGACGCCGGTGTCCAGGACGGCGACCGTCACGCCCGCCCCCTTGGTGGTGCGCCACGCCTCCTGCGTGTGCATCGCCGCCAGGCCCCACTGCTTGTCGCGGACGGTGTCGGCGCGGGCGGGAGCGGCGGACAGCGCGACCAGCAGGGCGGCGGCGGCGCCCGCGAGAGCGGGGCGGCGGTTCATCCGGGCGTCTCCGTGGGCTTCTGGACGGTCGTGCGCAGGCCGCGTTCGACCCGGTCGGCGATGCCCTTGGCCTCGTGGCCGAGGCCGGACTGGGCGGGGGCGCTCGTCGCGCCGTCGGCGGTGGCGCGGGGGGCGGGCTGGGGGTCGGTGACGGCGCGTCCGTCGGCGAAGCCGGACACCGCGTACACCACGACGGGCGCGTCCCCGAGCACGCGGACCGTCCAGCTCGCCCGCTGCGCGTCGCCGAACCCGGCGGCGACGGTCTTCGGCACCGGGAAGGCGCGCGGCATCAGGTCGGCGCGCTCGGCCAGCTTCTCGCGGACGAACCGGGTGCGCAGGGCGTTCGTCGCGGCCCGGTCGCCCTGGGTGAAGACCAGGCCGACGGTGGTGACGCTGCTGGCGGTGGCGTCGGTGTAGGTGGCCCGCAGCAGCCGGGCGCAGCCGACCGGCCCCAGTGCCGTGAGCAAGAGCGGGTCGAGGGCGTCCGCGCAGGGCCCGTCGGGGGCGACGGCGACCCGGGTCCAGGCCCGGTCCGCGCCGCCGGGGCCCGCGCCCCGGCCCTTGAGGGTGCGGGGGAAGAGGGTGTCGACGGGGGTGCTGTGCCAGGCGGTGCGGGCGTCCTGGAAGCGGCTCTCGGGGGTGACGGCCGCGGGGGTGTCGACGGCGAGCAGGCTCCCGGCGGCGGCACCGCCGAGGAGCCCGGCGCCGAGGACCGCGCAGACGGCAATCGCCGCGATACGGGCGGGACTTCGGCTGCCGGGGGGCCGCGGCCGGGCAGTGCGCCCGGCGGGACTCTGCTCGTCCTCGCGCGCCCAGTGCTGGGGCGGGGCGAAGACCGGGGGCGCGGCCCCGTCCGCCCAAGGCGTCGGATCGGCCTGCCCGGCCCCGCGCGGGGCCGGCGCACGGCCCCCGGTCTCTCCGGCCGCGGCCGGTGCGGGCTCCCGGCCCACGGCGGGCGCGGTCGCCAGGGCGTCGCCCGCGGGCCCCGGCCCGCCCCCGGGGCGCCGGGGGCCGGCCGAGGGGGCGGGGTCCGCGATCGTGCCGGCGGGTGCGAGGGCCCCCGGGCCGGACGGCGCCGGGTGCGGGGGCGCCGCGGGAGCCGCGCCGGTGGACCCGCTCCCGGAAGCACCGGGCCCGGCCCAGGAGCTGGACGGCGCCACGGGCGCGGCCGGGGGCGCACCGGCGGGCCGGGCGGACGGAGCGGGCGCGGGGCGGGGAGGGGCCGCGGGGGGTGGGGCGGAGGGGCGGGGAGGGATGCGGGGGCAGTGTGGTTCGGTGGTCATCCGGCCCCCAGGTCCGTCTCTTGTGGTACTCCCGGCACGTACCCCGCCGCACTCCCGGCACCCGGGGCCTCCAGCGGAATTCCGTCACTCTACGGGCTGGCCGCGCCCGGGCGGGAACCGGTGCGCGGCGTGGGACGGATCTGACCGGAACGTCCCTCCGGGATCCGCCGACCGGTACAGGTGCCGCCCTTCCGGGGCCGACCTCCGAACAGGCCCTACCGGTCGGTAATCCTCTCTGGCAAGCTGCGCCCATGACTCTCCGTGCCGCTCACGCCCAGGCCCCCCGGGCCGCCGACCGTGCCCGCTACGACCGTGCGACCGCGCATCTGGACGGCCCCCTCGCCGTGGTCGACCTGGAGGCGTTCGACGACAACGCGGCCGACCTGGTGCGCCGGGCCGGCGGCAAGCCCGTCCGGGTGGCGAGCAAGTCGGTGCGGTGCCGGGCGCTGCTGGAGCGGGTGCTGGCGCGGGACGGCTTCGCGGGCGTGATGTCGTACACGCTCGCGGAATCCCTGTGGCTGGCCCGGTCCGGCTTCGCGGACGTCCTGCTGGCCTATCCGTCGCCGGACCGCGCGGGCTACGCCGAGCTGGCCTCGGACCCGAAGCTGGCGGCCGCGGTGACCGTGATGGTGGACGACGTCGCGCAGTTGGAGCTCATCGACCGGGCGCGGGACGGCGGGACGCAGGAGATCCGGGTCTGTCTGGAGATGGACACCTCGCTGCGGATGCTCGGCGGGCGGGTGCGGATCGGCGCCCTGCGCTCGCCGCTGCGCGAGCCGGAGCAACTGGCCGAGCTGGCCCGTTCGGTCGACCGCAGGCCGGGTTTCCGGCTCGTCGGGATCATGGCGTACGAGGGACACGTGGCCGGTGTCGGCGACCTGGTGCCCGGGCGACCGGTGCGCTCGCGGGTGGTGCGGGCGATGCAGGGTGCGGCGCGCAAGGAGCTGGCGGTGCGGCGGGCGGCCGTGGTGCGGGCCGTGCGCGGTGTCGTACCGGATCTGGAGTTCGTGAACGGCGGCGGGACCGGGAGCGTGGAGAGCACGGTCGCGGAGGACGCGGTGACGGAGGTGGCAGCCGGGTCGGGGCTGTACGTGCCGCGGCTGTTCGACCACTACCGGGCCTTCGACGGGCGTCCGGCGGCGCTGTTCGCGATGCCGGTCGTCCGCCGTCCGGGCGTGGGCGTGGTGACGGTGCTCGGCGGCGGCTACCCGGCGTCGGGGGTCGCCGGGCCGGACCGCTCCCCCGTGCCCTACCTGCCGGAGGGCCTGCGCTATGACGCGCAGGAGGGCGCGGGAGAGGTGCAGACGCCGCTGCTGGGGGCGGCGGCGGACGACCTGCTGGTCGGCGACAAGGTGTGGTTCCGGCACGCCAAGGCGGGCGAACTGTGCGAGCGGTTCGCCCAGTTGCAGCTCATCGAGGGCGACCGGGTGACGGGCGCCGCGCCGACGTACCGGGGTGAGGGGCACACCTTCCTGTAGCGGTCAGCCGGCGTTGCGGATGCCCTGGGTGATCTTGTCCATGCCGTCCAGGGGCGGCCCGTCGGGGCCCGCGTCGAAGGCGAACCGCACGAGGACGATCGAGGCCGGGCCCATGTTGCTGGGGAAGGCCAGGGACTGGACGTACCCGCCGGGGCCCTTGCCCGTGACGACCTTCCAGCGGACCAGGTGGCCCTGCTTGCCGGCGACGGTGACGGTCTCGGCCTTGACCTCCTGGTGGGAGGTGATGCCGCCGTGCTTCTGGCGGTCCAGGACGTCCTTGCCGTAGGCGAGTTCGGCGGCCTTGGCGATGTCGGCCTTGGCCACGGCCTCGGGGGTGGTCTGGCCGGCCGGGGCGGTGCGGGAGCTGACCGTGCCGTGGTGGCAGTAGCCGCCCTCGGCGGGGCAGTCGTACGTCTCCTCGGTCTGCATGGACGCGGCCTCGCGGTCGCCGCCGAACTCGGGGATCTCCCAGCCGTCGGGGACCGGCAGCGTGATGCCGTTGAGCTGGTCGGCGAGGACGGTCGCGCCCGCCGAGGGGCCGGGGGTGACGGGCGGCGGGGTGGGGGCGCCGCTGCCGCCGGGCACGGGCTGCGTGGTGGCGGCAACCGGCGGCGGCTCGGGGTCGTCCTCGCCGCCGAGGACGACGACACCGGTGACGATGGCCGCGACCAGGACGGCCCCGGCGGTGATCACGGCGATCAGGCCGCCCTTGCCCAGCCCCCCGCCGCCTGCGCCGGGAGGGGACGACGGCGGCGCCGGGGCGCCGGCCTGGGGCTGGGCGGGCGGAAACCCGTACCCCTGCGGCGGCTGCTGCGGGTAGCCGTACTGAGGAGTCTGCGGGGCCTGCGGCGGCCGGCCGGGGGCCCGGGTGTGCGCGCTCCAGGCGGTGCCGTCCCACCAGCGCTCCTGGGTGGGAGCGCTGGGGTCCGGGTACCAGCCGGGCGGGGTCGTCATGCTCATGCGGCACACCTTAGACGGCGTGCGGCACGCGTCCAGGCCCGGAGCGGACGCCTAGAGCGGAGTGACGTACGCGCCGGAGATCCCGCCGTCGACCAGGAAGTCGGTCGCGTTGACGAAGGAGGCGTCGTCGCTGGCGAGGAAGGCGACGGCCGCCGCGATCTCCTTCGCCTCGGCGAACCGGCCGAGCGGGATGTGCACCAGGCGGCGGGCGGCGCGCTCGGGGTCGGAGGCGAACAGCTCCTGGAGCAGCGGGGTGTTGACGGGCCCCGGGCACAGTGCGTTGACCCGGATGCCCTCCCGGGCGAACTGCACGCCCAGTTCGCGCGACATGGCGAGGACGCCGCCCTTGGAGGCGGTGTACGAGATCTGGGAGGTGGCCGCCCCCATGACGGCGACGAACGACGCGGTGTTGATGATCGAGCCGCGCTTCTGCCGCCGCATGTACGGCAGGGCCGCCTTGCAGCACAGGTAGACGGAGGTGAGGTTGACGTCCTGGACGCGCTTCCAGGCCTCCAGCCCGGTGGTGAGGATGGAGTCGTCGTCGGGCGGGCTGATCCCCGCGTTGTTGAAGGCGATGTCGACGCTGCCGTACGTGTCGTACGCGGCCTTGAACAGGGCGTCGACCTGCTCGGCGTCGGTGACGTCGACGCGGACGAAGGTCCCGCCGACGGCTTCGGCGGCGGCCTTGCCCGCGGTCTCGTCGATGTCGCCGCAGACGACGTTCGCCCCCTCGGAGGCGAGACGCCGGGCGGCGGCGAGGCCGATGCCGCTGCCGGCGCCGGTGATGACGGCGGTGCGGCCGACGAGGCGCCGGCAGACGGCCTCGGCGTCCGCGGCGCTCTCGGCGCTCTCGATGTGCTCGGTGCTCATGCTGGTCAGGCCTCCGTGCTGATGAAGACGTTCTTGGTCTCGGTGAACGCGGTCAGGGCGTCGGGTCCGAGCTCGCGCCCGAGACCCGACTGGCGGTAGCCGCCGAAGGGCGTCCAGTAGCGGACGCTGCTGTGGGAGTTGACGGACAGGTTGCCCGCCCGCACGGCCTGCGAGACGCGCAGCGCGCGCCCCACGTCGCGGGTCCAGATCGACCCGGACAGCCCGTACTCGGTGGCGTTGGCGAGACGGACGGCGTCCGCCTCGTCCTCGAAGGGGAGGACGACGGCGACGGGCCCGAAGATCTCCTCGACGGCGGCGGGATGGTCGGGGTCCAGCCCGGTGAGCACGGTGGGCGGGAACCAGAACCCGGGCCCTTCGGGGGCCGTGCCCCGGATGCCGGGCGCGTCCTCGTCGACGTACGTCCGTACGCGATCGAGCTGGGCCTGCGAGATCAGCGGCCCCATCTGGGTCTTCTCGTCGTACGGGTCCCCCACGACGACCGCCTCGACGAGCGGGGCGAGCAGCTCCAGGAACCGGTCGTGGACGCTGCGCTGGACGAGGATGCGGGTGCGGGCGCAGCAGTCCTGCCCGGAGTTGTCGAGGAACGACATGGGGGTGGCGGCCACTGCGGCTGCCAGGTCGGCGTCGGCGAAGACGATGTTGGGGCTCTTGCCGCCGAGTTCCAGGGTCACGCGCTTCACGCGGTCGGCGCACGCGGCCATGATCTGCTTGCCGACGCGGGTGGAGCCGGTGAAGACGATCTTGGCGACGCCGGGGTGTTCGACCAGGGCGTTGCCCGCCACCGGGCCCTCGCCGGGCAGGACCTGGAAGAGGTGCTCGGGGAGGCCGGACTCCAGGGCGAGTTCGGCGAGGCGCAGGGCGGTGAGGGGGGTGGTCTCGGCGGGTTTGAGGATCACCGCGTTGCCGGCGGCGAGGGCGGGGGCGGTGGCCCAGGCGGCGATCGGCATGGGGAAGTTCCACGGGGCGATCACGCCGATCACGCCGAGGGGTTCGTGGATCGTGATGTCGAGGCCGCCGGGGGCGGGGATCTGGCGGCCGTTGAGGCGTTCGGCGCCGCCGGCGGAGTAGGTGAGGAGATCGCGGACGTTGCCCGCTTCCCAGCGGGCGTTGCCGAGGGTGTGGCCGGCTTCGTCGACCTCCAGCCGGGCGAGTTCTTCGACGTGGTCGTCGACGAGGGCGGCGAAGCGGTGGAGGTGGCGGGCGCGGGTGGCGGGCGCGGCGGCGGCCCAGGCCCGCTGGGCGCGGGTGGCGCGGGCGACGGCGGTGTCGACGTCGGCGGGGGTGGCGGCGGGGACGGTGGTGAGGAGGTCGCCGGTGGCGGGGTTGAGGATGTCCACGGGGGTCCTTGTCGGGTGGGCTGGCTTCCGGGCTACGGGGGACGTGTCCCGTGCCCCTTTCAGGGGAGCGGGGAACTGCGCGCTCAACCACGACGCTCCTGCACGGAACCGTGCACGGCTGCGCGGCGAGCGCTTCAGGTGGAGGGGCGGGTCCGGGGCCTCTCCTGCCCGAGCCGGGCGGGGCTGAGGCGTCCGGTGCCGGGGCTGAGCTCTCGGCCTTGGCGGAGGAGCTTGCCCGGCGCAGGCGCTCGGGCAGGGGCGGCACCCGGACGGGCCGGGAGCGGGAGGGGCCGCCCCCTTGCCCGCCCTCCCCCAAGCTCTCGGCTTCGCTCGAGCAGGGGGTGCCCCCCTCGCCCCCTTGGGGCGGCCCCGTCGCCCAAGGGGCCTTGGGACGAAGTCCAAGGGATGGGGGTGGTAGGACGGCTGCGAAAGCCCAAGGAGGCTGGGGGGAAGGGGAACAAGGGGACGGAGGTGGAGGAGGTAAGGGTGAAGGGAGGAAGGGGCGAGAGGGTGAGGGGAGGAAGGGTGAGGGGATTACATGCGTTCGAAGGAGCGGCGGAGTTCCCAGTCCGTCACCGCCGCATCGAACGCCCCCACCTCCACCCTCGCCATGTTCCCGTAATGCGCCACCACCTCCTCCCCGAATGCCTCCCGCGCGATGGGACTGGCCTCCCAGAGCTCCGCCGCCTCCCGCAGCGTGCTGGGCACGCGCTCGTACGCGGCCGTGTACGCGTTCCCCCCGCACGCCTCCGGCAGCTCCAGCTTGTGCTCGACCCCGTGCAGCCCCGCCGCGATCATCCCCGCCACCGCCAGGTACGGGTTGACGTCCCCGCCCGGCAGCCGGTTCTCGAACCGCATCGACGCCCCGTGCCCGACGACCCGCAGCGAACACGTCCGGTTGTCGAGGCCCCAGGCGACGGCGGTCGGCGCGAAGGAACCCGGCTGGAAACGCTTGTAGGAGTTGATGTTGGGGGCGTACAGCAGCGAGAAGTCCCGCAGCGCCGCCAGCTGTCCCGCGAGGAAGTGCCGCATCAGCGGCGACATGCCCTCGGGCCCCTCCCCCGCCATCGCGCTGCGGCCCTCCGCGTCCCGCAGCGAGAGGTGGATGTGGCAGGAGTTGCCCTCCCGTTCGTTGTACTTCGCCATGAAGGTGAGGGAGACGCCCTCCTGCGCGGCGATCTCCTTCGCCCCGTTCTTGTAGACGGCGTGCTGGTCGCAGGTCCTCAGCACCTCGTCGTACTTGAACGCGATCTCGTGCTGCCCGGGGTTGCACTCGCCCTTGGCCGACTCCACGACGAGCCCTGCCGCCGCCATCTCGTTGCGGATGCGCCGCAGCAGCGGCTCGACCCTGCCGGTCCCCAGGATGGAGTAGTCGACGTTGTACTGATTGACCGGCGTGAGGTCCCGGTAGCCGGAGTCCCAGCCCTCCTCGTACGTGTCCTTGAAGACGATGAATTCGAGTTCGGTGCCCGCGTGCGCGGTGTAGCCCAGTTCGGCCAGCCGTTCCATCTGCCGGCGCAGGATCTGCCGGGGCGCGGCGACGACGGGTGAGCCGTCCTGCCAGGTCAGGTCGGCCATCAGCATGGCGGTGCCGGCGTTCCAGGGCACCCGGCGCAGTGTGCCGAGGTCGGGGCGCATCCCGAAGTCGCCGTAGCCGCTCTCCCAGGAGGACATGGCGTAGCCGTCGACGGTGTTGAGGTCGACGTCGACGGCGAGGAGGTAGTTGCAGCCCTCCGCGCCGTTCTCCAGGACCTCGTCGAGGAAGAAGGGGGCGGCGAACCGCTTGCCCGTCAGCCGGCCCTGCATGTCGGGGAAGGCCAGGACGACGGTGTCGATCTCTCCGTCCGCCACCAGGGCGCGCAGCTCGTCGAGCGGGAGCGGGGGTGTGCGGTCTGCCACGGGAAGTTCCTCCTTGGGTCAGCCGGAAGCCACCGGGAGCCCTAAGGTATGGCCCAAGACCATTGATTGGGAAGGGGGTTCGGGCGCGTGTCGGACGAGGGGGCGCGGGATCGGGAGCGGGACCGGCTGACGGCCGTGCTCCGGCCCGTCCGGGCGGGCAACGGCTTCGAGGAGGCGCTGGAGCAGGTGCTCCAGGTGCTGCGGCTGGGTCTGGTGCCGGCAGGTGAACGGCTGCCTTCCGAGCGGGAGTTGGCCGACCGGATGGGCATCAGCCGGGTCACCCTGCGCGAGGTGCTCAAGGTGCTCCAGGAGCAGGGCCTGGTGGAGAGCAGGCGCGGCCGCTACGGCGGCACGTTCGTGCGCCGCCGCCCGGAGACCCCGGGCGGGGCGGAACTGCGGCGCCGGGTGGGCGAGTCGGACGTGGAGGACGCGCTGCGCTTCCGGGAGGTGCTGGAGGTCGGGGCCGCCGGGCTCTGCGCCGCACGCGGACTGCACGGGCCGGAGGCCGACCGGCTGCGCGACGCGCTGGCCGCCACGCACGACGCCCCGCTCGCGGAGTACCGCAGGCGGGACACCCTGCTGCACCTGACCCTCGCCGAGCTGTCGGGGTCGCCGCGGCTGGCCGCGCAGTACGCGGCGGTGCGCGCCGAGGTGAACGAACTCCTGGACTGCATACCGCTGCTGGTGCGGAACCTGGAGCACTCCCAGTCCCAGCACACGGCCCTCGTGGACGCTGTACTGGCCGGGGACGCGCACGCGGCGCGCGCGGCGATGCGGGAACACTGCTCGGGCACGGCGGCCCTGCTGCGCGGCTTCCTGACCTGAGCCGTGGACTCAACTCCCGTGCCGCTGTGGGAGCTTGCCCACCGCAGACGCGGTCCGCCGGTCGTCACCGGGGGGTTGCCAACCGCCCACGCGGCCGCAATGGTGTGGAGCCACACCTTTGCCAGGCGACGGCGGGAGCGGCCCATGGCCACGGACGGACCAACGGCACACGAGGCAACGGCGGCACCCGGAGCGCCGCCGGCGGGCGGGACGACGCCCCCGCCCCCCTCCACCCACGACTCCGACTACCTCAAACGGCGCGCCCTGCGCCGCGGCAGCGCGGGCTGGCTGCTGCTCACCGGACTCGGCGTCGCGTACGTCGTCTCCGGGGACTTCTCCGGCTGGAACGTGGGCCTGTCCAAGGGCGGCTTCGGCGGCCTCGCGATCGCCACGCTCCTGATGGGCGTGATGTACGCCTGCCTGGTCTTCGCCCTCGCGGAGCTCTCCGCGATCCTGCCGACCGCGGGCGGCGGTTACGGCTTCGCCCGGCGGGCGCTGGGCACCTGGGGCGGTTTCCTCACCGGCACGGCGATCCTCATCGAGTACATCCTCGCGCCCGCCGCGATCTCGATCTTCATCGGCGACTACGTGGAGTCGCTCGACCTCTTCGGCCTGACCTCGGGCTGGCCGGTCTACCTGGCCTGCTTCGTCCTGTTCATCGGCATCCATCTGTGGGGCGTCGGCGAGGCGCTGCGCTTCAGCCTGGTGGTCACGGCGATCGCGGTGGCCGCGCTGCTGATCTTCGCGGTGGGCGCGTTCACGGAGTTCAGCGCGGACGGCCTCAACGACATCCCGGTCGACGAGGGCGCACTGGGGGCGAACTCCTGGCTGCCGTTCGGACTGCTGGGCATCTGGTCCGCCTTCCCCTTCGGCATGTGGTTCTTCCTGGGCGTGGAGGGGGTGCCGCTGGCGGCCGAGGAGGCGAAGGACCCGGTGCGCTCGATGCCGAGGGCCCTCTCCATCGCGATGGGCGTCCTCGTCCTGCTCGCCATGCTGACGTTCTTCGCCGCGACCGGCGCCCGCGGCGCGGCGGCGGTGCAGGACGCGGGCAACCCGCTGGTGGTGGCGCTCCAGGGCGACGGGGCGGCCACCGGTCTGAGCCGCTTCGTGAACTACGCGGGCCTCGCCGGACTCGTCGCCTCCTTCTTCTCCCTCATCTACGCGGGCTCCCGGCAGCTCTTCGCGCTCTCCCGGGCGGGCTACCTGCCCCGCTTCCTCTCCCTCACCAGCCGCCGCAAGGCCCCCTACCTGGGGCTGCTCATCCCGGGCGCGATCGGCTTCGCGCTCGCCGCCTCGACCGGCAACGGCGCGCGCATGCTCAACATCGCCGTCTTCGGCGCGACCATCTCGTACGCGCTGATGGCCCTCTCGCACGTGGTGCTGCGCCGCCGCGAGCCCGAACTCCCGCGCCCCTACCGCACGCCCGGCGGAGTCGCGACCTCGGGCACGGCCCTCGTGCTGGCACTGTTCGCGCTGGTCGCGACGTTCCTGGTGGACGTCACCGCGGCCGTCATCGCCCTGGTCGTGTACGTCGTCGCGCTCGGCTACTTCGCCCTCTACTCTCGGCACCGTCTCGTGGCGTCGGCGCCGGAGGAGGAATTCGCGGCACTCGCCGCGGCCGAGGCCGAACTCGAACGTCCGTGACCCCACTGCCTCACCCACCCCCGCCCCTGGAGGAACCACCGGTGTCCCGCAAGCCCCTCGTCGGCGTCAGCACGTATCTGGAGCAGTCCGTGGCCTGGGGGGTGTGGAACCTGCCCGCGGCGATGGTCCCGGCGGGGTACCCACGGCTGGTGCGGGCGGCGGGCGGCCATGCGGCACTGCTGCCGCCGGACGACCCCGAGGAGGCGGCGGAGGTGGTGGCCCGGCTGGACGCCGTGGTGATCGCGGGCGGGCCCGACGTGGATCCCGTACGGTACGGGGCCGAGCGCGACCCGCGCACCGGGCCGCCCGCACCGGAGCGGGACGCGTGGGAACTCGCCCTGATCCGGGCGGCGTTGGAGTCCGGGACGCCGTTGCTCGGGATCTGCCGGGGCATGCAACTGCTGAACGTGGCGCTGGGCGGGACGCTCGTGCAGCACGTGGAGGGGCACAGCGAGACGGTGGGGGTCTTCGGGGAGCACCCGGTGAAGCCGGTGCCGGGAACGCTGTACGCCTCCGTGGTGCCGGACGTCGACGTGGTGCCCGCCTACCACCACCAGGCGGTGGACCGCCTCGGCACGGGTCTGCGGGTGTCGGCGTACGCCGAGGACGGAACGGTCGAGGCGGTCGAGCTTCCGGGGGCGGGGTGGGTGCTGGGGGTGCAGTGGCATCCGGAGATGGGCCAGGACCTGCGCCTGATGCACTCCCTCCTGACGGCGGCCACCCCCCTTTCCCCCCTCCCCCAACCAAGCCTCTCCTGACGCCCTCCCCTCCAGGGACACGCCCAACCACGACGCACCCACACCTTTCCCACCGGGGGCAGCGCCCCTCCAGGGGCGCGGGGAATTGCGCGACCGGCCACGACGCACCCGCAGTGAACCGGAGGCAGCCGCGCGGCGAGCGCTTCAGGGAAAGGGGCGGGTCCGGGGCCTCTTCTGCGTGAGCAGAACGGGGCTGAGGCGTCCGGTGCCGGGGCTGAGCTACGGCCTTGGCGAGGTCGCGCGTCCGGCACAGGCGCTTGCGCAGGGGGCAGCACCCGGGTGGGCCGGGAACGGGAGGGGGCCGCCCCCTTGCCCGCCCGTCCCGCCCCCTTGGGGCGGCCCCGTCGCCCAAGGGGCTGGGGGAGTGGGAAGGGCGGCCCCGTCGCCCAAGGGGCTGGGGGAGTGGGAAGGGCGGCCCCGTCGCCCAAGGGGGCGGGGAAGCGGGAGGGGGAGAGGTACCCGCTGGGCCAGGGGGTTGCTCGGCGCGGGGTCGGATCGCGGCGAGACCCACCCGGCAGACCCCCGCCCGAACGGGCTCACTCCCCCAGCCTGCGCCGCAGCCACGCCACCGCCACCGCTCCCTGCACCCCCTGGAAGGGGCGAAGCGTGGGCAGCCCCGGTGGGGCCGGCAGCAGGGAGTGGTGGACGAAGTAGCCCGCGAGGGCGGCCAGCACGCAGGTGACACCGTCCGGATCCGCACCCGCCGCGGACGGATGCGCGGCGAAGATCTCCTCCGGGTCACCCCCGCCCTGCGCGGCCACGCTCGGCAGCATCACCAGCAGCTCGAACCACGCCACGGCGCGCACCGCATGCGGCCAGTCCACGAAGACGGCGCCGCCGTCCGGGGTGAGCAGGATGTTGTCGGCGCGCAGATCGGCGTGGCACAGGGTGTCGCCGTGGGCGAACTCGGCCCACCGGGAGGAGAGTTCGACGAGCCGGCGGAGGTTGGCCGCCGCCCATGGGTCGAGCCCGTCCCACTCCCCCGACTCCAGCCGCTGCCGCCAGCCCCGGAAGGTCTGGGCGTCGGCCTCCTCGGTACGGGGCGCGTCGTACGGGGCGGGCGTGAGAGCCGCGCTCAGGCCGGCGAGGGCGGCCAGCACGCGGTCGAGTTCGTCGCGCCGCCAGGGGATGCGGGGCTGGACGCCCTCGACGTCCTCCAGGACGAGGACGACCCAGGTGCCGTCGTCGTACGAACCGAGCAGGCGCGGGGCGGGGACGCCGGGCGGCAGGGCCGCGGTGTTGCGGGCCTCGCGGCGGTGGAGCTCCGGGGAGTGGGGGTTGGCGTCGGCGCTGACCGCCTTGACGAAGGCGCGGGTGCCGTCGGCGAGGGTGAGGCGGGCGGCGACGCCCGGGGAGAAACCACCGGCCTGGGTGCGCGCCCCGACGACGGGCGAGCCGAGGATGTCGTGCTCGACGCGGGCCCGGACGGCGGCCGGGACGGCGTGCCAGTCCAGGCGGACGCCGGTCGCGGGCGGGGCGGTGAACTGCGGGGGCGATGTCTCCATGGCTCATGTTCGGGCCCCGTCCGCACCCCGGGCAAGGCATTTCCCGGGGTGCGCCGGACGCCGCACGCCCACCCGGGCGGCGGGGCCAGGAGCGGCGGGGGCGCGTCGCATCGACCACAGTGGAGCACAGTGGAGACATCGCCCCACCGAAGGAGCCCGCATGCACTGTCTGGTGACCGGAGCCAGCGGTTACATCGGCGGCCGGCTCGTCCCCGAGCTCCTCGCCGCCGGCCACCGCGTCCGCTGCCTCGCCCGCACCCCCGCCAAACTGCGCGACTTCCCCTGGTCGGACCAGGTCGAGGTGGTCCAGGGCGACGTCACCGACCCCGAGTCGACGGGGCGGGCGATGGAGGGCACGGACGTGGCGTACTACCTCGTGCACGCCCTGAGCACCGGCAGCCGTTTCGAGGAGACCGACCGCCGGGCCGCCCGGGTCTTCGGCGCGGAGGCGAAGCGGGCCGGGGTCGGCCGGATCGTCTACCTCGGCGGGCTGACCCCTTCCGGCGTGCCGGAGCGGGAGCTCTCCCCGCACCTGCGCTCGCGCGCCGAGGTCGGCCGCATCCTGCTGGACTCCGGCGTGCCGACGGCCGTCCTGCGCGCCGCGGTGATCATCGGCTCGGGCTCGGCCTCGTTCGAGATGCTGCGGTACCTGACCGAGCGGCTGCCGCTCATGGTGACGCCGAGCTGGGTCCGTACCCGCATCCAGCCCATCGCCGTGCGGGACGTCCTGCGCTTCCTGGTCGGCTGCGCGGAGCTGCCCGCCGACGTCAGCCGCACCTTCGACGTCGGCGGCCCCGACATCCTCACGTACCGCGACATGATGCAGCGCTACGCCCGGGTGGCGGGTCTCCCGAAGCGGCTGATCCTGCCCGTTCCGCTCCTCACCCCCCGTCTGTCCAGCCACTGGGTCGGGCTGATCACGCCCGTTCCCGCCGCTCTCGCGCGCCCGCTCTCGGAGTCCTTGCGGCACGAGGTGGTGTGCTCGGAGCACGACATCGAGACGTACGTCGCGACTCCGCCGGACGCCCCCGTCGGCTTCGAGCGGGCCGTGGAACTGGCCCTGCGCCGGGTCCAGGACGCCAACGTCACCACCCGGTGGTCGTCCGCCTCGGTGCCGGGCGCCCCGAGCGACCCGCTGCCCACCGACCCCGACTGGGCGGGCGGCAGCCTCTACACGGACGTCCGGGAGGCGGTGGTGGACGCGTCACCCGAACGGCTGTGGCGGGTGGTGGAGGGCATCGGCGGTGAGAACGGCTGGTACTCGTTCCCGCTGGCCTGGGCGGTACGGGGCTGGATGGACCGGCTGGTCGGCGGGGTGGGCCTGCGCCGCGGGCGCCGGGACAAGGCGCGGCTGCGGGTCGGGGACTCGCTGGACTTCTGGCGCGTCGAGGAGATCGAGCCGGGGGCGCTGCTGCGGCTGCGGGCGGAGATGAGGGTGCCGGGGCTGGCGTGGCTGGAGCTGGGGGTCCGTCAGGACGAGAAGGGGCGCACGGTGTACCACCAGCGGGCGGTGTTCTATCCGCACGGGCTGCTGGGGCACGCGTACTGGTGGAGTGTGGCGCCGTTCCACGGGGTGGTGTTCGGGGGGATGGTGCGCAACATCGCGGCCGCGGCGGGGCACTAGGGCGTGGGGCGTTCGGGTGGGGCCGGTGGGATGCGGGCTCGGTGGTCGGCGTCCGGTGCCGGGGCTCGGGGTTCCGTGCGGGTGCGTGGGTGGCTGGTCGCGCGGTTCCCCGCGCCCCTGGGGCATGTTCCGTAACCGGGGGCGAGCGATGCGGCCCACTCGGCGGTCCGGCGGTGGAGGACGCGCGGGCGCGGTCCGGGCAGGGGCGAGGGGCGCGGTCCGGGCAGGGGCGAGGGGCGCGGTCCGGGCAAGCAGCGAGGGGCGCGGTCCGGGCAGGGGCGAAGGGCGCGGTCCGGGCAAGCAGCGAGGGGCGCGAGCCCCGGCCGCGGTGGAACCCACCGCGACGGTGCCCGCGCCCCGCCCCGCAACAGCTCAGAAGCCCTGGCCCGAGCTCAGAAACGAGTGCCGGCCAGCATCTTGGTCAGGGGGCCCCTGCTCTGCTGCTCCACCCTGCGGCCCATCGCGAAGGACATCGCGCCGATGGCGACCACTCCCGCGCCCGCCCCGGCGACGATCGCCTTGCGGTTCTGGATGAGGGTCCACGCGGTGGTGGCCGACGAGACGACCTTGCCCGAGGCGGACTCCAGGGCCTGCTTCCCGGCCTGGACCCCCTTGAGGCCGGCCGAGGTCGCCGTCTGGGCGGCGGCGGACGCCTTGGACGCGACGTCCGTCGTGGCGTCCTTCGTGGCGTCCTTCGCCGTGCCCGTGGCCTCCTTGGCCTGGTCGGTGGCGCTCGCCGCGGTCTTCTTCGCCGTGGCGGCAGTGGACTTGGCGTTGGCGTTCTGTGCAGTCATGGCCATCGGGTAACCGCTAGTGAGCGCCGTAAACGGCGTCTCCCCTCCGCGTCAGCGCCAGCAGATCACGCCCCGGCCCGGCCGGTCCCGGCCCCGTGGGCCACACCGCCCGCAGGTCCCGGGCGAGGGCCACCCCCGCCACCTCCACCCGCACCAGCCTCCGCGCCCCCACCTCCTCCCCCACCGCCAACTCGCTCAGCACGCCGGCCCCCGCCCCGCTCACCGCGGCCGCCTTGACCGCCGTGGTCGAGGACAGCTCCAGCAGCGGCGCCGACAGCCCGCCGTACGACGCGAGCGCCGCGTCCAGCACCTGCCGGGTCCCCGACCCCTCCTCCCGCAGGATCAGCGGCGTCGCCGCCAGCTCCCCGGCGGTCACCGCCCGCCCGGCCCGCGCCCACGGGTGCCCCGGCGCCACCACCACGATCAGCCGGTCCCGCGCGACCACCACCCCGTCCAGCCCCTCCGGCACCGCCAGCCCCTCCACGAACCCGAGGTCCGCCTCCCCCGCCAGCAGCCGCCGGGCCACCGCGGCCGAGTTCCCGGCCAGCAGCGACACCGCCGTCCCCGGCCGCTCCGCCTGCAACGCCACCAGCCACCCCGGCAGCAGGTACTCCGCGATGGTCATGCTCGCCGCCACCCGCAGCCGCGAATCCCGCCGCCCGCGCAGCGCCCGCGCCCCCGCGTCGAAGGCCTCCGCCGCCTCCACGATCCGTCCCGCCCAGTCCGTCACCAGCGCCCCGGCGGCCGTCAGCCGCGACCCGCGCGGGGAGCGCTCGACCAGGGTCACTCCGAGCTGCCGTTCCATCGACCGGATCCGCCCGCTCGCGGCGGGCTGGGTGATGCCGAGTTCCTTGGCGGCCCGCCCCAGACTCCCCAGCCGGGCCACGGCGAGCAACAGCTCCAGCGCGCCCAGCTCCGGCACCCGGTGGGACAGCGGTATCCACGGCTCCTGGCTCATAACCCCAGCTTATGCCGCCATCGCGAACCGCCCTCTACCAGGGACGATCCGAGCGGCCGACCATGAGATCCATGGTCACCACCGCACGCCCCCTGGCCCCCCTCACCCGCCACCTCGGCCCCAACTGGTACGCCTCCGTGATGGGCACCGCGATCCTGGCCACCGCCGGACACTCCCTCCCGGCCCCCTTCACCCCGCCCCGCGCGCTGCTCTGCGCGGCCTGGGCCCTGTCCGCCGTCGCCCTCCTGGTCCTCCTGGCGGCCAGGTCGCTGCACTGGCGCCACCATCGCGACCAGGCCCGCGCGCACCTCCTGGACGCGTCGGTCGCCCCTTTCTACGGCTGCTTCGCGATGGGCGTGCTGGCCGTGGGCGGCGCGACCGCGGCCGCCGGGCAGGACGTGATCGGCGAGCCCGCGGCCCTCGCCGTCGCCTGGGTGCTGTGGACCGCGGGCACGGTCCTGTCCCTGCTGGCCGCGCTGGTCGTTCCGTACCTCATGGTCGTGCGGCACCGGATCGACGGGCCGTCCAGCGCCTCGCCCGTGTGGCTGCTGCCCGTGGTGGCGCCGATGGTGGCGGCGGCGCTGGGCCCCCAGCTCATACCGCACCTGCCCGAGGGGCAGGCCAGGGCCACGATGCTGCTCGCCTGCTACGCGATGTTCGGGCTGAGCCTGCTCGCCACCCTGCTCCTGCTGCCGATGATCTTCGCCCGGCTGCTGCTGCACGGTCCGCCGCCGTCGGCCCTGACCCCCACCCTCTTCCTGGTCCTGGGGCCGCTCGGCCAGTCGACCACCGCCGTCAACCAGCTCGCGGACGTCGCGGACGGCGCGATCGGGCCCGCGTACGCGCACGGCTTCCAGGCGTTCGCGGTGGTCTACGGGGTGCCGGTGCTGGGCTTCGCCCTGCTGTGGCTGGCCCTCGCCGCGGCGCTGGTCGTCCGGGCCGCCCGCGCCGGGATGGGCTTCGCGATGACCTGGTGGGGCTTCACCTTCCCGGTCGGCACCTGCGTCACCGGCGCGGCGGGCCTCGCCCGGCACACCGGCCTGGACGCGCTGGGCGGACTGGCCGCCGCCCTGTTCGTCCTGCTCGTGGCGGCCTGGGCCGTGACCGCTTTCCGTACGGTACGGGGCCTGCTCAGCGGTGTGCTGCTCGCAGCGCCCCGCCCAGCAGCGTAGGGGCCTGGGCGAGCGAGGGGCCGTACCAGGTGAGCATCCGCCCGTCGACGAGCGCGGCGGGAACGCCCGGGAACGCCTCAGGTCCGTCGTCGGCGGTGAAGTGGTAGGGCTCGTCGGGCAGGACCGCCAGCTCGGCGCCGCACGCGGCCAGTTGCGCCGCATCCACGCGCGGGTACCGCTCCGCGTGCCCGGCGTACACGTTCCGCACGCCGAGCCGGCGCAGGAGGTCACCGGCGAAGGTGTCCCGGCCGAGGACCATCCAGGGCTTGCGCCAGACCGGCACGACGGCCCGGCGCGGCGGCACAGCGGGCAGGTCCGACCACGCCGTGCGCGCCGCCGCCAGCCAGGGCGGGCGCCCGTCCGTGCCGCAGGCGCGCAGCACCCGCGCCAGCTCGGCGAACGCCTGCTCCAGGGTGCGCACTTCGGTGACCAGGACGTTCAGGCCCGCCTGCCGCAGGGCGGCGAGGTCGGGTGCGCGGTTCTCCTCCTCGTTGGCGACGACCAGGTCGGGGCGCAGCGCGAGGATCGCGGGCAGGTCGGGGTTCTTGGTGCCCCGGACGCGGACGACGCCGGGCCCGAGCTCGGCGGGGTGGGTGCACCAGTCGGTCGCGCCGACCAGGACGCCGGGCGCGGTGACCGCGACCGCCTCGGTCAGCGACGGGACGAGGGAGACGACCCGCACCGCGTCTCACCGCCTCGATTCGTCGGCGGCGTCGATGTGCTCGGCCACCGCCACCACCAGGATCCTGGTGTCAGGACCGGTGGCCCGCCACCGGTGCCGCACTCCCCCGGAGAGGTGCAGCGCGTCGCCGCGCGAGAGCCGGTAGGCGCGGCCCTCCGCCTCGACCTCGACGGCGCCCTCCGCGACGTACATCAGCTCGTCGTTGCGGTGCTGGTACTCCTGTCCCGCGTCCTGCATGCCGGTGAACTCCAGCGCGTGCAACTGGTGGTGGCCGCGCACCAGGGGACGCACCCCCGAGCCGGGTTCGAGTCCCGGGTCGTCCTCGGCGCGCACCAGGCCGACCGAGAGCGCCGAGTCGGCGGCGGCGAGCAGTTGCTGGGCGGTGGTCTCCAGGGCGTCGGCGACCCGCTGGAGGGAACGCGGGCTGGGGCGGGCCCGCTCGTTCTCGATCTGGCTGAGGAAGGGCACCGAGAGGCCGCTGCGCTCGGCCACCACGGCGAGGGTGAGCGCCAGGGCGCGGCGCCGCCTCCGGACGGCGGTGCCGACCCGGAGGATTTCCTTGTCGTCCTTCTTGTCGTCCTTCGTGTACCGCTCGTGTTCCCCGGTCGTCGACACGGCTCGTCTCCCTTCCCCAACTCGTTCTTTCCACCGACGCACAGCAGACTACGCAGCTTCACGCCCCGGTTTCGTACACATGTCACACCTGGGCGGCACAACCGCGGGGACCGCCGGTCCACTCGGGGCCCGGCGGCCGGGGCGTGCCGAGGCCGGGCAGGGGGCGGGCCGCCGGCCGGGCGCGGACCACGGCCGGAAGCGGGCAGGGGCGGGCGAGGTGTGCTCGCTGTCGTTCGCACGACCGCAAAGTCTAAGCAAAGAACGCAGGTGGGAGGCGTCGGCCCGGGTCCTTGCGCCGCGCCACGCACGAACGCCGGGCCCCGCCGTTCGTGACGAACGGCGGGGCCCGGCGCGGGGTTCGCGGGGGTCAGCCGGTGACCGGGGCCATCTTCTCCGCGATGCCCGGGTTCTCCTTCATCCAGGCCTCCACGGCCTCCGGCTCGTGGCCCGTGCCGCGCTTCTGGATCTCGTCCTCCAGGCCGGCGAGCTGCTTCTCGCTCAGCTTGAAGTCCTTGAACCACTTGGTGAGCTGCGGGTAGTTCCTGCCGAAGTCCTTGTTGCCGATGACGTGCAGGCGGTCGCCCTCGCCGAAGGCCTTCCTGGAGTCCTTGAGCTTGGTCAGGTCGTACGCGTTGTACGCCCAGTGGGGCGTCCACAGCAGGACCGCGACCGGCTCCTTCTTGGCGTAGGCGCGCTTCAGCTCCGCGAGCATGCCCGGCGTGGAGCTGTCGACGACCTGGTACTCCTTGTCCAGGCCGTACTGCGGCAGGACGTTCTCCTTGAGGTTCTTCATCGTGGCGGTGCCCGCCTCGATGCCGACGATCCGGCCCTTGAACCGGTCCGCCTTGCCCTTGAGGTCCTCCAGGGTCTTGACGTCCTTGACGTAGGAGGGGACGGCGACCTCGATGGAGGTGGGTCCGTACCAGGAGCCGACGTCGGTCAGCTTGTCCTGGTACTTGTCCCAGTAGTTCTTCTGTGTGTACGGCAGCCAGCCGTCGAGCTGGACGTCGACGTCACCGGCGGCGAGGGCCGCGTACATCGGGCCGACCTCGAACTGCTTGAGGTTGATCTTGTAGCCGCGCTGCTCCAGGACGTTCTTCCACAGGTATGTGGCGGCGATGTCCTCCTCCCAGGGGAACCAGCCCATCTCGACCGCGCGGGTCCGCTCGTCCTTGCCGTCGGCGTTCTTGGCGGCCCCGGCGACCGGGGCGAGCTCGTCGACCATGCCCGGGTTGTCCTTCAGCCAGGTGCGGACGGCGTCCTGCTCCTTGCCCTTGCCGGACTTCTGGATCTGCGCCTCAAGGCTGGTGAGCTGCTTCTCGTCCAGCTTGAAGTCCTTGATCCACTGGGCGACCTCGGGGTTCTTCTTCGAGAAGTCCTTGGCGGCCAGCGTGTGGACGCCGTCGCCCTTGCCCCAGGCGCCCTTGGTGTCCTTGAGCTTCTTGAGCTCGAAGTCGTTGTACGCCCAGTGCGGCGACCAGAGCGGGACGACGATCGGCTCCTTCTTGGCGTACGCGCGCTTCAGCTCCGCGAGCATGCCGGGCGTCGAGCCCTCGATGAGCTTGTACTCCTTGTCGAGGCCGTACGCGGGCAGGACCTTGTCCTTGAGCAGGCCCATCTCGCCGGCGCTCGGCTCGATGCCGACGATCTTGCCGCCGAACCTGTCGGCCCTGCCCTTGAGGTCCTCCAGGGTGTTGACGTCCTCCAGGTACGCCGGGACGGTCAGCTCCAGGGAGGTCGGGCTGTACCAGGCGCCCATGTCCTCCAGCTTGTCCTGGTACTTGTCCCAGTACTGGGCGTGCGTGGTGGGCAGCCAGGCGTCGGTGTTCAGGTCGATCTGCCCCGTGGACTGGCCGGTGTAGAGCGCGCCCGCCTCGTACTGCTTGGCGTCGACGGTGAAGCCGCGCCGCTCCAGGATCTCCTTCCAGAGGAAGGTGGAGGCGATGCCCTCGTCCCACGGGATGTACCCCATGGAGATCTTCTTGCCCTTGCCGATCTGCGACGGGTCGGCGGCCGTGTCGGCCTTCTTCCCGCCGAACAGGCTCATGCCGCCCGCGACGAGCGCGAGGACGACGACGCCCGCGATCGCCACCACGGGCTGCGGACGGTACGACCAGAACTTGGCGGCGCCGGTCGTCATGGCGCGCGCCTTGGCCAGGGCGCGGCGGCCCAGCGGGGAGACGGCGGTGCCGAGCGCGCTGGTCATGCGGTCCAGGTACATCGCCAGGATGACGATGGAGATGCCCGCCTCGAAACCGAGGCCGATGTCGACGTTGCCGATCGCGCGGTAGACCGCGCCGCCGAGGCCGCCGGCGCCGACCATGCCCGCGATGACGACCATGGAGAGGCAGAGCATGATCTTCTGGTTGATGCCCGCCATGATGGTGGGCAGGGCCAGCGGGAGCTGGACGCGCCGGAGGATGTTGCCCGGCTTGGTGCCGAACGCCTGCGCCGCCTCGACCAGTTCGGCGTCGACCTGCCGGATGCCCAGCTCGGTCATGCGCACGCCCGGGGGCAGCGAGAAGATGATCGTGGCGATGATGCCGGGGACCGGGCCGACGCCGAAGAAGAGGACGCCGGGGATCAGGTAGACCATGGCGGGCATGGTCTGCATGAAGTCCATGACGGGCCGCACCACGGCGCTGACCTTGTCGGAGCGCGCCGCCCAGATGCCCAGCGGGATCGAGATGACCATCGTGACGACGGTCGCGACGAGGACCAGCGAGAGGGTCGACATGGCGTCGTCCCACAGCTCGATGGAGTCGATCAGCGCGAAGCCCGCGAAGGAGGCCACGCCGGCGGTCAGGCCGCGCAGCCAGAAGGCGACGACGGCGAGGATGCCCGCCATGAGCAGCGCGTTCGGGGCGCCGAGGACGGCGTAGATGCCCTCCTGCATGCCGCCGATGACGGTGGAGACGAAGTCGAAGAGCCAGTTGACGTTGGCCATGAGCCAGTCGACGGCGGAGTCGACCCACTGGCCGAGCGGGAGCCTAGGCACCGGCGGACACCTTCTTCACGTTCTCGGTGCCCTCGTTCGCCTGGTCTGCGTCGTTCGCCGTCGCGGCCTGCGCGTCCGGTACGGGCGCGGGCACGGCGGGCTCCATCGGCTCGCCCAGTACGGCCAGCAGCCGCGCGCGCGGGACGACGCCGATCAGGGAGCCCTTCGCGTCGGTCACGGCGACGGGCACACCGCTCGTCGAGCACGGCGTGAACAGCTCGATGATCGGGGTGTCCGCGCCGACCTTCGCCGGGGCGGCGTCGAGCACGTCCTCGGGGGTGCGCAGCTCCCGGCCCGCGTCGTCCAGGCCGCCGATCGCGGTGTGCGGCTCGGCCATGACGGCGCCGGCCGTCAGCACGCGGGAGCGGTCCACGTCCTGGGTGAAGGAGGCGACGTACTCGTTGGCGGGAGTGACGAGGATGTCCTCGGCGGTGCCGAGCTGGACGATACGGCCGTCCCGCATCACGGCGATGCTGTCGCCGAGGCGCATGGCCTCGTTGAGGTCGTGGGTGATGAAGACGATGGTCTTCTTCAGGGTCTTCTGGAGTTCGAGCAGTTGGTCCTGCATGTCGCGGCGGATCAACGGGTCGAGCGCCGAGAAGGACTCGTCCATCAGCAGGACGTCGGCGTCGGTGGCGAGCGCTCGGGCCAGGCCCACACGCTGCTGCATGCCGCCGGACAGCTCGTCGGGCCAGGACTTCTCCCAGCCCTTGAGGCCGGCCATCTCCAGGGCCTCGTGGGCGCGCTTCTCGCGCTCGGCGCGCGGGACGCCCTGCACTTCGAGGCCGTAGGCGGCGTTCTCCAGCACACTGCGGTGCGGGAAGAGGGCGAAGTGCTGGAAGACCATCGAGATCTTCTTGGCCCGCACGTCGCGCAGGTCCTTCGGCGACAGGGCGGTCACGTCCTGTCCGTCGAACAGGACGCGGCCCGAGGTCGGTTCCAGCAGCCCGTTGAGCATGCGCAGCAGGGTGGACTTTCCGGAGCCGGAGAGGCCCATCACGACGAAGATCTGGCCGGGCTCGACGCTGAACGAGGCGTCGATCACCGCGGCGGTCGTTCCGTCGGCGCGCAGTTCCTCACGGTCCGCACCGCCCTGGAGCTTGCGGACCGCCTCGCCGGGTCGTCTGCCGAACACCTTGTACAGGTTCTCGGCCTGGAGCCTGGACACATACACCTCACGGGTTGGACGAAGACGACCCGTCACCCCCGTGGACAGGTCGTGGAGCGGTGCGGAGTCGGCCCGCTGCGCCCGCCCGGAAGCCCGCCCCACAAGATGCAATTGACATCAAGAAGTTGAACTTCGGACGAGGTCCGCTCCGAGTGCGCTGCTTCCCAAGTCGGGATCAACCAAACGAAAAGTGACCCAGTTCACTTCAAAGATGACGTTCGGCCCGGTTTTGTCCTCTTTTTCACCGGGCAGGGCGTGGCCTCTTCCACCGGGCAAGGGGTGCCCCCAGCTCGCCCGGTCGCTGTCGGTGCCGTACGGCATCATCAGGAAGGTGACCCGACGCCTGATGCTCCTCGACACCGCCTCCCTCTACTACCGGGCCTACTTCGGAGTCCCGGACTCGGTCCGCGCCCCCGACGGCACCCCCGTCAACGCGGTGCGGGGCCTGCTCGACTTCATCGCCCGCCTGGTGCAGGACCACCGGCCCGACGACCTGGTGGCCTGCTGGGACAACGACTGGCGCCCGCAGTGGCGGGTCGACCTCATCCCCTCCTACAAGGCGCACCGCGTCGCCGAGGAGATCGAGGGCGCCCCCGACGCCGAGGAGACCCCGGACACCCTCACGCCGCAGGTCCCGGTGATCGAGGAGGTGCTCGCCGCGCTCGGCATCGCCCGGGTCGGGGTCGACGGGTACGAGGCGGACGACGTGATCGGCACCCTGACCGCCCGCGCGACCGGCCCGGTCGACGTCGTCACCGGCGACCGCGACCTCTTCCAGCTCGTCGACGACGCCCGCGGGCGCCGCATCCTCTATCCGATCAAGGGCGTCGGCACCCTCCAGGTCACCGACGAGTCCTGGCTGCGCGAGCGGTACGGGGTGGACGGCCCGGGGTACGTGGACCTGGCCCTGCTGCGCGGCGACCCGAGCGACGGCCTGCCGGGCGTGCCGGGCATCGGCGAGAAGACCGCAGCCAAGCTGCTCGACGCGTACGGGGACCTGGCCGGGATCATGGCCGCCGTCGACGACCCCGCCGCGAAGCTGACGCCGTCCCAGCGCGCGAAGCTGGACGCGGCCCGGCCCTACCTCGCGGTCGCCCCGAAGGTCGTGCGGGTCGCGGACGACGTCCCGGTGCCGCGGTTCGACGCGGCCCTGCCGCACGCGCCGCGCGATCCGGCGGCACTGGAGGCGCTGGCCGGGAAGTGGGGCTTGGGCGGATCTTTGCAGCGACTGCTCTCGGTGCTCCAGGGGTGAGCTGTTAGCTTAGGTATACCTAAGTACCTGAGTCGCAGTTTGGGGAGAGCACCGTGGCAGAACGACCGGCACGCAAGGCACCGCGAGCCCACGAGGCCAAGGTGGTGCGCACCGAGCGGATCACCCCGCACATGGTGCGCGTCGTCCTGGGCGGCGAGGCTCTCGCGGGCCTGGCCGCCGACGAGTTCACCGACGCCTACGTCAAGGTGCTCTTCCCTGCGCCCGGGGTGACCTACCCGGAGCCCTTCGACATGGCCCGCATCCGCGAGGAGTTCCCCGCGGAGCAGTGGCCGGCGAACCGGACGTACACGATCCGTAGCTGGGACGCGGCGGCGCGCGAGCTGGCCATCGACTTCGTGGTGCACGGCGACGCGGGTCTGGCCGGTCCGTGGGCGGCCCGCGCCCAGGTCGGCGAGACGGTCCGCTTCCTGGGCCCGGGCGGCGGGTACGCCCCGGACCCGGCCGCCGACTGGCACCTGCTCGTCGGTGACGAGAGCGCGCTGCCCGCGATCGCGGCGGCCCTGGAGCGGATGCCCGAGGGCGCCCGGGTGCACGCCTTCGTGGAGGTGGCGGACGCCGCCGAGGAGCAGAAGATCGAGTCCCCGGCGGGCGTCGAGGTGACGTGGCTGCACCGGGGCTCCGCGCCGGTCGGCGAACAACTGGTCGCGGCGGTACGGGACCTGGAGTTCCCCGCCGGTGACGTCCACGCGTTCGTGCACGGCGAGGCCGGTTTCGTGAAGGACCTGCGGCGGCTGCTGCGGGTGGAGCGCCAGATCCCGCGCGAGCGGCTGTCCGTCTCGGGCTACTGGCGGCTGGGCCAGGACGACGACGCGTGGCGCGCGGTCAAGCGCGAGTGGAACGAGCAGGTGGAGCGCGAGCAGGAGCAGGCTTCGGCCTGAGTCACGGCGCACGCGTCAGGGGCCGGTCCCGCGAAGGACCGGCCCCTGACGCGTGCCCGGCTCGGTGCGGGCCCTGCAGAGGACCGGCCCTGACGCGGTGCGTGGCTCAGTGCCGGTCCCGCGAAGGACCGGCCCCTGGCACATGTCCGGCTCGGTGCGGGATGCTCCCGGTGCAGTCCCGCAGCCAGTCCGGGCAGAACGCGCCGGTGCCGCCCGCGCGGATGTCGTTCTGGCGGATGCGCTGGACGTCGCTGATCAGGTGGCTGCCGGTGGTCGGACCGACCTGGCCGTCGGCGCTGATCCGCTCCGCCTTCTGGTGGCGAACCAAGGCCGCACGGGTGGCCGGGCCGAAGTCGGAGTCCACCGCGACGTTCGGGTTCTGGACGATGTTCACCCCGCGCTGCACGCAGGCGACCTCGTACCCCTCGCGCCCCTGCTTGATGACGTCCGCCGCGCTCGCCGGGGCGGTCATCGCGGTGAGGGCCGGGCCCACTCCGCCGAGGAGGGCGGCGAGCCGGGCGGCACGGGTGCGGGTCGGATTCATGGCGTTCCCCCTGCTGGTCACGGAACGGAACTTCCTCGCCGGGCCCCGGAGCCGCGCCCCTTCGGGCAGCTCCTGCGGCCGGTCAGAAAGCTGACGGAGACCCCTCGGGGGCACATACGCCGACGGTTGCAGACCTCCGGTGAACCTTGGGCGCACCTTCGCGGTGAACCCCGGCCGCGTCCCCCCGCGCCCCGCGCCTACTCCTCGTCCCCGCGCCGCCCCCTGCCGTAGACGCGGCCCGCCTCCTCCGCCTGGGCGATGCGCCGCAGCGAGCCGAACACCGCGTCGCCCAGCATCATCCCGATCACCACGCCCTCCAGCACGTCGTCCCGCGCCCCCAGCCCCCGCACGTACGACAGGTCCGCCTCCGCCACCCGCTCCGCCGCCTGCGCGTACGCGTCCAGCGTCACCGCGAACCCCTCGTGGCCCAGCCGTTCCGCCTCGGTGAGCGTGCGGGCCAGGGCCTCGCCGTCGGGGTGGCCGGCCGGGACGTGCCAGCCCCGGCGTTCGACCAGGGCGGCCACCTCGGCGCGGGCCCGCGCCGAGGGTTCGCCGCTGCCGGCCGGGCGCGGCGCCGCCACCGTGCCGGCCACCTCGCCCATCAGCTCGAACACCGGCTGCGAGGTGTCGTCCACCACCGCGAGGATCTCCGCGATCCGGGCCAGCGACAGGCCGCCCACGCCCAGCATCGAACGGATCAGGCGCAGCCGCCGCTCGTGCCCGTCCCCGTACGTCGCCTGGTTCGGGCTGGTCAGCTCCCCCGCCGGGAGCAGCCCTTCGCGGACGTAGAACTTGATGGTCGGGACCGGCACTCCGGTCCTGCGGCTCAACTCGCCTATGCGCACTGCCTGTTCACCTTTCGGTCCGAGGAGGGGCCTTGCCAACTCGCGGGCCCGGACGGATAGTTCAACTATCCGATAGCGGCCAGTGCCACTATCCGTTCTCCGTTGGGAGTCTCCCATGCCCGCAGCCTGGCGTGCCTGGCACCGTCCTCTGGTGGTCTTCTCGGTCCTGATGATCGCCTCCACCGTATTGACCGGCATCGGGCTGGTGGCCGACGACCGCACGGTCGCGGGCTCGCCGGTCTGGTTCAAGCCGTTCAAGTTCTCCGTGTCGTTCGCCGCGTACGGGCTGTCCCTGGCCTGGATGCTGTCGCTGTTGCCGAAGGGGCGGGCGGGCACGGCCGGCCGGCTGGCCGGGACCGTCGTCGCCGCGGCGAGCGCCGGCGAGATGGTGCTGATCCTGGGCCAGGCCGCCCGGGGCAGGCGCAGCCACTTCAATCTCGAAACCGCCTTCGACTCGGCCGTGTTCGCCGCGATGGGCCTGACCATCGTGGTGCTGTGGGTGGGCAGCCTGGTGGCAGCCGTCCTGCTGCTGCGCACCAGGATCCTGGAGCGCGCCACCTCGCTCGCCGTGAAGGCCGGCGCCGTGCTCGCCCTCGCCGGGACCGGACTCGGCTTCCTGATGACGCGGCCCACCCCCGCCCAGCGCGAGGCCGGGATCACCGACACGGTCGGGGCACACGGGGTGGGGGTCGCCGACGGCGGCCCGGCCATGCCGGTGACCGGCTGGGCCACCACCGGCGGCGACCTGCGCATACCGCACTTCGTGGGCATGCACTCGCTGCAACTCCTGCCGCTGCTGGCCCTGCTGCTCCTGGCCCTGGCCCCGCGCTTCGCCCGGTTCGCCGACCCCCTCGTCCGGCTGCGGCTGACCGCCGTCGCCTGTGCCTCGTACGCCGCACTCCTCGGCCTGGTCACCTGGCAGGCCCTGCGCGGGCAGGCCCTCGTCCGGCCCGACGCCATGACGCTCGTCGCCGCGGCGGCCCTGGCGGTGGCGACCGCGGCGGGTGTCCTGCTCGCCCTGCGCCCCGGGCCCGCCCGTCGCGGCCGGTCCGGCCGGTCCGACAGGGAGCTCGCGGCCTGAGCGGCTTCCGCACGGTCCGGGCGGCGCACACGGCCCGCGCGGCACGGGACCGGACGGGTGACGTGCGTACCGCCCGGCACCGGTTGCGACCGCGCGGGCGCGGCGCGGGGGCACGCGCGTAACACCCCCGGCCGACGACACCAATCCGCAGGTCCCACACCTCCGAATATCCGGTGGGACCGTGGGGAGTCGACCGCCCGCCCCAGCACCAGCGAAGGAAACCCGCGTGAAAGAAGCCGTCCACCTCCAAGGGGCGCCCGCGCCCGGGCCCGACGGCCTCCAGGAGCTCATCGGCCGGGTGGCCAGGGGCGACCAGGAGGCCTTCGGCCGGATGTACGACCTGGTCAGCGGGCCGGTACTGGGGCTGGTCCGCAGCGTCCTGCGCGACCCGGCGCAGTCCGAGGAGGTCGCCCAGGAGGTGCTGGTCGAGGTGTGGCGCACCGCCGCCCGCTACCAGCCGGCCCGGGGCAGCGGCATGACCTGGGTGCTGACCCTCGCGCACCGCAGGGCCGTGGACCGGGTGCGTTCCGCGCAGGCCTCCGCCGACCGCGAGCAGCGGGCCGCGCTGCTGGACCGCACCCCCGCGTACGACGAGGTCACCGAGCAGGTGGAGGCCCGTCTGGAGCGCGAGCAGGTGCGCCGCTGTCTGCGCACCCTCACCGAGCTGCAACGCCAGTCGGTGACCCTCGCGTACTACCGCGGCCTCGCCTACCGCGAGGTCGCCGAACTCCTCGGCATCCCGCTGGGGACGGTAAAGACCCGTATGCGCGACGGACTGATCCGGCTGCGCGACTGCCTGGGGGTGGGCGCATGAGCACCGCCGAACTGCACACGCTGACCGGGGCGTACGCGCTGCACGCGCTCCCCGACGACGAGCGTCTCTCCTTCGAACGCCACCTCGTCGACTGCCCCTCCTGCGCCCAGGAGGTGACCGAACTGGCCGCCACCGCCGCCCGGCTGGGCCGTGCGATGACCGAGAACCCGCCGGTCCGGATGAAGACGGAAGTGCTGCGGCGGATCACCACCGAGCGCCAGGAAGGCCCTCTGACGGTACGCCAGGGCCGCGTCCGGGGCCGGTACGGGCGGGCCGCGACCCGCTTCGCCCTCGCCGCGTGCCTGGCCGCCGCGGCCACGTTCGGCGGGATCGCCGCCTGGCAGCACCAGGTGGCCGAGGACGCCCAGCAGCAGGCGCAGACCGCGCAGCGGCAGACGGAGGCGCTGGCCGCGGTGCTCGCCGCGCCGGACGCCAGAACGACCACCGGCAGAGTGGGCGACGGGGCCTCGGCGACGGTGGTCGTCTCGCGCAGCCGCGACCGGGCCGCGTTCGTGGCCTCCGGCATGCCGACTCCGCCGCCCGGCAAGACCTATCAGCTCTGGTTCAACGACGCCGGAACGATGCGCTCCGCCGGTCTGCTGGACCCGGCGGCCACCACCGGCGCCGTCCTGCTCGACGGCCCCGTCGGCAAGGCCTCCGGCATGGGCATCACCGTCGAGCCGTCCGGCGGCTCGCCCGCACCCACCTCCGACCCCGTCGCCCTCATGAAGTTCCCGGCATGACCCGCACGACCCGCACGGCCCGTACGTCCCGTACGTCCGCCCCCGCCTCCCCGCGCATCGCCGTCGCCCTGTTCACCTCCGACCTGCGCGTCCACGACCAGCCCGTGCTGCGGTCCGCGCTGCACGGGGCGGACGAGGTGGTTCCGCTGTTCGTCCTGGACGACGGGGTGCGGCGCGCCGGCTTCACCGCGCCGAACCGGCGGGCCTTCCTCGCCGACTGCCTGGCCGGCCTGGACGCCGCCCTGCGCGAGCGCGGGGGGCGGCTGGTGCTCCGTACCGGGGAGGTCGTCGACGAGGTCGCCCGCCTAGTGACCGAGACGGGCGCGACCGCCGTGCACGTGGCGGGCGGCGTCAGCGGCTACGCGCAGCGCCGCGAGGAGCGGCTGCGCAAGGCACTCGCCGCGCAGGGCTGCGAGCTGACCGTCCACGACGCGGTGATCACCGTCGTCCCGCCGGGCGCGGAGGTCCCCTCGGGCGCCGGACGCGACCACTTCGCCGTCTTCACCCCGTATCTGCGCAGGTGGGAGGCGGTGAAGCTGCGTACGGTGCTGGGTGCGCCGAGGGCGGTGCGGGTGCCGGAGTGGGTGGCGGGCGATCCGCTGCCGTCGCGGGACGCGGTGGCGGACACCTCGCCGGGGCTGGCCCGCGGCGGCGAGAAGGCGGCCCGCAAACGCCTCTCCGCCTGGCTGGCCGACGGCGTTTCCGGCTACGAGGACCGCCACGACGACCTGCCGGGCGACGCGACCTCCCGTCTCTCGCCCTTCCTCCACTTCGGCGCGCTCTCCCCGCTGGAGGCGGTGCACCGGGCGCGGCGGAAGGCGGACGCGGGTGCGGAGGCGTTCGTACGGCAGCTCGCCTGGCGGGACTTCCACCACCAGGTCCTCGCCGCGCGCCCGGCCGTCGCGCGGACCGACTACCGCGACCGGCACGACCGCTGGCGCACGGACACCCGGGAGATCGAGGCCTGGAAGGCCGGCCGGACCGGCTTTCCGGTGGTGGACGCGGCGATGCGGCAGCTCGCGCACGAGGGCTGGATGCACAACCGGGGCCGACTGCTGGTGGCCAGCTTCCTCACCAAGACGCTGTACGTGGACTGGCGGATCGGCGCCCGCCACTTCCTGTCGCTGCTCGTCGACGGCGACCTGGCGAACAACCAGCTCAACTGGCAGTGGGCGGCGGGCACCGGCACCGACACCCGCCCCAACCGCATCCTGAACCCGCTCGCCCAGGCCAAGCGCTTCGACCCGCACGGCGACTACGTCCGCCGGTGGGTTCCGGAACTGGCCTCCCTGCCGGGCTCCGCCGTCCACCAGCCCTGGCACCTGGCGGGCCCGGACCGCGCCCGCCTGGACTATCCGGACCCGATCGTCGACCTCTCGGAGGCCCGCGCCCGGTTCCTGTCCTCCCGCCCCTGACGGCCCCCGCTCCACCGGGGGCGGGACCCGGCCGACAGGGGGCGGCCCCTCCCGCCCCCGACCCGACCGCTTCGGGCCTCACCCCTGCCCCGCCGCGTCCCCCCGCATCTCCGGGCACCGCCCGCCCCCCACCTCCCGCACCTCGAAGTGCCACGGCTCATTCGCGTAGATCTGGCACAGCCCGTACCGCGCCCCCTCCCTGATCAGCCACTCGTCCGCCCGCGCCGGACCGATGTCGATCGCCTGCCCCCGCACGTGCCGCGACCCGTCCGGCGTCTCCACGAACTTCCGCGCCTCCGCCACGCTCCCGTGCTTCCGCACCGCCTCGTCGAGCAGCCGCTGCTGGTACCCCCTGCTGCGCCAGCCCGACGTCACGAAGAGGTCCACCCCGTCCTGCTCGGCGTCCTTCGCCGCCGACTGCACCGCCGCCAGCAGCACCGGGTCCAGGCGGCGCAGCGCCGAGTGCCCGGTGTCGAACGGGGTGAGCTGACGGGCCACGGGTATGGACCCGTCGCCCGCGTCGGCCGCCCCGTCGCCGTTCGGCCCCACGGAGCCGGGCACGCGCGGCGGGGCCGCCACCGCCCCCCGCCCCTTCTCGCGCACCCCGGTGCCGCCGTCGGACGTCGCCGACAGGGCCACCACTCCGCTCACGCCCAGGGCCGCCGCGAGGGCCAGTGCCCCGGCCGCCGTCCAGCCCGCCCGTCCCCGATCCGTCTCGCGCATGCCGTCCTCCGTCGAGCCGTCGTCGTAGGGCTCCAGTGCAGTCGTCGCGGTGTCGCCGGGGCGTCTCGGATTCCCGATACGTTTTCGACAGGCCCCGCGTCGTTCAATGGACCGGAGTGCGCCGACCGAGGAGAGGCCGCAGATGCGGGTGCTGATTGTCGAGGACGAGCCGTACCTGGCGGAGGCGGTGCAGGCGGGGCTGCGCCTGGAGGCCATCGCCTCCGACATCGCGGGCGACGGCGACACGGCCCTGGAACGCCTCGACGTGCACACGTACGACGTGGTCGTCCTGGACCGCGACATCCCCGGCACGCACGGCGACGAGGTGTGCCGCACGATCGTGGCGCGCGAGCTCGGCTGCCGGGTGCTGATGCTGACGGCGGCGGCCCACCTGGACGAGAAGGTCACCGGGTTCGAGCTGGGTGCGGACGACTACCTCACCAAGCCCTTCGACCTGAAGGAACTGGTCGTACGGCTGCGCTCGCTGGCCCGCCGCCCCAAGGCGAGCACACCGCCGGTGCTGGAGACCGGGGACCTGCGGCTCGACCCGTTCCGCCGGGAGGTGTTCCGGGCCGGGCGCTACATCTCGCTCACCCGCAAGCAGTTCGCGGTGCTGGAGGTGCTGATGGCCGCCCGGGGCGGGGTGGTCAGCGCGGAGGTCCTGCTGGAGAAGGCGTGGGACGAGAACGCCGACCCGTTCACCAACGCGGTGCGCATCACCATCTCGACCCTGCGCAAGCGCCTCGGCCCCCCGTGGGCGATCCACACGGTGCCGGGCGTCGGCTACCGGGTCGGCGAGGGACCGGACTCCGCCGCCTGACCGCCACCGCGCCGGTGACGGCGGCGCCGGTCCCGCACGCGTCGACCGGGCGACGAACCCCGGTTCATTCGGAGCCGCGAACCCGCTGGATTGGTCCGTCCCCCCGAAAGGAGGAAGAGAATCTTCTGACCAATCCGCCCGCCCCCACAGCCCCGAATAGGTTGCGTGAGCGGAAAAGCACGCACCATCGCAAGCGCGGCCGGCGGCCTGGTCGCCGCCTTCGCGTCGCTGTGCGCCGCCGAACTGGCGGCTGCGGCGGTACGGCCCGAGGCCGGGCCCGTGACGGCGGTCGGCGGGGCGGTCGTGGACCGCACCCCCTCCGCGGTGAAGGACTTCGCGGTCCGTACCTTCGGCACGGCCGACAAGCTGGTCCTCCAGCTGGGCATCCTGACGCTGCTGGCGGTGTTCGCACTGGCCGTCGGGCTCCTGTCGGCCCGCCACCGGCGCACCGCGGCCCTGCTGGTCTTCGCCTTCGGCGCGCTCGGCGCGTGGGCGGCGGTGTCCCGGCCGGAAGGCCGCCCGCTGGACGCGCTGCCGTCGCTGCTGGGCGGACTGGCGGGCGCGGGCGTACTCCTGCTGCTCACCTCACAGCTCGGCGCGGCGCGGGGACCGGGGGCGGACGTCGCGTCCGGGCCCGACGCGCTCGCCGCACAGCCGGGCACGCGTCCGTCTCCCGCGGCTGGGGAGCAGGACGCGGAGCCCCGGACCGGGCCGGACGCCGACCCGGGGAACGTGGGCTCCCCGCCCTCGGCCCCGGCCCGGCCCGAGGCGGCCGGGAGCCCGTCGGAGGAAAACCTCCCGGCCGCCGCCCGGCTCCCCGCGCGGGACACTGCGGGTCCCGCGCGGAAGCCGGGGCAGGGCGCCGGCGGACCCGAGGGGGAGCCGGCACCCGGCACCCCGACCCCCGCCCCGGAGCCGGCACCCGGCACCCCGACGCCCGCCCCGGCCCGCCCCGATGCCGCGCAACCGCACAACATGCACCCGCACGGGACCCCCACGCCCCGCGCCGGCACCGCGGACACGGACGGCGCGCCCCCGGCTTCCCCCTCCCGCTCCGCGACCGGAGCGGAGGGCCTCCGGGCGGCCGCCCTGCGTCCCTTCAACCGGCGTGGCTTCGTCCTCACCGCGTCCACCGCCGTCGCGGTGTCGGCCGGTGCCGGTCTCCTCGGCCGCCGGCTGAACTCCGGCCGCCAGGCCGACGCCGCCGCGGCCCGCTCCCGCATCGCGCTGCCCGCCCCCGCCGACCGGGCCCGCCCCGTCCCGGCCGGAGCCGAGCTCCGCGTCCCGGGCCTGGGCCCGCTGACCACCCCCAACCGTGACTTCTACCGCGTCGACACCGCGCTGGTGGTCCCGCGCCCCGACCCCGCCCGGTGGCGTCTCACCCTCCACGGCCTCGGCGTCGCCAAGCCGCTGACGTACACCTACGAAGACCTGCTGCGCCGCCCGCTCGTCGAACGCGACATCACCCTGACCTGCGTCTCCAACCAGGTCGGCGGCCCCTACGTGGGCAATGCCCGCTGGCTCGGGGTCCGGCTGGCCGACCTCCTGCGCGAGGCCGGGGTGCGGCCGCCCTCCGACGGCGGACCGGCCGACCAGCTCGTCGCCCGCTCGGTCGACGGCATGACGCTCGGATCCCCCGTCGAGACGGTGATGGACGGCCGCGACGCCCTCCTCGCCGTCGGCATGAACGGCGAGCCGCTGCCCTTCGACCACGGCTTCCCGGTGCGGATGCTGGTGCCCGGCCTGTACGGATACGTATCGGCCTGCAAGTGGCTCCGCGACCTCGAACTCACCACCTTCGACACGTTCGACGCGTACTGGGTGCGCCGCGACTGGGCCCGCGAGGCGCCGATCAAGACGCAGTCGCGGATCGACACGCCGCGCCCGTTCGCCTCGCCGAAGGCGGGCCGGATCATGGTCGCCGGAGTGGCGTGGGCCCAGCACCGGGGCATCGCCCGGGTGGAGGTGCGGGTCGACGGCGGCCCCTGGCAGGACGCCTCACTGGCCGCCGAGACCAGCCGCGACACCTGGCGGCAGTGGAGCTGGCCGTGGCAGGCGGCTCCCGGAAGCCACTCCCTCGAAGTCCGCGCGACGGACCGCGAGGGCGACACCCAGACGGAGCGCCGCGTCGGGACGGTCCCCGACGGCGCGACCGGCCTGCACTCGGTGGTGGTCTCCGTGACCTGACACCGCCACCACCGCACCGACCACCTTTCACACCCCCTTCGCAAGCACCCTTCAAGGAGAACGTCATGAGCAGCATCCGCACCACCATCGCCCGTCGCGCCGCCCTCGCCGTGTCGGCGGCGGCGATCCTCCCGCTCGCCCTGACCGGCTGCTCGGACGGCGGCAAGTCCGCCGACGCCACCGGTTCCAAGGCGACGCCCACCAAGGAGGCCAGCATGGACTCCACCCCGTCCGACGCGGCGCCGATGAGCGGCCCGTTCGGCCCGGGCTGTGCCGGGGTCCCCAAGGAGGGCAAGGGCAGCTTCGACGGCATGGCCAAGGACCCGGTCGCGACCGCCGCGTCGAACAACCCGGCCCTGTCCACCCTGGTCACCGCGGTGAAGAAGGCCGGCCTGGTCGACACCCTCAACAACGCCGAGAACATCACGGTGTTCGCGCCGACCAACGACGCCTTCGCCAAGCTCCCCAAGGCCGACCTGGACGCCGTCCTCGCCGACAAGGCCAAGCTCACCAGCATCCTCACCTACCACGTGGTCGGCCAGAAGCTGACCCCGAAGCAGCTGGAGTCGGGCACCTACCCGACCCTCCAGAAGTCCACCCTGACCACGGCCGGCTCCGGCGAGTCGTACAAGGTCAACGACGCGTCCTCCGTGGTCTGCGGCAACGTGCCCACGGCCAACGCGACCGTCTACATCGTCGACACCGTCCTGATGCCGAAGGCCTGACCTACGGCCGGTACGTCCGCCCCGCGGACGACGCACGGGACGCGCCCTCCGAGCACCGGCTCGGAGGGCGCGTCCCGTGCGCGGGAGGGAGCAGGGCGGGGGACGCCCGTCGCGTCGCCTCCCGGCCCCCATACCCTTGCTCCCACCATGACCCGCAGACCCCGCCCCCGCACCACACCCCCCTCGCCCCTCCCCCAGCACCTGGGCATCGACCCCGTCCACCTGAAGCTCCCGCCCGCCCCCGGCGACGCCCGGAGCGGTCTCCAGGGCGCCGCCCCGTCCACCGTCCGCGCCCACCTCCTCACCCGCCTCGCCGCGGCGGGCCCCGGCACCGTCGACCGCATGTTCGCCGACGGCGCGTTCGTCACCGCCGACGGCACTCCGCTCCCCCCGGACGCCCCCTACGTCCCCGGCCTCCACCTGTGGTTCCACCGCGAACTCGCTCCGGAAACCCCGGTCCCGTATCCGGTCGACGTGCTCCACCAGGACGCCCGCATCCTGGTCGCCGACAAGCCGCACTTCCTCGCCACCACCCCCCGCGGCAGCCACATCGCCCAGACCGCCCTGGCCCGGCTCCGCCACGACCTGGGCCTGCCCGCCCTCAGCCCGGCGCACCGCCTGGACCGGCTCACCGCCGGCCTGGTCCTCTTCGTGGTCGACCCGGCCGCCCGCGGCGCGTACCAGAACCTCTTCCGCGACCGCCGGGTCCGCAAGCGGTACGAGGCGCTGGCGGCGTACGAACCGGCCGTCGGCCTGCCCCGCACCCTCCGCAGCCGCATCGAGAAGACCCCCGGTGTCGTCGCCGCCCGCGAGGTCCCCGGCGAGCCCAACAGCGAGAGCCACATCGAGCTCGTCGAGCACCGGGCCCGCCTCGCCCGCTACCGCCTCACCCCCCACACCGGCCGCACGCACCAGCTCCGCGTCCACATGAACGCCCTGGGCCTGCCGATCCTCGGCGACCCCTACTTCCCCGCCCTCACCAACCCCGCCCCGGACGACTTCAGCAAGCCGCTGCAACTCCTCGCCCGCACCCTGGAGTTCACCGACCCGATCACGGGCGCCCGGCACCGCTTCGAGTCCCGGCGCACCCTCCAGGCGTGGACCGACCCCGAGGGCTGGGCCGCCGGCCCGCGGCAGCCCGCCCCCTGACGGACGAAGGGCCCCGGTCAGAACCCTCCCGACCGGGACCCACGCACCGCACGCTGCGGGCACTGTCCGAAGGCGTCAGCCCACGGAGCTGTACGCCACCACGCCCCGCAGCACCGCTTCCACCGCCTTGCGGGCGTTCTTCGCCACCGTGCTGCCCCCGCTGGAAGCGGGCGCGGCGGCCGCGACCTGGCCGAGCACGTCGATCACCTGCTTGCACCAGCGCACGAAGTCACCGGCCGGCATCTCCGCCTCGCGCAGCACTTCGTCGAGGCCCTTGCCGGAGGCCCACAGGTACACCGCCCAGGCGAACCCGAGGTCGGGCTCGCGCTGGCCGACGCCCTCGGTCTGGTTGATCCGGTGGTCCTCCTCCAGGGCGTCGAGCCGCCCCCAGATGCGGACCATCTCGCCGAGCGCCTCCTTGGCCGCCCCGGCTGGCACCTTCGGCGCCACCGCGTCGTCCGCCTGCCGCGCCTCGTACACCAACGCCGAGACGCACGCCGCCAGTTCAGCGGGGTTCAGGCCCTCCCAGACCCCGTCCCGCAGGCACTCCGACGCGAGCAGGTCCAGCTCCCCGTACAGGCGGGCCAGTCGCTTGCCGTGCTCCGTCGCCTCGTCACCGCGCAGGTAGTCCAGTTCGGTGAGCAGCGCGTAGATGCGGTCGAAGGTGCGGGCGATGGTGTTCGTCCGGCCCTCGATGCGCTGTTCCAGCTGCCGGGTGTCCCGCTGGAGGCGGTAGTACCGCTCCGCCCACCGGGCGTGGTCCTCGCGCTCGTCGCACCCGTGGCACGGGTGGGCGCGCAGCGCGGCCCGCAACCGGGCGATCTCCCGGTCGTCGGCCGCCGCCGCCCGCCCCCTGCGGTGCCGCTCGGGCGTGATGTGCCCGGCCTTGGTGCGGAGCTGGGACGCCAGGTCCCGGCGCGACTGCGGGGAGCGCGGGTTGAAGGACTTCGGGATGCGCATCCGCTCCAGGGCCTCCACCGGCACCGGGAAGTCGATCTCCGCCAGCCGCTTGACCTGCCGCTCGGCGGTGAGCACCAGCGGGCGCGGCCCGTCGTGGTGCTCCAGGCCCCGCCGGTGGCCGTTCGTGCGTCCCGCCGGGACCCCCGGGTCCAGGACCAGCGCGAGGCCCGCGAACTTCCCCGTCGGCACGTGGATGATGTCGCCGACCTTCAGCTTCTCCAGCGAGTCGGCCGCCGCCACCCGCCGCTGTGCCGCGCCCTGCTTGGCCAGTTCCGTCTCGCGGTCCTTGAGGTCGCGCCGCATCGCCGCGTACTCCTGGAAGTCCCCGAGGTGGCAGGTCATGCCCTGCTCGTACCCCTCCAGGCCCTCCTCGTTGCGCTGCACCTGCTTGGCGATGCCGACGACCGACTTGTCCGCCTGGAACTGCGCGAACGACGTCTCCAGCAGCTCCCGCGACCGGTGCCGGCCGAACTGCTGGACCAGGTTGACCGCCATGTTGTACGACGGTTTGAAGCTGGAGCGCAGCGGATACGTGCGCGTGCCGGCGAGTCCCGCCAGGGCCTGCGGGTCCATGCCGCGCTGCCACAGCACCGCCGCGTGCCCCTCGACGTCGATGCCCCGCCGCCCGGCCCGGCCGGTGAGCTGCGTGTACTCGCCGGGGGTGATGTCGGCGTGCTGCTCGCCGTTCCACTTGACCAGCTTCTCCAGCACCACGGACCTGGCGGGCATGTTGATGCCGAGGGCCAGGGTCTCCGTCGCAAAGACCGCCTTCACCAGACCCCGTACGAACAACTCCTCGACGACTTCCTTGAAGGTCGGCAGCATGCCCGCGTGGTGGGCCGCGATGCCCCGCTCCAGGGCCTCCAGCCACTCGTAGTACCCCAGTACGTGCAGGTCCTCGCCGGGAATGGACGCCGTGCGCTCCTCGACGATCTCGCGGACCTGCTGCCGGGCGTCCTCGTCGTTGAGCCGCAGTCCCGCGTACAGGCACTGCTGGACGGCGGCCTCGCAGCCGGCCCGGCTGAAGATGAACGTGATCGCGGGCAGCAGCCCGGCGGAGTCCAGGCGTTCGATGACCTCGGCGCGGCCCGGTGTCCAGATCCGCGTGCGCTGGCGGCGCTCGCGCTCCCGGTCGGCCTCGCGGACCGTCTTGCCCTTGCGGCGGTCGCGCGGGTTGTACGTCCTCTGGTTCTCCATGCGGGCCATGCGCAGCAGGTCGGGGTTGACCTCGCGGCGGCCGCCGCGCCCGTCGTCGGACTCCTCGAAGAGGTCGTACATCCGGCGCCCGGCCAGCACGTGCTGCCACAGCGGCACGGGCCGGTGCTCGGAGACGATGACGGCGGTGTCGCCGCGCACGGTGTCCAGCCAGTCGCCGAACTCCTCCGCGTTGGACACGGTCGCCGACAGCGACACGAGCGTCACCGACTCGGGGAGGTGGATGATCACTTCCTCCCACACGGCCCCGCGGAAACGGTCGCTGAGGTAGTGCACCTCGTCCATGACCACGTAGGCCAGGCCCAGCAGCGACTGGGAGCCCGCGTAGAGCATGTTGCGCAGCACCTCGGTGGTCATGACCACCACGGGCGCGTCCGAGTTGACGCTGTTGTCACCGGTCAGCAGCCCGACCTTGTCGGCACCGTAGCGCTTCACGAGGTCCTGGTACTTCTGGTTGGACAGCGCCTTGATGGGCGTGGTGTAGAAGCACTTGCCGCCCTGCGTGAGGGCGAGGTGCACGGCGAACTCGCCGACGATCGTCTTGCCCGAGCCGGTGGGCGCCGCGACCAGCACTCCCTTGCCCGCCTCCAGCGCCTCGCAGGCCTCGATCTGGAAGGGGTCCAGGTCGAAGTCGTACATGGCGCGGAAGGGGTGGAGCGCGGTGGCCTCCTCGGCGGCGCGGATCCGGGAGGCGGCGTATCGCTCGGCTGGTGAGAGGTCCTCTGTCATCTTGTCTTCGAGCCTACCCGTCACCTGTGACAGTCAGCCCGATCTTTAATGACCGACGGACACGGCCGCCCCGCCCCGGGCGTCAGCGGCGTCGCCGTCCGGGACACGTGGGCCCGGGAGCGGGGCCCCGCACTCCGGCGCCCGGCACGAAGAGGCCCCCCGGACGTCGTCCGGGGGGCCTGTGCGATCAGGTGATGTCGTCGTAGCCGTTGAGCTGTTTGCGTTCGCCGTCGGATTGTCCCGGCAGCATGCGGGACGCCGTGACCGGTTCGATCGCGTGGTCCAGGGGCCTGGGGGCCAGGTCGAGCGGGGCCGCCTCGTCGTCGGAGAGTTCCGCGTCGGGGTCGTTGCGGCGCCTGCGCCTGTCGTTGAGGAGGGCGAAGCCGACGGCGATGAAGTACAGGACGACGAGCGGTCCGGCCAGGAGCAGCATGGAGAGCGGCTCACCGCCCGGGGTGGCGATCGCGGCGAAGCAGGTCAGGCCGACGATCATGCCGCGCCACCAGCGCAGCATCCGCGCACCGCTGAGCACCTTCGTCATGTTCAGCAGGATCAGCAGCAGCGGCAGCTCGAAGGCGAGACCGAAGACGACGACCATGCGCACGATCAGGTCGAGGTAGTCGTCCAGATTGATCTGGTTCTGCACATCGGCCGGGGTGAAGCTGAGCATGATCTCCGCGGTCTGCGGCAGGATCGAGTACGCGAGGTAGGCGCCGCCCGCGAAGAGCGGGGCACCGGCGGCGGCGAAGGTGTACGCGTACCGCTTCTCGTTCTTGTGCAGTCCCGGCGCGACGAACGCCCAGACCTGGTACAGCCAGACCGGGGCGGCGACCAGCACACCGGACATCAGCGAGACCTTGAGCGCGATCATGAAGGGCGACAGGAGGTTGTCGGTCTTCATGATCGCGCAGGGCTCGCCGTTGACCGCGACGATCCGTCCGTCGGTGCAGCCGACCGAGCTGAGGATCGGCCGCATCAGGAACTCGAAGATTTCCTTCTGGTAGAACGACGCCACCACCGTCACGACGAGGATCGCCAGGACGCCCTTCAGCAACCGGTTGCGCAACTCGCGCAGGTGGTCGAGAAGGGGCATCCGGCCTTCGTCGTTCTTCTCCTGCTTGCGGGCAGACTTGAGCAACCCACTTCCCTCGTCTCGTGCGAAGGCCGACGCCGTCCGTGTCCGGAGTCAGCCGGCAGCCGTGGTGTCAGCTCAGTTCTGGGCGGTGCGCGTCGGGTCGTTGACCGGACGGGCGCCGGTGGTGTCACCGGGAGCAGCCTTGATCGTACGGGTGGGAGTGACGACCTGGTCCGCGGCGGCGTCGGCGGACTGGGCCGGGGCGGCGGACTCGTCGTCCTTCTTCATCGCCTTCGCCTCGCTCTTGAGGATGCGGGCCGACTTGCCCAGGGAGCGAGCCATGTCGGGGAGCTTCTTGGCACCGAAGAGCAGCAAGATGACCGCGATGATCAGAATGATCTCAAGGGGCTTCATATTGCCGATCATGTGCAACTTCCTTCTCACTGAGACGGCTGGGGCGGAACAGGGGACGAGGTTCCGGAGGGGCTTCCAGGTCGGACTGATGTCCGGCTTCGTACTCAAGCGATCGTAACCCCCGGGGGTAAACGCGGGGCAATGACCGTGCGTACTCCCGGTTGCGGTCCACGGCCGGAGCCCGTACCGCACGCCGCCGAGCGTACCGCCCGAACCTCCTGTGGAGGAGTCCAGCGCGGAGGAGGCCCCCGGCTACCGCAGGGCGTCCCCCGTGCGCGCCAGCCCCTCCGCCGACCGCTCCAGGTCCTCCGCCGCCACCGTGATCCGCTGCGAGGACTCGGCGACCTGCCGCCCCAGACGACGGACTTCGACGAAGACCCGGACCGCCAGCACGCCGAGCACGGCGAGTCCGAGGAAACCGAGGGCGATGGCGAGCATGGGCCAGAACATGGAAGGAGCCTAAGGGGTCGCACGCGGTCGCAACGCCGCGCGGAGGCGGCGCGGCCGGGACGTCAGAGCGCCGAGTGGAGGCGCAGCGTCCGCACCCCGCCCCGGGTGAGGAGTTCCACGATCCGCTCCCCGGCCGGCTTGCGGACCGCGTTCCCGCACTCCGGGCAGGTGAAGGAGTAGAAGGTGGTGCGGCGGCTGCCGCCGATCGCCAGCCGCAGCCCGCCGGCGTCCAGCTCGAAGCGGGCCCGGCAGTCCGGGCAGGCCGCCTTGAAGAGGACCGCCTCCGGTGCGGCGGCCGCTGGATAAGGACCAGACATCACTGACATGTCCCAGCTCTCCTTGGTGGTTCCGTCACACCGGGCGGGCCCGCCCCCACGCGCCCGCCCGCACCCGTCCCGCCCCCGCGCTCCCCCGATGCCGCTACGCGGGCCCGCCCGGCTGCGCCTCGTACGCCGCCAGCGCCTCCCGCGCCGCCTCCCGGGCGCTCACCGCGAGACCCGCCGGCGACACGATCCGCCCGTCTCGGCCCAGCCGCAGCGCCAGCCGGCGCAGGGACGCCGGGTCGGGGGTGCGCAGCGTGACCCGCAGGCCGCCGTCGGGCAGCTCCTCGGCGCTGTCGTGCGGGTAGTACTCGGCGACCCAGCGTCCGCCCGGCCCGACCTCCACCACGACCTCCGGGTCCTCCGCCGCGGGCTGCACCAGCCCCTCCGACAGGTCCCGCAGCTCGATCCGGGGCGGCGCGGACGGCTCGTCGAGCAGCTTGATCTCCGCGACCCGGTCGAGACGGAAGGTGCGCCGCGCCTCCGACAGGCGGCACCACGCCTCCATGTACGTGTGGCCCACCGCGAACAGGCGGATCGGGTCCACCTCGCGCTCGGTCAGCTCGTCCCGGGCGGGCGAGTAGTAGCGCAGCCACAGCCGGCGCCGCTCCGAGATCGCCCGGTCGACGTCCGCGAAGACCCCGCCCTCCGACTCGAACGTCACCGAGAGCCGGGAGCTCGCCCCCGCCGCCTCACCGGCCGCCGCCTCCAGCTTCGCCGTCGCCCGCAGCAGCGCCTGCCGGTCGCCCTCGCGCAGCCCCGGCAGCGTGGAGACCGCGCGCGCCGCCACCAGCAGCGCCGTCGCCTCGTCGGCGGCCAGCCGCAGCGGCTCCGCCACGTCGTCGGGGTTGTGCCACCAGATGCGCTCGCCGTCGGTGTCGATGTCGAGCAGGTCACCGCCCCGGAAACTGGTCCCGCACATCGGCAGCACGTCCAGGTCCGAGATCAGCTCGTCCTGGGTGATCCCGAAGGCCCGCGCCACGTCCTCGATGTACGCGCCGGGCCGCTCCCGCAGATACGTCACCAGCGACAGCATCCGCCGCGTCTGGTCAATGGCATTCGTCGCCATGAAGAAAGCTCCCGCCCCTCAGCCCTTGGCCACGGCGCGCAGCCGGTCCACGACATCCGCCCGCAGGTCCGCGGGCTCCAGCACCACCACGTCGGGCCCGAACTCCACCAGCCACGCGTCCAGGCCGTGCCCGTACGGAATCGCCAGCTCGTCCCAGCCGTCGCCCAGCTCCCGCGCCGCGGTGGCCCGCTCGCGCAGCGGATACCCGGCCCCGGCCCGCAGCTTGATCAGCGCGCTGCGGGTCGCGGTCTCCCCCGCCCAGCTCTCCACCGTCTCCCGCACCGTCACCACGTCCGGCACCTCCGCGGTGAACCGCCCCGTCCTGGACCGCACCTTCCCGGTGATCCGCGACAGCCGGAACACCCGCTCCGCACCCCGGTCGCGGTCCCAGCCCGCCAGATACCAGTGGCCCCGCCAGCACTCCAGCGTCCACGGCTCCACCTGCCGCGGCTCCGGCCGCGCCGCCGTCGCCTTGCGGTAGTCGAAGACCACGGGCCGCCGGTCCCGGCAGGCCAGCATCAACGGCTCGAACGCCGCCTCGTGCACCGGAATCCTCGGCTCCAGCGCACTGGGCGGCTGGGCGGCGTACGGGTCCTCCGCCTCCGGCATCCCCGCCGCGCGCAGCTTCTGCAGCGCGCCCGAGGCCGCTCCCGCGAGCCGGGCCTGCTGCCACACCTTCGCGGCGAGCCCCAGCGCGGCGGCCTCCTCGGCGTCCAGCTGGATCGCGGGCAGCCGGTTGCTGTCCCGGCGGGCCAGGTACCCGGCGTCGCCGTCCAGGTTCTCCACCGTCTCGATGACCAGGCCGAGCTCGCGCAGATCGTCCTTGTCGCGCTCGAACATCCGGTTGAAGGACTCCTCGTTGCCCGCCTCCAGATAGGCCTCGATGGACTCCTTCAGCTCACGCTTGCTGAGCGGGCGCCGCGTCCCCAGCAGGCACAGCGCCAGGTTCATCAAACGCTCGGCCTTGGCAATCGCCATCGACGCCCTCTCTCCCCAGATGCGCGCCACCAACCGTCCGGGCGCTACGACCGTCGACCGTACCGCCCCGGGGTGTCGCCGCGAAAGCCGAGGGCCCCTCCGGCAGGCCCCCCGCCCGCCCCCGGACCCCGGGGAAGACCCAGAGGGCCCGAGAGGGCGCCGGGACCCCGGGAGGACGCCGAGGGCCCCCGCCGGGGAGGCGGGGGCCCTCGCACCGCACACGGCGGCGGCGTACACACGCTGCGATCAGACGGACACCAGGTCGCAGACGAAGATCAGCGTCTCGCCCGGGGCGATCACACCGCCGCCCGCGCCGCGGTCGCCGTAGGCCAGGTTCGCCGGGATCGTCAGCCGGCGGCGGCCGCCGACCTTCATGCCCTGCACGCCCTGGTCCCAGCCCTTGATGACCTGACCGGCGCCGAGCTGGAACTCCAGCGGGGTGCCGCGGTTCCACGAGGCGTCGAACTCCTCGCCGGTGGAGAACGCCACGCCCACGTAGTGGACCTTGACGTAGGCACCGGCCTTCGCCTCGGGACCGTCGCCCTCCCAGATGTCGACGATCTCCAGGTCCGTGGGAACGGGGCCCTCGGGGAAGTCGATCTCGGGCTTCTCGATGCTCACAGGTCTGCTCCTACTTCGTACATGTCGGACAACGGGACAGTCTTACATTGCCGCGAGGATGTCCACCACGAAGACCAGCGTGGAATTGGCCGGCAGGGCCTCGCCACGGGCCTGGTCCTTGTACGCCTGCGCCGCCGGAACGATCAGCATGACCCGGCTGCCGACCTTCTTGCCGACCAGACCCTTGTCCCAGCCCTCGATGACCTGACCGGCGCCGATGGCCGTGTTGAACGGCTCGCCCCGCTTCCAGCTCGAGTCGAACAGCTCCGCCTTCGGCTTGCCCTTGTTCAGCTCCCAGGCCGCACCGCTGTAGTGCATGTACACGGTCTGGCCGTTCTTCACCTCGGGGCCGTCGCCCTCGATCAGCGTCTCCGAGACCAGCTTCTTCGGCGGGTCGTTCTTCGGAATCGTGATCGTGGCCGGCTCCGGCTTGTCCGCGACGATCTTCGGCTGGTCGGCGGCGGTGTCCTTCTGCTTGCCCTCGGCCATCTTCGGCATGACCTTCTGCAGGTCCAGCACGAAGACCAGGTTGTCCGTGGGGCCGACACCCATCTGCGGCTGCCCCTGCGCACCGAACGCGGCGGCCGGCGGCGCCACCACCAGCAGCCGGCTGCCCAGCTTCTTGCCCAGCACCGCCTGCGAGAACGCCGGAATCACCGTCGGCGAACCCGCCGAGATGATCTGCGGCGGAGCGGCCTTCTCGCCGTACGAGCCGCCCAGCGCCTTGCCGCCCTTCCAGATCTTCGCCTCGTACCCGGTGATCACCTGGTCGCCCTTCTTGACCTCCGCGCCGTCACCCTCCTTCAGGGTGTTCACCACGAACTTGCCGCTCGGGTCGCCCTTGGGGATCGTCACCTCGGGCTGCTTGCCCACCTCGCCCTTCACCGTGGGCATCGGGTCCGCCGACTCCACCGGCTTCGGCGCCTCCGGCTGCTTCGCCGGCTTGTCCGGACTCGCCGAGGAACTCTTCCCGTCCGTCGGCTCCTTCGACTCACCGCCCCCGCACGCGGTCAGAGCCAGGGCCGGAACGATCAGAAAGGCTGCAAGTCGGCGTCGCACAAGTGTCCTCGGGGGTTGGGGGGACTGATGGCCAGTGGCCGCCACTCTACGGCCCGCCCCGCTCCGTGCGGCGGAGGGCGTGCGAGGGGGCCCCACGGACACACCGTCCATGAGGCCCCACGAGTGACACGCACTGAGCCGCATGCCACCGGAAATCCGGCGGCCCGCCCGCGACCGTACGGCCGCGCCCGCTCACATGCCCGCGATCAGCTTCTCCACCCGGTCGTCCACCGACCGGAAGGGGTCCTTGCACAACACCGTCCGCTGCGCCTGGTCGTTCAGCTTCAGATGCACCCAGTCGACCGTGAAGTCCCGGCGCTGCTCCTGCGCCCGCCGGATGAAGTCGCCCCGAAGGCGCGCCCGCGTCGTCTGCGGCGGCACCGACTTGCCCTCGAAGATCTTCAGGTCGTTGCAGACCCGCGCCGCCTGCCCCTTCTTCTCCAGCAGGTAGTACAGCCCGCGACGCCGGTGGATGTCGTGGTACGCGAGGTCTATCTGCGCGACCCTGGGGTGCGACATCGTCATGTTGTGCTTCGCCCGGTACCGCTCGATCAGCTTGTACTTCATGACCCAGTCGATCTCGGTGCCGATCCGGTCCAGGTCCTCCGCCTCGATGGCGTCCAGCGCCCGGCCCCACAGCTCCAGCACCTTCGCCACGTTGCCCTCGCGGATCTCGCGACGGTCGACGAAGTCCACGGCCTTCTCGTAGTACTCGCGCTGCACCTCCAGCGCCGAAGCCTCCCGGCCGCTGGCCAGCCGCACCTTCCGCTGGCCCGTGATGTCGTGCGACACCTCGCGGATCGCCCGGATCGGGTTCTCCAGCGTCAGGTCCCGCATCACCGTGCCCGCCTCGATCATGCGCAGCACCAGGTCCGTCGCGCCGACCTTCAACAGCATCGTCGTCTCGGACATGTTCGAGTCGCCCACGATGACGTGCAGCCGCCGGTAGCGCTCCGCGTCCGCGTGCGGCTCGTCACGCGTGTTGATGATCGGCCTCGAACGCGTCGTCGCGGAGCTGACGCCCTCCCAGATGTGCTCGGCACGCTGGCTGACGCAGTACACCGCGCCCCGGGGCGTCTGGAGCACCTTGCCCGCTCCGCAGATCAACTGACGCGTCACCAGGAACGGAATGAGAATGTCCGCGAGCCGGGAGAACTCACCGTGCCGCGCCACCAGGTAATTCTCGTGGCAGCCGTAGGAGTTCCCGGCGGAATCGGTGTTGTTCTTGAACAGATAGACGTCGCCCGCGATTCCCTCCTCGTGCAGGCGTCGTTCGGCGTCGACGAGCAGGCCTTCGAGAATGCGCTCCCCGGCCTTGTCGTGGGTGACCAGCTCGGTCAGGTTGTCGCACTCGGGTGTCGCGTATTCCGGATGCGATCCCACGTCGAGGTACAGGCGGGCGCCGTTCCGCAGGAAGACGTTGCTGCTGCGGCCCCATGACACAACACGGCGGAAGAGGTAGCGCGCCACTTCGTCAGGAGACAGTCGGCGCTGTCCCCTGAACGTGCACGTGACGCCGTACTCGTTCTCCAGCCCGAAAATGCGGCGGTCCATGTCTGAACATTACGCCTGATGGCCCGAGCTGAAACCGGGTTCGACCTCACCGATTCGATCATTTTCGGAAGCCGCCGCCATGTTTACGGCGCCCTCCCCGACCTGAGGAACCGTCAGCACCCGGCGCGTCGCCACCAGAACCAGCAGCGCCAGCACCCCGCCGACCGCCGCCACCCCGAAACTCGCCGCCGTACCCCCCAGCTCCACCGCGGGCCCCGCCGCACCCGTCCCCACCGCCGACCCCACACCGAACGTCGTCACCAGCCACGAGAACGCCTCCGTCACCGTCCCCCGCGGCGCGTGCCGGTCCACCACGATGAACGCACACGCCAACGCCGGCGCCAGAAACACCCCCGCCACACCCGCCAGCACCGTCATCGCCACCACTCCCGGCGTCAGCAGCAACGGCAGATACCCCACCGCCAGCAACGCCACGATCACCAGCAGCCGCGGCTCCGGAGCCCCCGCCCACCGCCGGACCCCGTACCCGAGACCCCCCACCAGCGCACCCAGCCCCAGCGCCGCCATCAGCACTCCGTACACCCACGACTTCCCGTGGTCGTCCCCGTACGCCACCCCCGCCACCGTGATCGAACCCAGCGCCACCCCGACGAAGAAGAACGACCCCAGCAACGCCAGCAGCCCCGGCGAACGCAGCGCCCCCAGCCAGTGCGCCTCGCGCGGCGCCGAACGCCACACCCGCGAAGGCTCCGACACCACCACCGACAACGCGCCCAGCACACCGATCCCGTTGATCACCAGCAGCGCCGCCGCCGGCGACCACAGCGAGACCAGCACCGTCACCAGCAGCGGACCCACCGTGAACATGACCTCCTGGGCCACCGCGTCCATCGCGTACGCCCGGTGCACCTTGTCCCCGTCGCCCAGCACGCTCGGCCACAGCGCCCGCAGCCCGCCCTCCAGCGGCGGCGTGAACAGACCCGCCACCACGACGGCCAGGTACGCGAGCACCGGGTGCCCGATCCCGGACAGGCACAGCAGCAGCATCCCCAGCGCCGACAGGAACGCCGCCGGCAACTGCACCCTCGGCTGCCCCTTCAGGTCCACCGCCCGGCCCAGCAGCGGCTGCCCGACCGCGTTGGAGACCCCGTACACCGCGGCCAGGGCGCCGCCCAGCGTGTACGAACCGCCCTCCGCACGCGTGAACAGCATGATGGCGATCGGCGCCGTCGCGTTCGGCAGCCGCCCCACCAGCGTCCCGGCCAACAGGCGCGCCGCATGGCGCGTCCTGAGCAGCTCGCCGTATCCCGCGGCCATCCGTCCCGCCCTTCTTCCCCCGGAGCCGCCCGCCGGGCGAAGGGGTTTTACGTATAACTACCGCCGTCATACGTACCATGAGCCCAACCCCGCGGTCCACCCCGCACCCCCAGCGCCCACCCTTACGGAGAACCCGGTGCCCACCCCCGCACACCCCGCCCGCACCGCCCCCACCAGCAGGGACGTCGCCCGGGCCGCCGGAGTCTCCCAGGCCACCGTCTCCCTCGTCCTCGGCGACAAGTGGCAGGGCCGCGTCTCCCCCCGCACCGCCGCCCTCGTCCGCGGCGCCGCGGACGACCTCGGCTACCGCCCCAACCAGGCCGCCCGCAGCCTCCGCCTCGGCAACACCCGCACCGCCCTCCTCGTCGTCCCCGCCCTCACCAACGAATTCTTCGCCCGTGTCTACACCGGCGCCGCCGCCACCGCCGCCGAACACGGCTTCGGCGTCGTCCTCTACCCCTCCCCCGACGGCACCGGACCTGCCCGCGACCCCTTCGCCTCCGCCCGCACCGCCCTCGACGGCGTCATCGCCTCCTCCATGGCCACCCACGCCCTCGGCGCACTCCGCGGCACCGGACTCCCCCTCGTCATGCTCGACAGCGACCCCACCGACACCCACGACCCGGCGGACACCACCGGCCCGGACGCCGACGGCACAGACGCCACCGCCACGCACGCCACCGGCCGCCACGCCGCCGCCCACGTCAACCTCGCCGTCGCCGACGGCATGCACCAGGTCGCCCACCACCTCCTCGGCCTCGGCCACCGCCGCTTCCTCCACCTCGCCTCCGCCGTCGACACCTGGACCTTCCACGCCCGCGCCCGCGCCCTCGCCGAGACCCTCCCACCCGGCACCACGACCCTGCACACCGTCCACTCCGCCCTCGACGTGCACAGCGCCCGCACCGCCCTCGAAAACGCCCTCACCACCGGCACCGACCGCCCCACCGCCGTCATCTGCGACGACGACGTCCTCGCCGCCGGCGCCTGCAAGGCCCTGCGCCGCCTCGGCCTGCGCGTCCCCGACGACATCTCCGTCACCGGCTTCGACGACCTCGCCCTCGCCACCGCCGTCGAACCCGAACTCACCACCGTCCGCCTCCCCGCCGAACAGGTCGGCAGAAGCGGCATGGCCGCCCTCCTCGCCGTCCTCGAAGGACACACCCCCGACAACACCGAGCTCCCCGTCGAACTCGTCACCCGCGGCTCCACGGCAGCACCGGCCAAGCCCTGACACACCAGTGGCCCCGGACCGCATCCACGCAGTCCGGGGCCACCCGCAGAACTCTCGGCGCTACTCCTCCTCGGTGTCCGAAGGCACCTCGGTCGGCGCCGACGCATCACCGTCGGCATCCAGCAGACGCGACAACTGCCGCCCCACGATCCGCTTGAACTTCCGCTGCTGCGGCCGCGTACGGTCCAGCACCGCCACTTCCAGCCGCTCCGCCGGAATCTCCCGCTCCGTACCGTTGGTGTCCCGCGACAACGCCTGCACGGCCAGCTTCAACGCCTCCGCCAGACTCATGTCGTCACGGTGCCGCTGATCCAGGAAACCGCTGATCTGCTCCGCGTTGCCGCCCACCGCGACCGAACCGTGCTCGTCCACGATCGACCCGTCGTGCGGCAGCCGGTAGATCTGGTCGCCCTCCCGCTCGGTGCCGACCTCGGCGACCACCAGTTCCACCTCGTACGGCTTCTCCGCACTGCTGGAGAAAATCGAACCGAGCGTCTGGGCGTACACGTTCGCCAGACCCCGCGCCGTCACGTCGTCACGGTCATACGTGTACCCACGCATGTCCGCATACCGGACGCCACCGATCCGCAGATTCTCGTACTCGTTGTACTTACCGGCGGCCGCGAAGCCGATCCGGTCATAGATCTCGCTGAACTTGTGCAGCGCACGGGACGGGTTCTCGCCGACGAAGACAATGCCGTCGGCGAACTGCAGCACAACCAGGCTGCGTCCACGGGCGATGCCCTTCCGGGCGTATTCCGCCCGGTCGGCCATGGCCTGCTGGGGTGAGACATAGAACGGCGTCGACACCGGCTATCCGTCCCTTTCTGTCAGAGGCGAAAACATGAAAGAAGCTCGGGAAAATCAGAGGAGCGCGGCACGCGGGCCGTCGGGCTGCTCCAGACGCTTCTCCAGAATCGCCCGCGCCAGTTCGGCGGACTCGTCGTCCGACAACCGGCGGAAACCGTCCTCCGTGATGACGGTCACAATCGGATAGATGCGCCGCGCCACATCGGGCCCACCGGTCGCCGAATCGTCGTCCGCCGCGTCGTAGAGCGCCTGGATGACCAGCGTGGTCGTCTCCTGCTCCGACAGGTCCTTCCGGTACAGCTTCTTCATCGAACCGCGCGCGAACACGGAACCCGAACCGGTCGCCGCGTAACCGGCGGCCTCCTCGGAACGGCCGCCCGTGACGTCGTACGAGAAGATGCGGCCCTTCTCCCGGTCCAGGTCGTACCCCGCGAACAGCGGCACGACGGCCAGCCCCTGCATCGCCATTCCGAGATTCGACCGGATCATCGTCGACAGGCGGTTCGCCTTGCCCTCGAGCGAGAGCTGCGCGCCCTCGACCTTCTCGAAGTGCTCCAGCTCCAGCTGGAAGAGCTTCACCATCTCCACCGCGAGCCCCGCCGTGCCCGCGATCCCGACCGCCGAGTACTCGTCGGCTGGGAAGACCTTCTCGATGTCGCGCTGGGCGATCATGTTCCCCATGGTCGCGCGGCGGTCGCCGGCAAGGACGACCCCACCGGGGAAGGCCGCGGCCACGATGGTCGTCCCGTGCGGCGCTTCGACGACGCCCTGCACGGGCGGCAGCACCCGGTTGCCGGGGAGCAGCTCGGGCGAGTGCTCGCCGAGGAAGTCCATGAACGAGGACGACCCGGGCGTCAGGAAGGCAGCTGGTAGACGCCCGGTGCTACGAGTGTTGGCTTCCACGCGTTTCCCTCCAGGTATGCGATGGCCCGGTTGAAGGTGTCGGGATCGTCTCCCAACTGGCCGAGGGCCGCATTGCAGTTGAAGCACAGTACGCCTCGGACCCTACCCGTCTCGTGGCAGTGATCCACATGCACGGCGGGGGCCTTCAAGCAGATCGTGCAGACCCCCTGCTGCGAGGCGACCATTTCGTCGCGCTGGGCTTCGGTGATGCCGTAGGCGCGCTTGAGGTGATGCGCTCGACTCTCCTCCGCCCGACACGGTTTGCAACGTGTGGCCAACCCATCTGATGCCGATGCGTTTTTGTGCCATTCACTGTGCGGCTTGACTTGCCCGCAAGCTCGACAGTACTTATGCCCCTCAGGCGTTTGCACCCTCGGCCGCACATTCTTGCCCCGAGCAATTTGACGCTCTTGGTAATACGCGGCCCAGCATTCACGGCAGTATGCCTGAAAGCCGTCGCGGGATGCCTTGTTCCGCGCAAAAGCATCCCGCGACAAAAGACGCTGACAGCGTGAGCATTTCTTGACCGGAAGAGAATCGGACATTTACGCCTATTCTCCACCCTTCTGAACAAATCCACGCACGAACTCCTCGGCGTTTTCCTCGAGCACATCATCGATTTCGTCGAGGACGGAGTCCACGTCATCCGAAAGCTTTTCCTGGCGTTCCTTGAGGTCTTCCGACCCCTGCGCCTCCGCAGTCTGCTCCTCGGTCTCCTCGGTGGAACGCGTCGCCTTCTGCTGTCCGCCGCCGGTGTCCTTGGTCGCCATCTCTACCTCACCCCGCTCGGTTAGATGTTTTTCCTGCGGGCCGTTTGTCCGACCCCTGATCCGACCCTATAACCCGGGTCCGACATTCGCCTCGCACTTGTGTGATTCCCACTTGGGCCGCATTTCAGCCGCCCGAGAGCACCCGGACCAGATCCTCCGCCGACCGGCACCGGTCGAGCAGCTCCTTGACGTGGTTCCTGGTGCCCCGCAGCGGTTCCAGGGTCGGGACGCGCTGGAGGGAGTCGCGGCCCGGGAGGTCGAAGATGACCGAGTCCCAGGAGGCCGCCGCGACGTCGTCCGCGTACTGCTCCAGGCAGCGGCCGCGGAAGTAGGCCCTGGTGTCCTCCGGGGGCTTCGTCTCGGCCCGCTCCACCGCGCTCTCGTCCAGGAGCCGCTTCATCCTGCCCCGGGCCGCCAGGCGGTTGTAGAGGCCCTTGTCGGGGCGTACGTCCGCGTACTGGAGGTCGACCAGGTGGAGCCTGGGTGCGTCCCAGTCGAGGTTGTCGCGCCGGCGGTAGCCCTCCAGGAGTTCTCGTTTGGCGATCCAGTCCAGTTCCCCGGACAGGCTCATCGGGTCGTTCTCCAGGCGGTTGAGCACGTCCTCCCACCGGGTGAGGACGTCCTTGGTCTGGTCGTCGGCGTCCGCCCCGAACCGCTCCTCCACGTACTTCCTGGCCAGCTCGTAGTACTCCATCTGGAGCTGTACGGCGGTCAGTGACCGGCCGCTGCGCAGCGTGACCAGTTGCTGGAGACCGGGGTCGTGAGAGACCTGGTGGAGGGTGCGGACGGGCTGGTCGACGGCGAGGTCGACGTTGATGAAGTCGTCCTCGATCATGGAGAGGACGAGTGCCGTCGTGCCGAGCTTCAGGTACGTCGAGATCTCGGAGAGGTTGGCGTCTCCGATGATGACGTGGAGGCGGCGGTACTTCTCGGCGTCGGAGTGGGGTTCGTCACGGGTGTTGATGATGGGGCGCTTGAGGGTGGTCTCCAGGCCGACTTCCACCTCGAAGTAGTCGGCGCGCTGGCTGATCTGGAAGCCGTGTTCGTTGCCGTCCTGGCCGATGCCGACGCGTCCCGCGCCGGTGATGACCTGGCGGCTGACGAAGAAGGGGGTGAGGTGGCGCACGATGTCCGAGAAGGGGGTCTCCCGCTTCATCAGGTAGTTCTCGTGCGTGCCGTAGGAGGCGCCCTTGTTGTCGGTGTTGTTCTTGTAGAGCAGGATCGGCTGGGCGCCGGGGAGCTGGGCGGCGCGGTCGGCGGCTTCGGCCATGATGCGTTCACCGGCCTTGTCCCAGAGGACGGCGTCCATCGGGTTGGTGATCTCCGGGGAGCTGTACTCGGGGTGTGCGTGGTCGACGTAGAGCCGGGCGCCGTTGGTGAGGATGACGTTGGCGAGGCCGATGTCCTCGTCGGTGAGCTGGCTGGAGTCGGCTGCTTCGCGGGCGAGGTCGAAGCCTCGGGCGTCGCGCAGGGGGTTCTCTTCTTCGAAGTCCCAGCGGGCGCGGCGGGCCCGGTGCATCGCGGCGGCGTAGGCGTTGACGATCTGGGACGAGGTGAGCATGGCATTGGCGTTGGGGTGGCCGGGGACGGAGATTCCGTATTCCGTCTCGATGCCCATTACTCGACGTACGGTCATGCGGCCCTCCTTGCCCGGCGCCGCCCCTGTTCTGGGGCGGGCTCAAGTACCGCTGGTTCTTTCGGGTGCGTGTGCGGTCCCGTCCCCGCACTGTGCGACCGGCGGTGGCGGTACGGAAGAGCCTAGAACGCCTTTGCGCTGGTGGGGAGAACGATTGCGTGTTTGCTCCGGAATGGCTTCGGGATGGGGGTGAAGCGGTGGGAGCGGTGGGGGGGGAATGCGTCGGCTGCGGATGCCGGGCGGGGTGTCCGCCGGCATCCGCAGCCGGGTTGCGCCTTACAGGTACTGGCCGGTGTTGGCCACCGTGTCGATGGAGCGTCCGGTGTCCGCGCCCTGTTTTCCGGTGACGAGGGTGCGGATGAAGACGATCCGCTCGCCCTTCTTTCCGGAGATGCGGGCCCAGTCGTCGGGGTTGGTGGTGTTGGGCAGGTCTTCGTTTTCCTTGAACTCGTCCACGCAGGCCTGGATGAGGTGTGCGATCCGCAGGCCCTTCTGGTTGTGGTCGAGGAAGGCCTTGATCGCCATTTTCTTGGCCCGGTCGACGATGTTCTGGATCATCGCGCCGGAGTTGAAGTCCTTGAAGTAGAGGACTTCCTTGTCGCCGTTGGCGTACGTGACTTCGAGGAAGCGGTTCTCCTCGGATTCGGCGTACATCCGCTCGACGACCGTCTGGATCATGCCGTGCACCGCGGCGTCCTTGGAGCCGGTGTGCTCCGAGAGGTCGTCGGCGTGCAGGGGCAGGCTGGCCTTGAGGTACTTGGCGAAGATGTCCTTGGCGGCTTCGGCGTCCGGGCGCTCGATCTTGATCTTGACGTCGAGCCGGCCGGGCCGGAGGATCGCCGGGTCGATCATGTCCTCGCGGTTGGAGGCGCCGATGACGATGACGTTCTCCAGGCCTTCCACGCCGTCGATCTCGGCGAGGAGCTGGGGGACGATGGTGTTCTCCACGTCCGAGCTGACGCCGGATCCGCGGGTGCGGAAGAGGGATTCCATCTCGTCGAAGAAGACGATGACGGGGGTGCCCTCGCTGGCCTTCTCGCGTGCGCGCTGGAAGACGAGCCGGATGTGGCGCTCGGTTTCGCCGACGTACTTGTTGAGGAGTTCGGGGCCCTTGATGTTGAGGAAGTAGGACTTCCCCTGGGGCTGTCCGGTGACCTCGGCGACCTTCTTGGCGAGGGAGTTGGCGACGGCCTTGGCGATGAGCGTCTTGCCGCAGCCGGGCGGGCCGTAGAGCAGGATGCCCTTCGGGGGACGCAGTTCGTGTTCCTTGAAGAGGTCGGGGTAGAGGTAGGGCAGTTCGACCGCGTCGCGGATCAGTTCGATCTGGTCGCCCAGGCCGCCGATCTTCTCGTAGTCGACGTCCGGGACCTCTTCGAGGACCAGGTCCTCGACCTCGCTCTTGGGGATGATCTCGTAGACGTAGCCGGAGCGGGGTTCGAGGAGCAGGGCGTCGCCGGGGCGGATGGTGACGTCCAGCAGGGGCTCGGCGAGCCTGACCACCCGCTCCTCGTCGGTGTGCCCGGTGACCAGGGCGCGTTCGCCGTCCTCGAGGATCTCCTTGAGGGTGACGATGTCCCCGGCGCGCTCGAACTCCATGGCTTCGACCACGTTGAGTGCTTCGTTGAGCATCACTTCCTGGCCGCGTCGGAGCTCGTCGAGCTCGACGCTGGGGCTGACGTTCACCCGGAGCTTGCGCCCGCCGGTGAAGATGTCGGCCGTGCCGTCCTCTTTGGCTTCCAGGAACACTCCGAAGCCGGCCGGCGGCTGTGCGAGCCGGTCCACTTCTTCCTTGAGGGCCACGATCTGGTCGCGGGCCTCGCGGAGTGTGTTGGCGAGCCGCTCGTTCTGGGCGGACACGCCTGCCAGGTTGGTCTGCAGCTCGACGATCCGCTCTTCGAGAATCCTCGTGTGACGCGGAGAGTCGGCGAGCTTGCGTCGCAGGACGGCGATTTCCTGCTCTAGATAGGCAACCTGTCCGGCGGGGTCCTCGGACCCTCGCGCGGGCCGGATGCCGCGGTTGATGTCGTCGTCGTGGGCTGCCACGGTCCTCACCTCCTCCAGGGGGAGCTGGACGCTTCCTGACCCTACCTGGGTGGGTGCTGGTTGAAACCCCTAGATCACAAACCGGATCGCGGAGTGTCTGATCTTCACCCTTGCGTACTCCCTCACAGTGGGGGGATACCCACCCAGCAACATCGGAAAGCGGGCGGTTGTATCTTCGAAGTGTTCAACACCCGTCAGGGCTGGCTTCAATTGGTGCATACCGCGCAGGAAACGGCAGGAGATATGACCGTGCAGGAAGAGGCTCCCACCGCGGACGGCGCCCAGGTCGGCGACCCTCTCGAGGTGTGGATCGATCAGGACCTCTGCACCGGCGACGGGATCTGCGCGCAGTACGCGCCGGAGGTCTTCGAGCTCGACATCGACGGTCTGGCGTATGTGAAGAGCGGTGACGACGAGTTGCTGCAGTCGCCCGGTGCGACGACGCCGGTTCCGCTCACCTTGCTGAACGATGTCGTGGATTCGGCGAAGGAGTGCCCGGGCGACTGCATTCATGTGCGTCGGGTTTCGGACAGGGTCGAGGTGTACGGGCCGGACGCCGAGTAGGCGGGGACCGGTCCTCAGACGCTGCGGGCGTCGGTGGTGGCGGAGCGGAGGAATTTTCCGTTCCGCCACTGCCATGTGGTGCGCTGCCTGGTGTCGGGGCAGCAGCGGGCGACGGCTTCGGAGGAGTAGCCGAGGAGGGTCGCGGTGACGGCGCGCCCGGTGATCGTGAGGCCGGTGGCGTTTTGCTGGTCGGCGGGGTCGAGGAGGGTGGCGACGACGCGGCCGCCGGTTCCGTTTTCCGCTGCGGCTCCGGCATCGCTTCCGGCTCCGGTGAGGACGTAGATGCCCGTGGACGGGGTGCCCATGCCGGTCTCGCAGCGGACGGCGGCGACGGTTTCGGGGGCGTTGTCGCCGTCGAGGTCGCCGGTTGCCCGGTGGACGACGACGGGCTTGCCGGCGCGGCAGCGCAGGGGGTAGGTGGCGGTGGCCGGGTCGGGGGCGGGGCGGGCCGCCGCCGGGGCCTGGGGTGCGTTGCCGGCCGCCGTCTGGGAGGCGGTGGCGGCGGTGGGCTGGAGGAGTCCGGCGAGGGCCACGACGGCTGCGGTGGCGGCTGCGGTGGCGAGCCAGTGCATCGCGCGGGGCCGGGTGTGTGCGAGGTCCGGGAGCGCGGTGTTCGGCACGCGGGGGTCTCCTGTGGGGCTGTGCCGGGAGGGGCGCCGGCGACGGGAGGGGTGCCGGAATCGTGCCACACGGGGCGGGGGGTGGGAATGCCGGGGGTGGGACTTCGTACAGAGAACGGATCGGTGGGGGCGGGCAACGAAAAGACGCCGCCGTCCCGTTTCCGTGTCGGTACGGGAACGGGACGGCGGCGCCGGTCTGTTGGGGCGGCTGCGGGTGCGGTGCCTGGGCTCAGCCCTGGGCCTCGCTGGAGCCGCGCTCCTTGTTGGGGCCTTCGTAGTCGTCGCCGTAGGCGCCCTTGGAGGGGCGGCGGCGGCGCATGGGGGGCTCGACGCCGTCGGCGAGGCGCCGGGCGGTGACGAGGAAGCCGGTGTGGCCGATCATGCGGTGGTCCGGGCGGACGGCGAGTCCTTCGACGTGCCAGTTGCGGACCATGGACTCCCAGGGCTGGGGTTCGGCGAAGCAGCCGATCTCGCGGATGGACTCGACGGTCCGGGCGAGCTGGGTGGTGGTGGCGACGTACGCGCAGAGGATGCCGCCGGGGACCAGGGCCTTGGAGACGGCCTCCAGGGTCTCCCAGGGGGCGAGCATGTCGAGGACGACGCGGTCGACCTCGGTGTCGGAGAGGTTGTCCTGGAGGTCGCCGACGGTGAGGGTCCAGGCCGGGTGGGGGCCGCCGAAGTAGCGTTCGACGTTGCCCCGGGCGATGTCCGCGAAGTCCTGGCGGCGCTCGTAGGAGTGCAGCATTCCGTGGTCGCCGATGGCGCGCAGGAGAAAGGCGCTGAGCGCTCCGGAGCCCACTCCCGCCTCGACGACGCGGGCGCCGGCGAAGATGTCGGCGAAGGCCAGGATCTGCCCCGCGTCCTTGGGGTAGACCACGGCGGCGCCGCGGGGCATGGACAGGACGTAGTCGGGGAGCAGGGGGCGCAGCGCCAGGTAGGCGACGTTTCCCGTGGTTCGGACAACACTGCCCTCGGACGCCCCGATCAGCTCGTCGTGCGAGAAGGCACCCTTGTGGGTGTGGAACTGCTTCCCGGCTTCGAGCGTGAACGTGTAGTGGCGGCCCTTGGGGTCAGTGAGCTGGACCTGGTCCCCGACCTTGAAGGGCCCGCGTCGGCGGGCGGCACCGGTCGGTTCGGACATGTGACCAGCCTACCGGCTGCTGGGATGCCTTCTCACCGCGGTGGTCACGGGCGGGGGCGGGCCATGGCCTTGACGAAGGCGCGCTCGACGTCGGCGGTGGAGAGGACCCCGTAGATCTCGCCGGTCTCCTCGATGACGAGGTACTCGGTGGCGGGGGCGGCGCGGAGGCGGTCGAGGAGGGCTTCGCCGGCGAGTTCGGCGGGGATGCGCATGTCGTCGGTGAGGTCGGCGGCGAGGCCGCTGACGGCGACCCAGGGGCGTCGGTGTTCGGGGACGTTGCCGATGGCGGTTTCGCGGACGACGGCGGTGGGGGTGCCGTGTCCGTCGACGACGACGAGGGCGCGGGCGCCTGCTTCGTTGGCGCGGCGGAGTGCTTCGGAGAGGGGGGTGGCGGGTTCGACGGGGACGGCGCGGCGGGTGAGGGTGCGGGCGCGGAGGTCGGGGAGGTGCTGGCGCAGGCGGGCCATGCGGAGGCTGTTTCCGGCGCCGGTCCAGATGATGGCGGCGAGGATCGCGGCGAGGAGTGCGTCGAGGACGGTGTCCATGCCGGTGATGTCCTGGGTCTTGTTGCCCAGGGCGCCGGTGTGGGTGAGGAGGGGGAGGCCGATGAGGACGGCGACGGCGAGGGCGCGGCCGACCCAGGCGGCGGCGACGGTGCCGGTCATGGGGTTGCCGGTGATCTTCCAGACGACGGCGCGGAGCATGCGGCCGCCGTCGAGGGGGAGGCCGGGGAGGAGGTTGAAGGCGGCGACGATGAGGTTGGAGATCATCAGGCCGGCCAGCAGGACGCCGGGGACGGTGCCCGCTTCGACGAGGTCCATGGCCCAGTAGAAGAGTCCGGCGAGGGCGAGGGAGAGGAGGGGTCCGACGAAGGCGAGGACGAATTCGCGGCCCGGGGTCTCGGTCTCCTTCTCGATTTCGGAGACGCCGCCGAAGAACTGGAGCTGGATGCGCCGTACGGGGAGTTTGAAGCGGAGGGCGGCGACGGTGTGGGCGAGTTCGTGGACGAGTACGGAGGCGTAGAAGGCGACGGCGAAGAAGAGGGAGACGAGGTAGCGGGCCGCGCCGAGCTCGGGCAGGACGATGTCGAGCTGGCCGCCGAAGACCCAGGTGATGAGGGCGGCGACGAGGAACCAGCTCGGGGCGACGTAGACGGGCACCCCGAAGGGACGGCCCATGAGAAGACCGCCGCCGGGATTGCTGGACCGCTCGGCGGACGCCGACGGGGCGGGGGCTGCGCCCGTGCTGGTCGGGCCGCCGGGGGTGGGGGCGGGGTCGGGGGTGCGGCTGCCGTCAGGACCGGGGGCGCGGGGGCCGTCGGGACCGGGGGTGCCGGTGGCGTCGGGGGCGCGGGTGTCGTCGAGGCCGGGCGTATGAGTGCCGCTGGGACCGGAGGCGCGGGGGCCTTCGGGACCAGGGGTGCCGACGGCGTCGGGGCCGGAGACGCGGGTGCCATCGGAACCGGGCGTACGGATGCCGTCGGGACCGGGGGCGCGGCTGCCGTCGGGGCCAGGGGTGCCGGTGGTGTCGGGGCCGGGGACGCGGGGACTGGGGGTACCGGTGGCGTCGGGGCCGGGGACGCGGCTGCCGTCGGAGCCAGGCGTCCGAGTGCCGCCGGAACCGGAGACGCGAGTGGCCTCGGAGCCGGGGGCGCGGCTGCCGTCAGGGTGGGAGGCGCGGGTGGCCTCGGAACCGGGGGCACGGCTGCCGTCAGGGCCGGAGGCCCGGGGCCCGTCGGGGCCAAAGACGTGGCTGCCGCCGGGACCGGAGGCGCGGCTGCCGTCGGGGCCGGGGGTGCCGGTGGTGTCGGGGCCGGGGACGCGGGTGCCGGTGGGGTCGGAGGCGTGGGTGGCGTCCGGGCCCGGGGGGCGGGTGGCGTCGGGGCGGGTGTCGTCCGCGCCGATGTGGGGGCGTCCGCTGTCGCCGCTCTCGTCCACGGTGTCCCTTCGTTGGCTGGCGTCTCGTCGGTGGTGCCGGGTGCTGCGCCGTCGGGTAAATCTTTGTTGAAGCCTGTGTCGACCTGGTGCCGTTGTGCGGGGCAATGCCCCGATCATGCAGTGCGACGGGGTCTGCCGTCGATGGTAGGCGGGCGTTGTCAGTGGTGGGTCGTAGGGTCTGAGTCATGAATACGAGTAGCGGTCCTGCGGACGTGGCGAGGCGGCCCGCGTCGTTGTCCCCGTCGCGGGCGAGCGACTTCATGCAGTGTCCGCTGCTGTACCGGTTCCGAGTGATCGACAAGTTGCCGGAGAAGCCGAGTGAGGCTGCTACCCGGGGCACGCTGGTCCATGCCGTCCTGGAGCGCTTGTTCGACGACCCCGCGGTGGAGCGGACGGCGCCGCGGGCGCGGGCGATGGTGCCGGGGCAGTGGGACCGGCTGCTGGAGTCGAAGCCCGAGCTGGCCGGGCTGTTCGCGGACGACGCCGAGGGCGAGCGGCTGGCTCGGTGGCTGGGGCAGGCGGAGGACCTGGTCGAGAAGTGGTTCACGCTGGAGGATCCGACGCGTCTGGAGCCGGCCGAGCGGGAGCTCTTCGTGGAGACGGAGCTGGAGTCGGGGCTGCGGCTGCGCGGGGTGATCGACCGGGTGGACGTCGCGCCGACGGGTGAGGTGCGGATCGTCGACTACAAGACGGGGAAGGCGCCGCGTCCGGAGTACGCGGAGGGCGCGCTGTTCCAGATGAAGTTCTACGCGCTGGTGATCTGGCGGTGGAAGCGGATCGTGCCGCGCAGGCTTCAGCTGGTGTACCTGGGCAGTGGAGACGTGCTGACGTACGACCCGAACGAGGCGGATCTGGAGCGGATGGAGCGCAAGCTGCACGCGCTGTGGGAGGCGATCGTGGAGGCGACGGAGACGGGGGAATGGCGGCCGCGGCCGACGAAGCTGTGCGGGTGGTGTGATCACCAGGCGGTGTGTCCGGACTTCGGGGGCACTCCCCCGGTGTATCCGTTGCCGGTGGTGCCGAGGCAGGCGCTGGCGGAGTAGGGCGACCGGCGCAGGCACTCGCCGGGAGGGGGGCGGCCGCGCCGCAGGGGACGGCTGCCCGCACGGCAGGCCATCAGGGGCGCGGGGAACTGCGCGACCAGCCACGACGCACCCGCACCGAATGCCCGCCGGCCATGAGGCACCCGCACAGGACGCGCACCCGCCACGACGCACCCGCACGTGACATGCGCCACGCACCCGCCCGCGACTCCCCCCCCCAGCACCCGCGCCCGGACGCACCGATCCGCGCACAGGGCAGAATGGGGCCGGTCTAATGAAGGAGTTCCTGTGGCGATCCGCGTCCTACTGGTCGACGACCAGCCTCTGCTGCGCACCGGTTTCCGGATGATTTTGGAGGCCGAGCAGGATCTTGCGGTCGTCGGCGAGGCCGGTGACGGTTTGCAGGCGCTCGATCAGGTGCGGGCCTTGCAGCCCGATGTGGTGCTGATGGACATCCGGATGCCGCGGATGGACGGGGTGGAGGCGACCCGGCAGATCACCGGGCCGGGCCGGGACGGTCCGGCGAAGGTGCTCGTGCTGACGACGTTCGACCTGGACGAGTACGTGGTGGAGGCCCTCAGGGCGGGAGCCAGCGGCTTCCTGCTGAAGGACGCCCCCGCGCACGAGCTGGTGCAGGCGATCCGGGTGGTGGCGGCCGGTGAGGCGATGCTGGCGCCGAGCATCACGCGCCGCCTGCTGGACAAGTACGCGGACCACCTGCCGTCGGGTGAGGACGAGATGCCGGACACCCTGCACACGCTGACCGACCGTGAGGTGGAGGTCCTGAAGCTGGTGGCGCGCGGGCTGTCGAACGCGGAGATCGCGGCGGACCTGTTCGTGAGCGAGACGACGGTCAAGACGCACGTCGGTCATGTGCTGACGAAGCTGGGGCTGCGCGACCGGGTGCAGGCCGCGGTGTTCGCGTACGAGAGCGGCCTGGTGCGGCCGGGCGCGCAGTAGGAACGGCACGCGCTGCCGCACGAGCACGGCAGGTACTGGCGGTACGGGGGCGGGGCCGGGCGGAGTGTGTTCCGCCCGGCCCCGCTCCCGTGTCCCGGAAGGCGTCAGCTCTTGCTGATCTCCCAGAAGCGGAAGACCGTCGAGGTGTCGAGGGTCCACTCCAGGCCGGAGATGTTGGAGCGGGCGACGGCGTACTGCTTGCCCTGCCAGAGCGGGAGCAGCGGGACGTCCTCGGCGACGATGTTCTGGAGGCGGTCGAACGCCTCGGCGGTGGAGCCGCGGTCGGCGGCGGCCGCGGTGCCGGGGAGCAGCTTGTCGGTGATCTCGGTGTTCTCGTAGTTGTTGGAGACGACGTTGCCCTTGCCGAAGAACGGCTGGGTGAAGTTCTCGGGGTCGGGGTAGTCGGGGACCCAGCCCTTGACGTAGACGCCGTACTTCCCGGCGGCGATGTCCTTCTCGTACTGGCCCTGTTCGACCGTCTTGACGTTCGCGTCGAAGAGGCCACTGCGGTTGAGCTGCTTGGCGAGGGTCTTGAACTCCTCGACCGTCGCGGGGCCGTAGCGGCTGGGGGTGGCCCAGAGGGTGAGCTTGACCTTGGTGGTGATGCCTTCGTCGCGCAGGGCCTGGCGGGCCTTGGCGGGCTGCGGGCGGCCGCCGTACCGGTTGAAGAAGGCGGTGTTGTGGCCGGTGACGCCCGCGGGGACGATCGAGTACAGCGGGGTGGCCGTCGACCGGTAGACGTCGCGGACGAGGGCTTCGCGGTCGATGAGGTGGGCGATGGCGCGGCGGACGCCGGGCTTGCCGGCGACGGGGTCCTTGACGTTGAAGACGAGGTGGTGGACCTCGGCGCTGCTGCCTTCGACGGGGTCCAGGCGCTGGTCGCCGCCGAGGGCCTCGGCCTCGGCGGTGGAGATGTTCTTGGCAGTGAGGCCCCGGTAGGCGAAATCGATCTCGCCCTTCTTGAGCGACTGTGCGAGGGCGGCCCGGTCGTCGTGGAAGAGCTTGACGGTCATGCCGGTGTTGTTGATCTTCGCGGCGCCGCGGTAGCGGTCGTTGACGGCGAAGACGGCCTTGCTCTTGTCGAAGGTGTCGAGCCGGTAGGGGCCGGAGCCATCGGCCTTGCCGTCGGTGCGGAGCTTGTCGGCCGGGTAGGTGCGGTGGTCGACGATGGAGCCCGCGCCGGAGGCGATCTTGCTGGGGAAGGTGGCGTCGGGGACCTTGAGGTAGAAGACGACCTTGGTGGCGTCGGGGGTGTCGATGCTCTTGATGCTGGAGAGCATGACGGCCGGGCCGGCGGGGTCGTTGATCTTCAGGGTGCGCTCGAAGGAGTGCTTGACGTCCTTGGAGGTGAGCGGGTTGCCGTTGCTGAAGGCGAGTCCTTCGCGCAGGGTGCAGCGGTAGACGGTGTTGCCCTTGTCGAAGGCGCAGTTCTGGGCGGCTTCGGGCTGGGGTTCGGAGCCGCCCTTGGGGAAGGCCATCAGGGACTGGAAGACGTTGTTGAAGAGCAGCCAGGAGCCGGGGTCGTAGCCGGAGGCCGGGTCGGTGGCCTTGATCTCGTCGGACATGCCCATGGTGACGGGCTGTCCGGTGCCGCTGGTGGAGCCGCCGTCGGTGCCGCTGGTGGAGCCGCAACCGGTCAGGAGGCCGGCCGACAGTCCCGCTGTGAGGAGGGCCGTCGGCCAGTTACGTATCTGCACCGCGTGTCTCAGACTTTCGTGGGGGGGGTGGTCGTACGGGGAGAGGGCGAGGGGGAAGGGCCGGGGTCAGGCGACGCCGCGGCCGAGTTCCCAGAGCTGGAGGTCGGCGGCGAAGTTGACGGCCCATTCGGTGCCGGTGATGTCGCTGCGGGCAGCGATGTACTGCTTGCCCTGCCAGAGCGGGAGCAGCGGGACGTCCCGGGCGACGATGTCCTGGATCTGCTCGAAGGCCTGGGTGGCGGCTCCGCGGTCCTGCTCGCGGCGGGACTGCGGGATGAGGGTGGAGCGGATCTCGTCGTTGGCGTAGGGGCTGTTGAGGAAGTTCGCCTTGTCGAGGAAGGGGGCGACGTAGTTGTCGGCGTCCGTGAAGTCGGGGAACCAGCCCATGCCGTAGACGGCGTACTTGTTGGCCTTCTGGTCCTCGCTGAAGGTGCTCCAGGGCACGCCCTTGATGTCCACGGCGAAGAGCTTGGAGTCGTTGAGCTGCTTCTGGAGGACCTCGAACTCCTTCTTGGTCGCGGAGCCGTAGTGGTCGGTGGTGTACGTCAGCGTGAGCTTGACGGGGCCGTTGACACGTGCGGCGCGCAGCGTTTCGGCGGCCTTCTTCACGTCGCCTGCCGGGTACTTGTTGAAGAAGGAGTTCTTGTGGCCGGCGATGGTCGTGGGAATGATCGAGTAGAGCGGCTCGGCGGTCTCGCCGTAGACGCTCCGGGCGAGGGCGGTGCGGTCGAGGACGGTGGCCATCGCCTGGCGTACGGCCTTGTTCTTGACGGCCGGGTCCTCGGTGTTGAAGCCGAGGTAGCGGATCTCCAGGCCGGGGAGTTCGACGAGCTTGATGTCCCCGTCCTGCTTGTCGGCGAGGTCCTTGATCTGCTGGGGCGTGATGGTGCGCGACATCATGTCGATCTCGCCGCTCTTGAGGGCCTTCTCCATGGACTCGGAGTCCTTGTAGGAGCGGATCTCGGCCTTCTCGTTGTTGAGCTTGACGCCGCCCTGGTAGCGGGGGTTCTTGGTGAAGACGGCCTTGGTGAAGGTGTCGCCACTGTGGTCGATGCGCACGGTGTACGGTCCGGAGCCGCTGACCTCGAAGCCGGCGCGGACCTTGTCGCGGGCGTACGTCTTGTCGTCGACGATGGCGGCGGCGGGGGTGGCCAGCTTGTAGGGGAAGGTGGCGTCGGGGGTCTTGAGGTGGAAGACCACCTCGTTCTCGCCCTTGGCCTCGACCAGGTCGATGTTGGTGAGGAGGGAGACCGGGCCGTTCTTGTCCTGGATCTTCAGGGAGCGTTCGACGGAGAACTTCACGTCGGCGGCGTTGAGCGCCTGGCCGTCGGAGAAGGTGAGCCCGCCGCGGAGCTTGCAGCGGTAGCTGGTGTTCTTGGTGTCGGTGAAGCCGCAGGACTCGGCGGCCTCGGTGACGGGTTCGCCGCCGCCGCGCGGGACGCGCATGAGGGTCTGGTGGGTCTGGCGCAGGACGTTCCAGGCGCCGACGTCGTAGGCGTGGGCCGGGTCGAAGGGGGCCGGGGCGGTCTTGGTGGCGACGAAGCTGTCCGTGGTGCCCACGACGATGGGCTTGCCCGCGTTCTCGGCAGAGTCCGGACCGCCGCATGCGGCCAGTACGGGGGTGACCAGTACGGCTATTGCCGGCAGCACCAGAGTCTTGCGGTTCATCCTGGAAGTTCTCCCTCGACCGGCACCGTCATGCGGCTTTGTACGAACACTTCGCCTATTTCCGCTTGTTGGGGCGGGCGGCCCGGGCCGGTTGCCGAACCGCGATGATCTGCGGCGAAGTTCTCGCGTCGAGATTAGTGCGGTGCGGGCCCGGGGCCGACCGCTGTGCGGTGCGGGGGCAAGGGGTGCCGGTGGGCGCGGAAGCGGTGAATTTTTCGTACATGGATCAATGAATCCGGACACAAGGGAACGTGAAACGGCCCGCCGATGGGGATTCTCCCGTGCCGGGGCCCCTGTCGGCGGGCCGTCTGGTGACCAACCTCACCTCATGAATACATTTACGGAGGAGTGAATTCCTCATCCCTGATCTCACTCATGCCGCACGTGCCGTTCCGCTGTGTTTCCGCATTTCCGGCGGGACGCTCCGGATGGCCGGTTCAGTGGCTTGCCGGGAACAGTGTGCGGAGAAATGCAAGATTCACTTCTTCCAGCGAGCCGACGACGACCCGGCCGTCGGCGGGGGCGATCGGCGCGATGGAGGGGACGGCGACGACCCGGCAGCCGGCCGCCTCGGCGGAGGCCACTCCCGTCGCGGTGTCCTCGACGACGGCGCACCGGGCGGGGTCGGCGCCGAGCCGGGCGGCGGCGTGCAGGTAGGGGTCGGGGTGCGGCTTGGTGCGGGCGATCTCGTCGCCCGCGACGGTCAGGGCGAACGCGTCGGGGCCCACCGACTCCAGGACGCGGTCGATGATGCGCCGGTGGGAGGCCGAGACGAGGGCCGTGGGGATGTCGTACGCCCGCAGCTCGGCCAGCAGGGCGGCCGCGCCCGGCATGAGCGCCACGCCGCGCCCGATGCGGGCCTCGAAGCTGTCGTTGAGGGCGACGGTGAGTTCGGGGAGGGTGATGTCGGCGCCGGTGGACTCGATGAGGAAGCCGGCGCTGCGGGTCATGGGGCCGCCGACGACGACGCTCCGCCAGGACTCGTCGAGCTGGTGCCCGAGGCCGGCGAAGACCGCCTTCTCGGCGTCCCACCAGAGGTCCTCGGTGTCGACGAGGGTGCCGTCCATGTCCAGGAAGACCGCCTGGAGTGCGGAGTCTTCGGCCGTGGTGGTCGTCGGCGCGGGGACCGTGCTGGTCATTCGGGCACACCTCCTGGAGGGACGAGAAGGCCGGCCGCCCTCCGAGTGGGAGGGGCGACCGGCCTGCACTGGGCCGACCAGTGTACGTCCGGCCCGGTGAACGTGCGTTTCCCTGTTCGGGTGTCCCGGCTTACCGTGCGTTGAAGTACTTCGCCTCGGGGTGGTGGATGACGATGGCGTCGGTGGACTGCTCGGGGTGGAGCTGGAACTCCTCGGAGAGGTGGACGCCGATGCGCTCGGGCTGCAGGAGCTCGGCGATCTTGGCGCGGTCCTCCAGGTCGGGGCAGGCCCCGTAGCCGAGCGAGAAGCGGGCGCCGCGATACTTCAGGTCGAACATGTCCTGGACGTCCGAGGGGTCCTCGCCGGCGAAGCCGAGCTCGGAGCGGACCCGGGCGTGCCAGTACTCGGCCAGGGCCTCGGCCAGCTGGACGGACAGGCCGTGCAGTTCCAGGTAGTCGCGGTAGGCGTTGGCCTCGAAGAGCTTGGCGGTCTCCTCGCCGATGCGGGAGCCGACGGTGACGACCTGGAGGCCGACGACGTCTACCTCGCCGCTCTCCTCGGGGCGGAAGAAGTCCGCGAGGCACAGGCGGCGGCCGCGGCGCTGGCGGGGGAAGGAGAAGCGGGTGCGCTCGCTGCCGTCCTCGTTGAGCAGGACGAGGTCGTCGCCCTTGGAGACGCAGGGGAAGTACCCGTAGACGACGGCGGCTTCCAGGAGGCCCTCGGTGTGGAGCTTGTCGAGCCAGCCGCGCAGGTGCGGGCGGCCCTCGCTCTCCACGAGCTCCTCGTACGAGGGACCGCCCTTGCGGGCTTCCTTCAGGCCCCACTGGCCCTTGAAGAGGGCGCCCTCGTCGAGCCAGGAGGCGTACTCCTTGAGCGGGATGCCCTTGATGACGCGGGTGCCCCAGAAGGGCGGCTCGGGGATCGCGTTGTCGGTGGCGGTCTCCGAGCGGACCGGGCCCTCGGGCTGCTCCTCCACCTCCGGGAGGGGGGTGTCGCGCTTGGGCACGCGGCGTTGCTTGAGTTCGGGGAGGACGGCGCCGGGGACGCCGCGCTTGACGCCGATGAGGGCGTCCATGAGGCGCAGGCCCTCGAAGGCGTCGCGGGCGTAGCGGACCTCGCCCTCGTAGATCTCGTGGAGGTCCTGCTCGACGTAGGCGCGGGTGAGGGCGGCGCCGCCCAGGATGACCGGGAAGTCGGCGGCCATCTTGCGCTGGTTGAGCTCCTCCAGGTTCTCCTTCATGATCACCGTGGACTTGACCAGCAGGCCGGACATGCCGATGACGTCGGCCTTGTGCTCCTCGGCGGCCTCCAGGATCGCGGAGACGGGCTGCTTGATGCCGAGGTTGACGACGGTGTAGCCGTTGTTGGAGAGGATGATGTCGACGAGGTTCTTGCCGATGTCGTGGACGTCGCCGCGGACGGTGGCGAGCACGATGGTGCCCTTGCCCTCGTCGTCGGACTTCTCCATGTGGGGTTCCAGGTACGCGACCGCGGTCTTCATGACCTCGGCGGACTGGAGGACGAACGGCAGCTGCATCTGGCCGGAGCCGAAGAGTTCGCCGACCACCTTCATGCCTTCGAGCAGGGTGTTGTTGACGATGTCCAGGGCGGGGGTGTCCTGGAGGGCTTCGTCGAGGTCGGCCTCCAGGCCGTTCTTCTCGCCGTCGATGATGCGGCGCTGGAGGCGCTCGTCGAGCGGCAGCGCCATGAGCTCCTCGGCGCGGCCGGCCTTCATGGACTTCATGTTGACGCCCTCGAACAGCTCCATGAGCTTCTGGAGGGGGTCGTAGCCCTCGGCGCGGCGGTCGTAGACGAGGTCGAGGGCGGCCTTGACCTGCTCCTCCTCCAGCCGGGCGATGGGCAGGATCTTGGAGGCGTGCACGATCGCGGAGTCCAGGCCCGCCTTGACGCACTCGTCGAGGAAGACGGAGTTGAGGACGACGCGGGCGGCGGGGTTGAGGCCGAAGGAGATGTTGGACAGGCCCAGCGTGGTCTGCACGTCGGGGTGGCGTGCCTTGAGTTCGCGGATGGCGCCGATGGTGGCGATGCCGTCGCCGCGGGACTCCTCCTGGCCGGTGCAGATGGTGAAGGTGAGGACGTCGATGAGGATGTCCGACTCGCGCACGCCCCAGTTGGTGGTGAGGTCGGTGATGAGGCGCTCGGCGATGGCGACCTTGTGCTCGACGGTGCGGGCCTGGCCCTCTTCGTCGATGGTGAGGGCGATGAGGGCGGCGCCGTGCTCGACGGCCAGCTTGGTGACCTGCTGGAAGCGGGACTCGGGGCCGTCGCCGTCCTCGTAGTTGACGGAGTTGATGACGGCGCGTCCGCCCAGCTTCTCCAGTCCGGCGCGCAGCACGGGCAGTTCGGTGGAGTCCAGGACGATGGGGAGGGTGGAGGCGGTGGCGAAGCGGCCGGCGAGTTCCTTCATGTCGGCGACGCCGTCGCGGCCCACGTAGTCGACGCAGAGGTCGAGCATGTGGGCGCCCTCGCGGATCTGGTCGCGGGCCATCTCCACGCAGTCGTCCCAGCGCCCGTCCAGCATGGCCTCGCGGAACTTCTTCGATCCGTTGGCGTTCGTCCGCTCGCCGATGGCGAGGTACGAGGTGTCCTGGCGGAAGGGCATCGTCTGGTAGAGCGAGGCGGCGCCGGGCTCCGGGCGCGGGTCGCGGACGGCGGGGGTCAGGCCGCGGGCGCGGTCGACGACCTGGCGCAGGTGCTCGGGGGTGGTGCCGCAGCAGCCGCCGATGAGGGAGAGGCCGTAGTCGTTGACGAAGGCTTCCTGGGCGTCGGCGAGGCCCTCGGGGCCGAGCGGGAAGTGGGCGCCGTTCTTGGTGAGTACGGGCAGGCCCGCGTTCGGCATGCACATCAGCGGGGTGCGCGAGTGGCGGGCCAGGTAGCGCAGGTGCTCGCTCATCTCCTCGGGCCCCGTCGAGCAGTTGAGGCCGATGAGGTCGATGCCGAGGGGTTCCAGGGCGGTGAGCGCGGCGCCGATCTCGGAGCCGAGCAGCATGACGCCGGTGGTCTCGAAGGCGAGCGAGCAGATGAGGGGGACCTGGAAGCCGAGGGCGTCCATGGCGCGGCGGGCGCCGACGAGGCTCGACTTGGTCTGGAGGAGGTCCTGGGTGGTCTCGACGATGAGGGCGTCGGCGCCGCCGGCGAGGAGGCCCTCGGCGTTCTGCTGGTAGCCGTCGCGCAGGACGTCGTACGTGGTGTGGCCGAGGGAGGGCAGCTTGGTGCCGGGGCCGATGGAGCCGAGCACCCAGCGCTGGCGGCCGTCGGCGGCGGTGAACTCGTCGGCGACCTCGCGGGCGATGCGGGCGCCGGACTCGGAGAGTTCGACGATGCGGTCGGCGATCTCGTACTCGTTGGCGGCGGAGTGGTTGGCGCCGAAGGTGTTGGTCTCGACGCAGTCGACGCCGACGGCGAAGTACTCCTTGTGCACGTTGCGGACGATGTCCGGGCGCGTCAGGTTGAGGATCTCGTTGCAGCCTTCGAGGTCCTGGAAGTCCTCGAGGGTGGGGTCCTGTGCCTGGAGCATGGTGCCCATCGCTCCGTCGGCGACCACCACCCGCGTGGCGAGTGCCTCGCGGAGGGCTTCTGCGCGGCTGCGGGCGTCAAGCGTCGGGTTCGGCAACGAGGCCATGGTTGAGCTCCCAGGGTTGCGACGGCTGTCGGCTTTGCGCCTGCCCGGCGGCGGGCGCACCGGGTCAGGGTAGCCGGGACGGCCGGGAAAATGCGCGGCTGTCCCGGTCGGCGGACGGGCCCGGGGAGCCGGGGCGCGTCCGGGGGCGGGCCGCGGGTGCGGGTACGAGTGGGTCCGCGGGTGCGTGGGGGGCGCACCGGCTTCCGGGCGGCGGGGTACGACGACTCCTGGCGGCGGGGTCCGTCGGCTCCGGTGGCGGGGGCCGTCCGCTGCTGATGGCGGGACCGGCGTCCCGGTGACAGGGGTCGGTAACGGCCGATACTGTTCGGCATTGACGAACGTCGGCACGTATCAACTGTGGGACCGCCGAATCCCAGTGGAGGTGATCGGGCGATGGCTCGCAATATCCAGTCGCTGGAACGGGCGGCAGCGATGCTGCGCCTTCTGGCGGGCGGTGAGCGACGGCTGGGCCTGACGGAGGTGGCGGCCGCGCTGGGGCTCGCCAAGGGCACCGCGCACGGCATCCTGCGCACCTTGCAGCACGAGGGCTTCGTGGAGCAGGACGCGGCCTCGGGCCGCTACCAGCTCGGGGCGGAGCTGCTGCGGCTCGGCAACAGCTATCTGGACGTGCACGAGCTGCGGGCCCGGGCCCTGGTGTGGACGGACGACCTGGCCCGCTCCAGCGGCGAGAGCGTGTACCTGGGGGTGCTGCACCAGCAGGGCGTGCTGATCGTGCACCACGTCTTCCGGCCCGACGACAGCCGTCAGGTGCTGGAGGTGGGGGCGATGCAGCCGCTGCACAGCACGGCGCTGGGCAAGGTGCTGTCCGCGTACGACCCGGTGGCGCACACCGAGGCCGCGGACAACGACCGGGAGGCGTTCACCGCGCAAACCCTGACCTCGGCGGAGGACTTCGAGGCGGTGCTCGACCTCACGCGGGCGCGCGGCTGGGCCGGTGACGTGGAGGAGACCTGGGAGGGCGTGGCGTCGATCGCGGCGCCCATCCACGACCGGCGGCGGATGCCGGTGGGTGCGGTCGGCATCACGGGCGCGGTCGAACGGGTCTGCCCCGGGGGCGAGTTGAAGCCCGAGCTGGTGGCGGCGGTACGGGACTGCGCGCGTGCGGTGTCGCGGGACCTGGGCGCCGGGCGCTTCTGAGCGGAGGGCGGCCGGGTGGCGCGGAGAGCCGCCGGCGCGCGGCGGGCGGGGCGGGCAGCGGGGGAAGCCGGCCCGCGGCGGGCGGGGCGGCACGGAAGGCACCCGGACGCGCCCCGCCGACAGGCCCCCACCTGCCCCACGGGGCGCCCCCGGCCCGCACCGCCCGCAATCCCCCACCCGCCCCATGAGGCAGCCCCGGCCCGTGCCGCCCGGAGGTCCCCACCTGCCCCACGGGGCAGCCCGGACCCGTGCCGCTCGGAGGCCCCACCCGCCCCACGGGGCGACCCCGACCCGCACCGCCCATAGGCCCCCACCCGCCCCGCCGGGCGGCTCCGGTCCGTACCGCCGGACGGCCCCGATCCTTCCCCCGGAGGGGCCCCGTCTGGGACGGTCCTCACAGAACCCTTGACGGGCCGGTAACGGGGGTGAAAACTGCCGTTCATCGGTCGGCATTGTCGAACACCTAACGGCATAAGAGTTAGGGTGGGGACAAGCCAGGCACCGACGGGGCCCTCATCGAGGACCTTGAAACCTGGACGAAGGACAAAGGAGTCGCGGGTGTCCAGCCTCGACATCTTCACCGGCGAGACCATCGGTACCGCCGTGCTCATCCTGCTGGGCGGCGGCGTCTGTGCGGCCGTCACGCTCAAGCGCTCGAAGGCGTTCAACGCCGGCTGGCTCGCCATCACCTTCGGGTGGGGCTTCGCGGTGCTGACCGCCGCGTACATCTCCGCCGGTCTCTCGGGTGCGCACCTGAACCCGGCCGTCACGGTCGGCCTCGCGGTCAAGGGCGCCACCCCCTGGAGCGACCTGCCCGTCTACTTCGCCGGTCAGCTGCTCGGTGCGATGATCGGCGCCCTGCTGGTCTGGGCGACGTACGCGGGCCAGTTCCGCGCCCACCTCACCGACCCGGAGATCCTCGCGGCGCAGCCCACCGAGGACGGCATGGTCGACCAGAAGACCGCCCCGAAGGCCGGCCCGGTGCTCGGTGTCTTCTCCACCGGTCCCGAGATCCGGCACGCCGCGCAGAACCTCCTGACCGAGGTCATAGCGACGGTCGTGCTGGTCCTGGCGATCCTCACCCAGTCGATGATCCCGGGCGTGTCCCCCGACGACCCCAAGGGTCCGGGCGTGCTGGGCGCGATGATCACCGCGTTCGTGGTCGTCGGCATCGGCCTCTCGCTGGGCGGTCCCACCGGGTACGCCATCAACCCGGTCCGCGACCTGGGGCCGCGCATCGTGCACGCGCTGCTCCCGCTGCCGAACAAGGGCGGCTCCGACTGGGGGTACGCCTGGGTCCCGGTGGTCGGCCCGCTGCTCGGCGGGGCGATCGCGGGCGGTATCCACCAGCTCGCCTTCGTCTGACCCCGCGCCCGACCTGCCGAGCCGTACGACACAAGACTTCGAGGAGCACACCGTGACCGACGCACACACCGCAGGGCCCTTCATCGCCGCGATCGACCAGGGCACCACGTCCAGTCGCTGCATCGTCTTCGACAAGGACGGCCGCATCGTCGCGGTCGACCAGAAGGAGCACGAGCAGATCTTCCCGAAGCCGGGCTGGGTGGAGCACGACGCCGCCGAGATCTGGGAGAACGTCCAGGAGGTCGTCGCCGGGGCCGTCGTCAAGGCGGGCATCTCCGCCGCCGACGTCAAGGCGATCGGCATCACCAACCAGCGCGAGACCACGCTGCTCTGGGACAAGAACACCGGTCAGCCCGTCCACAACGCCATCGTCTGGCAGGACACCCGCACCGACGCCCTGTGCAAGGAGCTCGGCCGCAACGTCGGCCAGGACCGCTTCCGCCGCGAGACCGGCCTGCCGCTGGCGTCCTACTTCGCGGGCCCGAAGATCCGCTGGCTGCTGGACAACGTCGAGGGCCTGCGCGAGAAGGCCGAGGCCGGCGACATCCTCTTCGGCACCATGGACTCCTGGGTCATCTGGAACCTCACCGGCGGCGTGAACGGCGGCGTGCACGTCACCGACGTCACCAACGCCTCGCGCACCCTGCTGATGAACCTGCACAAGATGGCGTGGGACGAGAAGATCCTGCACTCCATGGACATCCCGGCCGCCGTCCTCCCGGAGATCAAGTCCTCCGCCGAGGTGTACGGCCACGCCGCGTCCGGCGTCCTCCAGGGCGTGCCGGTCGCCTCCGCGCTCGGCGACCAGCAGGCGGCCCTGTTCGGCCAGACCTGCTTCTCCGAGGGCGAGGCAAAGTCCACGTACGGCACCGGCACGTTCATGCTGATGAACACCGGCGAGGAGCCCGTCAACTCCTACAACGGGCTGCTGACGACCGTCGGGTACCAGATCGGCGAGCAGAAGCCGGTCTACGCGCTGGAGGGTTCCATCGCGGTCACCGGTTCGCTGGTGCAGTGGATGCGCGACCAGATGGGCATGATCAAGACCGCCGCGGAGATCGAGACGCTGGCCTCCAGCGTGGAGGACAACGGCGGCGCGTACTTCGTGCCCGCGTTCTCCGGTCTGTTCGCCCCGTACTGGCGCTCCGACGCCCGCGGCGTGATCGCGGGTCTGACCCGGTACGTCACCCGGGCGCACATCGCGCGCGCCGTGCTGGAGGCGACCGCCTGGCAGACCCGTGAGATCACCGACGCCATGACCAAGGACTCCGGTGTCGAGCTGACGGCGCTGAAGGTCGACGGCGGCATGACCTCCAACAACCTGCTGATGCAGACCCTGTCGGACTTCCTGGACGCCCCGGTCGTCCGTCCGATGGTCGCCGAAACCACGTGTCTGGGCGCGGCGTACGCGGCCGGTCTCGCGGTCGGCTTCTGGTCCTCCACCGACGAGCTGCGCGCCAACTGGCGCCGGGCCGCCGAGTGGACGCCGCGGATGGACGCGGACACCCGGGACCGCGAGTACAAGAGCTGGCTCAAGGCCGTCGAGCGGACCATGGGCTGGCTCGAAGAAGACGAGAACTGACACGACTGCGCAGGTCGGGCGGGTGCGCGGCGGATCGACAGGGATCCGCCGCGGTCCGCGCAACGAGATCTGAAGCAGTGTCTGCGAAGAGGAGCGAGCGACATGACCACCCTGCACAGCGGCCCGACCCACGGGGCGCGACCGGACGACGGCTCCACCGCGAGCCGTGCCGAGACCCGGGAGCGGCTCTCCAAGGCGACGTACGACCTCCTGGTGATCGGCGGCGGCATCCTGGGCATCTCCACCGCCTGGCACGCCGCGCAGTCCGGGCTGCGGGTGGCGCTGGTGGACGCCGGCGACTTCGCCGGGGCCACCTCCTCCGCCTCCTCCAAGCTCCTGCACGGCGGGCTGCGGTACCTCCAGACCGGTGCGGTGAAGCTGGTCGCGGAGAACCACTTCGAGCGGCGTGCGGTCTCGCGCGACGTGGCCCCGCACCTGTCGAACCCGCTGACCTTCTACCTCCCCGTGTACAAGGGGGGCCCGCACGGCGCGGCCAAGCTGGGTGCGGGCGTCTTCGCGTACTCGGCGCTGTCCGCCTTCGGTGACGGCGTCGGGCACGTGATATCGCCGGCGCGCGCCGCCAAGGACGTGCCGGAGCTGCGCACGGACAACCTGAAGGCCGTCGCGGTCTACGGCGACGACCAGATGAACGACTCCCGGATGGCCCTCATGACGGTGCGCGCCGCCGTCGCGTCGGGAGCCACCGTCCTCAACCACGCCGAGGTCACGGGGCTGCGCTTCACGCACGGCCGGGTGACGGGCGCGGAGCTCAGGGACCGCATGGACGGCACCGAGTTCGGCGTCGACGCCCGGCTGGTGCTGAACGCCACGGGCCCGTGGGTGGACCACCTGCGCAAGCTGGAGGACCCCAACTCCGCGCCCTCGATCCGCCTGTCCAAGGGCGCGCACCTGGTGCTCAAGCGCACCTCGCCGTGGAACGCGGCGCTGGCCACCCCCATCGACAAGTACCGGATCACCTTCGCGCTGCCGTGGGAGGACCAGCTCCTGCTGGGCACCACCGACGAGGAGTACGAGGGCGACCCGGCGGACGTGGCCGTCAACGAGCGCGACGTCACCCAGATCCTGGACGAGGCCGCGTTCTCCATCCGCGACCAGCAGTTGTCGCGGGACCTGATCACGTACTCCTTCGCGGGTCTGCGCGTGCTGCCCGGCGGGCCCGGCGACACCTCGAAGGCCAAGCGCGAGACCGTCGTGACCGAGGGCCGCGGCGGGATGCTGTCGGTGGCCGGCGGCAAGTGGACGACCTTCCGCCACATCGGCCGCACCGTGATGAACAAGCTGGCCTCGCTGCCCGGCCACCCGCTGGGCGAGGACATGGAGCCGATCTCCGAGCTGCCGAAGAAGCTGCCGCTGCCGGGCATCGCGAACCCGAACGCGGTCGCGCACCGGCTGCTGGTGGACGGTGGGACGCCCGGCCCGCGGATGGCCCCGGAGACCGCCCGGCACCTGGCCACGCACTATGGTTCGCTGTCCTTCGACATCGCGCGCCTGGCCGCCGACGACCCCGCGCTGGCCGAGCGGATCCACCCGGACGCCCCGGAGATCTGGGCGCAGGTGGTGTACGCGCGCGACCACGAGTGGGCGGAGACCGCGGACGACGTGCTGCGCCGCCGGACCACCCTGACGATCCGGGGCCTGGCCACGGACGACGTACGGGAGAAGGTCGAGCGGGTGCTGCGCCGGGAGGCGTAGGCACCGCCGCACGGGCGGGCGGCGCGGGCGGGCTCCTTCGGGGGTCCGCCCGCCGTCGTGTTCCGGGCCCGCGGTGATACCGCCTCCGGGGCCGCGTCCGGCGTGCGAGCATAGGTCGGATGTCTGGCGGTGGGCCGGGCCGGAGCAGGAGGTCGGGCCATGGCCGTCACCGACGAGGCCATCGAGCGTATCAAGGGCATGATCGTCTCGGGTGCGCTGCGTCCCGGCGACCGGCTGCCCAAGGAGAGCGTGCTCGCCGCCGAGCTGGGCCTGTCGCGCAACTCCCTGCGCGAGGCGGTCCGGGCGCTGTCCCTGATACGGATCCTGGACGTCCGCCAGGGCGACGGCACGTACGTGACCAGCCTCGATCCGCAGCTCCTGCTGGAGGCGGTGAGCTTCGTCGTGGACTTCCACCGCGACGACACGGTGCTGGAGTTCCTGGCCGTACGCAGAATCCTGGAGCCGGCCGCGACGGCGATGGCGTGCGGGCTGCTCGACGACGCGGCGCTGGACGCCCTGGAGGAGCAGCTCGACGCGCTGGGCGACGCGCCGTCGGTGGAGGAACTGGTCGCCGCCGACCTGGAGTTCCACCGCGCGATCGTACGGGGTGCGGGGAACTCGGTGCTGTGCTCGCTGCTGGACGGGCTGTCCGGGCCGACCACCCGGGCGCGGGTGTGGCGCGGGCTGACCCAGGAGGACGCGATCAGCCGCACCCTGCACGAGCACCGGGCGATCCTGGGGGCGCTGCGGGCCCGGGACGCGGAGGCGGCGCGGTCGTGGGCGACGGTGCACATCGCGAGCGTGGAGCAGTGGCTCAGGTCGACGCTGTAGGGGCCCGGCCCGGGTGCCGCACGGGCCGCGCGGACCTCCGGTGCGGCGCGTGACAGAAGCGGAGTGTCTGCTTCCGGTGAGGAAGATCGGACGTCTCCAATCTGGCCGATTTCGATTGATTCGGTGCCCGGAGGGCACGCTTCCCGCATGCGTAAGGTGGGGGGATTCGGACGGGGGAAACGCCGTATGAAGCGTAGGAAGACGGATGAAGGAGGCGCTGGGTGATCGAGCTCGACGGAGTTCCCGAGCTGGTCGACCCGGTCATGGTGGCCGCGTTCGAAGGCTGGAACGACGCAGGTGACGCCGCCTCGGCAGCGGTCGCCCATCTCGACCGGGAGTGGAAGGGCGAGGTGTTCGCGGCGCTCGACGCCGAGGACTACTACGACTTCCAGGTCAACCGGCCGACCGTCTTTCTGGAGAACGGCGTACGCAAGATCACCTGGCCGACGACCCGGCTCTCCGTGGTGCGCACCGGCGGCGACAAACCGCGCGACCTGGTGCTGGTGCGGGGCATCGAACCGTCCATGCGCTGGCGCTCGTTCTGCAACGAGATCCTGGGCTTCGCGCACGAACTGGGCGTGGAGATGGTGGTGGTCCTGGGCGCACTGCTCGGCGACACCCCGCACACCCGCCCGGTGCCGGTCAGCGGGGTGACCTCCGACCCGGACCTGGCACGGACGATGGACCTGGAGGAGACCCGCTACGAGGGCCCCACGGGCATCGTCGGCATCCTCCAGGAGGCGTGCACGCACGCCGGGGTTCCGGCGGTGAGCCTGTGGGCGGCGGTGCCGCACTACGTGTCGCAGCCGCCGAACCCGAAGGCGACGCTGGCCCTGCTGAACCGCCTGGAGGACCTGATCGGGCTGCGCGTCCCGCTCGGCGAGCTGGCCGAGGACGCGCGGGCCTGGCAACTGGGCGTGGACCAGCTCGCGGCCGAGGACAGCGAGGTGGCGGAGTACGTGCAGTCGCTGGAGGAGGCGCGGGACACCGCGGACCTGCCGGAGGCCTCCGGCGAGGCCATCGCCCGCGAGTTCGAGCGGTATCTGCGCCGGCGCGACCCCGGGGCCGGACCGGGCGGCGCCGCCCACGCGACGGAGGGCGGTGAGACGGCGACCGGCGGTGCGGCGTACCTGCGCGACGCCTCCGGCGGCCGCAGCAGGCCGCCGAAGAAGCCCCGCACGGGCACGGACGAGAGCGGTCCGGACGGCGGGGGCGGTGACGACGGCGGCGCGGACGGTTCCTCGGCGGGGCCGGGGTCCGGGGACTCCGGCGGCGGAGAGTGAAGCCGTAGGGCGGCGGGACGGGTGAGGGGCGGCATCCTGGATGCCGCCCCTCACCCGCGTCCGGACACGGCTTCTCGTCACCGGACGCGCTGGTTCGCGCCCGGACGCGCCTCTTCGTCACCGGACGCGCTTGCTCGCGTCCGGAATCCGCTTGCTCGCGCCCGAAGTCCGCTTCCTCGTGCCCGGGCCCGCTTCCGACACGTGTCCCTGGGAACAGGAGAACGCGACCACCCCCTCACATCTCCCCCGCCGCACGCGGGCTCCGGCCGGAACGCGCCGGTGGCCGGCCGCGCCCCCGGGCCACGAGAACGCGGGCCGGGGCCCACCGGGGCCCCGACCCGCGTACGTAACCGACGGGAACTACAGCGCGACGCCCAGCAGCGCGTCCACCGCACGGGAGACGACGCCCGGAGCGCCCTCCTCCGTGCCGCCGGCGGAGGTCTGGAGGTCGGCCCAGCGGTCCACCGCCGCGAGGGCCGCCGGGGCGTCGAGGTCGTGCGCGAGGGCCTCCCGCATCTCCTCCACCAGCGCGTCCGCCGACGGGCCGTCCGGGCGCGAGACCGCCGCGCGCCAGCGGCCGAGGCGGGCCACCGCGTCGGCGAGTACCTGGTCGGTCCACTCCCAGTCGGAGCGGTAGTGGCGGGAGAGCAGGGCCAGCCGGATGGCGGCCGGATCGACGCCCTCGCGGCGGAGGGTGGAGACGAAGACCAGGTTGCCGCGCGACTTGGACATCTTCTCGCCGTCCAGGCCGACCATGCCCGCGTGGACGTACGCCTTGGCGAAGGGGTGCTCGCCCGTCAGGGCCTGCGCGTGCGAGGCGCCCATCTCGTGGTGCGGGAAGGCGAGGTCGGAGCCGCCGCCCTGCACGTCGAAGCCCATGCCCAGGTGTTCCAGGGCGATGGCGACGCACTCGATGTGCCAGCCGGGGCGGCCGCGGCCGAGCGAGGCCCCGTCCCAGCTCGGCTCGCCGTCGCGGGCGGCCATCCACAGCATCGGGTCCAGCGGGTTCTTCTTGCCCGGCCGGTCCGGGTCGCCGCCGCGTTCGGCGGACAGCAGCCGCATGGCCTCGGCGTCGAGCCCGGAGACCTCGCCGAAGTGCGGGTCGGCGGCGACGGAGAAGTAGACGTCGCCCTCGAGTTCGTAGGCGGCGCCCGCGTCCCGGAGGCGTTCCACGAGCGGCACGATGCCCGGGATCGCCTCGACCGCGCCCACGTACTGCTGCGGCGGCAGCATGCGCAGGGCCGTCATGTCCTCGCGGAAGAGGGCGGTCTCGCGCTCGGCGAGACCGGTCCAGTCGACGCCGTCGCGGATCGCGCGCTCCAGCAGGGGGTCGTCGACGTCCGTCACGTTCTGGACGTAGTGGACCTGCCTCTTGGTGTCGAGCCACACGCGCTGTACGAGGTCGAACGCGTTGTAGGTCGCCGCGTGCCCGAGGTGGGTCGCGTCGTACGGCGTGATGCCGCACACGTAGATACGGGCGACGGGACCGGGGTCGAGGGTGATCAACCCGTTGGTCGCGGTGTCGTGGATCTGGAGGTCGCGGCCCTTGCCGGGCAGGGCGGGGACCTCAGAAGCGGGCCAGGCATGCATGTCACGAGCGTAACCGGACGCATGTTCCGGTTACGAGCCGGATCGGGATCTTGACCGATTACGCCGTCTTGTGCCCTCCCGCGCCCGTGCGGCAGGCGCTCACACCGGCGGCCACGGGATCGCGGGCCACTGGCCGCTCGGGGCGGGGTGCACGCCGGACGTGCGCAGGGCGGCGACCCGTTCCCGCAGTGCGGCCAGTTCCGCCGGTGTGATCAGTTCGGCCATCCGGGTGGCCAGCGGGGTGCCGTCGGCGAGCCGCGCGGACAGTTCCTCCAGCACGTCCAGGGCTTCCGGCGTCAGGGGTTCGCCCGCCCAGCCCCACAGGAGCGTGCGCAGCTTGTCCTCGACGTGGAAGGAGACGCCGTGGTCGATGCCGTAGAGGCGGCCGTCGCCCGAGGGCAGCAGGTGGCCGCCCTTGCGGTCACCGTTGTTGATCACCGCGTCCAGGACCGCGAGGCGGCGCAGGCGGGCGTCGTCGGCGTGCACGAGCAGGGCCGTGCGGCCCTCCTCGACCTCGGCGAGGACCACCGGTTTCCAGCCGTCCGCCGCCTCCTCGTCCTCGACGAGGGCCAGCAGCGCGCCGCCCGCCTCCGGGTCGCCCTCGATCCACAGCTGGCACATGCCCTCGCCGTACGGGCCGTCGCGCAGCACGGTCGGCGGGATCAGGCCCCACCCGGTCGCCTCGGAGATCTCGTACGCGGCGACCTCCCGGCGGGCCAGGTTGCCGTCGGGGAAGTCCCACAGGGGCTGCTCGCCGGCGACCGGCTTGTAGACGCAGGTGGCCGTCTCGCCCTCGGAGGCGATCTCGCAGTACAGGACCGCGTTGGAGGCCTCGCGGACCTGGCCGAGCACCTTGAGGTCGCCCTTGGCCAGCAGCGTCGCGGGGTCCGTCACAGGGCCCGCCGGTATCCGTTCTGGCGCGGGCATACGTGTCCCTCCGGGTCGAGCGGCAGGCTGCACAGCGGGCACGGCGGGCGGCCCGCGTTCACGACGTCCAGGGCGCGCTTGGCGAAGGCGCGGGCCTGGGCTCCGCTGAGGCGCACGCGCAGCATGGGCGGCCCGTTCTCCTCGTCCTGGAGCATGCGCTCCTCGGCCTCGGCGAGGTCCTCGTCGGTGTCGACGTCGAGCTCCACGAGGGCCTGCGCCTCGACGATCATGCGCTGGTCGTCGCCGTCCCAGGCGAGCGCCATGGTGCCGACCCGGAACTCCTCCTCGACGGGGGCGTCCAGGGGGGCGGTGTCGTGCACGTCGGCGGGGGCGACGGCGGGGACGGGGGCGTTGCCGCCGGTGCGGCGCACGACCTCGTCCAGGAGCTCGTCGATGCGTTCGGCCAGCGCCTCGACCTGGGCCTTCTCCAGGGAGACGCTGGTGACACGGCCGGCCGCCGAGGCCTGGAGGAAGAAGGTACGGCGGCCAGGCAGCCCGACCGTACCGGCCACGAAACGCTCCGGCGGGTCGTAGAGGAACACCTGACGGGACACGTCCTGATCTCCATCGGTTCGAGGGGCTGGGGGTGCAGCGGCGTAAATGGTTTACGGCGCGACCACCCTACTGCGCGCGGAGATCACGGTGCTCCCGCTCCGCCCCCCACGGCTGCGTCGTCTCCGCTGCGGGCGCCCGCGTCGCCCGGGGCCGGTGCGAGTCCTGAGAGGTCGCCGGTGTCGCCCAGGCGTACGAGGAAGGGCCGCAGCCTCGTGTAACGGATCACCGTCAGGGAACACGGATCGACGTGAATGCGCTGGAAGAGGTCGAGATGCAGGCCGAGCGCGTCCGCGACGAGGGACTTGATGATGTCGCCGTGCGAGCACATCACGTACAGGGCGTCGGGGCCGTGCTCGGCCTCGATGCGCGCGTTCCAGTCGCGTACGGCGTCCACGGCGCGGGCCTGCATGGCGCGCATCGACTCGCCGCCGGGGAACGCGGCGGCCGACGCGTGCCGCTGCACCACGTCCATGAGGGGGTGGTCGGTGAGTTCGCCGAGCTTGCGCCCCGACCAGTCGCCGTAGTCGCACTCGTTGATGCGCTCCTCGGTGTGCAGGGGCAGCTCGGGGCGGGCGGCGAGGAGCGGGCGCAGGGTCTCGTCGCAGCGTTGCAGCGGGCTGGTGACGGCCGCCGCGAGCGGCAGGGCGGCGAGCCGTCCGGGCAGCGCCGCGGCCTGTTCGGCGCCGCGTTCGTCGAGCGCGACCCCGGGGGTGCGCCCGGCGAGGAGCCCGGCAGTGTTGGCGGTGGAACGTCCGTGCCGTACGAGGATCAGCGTGGCCATGCCCCTCAGCCTAGGCCGACGACCGCTTCCGGGTGCGTGGGACCCCGTATGCAAGGAGAATGCACGCCGTGATCGTCGATTGCGCCATTTACCGCGAGGGCCGCAGGACCGAGGGCCCCACCGACTTCTCCGAGGCGCTCGAGGAGGCGCGCTCCTCCCAGGACCGGTTCCTGTGGATCGGGCTGCACGAGCCGACGGAGAAGGAGTTCGACATGGTCACCTCCGAGTTCGGGCTGCATCCGCTGGCCGTGGAGGACTCCCTGTCGGCGCATCAGCGGCCGAAGCTGGAGGTGTACGAGGACTCCCTGTTCGCCGTGCTCAAGCCGGTGCTCTACGAGCCGGAGAGCGACGCGGTGAGCACGGACGAGCTGATGGTCTTCGTCGGTGACTCCTTCGTGGTGACCGTGCGGCACGGGGCGAGCACCCCGCTGAAGGACGTGCGCAAGCGCCTGGAGGCCAATCCGGAGCTGCTGGCGCACGGTCCGACGTCGGTGCTGTACGCGATCAGCGACGTGGTCGTGGACCACTACCTGCTGGTCGCGGCGGAGCTCCAGACGGACCTGGAGGAGCTGGAGGCGGAGGTCTTCCAGCCGCAGAGCGGCCAGGCGAAGGGCACGGCGGGGCGCATCTACACCTTCAAGCGGCAGGTGCTGGAGTTCCGGCGGGCGACGGGGCCGCTGGCACAGCCGATGCTGCGGCTCACCAGCCCCGGGCTGCCGTTCGTGCACGAGCACGCGCAGCCCTTCTTCCGCGATGTCAGCGACCACCTGACCCGGGTGAACGAGCAGGTGGAGGGTTTGGACCGGTTGCTGTCGGACATCCTGTCGGCGCATCTGGCGCAGATGGGGGTGCGGCAGAACGACGACATGCGCAAGATCTCGGCGTGGGCGGCAATGGCGGCCGTGCCGACGATGGTGGCGGGTGTCTACGGCATGAACTTCGAGCACATGCCGGAGCTGAAGTGGGCGTGGGGCTACTACGCGGTGCTGATCGTGATGGTGGTCGCCGAGCTGGGTCTGTACCGGCTGTTCAAGCGGCGCGGCTGGCTGTGAGGGCCGTGGGGGCGGCGGGAGCGGCGGGCGCTCCCCCGCGTCGTCCGCGTGCGGGGGCGGGCGATCCCGCCGAATCCCCCCGCGGGGCGTAACCGAGCGGACGTCGGCGCGTTGTGCTCCGTGACGGCCGTGGCGGGGAAGACCCCCGAGCCCCCACCACGGCCGCGGACTTCTCAACTCCCTTGTGCACCAGGCCCGTTCAGTTCCTCACGGACTAGGCCAGTCCGGCGCGCTCCAGCGCCTCGGTGCCCGCCCGCAGTGCGGTGATCCGCTCCTCCAGCGTGAACCCGGCGGGCGCCAGCGTCAGCGTGGTGACTCCGGCGGCGGCGTACGCCTGCATCCGCTCGGCGATCCGCTCGACCGGGCCGAGCAGGGTGGTCTGGTCGATGAGCCGGTGCGGCACGGCGGCGGCCGCGCCGTCCTTGTCGCCGCCCAGGTACTTGTCCTGGATCTCGGCGGCCTCCTTCTCGTATCCCATGCGCCGGGCGAGGCTGTTGTAGAAGTTCTGCCTGCGGCTGCCCATGCCGCCGACGTAGAGCGCGGTGTACGGGCGGAACATGTCGGCCAGCGCGTCCACGTCGTCGCCGACGGCGAGCGGCAGGGTGGGGCAGACGTCGAAGCCGTCCATCGTCTTCCCGGCCTTCTCGCGGCCCGCGCGCAGCGGGGCGATCGCGGTCTCCTCGAGGTGCTCGGCGGAGGGGAAGATCAGCAGGGCGCCGTCGGCGATCTCGCCGGTCTGCTCCAGGTTCTTGGGGCCGATGGCGGCGATGTAGAGCGGGATGGTCTCGCGCTCGGGGTGCACGGTCAGCTTGATGGGCTTGCCGGGACCGTCGGGCAGCGGCAGGGTCCAGTGCTGTCCCTCGTACGTCAGGCGCTCGCGGGACATGGCCCGGCGGACGATCTCCACGTACTCGCGGGTGCGGGCGAGCGGCTTGTCAAACTTCACGCCGTACCAGCCCTCGGAGACCTGCGGCCCCGACACGCCGAGACCGAGCCGGAAGCGGCCGCCGGAGAGCGAGTCGAGGGTGGCGGCGGTCATCGCGGTCATGGCGGGCTGGCGGGCCGGGATCTGCATGATCGCGGAGCCGATGTCGATGCGCTCGGTCCGGGCGGCGACCCAGGAGAGCACGGTGGGGGCGTCCGAGCCGTAGGCCTCGGCGGCCCAGCAGACCGCGTAGCCGAGGCGGTCGGCCTCCTTGGCGACGGCGAGGTTGTCGCCGTCCATGCCCGCTCCCCAGTAGCCGAGGTTGATCCCGAGCTGCATGCGTCGCTCCCTTACTCACCGGTAACGTTGTGGTGGGGCGGACTCTAGCGCGCCGGCGGGCGATACGTCAGTGCGGGTCGTCCGCCGGGCCTCGCGGCGTATCGTTCGGCGGGTTGTCCCCGGGGTCCCGCGCCACGCCGTCGGCGGGTTGTCCACAGGCCTCCTTCGAGCGGGCGGGGGGACCAGTAATCTCGCGGCCATGGAGCAGAGGCACCTCGGCCGCACGGGCCTGCGCGTATCGAGAATCGGGCTGGGCACCCTCACCTGGGGCCGGGACACCGACGAGCACGACGCCGCCGGTCTGTTGAAGGCCTTCTGGGACGCGGGCGGCACGCTCGTCGACACCGCCGACGTGTACGGGGACGGCGACGCCGAGTACGTGGTCGGGCGGCTCCTGGAACGTCTGGTTCCGCGCCGGGACCTGGTGATCGCGACCAAGGCGGGCAGCGTGCTCGACCCGGACCGCCGTTTCGACTGCTCGCGCGGGCACCTGCTGGCCGCCCTGGACGCCTCGCTGGAGCGGCTGGGAACCGACCACGTGGACATCTGGCAGGTCCACGCCTTCGATCCCGGCACCCCGCTCGACGAGACGCTCCAGGCCTTGGACCTCGCTGTTTCCAGCGGCCGCGCGCGCTACGCGGGGGTGTCCAACTTCTGCGGCTGGCAGTTGGCGAAGGCGGGCACCTGGCAGTTGGCGGCTCCCGGGACACGGACCCGGCTGGCCAGCACGCAGATGGAGTACTCCCTGCTCCAGCGGGGCGTGGAGCGCGAGGTGCTGCCCGCCGCGATGGACCTCGGGATCGGACTGCTGCCCTCCTCGCCGCTCGGCCGGGGCGTGCTGACCGGCAAGTACCGGCACGGGCTGCCGCCCGGCTCGCGCGGGGCCTGCGACCACCTCTCGGGGTTCGTCGCCCCCTACCTCGACGACGCGGCGGACCGGATCGTCGACGCCGTCGCCATCGCCGCCGACGGGCTGGCCACGACCTCGCTCCAGGTGGCGCTGGCCTGGGTCAGGGACCGGCCCGGGGTGGTCGCGCCGATCATCGGGCCGCGCAACGCGCAGCAGCTCGCGGCGGCGTTGTCAGTGGAGGCGCTTAGTCTTCCTGACGAGATCTGCCGAGCGCTGGACGACGTGTCCGCGCCCGTGCACCGCTATCCCGACCAGGACTGGAGCACGCTGTGACCGCGCACCCCCGGGGGGAGACCCCCGTCCCCCCGGCCGACCCCGCCGCCGACCCGGCGGCCGGGACACCGGACGACGACACAGCCGCCACGACACCGGCCGCACGGGCCGAGGAGCACGAGGACACCGGGCCGGTGGAGCAGACGGACACGGCGGACGACCACCCCGAGACGGAGGACGCCGCGGACGACGCGTCGGCCGACGCACGGGCAGAAGCCGCGAGCGACGCGCAGGCCGACACCACGAATGACGCGCGGGCAGACACCGCGAACGACGCGCAGGCCGATGCCGGGGACGCCCCGGCCGCGCCGCAGCTCTCCGAGGCCGAGGCCGAACTGGCCGCGCAGCGCGAGCTCCGGGCGAAGATCGAGCAGCGCAAGGCGGAGAAGGCCGCCATCTCCGCCGGGGCCAAGCTCAGCGGCACGGCGGCCGATCTGATGGCTGCCGTCAAGGCGGTGGAGAGCGGCGCCAGGCCGGCCACCGCGTTCGTGCCGGAGCCCGCGCCCGCGCCGCCGCGTGCCGTTTCCGCTCCGGTCGCCGCCCCCGCCCCGGCCGCCCCCTCGGCCGTGCCGTCGCAGGCCGCCGCCGCGCCGGAGACGGTCGCGGACGTGACGGAGGTCCTGACCGCGGGCGGTGCCCCCGAGGCGCTCGCGGGCGAGGTCGCCCGGGTGCTCGGCGAACAGGCCGCGCAGGTGCTGCGCGCCGATCCCTGGCAGTTGCTGTCGGTGCCCGGGACGGCGCCCGAGCAGGCCGACGGGTTCGCCCGGGCGCTGCTCGGCGCGGAGTGCGGTCCCGCCGACGGGCGCCGGGCCGCCGCGCTGGTGGGCTGGCTGCTGGAGCGGGCCGCGCTCAAGGGCCACACGGCGGTCACGGCGGAGCAGGTGTGCAAGGCCCTCGCCGGGTTCTCGGTGCCGGACCCCGAGGAGGCGGTGGCGCACGCGCTCGCCGAGGGCGTCGCGCTCGCCCTCCAGGACGGGACCGCGGAGGAACCGGAGGCGGAGCACGACGAGGACTCCCCCGAACCGGCGGAGGAGCCGGCGGAGCCCGCCCCGGCCCTGCTCGGCCTCGACCGGTACGCGATGGCCGAGGAGAGCCTCGCCGACGGCCTGGCCCGTCTGGTGAACTCCCCCGTGGAGGACGCCGGGGAGTGGGAGCAGGTGCCGGGCTCCGCCGGTGACCTGGTGCGCGCGGTGGCCGGCCACGGCCTGGTCGCCCACACCGGCGGCGAGGCGTCCCGCGCCGAGGCCGCCGCCCTGCTGAGCGCCGCCCACCGGCTGGGTCTGCGGGCCTACGCCGCCACGCACAGCCGCGACGGCCGCGACCGGGTGGCCGCCGCGCTGCACGCCCGCGAGGCGGACGGGGGCGCGGACACCGCCTGGGCGGTCACCCTCGCCGGTCTGCTGTCCGGCGCGGAGGGGCCGGGCCGGGACGCCGACGGGGCGCTCGACCTGGACCTGCTGGTGGTGTTCGACGCGCCCCAGCTCGACGTGGAGACCGGCGCGGTGCTCGTCGAGGCACTGCCCGACGGGGCCCGTCTGGTCCTCAGCGGCGACCCGAACGTGCTGCCGTCGGCCGGTGCCGGGCAGGTCTTCGCGGACGTACTGAGCGCCCGCGCCTGCCCGCAGGTGGCCTCCCGCACGCCCGACCCGGGCCCGATCGGCGAGCTGGTCTCCGGCATCGGCATCGGTGAGCTGAACCAGGTGGCGGCCCCCGGCAAGGAGGTCGTGATCGTGCCGGTGCGCGACGCGGGCGAGGCCGTGCACCGCACGGTGCAGCTGGTCGCGGACTCGGTGCCGCGCGCCTTCGGGATCGAGGCCGGGCACACCCAGGTCATCACCCCGGGCCACGGCGGCTCGGCCGGGACGCGGGCGCTGAACGCGGCGCTCAAGCAGCGTCTCAACCCCGGCCCCGGCCGCTTCGGCGGCTTCGACGCGGGCGACCGGATCGCGTACGTCCCCCTCCCGGGCCGCACGGTGCCGGGCGTCGTGCAGGGCGCGGACGCGGACGGGCTGCACCTGGACTGCGCCGGGGAGCCCGTGGTCGTGCCGAAGGAGCGGGTGGAGGCGTCCGTACGGCACGCGTGGGCGCTGACCGCGCACCAGGCGGCCGGGATGCGCTGGCCTGCGGTGGTCGTGGTGCTGCCGGGCGACGCGGCGCAGGCGCTGACCAGGCCGTGGGTGTACACGGCGTTCGGGCGCGGCGAGCGGCATCTGTCGGTGGTGCACGGGGTGGACGCGGCGCTGCCGCGCGCCGTCGCGGAGGCGGTGCCGCAGCCGCGCACGACCCGCCTGGCGGAGCTGCTGCGCCCGGCTCCGGCCGAGGAGACGGCGTAACGGGGACGGCGTCACGGGCATGGCCGAGGGGGCGGACCGGTGCGGTCCGCCCCCTCGGCCGTGCCGCAACGGGCTCAGACCTCTTCGAAGTCGTCCATCTCGTCGTCGTCGAAGACCGAGCTGACGTCGAAGCGGCACACGACGTCGCGCTGGTCGGCGCTGTCGAAGGGGGCGTTCAGCCACTCCCCCGGTTCGGGCAGTTCCTCCACGGCGGCCACCCACAGGGTGGAGTCGCCCTCCTCCAGGCCGAACTCCTTGTGCCGGGAGGCGATCTCGTCGGGTTCGTACTCGCCGAAGAGGACCCCGAGCGCGGCCTGCGCGCTGCTCCCGACGACTCCGGCGGAGGCGGGCAGCCCGTTGGCGGTGACGTCGGGGTCGAGGTCGGCGAGCCGCTGGGCCTGGGCGAGCAGGCGCTGCGGCTGGGCGACGGAGTAGTCGCGGCGGATCAGCACGCTGAACGCGTCGACCGGGCCCTTGTGCGTGGGCACGGCGTCCTCGGGGCTGGGGATCTCGAAGGGGGTGACCTCGTCGTAGCGCTCGTAGAGCAGCTCGTCGTAGTCCTCCGCGGCTGCGGCCAGTTCGTTGAAGGCGTCGTAGACGGCGGGATCGTCGTCTCCGGAACGGCGCTCGACCGCCTCAAGGTGGCGGTCCAGCGCGGTTTTCACCGCCTCGGCGGCGGCGCGTACCTCGGCAGCGGTGGGCTGAGCGGCATCAGACATAGTGCAGACGCTATCCGTAGACGACCTCTGCCCGCACAATAGATGCGATGCCGGAATACGAATTTGTCGACGTGTACGTTCCGCGCGGGGTGTCCCGCACGGAAGCGACCCGTCTGCTGACCGACCATGCCGAGTACGGACACTGGGAGCTGGACCGTCTGAGCCTGCACCGCGATGGCAGTCGTCGGGTGCGGCTGCGCAGGCGGATCATCCGTCAACTGCGCGCCACGTGGTGAGCGTCACCGCGTGAGTCACCGGGTGCCCGGCGCGTACGCCGGGCAGCGGGAAACCCCGTCCCGGGCGTCTTCGGCGTGCACGCGCTTCCCGCGCGTTCGCCGGCGGAACGGGCCCCTGGACCTCGGGTCCCGTTCCGGCGTCGTACAGCCGCGGGGTCACGCCCGGGAGCGTGCCCTGCGGTAGAGCATCGTGCCCGCGACGAGCAGGCCCGCACCCGCCGGGATCACCGTGCCGAGCGCGTCGGAGGCACCGGTCTGCGCCAGCGCCTCGGAGGCCACCGGCTGCGCGACGTGCTGGGGCACGGGCGTGTTCGGGACGGTCCGGACGGGCGGCGGGGTGTGCGGCCGGCCCGGGGTGTGCGGCTGGCCGGGGGTGACCGGAGTGGGCGGCACGACCGGGGTGGGGGGCGTGACCGGCGGCTTCTCCGGGGTGACGGGCGTGGACTCGTTGGCGCAGTCGTTCCCGAACACCGGGTTCAGGAGCCCGATGACGCTGACGCCGTTGCCGCACGCGTTGACCGGGACGTGCACCGGCACCTTGACGTTGTTCCCGGAGCCGACGCCGGGGGAATTGCTCGTGTCGCCGTCGGCGGTCGCACCGCCGCCGGTCCGCGTGCCGGGCTTGCCGGGCGTGCCGGGCTTGCCGGACCTGTCGGGGCCGGAACGGCCGGGCTTGCCGGGCGCGGCCGGACGGGACGCGTTGGCGCAGGCGTTGCCGAACGCGGGGTTGAGGACACCCACCACGCTGACGGCGTTGCCGCACGCGTTGACCGGGACGTGCACCGGGACCTGCACCGAGTTTCCGGACAGCACGCCCGGGGAGTTCGACGCGTTCCCTTCCGCACCCGAGTCGGCGTGCGCGGAACCGCCGCTCAGAGCGAGCACGCCACCGGCGGCCGCCATGGTGATCAGACCTTTTTTGGTGACCTGACGCATTGGATCATTTCCTTGCCTCTGCCTACCGAAGAGCCCGCGGGCGTGCTTGCCCGCGGGCCGAAAGCCCAAGCGGCCCCGGAGTGCATGGCGCGCACTCCGGGGCCGCCCGGGAAATTCAAACCCTCAGGGGGTCCTGAAGCTCAACTTCAGTGGTTGACGCAGGTGTTGCCGAAGGTGGGGTTCAGCAGACCGATCACGGAGACCGTGTTGCCGCAGGCGTTCACGGGGATGTGAATCGGAGCCTGGACGACATTGCCCGAGAGGACACCGGGGGACTGCAGCGCAGCACCCTGGGCACCCGAGTCGGCGACAGCCATGCCCGCACCCGCGAGAACGAGGCCACCCGTAGCAGCCGCAGCAGCGACGACCTTCTTGATCATTGTTCCTCCTAGTTGAAAGGTGCGATCCCAGCCGCGGACCGCACCACCTGTAACGAAGAGAAACCGGCGGGGCTACGACCCGAGGAGCCCATTCACTCTTTTCATTCACCTCGTACACGTGGGCGAATAGTTGGGAGACCAGTTGGGCGATGCCGTTCAGCAGTGGTCGATGAACCGGTCCAGGACGCGGGCGCCGAACCGCAGCCCCTCGACCGGGACCCGCTCGTCGACGCCGTGGAACATGCCCGCGAAGTCCAACTCCGGGGGCAGCTGGAGCGGCGCGAAGCCGAAACAGCGGATGCCGAGGTCGTCGAAGTGCTTGGCGTCGGTGCCGCCGGAGAGCATGTACGGAATGGCGCGGGCGATCGGGTCCTCGGCGCGCAGCGCGACCTGCATCGCGTCCACGAGCTTGCCGTCGAAGTCCGTCTCCAGGGCCTTGTCGCGGTGCGAGCGCTCCTCGTCGATCCTCACGCGGGGGCCCAGGATGCGGGCGAGGTCGGCGTGGAACTCCTCCTCGTACCCCGGCAGGAAGCGGCCGTCGACGTGGGCACTGGCCTGTCCCGGGATGACGTTCACCTTGTACCCGGCGTCGAGCATCGTCGGCGCGGCCGAGTTGCGCAGGGTGGCGCCGACCATCTTGGCGATGCCGCCGAGCTTGGCCAGGGTCTCGTCCATGTTCTCGGGGTCGAGCTCGGTGCCGAGGGCGTCGGAGAGCTCGTCCAGGAAGGACCGTACGGTCTTGGTCACCCTCACCGGCCACTCGTAGCGGCCGAGGCGCCCCACCGCCTCGCAGAGCTCGGTGATGGCGTTGTCCTTGTTGGTCATGGAGCCGTGGCCGGCGGTGCCGTCCACGGTGAGCCGCATCCAGTTCATGCCCTTCTGGGCGGTCTCCACGAGGTACAGGCGCAGATTCTCGTTCACCGTGAAGGAGAAGCCGCCGACCTCGCCGATGGCCTCGGTCACCCCCTCGAAGAGGTCCGGGTGGTTGTCGACGAGGTGCCGGGCCCCGTAGGTGCCGCCGGCCTCCTCGTCGGCGAGGAAGGCCAGCACGATGTCCCGCGGGGGCTTGCGGCCGCTGCGCAGCCTGTCCCGTACGACCGCGAGGGTCATCGCGTCCATGTCCTTCATGTCGACCGCGCCGCGCCCCCACACGCAGCCGTCGGCGATCTCGCCGGAGAACGGGTCGTGCGTCCAGTCCGCCGCGTTCGCCGGCACGACGTCGGTGTGGCCGTGGATGAGGAGCGCGGGCCGGGACGGGTCCTCGCCCTCGATGCGGGCGACGGTGGAGGCCCGCCCCTGGTGCGACTCGAGGATCTGGGGGTCGAGGCCCACCTCGGCGAGCTTCTCCGCCACGTATTCGGCGGCCTTGCGCTCGCCGGGCCCCGAGTGGTCGCCGTAGTTGCTGGTGTCGATGCGGATGAGATCCCGGCAGAGGTCGACGACCTCGTCCTCGCCGGTCACCTTCCGGGTCGTGTTCGACTCGCTCACGCTGCTTCCTCCCACTGCGTTGCTGGTGGTCCCCCTCATCCTCCCGCCCCGGGCCCGCGCGCCCAAGGGGGGTCCTCTCCCGCAATGCGGCGTTCATGCAGGTGGGAGGGGTCGCGAGGGGTGGTGATCGAGCACCCGAAACCCCTGGTATTGTTTTCCACGTCGGAACGGGACAGCGCAGAACGGCCCCGAACGGCAGACACCTTGTCCGGGTGGCGGAATGGCAGACGCGCTAGCTTGAGGTGCTAGTGCCCTTTATCGGGCGTGGGGGTTCAAGTCCCCCCTCGGACACCAGCGAAGGACCCCAGAGAGATCTGGGGTCCTTTTGCGTTGCCGTGGCGCGGAGGGCGCCGGGGGCACGACGGGGGCCGGCCGGGGTGGGCGGGTCCCCGTCGTGGGGTGCGGGCGTCAGTGGCCGCGGGCGATCCAGTCGGCGAGTTGCGGGGCTTCCGCGCCGATGGTGGTGGGGTCGCCGTGGCCGGTGCGGACGGCGGTCTCCCCGGGGAGGGTGAGGAGGCGGTCGCGGATCGAGTCGATGATGGTCGGGAAGTGGGAGAAGGAGCGGCCGGTGGCTCCCGGGCCGCCCTGGAAGAGCGTGTCGCCGGTGAAGACCGTGGCCAGGGGCTCGGAGTAGAGGCAGACCGCGCCCGGGGCGTGGCCGGGGGTGTGCAGGACCGTGAGGGCGGCGCCCGCGACGGTGAGTTCCTGGCCGTCGGTGAGGAAGCCGTCCGGGGCGCGGTCGGGGTGGGTCTGCTTCCAGAGCGGGAGGTCGTCCTCGTGGAGGAGGATCGGCGCTCCGGTGGCCTCGGCGAGGGCCGGGGCGGCGTCGATGTGGTCGTTGTGCGCGTGGGTGCAGACGATGGCGCGCAGGGTGCGGCCGCCGAGGGCGGCGCGGATGGCGTCCGCGTCGTGGGCGGCGTCGATGACGATCGCCTCGGTGTCGTCGCCGACGATCCAGACGTTGTTGTCGACGTCCCAGGTGCCGCCGTCCAGGGAGAAGGTGCCCGAGGTGGTGAGGTGGTCGATGCGCACGGCCATCAGAAGGTCACCACCGAGCGCAGGACGTCGCCCTCGTGCATGCGCGCGAAGGCCTTCTCCACGTCGCCGAGGCCGATGGTCTCGGTGACGAACGCGGCCAGGTCGATGCGGCCCTGCTGGTGCAGGTCGATCAGCATCGGGAAGTCGCGGGAGGGCAGGCAGTCGCCGTACCAGGAGGACTTGAGCGCGCCGCCGCGGCCGAAGACGTCCAGGAGGGGCAGTTCGAGGGTCATCTCGGGGGTGGGGACGCCGACCAGGACGACCGTGCCGGCGAGGTCGCGGGCGTAGAACGCCTGCTTGTACGTCTCGGGGCGGCCGACCGCCTCGATGACGACGTCGGCGCCGTTGCCGCCGGTCAGCTCGCGGACGGCCTCGACCGGGTCGGCGGAGGTCGAGTTGACCGTGTGGGTGGCGCCCATGGACTTCGCGGTGGCGAGCTTGCGGTCGTCGATGTCGACGGCGATGATCTTCGCCGCGCCGGCGAGGCGGGCGCCGACGATCGCGGCGTCGCCCACTCCCCCGCAGCCGATGACGGCGACCGAGTCGCCGCGGCCGACCTGGCCGGTGTTGATCGCGGCGCCGATGCCCGCCATGACGCCGCAGCCCAGGAGGCCCGCGACGGCCGGGGAGACCGAGGGGTCGACCTTGGTGCACTGGCCGGCGGCGACGAGGGTCTTCTCGGCGAAGGCGCCGATGCCCAGCGCCGGGGACAGCTCGGTGCCGTCGAGCAGGGTCATCCGCTGCTTCGCGTTGTGGGTGGCGAAGCAGTACTGGGGGCGGCCGCGCAGACAGGCCCGGCACTGGCCGCAGACCGCGCGCCAGTTGAGGACGACGAAGTCGCCGGGGGCGACGTCGGTGACGTCCGGGCCGACGGACTCGACGACGCCCGCCGCCTCGTGGCCGAGGAGGAAGGGGAAGTCGTCGTTGATGCCGCCCTGCTTGTAGTGGAGGTCCGTGTGGCAGACGCCACAGGCCTGGATCCGCACCACGGCCTCGCCGGGGCCGGGGTCGGGGACGACGATCGTCTCGACGCGCACCGGCTCGTTCCTGCCGGGGGCGATCACGCCGCGCACCTGCTGTGGCATCTGGGGTCCTTTCTGACCTCTGGGCTGCTGACCTCGTAATACGTCCGACGATACGCGGATCGGCCGCCTCCCCGGGGAGAGACGGCCGACTGCGGGGCGAGGGGTGGGGGTCAGGGCTTCCCGGACAGCGGCACGGACTCCTCGGTGCGCTGTGCCGCGATCGCCGTGACCCGGCGGCGTACGACGAACCAGCCGCCGACCAGGGCCGCCGCGATGACCGGCAGGCAGTACACGGTCTTGCGGCCGTCCCCGCCGCCGTACCACATCAGGAACAGGACGCAGGCGAGGAAGACCAGCGTGACGATCTGGGTGTACGGGGCCCAGGGCAGCTTGTACGAGGGGCGCTCGACCAGGCCCTCCTTCGAGCGGCGGTAGAACAGCAGCGAGCAGATCATGATCATCGCCCAGGTGCCGAGGATGCCGATCGAGGCGAAGTTCAGGACGATCTCGAAGGCGTTCTTGGGGACGAAGAAGTTCAGCGCGACGCCCATGACGCCGAAGCCCGCGGTGAGCAGGATGCCGCCGTAGGGGACCTGGCCCTTGTTCATCCGGCCGGTGAACTTCGGGGCCGAGCCCGCCAGGGACATCGAGCGCAGGATGCGGCCGGTGGAGTACAGGCCGGAGTTCAGGCTGGAGAGGGCGGCGGTGAGGACCACGAGGTTCATGATTCCCGCCGCGCCCGGCACGCCGATCTTGTCCATGACGGTGACGAAGGGGCTCTGCTTGTCGCTGTAGGCCGTGTACGGCAGCAGCAGGGCGAGCAGGGCGACCGAGCCGACGTAGAAGATGCCGACGCGCCACATGATGGAGTTGATCGCCTTGGGGAGCACCTTGTGCGGCTCCTCGGTCTCGCCCGCGGCGACGCCGCACAGCTCCACCGAGGCGTACGCGAAGACGACGCCCTGGATGACGATCAGCATCGGCAGGACGCCCATCGGGAAGATGCCGCCGCCGTCGGAGATGGTGGAGAAGCCCGGGGTGTGGCCGTCGACCGGAGTCTGGGTGACCACCAGGTAGATGCCGATCAGCATGAAGACCACGAGGGCGGCGACCTTGACGATCGCGAACCAGAACTCCATCTCGCCGAAGTACTTCACCGAGATGAGGTTGGCGGTCAGCACGATGGACAGGGCGATCAGGGCGAGGATCCACTGCGGGATGTCGCTGAACATCGCCCAGAAGTGCGCGTAGGTCGCGGCGGCGGTGATGTCGGCGACGGCGGTGGTCGACCAGTTCAGGAAGTACATCCAGCCGGCCGTGTACGCCCCCTTCTCGCCCATGAACTCGCGGGCGTAGGAGACGAACGCGCCGGAGGACGGCCGGTAGAGGACCAGCTCGCCGAGGGCGCGGACGACGAAGAACGCGAAGACGCCGCAGACGGCGTAGGCGATGGCCAGGGAGGGGCCCGCGCCCGCCATGCGGCCGCCGGCGCCCAGGAACAGGCCGGTGCCGATGGCGCCGCCGATGGCGATCATGTTGATGTGCCGGGACTTGAGGTCCTTGCTGTAACCCTCGTCACCCGGGTCGACGTGGCGTGACGTCGAGGGAGGGGACGGCGGGGCGGTGTCGACTGCCGCAGTGCGGGTGCGGTCACTCATGTATCGCTTCGCCTTCGTGTGGGGGATGTGCGGTACCGGGGCGCACGATCGAATGCAGTGCGGACTCGACGCGTTCGAGGTGGGCGGCCATGGCGTGCACGGCTGCCCCCTCGGACCCCTCGACGATCGCTTCGACCAGGGCCCGGTGCTCGGCGTCCGACTGGCGTCGTCGGTCTCCGAGTTGGTTGAGGAAGCTGGACTGCCGCGCCAGGGCGTCCCGTATCTCTTCGATGACCTTCTGGAAGACGGGGTTGCCCGAGGCTCCGGCGACGGTGAGGTGGAACAGGGAGTCCAGCGCCACCCAGGCGGTGGGGTCGGTCTCGCGCTCCATGCTCTCGACCAGCCTCAGCAGCTGGTCGATGTCGTCCCGGGTGCGGCGCGAAGCAGCGTACCCCGCCACGGGGATCTCCACATGTCGGCGTACTTCCAGCAGGTCACGGGCCGAGTACGAGCCGAAGACCGGGTTCGGCCCGGACGAGCGGACGTAGGTGCCCTTGCCCGCGCGGGAGACCGTCAGGCCGAGGGCCTGGAGGGTGCGCAGGGCCTCGCGGACGACGGAGCGGCTGACGTCGTGGCGCCGGCCGATCTCCGCCTCCGTGGGGAGTTTGTCGCCCACGGCCAGTTCGCCGGACTCGATGGCGGCGCGCAACTGCGCCAGGACGACGTCGGTGGCGCTGACGCGTCGGGGCACAAGCCCTTGCAGGGGGTCGCCGTCGGCAGCGGCGCCGCCCGCGGGGACTCCGCCGGGGGTTGTCCGGCTGTCTGACAAGACCATGCGGAGAATGCTCGGACCTTGTTACTGGTGCGTCAAGAGTGAACAGACAGGAAGAGGCTCGCTGATGAATTTCTCACACGCGGTAGTGGTCATGGGTGTGGCGGGTACAGGGAAGACCACAATCGGGACATTACTGGCGGAAAGGATGGGCGTCGCGTACGCGGAGGGTGATGACTTCCATCCGGCGGCGAACGTCTCGAAGATGGCCGCCGGGGTGCCCCTGGCGGACGCGGACCGCCTCCCCTGGCTCGACCGGGTGGGGGCCTGGGCCCGGGAACGGGGCGCGGCGGGCGGTGTGGTGACCTGTTCGGCGTTGAAGCGGGCGTACCGGGACCGGCTGCGGGGGGCGGCGCCGGGAGTGGCGTTCGTCCATCTGGAGGGGTCGCGGGAGCTGATCGGGGCGCGGATGCGGGAGCGCAGGGGGCACTTCATGCCGGTGGCGCTGCTGGATTCGCAGTTCGCGGCGCTGGAGGGGCTCGGGCGCGACGAGTACGGGGTGACGGTGGGCGTGGAGGGGACGCCGGAGGAGGTCGTGGAGCGGGCGGTGAAGGCGCTGCGGGAGTTGTAGGGGGGCCGCCGGTGGGCGGGAGGGGCGCCGGTGGGCGGGGGGCTGCCGGGCCCCGTGGGCTCAGGGGTCCCAGTGCGGGTGTTCGTCCTCGGCCCAGGATCGGTCGACCGTGCCGGTGCGCATGCCGGTGCGGGCTTCGGGGTGGGTCAGGGCCATCCACAGGTGCCCGGCGATCACGACGCCCGCGGCGAGGGCGAGCCAGTCGTGGACGAAGGTGGCTCCGGTGCGCCAGCTCAGCGGCGCCAGGCCGGTGAACCACATCAGCAGCCCGGTGCCGAGCATCACCAGCCCCGCGCCCGCCATCCAGCCCGCGTACAGCTTCTGGCCCGCGTTGAACTTGCCCGCCGGCCGGTGGCCGCGGCGTCCGCGCACCGCGCGCAGCCACTCCCTGTCGTACGCGGTGAAGCGCGCCAGCAGCGCAAGGTCGGCCCGGAACGCGCGCGAGGCCAGGCCCAGCAGGTAGGGGGCCGGGAGCAGCAGGCCGGTCCAGATGTGGACGGTGACCACCAGGTGGCGGCGGCCCACCAGTTCCGCGAGGGAGGGGAGGTAGAGGCAGGCGGCGGTGGCGACGCACAGCAGGGCCAGGGTGGCGGTCGCGCGGTGGACGAGGCGTTCGGCGCGGGTGAAGCGCCGTACGCGGGCGGGGGGTTCAGACGGTCGGGGTGTCGGTGCGTCCGTTGGACCTGCCGACCCAGGCGTCGACGTCATAGCCCAGCTCCTCCCAGTAGCCGGGCAGCACCCGGTCGGTGACGTTGATGCCGGAGAGCCACTTCGCCGACTTGTAGAAGTACATGGGGGCGACGTAGAGGCGGACCGGGCCGCCGTGGCTGTGCGGGAGGTCCCTGTCCTGCATCTTCAGGGCCACCAGTACGTCGTCGCGGCGGACCTGGTCCAGGGTGAGGCTCTCGCTGTACGTGCCGTCGAAACACAGGAAGCGCAGGGCCCGGCCGGCCGGTTTGACTCCGGCGAGGTCCAGCAGGTGGGAGAGGCGTACGCCTTCGAAGGGGGTGTCGGGGACCCGCCAGCCGGTGACGCACTGGACGTCGCGGACGACGCGGGTCTGCGGCAGGGCGCGGAGCTGGGCCAGCGTGTAGGCGGCCGGGCGGTCCACCAGGCCGCCGATGTCGAGGCGGTAGGTGGCGGGGGTCTTCTTCGGGACGGAGTCGGCGACCGAGTAGTAGCGGAAGCCGCTGCTGTTCGGGAGGAGGCCGGTGATGCCGGTGGGGTCCTTGCCCGCCGCCGCGCCGAGGAAGGAGTCGACGCCCTCCTGGACGTACGGGGCAGCCGCCACTCCCGCCGCGCCGAGGCCCAGCATGCCGAGGACCAGGCGGCGGCCGACGGGCGCGCCGCGGGACGGCTCGGGCGCGGGCGGTGCGGTCGGGGGCGACGCGGGCTCGGCGGGCGGTCCGGGTGCGGGCCGTGGCAACGGGGCGGGCCGGTCCGGTGGTTGGGGGGTCACCCCTCGATTCGAGCACTCGCGGGTCCCGGGCGCAAAGGTTCGCGCGCGGACGTCAGACTTTCGTCATGACGGGCGGACGCGGCGGGGGCGGCGGTGTGCGGGCCGCCGCCCCCGCCCCGGTGGGCTCAGCGGCCCGTGGTCCCCGGGGCCGTGCCGGCGGCCTTGTCGAGCTGGAAGGCCTCGTTGCCCAGTCCGATGCGGGCGTGCACCTCGGGCTTCCTGGCCTTGAGGACGGCTCCGTAGGCGAGGCCGCCGAGCGCGGTGACGCCGATGATGGCGGGCAGGATCCAGGTCAGCGCGGAGCCGGACTCGGCGCCGACCAGCTTGGCGAAGTCCTTGACCGTGTAGGCCGCGATGCCGAGCAGGGCGGTTCCGGCGAGGCCGGAGCACAGGAGCCGCCACTTCTGGGCCGCGCCCGCCCCGCGTCGTACGAAGAAGGCGATCACGGCGAACGAGGCGACCGCCATGAGGAGGATCACGCCGAGGGCGCCCACGTTGCCCATCCAGGTGAACAGGTGGAGGACGGGGGTGGTGGGGTCGTCGATCGGCTTGTCGTCGGTGAGCGCGAAGGCCAGCACCACGATCAGGGAGATCACGGACTGGAGGACGGAGCCGGTGGCGGGGGCGCCGCTGGTCTTGCTGGTACGGCCGAAGGCGGCCGGGAGGAGGCCTTCGCGGCCCATCGCGAAGGAGTAGCGGGCGACGACGTTGTGGAAGCTGAGCAGCGCGGCGAACATGCCGGTGACGAAGAGGATGTGCAGGACGTCGGTGAAGGTGGTGCCGAGGCGTTCCTGGACCAGGGTGAAGAGCATGCCCGGCCCCTGGTCGGTGGCCAGCTTCGAGACCTTGTCGGGTCCGGCGGCGACGCTGACGGCCCAGGAGCTGAGGGCCAGGAAGATCGCCGAGTAGGCGACGCCGAGGAACATCACCCGGGAGACGATGACGTGCGGGCGCTGGGTCTCCTCGGCGTACACCGGGGCCTGCTCGAAGCCGACGAACGCGGCGATGGAGAAGCAGAGCGCGGTGCCGAGCGCGACGCCGGGGCCGGTGAGGGTGGACGGGTCGAAGGCCGCGAAGGACAGGCCGGTGGCCTTGGCGGGCTCGGCGACGGCGGCGATGTCGAAGACGACGACGAGCAGGCACTCGATGAGCAGGAGCACGCCGAGGACCTTGGCGTTGAGGTCGATCTTCAGCCAGCCGAGGAAGCCGATGAGGAGGACGCAGACCACGGCGAAGACCCACCAGGAGACCTTGAGGCCGAGGTAGGTGGCGAAGATGCCGGAGAGCTCGAAGCCGAGGATGCCGAAGATGCCGACCTGCATCGCGCTGTACGCGACGAGGGCGACCAGGGAGGCTCCGGCGCCGGCGGTGGCGCCGAGGCCGCGGGCTATGTAGGCGTAGAACGCGCCGGCGTTGTGGACGTGGCGGCTCATCTCGGCGTACCCGACGCTGAAGAGCAGGAGTACCGCGCCGAGGATCAGGAAGAGCAGCGGCTGGCCGACCACGCCCATCACGCCGAAGATCGTGGGCATGACACCGGCGACGACCATGAGGGGCGCGCTGGCGGCGAGGACGGACAGCAGGAGGCCGAGGGTGCCGAGGCGGCCGGCGCGCAGGGCGCCCTCCTCGCCCTTGTAGGTGTTGATTCCGGCGTCGCCGCTGGCGGTCTCTCGGGTCGTGCGGGTGGGTGAACTGCCCGTGGCCATCGCGGGGTCTTCCCTTCGGGATAGGCGGGTGGAGGGGGTGCGGTGGTGCTGGACGTGCGTCTGGTGGGTCAGGCGTCTCCGAGTACGACGCCGCGCGCGGCGCGGAAGGCCTGGTAGGGGTCCCGGTCGGGGTAGGACCACGGGGCGGCCGTACGGTGCGGGCCGATCCGGTGGAACAGGGCGGCGGCCTCGGCGTGGCGGCCCTCGCAGAACTTCGCGTGGGCCAGGTAGTTGAGGTCGACGCGGGAACGGGGGTGGTCCTCGCGCTCCCACTCCAGCCACCAGTCGAAGGCCGCCTTCATGGCCTGCCGGGCGCGGCGGCCCGACCAGTGCCCCGACAGCTCCGGCTCCGCCGGGATCTGCCCGGCGACGGCGAGCGCGCGGTAGCGCTCGGCGTGCGCGATCACGGGCAGCACGGCCAGCGGGGAGTCGGCGGGGGCCTGTTCGGCGGCCCAGGCGGCGAAGTCGTACACCTCGTGGAGGGGGTCCTGCCCTATGTCGGGGCGGCGCTCGGCGAGGCGGGCGATGATCAGGTGGTGGGCGTGGTGGTGGTCGGGGTGGCGCAGTCTGACCTGGTCGTAGAGCTGGGTGACCTCGTCCTCGGTGCCGAGGTGGCGGGCGAGGAGGAGCTGGGCGAGCCAGGGCGTGGGGTCTTCGGGGACCAGCCCGGCGGCCTTGCGGCAGGACTGCCGGGCGCGGTCGGGGCAGCCCTTGCCGAGCAGGGCGGCCTGGGTTTCGGCACAGGCCAGCAGGGCTGCGGCGTCGGCGCTCTCGGGCTCGGCGATGAGCCAGTCCTTCGCCCAGGCCAGGGTGCCCTTGGGGGCGGCGAGGACGAGGAGGCGGTGGCCGCGGCGGTCCCAGTCGTCGCCGGTACGGGCGAGGAGGGAGCGCACCCGGGTCCATCTGCCCTGACCCAACTGCTCGCGCGCTTCGATGAGTTCGGTGTCGTCGAGGGCAGGGTCGGGCGGCTGTTCGCCGCGACGGCGACGGAGAAGGGGCGGAGGAGGGGCCATCCGCGGGGTACCTCCACGACGCGCGACAAGTGAGCCTTTGATCACGCACAGCAAAGCGGTAGGGGTTGCTCCGCGTCAAGCCGGATCATGTCGGGTCGATGTCGAACTGGCGGCGACGGCAGGGCGGTTGGGGTGACGGTCGGTGACATCGGGCCAGGCAGGGGGCTCGTCGCACGGTCGCCGTGGCTAGTCTGGGCGCATGGACGACCATCAGAATTCCGCCGGTGCCGCCGGCGTCCGCGCGCCGCTCCCGCCGTATCTGCTGGCCATGCCGGGGCCGCTGCGGGACCAGTTGGTGGCGGCGGTGCTCGCGGGCCGGAAGGTGTCGACGACGGGCCTGCTGTGCGAGTTCGAGGCGGAGGACGAGGAACTGCCGCCGGTGGGCGAGCGCTCGGCACTGATCGACTCGGCGGGGCGGGAGGTGGCGGTGCTGGAGATCACGGAGGTGCGGGTGCTGAGGCTGGGCGACGTGGACCTCCAGCACGCGCTGGACGAGGGTGAGGGGCACACGTCGGTGGCCGAGTGGCGGGCGGGGCACGAGGCGTTCTGGCACGGCGAGGAGATGCGGGAGGCCCTGGGGGACCCGGACTTCGTCGTGGACGACGACACGATGGTGGTGGCGGAGAGGTTCCGGGTGGTGGAGGTGCTGGGCACCTAGGGAGCGGGCGGGCCCGGACGGGACGGGACCGGCCGCCCCCGGCGCCGAGGGGCGGGCACGCCCCCCAGGGCTACACGACCTCGCGGGCCGCCGCCCGTCCCGCCGCCCGCCCGGAGAAGATGCAGCCGCCGAGGAACGTGCCCTCCAGCGAGCGGTAGCCGTGGACGCCGCCGCCGCCGAACCCCGCCGCCTCGCCCGCCGCGTACACGCCGGGCAGCGGAGTGCCGTCCGGGGTCAGGACGCGGGAGGAGAGGTCGGTCTCCAGGCCGCCGAGGGACTTGCGGGTCAGGATGTGCAGGCGTACCGCGATCAGCGGGCCCGCCTTCGGGTCCAGGACGCGGTGTGGGGCGGCCGTGCGGATGAGCTTGTCGCCGAGGTACTTGCGCGCCCCGTGGATCGCCGTGACCTGGAGGTCCTTGGTGAAGGGGTTGGCCATCTCGCGGTCGCGGGCGACGAGTTGGCGGCGCAGGCCGGCCTCGTCGATGAGGGGTTCCTTGGTGAGGGCGTTCATGCCGCGTACCAGGGAGGCGAGGTCCTTCTCGACGACGAAGTCGGCGCCGTGGTCCATGAACGCCTTGACCGGGGCGGGGACGGCGGTCCTGGCCCGGTCGAGTACGCCGCGCACGGACTTGCCCGTCAGGTCGGGGTTCTGCTCGGAGCCGGAGAGGGCGAACTCCTTGCCGATGATCTTCTGGTCGAGCACGAACCAGGTGTAGTCGTAGCCGGTCTTCATGATGTGGTCGAGCGTGCCGAGCGTGTCGAAGCCCGGGAAGAGGGGGACGGGCAGCCGCCTGCCGCGCGCGTCCAGCCACAGGGAGGAGGGGCCCGGCAGGATGCGGATGCCGTGCTTGGCCCAGATCGGGTTCCAGTTCTGGATGCCCTCGGTGTAGTGCCACATCCGGTCGCGGTTGATGTGGCTGGCCCCGGCTGCCTCCGTGATGCCGAGCATCAGGCCGTCGACGTGCGCGGGAACGCCGGAGAGCAGGTGCTCGGGCGGGGCGCCCAGGCGCTCGGGCCACTGGGCGCGGACCAGGTCGTGGTTGCCGCCGATGCCGCCGGAGGTGACGATCACCGCCTGGGCGCGCAGCGAGAAGTCACCAGTGACGGTGCGGGAGCTGGCCGTGCCGCGCTCGGCGGAGGACGCCTCCAGGACCTCCCCGGTGACGGTGTCGACCGCTCCCCCGGTACGGGCCAGGCCCGTCACCCGGTGCCGGAAGCGGAAGGTCACGAGCCCCCGGGCGACGCCCTCGCGGACCTTGCGCTCGAAGGGGGCGACGAGACCGGGGCCGGTGCCCCAGGTGATGTGGAAGCGGGGCACGGAGTTGCCGTGGCCGTTCGCGTCGTAGCCGCCGCGTTCCGCCCAGCCGACCACCGGGAAGAAGCGGACGCCCTGCTGGTGCAGCCAGGAGCGCTTCTCCCCCGCCGCGAAGTCGACGTACGCCTCGGCCCACTTGCGGGGCCAGGCGTCCTCCGCGCGGTCGAAGCCCGCGGTGCCCAGCCAGTCCTGGAGGGCGAGGTCGCGGCTGTCCTTGACGCGCATCCGGCGCTGCTCGGACGAGTCGACGAGGAAGAGACCGCCGAAGGACCAGTGCGCCTGGCCGCCGATGGACTGCTCGGGCTCCTGGTCCAGGAGGATCACCGTGCGGCCGGCGTCCACCAGTTCGGCGGTGGCGACGAGACCGGCGAGGCCCGCGCCGATGACGATGACGTCCGCGTCGTAACCGGCGCGGTGCGGGTCGCCCGGGCGGCCCGGGCCACCGGAGTCGCCCGCACGGCCGGCACGGCCCGCCTCGCCCGAGCCGCCCGTGACGTCCTGGCCGGTGGCGTCGTTCCCCTTGGCATCCATGGCCCGATCTTCGGTACGCGGCAGTAACTAGTCAACCGTTCGGCCGTACGCTTCCCGGCCGCGGGCACGGCGCTGCCGAACCGGCGTCCGGCGATGCCGGGCGGGGCGGCCGAGGCGGTGGGCACGGCCGCCGCCCAGAAGGTGTCGGCCGGCCGCCGAGCGGACGGCCGGCCCGCGCCCGCTTCCCCTCCGCGCCGCCCCCGCACCCTCGGTCGGCCGCTCTGATGCCGGACATTGATCGATTGATGTCCGGCATTGCCATTTAATAATGGCCAGTATTACAGTGGTCGCATGGCAAGGACATCAGGACCCGAGACCCGCGAGAAGCTCGTCCGCGCGGCAGAGGAGGTCTTCGCCGCGCAGGGCGTGGACGGCGCGCAACTGCGGGACGTGGTGCAGCGGGCCGGGCAGGCGAACCCGTCGGCCGTGCAGTACCACTTCGGCTCGCGCGCCGGGCTCCTGGACGCCGTCATGGCCGGCCGGCAGGCGCGCACCGAGCAGGTGCTCGCGCCGCTGCTGGCGCAGGTTCCCGAAGCCGCTCCCGTACGGGACCTGCTGACCGCGCTCGTCGCGGCGGAGGCCTCCGAGCTGGCCGACCCGCGCGGGCTGCGCTGCCTGCGGATCTCGGCGCAGCTCAGCCACGAGAGCGGGGTGCGCACCAGGACTCCGCACCCGACGCTGGCGGGCACCGCGTACTGGCGGCTGATCGAACGGATCGAGGCCGCGCTCGTACGCGACGGGCTGCCCGAACCGCTGCGGCTGGAGCGCCTGGACCTGGCCCTCACGCTCGTCGGAGCGGCCCTCGCCGACCGGGCCCGCCAACTGCTGACCGACCGGAAGCCGCTGACCTCGGTGAACGTGTTCCTCGCCGACCTCGTGGAGACGACGACGGCCCTGCTCCGGGCGCCCCACACCCACGTACCGGAACACTCCTGAACCGCACACTCGTGAGAGAAGAACACACCATGAGCAACAACGACCTCACCGGCAAGACCGTCGTCATCACCGGCGGCGCCCGGGGCCTGGGCGCGGCGGCCGCCCGGCAAGCCGTCGCCGCGGGCGCGAACGTCGTGATCACCGACGTGCTCGACGAGGAGGGCGCGGCGACCGCTGCCGAGCTGGGCGAGCGGGCCCGGTTCCAGCACCACGACGTGACGAGCGAGGAGGACTGGGCGCGGGTGGCGGCGTACGCGGTCGCCGAGTTCGGCGGCATCGACGGCCTGGTGAACAACGCGGGGATATCCACCGGCCAGTTCCTCGCGGACGAGTCGGTCGAGCACTTCCGCAAGGTCCTCGACATCAACCTGACCGGTGTCTTCATCGGCATGAAGGCCGTCATCCCGGCGATGCGGGACAGCGGCGGCGGCTCGATCGTCAACATCTCCTCCGCGGCCGGCCTGATGGGCCTGGCGCTGACCGCCGGGTACGGCGCGTCCAAGTGGGGTGTGCGCGGCCTGACGAAGATCGGCGCCGTGGAGCTGGGCACCCAGAGGATCCGTGTGAACTCGGTGCACCCGGGCATGACGTACACCCCGATGACGGCCTCCGTCGGCATCCGGCAGGGTGAGGGCAACTACCCGAACACGCCGATGGGCCGGGTGGGTGAGGCGGACGAGATCGCGGGCGCGGTCGTCTTCCTGCTGTCGGACGCGGCGTCCTACGTCACGGGCGCGGAGCTGGCGGTGGACGGCGGCTGGACGACCGGTCCGACCGTGAAGTACGTCATGGGTCAGTGATCCACTGCTTGTTGTTGGATGGGGTCCATGAACCCCAGTGAAGAGATCCTGGACGTCGTCGACGAACGCGACGAGGTCGTCGGGCAGGCCCCGCGCGGTGAGGTGTACGCGCGGGGCCTGCGTCATCGCTGCACCTTCGTCCGGGTGCGGGACGCCGACGGCCGGATCTTCGTGCACCGCAGGACGGCCACGAAGCTGGTCTATCCGTCGCTGTACGACATGTTCGTGGGCGGTGTGGTGGGCGCGGGCGAGTCCTACGACGCGGCGGCGCTGCGCGAGGCGCAGGAGGAGCTCGGGGTGTCCGGGCTCGCGCAGCCCGTGCCGCTGACGAAGTTCCTGTACGAGGGCGCCGACGGGCAGAGCTGGTGGAGCGCCGTGTACGACGTGCGGTGCGAGCTGCCGGTGGACCCGCAGGCCGAGGAGGTCGCCTGGTACGCCTTCCTGACGGAGGAGGAGCTGGCCCGGCGGACCGGCGGGGGCGCCGACGGCTGGGAGTGGGTACCGGACGGGCTGGCCGCGTACGAACTCCTCGCGCGCCGGTGAGCGGGCCCCGGGGCGGACCGAAGGACGGGCTGAGGGACGGGCTGTGGGACGGGTTGCGGCTGTGGGTGGCGCCGCGGCGGGTGCAGGAGGAGGGCGAGACGCCCGACTACCGGTTCTCGCTGGCCAATGAGCGGACCTTCCTGGCCTGGGTACGGACGGCGCTGGCGTTGGTGGGGGCCGGGTTCGCGGTGGACCAGTTCCTGCCGGACCTGCGGTGGGGGGTGCGGGTCGGGCTCGCCCTCGCCCTGCTGGGGGCGGGGGCGCTGTGCGCGCTGCGGGCGGTGAACCACTGGGTGCGGTGCGAGCGGGCGATGCGGCGGGGCGAGGACCTGCCGGTGACGCGCTTCCCGACGGTGCTGAGCCTGCTGGTGGGGGTGGTCGCGGTGGCGATGGTGGTGGTCGTGGTGTTCGGGTGGGCGGGGTGAGCGCGTCGTCGCCGGGCGGGGCAGCGCGGGATCCGGGGCTCCAGCCGGAGCGGACACGGCTGGCATGGCGGCGGACGACACTGTCGGCGACGGTGGTGGCGGTGCTGGCGGCGAAGCAGGCGGTGCGGGACGGGGCGACGGGGGCGGCGCTGCTCGGGGCGGCGCTGAGCGCGTTGGCCTGGATCGGGTTCCTGGTGGTCGCGCAGGGGCGGATGCGGGAGTTGGGGGAGGCGCGGCCGGTGGGGCTGGGGGTGGGGCGGGCGTGGGTGGTGGTGGGGTGCGGGGTGGCGCTGGCGGGGTTCGGGGTGGCGGTGGTGTGGTGAGCGTCGAGGGCGGGGCCGGGGTGGCGCGTGCGCCGGGGCGGGGTGCGGCGCGCAGCCGGGGCGGTGGCGCGCGGCCGGTGGGGGCGGGGCGGGGGCGGGGGTAGACGGCATACCGACTGGTCGGCATCATGGGCGGGACCGATCGCCGCACGCGCTGGAGGTACCTCCCATGAGCACCGTCCCCCCCGGCCCCCCGGGCCTCGACCCAGTGCGGCTGCGTGCGTACCTGGACCGGGAGCGGCCCGGGTTGGCCGGTGGCCCGTTGACCGCGCGGCTGATCGAGGGAGGGCGCTCCAACCTGACGTACGACGTCACGGACGGGCAGGCCCGCTGGGTGGTGCGCCGGCCGCCGCTCGGCCACGTACTGGCGACGGCGCACGACATGAAGCGCGAGTTCCGGGTGATCAGCGGGCTCCATCCGACGCGCGTGCCCGTACCGGCGCCGGTGCTGCTGTGCGAGGACGAGGAGGTGCTCGGGGCGCCGTTCTACGTGATGGAGTTCGTGGCGGGCACGCCGTTCCGGACCGCGGAGGAGCTGGCGTCCCTGGGCCCCGCGCGGACGCACGCCGCCGTGCTCCGTCTGGTGGACACCCTGGTGGAGCTGCACGCCGTGGACCCCGGCGCGGTCGGGCTCGGCGACTTCGGCCGGCCCGAGGGCTTCCTCGACCGGCAACTGCGGCGCTGGGGGAAGCAGTTGGACGCCTCCCGCAACCGCGACCTGCCCGGCATCGACGAACTGCACGCCGCACTCGGGCGCGAGCTGCCCGACTCCCCCGCGCCCACCGTCGTGCACGGCGACTACCGGCTCGACAACGTCCTCATCGGCGGTCCCGACGACGAGATCCGGGCGGTCCTCGACTGGGAGATGTCCACGCTGGGCGACCCGTTGACGGATCTGGGACTGCTGGTGATGTACGGGACGGAGCTGGGCATTCCCGGCTCCCCCGTCTCCACCACCGCCTCGGCGGCCGGGCACCCGACGACCGACGAGATCGTCGCGCGCTACGCGGCCGCGTCCGGCCGGGACGTGTCGGCGGTGCACTGGTACACGGCGTTCGCCTGGTTCAAGCTCGCGGTGATCCTCGAAGGCATCCACTGCCGCTACACGCTCGGGCAGACGGTCGGCGCCGGTTTCGACCGGATCGGCGAACTCGTCCCCGTCTTCATCCAGCACGGCCTGTCGACCCTGCGGAAGGGCTGAGGAATTCATGGACTTCGCGTACGACGCACGGACCGAGGAGCTGCGCGGCAGGCTGCTCGCCTTCATGGACGAGCACGTGTACCCGGCGGAGGCGGTGGCCCACGAGCAGCGGGCACGGCTCGACTCGCCCTGGGAGACCCCCGCGGTGGTGGCGGAGCTGAAGGCCAAGGCGCGGCGGCAGGGGCTCTGGAACCTCTTCCTGCCGGACGCGCGGTACGGGGCCGGGCTGACCAATCTCCAGTACGCGCCGCTCGCCGAGATCACCGGCCGCTCGCCGCAGTTGGCGCCGACGGCCCTGAACTGCGCTGCGCCCGACACGGGGAACATGGAGCTGTTGGCGCAGTTCGCCACCGAGCGGCAGAAGAAGCAGTGGCTGGAGCCGCTGCTGGCCGGGGAGATCCGGTCGGCCTTCGCGATGACGGAGCCCGAGGTGGCGTCGTCGGACGCGACGAACATCGAGACGCGGATCGAGCGGGACGGGGACGAGTACGTCGTCACCGGGCGCAAGTGGTACATCTCCGGGGCGATGAACCCCGACTGCGCGGTCTTCGTCGTGATGGGCAAGACCGACCCGGACGGCGCCGACGTACGCCGTCAGCAGTCGATGGTCCTGGTGCCGCGCGACGCCCCGGGCGTCGAGGTCCGCCGGGCGATGCAGGTGTACGGGTACGAGGACCACTCCCACGGGGGTCATGCGGAGGTCGTCTTCGACGGCGTACGGGTGCCCGCCGCGAACCTGGTCGGCGAGGAGGGCGGCGGCTTCGCGATCGCGCAGGCGCGGCTGGGCCCGGGGCGCATCCACCACTGCATGCGCCTGATCGGCATGGCCGAGCGGGCCGTCGAGCTGATGTGCCGCCGGGCGGTGGCCCGTTCCGCCTTCGGCAAGCCGCTGGCGCAGCAGGGCGTCGTGCAGAACTGGATCGCGGACGCGCGGGTGAGCGTCGAGCAACTGCGGCTGCTGGTGCTGAAGACCGCCTGGCTGATGGACACGGTCGGCAACCGGGGCGCGCACACCGAGATCCAGGCGATCAAGATCGCGACGCCGCGTGCGGTGCTCCGGATCATCGACGACGCGGTGCAGCTGTACGGGGCCGGGGGCGTCAGCCAGGACTTCCCGCTGGCGGAGCTGTGGGCGGCGGCGCGGACCCTGCGGCTGGCGGACGGGCCGGACGAGGTCCACCAGAGGTCGCTGGCGCGGCGGGAGCTGAAGAAGTACCTGTAGGGCTCCGCGCCGGGGGCCGCCGAGCGGGCTTCCCTCGGCGGGCCCCGGCCGACCGGGGCCCGCCGGAGTCCGCCGGGGTCCTTCGGCCCGGGTCATACCCGAGGACCTGTGGCGCGGCGGCAGGGTCGGGCGGCCCCTGCGGGGCGGGACTGAGATCCCGGCCACAGGGGCCGCTTTTCGTCGGTTTGAGCCTGAATCGACCGGTAAATTCGATGGCTCATTCCTCGTTCGGCCTCGCATCTGAAGCCTTCCGCGAGGCCGTCCACGCGAAGGTTCCGTCCCATGTCTCATGCCCCCACGGCTTCCGCCGTCCCCGTGACCACCCCCGCGGCCGTCGCGGTCGCCAACCCCGGTCCGCTCGGGCTGGCCGCGTTCGCGCTGACCACGTTCGTGCTCAGCGCGTTCAACTCGGGCCTGGTCTCGAACACCGCCCTGAGCGCGGTGGTACTGCCGCTGGCGCTGTTCTACGGCGGGCTGGCGCAGTTCGCGGCCGGGCTGTTCGAGTTCCGGCGCGGGAACACCTTCGGGGCGACGGCGTTCGTGTCGTACGGGGCCTTCTGGATGGCGTTCGCCGGTTACGTGAAGTTCGTCGTGCCGGGGCTGCCGAAGGAGGACGCGCACCTGGCGACGGGACTGTTCCTGATCGCGTGGTTCGTCTTCACGCTGTACATGACGGTGGCGGCGCTGAAGCTGGACCTCGCGCACCGGGCCGTCTTCGTCACCCTGACCCTGACCTTCCTGTTCCTGGCGCTCGGGGACCTGGCGCAGAACGTGACGCTGGGGCACGTCGGCGGCTGGCTGGGCCTGGTGTGCGCGGTGTGCGCCTGGTACACGTCGTTCGCGACGGTCACGAACGAGACCTGGGGCCGGAAGGTCCTCCCGCTCGGCTGACGCCGCGCCCCCTCAGGGGCGCAGGGCCCGCAGCAGGAGGTCCGCCAGGTGGTCGGCGACCTGCTGGGGGGTCAGCGGGCCGTCGGGGCGGTACCACGTGGAGAGGTGGTGCACGGAGCCGAAGTGGTAGTCCACCACCAGGTCGGCGGGGGTGGCGGTGGAGAAGACGCCGGTGTGCTGCCCCTCCTCCACCAGGGCCCGGAAGCGTTCGTGGTAGCGGCGGCGTTCGGCGCGGACCTGCTTGTTCTTCTCCGGGCTCAGGTGGTGCATCGAGCGGAAGAAGATCGAGGCGTCGTCGAGGTTCTCGATGGTGGTGACCACGACGTCCGCCGCCGCCTCGCGCAGCCGCTGCTCGACGGGGGCGTCCGCGTCGGCGAAGGCGTCCAGGCGTCCCTGCTGGAGGCGCAGGACGCGGCCGTAGACCTCGTGCAGCAGGTCGTCCTTGGAGCCGAAGTAGTGGTAGAGGGCGCCCTTGGTGACGCCCGCCGCCTCCACGATCTCCTGGACCGAGGTCCGGTCGTATCCGCGCTCCGCGAAGAGCCGGGTGGCGGCGGCCAGCAGCCGCTGCGGAACGGGAGTGCCGCCGGGTTCGGTCGTTCTGGCCATGTGCCGCTACCTGCCTTGCCTGTGCGCGTGAGAAGTCTCGTGCTGTTGCGTACGGGGCGTCCTGTGCTGTCTGGTACGGGGCGCCCCGTGCTGTCTCGTACTCGTGCTCGTACTCGTGCGTGGAACGCGGTTCCCGTCGGACGATCTTCCCACTCGCCGTCCTGGGCGGTTCCGGCAGGCCGACCGCCTCGCGCGGGCACGTGGACGCGCGGCGGCGCCGGTCACCGTCCTGACCCTTCCCACTTCTGCTGGAGCTGGTTCATCCCGGCGAGCCAGCGGTCGGTGTCGCCCGCCCGGGCCCGGTAGTAGTCGGCCACCTCGGGGTGCGGCAGGATCAGGAAGCGGTCGGCCGCGATGCCCTCGAAGAGCGCGTCCGCGACGTCCTCCGGCTCGATGGCGGTGGGCGCGAGCACCAGGTCGCCCGCCGATCCGGCGGAGGTCAGCAGGTCGGTCCGCACGCCCTGCGGGCAGATCGCGTGGACCGCGACGCCCTGGTGGCGGTACGTCAGCGACAGCCACTCCGCGAAGGCGAGCGCCCCGTGCTTGCTGACGCTGTACGGCGCCGCGCCGATCATGGTGAGCAGCCCGGCGGCCGAGACCGTCGACACGAACCGGCCGCTCCCCCGCTCCACCCACTCGGGGATCAGCGCGCGGGCCGCGCGCACGTGCGCCATCACGTTGACGTCCCAGGCCAGCTCCCACAGGTCCTCGGCGAACGGGTCGCCGCCGCAGCCGACGCCGGCGTTGGCGCAGTAGACGTCGATCCTTCCGCCCAGGGCCTCGCGGGCCTCCTCGACGATCCCCGACGCGTCCCCGGGGACGGCGAGCGCACCGATCTCCGCGGCGACCGCCCGCGCCTTGTCCGCGTCCAGGTCGTTGACCACGACCCGGGCTCCCTCGGCCGTGAACCGCCGGGCCAGGGCGGCTCCGATGCCGCCTCCCGCTCCGGTGACCACGACCGTCGCGCCCTGTACCGCATCCATCCGGGACCTGCCTCTCGATGCCGACGTCCCCAGCAGACTAACCAGTCGGTATGGAGGGGGAAAGGGGTGCACGCGGGAGATCCGGAGCGCGCTGCGTTCCGCGGGGCCCCCGGAGGGGCTAGCGTGCGCGGACGTGCCGCGGGGCACAGCGGTGCGCGGGACATTCGGGGTGACGCCCGGTGCGAGGCCGGGCGTCCGGGCGCGGAGGTGGCACGGATGAGCTTGTCCAGACGAGGTCTGCTGGCGGCGGGCGGCGGCACGGCGGGGGTGCTCGCGGCGGGCGGCCCGGCGCGGGCGGCGGCGCGGGCGGGCGGCGGGCCCCGGGTGCGGACCGGTTTCGACCGGCTGGCGGCCGACGGGTACCGGCTGCTGCGCGGCCGCAAGATCGGCATCGTCACCAACCCCACCGGGGTCACCGCCGACGTGCGGCACGTCGTCGACGTGATGCACGCGGACGCGGCGGTGGACCTGACGGCCGTGTTCGGCCCCGAGCACGGCTTCCGGGGCACCGCGCAGGCGGGCGGCTCGGAGGGGCGTCACGACGACCCGGCGACGGGACTGCCGGTGTACGACACGTATCTGAAGAGCGGGCAGCCGCTGGCCGACGTCTTCACGGCGTCCGGCGTGGACACGGTCGTCTTCGACATCCAGGACGCGGGGGCGCGCTTCTACACGTACATCTGGACGCTGTACGACTGCATGGCGGCCGCCGCGCTCGCCGGCAAGCGTTTCGTGGTGCTGGACCGGCCGAACCCCGTGTCGGGGCGGGCGGCTCTCGGGCCGGTGCTGGACCGGGCGTTCGCGACGTTCGTCGGGCGGGAGCCGATCGCGCAGGCGCACGGCATGACGGTGGCGGAGCTGGCGCTGCTGTTCAACGCGGAGTTCCTGGCGGAGCCGGTGCCGCTGGAGGTGGTGCGGATGTCGGGGTGGCGGCGGGGCGACTTCTTCGACGCGACGGGGCTGCCGTGGGTGCCGCCGAGCCCCAACATGCCGACGGCCGACACCGCGTTGGTGTACTCCGGCACCTGCCTCTTCGAGGGGACGAACCTGTCGGAGGGGCGGGGCACGGCCCGCCCGTTCGAGCTGCTGGGCGCGGAGGGCGTGGACCGGAGCTGGGCACGGGCGGCGAACGCGGAGCGGCTGCCCGGGGTGCGGTTCCGGGAGGCGTACTTCACGCCGACGTTCTCGAAGTTCCAGGGCAGGACCGTCGGCGGTGTCCAGCTCCACGTCCACGACCGGCGGTCCTTCGACCCGGTGCGCACCGGCATCGCCCTGCTGGTGACGGCGAAGCGGAGCTGGCGCGGCTTCGCCTGGCGTCCGGACAACTGGATCGACAAGCTCACCGGCAGCACCCGGGTGCGGACCATGATCGACGCGGGGGCGGGGACGGCCGAGGTGGTGGCGGCCTGGCAGGCGGACCTGGCGGCGTTCCGCGCGGTCCGGCGGGAGCATCTGCTGTACCGGTGACGCCGGGGTGAGAGCCCCTCAGTTTCCGCCGCTCTTCACTCGTTCGAGTGAGGCGTTCGAGCAAGGAGGCGTGGACCTTGCGTGACGGAGGAGTGGACAGAGAAGGGAGAGATCCGTGCGAACCGGGATCAATTGATCCCTGATGGGGCTCATCGGATTTTCAATGGAGCCGAAACGGGCACCCGTACGTCCATTCATCGACGCCGAAGTACCAGCGACGGAGGTGGCAGTGCGATGGCCGGTTTTCGGAGTCTTGCGAGACAGGTCCGTGATCCGAGGTGTGATCTTGCGTTGCGGCGCTATTCGCTGCGCAAGTGTCTGGAGCGGTTCGCCCCGTACGGGCACCGGGCGACCTGGGACCACCTGTGCTCCCGGCACGGGTTCGGTCCCGAGGACAGGGCGCCCGATCCGGCGCGGCTGGTGGCCGCGCTGGAGGAACTGGAGGAGGCGCGGGCCGTCTGGCTCGCGTACGAGGTGGAGTTCGCCGAGCGCCGCAAGCGCGAGAAGCACGACGGGCTGCGGCGGCCGGGCTCCTTCGACGACTGGCACCGGCGCACCTGGGGCGGGTTCGGGGTCGCGTGGTGCGACGATCCGGCGGCCCATCCGGCGGCCTCCCTGGCGGAGGTGCTGCGCGGGTTGATCTCCGCCCTGGAGTCGGAGCCGGGGGAGCACTGTCCGGTGTGCGCGTCGAGCCGGATCGTGTGGCGGCAGGACCTGGTCCACGAACCGTGGTTCGGACCGGTCTGCACGGGATGCGGAATCCTGGTCCCGCAGCCCGTCCTGACGCCCGAGGCGCTGTCCCGGGCGAAGCGGGCGCGGCGCAGGGAACTGGCGTCCGTGGCGTGAGCACGCGGGGCGCGGCGCAGGCACCGCCCGGGGCGCCGCGCCCCCCGTGTCCGCGGCGGGGAGCACTGGGCGTCCGCGGCCGGCGGGGTCCCCCGGGTTCGTGACGGGGAGCCCGGTGTGGACGCGGGTCCCCCGTGTTCGTGACAGGGCGGTCCGTGGGGGTTTCCGCGCGGCGACAGGGCGAATGCTCTGAGCATGGCTGAATGTCAGTGGCGGGTGTCACCATCGAATGCATGGTCGAACCCTTGATTCAGGTCTGTGTGAACGGTCAGCGCGGTCCCGGCGACGGTGCCGCCGTTCCCGTGTCGCCGGACGCCATGGCCCGGTCCGCCGCCGCCGCGGTGGCCGCCGGGGCCTGTGAGGTGCACGTGCACCCCAAGACACCGTGCGGCGACGACACGCTGTCGCCCCGCTTCCTGGCGAGCACGCTGACGGCGATACGGGACGCGGTGGACGTCCCCGTGGGCGTGACGACCGGCGCCTGGACGGAGCCCGAGCCGCGGCGCCGGGTCGAGCGCATCGCGTCCTGGACGGTGCTGCCCGACCACGCCTCGGTGAACTGGCACGAGCCGGGCGCGGAGGAGGTCGTCGAGGCGCTGCTCGCGCGCGGGGTGGCGGTGGAGTCCGGGCTGTGGTCCGGCACCGACGGCGTGGACCGCTTCCTGGACTCCCCGCTGGCGAAGCGGTCGTTGCGGGTGCTGGTGGAGGTGACCGACCCCGATCCGCTCACCGCCGAGGACTCCGCGCTCCAGTTCCTGGCCGACCTCTCGCGGCGGGGCGCGGTCGGCGACCGGGGCGAGGTGCGCGGAGCGCCGATGCTGCTGCACGGGGAGGACGGCGGGGCCTGGCCGGTGCTCGCCCTCGCCAGACGCCTGGGGCTCGCCACCCGCATCGGGCTGGAGGACACGCTGCTGCTCCCGGACGGACGGCACGCGGAGTCCAACGCCCAACTGGTGAGCGCCGCCCGCGGCATCCGGTGGCCGGGCAAGGACTGCTGACGCGCGTCCGGGCGGCCGGGCCCAGCGGAAGACGGCGCGGCGGAGGGCGGCGCGGCGGGCTCAGCCCCGCTTCTTCTCCCCCATCAGGCGCGAGCCGGAGATCTGTTCGCCGATGACGTCGTCCGGGTTGGACAGCACGCAGGTCTCCAGCGACAGGCAGCCGCAGCCGATGCAGTCGGTGAGGTGGTCGCGCAGCCTGCCCAACTGCTGGATGCGGGCGTCCAGTTCGGCGCGCCAGTTCTCCGAGAGGCGGGCCCAGTCCTCACGGGTGGGGGTGCGCTCCTCCGGAAGTCCGGCCAGCGCGTCGCGGATGGTGGCCAGCGGGATGCCGACCCGCTGGGCGGCGCGCACGAAGGCGACCCGGCGCAACGCGTCGCGCGTGTACCGGCGTTGGTTGCCGGAGGTGCGGCGGCTGCTGATCAGGCCCTTGGCCTCGTAGAAGTGCAGGGCGGACACGGCGGCGCCGCTGCGCGCGGACAACTGGCCGACCGTGAGCTCGTGGATCTTCACTGGAATCTGCGGCACCCGGTGAACCCTAATGGACGTCCGTTGACAGGGACGCGGGGGTCCGATCATGCTGAGCAAACGCTTGATCAAGCGCGTGGGCAGCGAGGGAGCAGGGATGACCGAGCCGAGGATCTTCACGTCCGCCGAGGAGCTGCGCGCCGGGGTCGGCGAGCAGTTGGGGCACAGCGAGTGGCTGGAGATCGACCAGAAGCGGATCGACCTGTTCGCCGACGCGACGGGCGACCACCAGTGGATTCACGTGGACCCCGAGCGCGCGGCCGGGGGGCCGTTCGGGAAGACCATCGCGCACGGTTATCTGACGCTGTCGCTGCTGCCGCTGTTCGTGCCGCAGGTGCTGCGGGTCGAGGGCATGAAGATGGGCATCAACTACGGCACCGGCAAGGTCCGTTTCCCGTCGCCGGTGCCGGTGGGCTCGCGGCTGCGCGCCACGGCCGTGCTGACCGACGTGTCCGAGGCGGGCGGCGGGGTGCAGGTGACGGCGAAGGTGACGGTGGAGATCGAGGGCGGCGCGAAGCCGGCGTGCGTGGCCGAGTCGATCTCGCGCTACTACTTCTGAGCCCCGCCCACGCGCTGCCGGGCCCGACCCTCGCACTCCGGGTCGCCCTCGCACCGCTGGGGCGCCCGCCCACGCGCTGCCGGGCCGCCCCACGAACCCGCGGGCGCTTCCGGACCCCGCCTACGAGCCCGCGGCCACCATCCGCAGCACGAGGTCGGCGTAGAGCGCGCCGACCTCGTCGGGGGTGCGCCGCCCCTCGGCGTTGAACCAGCGGGCGACGTCGATGCACAGCGACAGCACGGCGAGCGTGGTGCCCGGCACGTCGGGGACGTCGAACTCCCCCGCCTTCACCCCGTCGTTGATGATGCGCCGCACCGCCGCGTCGCTGCGGCGGCGCAGTTCCACGATCTCCGCGCGGTGCTCCTCGCCGAGGGCGTCCAGTTCGTACTGCACGACGCGGGCGGTGGTGTGGTGCGCGGCATGCCACCGCACGAAGGTCACGACGGCGTCCGCGAGCCGTTCGGCCGCGCTGCCGTCGCCGTCGGCGGCGGTCTCCAGGATGCGCAGGGCCCTGTCGTGGCCGATGCGGCTGATCCGGTGGAGCAGCTCTTCCTTGGTCTTGTAGTGGATGTAGAGCGCGGCCGGGCTCATGCCCGCGCGGCCCGCGATGTCACGGGTGGTGGTGGCGTGGTAGCCGCGCTCGGCGAAGGCCCCGACGGCGGCGACGAGCAGCCTCCTGGCGGCCTCCGGGGCGACCTCTCCCCAGGCGGCCGCCTCGCCGGTCCCGCCCTCGGCGGCGCCCTCCGCGTCCTGCGCCGTGCTCATCGCGCACCCCTTTCCCGTCCGTACAGCAGGACGCACACCATACCGCGCAGCACTGAGCAAGCGCTTAGCGCGGCGGGTCCGAGGGTGTCTCAGAGCTTCTGGAAGGGGTCGTGCTCGGCGAGGATCTTCTCCAGCCGCGCCTGGTCGACCCGGCTGACGAGCTGCCCGGCCTCCTGCTTGTCGCGGATCACCTTGGCGAGGGTGAAGCAGGAGGTGGTGAGGTAGAGGACGGCGATGGCGAGGAAGGCGCGCACCCAGCCGCTGGCCTCGAGGGAGAAGATGCCCACGGCGGTCGCGGAGACGGCCACGACGAACGACGCGACGGCCTGGCCGTAGTAGGCCCCGGTGTTCTGCTGCTTGACCTGTGTATCGCTCATGCGGCAAGGGTGGCGCGGGTCACTCGGGGCGGCCATCCGTACGCGTACTCAGAAACGTACTCAGAGGGCCGCCCGGTGCGCTCAGAAGGCCGAGACCCCGGTCAGCGCACGGCCGATGAGCAGCTTCTGGATCTGGCTGGTGCCTTCGTAGAGGGTCATCACACGGGCGTCGCGCAGCAGCTTGCCCACCGGGTACTCGTCGATGTAGCCGTAACCGCCGTACACCTGGAGGGCGTTGTTCGCGGCGCGCACGGCGGCCTCGGAGGCGAAGAGCTTGGCCTGGGACGCGGCGGTGGCGAAGGGCTCGCCCCGGTCGATCAGGTCGGCGACGCGCCAGGTGAGCAGGCGGGCGGCGTCGACGTCGACCGCGATGTCGGTGATGAGTTCCTGGACGAGCTGGTGGTGGGCGATGGTCCTGCCGAACTGCTCACGCTCTCCGGCGTACGACAGGGCCGCGTCCAGGGCCGCCTGCGCGATGCCCACACAGCCGGCCGCGACCGACATCCGGCCCTTGGCCAGCGCCGACAGGGCGGCCGAGAAGCCCTTGCCCTCGGGCCCCAGCATCGCGGAGGCGGGGACGCGGACGTCCTGGAGGACGAGTTCGGCGGTGGCCTGGCCGCGCAGACCGAGCTTGCCGTGGATGGTGCGCCGGGTGAGACCGGGGGTGTCGGTGGGGACGAGGAAGGCGGAGACGCCCTTGTGCCCGGGGGCGTCGGTGGAGCGGGCGAAGAGGAGGACGACATCGGCCCAGGTGCCGTTGGTGATGAACGTCTTGGTGCCGTTGACGACGTAACCGTCGCCGTCGCGGACCGCGCGCGTGCTCAGGTTTCCGGCGTCGGAGCCGGTGCCGGGCTCGGTGAGGCCGAAGCAGCCGATCGCGTCGCCCGAGGCCAGGCGCGGCAGCCACGCCCGCTTCTGCTCCTCGCTCCCCCACGCGGCGATCGTCTTGGCGACCAGCCCGAGCGAGACGGAGACGATGCCGCGCACCGAGGAGTCGCCGCGGCCGAGTTCCTCGGTGACCAGGCAGTAGGCGAGGTGGTCGCCGCCGCTGCCGCCGTACTCCTCGGGGATCGTCAGACCGAGGAAGCCGAGCGCTCCGAGCTTCCCCACGATCGCCCGGTCGACGCTCTCGGCGCGGTCCCACTCCGCGGCGTGCGGGGCGACCTCGCGGGTCACGAAGTCGCGGGCGAGCCGCCGGACGGCCGTCTGCTCCTCGCTGAGCTCCAGGTTCACGGCACCCACTCCGTTCTTCGCCGACGATAAATTAGCACTGCTAGTTTCTGATCGCCGGGCCTACTATGTGCCGCATGGCCCGTCCGCGCAAGCCCCTGTTGAGCAGAGACCGCATCGTCGAGGCGGCGAGCGCGCTCGTGGACGCCGAGGGCCTGGAAGGGGTCTCCACACGGCGGCTGGCGGCGGAGCTCGGGGTCAGCGGACCGTCGCTCTACAACCACTTCCGCACCAAGGACGAGATCCTGGAGGCGGTCGCGGACGCGGTGTCGGCGAAGGTCGACCTGTCGATGTTCGACGCGGACGACGGCCGCGAGTGGCGGCAGGCCCTGCACGACTGGGCGCTCTCCTACCGCGCCGCGCTCACCGAGCACCCGCACATCGTCCCGGTGCTCGCGCGCGGCCCCGGCCGCCGCCCGGCCGGGCTGCGGGTCGCCGACGCCGTGTTCGGGGCGATGGTGCGGGCCGGCTGGCCGCCCGCCCAGGCGACGTACATCGGCGCTCTCATGCGCTACTTCGTGACGGGTTCGGCGCTGGGCTCCTTCGCGCGCGGCTTCGTGGACGACGCGACGGCGTACGACCCGGCGGACTACCCGCACCTGGGGCAGGCGCACCTGCTCGCGGACCACCAGGAGCGGGTGGACGAGGGGGCGTTCGAGACGGGCCTGCGGGCACTGCTGGACGGGCTGGGCGTCCAGTACGAGGCGGTCCGCCGCCGCCCGCGCGGGCCCGCGGAGGCACGGGCGACGGTTCGGCCGACGCCGAAGCCCGGGTAGGGCACCCTGGGGGCATGCCGAATCCCTCCGCCTCCGCAGCCGGTACGGCCAGAGTCCCCGCGGCCGGTAAGGACAGGGCCTCCGCGGGCCTGAAGGCCGGGGCCCCCTGGTCCGCCACGGCCGCGTCCCCCGCCGCCCGGCTCGCCGCGCTCACCGGGCTGCTGGCCGACGAGACCCGGGCCGTGTTCCTGCTCTCCCTGCTGGACGGCCGCGCCTGGACCGCGAGCGAACTCGCCCGGCAGGCCGGCGTCGCCGCCTCCACGGCCAGCGAACACCTGGGGCGGCTGGTCGGCGCCGGGCTGCTCGCCGAGGAGCGGCAGGGCCGCCACCGTTACGTACGCCTGGCGAACGCGGACGTGGCGCAGTTGCTGGAGGCGGTGGCCGCGTACGCGATTCCGGGCCGTGACGCCCCGCACACGCTGCGGGCGGCGAGCGCGGGGGCCGCGATGGCGCGGGGGCGCACCTGTTACGACCATCTGGCGGGCCGGCTGGGCATCGCGATCACGGAGGCGATGGAGGGCCGGGGCCTGCTCCTGACGGGCAACGGCTTCGCGCTGACCGACGCGGGCCTGGCCTGGTTCGCCGGCCTGGGCATCCACCTCGCCGCCGTCACGTCCCGTCGCCCGACGGTGAGTTCGTGCCTGGACTGGACGGAGCGCAAGCGCCATCTGGCGGGCGTCGCGGGGGCGGAGCTGTGCCGTCGCGCGCTGGCGGAGAAGTGGTGCGTACGGATCGGGACCGAGCGCGCGGTGCAGGTGACGCCGGAGGGCGAACACGCCCTCGCCGAACTGCTCGGCATCGACGCGACGACCCTTCGCTGACGAGAGTGCGCCGAAATGGATGCTTCGCCGACGGCACTTCGCCGAACGAGCGCTTCACCGAACGAACTTCACCGAACCAACGCTTCACCGAATGAGCGCTTCGCCGGCGACAATACTTCGGTGACAACCGAAGTGTCCCTGTCCTAGCATCGCGGCATGAGCAACTCCTCCTATCCCGCCGCCCGTTCCGAGCCGCTCGCGCTGGTCGCGGCCGCCGTCACCGTCGTCCTGTGGGCCTCGGCCTTCGTGTCCATCCGCAGCGCCGGCGCTTCGTACGAGCCGGGCGCGCTGGCGCTCGGCCGCCTGCTGTCCGGCTCCCTCGTCCTGGTGGTGATCCTGCTGGTACGGCGCGAGGGCCTGCCGCCGAAGGCCGCCTGGCCGGGCATCGCCGTCTCGGGCCTGCTCTGGTTCGGCGCGTACGCGGTCGCGCTCAACTGGGGTGAGCAGTTGGTCGACGCGGGCACGGCGTCGCTCGTGGTGAACGTGGCCCCGATCCTGATGGCCCTGCTGGCCGGCCGCTTCCTGGGCGAGGGGCTGCCGCCGCGCCTGATCGCCGGGATGGCGGTGTCCTTCGCGGGCGCGGCGATCGTGGGCGTCTCGATGTCGGGCGGCGGCGGGACGTCCGTGCTGGGCGTGGTCCTGTGCCTGGCGGCCGCCGTGACGTACGCGGTCGGTGTGGTCGTCCAGAAGCCCGCGCTGACGCACGCGACGCCGCTCCAGGCCACCACGTACGGCTGCCTGATCGGCGCGGTGGCGTGCCTGCCGTTCGGCGGGCAGTTGGCGCACGGGCTGGCGCACGCGCCGCTCTCCGCCACGCTCAACATGGTCTACCTGGGCGTCTTTCCGACCGCGCTGGCCTTCACCACCTGGGCGTACGCGCTGAAGCGCACCACGGCGGGGAAGATGGGCGCGACCACGTACGCGGTGCCGGCGATCGTCGTCCTGATGTCGTGGCTGCTGCTGGACGAGGTGCCGGGCTGGATCACGCTGCTCGGCGGGGCGGTGTGCCTGGCGGGGGTGGCGGTGTCGCGCTCGCGTGCGCGTGCGTCCGGGGCGGAGGTGCCGCTGGCCGACGCCGCCGCCCCCGAGACGCCGAAGGCCCGCTAGAACACCACCAGTGCCCGGCCGCCCCTGCCCGCGAGCATGTTGTCGAAGGCGGCCGGGATGCCGTCGAGGGTGATGCGCTCGGTGACCAGGGAGGCGAGGTCGAAGCGGCCCGCCCGGATGTGCCCGGCGAGGACGGGCAGGTCGCGGGCCGGGTCGCTGTTGCCGTACACGCACCCGGAGAGGGTGCGCCCCCAGTGGAAGATCTCCAGGGCGTTGAAGGTGACCTGCTGGTCCTTGCCGCCGATGCCGACCACTGTCGTACGGCCGCCCCTGCGGGTGGACTCCCAGGCGGTACGGATGGTGGCGGCGCGGCCCACGCACTCGACGGCGACGTCCGCGCCGTGCCCGCCGGTGCGGCGACGGACCTCCTTGGCGGTGGTGTCGGAGGCGAGCAGGAAGTCGGTGGCCCCGGCCCGCAGGGCCAGTTCCTCCTTCGCCGGGGAGACGTCGACGGCGAGGACCTGGCCCGCTCCGGCGATCCGGGCGGACTGGATCGCGGCGAGACCGACGCCTCCGACGCCGTACACGACGACGCTCTCCCCTTCGCGCACGCGGGCGCTGTGGTGCACGGCGCCGTACCCGGTGAGGACGGCGCAGCCGAGCAGGGCGGCGTCGGTGAGCGGGATGCCGTCCGGGGCGGGGAGCACGCACTTCGCGGCGACGACGGTCTCCTCGGCGAAGGCGGCGACGTTGAGGCCGGGGTGCAGGTCGGTGCCGTCGTCGGTGGTGCGGGCGTGGACGTCGCCGGCGCCGGTGAGGGCGTCGGCGCACAGCCAGACCTCGCCGAGCCCGCAGGCGTGGCAGGAGCCGCAGGAGGGCGCCCAGTTGAGGACCACGCGGTCGCCCGGGGCGAGGTGGGTGACGGCGTCGCCGACCTCGGTGACGGTGCCGGCGCCCTCGTGGCCGAGGACGGCGGGGAGGGGGACGCGCAGGGTGCCGTCGGCGAGGGAGAGGTCGGAGTGGCAGACGCCGGCGGCGGCGAGCTCGACGCGGACCTGGTGGGGGGCGGGGGCGGGGAGCGTGATGTCGGTGAGGTGGAGGGGCGCGCGGGGTGCGCGGACGACGGCGGCGCGGGTCACGGGGGCTCCTTGGGGGGTGCGGGGAGGAACGAGGGCGGTCGCTCAGAACTGGAGGGACTTCGTCTGGAGGTATTCCGCGAGGCCGTGGGCGCCGAGCTCACGCCCCACCCCCGACTGCTTGTACCCGCCGAAGGGGGCGAGCGGATTGAACCGCCCCCCGTTGATGTCCACCTGCCCGGTCTCCATCCGCCGCGCGAACGCCGCCGCCGTCTCCGGCTCCGCCGCCCACACCGCGCCCGCGAGCCCGTACACCGTCCCGTTCGCGATCCGCAGCGCGTCGGCCTCGTCCTCGTACCGCAGGATCGAGATCACCGGTCCGAAGATCTCCTCCTGCGCGACGGTCATCTCGGGGGTGACGTCGGCGAACACGGTCGGCGCGACGTAGTACCCCTTCTCCAGCGGGGCCTCGGGCCCGCCCGCGACGAGCCGCGCGCCCTCCGCGACGCCCTTCTCGATGTACCCGCGCACCCGCTCCAACTGCTTGGCGCTGACCAGCGGTCCCATCCGCTCCCCCGGCACGTACTTGGCCACCGCGTCCGCGGCCAGCGCCACGGCCTCCTCGTACACCTGCGTGTGCACCAGCATCCGGGTCCACGCGCTGCACGTCTGTCCGGAGTTGGCCATGACGTTGGCGACGCCGACGTTCACCGCCCTGGCGAGATCGGCCCCCGGCAGGATCACGTTGGCGGACTTGCCGCCCAGCTCCAGCGCGACCCGCTTCACGGCCGCTCCCGCGACCGCCCCGATCTGCCGTCCCACGGCCGTGGAGCCGGTGAACGACACCAGGTCGACGCCCTCGTGCCCCGCGAGCGCCTGTCCGGCGACCGGCCCGAGGCCCGTCACCAGGTTGAACACCCCGCCGGGCAGCCCCGCCTCGTGCACCACCCGGGCGAAGAGCTGCGCGGTCAGCGGGGTGTCCTCGGCGGGCTTGAGGACGACCGTGCAGCCGGCCGCCAGGGCCGGGGCCACCTTGGCGACGATTTGGTGGAGGGGGTAGTTCCAGGGCGTGATGGCCCCGACGACGCCGACCGGCTCTGCGTAGACCGTCGAGTTGCCGATCCGCTCCTCGAAGGGGTACGTGGCGGCCAGTTCGGCGTACGAGCCCGCGACCACGACGGGCAGCCCGGCGTGCACGGCCTCGGCCATGGCGGGCGGCGCGCCCAGCTCCGCCGTGACGGTCGCCGCGATCTCGTCCTTGCGCGCGGCGAGCCCGTCGCGCAATGCGCCGAGCAGCGCGGCCCGTTCGGCGGGCGGGGTGGCGGCCCAGCCGGGGAACGCCTCCCGTGCCGCCGCGACCGCCGCGTCCACGTCGGCGGCGGTGCCTGCCGGGACGTGCCCGATGATCTGCTCGTCGGCGGGGTTCACGACGGGGAGGGTGTCCTCGCCGAGGGCGGGACGCCATGCGCCGCCGATGTACATGCCGCTCTGTGCCTGCACCGTCATCGAAGTTCCTCCACGCGTCCGGTCGTCCGTCGGTCCTGCTTCCGCACCCTCAAACTAGCGGTGTTAGTTTTACGGCGCCAGGGCCGGGCGCACCGTCACCTCGAAGGCGTTCAGCACCGCCGTCCCCGAGAGGGGGTCCAGCAGGGAACCGTCCAGGAGCTGGTTGACGTTCGCCCCCGGCCGCGCGGCGGCCACCGACAGGCGGGTGCCGGGCCGGTCGTGGCCCCAGCCGTGCGGCAGGCTCACCACGCCCTCGCGGACCGCGTCCGTCACCTCCGCGGGGGCTTCGATCTCGCCGCCCGCGCTCCGGACCCGTACCGCAGAACCGTCCGTCACGGCCAGGCGCTCCGCGTCGCGGGGGTGGATGTGGAGGGTGCAGCGGTTGGAACCGCCGTTGAGGGCCGGGAGGTTGTGCATCCAGCTGTTGTTGGAGCGCAGGTGCCTGCGGCCCACCAGGAGCAGCGTCCCGTCCGCCCGCCGTGCGTCGAGCGAGGCGCGCAGGCGGGGCAGGTCGGCGGCGATGGGCTCCGGGAGGAGGTCGATCCGGCCGGTGCGGGTGCGCAGGACCTGGTCGAGCCGGGGCCGCAGCGGGCCGAGGTCGATGCCGTGCGGAGCGGCGCGCAGGGCGTCGAGGGTGAGGCCCTCGTAGGGGCCCAGCCGCAGCATGAGGTCGAGGATGCGTTCGGGGCCGGTGGCGCCGGTGAGGTCGGCGGCCAGGTCCGGGGAGGCGCCCGCCCTGCGCAGGAGGCGGTCGACGATCAGGTCGTCCACGGCCGACGGCTCGGCCCCGTGCAGGCCGCTGACGGCGAGGACCAGCCGGGCGTGGATCTCGCACTCGTCCATCGCGCCGGGGTCCAGGGGGACGGGGGCGGGCGTGTAGCGGACCTGGTTGCGCACGGCGAAGCCGTTGAAGGCGAAGTCGAAGTGGGCGCTGCGGGACGGCGGCGGGGGCGGCAGGATCACGTCCGCGTGCCGGGAGGTCTCGTTCAGGTACGGGTCGACGCAGACCATCAGGTCGAGGGCGTCGGCGAGTGCCCGGTCGAGGCGGTCGCCGTCGGGGGCGGACAGCACCGGATTGGCCGCGATGGTGATCAGGGCCCGGACGCGGCCGTCGCCCGGGGTCGCGATCTCCTCGGCGAGCGCAGCGAGCGGGAGTTCGCCCTTGGCCTCCGGGTGCCCGCCGACCCGGCTGCGCCACCGCCCGAGCGCGAAGCCCCGGCGCGAGGGGGGCCCGGGAGGGGAGGTCGCGGAGAGTGGGAAGAGCGCGCCGCCCGGCCGGTCCAGGTTGCCGGTCAGGACGTTGAGCACGTCGACGAGCCAGTTGGCCAGCGTGCCGAAGGCGACGGTGGAGCCGCCGACCCGGACGTACACGGCGGCGGTGGGCGCGGCGGCGAGTTCGCGGGCCACGTCGCGGATCACCTCGGCCGGCACGTCGCACACCCCGGCGACGGCCTCCGGGCTGAACTCCTTCACCGCGTCCTCCAGTTCGCGGAGCCCGTCGATCCGGTCCGTCAGGTGCGGGCCCGGTGCGGCGAGCCGCTCCGTGACGAGTACGTGCGCGAGCGCGGCCAGCAGGGCGGCGTCCGCGCCCGGCCGGATCGCCACGTGCCGGTCGGCCAGACCGGCGGTGCGGGTGCGGCGCGGGTCGATCACGGTGAGCGTGCCGCCGCGCGCCCTGAGGGCCTTCAGCCTCCCCGGGAAGTCGGGGGCGGTGCACAGGCTGCCGTTGGACTCCAGGGGGTTGGCGCCGATGAGGAGGAGGTGGTCGGTGCGGTCCAGGTCGGGGACGGGGACGGCGAAGGGGTCGCCGAAGAGGAGGCCGCTGGAGACGTGCTTGGGCATCTGGTCGACGGTGGAGGCGGTGAACAGGCTGCGGGTGCCGAGCGCGCCGAGCAGTGCGGGCGGGTAGAGCGCCCCGGCCATGGTGTGCACGTTGGGGTTGCCGAGGACCACGCCCACGGCATGCGGCCCGTGCTCCTCGACCAGGGGGCGGACGCGTGCGGCGATCAGGTCGAAGGCCTCGGCCCAGCTCGCCTCCCGCAGTCGCCCGTCCGTCCGGACCAGGGGTGCGGTGAGGCGGTCCGGGTCGCCGTCGAGCTGGCCGAACGCGGCCCCCTTGGGGCAGATGAAGCCCTTGCTGAACACGTCGTCGGCGTCCCCGCGCGCACCGGTGACCCGGGAGCCGTCGAGGGTGAGGGTCAGGCCGCAGGTGGCTTCGCAGAGCGGGCAGATGCGCGGGGCGGTGCGGGGCACGGGGTCCTCCGGAGGCACGACGACGTGCGGGCACCGCGAGCATACCGACCGGTAGGGACGTGGGGAACGGCGGAAGCGGGCCGATTCCGGGGCCCGCGCTCAGTCCAGCACCCTCGCCAGATAGGCCCGCAGCAGCTCCCGTGCCTCCTCCACCACCGCGGCGTCCCCCGACGGGTCGGCGCGGAAGGCCAGTTGGAGGACCGCGTCCGCCGCCTCGACCGCGACCAGGAAGGTGCGGCGCAGCGCCGCGTCGGGGGCGCGCCCGATCTGGGCGGCGAGGAGGCGGGTGAGGCGGTCGGCGACCCGGTGGTTGGAGTCGCGGGCGGGTCCGCCGACCGGGATCTGCATGCCGAAGTCGACCAGGGTGAAGCCGGGAACGGTGCGGCGCATGGCGAGGTACTCGTCGAGAACGACGTCGACCGCGCCGCGCCAGTCCGCGTCCGCGAGGCCCTCGACCCCGGCGGCGACGCGTTCCGCGTAGCGGTCGAGATTGCGCAGGGCGAGCGCGTCGGCCATGGCGCGCTTGTTGCCGAAGAAGCGGTAGACGGAGCCGATGGGCACCCCGGCGCGGGCGGCGACCGCCCGGGTGCTCAGCTCCTCGTAGCCGACCTCGTCGAGAAGGGCCGCGCAGGCGTCGAGTATGCGGCTCAGCCGTTCGGCGCTGCGCCGCTGGACGGGGGCGCGGCGCAGCGCGGCGGCGTCCGGGGGGACCTCGGGCTCGTATCCGTGGTTCACGGGCCCATCATGCCGCCCGCACCGGCGGGGGCGCCGCGAACCGTTCCGGCCCCGCCCGTGGATCACCGTTGACGTCCGGGGCGCGCAATCCTACTGTCAGCCATAGGATTGCTTACGCGTCCCACCCTTCCCTTTCGAGCCCCACCTCTTCCCAGGAGCGGACGATGAGCGGCAACGGCACGGACCGGCACGTCGAAGCGGCACGCAAGGCCGCGGAGGGCCTGGCCTACTCCTCGGGCTTCGGCAACGAACACAGCTCGGAAGCCGTTCCCGGGGCGCTCCCCGACGGCCGGAACTCGCCGCAGCGCGCCCCCCTCGGCCTGTACGCGGAGCAGCTCAGCGGCAGCGCCTTCACCGAGCCCCGCGCGCACAACCGGCGCTCCTGGCTCTACCGGGTCCGCCCCTCCGCCGCGCACCCCGCCTTCGTGCGCGTCGACAACGGCGGCCTGCGCAGCGCCCCCTTCACCGAGACCGTCCCCGACCCCAACCGGCTGCGCTGGAACCCGCTCCCCGCCCCGGCCCCCGGCACGGACTTCCTGGCCGGCCTGTGGACGCTCGGCGGCAACGGCGACGCCACCCAGCGCTCCGGCATGGCGATCCACCTCTACCACGCCGACTCCCCCATGCACCGGCGGGTGTTCAGCGACTCCGACGGCGAACTGCTGATCGTCCCCGAGCACGGCGGGCTGCTGCTGCGCACCGAGTTCGGCCTGCTGCGCGCGGAGCCCGGCGAGGTGGCGCTGATCCCGCGCGGCGTCCGCTTCCGGGTGGAACTGCTCGACGCCACCGCCCGCGGTTACGTCTGCGAGAACTACGGGGCCCCCTTCCAGCTCCCCGACCTCGGGCCCATCGGCGCCAACGGCCTCGCCAATGCCCGGGACTTCCGCGCGCCGGTGGCCGCGTACGAGGAGGTCGAGGGCCCGGTCGAGGTGGTCAACAAGTTCTGCGGCAACCTCTGGTCGGCCACCTACGACCACTCCCCGCTCGACGTGGTCGCCTGGCACGGCAACCACGTGCCGTACGTCTACGACCTGCACCGCTTCAACGTCATCGGGTCCATCTCGTACGACCACCCGGACCCGTCGATCTTCACGGTGCTGACCTCGCCGTCCGACACCCCCGGCCTCGCGGGCGTGGACTTCGTCGTGTTCGCGCCGCGCTGGCTGGTCGGCGAGGACACCTTCCGCCCGCCGTACTTCCACCGCAACGTCATGAGCGAGTACATGGGCCTCATCGAGGGCGCGTACGACGCCAAGACCGCTGGAGAGGGGGGGTTCGTGCCCGGCGGCGGCTCGCTGCACAACATGATGTCCGCGCACGGGCCCGACCGGGAGACCTTCGACCGGGCCAGCGCCGCCGAGCTGAAGCCGCAGAAGATCGACGACGGGCTCGCGTTCATGTTCGAGACCCGCTGGCCGGTCACCGCGACCGGACAGGCCGCGAACGCCGGTCACCTCCAGTCCGCGTACGACGACGTGTGGCAGGGTCTTCAGCGACACTTCCGCCCGTAACCGCTGACCGGGAGACCTCCAGGTGACCGCCTTCGCCCCCGACTCCCTCGTCCTGAACCGGAAGCTGCCGCTCTGGTACCAGGTCTCCCAGTCGCTGCGCGCCTCGATACTGGGCCGCACCCCCGACGCCTCGCTGCGGCTGCCCACCGAGGAGCAGCTCGCCGCGCACTACGGGGTGAGCGTGCTGACCATGCGCCAGGCGCTCAAGGAGCTGGAGTCGGAGGGCCTGATCAGCAGGCACCGCAGACGGGGCACGTTCATCGAGCCGGGGGCCAGGCGGGGCGCCCCGCGCCGCCTCATCGGCTCGATCGACGCGGTCGTGGCCCAGCAGTCGGGCGAGCCGACGACCCTGCTCGGCCACGGCCCGGTGCCGGTGCCCGGCGATCTCGCCGAGCACTTCCCCGACGTGGCCGAGGTCCTGACGTACCGCAGGCTGCGCCGTGACAGCGACAGCGGCGAGCCCACCAACTGGGCGGAGAACGCGGTGCGTCCGGAGTTCGCCGACCGGCTGAGGGCCGAGGACCTGGAGCGCTGGCCGATGACCAAGGTGCTGCGCGACATCGTCGGCGTGCGCATCAGCCGCATCACCGACACCATCGAGGCCCGCCTCGCCGACCCGGAGACGGCGGAACTGCTGAAGGTGCCGCTGTGCTCGCCGATCCTGCACTACACGGGCGTCACCTACGACGCGGACGGGCGGGTCGTGGACGTGGCGCGGATCCGCTACCGGGGCGACCGGTTCTCCTTCTCGGTGACGGTGGAGTCGCCGACGCCGTAGGGGCCGTGCGCGTCTGTGCCTACGATGCGGGGCGTGAGCGATGTTGCCGGTACCGCGCGCGATCCCCTGCTGCTCGACGACCTCATGCCGTGGTCCGTGCCGCCGCTGCGGCTGGGCCGCGGCTGGGTGCGCGGGCCCGACCCCGCGTCGCTGCGGGCCCGTTGGGAGGCGGTGACCGGGGCGGGTACGCCCGAGGCCCGGGAGGCGCTCTTCGCGCCCACCCGGGCCCGCACCCCGCGGACCTCGGTGGCCGCGCTGCCGGGGCAGCGCACCGCCACCACGTGCTTCGCCGCCGAGCGGGGCCGCTGCCCGGAGCCGGTGCGCGTCCTGCACGGCCCCTTCGACGAGCAGTGGCTGATCCCCGACCACCGGCTCATCGACGTCGCGCGCCCGGAGGTGTGGCGGGTCCTGGACGGCACGCGGCAGCTCTTCACCGTCGAACAGGGTTACGTTCCCGGGGCGGCCGGACCCGCCGTGCTGGCCACCGCGCTGCTGCCCGACGGACACTCCCCCGCCGGACGGCCCGGCCGCGTCCGGCCCCTGTACCGCAGGCCCGGCGGCCTGGAGCCGAACCTGGCCCCGGGCCTGACGGACTTCCTCGGCACGCGGTACGGGTGCGAGGTCGCCCCCGAGGACGTCGCCGCCTGGGCGCTGGCCGCCGCCCGTCCCTCGCCCCGGGGCGCTGTCGTGCCGCTCCCCCGGGACCCGGCGGCCTGGCGGCACGGGCTGGAGCGGGGGCGCCGGCTGCGCACCCTGCTGCTGCGCGGCGCGCGGGGCGGCGAACGCCCGCGCCTCCCCGGCGGCCGCCGGCCCTACGTGCGGGCGGCGGTCCCGGCGCGGCCCGGCTCCCTCGCGTACGACCGTGCGGAATCGGCCCTGCTCATCGGCGGTACGGGCCGGATCTCCCCGGTGCCGGAGGCCGCCTGGACCTTCGAGGTGGGCGGGGTGCGGGTGCTGGAACGGTGGTTCGCGGTGCGCACCGCCGAGGCGTCGCCGGGCACGCTGGAGGCGGTACGGCCGGCGGCGTGGCCCAAGGAGTGGTCCTCGGAGCTGCTGGAACTGGTGACGGTGCTGGCGCTGTACGCGGAACTGACGGGCGGGGAGCGGGAGTTCAGCGGGGAGATCTCGCGCGAGGAGCTGGCCGGGGCGGGCGTGCTGCCGGTGCCGGCGGCGGCGCGGCGGCCCGCGTCGGTGCTGGACCACCACGAGGAGGGGCCGGGCGGGCAGTTCGCGCTGCTCTGAAGCGGCGGGAGCGGCCCGCCCGGTGGACCGCGGTGCGGTCGGCGTCCGGGCAGCACGAAGCCGCCCCACTGCCCCGGGAATGACGGGACGGGCACGTGGGACGGCTCATCGTGTACCGCGGGACGAACCCGCCTGTGTCGCCGGTTCGGCCGCCGCGTCAGCCGCGGTTGCCGAACAGGGACCGGCGGAGCCGCTTGAGCGGCGCGAACAGCGAGACGCGCGAGATGCGCGTCCCCCTGCTGGTGTTGCGTGTGCGCGGCACCTCGCGCGAGGTCAGCTCCCGCATCAGCATCGTGGCCTCGGCCGTCTCACGCAGTGGGACGGCAGGACCGCCGAGCACCGCGAGATGGCGGTCGAGCCGCGTGCTGGTCGCACTGCTCCCGCATGTGATGGCAGGCACCCGGGGCCTGCTGCGCACCGTTATCTGTTCCATGTCACTCCCCACCCGTACGAGGGCACCCGTCACCGGGCAGGTTAACCCTATCTCCCCGTCATGACACACATGTATCCCGCCCGGGGGATTCATCACAGCCGAAACCGTGTTGACGGACCGTGATGGTCCAAGGGGGCGGCAGGAGGGCCCAGTTGAGCTAGCTTGGAAGGGTTTCGACCATGATGCCGCTCGCTTGCGGATCGGGGGATGCGTCCTGTGACAGAAGTGCCGGGCGAGGACAGGGTGGTGGCGGGCCGATACCGCCTTCTGGCCCCCTTGGGGCAGGGCGGCATGGGCGTCGTCTGGCGGGCCCGCGACGAGGTGCTGGGCCGCGAGGTCGCCGTGAAGGAGGTGCGCGCGCCGGCCGGGCTCGGCGGCACCGACCAGTCCCGGCTCTACGCCCGGCTGGAACGCGAGGCGTGGGCGGCGGCCCGGATCGCGCACCGCAACGTCGTGACGGTGTACGACGTGGCCGCCGAGGACGGCCGCCCGTGGATCGTGATGGAACTGGTCCGGGGCCTGAGCCTGTCCGACGTCCTGGACGCCGAGGGGGCGCTCCCCCCGCAGCGGGCCGCGCACATCGGCGCGGAGGTGCTCGCCGCGCTCCGGGCCGCGCACGAGGCCGGCGTGCTGCACCGGGACGTCAAGCCGGGCAACGTACTCGTGGGGAGCGACGGGCGGATCGTGCTGACCGACTTCGGCATCGCGACGGTCGAGGGGACCTCCGCGCTGACGATGACGGGCGAGCTGATCGGGTCCCCGGAGTTCCTGGCGCCCGAGCGGGCGCTGGGGCGCACCCCCGGACCCGAGTCGGACCTGTGGTCGCTCGGGGTGCTGCTGTACGCCGCGGTGGAGGGGAACTCGCCGTTCCGCCACGACACCCCGCTGTCCACGCTGCGGGCGGTGGTGGACGAGGAACTGCCGCCGCCGGGCAGGGCGGGGGCGCTGCGGCCGGTGATCGAGGGGCTGCTGCGCAAGGACCCGGCGCGGCGGATGCCGGGCGCGGAGGCGGAGCGGCTGCTGCGGGTCGTGGCGGCGGGCGGCACGGCGACCGCCACCGGCGGGGTGCACAGCAGCCCGACCGTCACGGGGTCGACCCCCTACCGCCCGGAGCCGACGCCCGCGCCGCGGCCGGCGCCCCTTCCGGTGCCGGGGCCGGGGCCGTCCAGTGGTGCGTACGGCCCGGCGGGCGGGCGGACGGCGGCGAGTCCGGCGCAGGACCGGCCCCGGCGCCCGGTGGCCGTCCTGGCGCTCGGCGTCGCGGTGCTGGTGCTGGCGGTCGCGGGCCTGGTGTACGCGTTCACCAGGAAGGACGACCCCGGCACCACCGCCGGCGCCACCGCCGGAACCACGAACGGGCAGACCGGCAGCGGCGGCACGGACTCCGGCACCGCTTCCACCGGGAGCACCGGCACCGGCGGCGGTCCGACCACGGGGAGCACCGGCGGCAGCGGCGACGCCACCGGAAGCAGCACCACGACCGGCGACGGCTCCACCGCCGACGGCAGCGGCGGCAGCGGTACGACCGCGCCGCCCCCGGAGCAGACCGTGAAGGTGTCCGTGCACGCGGTGCGCGACAGCTACACGGGGAAGTGCCCGCCGCCCCCGGACGCGCTGCCGACGTTCACGGCGACGATCACCGTGGGGCGCGCTCCCGCCGACGTGGAGTACCAGTGGACGACGGGGAGCGGGGAGACCAGCGGGGGCGAGTGGCTGAAGGCGGCCTTCGCCGCCGGCACCCTGACGCAGCGGGTGCGCCACACGGAGGGGACGTACAAGCAGGACGAGGTCTGGAAGGACACGGTCCGGGTGAAGGTGCGCAGTCCGAAGTCGGTGGACTCCGGCGCCGTGGCGTTCACGGTGACCTGCGAGAAGGAGACCCCGGCCGCCACCGACGGGCAGAACGGGTCGGGCGGGACGGCCACGCCGCCGCCGGCGACGGCCGACGGCGGCGCGACGTACGGGATGCGGGGTCAGGCCGCGGAGTTCATGACCGGGAGGTAGCCACCGGACTGGCCCGCGGCGGTGGGGTGGTAGGACTCGCCTATGTTGCTCCAGTTGAGGCTGTGCAGCCAGGGGGTGGGGGTGCATATCTCGTGGCCGGAGAAGGCGGCGGCGACCCCGGCGAAGGCGAAGCCGTGGTCGGCGGCGCGCTTGGCGGTGGCGGTGTTGAGGTAGTCGGAGGCGTTGTTGATGGCGGTGCGGGACTTCTCGCTGAGACCGACCGAGCAGGTGCCGTTGATCTTGTAGAAGCGGGGGTAGCCGAGGACGACGACGCGGGCCGCGGGCGCCTTGGCCTTGATGCCGTTGTAGACGGAGTCGAGCTGGCCGGGGAGGGTGGAGTCGACGTAGGCGCGGGCCTGGTTGACGCGTCTGATGCAGGCGGCCTCGCCCTGGAGGACGCAGGTGGTCATGACGTCGGCGAACCCGGCGTCGTTGCCGCCGACGGTGATGCTGACGAGGTCGGTGGCCGAGCTCAGCGAGCCCAGCTGGCCCGAGGTGACGTCGCCGGTGCGGGCGCCGCTGCACGCGGCGAACTTGAAGGTGGCGGGGGCGTTCCGCGCCGCCCACAGGGCGGGGTAGGCCTTGGAGCTGCGCTTGCAGCTGGAGCCGTCGTAACTGCCTGCGCCGACCCCCGACGAGTAGGAGTCGCCGAGCGCGACGTAGTCGACGGCCTGGGCCTTCTGGGCCGCGCCCGCCGCACCAGCCCCGGTGAGGGCGAGGGTTCCGGCGAGGGCGAACGAGGCCGAGTACGCCGCGAAACGGGTCAGTTTCATGGAACCTCCCTGAGCGGGCCGCCTCACGGTGAGCAGCCGTCCCACATGTCGTACCAGCCCTGGTGACTCGCCGGTAGTGTTCATGCCAAGAACATTGGGCGCGGATCTCCTTCACAACCCCTACGCATCCTTGACGGCGCTCCGCGGCCTGCGCGACATTGAAGCCCGGCATCCGGCGCGTCGGGGGGCGAAGTCGCCAATGCAGGCCAGCCAGCACATGCATGACGGAGCGTCAGGAGCGGACGAAGCGGACCGCGGGCCGCGTCCGGCGGTGGGACGCGACGCCCTGCCGCTGGCGGCGGGGGCGGGCCTCGCCGTGGCGGCCGCGGGAGCCGTCCTGGCTTTCGCGGACCTGTCGACTCCCCTGCGCGCGCCGTGCACGGTGGTGTTCCTGGTTCTCGCGCCCGCCCTCGCCGTGGCCGGCTGGCTTCGCGGACTGGAACCGCTGGGCCGCGCGGTGGCGTCGACAGTAGCGGCACTCGCACTCAACCTGCTCGTCGCACAGGCGATGCTGGCCACGCACCTGTGGTCGATCAGGGGCGGGATCGCGGCCGTGGCCGCGGTCAGCGTCCTGCTGTTCCTGCTGAGATCCGCGCTCACGCTGCTGGGCCGCCGAGGCGGCCGTACGACCGGAAGGCGGGCACCCTGACGTGAACGGCTCCCGTATCACCGTCCACCGCCCCGGCGAGCTGTCGTCGGCGGACCGGGCGGCCTGGACGGCACTCCAGGCCAAGGCGCATCTGCACGGCTCACCGGAGCTGGCGAACCCCTTCCTCTCCCCCGAGTTCGCGCTGGCGCTGGGCCGGTGCCGACGCGGAGTGCGGATCGCCGTGGTGCGGGAGGGGGACGAGCCGGTCGCGTTCTTCGCGCACCAGCGGTCCCCGGCCGGCGTGGGCCGGGCCCTGGGCCTGGGCGTCTCCGACAGCCAGGGGATCGTGCACCGGCCCGGGTTCACCTGGGACGCACGGGAGATGCTGCGGGCCTGCGGGCTCGCGGTGTGGGAATTCGACCATCTCGCCCCGGGCCAGACGGGGTTCGAGACCGGCGCGACCGGCTGGTTCGCCTCACCGGTGATCGACACGCTCGACGGGTACGACGTATACCTGGACCATCTGCGCACGCACGCCCCGAAATTCCTCAAGACCACGCTCGCCAAGGAGCGCAGGCTGGCGCGCCGGGTCGGCGAGGTGCGGTACGTGCACGACGAGCGGGACCCGGCGATGCTGGCGACGCTGATGCGCTGGAAATCCGCGCAGTACCGCAGGACGGGCCGCTCCGACCGCTTCGCGCAGGACTGGATCGTCCGCCTGGTCGAGCAGCTCTTCCACACCCGCGGCGATTCCTCCACGGGGCTGCTGTCGGTGCTGTACGCGGCCGGACGGCCCGTTGCCGCGCACTTCGGACTGCGCTCGGAAAGGATCATCGCGAATTGGTTTCCGGCGTACGACCCGGATTTCGCGACGTACTCGCCGGGTCTGCTGATGCAGCTCAAGATCGCGGAATCGGCGGCCTCCGAGGGCATCGCCCACATCGACCTGGGGCGCGGCCGGAAAGAATACAAGGATTCCCTCAAGACCAGGGAGATCGTGGTCGCCGAGGGATGGGTGATGCGCCGTCACCCCGTCGCGTTCGGCCACCGGGCACACCGCGCACCCGTACGGGCCGTGCGGAACACGGTGGCGGAACGGCCTGAACTGTTCGCACCGGCGGACAGATTGCTGAAACGGATCGGCGAAATCCGATCGGGACGGTTCCGGATGTGACCGTCGAAGAACGGCCGAAGTCACAAAAAAGCGAGCCTGCGTTCCAGGTCTTGCCATAAGGTCCCCATCGTCAATACCGTCGTACATCACCCGCAACCGGCCATCGAGCACAGCGACTCTAGGGGAGGGCTCAAGCGTCGCGAGCACGGCCGGGAGCGGAAGCGCGGCAGGGGGGTGCCGTGCTCGGTCGACGCGTGCAGTTCGCTGGTCGCACGCCGTGCCGAGGCACGTTCCGCGCAGAGCGACAACCGGCTCGCCCGGTCAGTACGGAAAGCAAGAGAGCACGTGCACGGAGTTCCATTCCGTCATGGCCGGGTGTGCGACCCCCCTTTCAAACCGGAAACTCATCCGGACCGCCCGGGGGCGGGCGGTCCACCGGTGGAGAGGGAAAAGACTCATGAGCTCGTTTCTCCGACCCGCGGTACCGGGGCAGGATCCGCTCGGCGAACCGTCCACAAACGGAAACAGCCGGCACGGCGCGATCAAGAAAAGCCTGAAGTACCGTCCCATCTCTTCGCATCTCGCCATCACGCCGCCGGTCAGCGTGGTCATTCCCGCCATGAACGAGGCGGAGAACCTTCCGTACGTCTTCAAGACACTGCCGGAATGGATTCACGAAGTCGTTCTCGTCGACGGGAATTCCACCGACAACACGGTCGCCGTGGCCCGGGAACTGCGCCCGGACGTCGTCGTCGTGAAACAGACCGGAAAGGGCAAGGGCGACGCGCTCATCGCGGGATTCGCCGCGTGCACGGGCGACATCATCGTGATGGTCGACGCGGACGGCAGCGCCGACGGCCACGAGATCGTCGCCTTCGTCTCCGCGCTCGTCTCCGGTGCGGACTTCGCCAAGGGCTCGCGCTTCGCGAACGGCGGCGGCACCGACGACATGACGCCCGTCCGCAAGCTGGGCAACTGGGTGCTGTGCACGGTCGTCAACAAGAAGTTCGGCGCCCGCTACACCGACCTGTGCTACGGCTACAACGCCTTCTGGCGGCACTGCCTCGACAAGATCGACCTCGACTGCACCGGGTTCGAGGTGGAGACCCTGATGAACATCCGGGTCGTCAAGGCCGGCCTGCGCGTGCAGGAGATACCCAGCCACGAGTTCGAGCGCATCCACGGCATGAGCAACCTCAGCGCGGTCCGCGACGGGCTGCGCGTGCTCAGGGTGATCCTCAAGGAGCACGGCAAGCGGCACGGCCGCCGCCGCGCCCCGCTGCCCGTGGTGGCGCCGCGCCGGATCATCGGCCGGAGCGAGGCGTCTTGAGCGCACGGTTCTCCCATGGTTTCTCCGTGGTGATCTGCGTATACACCGAGGACCGCTGGGAGGACATCCTCGCGGCGGTCTCCTCGGTGCACGCGCAGTCCCTGGCGGCGCTGGAGACGCTGCTGGTCGTGGACCACAACCCCACGCTGCTGGAGCGCCTGGCGAAGGAGTACCAGGACGGCGCGCGACCGGTGCGGGTGCTCGCCAACGCGGGCCCCCGCGGCCTGTCCGCCGGCCGCAACACGGGGATCGCCGCCGCCCGCGGCGAGTTCGTCGCCTTCCTCGACGACGACGCCGTCGCCGAGCGCGACTGGCTGCGCCACTTCGCCGCCGGGTACGCCGACCCGCGCGTCATGGCCGTCGGCGGCCGCACGGTGCCCGTCTGGGCCTCGGGCGGCCGCCCGGCCTGGTTCCCGGAGGAGTTCGACTGGGTCGTCGGCTGTACGTACAAGGGCCTGCCCGAGGGGAAGGTGCGGGTGCGCAACGTGCTGGGGGGCAACGCCTCCTTCCGCAGGGAGGCCTTCGACGCGGCGGGCGGCTTCGCCACCGGCATCGGCCGCGACGGCGACAGGCGGCCGCTGGGCTGCGAGGAGACGGAGCTGTGCATCCGGCTGTCGAAGGCCCTGCCCGACGCGGTGCTGATCATCGACGACCGCGCGGTGATCCACCACAAGGTGCCCGGGACGCGGGAGAGCTTCGGCTACTTCCGCACCCGGACGTACGCGGAGGGCCTGTCCAAGGCGCTCGTGGCGCGATGTGTCGGTGCGGGCAGGGGACTCGAGTCCGAGCGCCGGTACACCACGCGGGTGCTCCCCCGGGGCGTCCTGCGCGGCCTGCGCGACGCGGCGCTGCTGCGGCCGGGCGGCGCAGGCCGGGCGGGCGCCATCGTGACCGGAGTGGCAGCGGCGGCGGGAGGGTACGTACTCGGCAGCGTCCGGGCCCGCAGGGGAGGCGGGAACATCACGGTCGCGCCGATCCCGGTCGCGCCGGCCGCGGGCCTTCCCGGGGCGCGGGAGGACGGCGCGGGCGGGGAGAGCGAGGGACGCGAGGGGGCGACGCGGGAATGAGCGGCAGCAGAACCACGGCGGGAGCGGCACGGGGCTTCCAGGGGGCACAAGGGCCACAGGGGTTACAGGGGCGGCAGGGACCGCAGGCCCACGGCGCACGGGTGCCGATCCTGATGTACCACGCGGTCGGGCGCCGGCCCGCGCGGGCCGCGTACGGGCTCTCCGTCTCGCCGGAGGCCTTCGCCGCGCAGATGGGCGTGCTCGCCGCGAACGGCTTCACCCCCCTCACCACGCGGGAACTGGGCGCGGCCTGGCGGCCGGGGCGCGCCGTGCTGCCGCCGAAGCCGGTGCTGATCACCTTCGACGACGGGTACGAGGGCGTGCACCGGCACGCCCTGCCGGTCCTGGCCGGGCACGGTTTCCGCAGCAGCCTGTTCGTCACCACGGGCTGGCTCCGGGGGCGGTACGAGGAAGGGGGCGCCCTGGACGCCATGCTCGACTGGGACCAGGTGCGGGCCCTGCGGGACGCCGGCACGGAGATCGGCGGACACAGCCACAGCCACCCCCAGCTCGACCAACTCCCCGACGAACGGCTGCGGTTCGAGCTGCTGCGCTGCCGGGAGCTGGCCGCCGACGAGCTGGGCCGGGCGCCGGACTCGTTCGCCTACCCGTACGGCTACTCCAGCCGCCGGGTGCGCGCAGCCGTCCGCGACGCCGGGTACGCGCAGGCCCTCGCCGTCAACAACGACCTGGCGGCACGCCCGCAGGGCCCGTTCGCGCTGCGCCGCGTCACGGTGCGGCGCGGCACGCCGCTGGACCGGTTCGAGCGGATGGTCGAGGGTGCGGGCACCTACCGCGACGTCGCCAGGGAGCGCGCGCTGACCCGGGGGTACGCGGTGGTGCGCAGGTCCCGGTCGGCGGTGCGGATCGTACGGGACACGCGTGTGCGGGAGGCGGGAGCCCGCCGTGTCTGACACGACCACCGCCCGGACCGAGGACGGCACCGGGGAGAACGGGGCGGTCCGCGCCCCGGCACCGGCGGGACGCCGGCTGCGGCTCCCCGGGAAGTTCCCCGGAAAGCCCCCCGCCGGGGAGAGGGGGCCGGGGAACGGGAGCCCCCTGTTCCGCAACGCCTACGCGCTGATGCTCAACACGGGCGTCAGCGCGCTCCTCGGCCTGAGCTTCTGGCTGGCCGCCGCGCGCTACTACACGCCCGAGGCGGTCGGTCAGGGGTCGGCGGCGATCGCCGCGATGAAACTGCTCGCGGGACTGACCGCGCTCACCCTCACGGGCGCGATGGCGCGGTTCATCCCGGTGTCGGGCCGGCGCACCGGGCGGCTGGTCCTCCGTACATACGCGGGAAGTTCGCTGGTCGTCGCGGTGGCGGCCGGGACCTTCCTGCTCACGCTGGACTTCTGGGGGCCCTCGTACCGGTTCCTGCACGGGCCGCTGAACGGGCTCGGGTTCGTGCTCGCGGTCGTCCTGTGGTCGCTGCTCACTCTCCAGGACGGGGTGCTGACCGGGCTGCGCAGCGCGCTGTGGGTGCCGGTCGGCAACACCGTCTTCTCGGCGGTGAAGCTGCTGCTGCTCGTGCTGATCGCGGCCTCGGTGCCGACGGCGGGCGTCTTCGTGTCGTGGGTCGCGGCGATCTCGGTGTCCGTGGTTCCGCTGGGGATCCTGGTGTTCCGCAGGCTGGTGCCGCGCCATGCGGCGGCGACCGAGGGGCTCGCGGAGCCGCCGTCGCTGCGACAGATGGGGCGCTTCCTGGCCGGTGACTACACGGGCTCGCTCTTCTCGCTGGCCGTGGTGTACCTGGTGCCGGTGATCGTCGCCTCCCAGGTCCCCCCGGCGGACAACGCGTACTTCTACATCACGACCACCATCGGCGGCACGGTCAATCTGCTCGCCATCAACATGGGCGCCTCGCTCACGGTCGAGGGCGCGCACGACCCGGCGTCGCTGGCCCGCAACTGCCGGGCCTCGCTGCGCAAGATGGCGAAGCTGATGGTGCCGGTGGCGGCCGTGCTGTTCTTCGGCGCGCCGTACATCCTGCGCGTCTTCGGCGCCGGGTACGCGGAGGCCGCCACTCCGCTGCTGCGCTGGTTCGCGGTGGGGGCGCTGCTGCGGGTGGTCATCGAGGTGTACTTCGCGGTGCTGCGGGCGCAGAGCCGCACCAGCGGGCTCGCCTGGCTCCAGGGCGCGTTGTGCGCGCTGGTGCTGGGGCTGACGCTGGTCCTGCTGCCCCGGCTGGGGCTGACGGGCGCGGGCGTCGCCGAGGTGTCGAGCCTCGCGGTGATCGCGGCGGTCGCCGCCGTCAAGCTGTACGGAGTCGTACGCCGGCCCGCGGAGCCGGTGGCGGAGGACGCGCTCGCGCAGGACGCGACCGCCGACGGGGAGCCGCGGCGGTCGCTGCGCGGTGCGCTCGGGGACGCGACGACGCTGCCGCTGGGCACGGCCGCGGACTTCGACCACCTGGAGCGCAGGCCCGACGTACGCGGACCGGCCTGGGCGGTGAAGACGCCCGCGCGGGCGGCGGAGGAACCGGCACCGGCACCGGAACACACCCCGGCCGCCGCGCCCGACCATGCCCCGGAAAGCGCCTCGGAGCCCTCGCCCGAAGCCGTCCCGGGGCCCGCCGCGGAATCCGCCCCGGAGGAGAGCGCACCCGTCACGCCCATCACACCGGTCACGCCCACCACACAGACCGCACCCGCCACCTCCACCCCCACCCCGGAGCCCTTCCCGCCGTCCTCGCCCGCCTCGACCCCCGTCGCCGAGCCGTCCCTGGACATGAGCGAGAAGCCCGCGCCCCCGGCCGCCCGGCGCACGCCGTCCTCGCTGCGCGGGCGGACGCGGGAACTCCTGCTCGGCGGGCTGCTGTTGACGGCGCTGCTGCTGTACTGGCTGCCCCTGCGCGGAGTCGACGCGGCCGACCTGGACCGGGTCGGCGGGCTCGGGCTGGTCTCCGTACTGCCGCTCGCCACGCTGGCCGGTGCGGGGCTGCTCGCGGTGTCGTTCGCGTCGCTGCTGTGGTTCGAGCGGCCGAGGACCGTACTGCTCGCGGCGGCCCTGCTGGCGACGGTGGTGTCCCTGCACGCGCTGCCGGCCGTGCTGGAGGACGTGCCGCGCTTCCCGACGGCGTGGCAGCACCTCGGCTTCCTCGACTACATCGACCGCACCGGCACCGCCGTGCCGGACCTGGACGCCCGGTGGAGCTGGCCCGGGTTCTTCGCGGCGGCGGCGTTCGTGGCCGAGGCCTGCGGGATCTCCGACCTGTCACCGGTCGTCCGCTGGTGGCCCCTGGCCCTGCAACTCCTCTGCCTGGCACCGCTGTTCCTCCTGCTGAGGTCGCTGCGGGCGAGCTGGCGGGCGAAGTGGACGGGCGCCTGGTTCTTCGTGCTGAGCGGCTGGGTGGGCCAGGACTACTTCTCGCCGCAGGGCTACACGTACCTCCTCTACCTGGCCTTCGTGGCGATCCTGCTGGTCTGGTTCCGCGAGCCGCGCGTCCTGTGGACCAGGCGGCGGCCCGGCGAGGCGGAGGTGGCGGCGGCGGGCCGGCGCGAGAAGGCGACGCTGCTCGTCGTGCTCGTCGCGGTCTTCGCGGGGACGGTCCCGGCACACCAGCTCACCCCCTTCGTGATGCTGGGGGTGCTGATGGTGCTGGTGATGGTGCGCCGGTGCACGCTGCGCGGGCTGCCGCTGCTCTTCGCGGTGCTGCTGGCGGTGTGGATCGGGTACTTCGCCGAGCCGTACTGGTCGGGGCACTTTGCCGAGCTCTTCGGCGGGATCGGCGGGCTGGGCGACAACGTGTCCTCGTCGGTCGCGGGCCGCATCGAGGGCGGCAGCTCCACCCACAAGCTGGTGCTGTACGTACGGGTGGCGCTGGCCGGCGGGGTGATGGCGCTGGCCTGCTGGGGCATCTCGCGGCGGCGTTTCGCGGGGTACGCCGAACGCTCGCTGGCCGTGCTGGCCTTCGTCCCCTTCCTGATGCTGGGCATGCAGTCGTACGGCGGAGAGATGGCGCTGCGCGTGTTCCTGTTCGCGCTGCCCGGCGCGGCCCTGCTCGCCGGTCTCGGCTTCTTCCCCCGCACCGGGGCGACCCGGGCCGAACGGGACGCCGACCGCACCAGCCCGGCCCCGCTCGCCGCGCTGCTGGCGGGGCTCGTGCTGATCGGCGGGTTCCTGGTGGCGCGGTGGGGCAACGAGGCGTTCGAGCAGGTGCGGGCGGGCGAGGTCGCCGCGATGGAGTACGTGTACGCGCACGACGAGCCGACGGCGCGGCTGCTGTGGATGAGCAGCGACGTCGAGGAGAACGTCACGCCCGCGATCCCGTGGGGCGCCCGCGACATGGAGAAGGTCCAGTACGAACCCACGGCGGCCCCGCGCGACCCGGTGCTGGTGGCGTCGCTGGTCAAGGCCCTGAAGGACGCGGGCCCCCGCTCGTACCTCATGGTCAACCGCAGCCAGGCGATCTACCTCCGGATGGACTCGGGGTACGCCGCGGACTGGGAGCGGCGGCTGCTGGCGAACCTGGACGCGCGCCCGGAGCTGACGCGGGTGCTGTCGAACGCGGACGCCACGCTGTACGCGCTGCGGAAGCAGCCCGCGGGGCCGGTGGCGAAGGCGCAGCCGGGCCCGGCCGGGCCGCGGGTGACGTGGACGCCGTGGTCGGTGGTGGGCGCGCTGGCGGCGCTGGCGCTGATCGTGCTGCTGTCGGCGCGGGAGGTGGTGCGGGTCGGCCGGCCGGAGAGCGCGCGGAAGCTCCAGTGGATGCAGTCGACGTTCTGGTTCGCGCTGCCGCTGCTGGCGGTGCTGCTGGCGGCACTGGTGATGCGGCTGTTGACGCTCTCGGGGGTGTGGGCCTGAGCGCCCCGGCGGCCCCCGTCAGCGGGTGAGCCAGCGGATGCCGTACGGGGCCAGGTCGAGGGGCTGGCCGTCGACCTCGGCCCGGACGGCACGGTCGGCGGTGTTCACGACGAGGACGGTCGTGGCGTCGGCGAGGACGCGGACGTCCGGCGCGCCGTCCGGGGCGACCCGCACCGTGTCGTCGTAGCGGGTGCCCGGCGGGAACTCCTCCGCGAACCGGGAGATGAGCTTCAGCAGCGGCAACTCGCGGCCGCCGTCCGCCTGCTGGGTGGGCGTCCAGAGGCAGCCCGCGCACTTCCCGCCCTGCTTCTGGGGGTTCCAGTAGAAGGCGGTGGTGGTGCCGCCCTTGGCGAGGGCGACCATGCCGGCCGCGTGGACGGCGGTCCGGCGCGGCTCGCTCCAGTCGTCGCGCTCGTCCTGGGCGTCGCCCGGCTCGACGTAGTACTCCGCCCACCAGAGCGGCAGCTTCCCCCCGGTCTGCTGCCGCACCCAGCGGCTGACGGCGGTGAACTTGTCGGTGGCGGCGGCCTCGGACGGCAGCAGTTCGTCGTCCTTGGTGTAGCTGGAACCGTCGACGACGACGAAGTCCGCGCCGCTCTTGTGCTCGTTCCAGTACCTGAAGGCGTCGAGGGAGCGCTGGTCGACGGCGCCCCAGGGCCCCTTCAGGGCGGAGGCGTGCTCGGTGGCGCGGGGGTCGAGGCTGTCCATGACGAGGTAGGGGCCGCCGACCAGGATGTCCTTGTCCACCTTCTTCAGCTCGGCGTGCACCAGGTTGTAGAGCCGGGTGTAGCCCTCGTGGTCCCAGCGTTTGGCGTCGTCGTCGAAGAAGCCCTTGAACTCGTTCCACACGATGAAGTGCTTCACGTCCGGGTAGCGGCGGGCCACCACCCCGGCGAGCCTGGCGAAGTCGGCGTAGTGCTCGGGGCGGGGCGCGGTCTCCAGGGCCTCCTGCGACCAGTCGGTGCCGTCCTCCCCCGCGCGGCCGCCCTTCATCCAGTCGGGGGCGCAGCACAGGGTGACGACGGGTGTGCCGCCGGTCCTGCGGACCAGGTCGATCCGGCTGTCCATCGCGCCGAACCGGTAGCGGCCGGGGGCGGGTTCGGGGTTGTCGGAGCCCCAGCCCATGAGGTGCTGGATCTGCGGGAGCCGGTACGCGGCGAGGAGCTTCCCGGCGCGCTCGCGGGCGGCGGTCCCGCCCGCGTCGGCGCTGTACTGGGTGTGGGTGAAGCCCCAGCCCAGTTCCGGCTCCGGGGCGCCGGGGCGGGGCGCCGGGGTGCCGTGGACCTTCGCCCCGTCGCTGGTCGTGCCGCCCGGGCCGGCTCCGCCGGGGTCCCGGGGCCAGACCGTGCACATGGTCAGCACGAGTGCGAGCGCGACCGTGCCGACGCCGATCAGCGCGGCGAGGCGCCACCGCCGTGCCCCGGGGTTCCACCCATGACGTCCCATCACCTGCCAGGGTAACGCCGGGAGTTGACATCGCGGGCGGGTATGCGTGGACGTCGTCGGGTGCGGCGGGAAGGAGGAAAAGTCCGTGCGCGGGGCGGGCGGGTGCCGGATCATGTGCGGCATGTCTGCGAACCGCGCGAATCGTGAGGGGCCCGGAAGTGCCGGCGGGCCGGCCGGTCCGGAGTCCGCGCTGCCCATCCGGTTGAACGTCGACGACTCGGACTCGCCGTCGGACGTGGTGGACGCCCTGTTCCTGGGCCGGTTCGCCACGGGCGAGCAGCCGTACGCGCACAGCCGGTCCGTCGACCGCGTACGGTCCGGGGCCCCGCTCCTGCCGTCCGGCGCGACGGTGCTGCGCGCGGCCAAGGACGACGACCGCAGCGCGACCCTCGCCGAGGGCGAGGGGTGGACGCTGCTGGTGTCCCGGTGGAACCGGGGCGCCGACATCACGGTCACGGCCACCTCCCCCGAGCTGGCCGCCAAGGTCCTGGACGCGACGGCGGACGGCGCGCAGGACGAACCCGAACCGCAGCCCGAGGCCGTGACCATGGGTTTCTGGTACGTGTCCCCCCGGCGCGGCCCGCACCGCACGACCCGGCAGATCTCGGCCGGGACCTGGCAGGAGGTGCGGCCGAACTACACGGCGCCGGTGGCCGACGCGATGGACCGGCTGATGAAGGTGACGCCGGACGACATCGCGGGCCGGCTGCTGCTCCTGCACGGGCCGCCGGGGACGGGCAAGACCTCCGCGCTGCGGACGCTGGCCCGGTCGTGGCGGGACTGGTGCCAGGTGGACTGCGTACTGGACCCGGAGCGGCTCTTCAACGACGTCGGCTACCTGATGGACATCGCCATCGGCGAGGACGACGGGGTGACGGGCAAGTCCCGGTGGCGGCTGCTGCTCCTGGAGGACTGCGACGAACTGATCCGGGGCGAGGCCAAGCACACGGCGGGGCAGGCGCTCTCGCGGTTGCTGAACCTGACGGACGGGCTGCTGGGGCAGGGGCGCAACGTCCTGGTCGGCGTCACCACCAACGAGGACCTGGAGCGGCTGCACCCGGCGGTGGTCCGCCCCGGCCGCTGCCTGGCCCGGATCGAGGTCGGCCCGCTGACCCGGGCGGAGTCGGTCGCCTGGCTGGGCACGGAGGAGGGCGTGGGCCGCGAGGGCACCACGCTGGCGGAGCTGTACGCGCTGCGCCGGGGCGTGGCCCCGGCGGGCGTCCAGGGGCCCGGCCCCTCCCCCGACGCGGGCCTCTACCTCTGACGGGTGCGGCCCCGCGAATCCGGGGCCCGGTCCGCGTACGCCGCCCGCAGGGCCTGTTCGGCGGCGGCGAGGGCGGCCTCGCGGGTCAGGCCGAGCCGGCGGGCCCGGGCGGCGAATTCCCCGGCCGCCTGCGCCGCCTCGCGGGCCGCCGCGTCCCCGGCCGCCGCCACGAACGTCCCGTTGCGTCCCCGCGTCTCGATCACCCCGTCGCCCTCCAGCGCCCGGTACGCCTTCGCCACCGTGTTCGCGGCGAGGCCCAGGTCGGCGGCCAGGCCCCGTACCGTGGGCAGCTTGTGGCCGACCGGCAGGGTCCCGGCGCGGGCCTGCTGCGAGATCTGGGCGCGCACCTGCTCGTACGGGGCGACGGCGTCTTCGGAGTCCACGACAATCTTGAGGGTCACAAAACGCATTGTGGCCCATGGCGCCCCTGCATAGTCTCAGCGCCGATGACTGTGATGCTGCGCGACTACCGCCCCCGCACCGACGACGCCGAGTCCGTCCTGCACCTGCGGCGCCTGCTGCTCCCCTTCAACCTCTCCACCGCCGAGGCCGTCGAGAACGGGGTGACCGACGCCCACCCGGACTCCCACCACCGGCTCACCCTCGCCGAGGACGGCGCGGGCGGCCGCGTCGTCGGCGTGCTGCGGGCCGGCATCGACCATCAGGCCAAGCAGCCCGGCCAGGGCTTCGCCGTGGTGCTGGTGCACCCCGCCCACCTGGGGCAGGGCATCGGTGCGGCCCTGCTGTGGGCGGCCGAGGAGCAGACGGCACGGGCCGGGGCGCGCGCCCTGCGGGTCTGGGCGCTGGACGAACGGGGCCGGTCCTTCGCCGAGAAGCGCGGCTGGGAGCCCACCGGGCACGCGCTCCACTACCTGGGGCTGGACCTGACGACCGCCACCCTGCCCGACGCGCCGCCGCTGCCGGCCGGGTTCGAGCTGCGCGACACGTCCTTCCTCGGCGACGACCCGCGCGCCCTGTTCGACGCGGACGCCGAGGTGGTGCTGGACGAGCCCGGTTCCGTGGGGTGGGTGCTGGACGACTACGCGGACTGGCTCGCCCACGACTGGAACGACCCGCTGCACGACCGCGGCCTGTCCAGCGTCGTCGTCGCCCCCGACGGGCGGATCGCCGCCTTCACCACGGCCCAGTCGGACGGCGAGGACCGCTACCGGTCCGGGATGACCGGTGTCCGCCGGGACTTCCGCGGGCTGGGCCTGGCGAAGGCGGTGAAGTCCCACTCGCTGCGCAAGGCCCGTGCGACGGGCCACCGGCTGGCCGTCACCAGCAACGACGACACGAACGGGCCCATGCGGGCCGTCAACACCTGGCTCGGGTACGCCCACGGCACCACGGAGGTCGAATATGTCCGCCCCTTCGGCTGACCCCGCACGCACCGCCCAGGTCGCGCTCACCAAGGCGGGGAAGCTGAAGATCCGGTACCCGGCGGAGCTGCTCTCCGACGACGGCACCCACCTGGTGGTGCGGGCCGCCTGGGCGCGGGAGACCGTCAAGGACTTCGGGTTCGTGCGGTTCGAGCCCGGTGACATCTTCGTGGAGCACTACTGGCGGGACCGCTGGTACGCGGTGAAGGAGGTGAGAGCCGCGGACGGCCGCCTGAAGGGGTGGTACTGCGACGTGGCCCGGCCCGCCGTCGTCGACGCCGACGGGACGGCAGTGACCGTGGAGGTCGAGGACCTGGACCTGGACCTGTGGCGTTCGGCGGACGGCACGGAGGTCCTGCGCCTGGACGAGGACGAGTTCGCCGCGAGCGGGCTCGCCGTACGCGATCCGCGGGCGGCGGCGGAGGCCGCGCGCACCCTGGACGTGCTCGAACGAGCGGCCCGCACCCCGGAGTTCACCGGCCTGCTGGCCGGCCGCTAGCGTCCGCGCCGGGGGCGGCGGCATCCGGCTCCGCCGCCTCCACCCCCCAGCGGGACGGTGTCACGCGTCCGCCCCCCGCCGCAGGAAGGGCAGCCTCTTCAGCAGCGGCCAGGACAGGAGCAGCAGCACGATCACGTACACGGTGACCGAGAAGGGCGTGTCGACCAGCCCCGTCACGCTGCCGTCGCTGATCTGGAGTGCCCGGCGCAGTTGCTGTTCGGCGGCCGGGCCGAGGATGACGCCGATGACGGCGGGCAGCACCGGCAGCCCGTACCGCCGCATCCCGAACCCGATCAGGCCGATGATCAGCAGCACCACCAGGTCCAGCGCCTCGCCGCCGACCGCGTACGCGCCGACCGAGGCGAAGAAGAGGATGCCCGCGTACAGGTAGGGGCGCGGAATCCGCAGCAGCTTCGCCCACAGCGGGGCGAGCGGCAGGTTCAGCGCGAGCAGCAGCACCATGCCGACGAACAGCGAGGCGATGAGCCCCCACACCAGCTCCGGCTCCCGCTCGAAGAGCAGCGGCCCCGGCTGGATGCCGTACTGCTGGAAGGCGGCCAGCATCACGGCCGCGACGGCGGTGGTCGGCAGGCCCAGGGTGAGCATGGAGACCAGGGTTCCGGCCGCCGAGGCCGAGGCCGCCGACTCCGGGCCCGCGACGCCCTCGATGGCGCCCTTGCCGAACTCCTCGCGGTGCTTCGAGAGCCGCTTCTCCGTGACGTACGACAGGAAGGTCGGGATCTCGGCCCCGCCCGCCGGGATCGCGCCGAACGGGAAGCCGATCAGCGGCCCGCGCAGCCAGGACTTCCAGGTGCGTCTGACGTCCGCCTTCCCGAGCCACGGGCGGCCGACCGGAATCGCCTCCACGCCTCCGCGCCGCAGATGGGCGGCGACCCACAGCGCCTCGCCGATCGCGAAGAGGCCGACCGCGACGATCACCACGTCCACCCCGTCGGCGAGTTCGAGCGAGCCGAAGGTGAGGCGGGACTGGCCCGTCATCTGGTCGAGGCCGACGAGCCCGATGGTCAGGCCGATGAGGAGCGAGGCGAGGCCCCGGATGCGGGAGGAGCCCAGCACGGAGGTGACCGCGATGAACGCCAGCACCATGATCGCGAAGTAGTCGGGCGCGCCGATGTCCACGGCGAGCGCGGCGACCGCGGGGGCCAGGGCGACCAGCAGGATCGTGCCGATCATGCCGCCCGCGAAGTGCCCGATGGCGGCGGCGGCGAGCGCTTGTGCGCCGCGTCCCGACCTGGCCATCGGGTGGCCCTCCATGGCGGCGACCACCGCGGCGCTCTCGCCGGGGGTGTTGAGCAGGATCGAGGTGGTCGAGCCGCCGAACATCGCGCCGTAGTAGATGCCGGCGAACATGATGAAGGCGCCGGTGGGTTCGAGTCCGTACGTCACCGGGAGCAGCAGCGCGACCGCCATCGCCGGGCCGATGCCGGGCAGGACGCCGATGGCGGTGCCGAGCAGGACGCCGAGGGCGGCCCACAGCAGGTTGAGCGGGGTGAGGGCGGTTCCGAAACCGTCCATCAGTGAGTTCAGGGAGTCCATGACTGTTACAGCACTCCCATCAGCGGGCCGCCCGGCAGTGGGACGCCCAGCAGGTTGTTGAAGACGACGTAGGTGAAGAGGGAGAGCCCGGCCGCGATCAGCGGGTCCCGGTGGTGGTGGCGGCTGCCGAGCGCGTACGCGGAGCCCCAGAAGAGCAGCGCGCCGGAGACCGGGAAGCCGAGCGGGCCGATCAGCACGGCGTTGGCGAGGAAGACGCCGGCGAGGAGCAGGACGGTGCGCCAGTCGGCGGGCTCGGAGAGGTCGATGTCCTCGCCGCCCTCGGCCTCGCCGCGGCCGCCGCGCAGGACGTCGACGGCCAGCAGGACGGCGACGAGCAGCAGGGCGCCGCCGACGACGACCGGCACGGTGGTCGGGCCGACGGGCCCGCGCTGGGCGATCTCGGCGTGCATCGTGAGCGCGTCGGTGAGCACGAGGACGCCGATCGCGAACAGCAGGACGCTGACGCCGAGTTCGGAGTGCTCGCGCAGCCAGGCCCTGCGGCCGCCGCCCGGCGCGGCGGACCCGTCCGCCGAAGGGGGGGCCTTCTCCAGGGAGTTCGTCACAGCCCCAGCTCCTTCAGCACGGAGTCGACCCGCTTGTCCTCCTCGGCGAGGAAGTCGCCGAACTTCTCCCCGGTGAGGAAGGCGTCGTCCCAGCCGTTCTTCTTCATCGAGTCCTTCCACTGCTTCGAGGCGTGCAGCTTCTCGAAGAGCGCGACGAGCTTGGCGCGTTCGGCGTCGGTGAGGCCGGGCGGTGCGACGATGCCGCGCCAGTTGGTGAACTCGGTGTCCAGCCCGGCTTCGCGCAGGGTCGGGGCGTCCAGGCCCGGGACCCGCTCGGGTCCGGTGACGGCCAGCAGCCGCAGCTCGCCCGCCTCGATCTGGTCCAGGTACTCGCCGACGCCCGAGACGCCGAAGGCGACCTTGTCGCCGAGGATGGAGGCGAGGAGTTCGCCGCCGCCGTCGAAGGGGACGTAGTTGACGTCCTTCGGCTTGATCCCGGCGGCGCGCGCCATCAGCATCGGCGCCAGGTGGTCGGGCCCGCCGGGCGAGGAGCCGCCGCCGACCGGGACCTTCGCCGGGTTCGCCTTCCAGGCCGCCAGCAGGTCCTGGATCGTCCGGTACGGGGAGTCCTTGCCGACCACCACGATGTCCTGCTCCTCGGTGAGCCGGGCAATGGGGGTGGTGTCGGCGAGGGACTTGGGGGCCTTGTTGGTGTGGACGGCGCCCACGACACCGAGACCCATCGACATGGCGGCCTTGCCGTTGCCGTGGTCGCCGGCCAGCCGGGCCAGGCCCACGGTGCCGCCCGCGCCGGGCAGGTTGAAGACCTCGATACCTCCGGTGAGACCGGCCTCCTCGGCGTTCTTGGCGGCGGTGCGCGCGGTGATGTCGTACCCGCCGCCGGGGGTGTTGGGGACCATGAAGCGCAGGCCGGGGATCTGGGTGCCGGTGTCGGAGCCACTGCCCGTGGTGAGCAGCGGTGGCCCCACGAGCACCAGGAGTGCCGCCCCGGCAAGGGCGAGGGGGGTGCGCAATCGCACGGACGCCGCCTTTCTTCAGTTCTGCTGCGGGGAGGGGGGTGGGCTCATGTTGCCGGTGCGTTAAGGAGCTGTCGCCGTTCCGGAACCAACGGACGTTGTGGTCCTTGTGGTCGCGCGCCTAGCCTGCGCGGGTGACGAATGTGCTGGTCGTGGACGACGACTTCATGGTGGCGAAGGTCCACAGCCGCTGCGTGTCCGCGATGGACGGTTTTACGGTGGTCGGGGTGGCCCACAGCGGTGCCGACGCCCTGCGCGCGGCCGAGCGGCTGCGCCCCGACCTCGTCCTCCTTGATGTGTACCTGCCCGACATGGACGGCCTCGACGTGCTGCGTGAGCTGCGGGCGGCGGAGGCGCTGGACGCGGGCCGGCCGACGGCGGACGCCCTGTTCATCACGGCGGCCCGGGACGCCGGTGTGGTGCGGGCGGCGCTGCGGGCCGGGGCGCTGCACTACCTGATCAAGCCGTTCCACCAGGCGGCCCTGCGGGAGCAACTGCGGCACGTGGCCTCGCTGCGCACCCGCTTCGACGCGCTGGCCGTGCACGGGCCGGCCCGGCAGGAGGACGTGGACCAGCTCTTCGGGACGCGCCCGCCGGGGTCCCGGGAGCTCCCGAAAGGGCTGGCCGCGCACACCGCCGAGTTGGTGGAGCGCACGTTGCAGGCGCATCCGGAGGGCCTGTCGGCGACGGAGTGCGCGGAGGCGGGGGCCCTGTCGCGGGTGAGCGCGCGCCGGTACCTGGAGTACTTCACGACGACGGGGCGGGCCGAGGTCACGCTGCGGTACGGCGGCACGGGCCGGCCGGAGCGGCGCTACCGGTGGGTGGTGTGAGCCCCGCCGCACGCGGGGCCGACAGCCACCGGGCCGCACGGCACGCACCGACAGCCGGCGCCGAGCCGGGCGGGCACGCACCCACGGCCCCCGTGCGGCACGGGCACGCACCCGCGACCGTGCGGCACGGGCACGCACCGACGACCACCCTGCGGCACGGGCACGCACCGACAGCCGCCGGCCCGGCCGGAAGCGCCCATTCCAGGCAGCTTCTTAACCGTCTCTGAGCGCTTCCTTAAGCACACCATAAAGATCACCACCACCCGCTCCTCGCAGGGAATTTCGCCGTTCCCGGGGTTTAGCGTCTGTTTCCGCCGGGGGAGACCTCCCCCCCTCTCCCCGGCCCGCACACGTCCCCTGCCAAGGAGTTCCGCACCATGACCGCTGCTCGTCGGACCGCCGCCCGCCGCAAGGCCGCCACCGTCGCCGCCCTCGGCCTCGGGCCGCTCGCGCTGACCGGCCTGGCCGCCTCCCCGGCCGCCGCGCACGGCTCCATGACGGACCCGGTCAGCCGGGTCTCGGCCTGCTACGCGGAGGGCCCGGAGAGCCCGAAGCCGGCGGCCTGCAAGGCGGCCGTCGCCGCCAGCGGCGCCCAGGCGTTCTACGACTGGAACGCTGTGAACATCGCCAACGCCGCCGGCAACCACAAGGCCCTGATCCCCGACGGCAAGCTGTGCTCCGCCGGCAACGACAAGTACAAGGGCCTGGACCTGCCGCGCGCCGACTGGCCGTCCTCGAAGCTCGCGCCGGGCAAGCACACCTTCCGCTACAAGGGCACCGCCCCGCACAAGGGCTCCTTCGAGCTGTACGTCACCAAGGACGGCTACGACCCGACGAAGCCGCTGAAGTGGTCGGACCTGGAGGCCAAGCCCTTCGTGCGGGTCACCGACCCGCGGATGCAGGGCGGCGACTACGTCTTCGAGGGCACCCTGCCGAAGAAGTCCGGCCGCCACCTCGTCTACAGCGTCTGGCAGCGCTCGGACAGCCCGGAGGCCTTCTACACCTGCTCCGACGTGGTGTTCGGCAAGGACACGGGCGGCACGGGCACGGGCGGCGCGGGCGCCCCGGCCCCGGCCGCGTCCGCCCCGTCCGACAAGGACATCGCCGCCGGTGCCGACAAGTCGACCGTGGAGCACAAGGGCCACGGCGACAGCGACCACACGACGGGCGCCGGCGTGCAGACCGCCGCCCCGCAGACCCCGTCCGCCCCGCCGGCCCCGCCCGCCGAGCCGGACGCGAACACCCCTGCCCCGCAGGGCGCTCCGGCCACCCCGGTCGCGGCCCCGGCCGGTGACAACCTCGCCGAGACCGGCGGCGACTCCTCCACCCCGTACATCGCCGTCGGCGGCGCGGCGGTGCTGGCGCTGGGCGCGGCCGTGCTGTTCGGCTCGGTCCGCCGCAGGTCCGCGACGGGTGGCCGCCACGGCCGCTAGGCACCGGGTCAGCCGGGTGTGCCGTCCTTTCCGGGGGAAGGGACGGCACACCCGTGCCGGGGCCGCCGTCGCTTCCCGTACGGCACGGCCTCCTCGCGGATCGGCCGCGGCCGGGCGGCCACGTCCGCGGCCTCCCCCGGAATCCGTCCTCCGGCTTCACCCGTACGGCCCGCCCCGCCTGCGCGGAGGGGCGTCGCGCCGGACCGTGGGGGCATGAGATTCGCCGACGAGTTGAAGAACGCCGTGACCCCGCGAGCCGCCCTGCTCGTCCTCGGCTGCCTGGCCCTGCAACTGCTCTTCATCACGTCGTACGTGGGAGCCCTCCACCACCCCGAGCCGCGGGACGTGAAGGTGGCCGTGGTCGCGCCGGGCGGGGCGGCGGAGCAGCTCACCGGGCAGTTGAACGAGCTGCCCGGCTCCCCGCTGGACGCACGCCCGCTGGCCTCCGAGGCGGCGGCCCGCGAGGAGATGATGAACCGCGACATCGACGCGACGCTCCTGGTCGACCCGCGCGGCGGCAAGAACGACACCCTTCTCGTCGCCTCGGGCCAGGGCGGCTCGGAGACCCGGGCACTGGAGCAGATCTTCACCGAGGTGGCCAAGAAGCAGCAGCGCACGGTCGCCTTCCGGGACATCGCCCCGGCCTCGGCGCAGGACGCCAATGGGCTGAGCTCCTTCTACCTCGTCGTCGGCTGGTGCGTGGGCGGTTACCTGTGCGCGGCCATCCTGGCGATCAGCGCGGGCGCCCGCCCGGCGAACACCAAGCGGGCCGGCATCCGGCTCGGTGCGATGGCGCTGTACGCGATCGTCTCGGGCCTGCTCGGCGCGGTGATCGCGGGCCCGGTCCTGGGCGCGCTGCCGGGGAGCATGTGGGGCCTGTGGGGTCTGGGCGCGCTCACGGTGTTCGCGGTCGGCGCGCTCACGCTCGCCCTCCAGGGCATCTTCGGCGTGGTCGGCATCGGCCTGGCCATCCTGGTCATCGTGATCGGCGGCAACCCGAGTGCGGGCGGCGCGTTCCCCGGCCCCATGCTGCCGGGCTTCTGGCGCTCCATCGGCCCGGCCCTGCCGCCGGGCGCGGCGACGTGGGTGGCCCGCTCGATCGCGTACTTCAAGGGCAACAACGTGACGGGCCCGCTGCTGGTCCTCTCCGCCTGGGCGGTCGCGGGCACGGCGCTGACCCTGGCGGTGGCCGCGCGGGTGAAGTCCAGCCGCAAGGGTGCGGACGACACCCCGGGCGGCGCGACGGAGGTCGTGACCCCGCAGACCCCGCTCGTGTGATCCCCGCCCGATCCGGCGGGAACGGCCGCTCCCTGCCTGGGCCGGGCGCCGCCACCGCCCCCCAGGGGAGACACGACCGCCCGCCGACGGGTCCGGCTGTCGGCGGGCGGTCGTCCGTCACGGGGCGGGGCTAACGGCCGTAGTACGCCCTGCGCATGAGCTGCTTCATGTCGGCGAGCATCGGCATCCGGGGGTTGGCGGGCGCGCACTGGTCGGCGTAGGCGTTGAGGGCCTGCTGCGGCAGGGCGGCCAGGAAGGCCTTCTCGTCGACGCCCTCCTCCTGGAAGCTCGCCGGGATGCCGCACCTGGCGCGCAGTTCCTCCACGGCCCGGGCGTAGGACTCGACGCCCTCGGCGGGGGTCGACGCCGGGAGGCCGAGGTGCCGGGCGATGGCCTGGTAGCGCTCCGGGGCCCGGTAGACCTCGGCCTTCGGCCACGGGGTGGCCTTGGCGGCGACCTGGCCGTTGTGCCGGATCACGTGCGGGAGGAGCAGGGCGTTGGTGCGGCCGTGGGCGACGTGGAAGGTGTTGCCCAGGGTGTGCGCCATGGCGTGGACCATGCCGAGGAAGGCGTTGGCGAAGGCCATCCCGGCGACGGTCGACGCGTTGTGCATCCTCTCGCGGGCCTCGGGGTCGTGGGGGCCGTCCACGACGCAGCGTTCCAGGTTCTCGAAGATGAGCTTGACGGCCTGGAGGCAGAGTCCGTCGGTGTAGTCGTTGGCGTAGACCGAGACGTACGCCTCGGTGGCGTGGGTGAGGGCGTCGAAGCCGGAGTCGGCGGTGACGGTCGCCGGGAGGCCCATGGGGAGGGTGGGGTCCACGATGGCGACGTTCGGGGTGAGGGCGTAGTCGGCGAGGGGGTACTTCTGGGCGGCCGCCGGGTCGGAGATCACCGCGAAGGGAGTGACTTCCGAGCCCGTTCCCGAGGTGGTCGGGACGGCCACGAGCTGGGCCTTCTCCCCCAGGGCCGGGAACTTGTACGCCCGCTTGCGCACGTCGAAGAACTTCTCCCTGGCGTCCGCGAACTCCACCTCCGGCCGCTCGTACATCAGCCACATGATCTTCGCCGCGTCCATCGGTGAACCGCCGCCCAGCGCGATGATCGTGTCCGGCCGGAAGTCCCGCAGGAGGGCCGCACCGGCCTGGACGGTGGCCAGTTCCGGGTTGGGTTCGACGGTGTCGATGACCTGGAGGGCGACGCCGTCCTCGCGGCTGCCCAGGATGTCGGTGACCCGCTGGACGAAGCCGAGGGCGCTCATCGTCTTGTCGGTGACGATCGTGACCCGCTTCATTCCGGCCATCTCGCCGAGGTGGCGCAGCGAGTTGCGCTCGAAGTAGATCTTCGGCGGGACCTTGAACCACTGCATGTTGGTGTTGCGCCGTCCGATCCGCTTGATGTTGAGGAGGTTGACCGCGGTCACGTTGTCGGAGACCGAGTTGTGGCCGTAACTGCCGCAGCCGAGGGTGAGGGAGGGCAGGAAGGCGTTGTAGACGTCGCCGATGCCGCCGAAGGTGGAGGGCGCGTTGACGATGACGCGGACCGCCTTGACCCGCCTGCCGAACTCCTCGGCGAGCTCCTCGTCCTCGGTGTGGACGGCCGCGCTGTGTCCGAGGCCGTCGAACTCGACCGTCCGGGCGGAGAGTTCCAGCCCGTGCTCGGTGTCGTTCGCCTTGAGGGCGGCGAGGATCGGGGACAGCTTCTCGCGGGTGAGGGGTTCGGCGGGGCCGACCTCGGCGCACTCGGCGATGAGGACCGAGGTGTCCTCGGGGACCTCGAAGCCCGCCTGTTCGGCGATCCACCGGGGGGACCTGCCGACGACGGCCGCGTTCAGCTTCGCGCCGGAGCAGTTCGTGGCGTACGCCGTGGCGCCGAAGACGAACTGCTCCAGCTTGGTCTTCTCGGCCGCCGTCAGGACGTACGCGTGCAGCCGCTCGAACTCGGCGATCCCCGCCTCGTAGATCTCCGCGTCGAGGATGACGGCCTGCTCGGAGGCGCAGATCATGCCGTTGTCGAAGGCCTTGGAGAGCACGATGTCGTGAACGGCGCGCTGGAGTCTGCCGCTCTTGGGGACGTACGCGGGGACGTTGCCCGCGCCGACGCCCAGGGCGGGCTTTCCGCAGGAGTACGCCGACTTGACCATGGCGTTGCCGCCGGTGGCGAGGATGGTGGAGACGCCGGGGTGGTTCATCAGGAGCCCGGTGGCCTCCATGGACGGGGTGTCGATCCATTGCACGCAGCCGGCGGGCGCTCCGGCGGCGACGGCGGCGTCGCGGACGATGCGGGCGGCCTCGGCCGAGCAGTTCTGCGCGGAGGGGTGGAAGGCGAAGACGATCGGGTTGCGGGTCTTCAGGGCGATGAGCGCCTTGAAGACGGTGGTCGAGGTGGGGTTGGTGACCGGGGTCATCGCGCAGACCACGCCGACCGGTTCGGCGATCTCGGTGATGCCGTTCAGCTCGTCGCGGGAGACGACGCCGACGGTCTTGAGACCGGCCATGGAGTTCGTGACGTGCTCGCAGGCGAAGAGGTTCTTGACCGCCTTGTCCTCGAAGACGCCCCGGCCGGTCTCCTCGACCGCCTGCCGCGCCAGGTCCCCGTGGGCGGCGAGTGCGGCGAGCGACGCCTTCTTGACGATGTGGTCGACCTGCTCCTGGCCGAGCCCCTCGAACGTGGTGAGCGCGTCCAGTGCTCCCCGGACGAGTCCGTCGACCATCTCCTGGGCCTGCATGACAGGTGCTCCTTCGCTGCGGCCTTCTCGCTGATGACTCCATTCCACTCCCGACAGGGCCGGGAAAGGATCGGCGAATGCCCCCAACAAGCGGGCAGAAGGTCCCTCCGATTCGCCGAAGAGGGCGCGTACACCCCTTCCCACCTGCGCGAACAGCTCGGGACCAAAGACCCTTGAGCGCTTGTGAAAACTTTCACAAGTTTTCGCCGGGCGGCGCTCCGCACATCGCTCCCGGTCCTGTCCAGCCCCGCGCGGCCCTCACTTGTGGACAGGACTTATTCCTTGATCAACATCCGTGCAACACCTTGCATGAACGATGAACAGCGCAAGCGACCACGGAAGTTGGGAACACCTTGAGCAAGACCAGACCCACGGCGGCCCCCGGCCGGACATCCCGCGCCGCTGGCGTCGCCGCGCTGCTCGGCGCGGCGGCCCTCCTGACCGGAGCCCTCCCCGCGCACGCGGCCCCCGCCCCTCCCCCGGCGGACGTCGTCCCCGGCGAGGGCACGGCCACCCCCGCCCTCGTCGGCAACATCGCCGAGCAGGCCCCCGCCGCCGGCACCCCGGCGGACGCGGCCCGCGGCCACCTCGCCGCGAAGCGGGACCGGTACGCCATCACCGACCCGCGGCGCGACCTGACCGCCGCCGACACCGTCCGGGACGGCGCGGCGGAGACGGTCCGCTTCCAGCAGCGGCACCGCGGGGTCAAGGTCCTGGGCGGCCAGTACCTGGTGCGGATGCAGAGCGAGGACGGCGAACGCCTGGTCACCGGCACCTCCGGCAAGTACTTCACCGGCCTCGACGTCGACGCCACGGCGTCCGTTCCGGCCGCGACCGCGAGCGAGCGCGCCCTGTCCTCCGTACGCACGGAACTCGCGGCCGGCAAGCTCCGCCTGCCCGACACGGGCGAACCCCGCCGGCCCGGCCGGCAGGGCGGGGCCGGCCGGCCGCGACTGGCCGCCGCTTCGCACGGCCTCGTCGTCCTGCCCCGGGGCAAGGGCGTCCTCACCCACCACGTCACCGTCACCGGCTACGACCCGCTCGCCAAGGCGCCGGTCAAGCAGGAGGTGTACGTCGACGCCCACGCCGGGTTCCCGGTGCTCTCGTACTCCGGCATCCAGAACGCCGTGGACCCCGCCGCGAAGAAGGCCGAACAGCCCGGCACCACGGGCAGGGGCGTCAAGCTCGACGGCGGGAAGGTGAGGCTGGAGGTCGAGCAGCGGGGCTCCGCGTACCTGCTGGTCGACCACACCCGCACCGCGAAGGCCGGCAAGAAGCCCATCACCACCTGGGACGCGGCGGGCGTCGACGTCGGCGACGCGTCCGGCAAGTGGCCCGTGGGAATCAAGGAGGTCGCCTCCCCGTCGAAGACGTTCGGCAAGGAGGCCACCGAGAGCGGTGCCGTGGACGCCCACTGGGCGGCCGGGCAGGTCTACGACTACTACAAGAAGCAGCACCGCCGCGACAGCCTCGACGGCCGCGGCATGGCCGTCAACTCCCTGGTCGGCGTCACGGAGTACGGCGTCCCGTACGCCAACGCCTTCTGGGACGGCGACAAGATGGTCTACGGCAGCGGCGACGAGGAGTACAAGAGCCTGGCCGCCGACCTGGACGTGGTGGGCCACGAGATGACGCACGGCGTGGTCGAGCACACCGCAGGGCTCGTCTACACCGGTCAGTCCGGCGCCCTCAACGAGGCCGTCGCCGACTACTTCGGCAACGCCATCGACGTGAGCGTGAGCGGCGACGAGAAGTCCCCCGACGCCGGCCTCATCGGCGAGGGCCTGTGCCGTACGAAGTCGCCGCGCGACTGCGCGCTGCGCGACCTCAACGACGGGCGGACGACGTCCAAGGACTTCCTCGGCGTCTCCTTCGGCCTGGACCGGGGCGGCGTGCACCTCAACTCCACCATATTCTCCGGCGCGTTGTGGGACATCCGCGAGGACCTCGGCGGCAAGCAGGCCGACCGGATCGTCTACAAGGCGCTCACCGAGTACCTCACCCCGCTCGACGGCTTCACCGAGGCCCGCGCCGCCGTCCTGGCCGCGGCCAAGGACCTGGGCGTCACGGGCGACAAGCTGAAGAAGGTCACCCGCGCCTTCGCCGCGCACGGCATCGTGCCCGGCTGGGAGCAGGCCATCGGCGTCGACACCGACACCCTGCTGGGCGACCTCAACACCCGGGGCACCGCGCCCGGCGCCGGCGGCGGCTGGTGGGCCGCGTCGAAGTCCGACGCGGAGGGCGAGGAGGCGTACTCGGTCTGGGCCGGACGCACCGACGGAAGGGGTGGCGCGCCCCGGCTGATCAGCCCCAACGACGGCCGGTACCACATCGGTCCGGACACCGACGGCACGACCGTCGCCTGGGTCGCGGTCGGCGCGAACGGCTCCGACGTGCTGTCCCGCCCCCTCAAGGGCGGCCCTATCCGGAAGATCCGCAGCCTGCCCACGCTGGCGGGCGCGGTGCGCGTCTCCGGGGACGTGGTCACCTGGCAGGAGGGGGACCAGGCTCGCCCCTCGCGCGTGGCCTGGGTGCGCGGCAACGACCCGAAGGTGCACTACGCGGACGGCGACGACGCCACGATCACCACGGGTCTGCCGGCCCTGCACGGTACGAAGCTGGCGTACGGCAAGGTCTATCCGACGCCGGACGGCTACTCGGAGATCTCCACCGAGATCCTCGACCTGGCCACCGGCGCCAAGACCCTGCTGCCCGCGAAGGGCGGCCACATCGGCATCGGGAACCTGGTCCTCACCGGCAAGCACCTGTACTGGCTGGTCGACGACATCATGGACGACAACCGGCAGATCCTGCGCCGCGCGAACGTCGACGGCACCGGCATGACCGACCTCATCGGGGAGACGGACGAGCGGGCGTACATCTGGAGCCTGGACGCCACGGACCAGGCGCTCACCCACACGTACTTCAAGCCCGGCCAGGACCTGGTCAACTCCAGCCTGTCCAAGCTGATCCAGACGGACCCGGCCGGCCTGAACCCGGTCCGCGTCTCCTGCTCGCGCGGTGAGCAGTACGGCGTGGCCGCCGACACCGGCAAGCGGGTCGTCTGGGGCGACGGCACCACGGGCCACACCGACCTGGTCACCCGCGAGCGCCCGGCGGGCCGCTGCTGACGCCCGCGGCCCCGGGGCGGGCTGCTCGTGAAGGTTCCCCGCGCCCCTCGCAGGGGCGCGGGGAACCGCGCGACCGGCCACCGCACACCCGCACGGGCCCGATCACAGCCCCGCGGGGTGACGGGAAGGGGCGGGGCGGGGAGAGAACCCGCCCCGGCCCCGGGGGCCGGGACCGCGCCCCGCACCGCACGGAGCCGGACGCGGAATCACCCGATCTGGGTCCCCGTGGCGGCCAGCGCCGCCCGTACCGGCTGGAAGAAGGTCTCGCCCCCCGAGGAGCAGTCCCCGCTGCCTCCCGAGGTGAGCCCCAGCGCCGTGTCCCCCGCGAAGAGCGCACCGCCGCTGTCGCCGGGTTCGGCGCAGACCGTGGTCTGGATGAGCCCGTTGACGACCTGCCCGTCGCCGTAGTTCACGGTGGCGTCGAGGCCGGTGACCTGGCCCCGGTGGACCTGGGTGGTGGACCCGGACCGCGTCACCTGCTGCCCGACGGTCGCGTCACCGGCCTTGGTGATGGCCTGGGTGCTGCCGTTGTAGAGGTTCACCTCGCTGGGGTGCGGGGTGTCGCCCGTGTACTTCACCAGGCCGTAGTCGCTGCCGGGGAAGTTGGAGTCGGCCGTGGTGCCGATCGCCGCTCCGCCCTGCTTGTCCGACCAGCTCCGGATGCCGGCCGTGCAGTGGCCGGCGGTCAGGAAGTGCGGTTCGCCGCCCTTGGTGACGTTGAAGCCGAGCGAGCAGCGGGAGCTGCCTCCGTAGATGGCGTCGCCGCCCGCGACGAGCGGCCTGAACTCTCCCTTCGAGCGCTTGAGCAGCGCCTTCGAGCCGAGTTCCTTGACCGCCTTGTCGAGCTTGGCGAGGTTCGCGCCCCGCACCGTGCGGTCCGCCGTGACGACGATCCTGTTGCTGACCGGGTCGGTGGCCCAGGACGTCCCCGGGATCGACGCCCGCCCGGCCAGCGTCGTCCGCGCCGACGTCAGCTCGGCCAGGGTGTGCTGGACGACTCTGGCCTGCCCGCCGGCCGCCCGCACCTTCGCGGCCGCCGCCTCGCCGGTGACGTTGACGACGAGGTTCTGGGCCTTCGCGTCGTAGTACGACCCGGCGGCGTCCGCGCCGAGCGTGCGGGTGAGCGTGGCCGCGAGCTGCCCCGCGCCCGCCACGGACAGGGTCTTCAGCGCCGGCGTGGGGGCCGCGCCTTCGCTGGCGTTCGCGGTCTGGAAGGTGATGCCCGTGGCGACCAGGGCGACGGCGGCGGTTCCCGCCGCCGCCGCGCGCCGCTTGGGTATGCGTCGGTGCTTCACAAGTGACCTCCTGTGGGGGGTCCCGAGCCCCGGAAGGTGGGGGTGGGCCCGGGTGAGGCCTCACTATTCACAGGCTCACAGGGAGCACACAAGGTCGACTTCCGTACGCGCACACGACAAGCACCGCACGCCCCCATTCCTTTGACATGCCGTCGCGGTGCGCGGTGTGCGTACCGCCGGTCGCAGGTGCGAACACCGCGGGCGAAGCCGGAGCCGTCCCCGCCACCACCGTCCGGAGCAGGCGGAGTCGGAGCGCCGCGGGCGGGTCGGACATGACGCCCGCCTTCTCCCGCAGCCGACAGGCCCCCGCCCGGAGGAGTCCGGTACGGGGGCCTGCCCGCTGCTGGCTGCGGTTCGTTGCGGGGAGCCGGTGGCCCGGGGAAGGCCCACCGGTCCCCTGGGGGGGGTCAGTAGATGGTGACCCCGTACGCGCTGAGCGCCTCGGTGACGGGCTGGAAGAAGGTCGTGCCGCCCGTGCTGCAGTTCCCGCTGCCGCCGGACGTCAGACCGATCGCCGTGGTGCCGGAGTACAGCGGGCCGCCGCTGTCGCCGGGTTCGGCGCACACGTTGGTGCGGATCATGCCGTAGACGACGTCCCCGCCGCCGTAGTTGACGGTGGCGTTGAGGCCGGTGACGCGGCCGCTGTGGATGCCGGTGGTGGAGCCGCGCCGGGTCACGTTCATGTTGACGGTGGCGTTGCCCGCGCCGGTGATGTCGACGTTGCCGACGGTGCCCGGGTGGGCCACGTTGGCGTTGTCGTAGCGCAGGATGCCGTAGTCGTTGACCGGGAAGCTGGACCCGGTGGTCGGGCCGATCTGCGTCGTGCGGGCGGAGTTGGTGTACCAGGTCGGGTTGCCGTCGGTGCAGTGCCCGGCGGTCAGCGCGTAGTACGTCGTGCCCTTGCGGACGTTGAAGCCCAGCGAGCAGCGCCAGGACGGCGCGTAGATGGCGTCGCCGCCGGAGAGCAGCTTGGAGAACTTGCCGGGGGTGCGCTCGATGCGCAGGGCGCGGGCCTTGTCGCCCAGGGATGCCGTGATGCGGGCGAGTTCGGCGCGGGAGACGGTGCTGTCGGCGGTGACGACGAGGGTGTTGGTCGCCTGGTCGACGTGCCAGGCGGTGCCCGCCACGTCGGCGCGCAGGACGGCGGCCTGGGCGGTGGCGAGCTCCGCCGAGCTCAACGCGGCCGGGGTCGCGGCGGGCTGGGCCTGTGCGTTCGGTACGGCGACGGCGGCGGTGGCGGCGAGTCCTGCCGCCACGGCCATGAAACGGAAGCGTCTCGCCATTCCGCTGCGGGGTGTGGTGGTGCGCTCGTTCCTCACTTGTCGTTCCTCCCGAGGGGAATCGGGGGCCCGGTGCGGTGGGGATCTCCCGGGGCCCGTGAGGCGCAGCCGGGGGCGGTCCGGCGGGTTCCGTGACCACTGACCAACCCGCAATGCCCCTGACAAGCGCTGTCTCGGGAGTATTCGGGCGGCTGCCGGGGCGCGCAAGGGCGTGTTTCAGCCGCGTACGGGCGTACGGCGACGCGACGTGCGCCGGCCCCGGTGCACGTGGGGCGCCCGGGGCCGGTGTGAGTCAACTTCCGTACGGTTAGAGCTTGTTGAGCTCCCCAACCGGCACCGTGAACGGCAGTGTGTTGCCGGGCGGCGGGAACGGGCAGATGAAGTGGTCGGCGAACGCGCAGGGCGGCAGCAGCGACCGGTTGAAGTCCACGGTCACCGTCCCGTCGGCCCCGGGCGCGGCCGGCCGCAGGAAGCGGAAGCGGTAGCTGCTCCTGCCGCTGCCCGCGTCGGCGAAGACGGCCCACAGCGAGCCGTCGCCCTCGACGGCGACGTGCAGCGCGTGCTCGGCGCCCTCGTGTGCGAACACGATCCGCCCCGCGAGCCCGAGCCCCCGGGTGCGCCCGTCGGCGTTCTCCACCTGCACCGTCCGGTGCTCCTCGTACGGGACGAACCTGCCCGGCAGCACCCAGGCGGGTTCGTGGCCCCGGGCCTCGATGCCCTTGAAGGCGCGCCGCGCCGGGGAGTGCGGGTCGAAGTCGCGCACCGCCCACAGGCCCTCCCGGGTCAGGACGGCGAGCCGCCGCTCCCCGGCCGAGACCCGGGAGGCGGGAATCGGCCCCCGGTCCGGGCCGAGCGACACCTCTCCGGCGAGGGGCTCGCCGTCGACGCTGATGCCGTCGGCCTCCTCGGCGCTCAGGAGCACCTCGGCGCCGGCGTCCCGCCACCGCCCGGGCACGCCGTCGATGCGGCCGTCCGGGTGGTCGGCCAGCCAGTGGGTGCCGGTCAGGGAGAGGGGTCCGTAGGCGGACGAGACCGTCTCGACGCGCCGCTCGTGCCAGCGCTGCCAGTCCTGCGCGGCTGCCTGCGGGTTCTGCGCGGCCTCCGGCGTGTGATCACTGCTGCTCATGCCTGCCACCCTTCCATACGGCACGCACTCGCGCCCGGCGCGCTCACGACCGGCTTCCCGCGGTGTGCCCACGGGCGGGGTCCGGCAGCCCGAGGTGCTCTCGGAGGGTGGCCCCGGAGTAGAAGTGCCGGAGCAGACACCGGTGTTGGAGCAGCGTGACGGTGCCGTTGACCAGCCGTTCCAGGTCCCGGTCGGGTGCCAGCGGCGTCACGTGGAACCCGTCCACCACGTCCGCCGCGTGCCACCGGGTGAGCACCTGGGCGAGTCCGACGGGCCCCCCGGTGTAGCGGGCGGACCCGTCCTGCCCGATGCGCACCGCCTCCGGGTCCGGGGCGGGCGGCCCGTCCAGGCGGGGCTCCGCCGCGAGGTCGACGGTGAGCGCCGCGAGGACGCGCAGGCCGTCGGGGGCGCGCCCGGCGGCCGCGGCGCGTCGGCGCAGCTCGGCCCGCATCACTCCGGCCTCGCCCGGGCTGTACGCCCGTACGAGGACGACATCGGCCCAGTACGCGGCCACGGCGAGCCCGTCCGCCCCGCACACGGTCACGTCCACGACGGTCACCGGCCGCTCCCCCGGCCCCCCGGTTCCGCCGCCGGCACCGCCCGGCCCCCGGACGGCGGCACCGGCGCCCGCCGCCGCCCGCTGCGCGAGGTCCGCCGCCCCGCCCGCCGACGCGTCCACCCGCCACCCCGTGCGCCCCGGTCCCTCCCGGAACAGTTCGGCCAGGGCTGCGACGGGTCCGGCGTGCGGGGCGCCGAGCGTGGGCGCGAGCCCGACCCGGCACGTCTGCGAGGCCCCCCGGACCAGCCCGTCGAGCGCGTCCGTCCCGGCGAGGGTGACGAAGTCCAGCGCCCCGCTCTCCGCCAGCCGCACCCGGGCGGCCACCTCCCCCTCGCCGCCGATCTCCGCCCCCAGATGCAGCGGCCTGCTGACTGCCGACCCCACGGTCACTCCCCCTCCGGACGTCGCGCTTGCCGCGCGGGTACCGGATCCCATCCGACGGGCAGACACCTCGACTCCCCGTCGACGTCGGCCTCGTAGCGCGCGGCGCGTCCTTCGGCGGGCGGGATCGACAGACGCGGCACGGCGGTGCGCGGAAGGGCAGCCGGGGAGGACAGGAGGGCAGAGACAGGCATGCGGGAGCTCCGTGAACGCGGGGTACGGACAGGGGAGTCCACACCCCACCGGGCACAACACGGCACGCGAAACGGGCACACACGGCGGCCCGAGCCCCTCAGCACGGTCCTGCGCCGCACCCGGAGGCACGGCCCTGGGGGGAGCGTACGGCCGCCGATCCGCGCCCTGTCAAGCATGTCCACACTGTGGGCAGCAGGTCTCACGCCGGTTGACGCCGCACGGAAACACCTGTTCCATGACAGCCATGCATCCGCAGCAGTGGCTGGTCACGCGCTCCCACATCGACTTCGGTCGCGTGTGGTCCGCGTCCTGTTGAGCGTCGGACTCCACCCGCCACTGTCCGCCGCCCACCGGCCACCGACGCCGACCGGGCGCACACGCCTCCCGCTTCTCCGCTGCGCGCCCCCCTCGTTTTTCCGGCGTCAGCAGCTGCAGTCGCAGCACTCACAGCCCTCGCAACAACTGCACCCTTCACAGCAGTCACAGCACGAGCAGTCGCAGTTGCCGCCGCATCCTTCGCGCCTCCGCCGCGACCACGGCCCCTCGAACTCGTCCGCACAGCACACCTGGCAGGTGCAGAACAGCCCGATCGCCACCATGCACCCGGCCAGCAGCCCCCGCGGACCGCGCGGCGGCTCGGGCGGCGGGGTCGGCCCGCCGGGCTCCCCCGGCACGCCCGGCGCCTGCGGGCCGCCGGGCGGGGCGTACGGGTTGCCGTGCGCGTCGAGCACCGCGGGACCGTGTCCGGCGGGTCCGCACGCGGTGGTGCCGAACGCCCGGTGCACCGACTGCTGGAGTTCGTGCGCCAGCAGTACGTGCACCAGCTTGCCGTCGACGAACTCGGCCTCGCGCAGCGCCAGGCGCACTCCGTGCACCGCGTCGTCGCACAGCCGGCGCGCCTCGGCGAGGGAGGTGCCGGTCGCGGTCAGCGGGTTCCAGGCGCCCGACGCGTCGTCGGCCGCCTTGTCCTCCACGGCGTCCAGCAGGTGCGCGAGCCGCCCGAAGAGGCGTCCGGCCTCGGCGAGGGGGGCCGCGTTCCCGGGCCGCCCGGCCAGGACGGCGGTGTGCGCGAAGGCGGCGGCCGTGGCCGTCTCCGTCGGCTCGGTGACGAAGAGCAGCGGCGTACCGGCCCCGGCGACGGCCTCGATGCCGGTCTGCCGGTCGACGGCGTCGACCAGTACCGCCGTGTCGAAACCGAGCGAGCCGCCGATCCTGGCCCCGGCCCGGTCCCAGCCCCTCGCCACCCGGCGGGCGGCGAGCGCCACCGGCCTGCGGCCCAACAGCCCGTCCCGGTCGGCGACGTGGTCGCGTATCTTCGCGGACGCCAGCACCAGCGAGACGGCGGCGGCGAGCCGCGCCCCCTCCCCCTGTGCGACCGGAGCGGTGCGCATCGCCCGCAGCGGACAGGGGCCGGCCGTGCGCCGCCAGTCAGTGGACCGTACCGACTGAGCCTCCGTCAGGACCGAGACGATCAGGCCGTCGTAGTTGGTGACGACCCGTGAGAACTGGCCGTGGTCACTGCGGAGCGCCAGACAGAGACCGCACAGGTGCGCCATCCACTCCGTCTTGAGCCCCTCGCTGAGCCGATGTGTGCATGGCCTGACGATGCCGAACATTCCGCGCCCCCGTAAAGCGGTCCGGCCTGGGCCGACGGGCCGCCGGACACGTAGTGAACCGTCCGTCAGGGATCGTACCGACGGCGTATGTTCACCCGCGCGTGTCCCTGCTCACCCGTCTGGCCCGATGGTGGGATTTACACTCTCCCGGCGGCCCCCGCAACGAGAGAACCCCGGTAAATCACCACAACTTCTGCACCAGTACCGTCACGAAAACCCTGCGCGCCGACTATCCACTTGGCGCGCAATCCGCATGATGGACGACCATAGGGGGAGCGGAACACAAGCAGACCGCGGTGAAAGGAGGCGTTCATGGGATCGGTGCGCAAGGCGAGTGCCTGGCTCGGACTCGTCGAGGACAACGACGACGACCGCTACTACGACGACGAGTACGCCGAGGGGAACAACGAGACGCCCGAGCCCTGGGTCACGGATCCCCGGGTCCGTGTCGTCTCCGAGAAGGCCGAGGACACCGGCCGCCGCATCGCGACCGTCTCCCCCGACGGCTTCCGCGACGCCCGCGGCATCGGCGAGCTGTTCCGGGAAGGCGTCCCGGTGATCGTGAACCTGACCGCCATGGAGCCCGGCGACGCCAAGCGCGTCGTGGACTTCGCGGCGGGCCTGACCTTCGGCCTGCGCGGCTCCATCGAGCGCGTGGCCACCAGAGTGTTCCTGCTGACCCCCGCCGACACGTCCATCGTGAGCGGCGAGTCCGCCGGCCGGCAGACCGGCGGCTTCTTCAACCAGAGCTGAGCAGGGCGCTCACCGGCACCCGGTCCGGCCGGGTCCGTGCAGGGCCCGCTCACCGGAACGCGTCGAGCCCGGTGAGCGCCTTGCCCAGCACGAGCTGGTGCATCTCCACGGTGCCCTCGTAGGTGAGCACCGATTCCAGGTTGGTGGCGTGCCGCATCACGGGGTATTCGAGGGAGATCCCGTTGGCGCCGAGGATCGTCCGGCTGGTCCGGCAGATCTCGATCGCCTCCCGTACGTTGTTCAGCTTGCCGAAGCTGACCTGTTCCGGGCGCAGCGTCCCGGCGTCCATGCGCAGCCCCAGGTGGTGGGCGAGCAGGACGCCCTTGTGCAGCTCGACCGCCATGTCCGCGAGTTTGGCCTGGGTGAGCTGGAAGCCGCCGATCGGCCTGCCGAACTGCTCGCGGGTCCTCGCGTAGTCGAGAGCCGCGTCGAAGCTGGCACGCGCCGCCCCCATCGAGCCCCAGACGATGCCGTACCGCGCGTGGCTGAGACAGCTCAGCGGGCCCTTGAGACCGGTGACCCCGGGCAGCACCGCGTCGGCGGGCAGCCGCACCTCGTCCATGACCAGTTCGCTGGTGACCGACGCCCGCAGCGACCACTTGTGGTGGATCTCGGGCGCGGAGAAGCCGGGGGCGCCGGTGGGGACGACGAAGCCGCGGATGCCCTCGTCGGTCTGCGCCCAGACGACGGCGACCCCGGCGACGGAGCCGTTGGTGATCCACGTCTTGCGGCCGGTCAGCACCCAGTCGGTGCCGTCCTTCTTCGCGTACGTCCGCATGCCCGCCGGGTCGGAGCCGTGGTCGGGCTCGGTGAGGCCGAAGCAGCCGATGGTGTCGCCGGACGCCATGGCCGGCAGCCAGCGCTGCTTCTGCTCCTCGGAGCCGTACTTCCAGATCGCGTACATGGCGAGCGAGCCCTGCACGGAGACCAGGGAGCGGATGCCGGAGTCCGCGGCCTCCAGCTCCAGGCAGGCCAGGCCGTACTGGACGGCGGTGGAACCCGCGCAGCCGTAGCCGGTCAGGGACATGCCGAGCGCGCCGAGGGAGCCGAGTTCGCGGGCGAGGTCGCGGATGACGGGGAGCTCGCCGCGCTCGTACCAGCCGGCGACGTGCGGCAAGACGCGGTCGGCGGCCCAGTCGCGGACCGTGTCCCGGATCGCGAGGTCCTCGGGGCCGAGCAGGTCGTCGATGCCGAGCGGGTCGGCGGGGTCGAACGGCGGCAGCTTCGCGGGACGTGCGGACATCGGTGCCCTCCGGCGGCTCTGATGGACTGCGATGGCTCACAGCGGCCTCGACCAGCGGTGTTGGTCAAAGCTCCGGGGAGAAGGTACGGGTCGGCGGCCCGGCTCGTCCAGAGCGGCCCCGCATCCTTCCGGCCGGGTCAGTCCCGGCCGGCCGTCGCCTCGGCGGGCTCCCGGGCCGCGGGCAGCGTGGCGGAGCCGGACTTCTTCAGGGAGTGAACGGCACCCGACGCGGGGGCGTCCTCGGCGTCCGTGTCGGCGTCCCTGTCCGTCTGGTCCATGCCGCGGGGCAGCTTCAGCGCGGCGACCGCGCCGACCAGGAGCAGGCCCGCGCTGGTCAGCAGGGTGACGTGCAGTCCGTGCACGAAGGCGACCCGGGCCGCGTCGTACAGCGCCTTGCCGGCCGCGCCGCCGATCTCCTTGGCCACCTCGTACGCCTCGCCGAGCGAGTTCGACGCGTACCGGGAGTCGGCCGCCGCGACGCCCTCGACGTGCTTGAGCCCGGGGGCGTACGCGGCGTTCATGACGCTGCCGAGCAGGGCGATGCCCATGCCCGCGCCGAGCTGGTAGGCGGTCTCGCCGATGGCCGCCGCCCCGCCCGCCGCGTCGGCGGGGGCCTCGCTGAGCATGGACTCGTACGATCCGAACAGCGTGGCCTGGAGGCCGAAGCCGAGCAGGACGAACCCGCCGGCCAGCAGCCAGGGCCGGTCCTCCTGGCCCATCATCGTCAGCAGCGTGACGGAGGCGGCGGTGAGCGTGAACCCGAAGGCGACCATCGCCCGGGGTCCGACCCGCTGCAGGACGTAGGAGCCGAGACCGCCCGCCACCATCGCGGCGAAGGTCAGCGGCAGCAGCCGCATACCGGTCTCCAGCGGGCTCAGGTGCAGCACGAGCTGGAGGTACTGGACCGCGATCAGCTCCAGGCCGACCAGCGCCAGCATGCCCAGCACGATGCAGCCCACCGAGGTGGTGAAGGGCGCGCGGGAGAACAGCTTCATGTCGATGAGCGGATGCGTCCGGCGCCGCTGGCGGCGCACGAAGAGCACCAGCAGGACTGCGCCGGCCAGCAGCGGGCCGAGCGTCAGGACGTCCAGCGTCGGATCGCCGCTGCCCGCGCGCTTGACCCCGTACACCACGCCGAGGACGCCGGCGGAGGCCATCAGCGCGCCGACCACGTCCCACGGGCCCTCGCCGCTGCCCTTGGACTCCGGCAGCAGCAGACGGCCCAGCGGGATGATCACGAGCATCAGCGGGATGTTGATCAGGAAGACCGAGCCCCACCAGAAGTTCTCGACCAGGAAGCCGCCGAGCACGGGTCCCGCGGCCGCGCCGATGCCGGTGACCGCGGACCAGATGCCGATCGCCATGGAGCGCTCGCGCCGGTCGGGGAAGACCGCGCGGACGATGGAGAGCGTCGCGGGCATGATCATCGCGCCGCCGACGCCGAGCAGGGCGCGGGCCGTGATGAGCAGCTCCGGGGTCTGCGCGAGGGCCGCCATCGCGGAGGCGACGGTGAACAGCGCGTAACCGATCATCAGGATGCGCCGTCGTCCGACGCGGTCACCCAGCGTGCCGAAGAGGATCAGCAGCGAGGCGCAGATCAGCGGATACGAGTCGACGATCCACAGCAGCTCCACGGAGCCGGGCCGCAGGTCCTCGGTGACCGAGGGCACCGCGATGTGCAGGATCGTCGAGTCGAGCGCGACCAGGATCAGGCTGAGCAGCAGGACGACGAGCACGACCCAGCGGTTGGCCCCGTCACCGGAGAGGAGCCGTCGCCAAGGACCTCCCGCAGTCAGCTCTTTGCCGGCCGTGGTTGTCCTTGCCATGTACGTAACCTCCCAGTGAAAACCCTCGCGCTCGGCGGGCCGCCGGGGACCTGTCCGAAGTGATAGGTCCTGGTGGGCCCGGCATCGACGGGCGAGCGAGCCGTCAGCGTACGCGAGTTCGCCTCCGGGGTGCGTGGCCCACCTCTCACGGAAACCTCCCGGCCCGTGTGGCATGCGCCACGCGGGCGCGCCGCACCGTGCGTTCCGCGCTCCCCGCACGGACACGCGCGGCGCCCGCCGGCCGGTTCCCGTGCCCGGCACCCTGGCTGGTGCCCGCCGTGGCCCTCCGTTACGCACCCCGCCTGTCGCGCGCGGTGGATTTCCCGCCGAAATGATCATCCGGAGGAATTCCCGGGATTCCGGGAGACCGTCCGGAGGGTTCCCGGGGAAATAGGGCACAAGGCCCCTGGCCTTTCCCGAACAGCCGGTGACGAACTCCGCCGTGAGACGCACCCCACATCACATGGTCATCACGAAGGGGCGGGACCGGGCGGGCCCCACACTCACCCGCTGTAATGTCGATTGGGTGCGTATCGACAGAATCTTTGCCCGGCTGGACCGGGAACCCGAGCCCCCGGAGATTGCGGTGCCCGGCATGAGCCGGACCCGCAAGGTTCTCTTCGGGTCGACGGTGGCGTTCTACATCGCCATCGTCTGGCTCGTCCTGGTCTCGTCCTGGCTCGTGCTGCTCGACTGGAAGGTCATGCTCTTCCGGCCGTACGAGCAGTGGCCCGAGGTGCACGCGTTCCTCGACTACTTCGTGGTGCTCGGCCAGCGCGGTCCGACCGCCGTGATGATCGCGGCCTGGCTGGGCTGGCGCTCCTGGCGGCAGCACACGCTGCGTCCGCTGCTGGTCATGGCCGCCTCCCTGCTCCTGCTGAACATCACGGTGGGCGCGGTGAAGGTGGGCCTCGGCCGGCTCGGTCCGCACTACGCCACCGAGATCGGCTCGGCCGAGCTGTTCCTGGGCGGCGATATATTCCCTTCGGGGCACACCGCCAACGCCGTCGTGACCTGGGGAATCCTGGCGTATCTGGCGACCACCCCGCGGGCCAGGCGCTGGCTGTCGGTGATCTCCGCGACGGTCGCCCTGAGCGTCGGGGCGACCACGGTGTACCTGGGCACGCACTGGCTGAGCGACGTCCTGCTCGGCTGGGCCGCGGGCCTGCTGATCCTGCTGGCGCTGCCCTGGGTGGAGCCGACGATCGGCCGCGCCGAGGCGTACCTCTTCGAGCTGCGCGACCGCTGGCGTGCGCGCCGCGCGCCCGCCCCGGCCGTGCCCGGCCCGGTCGAGCCGGTCTCCCCGGTGGTGGTTCCCTCGATACGGCCCCTCTCCGACGCCGCCGCGGCCCGCGAGGCGGTGGGCGCGGGCGGCGGCCGGTACGCGAGCACCCGTCCCGCCCAGCACCTGCCGGCCCCGGCGCACCTCGCGCCCCGGCCGCACACGTCCCGCCCGGAGCGCGCGCCGGTCACCCCGGTGGGCAGCCGCAGGCCGCCGCAGGCCCGCGGGGGCAACGGGGCGCACGCCCCCCACCCGGCGCGCTGAGCGCGCCGCCCCGCGTCCCCGACGCACGCACAGGGAAGGCCCCGTACCGCATCGCGCGGTACGGGGCCTTCGCCGTCCCGCCGGGGCCGGGACGGCCGACGGAGGGCCGCCGGGCAGCTGCCCGACCGCCCCGGCCGGAGGGGGCCCGCCGGGCGGGTCAGCCGATCCAGCAGCGGGTCACGCGGCCGTCCTCGGCCTCGAAGTTCAGCCGCCCGTGCAGGAACTCCATGGTGATGACGGAGCCCGGCGGAAGCGTCCTGACGGTGCTCCAGCCGCGTTCGGCGGCGGCGCGCTCGGCGTCCTCCGGGGCGAGGCCCACATAGGTGTCGGGGTTGTCGTCGGGCTGGGCGGGAGGTGTCGGTAGAGGTGCCATGGGGCCACCGTAGGGCCCGATACCTCCCCGGTCACGCTTGTGTCACAAGATCACGACAAAAGTTTGTCCGCGCCACTTTCACTCGATGGGGCGCATTCCCCGCCGACTCGCCGCGCATTGGCCCGGGAATGGAGACGTTCGACGCTTTCTTCGAATTCCGTCCGAAAAAGAATCGAACCGCAGGCCAGGGCTGCCGTCGGGGTTATGAAGCGGCGTAGGCCGCGGATAAGCACGGTGCCGGCAAAGCCGCGGAATCCTTTATTCCGTATTAACTCACCGCCTCCTCCGGCGATCCCGTCGCGTACGCCCCCTGTCGGAGCCCGGGCCGCGCGCGCATCATGTCTCGGGCGGGGCCCGGTCCGCTGACGCGAGGGGGCACGATGGGTACGGAGACCATGCAGGCGCCTGCCGCTCCACCGGCACGGCAGGGGCGGCCGGGGCGGGTGGTCGTGGACTGGCTGACCACCACCGACCACAAGAAGATCGGGCACCTCTACCTGATCACCTCGTTCGGCTTCTTCCTGGTCGCCGGGCTGATGGCGCTGCTGATGCGCGCCGAGCTGGCCAGGCCGGGCATGCAGATCATGTCGAACGAGCAGTACAACCAGGCGTTCACGATGCACGGCACGATCATGCTGCTGCTGTTCGCGACGCCGACCTTCGCCGGGTTCGCCAACGCGATCATGCCGCTCCAGATCGGCTCGCCCGATGTGGCGTTCCCCCGGCTGAACATGTTCTCGTACTGGCTGTTCCTCTTCGGCGGGCTGATCGTGCTCGGGTCACTGCTCGTGACCACCGGCCCGGCCGACTTCGGCTGGACGTCCTACACCCCGCTCAGCAGTCTGACGCGCTCGCCGGGCACGGGGGCCGACCTGTGGATCATGGGGCTCGCCCTGTCCGGCTTCGGCACGATCCTGGGCGCGGTGAACTTCCTGACAACCATCATCGGGATGCGCGCGCCGGGCATGACGATGTTCCGGATGCCGATCTTCACCTGGAACGTGCTGTTCACCTCGATCCTGATCCTGGTGGCCTTCCCGGTGCTCGCGGCGGCCCTGCTGGTGCTGGAGTCGGACCGGCGGTTCGGCTCGACGGTGTTCGCGCCGGAGAACGGCGGGACGCTGCTCTGGCAGCACCTGTTCTGGTTCTTCGGCCACCCGGAGGTCTACATCATCGCGCTGCCCTTCTTCGGCATCATCACGGAGATCATCCCGGTCTTCTCCCGGAAACCGATCTTCGGATACGTGATGCTGATCGGCGCGACGATGGCCATCACCGGCCTCTCGCTGGTGGTGTGGGCGCACCACATGTTCGCCACCGGCGCGGTGCTGCTGCCGTTCTTCTCCTTCATGTCGTTCCTGATCGCGGTGCCGACCGGGGTGAAGTTCTTCAACTGGACGGGCACGATGCTCAAGGGCTCGCTGTCCTTCGAGACGCCGATGCTGTGGTCCGTCGGCTTCCTGGTCACCTTCCTGTTCGGCGGGCTGACCGGAGTGCTGCTGGCGTCGCCCCCACTGGACTTCCACGTCACGGACACCTACTTCGTCGTGGCGCACTTCCACTACGTGGTGTTCGGCACGGTGGTGTTCGCGATGTTCGCGGGCTTCTACTTCTGGTGGCCGAAGTTCACCGGCAAGCTGCTCGACGAACGGCTGGGCAAGATCCACTTCTGGACGCTGTTCGTCGGCTTCCACGCCACGTTCCTGGTGCAGCACTGGCTGGGCGCGGAGGGCATGCCCCGCCGTTACGCGGACTACCTGGCCGCCGACGGGTTCACCGTGCTGAACATGCTCTCCACCGGCGGCTCGTTCCTGCTGGGCCTGTCCACGCTGCCGTTCCTGCACAACGTCTGGAAGACCGCGAAGTACGGCGCGAAGGCCGGCCTGGACGACCCCTGGGGCTTCGGGCGCTCGCTGGAGTGGGCGACGTCCAGCCCGCCGCCCCGGCACAACTTCGTCACCCTGCCGAAGATCCGTTCGGAGTCCCCGGCGTTCGACCTGCACCATCCGGAGATCGCCGAGCTCCAGCGGCTGTCGCAGACGGACCCCGCTCCCCTCGATCCAGAGCGTTTGCGAGGAGATCACGGGCCGCAGTGATCCGGCTCGTCAGCTCCGCCGGCTCCACCACCTCGAACTCCAGCCCCATCAGCAGCACATGGATCACCAGGACGTCCATGGAGTGCGCCCCGGTCCGCAGCAGGCAGGTGTCCGGTCCTTCGGCCTCCAGTACGCCGTCCTCCGGCCCCACGGCCTCGCGCGCCCGGTCCACCGGGACGAACAGGCGCAGAACGGCGGTCGCCGGGTACGCCGCCGTGGAGATCCCCCGCGAGACGTACGCGGCGAGGTCGTCGGCCGGGGCCTCACGGGGCTCGAAGCGCGGTCCGTGCGGCGGGCTGGGGGTGATCCGGTCGGCGCGGAACGTACGCCAGTCGGCTCGGTCCACGTCCCAGGCCACCAGGTACCAGCGGCGGTCGGTGCACACCAGGCGGTGCGGCTCGACGGTGCGCCGGGTGGAATTGCCCGCGTGGTCGCGGTACTCGAAGCGCAGCCGCTCGCAGTCCCGGCAGGCGGTGGCGAGTTCGGTGAGCACACCGGGGTCGACGGCGGCGGACCGGCGCCCCGGCAGCAGGGGCACGGTGAACGCGTTGAGCGCGCCCACCCGGCGGCGCAGCCGCTCCGGCAGGACCTGCTCCAGCTTGGCCAGGGCGCGCACCGAGGTCTCGCCGATGCCCTCGACGCCCTGGCCGGCCGCGGTGCGCAGGCCGACCGCGACGGCGACCGCCTCGTCGTCGTCGAGCAGCAGCGGCGGCAGCCGCGCGCCCACGCCGAGCTGGTAGCCGCCGCCGGTGCCGGGGCTGGCGTTGACGGGGTAGCCGAGTTCGCGGAGCCGGTCGACGTCGCGCCGCACGGTGCGCGGGGTGACGCCGAGGCGCTCCGCCAGGCCGGGTCCGGTCCATTCGCGGTGGGCCTGGAGCAGCGAGAGCAGACGCAGCAGCCGGGCCGAGGTCTCCAACATGCGGTGGAGTCTGCCAGGGTTCGCGGACAGGTACGGTCCGCGATGCCCCGGGAAACGGCCTCCCGGTGGTTCAGGGGGTGCTGACCTGGACCGCGAGGTCGTTGTCAAGGGTGTAGTACGGGAAGGCCACGGTCTTGGGGTCGTCGCCGACCGGCAGCGCCGGGTAGCTGAACACGCCCTGTTTCTCGGCGATGTCGTCCAGCAGCCGGGCCACCCGTACCGGCCCGCCGGCCCCGGCCGCGTCCGCGTCCAGCCACAGGTCCCACACCCACTTCGCCCCGTCGCGCCCCTCGGCGAGCGCCGCGCACGGCAGCGTGAAGGTGAAGTCGTGGCCGTCCTCCGCCACGGGCGCCACCGGCTCGCGGTGCACGCGCCCCTCGCCGCGCAGCAGGGCCTCGACGGCCGCGCCGGGGCCGGGCCGGGCGCCGTACAGCCGGCCCCGGACGGTGATCGCGGTGCCGTCGTCCGCGAAAACGATGTCACCGGCCTCGGCGTGCGGCGACCGCCGCCAACTGCGCACCGCGAGGCGGCCGTCGGAGGTGGCGTACGGGATGCGCACGGCGACGGCCTCGGAGCGCGGGTCGGGGGTGCGGTCCACCAGGGCGCGCAGGTCCCGCAGCCCCGGCCGCACCGCCAGGTCGGAGCCCGCGCCGTGCACCCGGGTCTCCCAGCGGCCCTCGGGGAGGTCGACGGTGCTCGGCAGCACGGCGCGCAGCCGGCCCGCGGAGACGGGGGTGAGCGGGAGCCGTACCTCGTCGCGGGCGCCGCCGCCGACCCGGTGCAGCACCAGGGCGGCGTCGGGTGCGGCGGCGGCGCCCACGTCGAAGGTGAGGCCGCCCGCGGAGTCCGCGGTGCAGTCGGCGCACGGCGAGCCGGCGGCCGGTACGGCGGTCTGCGCGGTGACCGGCCGGGAGGAGGGGGTGCTGCTCATGCGGTACGCCCTTTCCGGAGCGTGGAGAGGACCTTGCGGCGCAGGGTGAACGCTTCGTCGATCAGCGCCCCCGGCACGCGGTGCGCCAGGTCGCGCAAGGTGCCACGGGTGCGGGTGCGGGCCCCACGGGCGACGAGTTCGGCGTACAGCGCCGCGTGCCGTTCGGCGATCGGGGCGGGGTCGAAGCGGGCCGCGTTGACGAGGGCGGCGCGGCCCATGCGGCGGCGCAGGCCGTCGTCCTCGATCAGGCCGATCAGGGCGCGGGCCACGGCGTCGGCGTCTCCCCTGGGGACCAGCCGGCCGTCGACGCCGTCGCGGATGATCTCGCGCGGGCCGTGCGGGCAGTCCGTGGAGACGACCGGCAGCCCGCAGCGCATCGCCTCGACGATGGTCATGCCGAACGCTTCGAGGTCGGAGGTGACGGCGGCCAGGGACCCCTTGGGCCACTCCGCCTCCAGCGGGTCGGTGACGCCCATCAGCAGCACGTGGTTGTGCAGGCGCAGTTCGTGCACCAGGGCGCGCAGCCCCGAAAGGCTCTCGCCGCCGCCGTAGATGCGCAGCCGCCAGTCCGGCCGTACGGCGATCACCTGGGCGAAGGCGCGCACCAGCAGGTCGTACCGCTTGCCGGGGGCGATCCGCCCGGCTGCGATCACCCACTTGCCGGTGCCGTCACTGGGCGCCAGGCGGGCGGCCGGGACGCTGTTGGCCATCACCTCTACGCGCACCCCGGTGTGCTTCAGCAGCTCGCGGTAGGACCCGGCGTCGGCCTCCGTGACGGTGGTGACGGCGTCCAGCGCGGCGTAGCGGTAGCGCAGTTCGCGCCGCAGCCGGAAGCGGTGGCCGTCCAGGGTGAGGTGCTCCTGGCCGACGCGCACGGTGTCGGTGCGGGCCTGCCGGGCCAGGTGCACGTTGAGCCCGGGCCGGGTGCCGACGACGACGTCGGCCTTCAGCTCCCGCAGGTGCGCGCCGATCCGCCGGTCGGTGAGGCGGCTGTACTGGGGGTGCCGGCCGTCCCCGGTGGGGAAGATCCGGGCGGGCAGCCGGTGGTCGGGGTGGTCGCCGTCGTACTGCGGGCTCTGCCCGCGCAGGTCGACGAGATGGGCCAGGCGGACGCCCTCCGGGGCGCCCAGGGAGGGTTCGTCGCGGTGCCGGAAGACGGAGGTGATCTCCACGTCGTGCTGCTCGGCCAGGGCGCGGGCGAGGTTGAACGTGGTGCGGATGGTGCCGCCGACGGCGTACGCGTTGTGGAGCAGGAATGAGATGTGCATGAGGCGGCGCGTCCCCCCGGTCTGCGGCGGTCCGCTCGCGGTGTCCGCCGTCGTGCTTCCGCAGGGGACTGTACTGTCCCGGCCCCCTCGCGCGGGCGAGATGGAACGCTTTGGTGCAGAGCGGGAACCCCCGGGTCGCGTACGGCAGTTGGGGCCCGGCGAGGCGGCTGGCCCGCGTGCCGCCCGCCCCTCGCGGGGCCGGTCAGGCGTCGGGGACGACCAGCCAGGTTCCCGGGTTCAGCGCGTCGGGGCGCGGGCCGATCATGTCCTTGTTCGCCTGGTGGAGGGCCTGCGGACCGCCCTTGACCTTGTACGTGGCGGCGATCGACGCCAGCGTGTCGCCCTTCTTCACGATGTGCACGCGCCGATCGCCCAGCCGGTACTTCCGCGAGCACTGCGGCCAGGCCCGCCACCCCTGCACGGCCAGCACCCGTTCGGCGACCTTGATCTGCTCGTCCCGGGTGGCGAGGTCGGCGCGCGGCGCGTACGCCGGTCCGCCGTGCTCCTTCCAGGTGGGCTGCCCGAACTGGAGGCCGCCGTAGTAGCCGTTGCCGGTGTTGATCGCCCAGTCGCCGCTGCTCTCGCACTCGGCGAGGCAACTCCAGGGCCACTGGCTCGCGGCACAGCCGTACGGTCCGAACCCCTTCGCGTCGGGCGCCGGTTCGGCGGCCGCGCCGGACAGCGGGGAGAGGGCGAGCAGCGCGCCGAGCACGCCGCAGGACAGGAAACGGAATCGAGGCGTCAACACCCGCCCCACCCCACCACCGCGAGGCCCCCGCGCGCGCGTGCCGCGCGGAGGACCGCCGGGCCCCACCCGGTCGGGCGACCGGCCGGGACCCGCACGGACGCACCCCGCACCCACGACGCCGGCCCCCGGTCGTGCCGCCCGGGAACACACGATCGCCCTCTACCCCGGGTAACGGCCGAATCCGGCCACCCGCTTGATTCCCCGATATCGGTATTTGTCCTTCACCCCCACCGGCGCTCCGCGATTTCGCCCCCGCTTCGGATGAGTCGATTCCGTTCCCCGTCCCGCGTGACCCGGGCGACGGATCGCCCGTTGTCTTCTTGACGCTCCGGGAACCGCCCGGTGCCAGCACCCAGTTCGAGGAGCCACCCGTGTCGCGCATGCTCGACGTCAGCGACGACGTACGCGCCGAGATCGGCGACGAAGAAGCCGACCGGCTGCTCGCCGGCGAGAACGCCCCCGGCAGTTACGACTGCACCTCCTGCCGCACCCCCGGCGACTCCGCGCAGGAGGCCACCTCCACCGTGCTGTTCGTCGGCGAGGAGACCGCCGTCCTCGCCTTCGCGCACGCCACCTGCATCCCCTCCCAGGTCGTCCCGGTCTCCGAGGAGCAGCTCCAGGGCGCGGTGCGGTCCATCACCGCGAGCCAGGACGGCTCCGCGGGGGGCCCCGACGCCCTGCCCGAGCAGGCCGTCCTCGGCGTGACCAGCGGTCTCGTCCTCATCGAGGGCGAGCTGCGGCCGGCCCTGGTGGTCGAGCCGACGGCCGCCGTCGCCCGCCCCGGCTCGCAGGACGGCGACGAGTTCCTGCCGCTGCTCATCGAGCAGGGCTTTACGCCGGTCGCCGACCTGAAGGCGGTCCCCGAGGTGCTGCCCGGCTGGTCCGTGCTGCTCGCCGCCGGCCAGCTGCACGCCGTGCTGCAGCCGGGGACCAACGGCGGCGGACCGGTCGCCTGGTGGCAGGCGCACCGCCCGCTCCAGGTCACCGACGGCTGGCGGGCCGCCGCGAACAAGTCGCAGAAGATCCTGGTGCTGGCCGCCCCGGTCGGCTCCATCGGCCGGCAGCCGCGCGAGGACCTGCTGCGCGGCGCCCTGGACAAGGCCGCGGCGAACGGCCGGCTGGTGGCCGCGACGATGCCGCTCGCGGGCACCTGAGCCCACCCCGGGGCGTCGGCCCCGGCGCGGCCGCGCGCGTACGCTGCGTATCCGATTCCGGTCCGTTCCGTACGCTGCGTACCCGCATCCGTCGGGCAGTGGGGTCGTTGGCACGTACGTGCACTCATACGACCCCACTCGCCCGTACCAGAGCCAGATCCCCTCGATGCGGCCCGCGCAGGAGACGCCGCAGGCCCACCCGACGTACACACCGATCTACGACGCGCTGTACTCCGAGTACCGCCGCTCGTTCCGGGCCCTGCCGGGCGACCGCAGCGGCGAGGAGGACCTCGGCTTCACGGCCTTCGGCGCGGGCCTGGGAACGGGCCACCACGGTCACGGCGGCTACCCGGCCCACCACCGGATCGCCCCGGTCCCGCAGCCGGCCCAGCCCTCGCACCTGAGCACCTGGCACAACCTGCACACCCAGCACAACCAAGGGCGGCAGCACAGCGGGAACCACTTCCCCGCCGCACTGCCGCCCGGCCCCCGCAGGGGCTACTAGCACCTCGCAGAGGTGTTACTTCTTGCGGCCGCGCTTCTCGCGCACCCGCACCGAGATGTGGATCGGCGTTCCCTCGAAGCCGAACTCCTCGCGCAGCCGGCGCTCCACGAAGCGCCGGTAGCCCGCCTCCAGGAAGCCCGAGGCGAACAGCACGAACCGCGGCGGCTTGGCGCCCGCCTGCGTCCCGAACAGGATGCGCGGCTGCTTGCCGCCGCGGACCGGGTGCGGGTGGGCGGCGACGAGCTCACCGAGGAAGGCGTTCAGCCGGCCGGTGGGAACACGGGTCTCCCAGCCCTCCAGCGCCGTCTCGATCGCCGGGACCAGCTTCTCCATGTGGCGGCCGGTGAGGGCGGAGACATTGACGCGCGGCGCCCAGGCGACCTGGGCGAGCTCCGTCTCGATCTCGCGCTCCAGGTAGTAGCGGCGCTCCTCGTCGAGGGTGTCCCACTTGTTGAAGGCGAGCACCAGGGCACGGCCCGCCTCGACGGCCATCGTGACGATGCGCTGGTCCTGCACGGAGATGGACTCGCTGGAGTCGATCAGTACGACGGCCACCTCGGCCTTCTCCAGGGCGGCGGCGGTGCGCAGCGAGGCGTAGTAGTCCGCGCCCTCCTGGAGGTGCACACGGCGGCGGATGCCGGCGGTGTCGATGAACTTCCAGGTCGTGCCGCCGAGGTTGATCAGCTCGTCGACCGGGTCGCGGGTGGTGCCGGCCAGCTCGTTGACGACGACGCGGTCCTCCTTGGCCACCTTGTTCAGCAGCGAGGACTTGCCGACGTTCGGACGCCCGATGAGCGCGATGCGGCGCGGGCCGCCGAGCCCGGCGCCGTTGCCGAAGGTCTGCGCGGGTGCTTCCGGCAGCGCCTCCAGGACGGCGTCGAGCATGTCGCCCGTACCGCGGCCGTGCAGGGAGGAGACCGGGTGCGGCTCGCCGAGGCCCAGCGACCACAGGGCGGTCGCGTCGGCCTCGCCGGACAGGCCGTCGACCTTGTTGGCGCACAGCACGACGGGCTTCTTGGCCTTGCGCAGCAGCCGTACGACGGCCTCGTCGGTGTCGGTGGCGCCGACGGTGGAGTCCACCACGAAGACGACCGCGTCGGCGGTCTCGATCGCGTACTCGGCCTGGGCGGCGACCGAGGCGTCGAGCCCCAGCACGTCCTGCTCCCAGCCGCCGGTGTCCATCACCTTGAAGCGGCGGCCCGCCCACTCGGCCTCGTAGGAGACGCGGTCGCGGGTGACGCCGGGCTTGTCCTGCACGACGGCCTCGCGGCGGCCGATGATGCGGTTCACCAGGGTCGACTTGCCGACATTGGGGCGGCCGACGACGGCGAGCACGGGCAGCGGCCCGGCGGCGGCCTCGGAGAGGGCGCCCTCGATGTCCTCGAGGTCGAAGCCCTCCTGCGCCGCGAGCTCCATGAACTCCGCGTACTCGGCGTCGCCGAGCGCACCGTGGTCCACGGCCTGCTCGGGTCCGTGCTCGTCGCCGGAGTGGTTCTGGTCGTTCATGAAGTCCTGTCCTCGTTCATCATCGATGGGCCGCGTTTCCCCGCGGCCCACTACTCAAGTCTCGCCCACCTTCGGGCGGCGCGCTAACGCCTAACGCCCGGTGAGCCGTCTGGCCCCCGCCAAGTGGGCGGTCAGCCGTTCCTGGATGCGCACGGTGGCCTCGTCCAGCGCCTTCCTGGTACGCCGTCCGCTGCCGTCCCCGGCCTCGAAGGCGTCGCCGAAGACGACGTCGACCCTGCTGCGCAGCGGCGGCAGCGCGCGTATCAGCCGTCCCTGGCGCTCCGCCCCGCCGAGCACGGCGACGGGGACGATGGGCGCCCCCGACCGTACGGCGAAGTAGGCGAGGCCCGCGCGCAGCGCGGCGAAATCGCCCTCGCCGCGCGAGCCCTCGGGGAAGATCCCCAGGACCCCGCCGTCGCGCAGCACGCCCAGCGCGTCGGTGACGGCCGTCCGGTCGGCGCCCGACCGGTCGACCTTCAACTGGCCGATGCCCCGCAGGAACGGGTCGAGGGGGCCGACGAAGGCCTCCTTCTTGATGAGGAAGTGCACCGGGCGGGGCGCGGTCCCCATCAGCATCGGTCCGTCGATGTTGTGCGCGTGGTTCACCGCGAGGATGACGGGCCCGGAGGCCGGCACCCGCCAGGCGCCCAGTACGCGCGGCTTCCACAGGCCGTACATCAGGCCGATGCCGATGCCGCGCCCGACGGCGGCGCCCCGGCGGGTGGCGACGCCGGGTGCGGAGGTGTCGGTCACTTGCCGGCCCGCTTCTCCTCGACCAGGGTGACGACGCACTCGATGACCTGGTCGAGGGTGAGGTCGGTGGTGTCGACCTCGATGGCGTCGGCCGCCTTGGCGAGCGGGGAGGTCTTGCGGCCGGAGTCGGCCGCGTCCCGCTTGATCAGGGCTTCCTTGGTGGCGTTGACGTCGGCGCCCTTGGTCTCGCCGCTGCGCCGGGCCGCGCGGGCCTCGGGGGACGCGGTGAGGAAGATCTTCAGGCCGGCCTCGGGGAGGACGGTGGTGCCGATGTCGCGGCCCTCGACGACGATGCCGCCCTCGGCGCCGCGGGCGATCTCGCGCTGGAGTTCGGTGATCCGGGTGCGCACCTCGGGCACGGCGCTGACCGCGCTGACCTCGGCGGTGACCTCCTGCGTACGGATCGGACCGGACGCGTCCACGCCGTCGACCGTGATGGTCGGGGCCAGCGGGTCGGTGCCGGAGACGATGGCGGGCTTGGCCGAGGCGGTGGCGACGGCGGCGGCGTCGGAGGTGTCGACGTTGTTGGTCAGCATCCACCAGGTGATCGCGCGGTACTGGGCGCCGGTGTCCAGGTAGCTGAGTCCGAGCTTGGCGGCGACGGCCTTGGACGTGCTGGACTTGCCCGTGCCGGAGGGGCCGTCGATGGCGACGATCACTGCGGCCGGAGCGGTCCGGGCGGCGGTTTCCACGGTGTCGGACACCTTCCTGGTACACGGAGCGGGGCGGTGGGGACGGTTTCGCCCCTCGCAGGGGCGCAACACTGCCAACCATCTACGGTACCGGCTGAATGGCGTACCCCTGACGGGCGGCACCCGGCGGACTCCCGCTACGGCCGCAGCGACCACCCCCGCTCCGTCAGCGTGCGCGTCAGCCCCTCCACCGCCGACGGCTGCACCGTGAGCTGCACGCGGCCGGCCTGCTGTCCGGTCGCGTGCTCGATCCGTACGTCCTCGATGTTGACCCCGGCCGCTCCCGCGTCGGCGAAGATCCGGGCGAGCTGCCCGGGCTGGTCGCTGATGAGCACGGTGACCGTCTCGTACGCCGTGGGGGCCGAGCCGTGCTTGCCGGGCACCCGTACGCGGCCGGCGTTGCCCCGGCGCAGGACGTCCTCGACGCCCTCGGCGCCGCCCTGCCGCTTGTCCTGGTCGGCGGACTGCAGGGCCCGCAGCGACCGCACGGTCTCGTCCAGGTCGGCGGCGACGGAGCTGAGCACGTCGGCGACCGGCCCCGGGTTCGCGGAGAGGATCTCCACCCACATCCGGGGTTCGGAGGCGGCGATGCGGGTGACGTCCCTGATGCCCTGTCCGCACAGCCGTACCGCCGTCTCGTCGGCCTCCTCCAGCCGGGCGGCGACCAGCGAGGAGACCAGTTGCGGGGTGTGCGAGACGAGGGCGACGGCGCGGTCGTGGGCGTCGGCGTCCATGACGACGGGCACGGCCCGGCACAGGGCGATCAGCTCCAGGGCCAGGTTGAAGACCTCGGTGTCGCTGTCGCGGGTGGGGGTGAGCACCCAGGGACGGCCCTCGAAGAGGTCGGCGGTGCCGGCCAGCGGACCGGACTTCTCCTTGCCCGCCATGGGATGCGTACCGATGTACGTGCTCAGGTCGCAGCCCTGTGCCTCCAGGTCGCGGCGCGGGCCCTGCTTGACGCTGGCGACGTCGATGTACCCGCGGGCGGCGCCGCGCCGCATGGCGTCGGCCAGGGTCGCGGCGACGTGCGCGGGCGGCACGGCGACGATCGCCAGGTCGACCGGCCCGGCGGGGGGCTCGTCGGTCCCGGCGCCGAGGGCCGCGGCGGTGCGGGCCCGGTCGGGGTCGTGGTCGCTGAGGTGGACGGTGACGCCCCGGGCGGCGAGCGCGAGGGCGGCCGAGGTGCCGATCAGGCCGGTGCCGATGACGAGTGCGGTCCTCATTGGGCGATGTCCTTGCGCAGGGCGGCGGTGGCGCCGAGGTAGACGTGCTGGATGTCCGGCTTGGCGAGGCCGGTCTCGACGTGCGCCAGCAGCCGTACGACACGGGGCATGGCCCCGGTGACGTCGAGCTCCTGCGCGCAGATCAGCGGGACGTCGAGGACGGCGTCGATGCCGAGGTGGCGGGCGGCGGCGGCCGGGAAGTCGCTGTGCAGGTCGGGGGTGGCCGTGAACCAGATGCTGATGAGGTCGTCGCCGCTCAGCCCGTTGCGCTCCAGGACGGCGGTCAGCAGCGCGCCGACCCGCTCGCCCATGTGCGCGGCGTCGTCCGTCTCCAGTTGGACGGCTCCGCGGACCGCTCGTACCGCCACGACGTACTCCTCGGTGCGACTGCTCCCAATGATCCGTTCAGCGTAGTCGGCCGCACCGACAACGGCTCCGGCCGCCCACGCCGACGCGATCGCTCCCCCGCCGCCGGCCGCGCACGCCCGGGGCCCGCCCGCCGGCCCCAGCGGCTGCCGGGGGCTGCCGGGGGCTGCCGGGGTGACTGCCGCCGGTCGTCGGCGGTCTGGGCTGCACCGTACTTACTGTGCTCCGGACTTACTGTGCTCCGTACTTACCGTGCTTCGGCCGGCCTCGGCACTCTGGCTTCTTCCGCACGTTCGGCGTCACCCACCTGAGGCAGCGTCCCCCGCACCCGCACCCCCGCACCCCAAGGGAGTCCCCCATGCACGCACCCACGACCCGCCGGACGGTCCTGGCGGCGGCCGCCACGACCGCGGCCGTGCTGGCGGCCGCCGGTTGCTCCACGCACGGCGGCGACGGCGACACCGACCCGCCGCCCGCGAAGGACCCCGCCGACCAGCCCGCCCCGAGCGACCCGTCGGCCCCGCAACCGGCCCCGCTGGCGGCGACCTCCGACATCCCGGTGGGCGGCGGCAAGGTCTTCAAGGACGAGAAGATCGTGGTCACCCAGCCCGAGGCGGGCAGCTTCAAGGCCTTCTCCGCCACCTGCACGCACGCGGGCTGCTCGGTCGCCGACGTGACCGGCGGCACCATCAACTGCCCCTGCCACGGCAGCAAGTACCGCGTCGCGGACGCCTCCGTGGCGGGCGGCCCGGCGCCCAGCCCGCTCCCGCCGCGCGCCATCACCGTGGAAAACGGCTCGATCCGCCTGTCCTGACCCTCCACAATTCCCGCATGACCACGCCCCCTCCCGCACCGCACGTCCTCGTCCGCGACCACACCCTCTACTCCTGCGTCATGGGCTCGCGTGCGTTCGGCCTGGCGACGGAGGACAGCGACACGGACGTGCGGGGCGTCTACCTCGCCCCCACCCCGCTCTTCTGGCGCTTCACCAAACCCCCCGCCCACGTCGAGGGCCCCGCCCCGGAACAGTTCTCCTGGGAACTGGAACGCTTCTGCGACCTCGCCCTGCGCGCCAACCCCAACATCCTCGAATGCCTGCACTCCCCCCTCCCCCTCCACACGGACCCGCGCGGCGAGGAACTCCTCACCCTCCGCACGGCCTTCCTCTCCCGCCGGGCCCACGCCACGTTCGTCGGGTACGCGGCGAGCCAGCGCCGCAAGATCGACGCGGACGTACGCCGGTACGGCGCCCCGCGCTGGAAGCACGCCATGCACCTCCTGCGTCTCCTCTCCAGTTGCCTGGACCTTCTCCGTACGGGTGAACTCACGGTCGACGTGGGCGACGCCCGCGAGCCGCTGCTCGCGGTGAAACGCGGCGAAGTCCCCTGGCCAGCCGTCGAGAAGCGGCTCGCCGCCCTGGTCGAGGACGCGGCGGCGGCGCTCTCCACGAGCCCGCTTCCGGAGATCCCCGACCACGCCCGGGTGGAAGACTTCTTGATCCGTACGCGCCGCGGTTCGGCCCTGGCGTACGAGGAGTCGAGCTGACGCACACCTGGGGAGGAACCGGCCGGTGGCCTGGAACGAGTGGAACGAACTGAAGTCCGCCCCGGCCCCCCGGGCCGACCTGATCGCCCACCAGGACGACTTGGGCGCGGTGGGGCACGAGGCGTACGTCCTGCACGGAGCCCTCCTGCGGCACGCGGACGTGGCCGCCCGGGACCACTCCGCCCGGACCGCCGCGGCCCTCAGGCGCCACCACTTCGCGATGGGCGCCGCCCTGGAGACGACCGCCGGCGTCTGGACCTCCCAACTGCGCTCCCTGCTCCAGGCCTGCGCGCACGTCTCCAACCACCTGGACCACACGAAGGCGGCGCACGCCCGGGACGACGCGAAGATCCGCACCGCCATCCGGGGAGTCGCCGCCCCCGAAGTCCCCGTCTCACGCCTCTCCGCCTACTTCAAGTAGGGGCGACGGCGGATGAGCACCCTCACGTACACGGACGTGGCCGAGGTCGACCTGACTCTGCTGGGACGCACGGCCGCCGACTGGAAGCAGACCGCGGCCCACCTCAGACGGCTCTCCGCCCAGGCCCGCTCGGGGCTCCTCCCCGCCTCCGAACGCGCCCGCTGGGACGGCGTCAACGCGACCGTCACCCGTGACTTCATCCGTAGGACGACGAAGGAATTCGCCGACGCGTGCACGGAGGCGACAAGCATCGCCCACGTCCTGGAAGACGCCCACCAGGAACTCACCAAGCTCCAGAAGGCGGTACGCCACATCCGCGACGTGGAGGGCCCGAAGCTGGGCATGAACCTCGCCGGCCTGCCGGGGATGGCCGCGCCCTCCCTCCACCCGACCAAGCCCGCCGAGATCGAGCTGAGCCGGCGGCTGAAGGTGCTGGCCGCCCACGCCGCGGAGATCGACGCCTCGGTGGCCCGCGCCCTGCGGAAGTCCCACGGGAGCGATCCCGGCAACTTCGGCCACCGGTCGTACGGCTCACTGGACGCGGCACAGTCCGAACGGGCGCTGGAGTTGGCCGGGGTGGGGCCGATGCTGTCCGACGCCCAGTTCACGGAGCTGAACAGCATCCTCGCGTTCAACGCCAAGGACTCCGACTTCTCCACGGCCTTCTACCAGGGCCTGGGCAGTCCGAAGCAGGCCCTGGAGTTCTACGCCCGGATGTCCCTGGACTGCACGGTCGGCGACCAGCCCGAACGTCTGGCCCTGGCCAAGGACCTCCAGCGCGCCATGGGCACGGCCCTCGCCTCCGCCACCGACCCCGACAACCGCACGCATCTCCCCGTCTCCTGGGCCGAGGAGTTCCGCGCCCTGGGCACGCAGCCCGTCCCCACCCCCGCGCTCGGCATCGACCGCCCGTACGGCTACCAGATCCTGGGCGGGCTGCTGCGCTACGGCGACTACGACCCGCGCTTCATCAACCCCATCGCGGAGGACATCCTCCGCATCCACAAAGAAGACCCCGGCTTCTTCATGGAGACCAAACCCCGCCGCTCGGACGACCCCGACTTCGGCTTCAACCCCTCCGGCCTCACCGGCGCGGGCTACGACCCGCTGACCAGCGTGCTGGAGGGCCTGGGCCACAGCCCCGAGGCCGCCAAGGAGTTCTTCAGGGCCGGCCGCCACCTGGACGACCTGACAAGCGCCGGCTTCACATGGGCCCCCGACACCCTGGACCGCTCCTCCGAGGACTCCCACGAGGGCGGCCCGGACGCACTGGGCCACGCTTGGAGGCGGCGACGACGGGGCATCCGTGGGACGACACGAGGCCGGGGCTTCATCGGGACAAGGACACGGCGGCCATCATGCGGAAGGTCATCGAGTTGTACAGCCCAACGACCGAGGTGAAGCCGCAAGGGGCATTGATGGACAGCTTGGGGCGGATGGGGGCGGCGTACATCGACGACCTGAACTACTCGACACTCAATTTCGGCGGCGGAGGCGACGACGTGAACAGGGCCGGGCTCTTCGGGAGGTCCGGCGGCCCCCGCACGGACTTCGACGAGTACAAGGTGCGAAATTTCATGAACGTCGTCGCGGCCGATGAGGAGGGGTACAAGATCCTGTCGGCGGCTCAGCAGATCTACACCTCCAGCGCGTTGGCCTCATTCGAGGACGACCCGGAATCGGGCAAGGCTTTCGCACACAACGCTGCCAAGGTGCACGGAATTCTCGACCAGTCACGAATCTCCCAGGTCGAGCTCGACTTCAAGGACAAAGAGGAACAAGCGAATCTGGACGAGGAGAAGAAGGGCGAGTGGCGCAAGTATGCCGTCGGGGGCACGGCGGCCGTGGTGGCTGGTGTGGGCAGCACACTCATTCTCGGCCCTGCGGCTGGGGTGGCGGTGGCGACTGTCGTGCCCTTGGCGATGGACGCCGGAGCAGGTGCGGTCGGTACCGCGTACGGGACTCACACGTTGCAGTACCTGAAGGACAACGAGGTCAAAAATGACGGCAAGGCGCTTAGGACGATGCAGGAAATCGAAGGCGCCTGCGAACGTGAAGCGCTAAGCCCTGTAACCAGATACAGCAACACAGTGGGATTGTCCAGCGCCGAAAAATCCACCCTCCTTCGAGAACTTGAAGAGTCGCACGCCCTCGGCAGAGCGAAAATCCAGTCGTCCCGCCAAGTCGCCTAGGGGGAGCCATGAAGAAACACAGCGCGCACGCATGTGTCCTTCTCTCCGCTGCGCTTGCCGTCGCAGGGTGCTCCGCCCCCGCGCAACGGAGCCACTCAAGCGGGAAGGACATCTGCAATTCCCTTATCGATTCGGCCAATGCGCAAAAGGTCGTCAAGTCAATGGGCGGCGGTGAAATCGTTTATGCGAACACAGGCGTCCCACTCAGCAAACTGGTTGCTGAACTGTCAACAGCAGCCCGCACATGGCGACCGGACAACAATGACTACGATCCCGGCGCAACACCCTGTGTCTTTGGTCCAGCTAAGAGCCTAAGCTCTCTGACTGTGCGAGTGGGATGGCACGCCTGGCCCCTTAGTGCGTCAGCGCAAACAGGCTGGCGTGCTGCCGGGGGCGACGTCCTGTCTGGCTGGTGGCTCCACGAAGGCGATTCCCGCTACGCCTTCCCGTGCAAGATCCGCGGCTCCCACCCTCAGCAGCAGGAGCAAATCCCCCTCTCCGTGCGCCTCAACGCCAAGAACCTCGACAGCTTCTCCCCCGAGCTGCGCGGCCGGGTCGCCGCAACCGTCGCCCGCACCATGGCCTCCCAGTTGCAGTGCGCGAACAAGCCCCACATCCCGGCCCGCCTGACCACTCCTCCCTACAACCCGGTCAGGTCCGCCCCGTCCCACCCCACCCCCACCCCCACCAACTCCCCCCGATACTCCACCCTCTCCGTCCAATCCCCCGGCCACGCCCCCGCCCCCAGGTAAGCCCCCGCGAAAGCGCCCGTCAGGCAGGCGATGGAGTCCGAGTCGCCCCTCGTGCACGCCGCGCGGCGGAGGGCCAGGAGCGGGGTCTCCGGGAACAGCAGGAAGCACAGCAGCGCCGTCGCCAGTGCCTCCTCCGCCACCCACCCGTCCCCCGTGACCAGACACGGGTCCGTCTCCGCCAGCGACGCCCGCGCCGACCGGTCGCGCAGGGCCGCCTCCAGCCCCTCCAGCACGCCCAGGCACTCGTCCCAGCCCCGCGCGATGAACCGTTCCGGCGTCGGGTCCTGCGCGTAGGACCACAGGTCGCCCAGCCACAGCGCGTCGTACCGCTCCCGCCTCTCCAGCGCGTACGACCGCAACTGCCCGACCAGGCCCGCCGGTTCCACCCCCCGGGCCAGCAGGTACACCGCCCGCGCCGTGAGGTCGCTCGCCGCCAGTGCCGTCGGATGTCCGTGCGTCAGCGCCGCCTGCAACTGTGCCGCCCCCGACCGCTCCCGCTCCCCCAGCCCCGGCGCCAGCCCCACCGGTGCCACCCGCATGTTCGCCCCGCACCCCTTGGAGTCGATCTGCGAGGCCCTCTGCCAGGGCAGGTCACTGTCCAGCAGGCGGCACGCGACCATGCAGGTGCGCCCGGGGGCCCGGGTGTTCTCCGGGGAGTGGTACCAGTCCACGAACTCCTCCCGCACCGGCCGCTCCATCCGCCGCGGCCCCAGCGGCCCCCGCGACAGCGCCACCCGCAGCCCCCGCGCCAGTGCCAGCGTCATCTGGGTGTCGTCGGAGACGAGCGCCTTCTTCGGCAGCTCCATCTCCCGCCACGGCCCGCACTTCGCCAGGATCGACGGTACGTCGTCGAACTCGGTCGGGAACCCCAGCGCGTCCCCGAGCGCGAGCCCCACCATGGCCCCGGTGGCGGCCTTCTTCACGTGCGCGGCAGTCATCCTCAACGCCCTCCCTCAGAAGAATCGACAGCGGGTCGCAGCAACGGCGGGTGCAGCACCGCGGCCCTCCCCGCCCGGTACAGCGCCGCCGGCTTGCCCCGTCCCCCGGTCCGCCTCGGCGCAGCGCCGCCCACCGGTTCCACGAACCCCGGCGTCGCCAGCACCTTGCGCCGGAAGTTGGGCCGGTCCAACGGGACCCCCCACACCGTCTCGTACACCTGCTGAAGCTCGCCGAGCGTGAACTCCGGCGGGCAGAAGCCCGTCGCGAGCGAGGTGTACTCCAGCTTGTCGCCGATCCTGCGCCGCGCGTCGGCGAGGATCCGCCCGTGGTCGAAGGCCAGGGACACGGCCGACGCGACCGGCACCCACTGGGCCTCCGCCGCGTCCCCGCCCCCGCGCGGCTCCGGCAGGTCCGGTACGAGCGCGGCGAAGGCCACCGACACCACCCGCATCCGCGGGTCCCGTTCCGGATCGCTGTAGGTGCGCAACTGCTCCAGGTGCAGCCCCGCGGCCCGCTCCCGCGACAGCCCCGTCTCCTCGGCCAGCTCCCGCAGCGCCGCCCGCTCCGCCGACTCGTCCGGCAGCACGAAGCCCCCCGGCAGCGCCCACGCCCCCGCGAACGGCGCCTGCCCCCGCCGGACCAGCAGCACGTGCAGGGCCGCCTGACGCACGGTGAAGACCGCGAGATCGGCCGTGACCGCGAAGGGCGCGAACGCTTTCGGGTCGTATCCCTCCGGGATGTCGATTCCTGTCACCATTTCGCCCCTGCCTCCGTCTCCGTCTCCGCCTCCGTACGGAACATCCGCTCCCGTCCCCGCAGATCCCGGCGCCACTCCCGCAGCCCGGCCACGCACAGGCCGGCCAGCACCCCGTACAGCAGCGCGGTCAGCCACAGCCCCTTGGACGCGTACACCGGCACGTGCACCACGTCCGCCGCCGGCCACAGCCACCAGGACTCGACGAGCTTGCGGCACTGGCCGTACGTCGCCAGCAGGGACAGCACGGCCGTCGACGCGTCCCAGAACGGCACCGTCGAGTCGGTCGCCCGGTGCAGCAGCACGGTGACGGCGGCCGTCCCCACCGCCCCCGCCCCGCACAGCAGCAGCCACTCGGACCGGCGCGTGCGCCGGACCGGCAGCCGCGGGCCCGGTCCACCCCCGTGGGTCCAGGTCCACCAGCCGTACCCGGCGAGGGCGGTGAAGACGAGCTGGAGTCCCGCGTCGGCGTACAGCCTGGCACGGGAGAAGAGCACGGCGAACAGGCAGTTGGCGGCCATGCCCAGCGGCCAGTTGGCGGTGTACTGACGGCCGATCAGCCACACGCACAGCGCGCCCGCGACGAACCCGACGGCCTCCGTCCAGTTCATCGCCGCACCCCCCACCGTAAATAGTCAGATTGACTATAAAGGCCGGGCCGCGTCCCGGCAAGGGCAGTGAAAAAGCCCAGGGCCGGAACCCGCGTGAGCGGATCCCGGCCCCGGGCGCACCCCCGAGGGGGTCCGGCGGTCCTTAGAGACCGACTTCCTTCATCAGCATGCCGACCTCGGTGTTGGTCAGGCGGCGCAGCCAGCCCGACTTCTGGTCGCCCAGCGCGATCGGGCCGAAGGACGTGCGCACCAGGCGCTCGACCGGGAAGCCGGCCTCCGCCAGCATGCGGCGGACGATGTGCTTGCGGCCCTCGTGGAGGGTCACCTCGACCAGGTAGTTCTTGCCGGTGTTCTCGACCACGCGGAAGTGGTCGGCGCGGGCGTACCCGTCCTCCAGGGCGATGCCGTCCTTGAGGCGCTTGCCCAGCTCGCGCGGGAGCGGGCCCTGGATGGCGGCCAGGTAGGTCTTCTTGACGCCGTACTTGGGGTGGGTCAGCCGGTGCGCCAGCTCGCCGTGGTTGGTGAGCAGGATGATGCCCTCGGTCTCGGTGTCGAGACGGCCCACGTGGAACAGCCGCGTCTCGCGGTTGTTCACGTAGTCGTTGAGGTTCTGCCGGCCGTCCGGGTCGCCCATCGTCGCGACGACGCCCGCGGGCTTGTTCAGCGCGAAGAACAGGTGCGACTGGGCGGCCACGGTCAGGCCGTCGACCTTGATCTCGTCCTTGTGCGGGTCGACCCGCATGCCCTGCTCGACGACGATCTCGCCGTTGACCTCGACGCGGGCCTGCTCGATGAGCTCCTCGCACGCGCGCCGCGAGCCCATGCCGGCCCGGGCGAGGATCTTCTGCAGCCGCTCGCCCTCCTGCTCGGCGCCCGGGAAGGTCTTCTCGATCTTGATGTCGGGCTTGCCCGCGTAGCGGTCCCGGTTGCGCTGCTCGATCTTGGCGTCGAGCTCGCGGGGACGCGAGGCGCCGGCGTTGTAGTTGCCGCGGCGGCCCGGCTTCTGCGGGGTCTTGGGGGCCTTGGGGCCGCCCTTGGCGCCGCCGCGCGCGGAGTCGCCGCGGCCGCTGCGCGGCCCCTGGTGGGTCGCGGAGGGGCCCACGTCGTAGCGCCGCTCCTCGGGACGCGGACGACGCTCCCGCTGCTCGCGCTCGCCGTCACGGAAATCACGGGAGTCACGCGCGTCACGCCCATCGCGGGGGGCGCGGGAGTCACGTGCGTCGCGGGAATCACGCGAGTCGCGGAAGTCCCGGGAGTCACGGCCGCCGCCGGACGTCCCGCGCCCGCCGCCGAAGCCCTGCCCGGCGCCCGAGCCGCCGCGCCCGCCGCCGAAGCCCTGGCCGCCGCCCGAGCGGCCGCCGCCGGAGCCGCCACGGCCGCCGGCGCCGCCGCGGGAGCCACCCGCCGAGCCTGCACCGGAGCCCGCGCCTCGTCCGCCGCCCGCGCCGCCGCGCCCGCCACCAGCGGGGCCGCGTCCGTTACCCGCACCCCGCTGGTTCCGGTCGTTGCCGCCGCTGCTGTTCCTGTCGTTGCTTCGCATCAAAAATCCGTCTTGTCGTCGTCTGCGTCAGTCTCCGGGGCGTCCGGATCGAACGACGGCACACCCTCTAGCGTCTCAGCCTCGATCGCGTCTGCCTCGGGGAGGAAGGGCGCGAGCTCCGGGAGCTCGTCCAGGCCTCGCAGGCCCATCCGCTCCAGAAAGTAGTTCGTCGTCCTGTACAGGATCGCACCTGTTTCGGGTTCCGTGCCCGCCTCCCCGACCAGACCCCGCTGGAGGAGGGTGCGCATGACCCCGTCGCAGTTGACTCCCCGTACGGCCGAAACCCGCGAGCGGGACACCGGCTGCCGGTACGCGACGACCGCCAGGGTCTCCAGGGCCGCCTGGGTGAGCCGGGCCTGCTGTCCGTCCAGTACGAACGCCTCCACGGCCCGCGCGTACCGGGCGCGCGAGTAGAAGCGCCAGCCGCCCGCCACCAGCCGCAGCTCGAAGCCGCGCTGCTGCCCGGTGTACTCGTCGGCCAGCTCCCGCAGCGCGTCGCTCACCTCGCGCTCCCCGACGTCCAGGACCTTCGCCAGGTGCTCTGCGGTCGCGGGCTCGTCGACGACCATCAGCACGGCCTCCAGCGCCCCGCGCAGCTCCCGCTCGCTCACTTCTCCTCCTCCACCACGAGATCGAACTCCCCGGTCACCGCCAGGTCGCCGGACGCACTGCCCACCCAGGTCGCCGTCAGCTCCCCCAGCGCCTGCTCCTGGTCCAGCTCGACGGCCTTCTCCCGGTACAGCTCCAGCAGGGCCAGGAAACGGGCGACCACGGTGAGGGTGTCCGGGGCGTCCGCGACCAGCTCCTGGAAGCTCGCCGCGCCCCGCGCCCGCAGCAGCCCGGCCAGCACTCCCGCCTGCTCCTGCACGGACACCAGGGGGGCGTGGACGTGGTCGACGTACACCTCGGGCCTCGGCTTCGGCTGCATCGCCCTGGCCGCCAGCCCGGCGAAACCCTCCGCGCCGATGCCGACGACCACCTCCGGCAGCAGCCGCGCGAGCTGTTCCTCCAGGCCCACGGTGCGCGGAAACCGGCGCCCCTCGGCCTCCCAGCGCTCCGCGAAGATCCCGGCGATCTCCTTGTACGCCCGGTACTGGAGCAGCCGTGCGAACAGCAGGTCGCGCGCCTCCAGGAGCGCCAGGTCCGCCTCGTCCTCCACCTCGGCGACGGGCAGCAGCCGGGCCGTCTTCAGGTCCAGCAGGGTGGCGGCGACCACCAGGAACTCCGTCGTCTGGTCCAGGTCCCCGTCAGGCCCCATGGCACGCATGTGCGCCATGAACTCGTCCGTCACCCGGGACAGGGCGACCTCGGTCACGTCCAGCTTGTGCTTGGAGATGAGCTGGAGCAGCAGGTCGAACGGCCCCTCGAAGTTCGCCAGCCGCACGGTGAACCTCCCGTCGCCGGCCCCGGGCGCCGCCCCGGGAGCGGCTTCCGGCTCCGCGAACGCAGCCGCCCCCGCACCGCGCCCCGGGGGGCGGCGGCGCGAGGGGCGGCCGGTGGTGTCGTCGGGCGGGGCGGGCGGCAGCAAAGGGGCGGGCGGCATCAAGGAGGTCCTGAGGTGCGGGCGAAGCGGTGTGGGGGCAGCCGCGAGGCTACCGCCGCCCCGCTCAGCGCCCGCGCAGGCGCCGCACGAGAATGCTCGCGTCGCCCCGGGACTCCAGGTCGGCGAGGACGACGGCGACCGCCTCGCGGACGATCCGTCCCCGGTCGACGGCGAGCCCGTGCTCGCCGCGGAGCACCAGCCGGGCGTGCTCCAGGTCCATCAGCTCCTCGGCGGAGACGTAGACCGTGATCTTCTCGTCGTGCCGCTCGCGGCCGCTGGGACGCCGGTTGGCGCCCCTTCCGCCGCGCCGGCGGGGCTGGGCTCCCGCAGGGGCCCCCGCGGCCCCACGGGGCGCGCCAGGGGCTTCCTGGGAGCGGCCGACGGCCGGGGCGGGGGCCGGGGGTGCGGCCTCGCCGCTCCGGGTCCGCTGCTGCTCCGCGGTGTCGGCGGCGATCCCGTGCTCGGGGCCCTCGGCGGGCTCCACGGGCGCGGGCCCGCTCTCGCCGGCGGGCGCCGGGATGCGGGGCTCGCCGTTCGCGCCGGACCTGCGGCCCGCCGACTGCAGGCCCATTCCCCCGGTCGTACGGAACAGCTCGTCGGCCCCCGGCAGACTCACTCGGCGTGACACCGGGCGAGCACCTCCCTGGCGAGCTGGCGGTAGGCGGCGGCGCCCACGGAGTTCGAGGCGTACGTGGTGATGGGCTCACCGGCGACCGTGGTCTCCGGGAAGCGCACCGTACGGCCGATCACCGTGTGGTAGACGTGGTCGTCGAACGCCTCCACCACGCGCGCGAGCACCTCACGGCTGTGCACCGTGCGGGAGTCGTACATCGTGGCGAGGATGCCGTCGAGCTCCAGGTCCGGGTTGAGCCGCTCCTGGACCTTCTCGATGGTCTCCGTCAGCAGGGCCACCCCGCGCAGCGCGAAGAACTCGCACTCCAGCGGCACGATCACCTTGTGCGCGGCTGTGAGGGCGTTCACGGTGAGCAGGCCGAGCGAGGGCTGGCAGTCGATCACGATGTAGTCGTAGTCGTTCATCAGCGGCTTGAGCGCCCGCTGGAGCGTCGACTCGCGGGCCACCTCGCTGACGAGCTGCACCTCGGCGGCGGAGAGGTCGATGTTGCTGGGCAGCAGGTCCATGTTGGGAACGGCCGTCTTCAGCAGCACCTCGTCGGCCGACATGCCCCGCTCCATGAGCAGGTTGTAGACCGTGAGGTCGAGCTCCATCGGGTTCACCCCGAGACCGACCGACAGGGCTCCCTGCGGGTCGAAGTCGACGAGCAGGACGCGGCGTCCGTACTCGGCGAGGGCCGCACCCAGGTTGATGGTCGAGGTCGTCTTGCCGACCCCGCCCTTCTGGTTGCACATCGCGATGATCTTGGCCGGGCCGTGCTCGGTCAGCGGTCCGGGGATCGGGAAGTACGGCAGCGGCCGTCCGGTCGGGCCGATCCGCTCGCGGCGCTGGCGGGCAGCGTCGGGGGCGAGGGTGGCCGCGTACTCGGGGTCGGGCTCGTACTCGGCGTCGGGATCGTAGAAGTGCCCCTGGGGGACCTCGTCGAAGTCGGCGAAGCCGGTGGTGGACTTATCGCCACTCTGGTCGCCGGCCATGGCGTTCACGTGTAGGCCGTCCATGCTCTGGTGGGATGTCGTCATGTGCTGATGGGTGGCGAAGGTGCGGACCGCGACCGAGCCGACAGCTTCGAGCCCCGTAGGGCTCTGGCCCTGCGCAGGCGTTCCCGGTTGACCACCTCCGGGAGTAAATGTCGACTCATTCACAAGTCGTCTTACCTCCTTGGGACGTGACCAGGAAACTTATCGATAGGTCAGCGTGGCACCATGCCGACGGTGGCCGACTCTATGGCGTGTCACCGGTCCGCAGCAACACAATCCACCGGACCCGGGTCGATGTGTCGGCAATGGAACACCCCTCTGTCAAGGGTGCGCGCGCACGCGGACAGGGTGCGACCGACTCGTTTCGCCGGGGTGCGAAACGGGGAAAAGGTGGCTTTCGTGACGAGTTGAGCGAGTGTCGCAAAGCGGCCGGACACGCGTCCGGCCGGACCTCGCGTGGGCAAGGTCCGGCCGGGCGCGCGATGTTGACGACGCCTGTTGACGGGTCAGCCGAGCAGGGTGTTCAGCTCCACGTGCGGCAGCTCGTGCGCCTCGGCCACCTCGCGGTAAACGACCTGGCCGTCATGGGTGTTGAGGCCCTTGGCGAGCGCCGGGTCGCGGCGCAGCGCCTCGACCCAGCCGCGGTTCGCGAGCTCCACGATGTAGGGCAGCGTGGCGTTGGTGAGCGCGTAGGTCGAGGTGTTCGGGACGGCGCCCGGCATGTTGGCCACGCAGTAGAAGACCGAGTTGTGGACGTTGAACGTCGGCTCGGCGTGCGTGGTCGGGTGCGAGTCCTCGAAGCAGCCGCCCTGGTCGATTGCAATGTCGACAAGTACACTTCCGGGCTTCATCTTGGCAACGAGCTCGTTGGTGACCAGCTTCGGGGCCTTGGCGCCCGGGATGAGGACGGCGCCGATGACGAGGTCGGCCTCGACGACGGCCTTCTCCAGCTCGAAGGCGTTGGAGACGATCGTCTGCACCTTGGTGCCGAAGATCTTGTCGGCCTCGCGCAGCTTGTTGATGTCACGGTCGAGCAGGGTCACGTGGAAGCCCATGCCGACGGCGATCTGGGTGGCGTTCCAGCCGGAGACGCCGCCGCCGATGACGACGGCCCGGCCGGCCGCCGTGCCCGGGACGCCGCCCGGGAGCACGCCGCGGCCGCCGACCTGGCGCATCAGGTGGTACGCGCCGACCTGCGGGGCGATGCGGCCCGCGACCTCGGACATCGGGGCGAGCAGCGGCAGCGCGCGGTTGGCGGTCTCGACCGTCTCGTACGCGATGGCGGTCGTGCCGGACTCGAGGAGCGCGTCCGTGCACTCGCGGGAGGCCGCGAGGTGCAGGTAGGTGAAGAGCGTCTGGTCCTTGCGGAGGCGGTGGTACTCCTCGGCGATCGGCTCCTTGACCTTCAGCAGCAGGTCGGCCGAGGCCCAGACCTCGTCGGCGGTGTCCAGGATGCGGGCGCCGGCCGAGACGTACTCGCCGTCCGTGATCGAGGAGCCGAGACCGGCGTCCTTCTCGATGACGACCTCGTGGCCGTGGCGCACGAGCTCGTGCACGCCGGCCGGGGTGATGGCCACCCGGAACTCGTTGTTCTTGACCTCGCGGGGGATGCCGACCTTCACGTCGATCACGGTCCTTGACTCTGGGGTACGAAACGGAGTGTGCAACAAGTACCCGCAAAACGGGCACTCACCGCACACGGCCAGGCACAGAGGGCAGGCCTGGGGAACGCCGCGGACGGTTGCAGCAAACTCAGTCTAATGAAGGATTTCCCGCTGTCTAGCCTTACAAAGCATCAACCTCGCGCGGATGCGCTACGGATTTCGTAGGCTGGAACCTCATCTTCCATTAGTCTCTCCGCCGCCCCCCGGTACAGCCGGGCGGACGCCGGGTCGCCGAGCCGGTCCAGGGTGTCGGCCAGCCGCAGCTGGAGCGCCGCCTGCAGGCGCACGTCGTCGGCCCGGCGCGCCCACTCCACCGCCTCCTGGCAGGTGCGCAGGCACTCCTCGGGGCGTCCGGCGTACTCCTGGACCCGGGCCATCTCGCTCAACGCCCGTGCGTGGCCCGGGAGATCACCGAGCCTGCGCAGCGCGGCGGCGGCCGCCCGCCACTCCCGCAGCGCCTCCCCGTAGCGGCCCGCGTAGGTGTGGACCGCGCCGAGCCGCCCGTAGAGCCGGGCCCCGTCCTCGTGCTCGCCGCGCGCCAGGCGCTGGGCGAGCGCCCGGCCGTACCAGTCGGCGGCCCGGGGGAAGTCCCCCATCTCCTGGTACGTCCCGCCTACGGATTCCATCGCGCGGGCGGTGGCGTAGGGGTCCTGGGCGGTCCGGGCGGCGTCCAGGGCGGCCCGGTAGCGGGCCAGCGCCTCGGCGGTACGGCCGGTGCCCGCGTCGAGATCGGCCAGGTTGAGCAGGGCGGCGGCCTTCTCGCGGTGCAGGTCGCGGCGCTCGGCCACGTCCAGGACCAGCCGGTGCAGCCCGTACAGCTCGGGGGCTGCGTCCTCGGTGCCCCGGTGCGCCACCAGTGCCCGTACGAGTGCGGCGACGAGCCTGCGGGCGAGGGTGTCGAGCCCGCCGTCCTCGACGGCCGCGCGGGCCGCGGCGAGCAGCGCGGGCTGCCGGGCGCGCAGCCACTCGGCGGCCTCCCGCCGGCCGGAGAAACGCAGCGAACGCGGCAGTCCGGCGAGCTTCTTGCGGGCCGGCGAGCCCTCGGGCTCGGTGACCGCCCGGCACGAGTGGAGCTGCCGAACGGTCCGCTCCAGCATCCGGGCCCGCGCCAACTGCCGCTCCGAATCGCGGTCCTGAGCCTCCGTCAACGCCAGCAGCAGCGGCGCCAGGCACCCCGGCACCAGGTACTGCGGCACCGGACCGTGCACCGGGTGCAGCAGCCCCTGCACCGCGAAGTCGTCCAGTGTGGTCTGCGCGGCCGACACCGAGCACCCGGCGAGCGCGGACGCGGTGTGCGCGTCCGCGAGGCCCGCGGGGGCGAGCGCGAGCAGACGCAGTATCCGCGCGGCCGGCTGCGGCAGCGACCCGTACACCAGGCGCAGCGCCCGGACCAACGGGCCCTCGCCCTGCGGCTGTCCGAGGTCGGCGGGGAGTTCGTTCAGGTGCAGGACGGCGTCGGCCACCGACAGCTTGGGCCGGGCCGCGAGCCATCCGGCCACCAGCACCAGCGCCGCGGGCTGCCCCCCGCACTCCTCGGCGAGCGCGTCGGCGGCGGTCGGGTCGACGGTGATGCGGACCCTGCCGGTGTAGTGCGCGAGGAGGGCGACGGCGGAGGCGGTGTCGAGGCCGCCGAGCGTGCAGGGCCGTACGTCCACGATGCCGGTGAGCGGTCCCTGCGAGGTCGCGACGACCAGGCAGGCGGGGTTGTCGGGGAGCAGGGGGTCGACCTGTTCCGCGTCCACCGCGTCGTCCAGGACCAGCAGCGCCCTGCGTACGGCGAGGGCCTCGCGCACCATCGCGGCGAGGGTGTCCGCGTCGGCCCCCGCGGGGGCGGCGACGCCCAGGTCGTCCAGGAGGCCCCGGGCGGTCTCCTCGGTGGGGACGCGCTGCCCGCCCGAGGCGGTGAGGCGGGCCCGGTAGGCCCCTTCTGGGTAGTCGCCGGAGAGCTCGCGGGCGAGTTCCTCGGCGAGGGCGGTCCGTCCGGAACCGGGCCTTCCGGCGATCAGCAGCACGCGGGCCCTGGGCGCCTTGCGGCCGGTGAGGGTGTCGAGGCCGGTGCGCTGGATGTCGGCGCGCAGGCCCTTCAACTCCCGTTTCCGGCCGAAGAATTGACCGGCGGCCCAATCATGGGCCGAGGCCGTCGCGGGAGCGGTCGCCGTGACCGCCGCCGCGCTGCCGATGTCCACCGCCTGGTCCGTCACGGGCCACGCTCCCGTCCGCCTGCGCTCCAGTCCCCGGCGGCGACTGCGGCCGGGGATCCGAGCGTAGTTCACGCTCTGCTACCGATCCGGAGGAGCAGGGCGGGCAGGTCCCCCGATCGGATCAGCAGTTTTTACGATGAACGGTCTCGAAGTCGCTCAGAACGGCCGGGCGGGCCAGGGGTCCTCCGCCGGCCGCAGCGCGTCCAGCCCGTCCCCCGCCAGCGCGGCGGTCGCCGCGAGCGCCGCGACGACCAGGCAGTTGTTGTGCAGCTCACCGCTGAGGGCGCCCCGCACCAGTTCCGCGAGGGGCACCCGGGCGTGCTCCATGTCGGCCTCCTCCTCGGAGACCTCGAACCGGTCGCCCTCCGCCTCCGAGAGGTCCCGGGCGAGGAAGATCCGTACCGCTTCGTCGGAACCGCCCGGCGAGGTGTAGACGTCGGTCAGCACCCGCCAGTCCCCCGCCTTGATGTGCGCCTCCTCGTACAGTTCGCGCTGGGCGGCGTGCAGCGGGTTCTCGCCGGGCACGTCGAGGAGTCCGGCGGGGATCTCCCACAGCTTGTGGCGCACCGGGTGGCGGTACTGGGAGAGGACGGCGACGCTTCCCTCGTCGTCGAGTGCCAGGACGGCGACCGAGCCCGGGTGCACCTGGTAGTCGCGGCCGGCCACCGAGCCGTCCGGCATGACCACGCTGTCGGTGCGGACACTGGTCTTGGCCCCCTCGAACGGGATCACCGTCCCGGTGATCCGCCACTCCTGGGGGGTGTCCTTGATCGCCACGTACGCCTCCATGAAACGAGAGAACCGGGGTGCGGGCCTGGAAGCGGCCCCCACCCCGGTCCACCGTAACGCCTGGGACCTACTTGCCCTGCTGGCGCGCTTCCTGCTGCCGTTCGACGGCCGCCTTCACCAGGCCGGCGAAGAGCGGGTGCGGGCGGGTCGGGCGCGAGCGCAGCTCCGGGTGCGCCTGGGTGGCGACCAGGTAGGGGTGCACCTCGCGCGGGTACTCGACGTACTCGACGAGCTTGTTGTCCGGGGAGGTGCCGGAGAAGACGATGCCCGCCTTCTTCTCCAGCTCGGCGCGGTAGGCGTTGTTGACCTCGTAGCGGTGGCGGTGGCGCTCGTCGACGTACTGCTCGTCGCCGTAGACCTCGCGCACGATGGAGCCCTCGGCGAGCTTCGCCGGGTAGAGGCCGAGGCGCATGGTGCCGCCCAGGTCGCCCGCGCCCTCGACGTAGGCGAGCTGCTCCTCCATGGTGGAGATCACCGGGTGGCCGGTGGCGGCGTCGAACTCGGTGGAGTTGGCGTCCTCGATGCCGGCCAGGTTGCGGGCCGCCTCGATCACGATGCACTGCAGGCCCAGGCACAGGCCCAGCAGCGGGACCTTGTTCTCCCGGGCGTACTGGATGGCGCCGACCTTGCCGGTGACGCCGCGCTCGCCGAAGCCGCCGGGGATGCAGATCGCGTCCACGTCGCCGAGCTGCTTGCGGGCGCCCTCCGGCGTCTTGCAGTCGTCGGAGGTCACCCACTTGACCTTCACCCGGGCCTTGTTGGCGAAGCCGCCGGCGCGGATGGCCTCGGTCACCGAGAGGTAGGCGTCGGGCAGGTCGATGTACTTGCCGACCAGCGCGACGGTGACCTCGTGGTCCGGGTTGTGGACGCGGTCCAGGAGGTCCTCCCAGACGGTCCAGTCCACGTCGCGGAAGGGCAGGTCCAGCTTGCGGACGACGTAGGCGTCCAGGCCCTCGGTGTGCAGCACCTTGGGGATGTCGTAGATCGACTTGGCGTCGATGGCGGCGACCACCGCGTCCTCGTCGACGTCGCACATCAGCGAGATCTTGCGCTTGATGGCGGTGGGGACCTCGCGGTCGGCGCGCAGCACGATCGCGTCGGGCTGGATGCCGATGTTGCGCAGGGCGGCGACCGAGTGCTGGGTCGGCTTGGTCTTCAGCTCGCCCGAGGGGCCGATGTACGGGAGCAGCGAGATGTGCACGACGAAGACGTTGTCGCGGCCGACCTCGTGGCGGACCTGGCGGACGGTCTCCAGGAACGGCAGCGACTCGATGTCGCCGACGGTGCCGCCGACCTCGGTGATGACGACGTCCACGTCGTCGGTGGCCATGCGCCGGATGCGGTGCTTGATCTCGTTGGTGATGTGCGGGATGACCTGCACGGTGTCGCCGAGGTACTCGCCGCGGCGCTCCTTGGCGATGACGGTGTTGTAGACCTGGCCGGTGGTGACGTTGGCCGAGCCGTCGAGGTCGACGTCGAGGAAGCGCTCGTAGTGGCCGATGTCCAGGTCGGTCTCGGCGCCGTCGTTGGTGACGAACACCTCACCGTGCTGGAAGGGGTTCATCGTGCCGGGGTCGACGTTGAGGTACGGGTCGAGTTTCTGCATGGTGACCCGAAGACCGCGGGCCTTCAGGAGCGCACCGAGGCTGGAGGCAGTCAGACCCTTGCCGAGGGAAGAGGCGACACCCCCGGTGACGAAGATGTGCTTGGTCGTCGTGACTGCTTTGTTCTTAAAAGCAGAGGTCTGCATGGCCAAGACGGGGCTCCCGTGGTCGCGAGGTGAGGGTGCGTTTCCGGCCGCCCAAGGAGGGATCGCCGGTTTCTCCACCGGTGATGTCTGGGGGCGTCGTCGCTGCGGTTCGGGGGGTTTTGCTCCCACCGCCCACGGGCTACCAGGGTATCAGCGACTCCGGGAGGCTGCTTCCGGCGTCCGCCGCGGGCCCGCCCCGGCGGGAGGTTTCCGGGGAACGGGGGCGATCCGTCTCCGGGCGGCCGCGGGGAGGTCGCGGAGGGCGGGTGCGCCTGGTTTCCGGGTGCCCGCGGGGGCCTTCCCGGGGGCGGCTGGACCTGTTTCCGGGCGCCCCCGGGGCCCCACCTGTGAAGGCGGCCAGGGGCGGGCGGGTCCCCCGGGGCCAGTGTTCCGGCCGCCCGTTCGAGCCGTCTTCACCATAACGACACACCGGCATCACGTGTGCCTCACCCGTTCGGGCCCCCCACCTTGTGACGACCTCCCGCAGATGGGCTTCCTGCGTCGTATCCTTCACTGAACATCGCTGCGAGCCGGCCGGCGAAGGCACACATCGCGCCCGCTCCCGGCCCCTGAAGCTCGTCGTCGAAGATCCCCTGACCGCAGACCGCCTCCTTCCCCGGGGGCGACTGTGGCCGTTCGACTGGAGATTGCACGTGGCCGGGCTCATCGAGGACTACGCACTCATCGGAGACATGCAGACAGCGGCGCTGGTCTGCCGGGACGGCTCAGTCGACTGGCTGTGCCTTCCACGCTTCGATTCCCATGCCGTCTTCGCCGGACTTCTCGGCACCGAGGAGCACGGCTTCTGGCGGATCGGCCCCTCGTACGCGGAAGGCGCCGAGGCCCCCGTGGCCTCCCGCCGCCGCTACCGGGGGGACACCCTCGTCCTGGAACAGGAGTGGGACACTCCGCGGGGCACGGTCCGGGTGACCGATTTCATGCCGCCGCGCGACGGCGCTCCCCAGCTCACCAGAATCGTGGAGGGCGTCAGCGGCCGGGTGCCGATGCACTCGGCGCTGCGCATGCGCTTCAGCTACGGGCGCATCACCCCCTGGGTGCACCGGATGGACGGCCGCACGGTGGCGGTGGCGGGGCCCGACTCGGTGTGGCTGGACACGGACGTCGAGACGCACGGCCAGGACCTGACCACGCACTCCGACTTCACGGTGGCGCCCGGTGAGCGGCTCGCGTTCACCATCCAGTGGCAGCCCTCGCACAAGGAGGCCCCGCCGCTGCCCGACCCCGAGGGCGCGCTGGAGCTCACCCTCGACTTCTGGCGCGAGTGGGTCGAGCACTGCACGTACCACGGTCCCTACCGCGAGGCCGTGGTCCGCTCGCTGATCACGCTGAAGGCCCTGACGTACGCCCCGACCGGCGGCATCGTCGCCGCGCCCACGACCTCCCTGCCGGAGGACATCGGCGGCTCCCGGAACTGGGACTACCGCTACACCTGGCTGCGGGACGCCGCGATCACCCTGTCCTCGCTGCTGCGCACCGGCTACCGCGAGGAGGCCCGCGCCTGGCGCGAGTGGCTGCTGCGCGCGGTGGCGGGGGACCCGGAGAACCTCCAGATCATGTACGGCATCGCGGGCGAGCGGGAGCTCGGCGAGGCGGAGCTGGACTGGCTGCCCGGCTACGAGGGCTCCGGCCCGGTCCGGGTCGGCAACGGCGCCGCCCACCAGCTCCAGCTCGACGTGTACGGCGAGGTCACCGAGGCCCTGCACCTCGCGCACATGACGGGCCTGGCCCGCAACGACTACGCCTCCCTCCTCCAGCTCAAGCTGATCCGCTACCTGGAGGACCACTGGAACCAGCCGGACGAGGGCATCTGGGAGGTGCGCGGCCCGCGCCGCCACTTCGTGCACTCCAAGGTGATGGCCTGGGTGGCCGTCGACCGCACGATCAAGCTGATCGAGGGCGGCGACGCGGACGGCCCGCTGGAGCGCTGGCGCGAGCTGCGCGAGACGATCCACCGCGACGTGTGCGAGAAGGGCTACGACCCCGAGCGCAACACCTTCACCCAGTCCTACGGCTCCAAGGAGCTGGACGCCTCCCTGCTCCTCATCCCGCAGATGGGCTTCCTGCCGCCCGACGACAAGCGCGTCATCGGGACCATCGAGGCCATCCAGCGCGAGCTGTCCACGCCGGACGGCTTCGTGCTGCGCTACCCCACCGAGGGGGACAGCGCGGGTGTGGACGGCCTGGAGGGCGACGAGGGCGCGTTCCTGGCGTGTTCGTTCTGGCTGGCGGACGACCTGGCGATGATCGGCCGGGTGGACGAGGCGCGGAAGCTCTTCGAGAAGCTGCTGTCGCTGCGCAACGACCTGGGGCTGCTGGCCGAGGAGTGGGACTCCCGTCTCCAGCGCCAGGTGGGCAACTTCCCGCAGGCCTTCAGCCACGTGCCGCTGATCGACACGGCACTGCGGCTGACGGCGAGCGGGGCGTACGGGGGCTGAGGCTCAGGTCAGTTCGCTGATCACCTCCTGGGCGGCGCGGGCCCCTTCGGTCGCGCCGCCCTCCATGAAGCCCTGGAAGTCGTAGCTGGTGTGCTCGCCCGCGAGGCGGATGTTGCCCTGCGGGGTGCCCTCGTAGCCCGCGTACCGGTGCAGGTAGCCGATGGGCCAGTAGGAGTACGCGCCCAGGCTGTGGGGGTTGCGGTGCCATGCGGAGAGCTGGGCCCTGCCGGTCCAGCTCTCCGACGTTCCGGGGAAGAACGCGTCGATCTCCCGGACGCGCCGGGCCGCCAGGTCGCGTACGTACGGGTCGGACTCGGTGGCGAAGGGGGTCGCCGGGGTGAGCGCCCCGGCCAGGCGTCCGCTGCCGAACTGGACGAGGATTCCGCCGCCGCCGGGCTGGACCTTGGTGGTGTCCCAGGTCTGCTGGACGTCGCCGTCGGTGAAGCAGTCGCCCGCCGAGACCCCGGGCCAGGGTCCGGCGCCGCGCCAGGGGCGGGCGGAGAACTGCATGTTGAGCTTGGTGCAGACGCCCATGCGGGCGTCCCGGACGAGGTTCGTCATCCGGGGGTCGAAGCCCGCCCGGGAGAGGTCGAGGCGCTGGAGCACCGGCAGCGGGACGCACAGCAGGGTGCGGTCGGCGGTGACGGTGGTGGTCGTCCCGGCGTCGGTGAAGGTCAGGGTCTGGGTGCCGTCGGCGTTGGCGCGTACCGCCGTGAGCTGCTTGTGGTGCTGGAGGGTGCCGGGCGACAGGGCGGCGGCGATGGCGCGCGGGAGCCGGTCGTTGCCGCCGGTGATGCGGTAGCGCTCGTTGGACAGGCCCCAGATGTTGAAGTGGCCCGGATTGGTCTGGTAGCCCATCAGCAGGACGAGGGCGAGCGCGGACTGCTCGGTGGTCTCGGCCCCGTACTCGACGTTGTACGCCACGTCGAAGAACCGGCCGAGCGGGGAGGTGTGGCCGCCGGGTACGCGGGTCTCGATCCACTCGTACAGGGACATGGTGTCGAGGGCGGTGCCGGCGGGGGTGGTCCGGTTCCACCTCACCTCGCCCGCCTCGCCGAGGTCGCGGCGCAGGGACTGGTGGACGGCCTTGAAGTCCTCGTCGGCCCGGGCGCGCGGGTAGTACGCGCCGTTGAACCACAGCACCTCCTCCGCCCCGTTGGGACCGCCGCCGAGGAAGTCCTCGGTGCGCAGGCCGAAGCGGCGGCACAGCTCCAGGATCTTCTTGTGGCCGGTGTCGATCAGCTCGCCGCCGATCTCGGAGAGCTGCCCGGCGCCCCAGTGGGCGCGCTGCGTCCACATGCGGCCGCCGACCCGGTCCGGGTTCGCTTCGTACAGGGTGCAGGGCAGGCCCGCGTCCTGGAGGGTGAGCGCGGCGGTCAGCCCGGCGATGCCCGCGCCGACCACGGCGATCCGGGGCGCGTCGCCCCGCACGGCGGCGGGCGTCGCCGCCGCTGCCGGGGCGGCCCGGTGCGCGAGCGCCACGCCGAGGCCGAGCGCGCCGGCCCGCCGCAGCAGGTCGCGCCGGGTGGCGCCCCGTACGTCGGCAACGGGCATGTTCAGGCGGTCGGCGGCCCGGTGCTCGGCGACGAGCCGGCGCAGGGCACGCATCGCGGGGGTACGGGGGGCGGGTGCACGCGACATGGCGGGACTCCTCGGTGAGAGGGGACGGGAAGGACGGTCCCGGCGCGGGAGCGGCCGCGCCGGGGCCTTGTGCCAGGTGCGGGTCAGACGGTGGTGGACCGCGCGGCGGGGCCGGGCTCGGCGGCGCGCTCGGTGGCGTCCTCCAGCACGATCCGGCCGATGACGGCGTACCGCTCCGGACGCCTGGCCTTCAGGTAGAAGCCGAGGCCGAGGCCGCCGAAGAAGACGGTTCCGACGATCCACGGGATCGCCGCGAAGAAGAGCGAGTCGGCGGCGAGCCCGGCCGCCGTCTCCATGTTCACGACCAGCAGCACGACGACGGCGATCATGCCGATCCCGCCCAGCAGCGGCGCGGTGAAGGTCCTGAACCAGTGCCGGTCCTCGGGGTGGTTCCGGCGGAAGTAGCCGATCACCGCGAACGAGCACAGCGTCTGGACGATGAGGATCGCCATCGTGCCGAGGATCGCGAGCAGTGTGTAGAGGTGGACGTACGGGTCCTGGCCCGTCAGCCAGAACGCGCCGACCAGCACCACCGCGATCCCCGACTGCACGAAGGACGCCACGTACGGGGAGCCGTGCGCGGCGTGCGTGCGCCCCAGCGCCGGGTGCAGGAAGCCCTCGCGCCCGACGGCGTACAGATAGCGCGACGCGCACTGGTGGAAGGCCATGCCGCAGGCGAAGGAACCGGTGAGCAGCAGCCACTGGAAGGCGCTGACGGCCCAGCCGCCGATGAAGGTGCGGGCCGGGTCGAAGAACAGGTCGAGCGGGCTCGCGGAGGAGGAGACCCGCACCGCGCCGGCCAGGCCGTTGCCCGCGATCGTCATCCAGGACACGTAGATGTAGAACAGCCCGACGCCGATCACCGAGATCAGGGTGGCGCGCGGGATGACCTTCTTGGGATCGCGGGACTCCTCCCCGTACATCGCGGTGGATTCGAAGCCCACCCACGACCAGAAGGCGAAGAACAGCCCGAGTCCGGCGGAGGTGCCGGTGAAGGCGCCCACCGGGTTGATCGGCTCGACGGGGATGCCGTCGGGGCCGCCGCCCGCCAGGAGCACCGCCGTGGCGACCGCGAACAGCACGGCTATCTCGCCGACCAGCATCACGCCCAGCGCCTTCGCGGTGAGGTTGATGTCGAAGTACGACAGGGCCGCCGTCACCGCGAGCATGAGGGCGGCGTACAGGACCCACGGGAGGTCGACGCCGAGCTGCGCCGCCATGGTGGTCTGCGCGAAGTAGGCGAAGATCCCGACGATGGACGCCTCGAAGACGACGTACGCGAGGACGGTGAGCATCCCGGAGGCCATTCCGGCGACGCGGCCCAGGCCGTGCGAGATGTAGCCGTAGAAGGCGCCGGCGGCGGTGATGCGCTTGGCCATGGCGACGTACCCGACCGAGAAGACCGTCAGCACGAGGGTGGCGAAGAGGTACCCGGCGGGCGCGCCCGTGCCGTTGCCGAAGCCCACGGCGATGGGGAGGTTGCCGGTCATGGCGGTGATCGGGGCGGCGGTGGCGACCGCCATGAAGACGACGCCGACGAGACCGACGGAGTTGGCCTTGAGGCGGTTCACCTGCGGTGGTGTGCGGTCGGGCATGGGTGCGCTCATTCCTCTGGTCCGGGACGTGCCGTACGGGTCGTGGAGGGGGCGGCGATGCAGTCTCCCGCCGCGTGACGTACGCCACAATCGGCAACCGGTCGTTCAAATGGCCTCGGCGCACGACGAGTTGTCGGGGCGGACGGCCCGGGGACGCCCGCTGTGACCGGCGGGTGATGTTCCTGGAACAGGCGCGCGGGTACCGTCCCGGTCCATGGACACGCAGGGCGGAATCACCGTGCAACGGGCGCTGGAACTGCCGGGACTCCGCAGCGGACTGCCCGAGGTCGTGGCGGGCGCGGACCGGCTGACCCGGACCGTGCGCTGGGTGCACGCCGGGGAGGTCCCCAACATCGCCTCCCTGCTCAAGGGCGGCGAGCTGCTGCTGACGACCGGCCTGGGCCTGGGCACCCGCCCGGCGGAGCAGCGCGCCTTCGTGCGCAGGCTCGCCGAGCGGGGCATCGCGGCGCTCGTCGTGGAGCTGGGCCCGCGCTTCAGCCGGCTGCCCGCCACGCTGGTGGAGACCGCGCGGGCGGCCGGGCTGCCGCTGGTGCAGCTGCACCGCGAGGTGCCGTTCGTGTCCGTCACCGAAGAGGTGCACACCGAGATCGTCAACGGGCACTACACGCTGCTGCGCCGGGCCGAAGAGGTGCACCGCCGCTGCACGGAGGCGCTGCTCGGCGGGGGCGGGGTGCCGCAGGTGCTGGGCATCCTGGCGGACTTCACCGCCAACCCGGTCTTCCTGGAGACCGCCGACGGACAGCTCCTGTACGCCGCCGGGCCCGCCGCCGGGGACTCCGGGGCCGACCCCCTCCAGGTCTGGGAGGGGCTGCGCGGCCAGCGCGAGGCCCGCGAGTCGGGGCCGCCCGCGAACGGGGTGCTGGTGGACGTGCCCGGCGGGGGCCACGGGGCGGGCTCGGTGCGGGCCCGGCTGGTGCTGCTCGGGGTGGCACATCCGCTGCTGCCGGTGCACCGGATGGCGGCGGAGCGGGCGGCGGACATCCTGGCGGTGGTCCTGATGCAGGCCCGGCAGGAGGAGGAGCTGGCCGCGCGCGGACGCGGCGACTTCCTCACCGACCTGGCACAGGGCCGCATCTCGGCGGACGAGGCCCCGGCGCAGGCCCGGGTGCTGGGCTTCAAGCCCGGCGAGGGGCCGCTGCTGCCGGTGGTGATGCGGCTGGCGGCCGAGCTGTCGCCGTCGGGGAACTGGGCGGTGCTGGCGCGGGCGGTGCTGGAGGAGCTGGCGTCGGTGGGCGTGCCGGTGCTCCTCGGCGTGCGTCCCGTGGAGGGGCGGGTGCCGCTGCTGCTGGGGCTGCGGACCGAGTCGGAGCGCACCGCCGTCGCCGACCGGGTGGCCGCCGCCCTGCGCGCCGGCGTGGAGCGCGCCGGGCTCGGCCGGGCGGGCGCGCACCCGCCGGTCGTGGTGGTCGGGGTCGCGGGCGGCTGGGCGGCGGCGTCGGCGGGGCTGCGGCACGCGGCGGAGACGGCGACGGCGGCGCAGGGGCTGCACGACCGGCCCTGGTACGACGCCCGCCGCCTGGACATCGACCTGTTGCTGTGGCGGCTGCGCGACCATCCGGACCTGGCGGCCTTCGTGGACCGGGCGATCGGCCCGCTGCGCGACCACGACAAGGCGTCGCGCCCGCCGCTGCTGCCGACCCTGGAGACGTATCTGGCGCACGCGGGCCGCAAGGCGGAGACCGCGCGCGAGCTGCACCTCAACCGGCAGACGCTCTACAACCGGCTGGCGCGGATCTCGGAGCTGCTGGGCACCGACCTGGACGATCCGCAGACGGTGCTGGCGCTGAGCCTGGCCCTGCGGGCGCGGCGGCACGCCTCCTAGGCCCGCGGGCCCTCCGCCAGGGGTCAGCTCTGTCCGGTCAGCTCTGCCCGGTCAGCTCGTCGTACACGCTGAGCACCTGCGCCACCGTCTCGTCCTCGGTGGGCCAGGTGGCCGCCTGCCGCAGTCCCTCCTCGGCCAGCGCCGCCCGCCGGTTTGGGTCGGCGAGCAGGGCGAGCACCGTGCTCGCGAGCGCCCGCGGATCTCCGTACGGCACGAACTCGGCAGCCCGGCCGACCAGTTCCGGGATGCCGCCGACCCGGGTGGCCACCAGCGGGACGCCCGCGCGCAGCGCCTCCTGCGCGAGCACCGAGCGCGCCTCCCACTGGCTGGGCAGCACGGCGACGTCGGCGGCGGCGAGGAGCTCGGCGATGTCGTCGCGCCGCCCCAGCAGGCGCACCGGCAGGTCCTCCGCCTCGATCCGGCGCTGGAGCGCGGCCCGCTCACGGCCCTCCCCGGCGATGGTGACCAGCGGGGCGGGGTCGAGATCGCGCCAGGCCCGGGAGGCGTCCAGCAGGACGTCGTAGCCCCGGTGCGGCACCAGGCTGCCGACGGCCATCAGCAACGGCCGCTCCACCGCGCCCAGTTCGGCCCGCGCCTTGCTCTCCCGGAACTCCTCCGGAGGCCGCGGCGCGGGCACCGTCACCGGTGCGAGGCGCGCGTCCCTGGCGCCCCGGCTGCGGGCCCGGTCGACGAGGTCGGACGAGGTGCCGAGGACGACGGCGGCGGCCCGGGCGGCGCTGCGCTCCATGAGCCGTACGACGTGACCGCGCGGCCCCTCCGCGTGGGCCCTGGTGTGCCAGGTGACGACGAGCGGGACCCGGCCGCCGTGTCCGGTGCGCGGGCCCGGCGCCCCGTCCCGGCGCGCCGCCCGCCCGCTCAGCGCGAACGCGGTCCGCACGGCGGCGTGCAGGCCGTGCGCGTGGACGACGTCGGCGCCGCCGCACGCGGACCGCAGCGCCGCCACCGCCACCGGGTCGCCGCGCCGGGGGACGGTCACCACCTCGGCGCCCACGTCCGCGAAGCCGTAGGCGCTCTCCAGTTCGGCGGGGGCGCACACGGTGACCCGCACGCCCCGTGCGACGAGCCCTGCGGTCAACGACCTGACGTGCGCGCTGCTGCCCGCGCTGCCGCCGCCGAGGACCTGGACGGCGCTCAACTGCGACTGTCCGTACGGCGGTGGCGGGGTGCTGCTCACGGTGGTGGGTGCTCCTGAAGTGGGGGCCTCGGCCGGGGCGGCGCGGGTGCTGGTGCTGCCACGGTGTTTCTGTTGCGCTGGTGCTCGTGCTGCGCGCGATGCGCAGTACGGCGCCAAGGATGCCAGCCGGCCGGGCCGTTGGGGCACCGCACATGCCCCGGTCCTTTCACTTCACGCCCGGTACCACCCGCACGAGTGACCGCCTGTTCAGCAGGCGCCCGCCGCGCGGCTGACCCGGTCGCCGCAGGCCGCCGCCGTGACCAGGGCGGTCGCGTGCAGGACGAGTCCGGTGCGCCCGTTCCCGGCGGCGATCGCCGCACCGAGGGCGGCGCCGAGCGCGTGCGCGCCCGTGTCGCCGATCATCGTGCGCCTCCCGAAATCGTCGTCGAACACGGCCGCGGCGGCCCCCACGGGTGCCGCGGCGAGCGCTCCGGCCGCACCGCCCCCGAGGAGCCCGGGAGCACCGAGCGCGAGCACGGTGCCGACGGCGCGCCCGGGGCGTACGTCGACGAGGTTCACCAGGTGCGCGGTCCCCGCGACGACCACTCCCGCGAGCACCCGGTCCACGACACCGTCCTTGAGGAGTGCGCCCGCGGCCAGCCCGGCGGCGCCGATGCCGAGCAGCTTGACGCCGCCGCTGGTGATCTCGCCCTGCCGCAGCGCGCCGAGGTGCGCGCGGAAGCCCCTGCGCGGGTCGTCGCGCCCCGCCATGTCGTCATACGCCCCGCAGCCCCCGGCGGCGAGCACCGCGAGCACGGCGGCCGCTCTGGCGCGTATCGGGACGGCGGGCGACGCGGCCACGGAAGCGGCGGTCCCGAGGGCGGTGGCGGGACCGGCGTACAGGTCGACGACCGCGCCCTCGAAGTTCTTCCGCTCCCACAGCGCGGCCTCCCCCGGCGGCCACCGCCGCATCCCGGCCCGTACCGCCAGCGTCGCTCCCACGGCGCCCAGCACCCCGGCGACGCGCCCGCCCGAGCTCCTGGCCGAGGCGACGCGCCCGCCCAGGCTCCCGGTCCCGGCGGCGCGCCCGCCCAGGCTCCTGACCACGGCGGCGCGCCCTCGCCTCCCGGCCGTCACCTACGCGTCCGCTCTCGCCGTCGCGAGCAGTTCCTCCGCGTGCGCGCGCGCCGTCTCGGAGTCCTCCTGGCCCGCGAGCATCCGCGACAGTTCCCGCACGCGGTCCTCGCCCTCCAGCACGGTGACACCGCTCCTGGTGACCGAGCCGTCGTTGGTCTTCTCGACCAGCAGTTGCCGGTCGGCGAACGCCGCCACCTGCGGCAGGTGCGTCACCACCACCACCTGCGCCGACTTCGCCAGCTTCGCGAGCCGTCGGCCGACCTCCACGGCCGCCTTGCCGCCGACGCCCGCGTCGACCTCGTCGAAGAGGTACGTCGGCACGGGGTCCGACCCCGCGAAGACGACCTCCACCGCGAGCATCACCCGGGACAGCTCACCGCCGGACGCGCCCTTGCCGATGGGCCTGGGGTGCGCGCCCGGGTGCGGGGCGAGCAGCAGCTCCACCTCGTCGGCGCCGGAGGAGCCGTACTGGACCGGGCGGCCGTTGACCTCGATGCCGTTGGCCGGGTCCTCGGTCTGGCGGATGTCGATGGACACCCGGGCGTGCGGCATCGCCAGCGACGCGAGCTCCGCGGTCACCGCGTCGGCGAACCGGGCGGCGGCCTCGGTGCGGGCGTCGGTCAACGCCTGCGCCAGCAGGGACAGTTCGCCGCGCAGGATGTCGCGCTCGGCGGTCAGCTCGCCGATCCGGTCGTCGTCGCCGTCCAGTTCGGTGAGCCGGGCGGCGCCCTCCTGCGCCCAGGCCAGCACGGCGTCGATGTCCGAGCCGTACTTGCGGGTGAGCTGGGTGAGAGCGGCCCTGCGCTCCTCCACGGCGGCCAGCCGCAGCGGGTCGGCGTCCAGGTTGTCGGCGTACCCGGCCAGCTCGCCCGCCACGTCGCCCAGCAGGATGCCGATCTCGCCGATGCGCTCGGCCAGCGCCGCCAGCGCCGGGTCGTGCGCCCGTACGGCGTCCACGGCCCGCTGGGCGCCCGCGACGAGGGTGTTGGCGTCGACGCCCTCGGGGTCCTCCGGGTTGCCCGCGAGGGCCGCGTGGGCGAGGGCGGCGGCGGAGGCGAGCGCCTCGGCGTGCCCCAGCCGCTCGGCCTCGGCGGCGAGTTCCACGTCCTCGCCGGCCAGCGGCTCGACGGCGGCGATCTCCTCCAGGCCGAAGCGCAGCAGATCGGCCTCCTGGGCCCGCTCCCTGGCCCGCGTGGTGATCTCGTCCAGCTCGGCGGAGACGGCCTTCAGACGCCGGTAGGCGCTCACGTACTTGGCGTGCGGCATCGAGACGGCGTCGCCCGCGTACCGGTCGAGGGCCTGCCGCTGCCGGGACGGCCGCAGCAGCCCCTGCTGGTCGGTCTGCCCGTGCACGGCCACCAGGTCGTCGGCGAGCTCCGCGAGCAGGCCCACCGGCACCGAACGACCGCCGAGGTGGGCGCGCGAACGCCCCTCGGCGGAAACCGTCCTGCTGACGAGCAGCGCCCCGTCCTCGATCTCGGCCCCGGCCTCCTCGGCGCGCAGCGCGGCGGGTTCGCCGGGGCGCACCGTGATCCGCCCCTCCACCACCGCCGCCTTGGCCCCGACCCGTACCAGGGCAGCGTCGGCCCGGCCTCCGAGCAGCAGCCCGAGACTGGTGACGACCATGGTCTTGCCCGCTCCGGTCTCGCCGGTCACCGCCGTGAAGCCGGGTGACAGCTCGACGACAGCGTCGTCGATGACTCCGAGCGACCGTATCCGCATCTCCTCCAACACGGACACGACCTTACGAGGTCCGGAGCCCCCCGTGCGACGACCCCTGTCCGCCGCCCTCCCCCGGAGCGGTACGGAACCCGGGGAAATCCCCGCCCTGATCTCTGCGGCCTGTGTCATGGTGCGCGCCTGCCCGGCCCGCGGGGTTCCGATCGCGAAGCGGGTGACGTGGCGGCCGTCCGGTTGATCGGTTCCATCTACATGTCGATTTTCGCGGCTTCGTCCACCTGAAGCGGCGTCCGCACGAGGCGGCGTCCACGCGCGGCGGCCGCGCGAGCGCACGCCTGCGCGGTCGCCGTGGTTCGGCTCGGCCTGCCGGCCGGCGCGGCCCCGCCTCAGTGCGGCGCGCCCCGCCATCCGGCCACCGGCAGTGCGAACTTGGCCACCAGACGGTCGGTGAACGACGCCTGGTGCAGCCGCGCCAGCCGTACGGGAACGGCTCCCCGGCGCACCTCCACGCGCGCCCCCGACGGCAGTCCCACGGTCCGGCGGCCGTCGCACCACAACACCCCGTCCGGCGTGTGCGGCTGCACCTCCACCGCGAGCACGGACGACGGCGAGGTCACCAGCGGCTTCGCGAACAGCGCGTGCGCGCTGATCGGCACCATCAGCAGCGCCTCCACCTCCGGCCACACCACGGGGCCGCCCGCCGAGAAGGCGTACGCGGTGGAACCGGTCGGTGTCGCGCACACGATGCCGTCGCAGCCGAAGCCGGTGACGGGCCGCCCGTCGATCTCCAGCACCACTTCGAGCATCCGCTCCGGCGAGATCTTCTGGACGGCGGCCTCGTTCAGCGCCCAGTCCTCGTGGACGACCTCACCGTTGTTGTGCACCAGGACGTCGAGCGTCATCCGCTCCTCGACCTCGTACGAACGGGTGACGACGCGGTCCACCACCTTGTCCAGGTCGTCCCGCTCGGCCTCCGCGAGGAAGCCGACCCGCCCCAGGTTGACGCCCAGCATGGGCACCCCGGAGGCACGCGCGATGTCGGCGCCGCGCAGCAACGTGCCGTCGCCGCCCAGCACGATCAGCAGCTCGCAGCCGTCGAGCACGTCCGGGGTCGCCTCGACGACCGTCTCCACCGACGAGGGCAGCGGCAGGTCCACCGCCTCCGACTCCAGCAGGCGCACCCCCAGGCCGCTCCTCAGCAGCCCCTTCACGACCAGCTCGGCGCTGCGGACGGCCGCGGGCCGCCCGGTGTGCGCGAGCAGGAACACGGTCCGCTCCGCCGTCGGCTCCAGCACGCGCGCCGGCTCCAGCACCTGCTCCGGTTCCGGTTCCGGTGCGCGCACCGGGTCCGGCCCGTCCGACGTTCCGGTCGTCCCTGTTGTCGTCACTGGGGCCCCTCCGCCACTGCACGATCGACATCCGCCGGGTCGAGCTCGGGTGCTCCGGCCCTCAGCCACAGAAAGTACTCGACGTTCCCCGAGGGGCCGGGCAGCGGACTGGCCGTCACGCCCCGCACCCCGAGCCCGAGTTCCCACGCCTGCCGCGCCACGTTCCGTACGGCACCGGCGCGCAGCTCCGCGCTGCGCACCACCCCCCCGCTGCCCAGGCGCTCCTTGCCCACCTCGAACTGCGGCTTCACCATCAGCACCAGGTCCGCGTCCGGCGCGGCGCACCGGGCGAGCGCGGGCAGCACGAGACCCAGCGGAATGAACGACAGATCGCCCACCACCAGGTCCACCGGCACCCCGTCGATCGTCTCCGGGGTCATCTCGCGGACGTTGGTGCGGTCCTTGACGGTGACCCGCTCGTCGGACTGCAACGACCAGGCCAGTTGCCCGTACCCGACGTCCACCGCGACCACGTGGCCCACGCCCGCCCGCAGCAGTACGTCCGTGAAGCCGCCGGTGGAGGCTCCCGCGTCCAGCGCCCGCCGGCCCGCGACCTCCAGGCCCAGCGGGGTGAAGGCGGCCAGCGCCCCGGCCAGCTTGTGGCCGCCGCGCGACACGTAGTCGGGGTCGTCGTCGTCCTGGCGCACCACCAGGGCCGCGGCCGTCTCGACCTGCGTCGCGGCCTTCGTGGCCACCGTCCTGCCGACCGTGACCCGGCCCGCGGCGATGAGCTGGCTCGCGTGCTCCCGCGAGCGGGCGAGCTTCCGGCGGACCAGCTCGGCGTCCAGGCGGCGGCGTGCCACTCCTGCCACGTGCGTTCAGCTCCTGTTGTCGTGCGGTGAAGCGGGGGGCGCCGGAGGTCCCGGGCGTGCGTCGAGTGCGGTCAGCGTCTCGCGCAGCCCCCGGTGTACATCCTCGTACACCTCGATGTGTCCGTCGGCCGTGAGGTGGTCGACGTCGGCCAGCCGCTCCAGGTGGGCGTCCACCTCCGGCTGCCCCGTCGGTTCGCGCACGACGCCGAGCGGGGCCGGGGCGGCCGGGTCGTACGCCACCATGCCGCCGGCCCCGCCGCCCGTGTCCTCGCCGGCTCTCGCGTCCTCTTCGTCCATGGTCATGACGCTACCGCGAAGGCCTGCGGTACGGTCGGCCGTGATGGCGACCTTGCAGGAGTGCCGCGAAGCACTCGACAGACTCTCGGAGAACCTCACCCGCTCCGACCACGACGGCGTGCGCGGCGCCGCGGCCTTCGACCGCACGCTCAGCTGCCACGTCACCGACCTCGACACGACCTTCGCCGGCCGTCTGTCGGACGGCCGGATCACCGTGGCGGACACCCGGCCGGGCCCGCCGCGGGAGCGCGCGCAGATCCGCCTCGCGATGGCGGGCGACGACCTGGTCGCCCTCGTCGACGGCGAGCTGAACTTCGCGAAGGCGTGGGCGTCCGGCCGCGTCCGCCTGGAAGCGGGCTTCCGCGACCTGCTGCACCTCAGGAAGCTGCTGTAGCGGCGGCGGTACGCGCCTTCCGCGCGGCCGGCACCACCAGCGGCGTCCCCGTCTCGGGGTCCTCGATCACCTGGCACCTCAGCCCGAAGACCCGCTCCACCAGCTCCGCCGTGACGATCTGCGACGGCGCGCCCTCCGCGACGACCTCGCCGTCGCGCATGGCGATCAGGTGGGTGGCGTAACGGGCGGCGTGGTTGAGGTCGTGCAGCACCGCCACGAGCGTGCGCCCCTGCGTCTCGTGCAGCTCCGCGCACAGGTCGAGTACGTCGATCTGGTGCTGGATGTCGAGGAAGGTGGTCGGCTCGTCCAGGAGCAGCAGCGGCGTCTGCTGGGCGAGGGCCATGGCGATCCAGACCCGCTGCCGCTGCCCGCCGGACAGCTCGTCGACGTACCGCTCGGCGAGTTCGCCCACCCCGGTGGCTGCCATCGACTCCTCGACGATCCGCTCGTCCTGCGGCGACCACTGCCGCAGCAGCCCCTGGTGCGGGTAGCGGCCGCGGGCCACCAGGTCGGCGACGGTGATGCCGTCGGGCGCGACCGACGACTGCGGCAGCAGTCCCAGCGTCCTGGCCACCTTCTTCGCGGGCATCGACTGGATGACCTGGCCGTCCAGCAGCACCCGCCCCCGCGCGGGCTTCAGCATCCGCGACAGGGCGCGCAGCAGGGTGGACTTGCCGCAGGCGTTCGGGCCGACGACGACGGTGAAGGAGTTGTCCGGGATCGTCACCGAGAGGTCCTCGGCGATGACGCGCTCGTCGTAGCCGAGCGTCACGGATTCCGCGGCGAGGCGCTGCATGGGCGTCGTACTCCTCTGGTCGTGCTTCGTCAGGTCGTTCCGCGACAGACCGGCCTTCGTCAGGTCCTGCTGCGTCAGGTCGCGCTGCGTCGGGTCGTTCCGCGTCGGGTCGTTCCGTGTCGGGTGCGGGCCGCCGCCCGCCGGGAGCGTCACAGCCGTCCCGCCTTGCGCTCGGTCACCAGCAACCACAGCAGATAGCAGCCGCCGACCACACCGGTCACCACGCCCACCGGCAACTGCCGCTCGCCGAACGCCGACTGGGCCGCCCAGTCCGCCACCACCAGCAGCATCGAGCCCATCAGCGCGGAGGCCACCAGATTGGGCCCCGGCGCCCGCGTCAGCCGCCGGGCGACCTGCGGCGCGCTGAGCGCGACGAAGACGATCGGCCCGGCCGCCGCCGTCGCGGCGCCCATCAGCAGCACCGCGAGCACGATCAGCACCACCCGGACCCGCTCCACCGGCACGCCCAGGGCGAACGCCGCGTCGTCCCCCATCTCCATCATCCGCAGCGCCCGCCCGTGCCGCAGTACCAGCGGTACGAGCACCACGCACGCCACGGCCATCGGCCACACCTGCTCCCAGCCGCGCCCGTCCAGCGAACCGGTGAGCCACACCATCGCCTCGGTGGCGTCCGCCAGATCGGCCTTGGTCAGCAGGTACTGCATGACGGCGGTCAGCATGGCGGCGGCCGCGATGCCGACCAGCACCAGCCGGTAGCCGTGCACCCCTCGCTTCCAGGCGAGCAGATAGACCAGCACCCCCGTGATCAGGCAGCCGACGAGGGAGCCGACGGCGATCGTCCAGTTGTTCCCCTGGAACAGCACGATCACCACCAGCGCGCCCACCATCGCGCCCTGGCTGAAGCCGAGCATGTCCGGGCTGCCGAGCGGGTTGCGCGAGACCGACTGGAAGACCGACCCGGACAGCCCCAGCGCCGCGCCGACCAGCAGCGCGGTCAGCACCCGGGGCAGCCGGACGTCCAGGACGATGAACTCCTGCGCCATGGCGCCGTTGCCCAGCAGCGTCTGGACGACCTCCCCGGGCGACATCGGGAAGTCGCCGCCGCCCCCGAGGACGAGCGCCACCGCGACGCCCAGCGCCACGACCCCGGTCAGCAGCGTCAGGACGCCCGCCCGGACGTCGTACCGCACCGAGAGCCCGCCGGCCCGCAGCGCCCGTGCCCTCTTGTCGCCCGCGCTCGCCTTCGCCTTCACGGGCGGGCGCGGGTCCCTGTCGATGCTCACATCTGCCCCATTCGCCGGCGCCGCACGAGGTGGATGAAGACCGGCCCGCCGATGAGCGCGGTCACGATCCCGACCTGGAGTTCGGCGGGCCGGGAGACGACCCGGCCGACCACGTCGGAGCCGAGCAGCAGCACGGGCGCGAGCACGGCCGCGTACGGCAGGATCCACCGCATGTCGGGGCCGGTCACCGCCCGCACGAGATGCGGCACCATCAGCCCGATGAAGACGATCGGCCCGCACGCGGCGGTGGCCGCGCCGCACAGCAGCGTCACGGCGGCCATCGACAGCACTCGTGTACGGGTCAGATGCACCCCGAGCGACCGCGCGCTGTCCTCGCCCATCTCCATGGCGTTCAGCGGCCGTGCCAGGACCAGCGCGAGCACCAGCCCCGCCACGATGAAGGGCCACACCTTCCCGACGACCGCCATGTCGGCGGACGCCAGCGACCCCACGGTCCAGAACCGCAGCCGCTCCAGGGCCGCCGAATCCAGCAGTTGCACGGCGTTCACGTACCCGAAGAGCGCGGCGGTCGCCGCCGTCCCGGCCAGCGCCAGCCGCACGGGCGTGGCCCCCCGGCTGCCCCCGAGCACGTACACGACGGCGGAGACGACCGCCGCCCCGAGGAACGCGAACCACACGTACCCGGTGAGCGAGGTCACCCCGAAGAAGCTGATCGCGCTGACCACTGCGGCGGAGGCCCCGGCGTTGACCCCCAGGACCCCCGGCTCGGCCAGGGGATTGCGGGTCAGCCCCTGCATCACCGCGCCGGCCGTGCCGAGGGCGGCGCCGACCAGGATGCCGAGGACGGTGCGCGGCACCCGGACGTCCTGGACGATGACGTCGTTCCCGGTCCCGGAGTAGTGCCACAGCCCGTGCCACACGTCCCCGAGCGGAACGTTCTTCGCCCCTACCGCGATGCTCGCCAGCACCACCAGCACGAGCACGCCCAGGGCGACGAGGAGCCCGAGCGCCCGACCGGCATTCCGTTTACGGCCCGACGCGGGAGCGGGGCGGTGCTCCACGCTCTGATCAGGGCCACTCTCAACCAACACCAGGTAAGGCTAGCCTAGCCTCACCCTTCTCTCGGCCGCAGTGGGCGGCGGACCCGCCGCGAGAGGCCGGAACCGCCGGGCAGGAGGACGGCCCAAGGGGCGGAACGGCCCGGCAGGGGAGGCGTCCCAAGGAGTCGGAACGGCCGGGTCCAGGAGACGGCCGAAAGAGGCGGAACAGCCCGGCCAGGAAGCGACCCACCGCAGCAGCACAACCCGCCAGGGCGGCGGCCCCTCGAAAGCCTCCGCCCCACCCCCCGTCCGCCTACAGCTCTCCCCTACGCCAGCCCCACCTTCTCCACCGCCTCCTCCACCTCCAGCTCACACGCCCCGTCCCCCGCCCGTCCCCACGCCACCGCGCACATCGCCCGCAGCCCGTCCATCGCGGCCCCTTCTCCCTCGACCACCAGCGCCTCCCCCTTCACCGAAGCCGTCCACCCCCCGCAGCCGAAACCGGCCCCCTTCTCCACCACTTCCGGCTGCCCCGCCAACAGCCCCCGCAGATCCGCGTCCACGTACGTCGGCCGGTACTTCGCCTCCGCCCTCAGCAACTGCACCGCGTCCGTCACCCCGGTGAGCACCAGCAGCGAATCCACGCCCCCGACGTTCGCCCCCTCGATGTCCGTGTCGAGCCGGTCCCCCACCACCAGCGCCCGTTCCGCCCCGGTCCGCAGAATCGTCTCCCGGTGCATCGGCGGCAACGGCTTCCCCGCCACCTGCGGCTCCGCCCCCGTGGCGATGCGTACGACCTCGACCGCCGCCCCGTTCCCCGGCGCGATCCCCCGCGCGCTCGGAATCGTCAGGTCCGTGTTCGACGCGAACCACGGCACACCGGCCCTGATCGCGTACGACGCCTCCGCGAACCGGCTCCATGGCAGGTCCGGCCCGCCGTACCCCTGCGCCACCGCCACTGGCCCGTCGTCCGCCGACTCCACCGGCACCAGCCCCCGCTCCCGCAGGGCGACCCGCAGCCCCTCCCCGCCGATCACGAGCACCCGCGAGCCCTCCGGCACCTGCTCCGAGATCAGCCGCGCCACCGCCTGCGCCGACGTGATGACGTCCCCCGCCTCCGCCGGAACCCCGAGCTCCGTCAGATGGGCGGCAACGGCATCCGGGGTCCGCAGCGCGTTGTTCGTCACGTACGCGAGATGCATCCCGCCGTCCCGCGCCGCCCCCAGCGCGTCCACCGCGTGCGCGATCGCCTCGCCCCCGGCGTAGACGACCCCGTCGAGGTCCAGGAGCGCCGTGTCGTACGCCTCGCTGAGCGCCTTCCCGCTCCTGCTCGGACGGGTCCTGACCCCGGCCCCGCCGTCGGCCCCGGCCTCGGTCCTGCCCTGCCGCTCACCCATGCTCATCCGCTCCTCGTTCCACTGTCTTTCCCCCGATCATCACCCATCCGCCCACCCCACTTACGATGCATCAATGACCACACCAGGGCCGGACGGGGACCACGGCCTGCGACTTGTCCCCCTGCGCGGACTCCGCTACGTCCCGGAGGCCGTCGGCAGTCTCTCCGCCGTCACCTCTCCGCCGTACGACGTCGTGGTCCGCCCCGACGGCCTGCTCCACCTGGAGTCCGCGGACCCGCACAACATCGTGCGGCTGATCCTCCCGCAGGCGGACACCGCCACCGCCCGCCACCAGCAGGCCGCCCAGACGCTCCGCGACTGGCTCGCCGAGGGCATCCTCGCCCCCGACCGCGTCCCCGCCCTGTACGTGTACGAGCAGTCCCGCGACGGTCTCCTCCAACGCGGCCTCATCGGCTCCCTGGCCCTCTCCTCCCCCGAGGAGGGCGTCGTCCTCCCCCACGAGGACGTCATGCCGCACGTGGTGGAGGACCGCGCCGCCCTGATGCGCGCGACGGCCGCCAACCTGGAGCCCCTCCTCCTCACCTACCGGGGCGCCCCGGGCCCGGCCGACACCGCGTCCGTGATCGACCGCACGGTCGCCCGCCCCCCGCTGCTGGCCACCACCACCGAGGACGGCTTCCACCACCGCCTCTGGGCGATCACCGACCCGGCCGAGATCGCCGAGACCGCCGCCGGCCTCGCCGGCCACCAGGCGCTCATCGCCGACGGCCACCACCGCTGGGCCACCTACCTGCGCCTCCAGCAGGAGCACGCCCCCGCCCCCAGCCCCTGGGACTACGGCCTGGTCCTCCTGGTCGACACGGCCCGCCACCCCCTCCAGGTCCGCGCCATCCACCGCCTGCTGCACCGCCTCCCGGTGTCCGAGGCGCTGGCCGCGGTGGGCGGTTCCTTCCGCGTACGACACCTGGACGCGCCCCTTCCGGAAGCCATGGCCGCCCTCGCCGATTCGGCCGCGCACGGCAACGCCTTCCTCCTCGCGGGCGACGGCTCGTACCACCTCCTGGACCGCCCCGACCCGGACCTCATCGCCCGCACGGTCCGCGCCGACCGCCCGGCGGCCTGGCGCACCCTGGACGCGTCCGTTCTGCACGAGACCCTCCTCGCCCATGTCTGGCACGTCCCGGACGCCCCCGAGGACATCGCCTACATCCACGACACCGAGGCCGCCGTGGAACAGGCCGAACGCAACGACGCCACCGCCGTCCTCATGCACCCGGTCCGCGAGGAAGTCGTACGGGACCTGGCCCGCCAGGGCGTCACCATGCCCCGCAAGTCCACGTCCTTCGGCCCGAAGCCCGCCACCGGCCTGGTCCTGCGCAGCCTCACCATCGACTGACCCGCCCCGGCCACGCACGACCCACCGCACAAAAAAGGGCGGCACCCCGGAATCCCGGAGTGCCGCCCTCTCTCACACTCAGCCCTTGTCGGCCTCGCGCTCATCGGACGCGGACGCCCCGGCCTCCTCGGAGGCCACCACGGGCTCCTCCTCGACCGGCACCTCGACGACGTCCTCGGTCACCTCGGCCTCCTCGGCCTCGGCCACTACGGGCTGCTCGTCCTCGTGGCCCTCGTCCAGCGCGTCGACGAACTCGACACCGTCGAGCTCGGCCAGCCGGTCGGAGGCGTCCGTCGTGCCGTCCTTGTCCGCCTCCACCGCCTTGGCGAACCACTCACGCGCCTCGTCCTCGCGCCCCGCCGTCAGCAGGGCGTCGGCGTACGCGTACCGCAGTCGCGCCGTCCACGGCTGTACGGAGTTGGACCCCAGCTCGGGACCCTGCAACGTGACGATGGCGGCATCGATCTGCCCCATGTCGCGCCGGGCGCCCGCCGCCACGAGCCGCATCTCGACCTGTCCGGCCTTGTCCAGCTTCTGCACCTCGGGCTCGCCGGCCATGGCCAGCGCACGCTCGGGACGGCCGAGACCGCGCTCGCAGTCCGCCATGACGGGCCACAGGTCCACGGTCCCGGTCATCCGACGGGTCGCCCGGAACTCGGCGAGCGCCTCGGTGTACCGCTGCGTGGAGTACGCGGCGAAGCCGGCGGCCTCACGCACCGCGGCCACCCGCGACGCCAGCCGCAGGGCGATGCGCGAGTACGCGTACGCCTCCTCCGGCTCGTCGTCGATGAGCTTGGCCACCATCACCAGGTTCCTGGCAACGTCCTCGGCGAGGGTCTTGGGCAGGCTCATCAGCTCCTGACGCACGTCCGGGTCGATCTCGTGCCCGGTGACGTCGTCCGGGATCGGCAGCCGCTTGATCGGCTCACGGTCCCGGTCCTCGCGACGGAAGCCGCCGCGGTCGCCGCCCCGGTCATCACGCCGGTCGTCGCGCCCGCCGCGGTACCCGCCCCGCTCCCCGCCGCGATCGTCCCGGCCACGGAAGCCACCGCCGGAGCGGTCGTCCCGACGCGGCCCCCGGTCGTCCCGACGGTCGTCGCGGCGGAATCCGCCCCGGTCACCGCTGGGCCGGTCGTCACGGCGGAACCCGCCCCGCTCGTCGTCACGCCGGGGCGCACGGTCGTCGCGACGGAAACCGCCCCGGTCGCCGCCCCGGTCGTCACGGCGCTCGAAGCCGCCACCGGACCGGTTGTCGTCCCGACGGAAACCGCCCCGGTCACCACCGCGATCGTCCCGGCGCTCGAAGCCACCCGGACGCCCACCACCGGAACGGTTGTCGTCCCGACGGAAACCACCGCGGTCCCCGCTGGGCCGGTCGTCACGGCGGAACCCACCGCGGTCCCCACCGGAACGGTTGTCGTCCCGACGCTCGAAACCACCCGGACGCCCACCACGGTTGTCATCGCGACGGAAACCGCCGCGGTCGCCGCTGGGCCGGTCGTCACGGCGGAACCCGCCACGGTCACCACCGGAACGGTTGTCGTCGCGACGGAACCCACCACGGTCGCCACTCGGCCGGTCGTCACGGCGGAAACCACCGCGGTCACCAGTCGGCCGGTCGTCCCGGCGCTCGAAGCCGCCACCGGAACGGTTGTCGTCCCGACGGAAACCACCGCGGTCCCCGCTGGGCCGGTCGTCACGGCGGAACCCACCGCGGTCCCCACCGGAACGGTTGTCGTCCCGACGCTCGAAACCACCCGGACGCCCACCACGGTTGTCATCGCGACGGAAACCGCCGCGGTCGCCGCTGGGCCGGTCGTCACGGCGGAACCCGCCGCGGTCCCCACCACGGTCATCACGCCGGTCGTCCCGACGCTCGAAACCGCCGCCACCGCCACCGGGACGGCCGCCACGGTCGTCACGTCCACGGAAACCGCCACGGTCTCCGCCCCCGGAACGGTCGTCACGGCGGAAGCCGCCGCCACCGCCCCGGTTGTCGTCACGGCGGAAACCGCCGCCGGACGAGCTGCTGTCGTCACGCCGGCCGTAGCCACCGCCGGCCGGACGGCCACCACGGTCGTCACCGGACGGACGGCCGCCACGGTCGTCGCGACGGTCCCCACCACGGTTGTCGTCGCGGCGGAAGCCACCGCGGTCCCCGCTGGGCCGGTCATCGCGACGGAAGCCACCCCGGTCGTTGTCACGACGGGGGCCGCGGTCGTTGTCACGACCACCGCGGTATCCGCCCCGGTCACCGCTGTTGTCACGGTGACGCGGCTCGCGCTCCGGACGATCGTCAGGAGAGTTGGTGGACATGGGTGACTCCTAGTCTTCGGGCAACGCAGTCATTCTCGCGCAGTCGGACATCCGACGCGCTTCGGGCAGGAAAAACAAAAAGGACCCTTGGTCCCAGCATGAACGCTGGGACCAAGGGTCCTTTTGAAAGATTGTTCGGCGGCGTCCTACTCTCCCACAGGGTCCCCCCTGCAGTACCATCGGCGCTGAAAGGCTTAGCTTCCGGGTTCGAAATGTAACCGGGCGTTTCCCTAACGCTATGACCACCGAAACCCTATCGGTTTCGAGCGAACAAGCACACTCTTCAATTAAGTGGGTTCTGCTCTTACCAGCAACTGTTCGTTGCTTCAGAACTAACACAGTGGACGCGAGCAACTGAGGACAAGCCCTCGGCCTATTAGTACCAGTCAGCTCCACCCGTTACCGGGCTTCCACATCTGG
>NZ_JBVIUQ010000007.1:0-493519 GCF_055596485.1 Streptomyces sp. NPDC039736 | reverse complement strand
CGGGTGTCAGGACCCACACCCCGTCACGGAGAAGCCCGTCGGCTTCCCCCGCCAAGTCCTCGATCAGCGACCTCATACCCATGCCCGAAATCCTACTGATCGCTGACCTGCCGGGCTCATGAGGCAGGACATGATGGGGCGTGGCGAAGCGGGGTTGGTTCGTCCCGCGCGGGCCGTGACCCGTTCGCTGGGAGGGCCGTTGAAGAGGGCAGTGCCCCGTGGCGCTACCCCCATCAGAAGTCCCCCGGTGTTTGTGCACCCCGGGGGATTTTTGGGATGGAGCGGTTGTCCCGGCACCCGTACGGTTGTCTCTTCGCCCCGGACGGGGCCGGGCCGCGCCGGTAGGTGTCAGAGGGCCGCGGTCGTCGTGCGGCGTGCGGGCGACGTGCCGCACGACATGGGCCAGCGGGCGCTCACCGGGGCCGCCAGAGCGACAGCGCGCGGCCCTTCCCGCACAACTGGCACAGGCCGCGTGGGGTCCTCGACTGCTGCTCGTGATGCTTGAGGTCGATGATCAGGCGGGTGAGGATCCGGACGCTTCCGGCGGGCAGTCGCAGCCCGTACGGGCTTCCCTCGACGATGACGTCGGCCGCGCAGTCGTCGGACAGGTCCGCCTCGGTGCCGGCCGGGTGGATGACCTCGATGCGGGTGGCGTCGGCAGCGACCGAGACGGTCACCGTGGACGTCGTGGCCGGAGGCGGCGGGACGGCGTCGTCCTGGTCGTCGTCGGCGGGCCTCAGCAGGAGCCACCAGGAGGCGTGTTCACCTCCGTCGGCGTCGTGTTCGGGATCTGACGCGTGGAAGGTGTCGAGCAGCTCGCGCAGTGCCCGTCCGAGGGTGGCGACAGCGAGGTCGGGGTCGGGGTCGAAGTCGGGGAGGCTGTAGGCATCTGACATCGGGGGCGGTTCCTTCCGCGCGGGGTGAGGCTGCGTGATCACGCAGCCTCACCCCGGTCTACGGCCTCCCGGGCAGCCGCGGGGCGGGCAACGTCGTCCTCTCCCGCCCGGCGGGCAACGATCTTGGTTGAGGCTCCTCCTGGCGGACCCGGTGCCAAAGACCCGTCCGGGGTTACTCGTGTGGGAGTCGACAGCGCGGCCAGAGCGCAGGACGCTCCGCAGAAAGCCACGGGGGCCGGCCGGTTCGCGGGCGGGGCCCCGCGTACATCCGCAAGGGCGCACGCCCCGCCTACGCTCGCCACCGGTGGCGCCGGTCAGCAGCCCGTGGCCGAGACCTCGAACTTGAACGTGGCCGTCCTGTCGTGCTGGTGGACGTCCGAGGTTGACGTGAAGTCGCTCGTCACGGAGTACACACCGGGGCCTTGGCACTGGTACGTGAAGCTGCGGCCCCGACGGTTCGTCAGGCTGCGCCAAGCCTCATCACGGGGCTCGCTCTTGACGATGGTCTTGCCGTCCTTGGTGAGTACGTAAGGCGAGCGCGCGTCGCAGTCGACGTATTTCCACCCCCAGATGCCGGTCCCGCTCTGCCAGTATTCCTGGCACTCGGTCCAGAATCGGATGGTCGGAGTGCCATCCTTGTCGTCCGTGAGACAGACCTCGGACTTGACCCAGAAGTACTTGCTGTTCTTCCCATACCCCGTCTTCTTGGCACAGGACTGTGGAGGCGCCCCGGCTGCCGTCGAGGCGGCGGGAGCGCCCATGACTGCAAGGGCTGCAAGGGCCACCGCGGGAGCGAGCACGCGAGAGATGGATGCTTTCGTCACGCTCACTGCAACGAATCCGGCACCGGAACGCAACGGCAACCAACCGGACGTTGCCACGCATGGACTAAAAGGGGTTTTTTCTACCGATACTTCGCCTGGAAATGGCATCGCTTCACAGGTGTACGGCAGTCCGCGCGTACGTCCGCAAGGGCGCACACATAGCAGCAGGGCCGCTCCCTGGGTTCCGGGGAGCGGCCCTATGCTGTTCGTGCGTGTGGGGTAGTGGCTAGTCGATGCCGTAGTGGTGGTTCACCGCGGTACGTGCGCGCGCGACGTCGGCGTTGGTGACGCGGTCGTCGTCCTCCAGCGCGGTGAGCCAGTCGCTGATCTCCTCGCTCGACCAGCAGGCGAGGTCCGCCAGGGCGGGAAGAGCCAGCGGCGAGGTGAGGGGCACGGTGGTCCTTGGGGGTGTCGTGGGTGCTGCGTAGGGGGGCAACGTGGTGCGGCGGGGGCCGGTCACCGCCGGAAGGACAGGAGCTTGCCGCCCATCACAACACCCGGACGGCGCGTCACAGCACACAGGCCAAACGTTCCCCGCTAACGACAAGCGGCCGCTCTGCCGGAACCGCGCACGCCGCGATCGCGTCTATCGCAGGCATGGGCGACTGGGTCAAGGACCTCAGCCGGGGCACCTGTTGATCTCAACTGGATACACGCCCTAGTTCAGCGGCGGGTAGTTCTCGACGAAATAGGCGTAGCTGTCGGCGTTCATGATCGCAAGGGCCGGACTCTCGCGGGCCAGTGTCTGGAGATCGTCATGGCCGTCTTCATGCTCCTGGGTGCCGCCGTTGTCCAGGAACCTGCTCGCTTCACGGACCAGGAAGCCCGCCTGGGAAGAGGAGCCCCAGCCTGTGGGCGCGGCATGCCAGAACGCGGGGCCGAGATAGATGGTGCCGAATTGATCCGGGTAGATGTAACCGTACGAGTCCGGCTCGGTATTGATACTGATGTTGCCGTCGTAGACGAAGTCTGTGAGGTCGGTGTTGGTAAGGTTTTTGAGGATGTTCTCGACGTAGGCCCTTCGTTGGGGTTCGTCCTCGCCGAACCAGGCGGTGTACCTGTCTCCGATGGCGTCCGAAGGCGGGTTCACGAGGTATTGGTAAGCCTCGGCGATGTGCTTGGTGGCCGCGCTGACCGCGGCCTTGACCTCGTCTTGCCCCTCACGCCAGACGCCGATGAACTGCGGCTCCACAGTGCCCCTATCGATCAAGGTTCGTTCGCTCAAGGGTGTTCGGTCCACGCGGCTTTCCGGTGGTCGCATGGCCGCTCACAGGTCCCACTGTGACCCGGCCGCGCCGTGCCTTCGTAGCTGACACGCGTGTGGGATGTGTTCACGTTCGAGTGGTCCTATGCGGCAGCCGCGGCTCAGGCATCTGCGCAGTCAGAACAGCTGACGGGGTCGCGGTTGGCCGAGCCAGTACGTTTGGCCGCTCTCGTCGACGGTGACGCCGAACCGGGTGATCTGCGGGTGTCCGTAGTCCTCCCACCAGTGGTAGGCGGCCTCCGCCGCGTCCCACAGGCGGCGCAGCATGATCAACAAGCTGAAGGCCTGGCGAGGCATCGCCACCCGCTACGACAAGACCCCTGAAAGCTACCTCGCCGGCCTCCACCTTCGCGCCGCAATGATCTGGGGCAAGGACCTCAGCCGGAGCACCTGTTGATCTCAACTGGATACACGCCCTAGTCCACCGCAGTACGTGCGCGCACGACGTCGGCGTCAATAACGCGGTCGTCGTCCTCGTGCGGCGGGGGCCGGTCACCGCCGGAAGGGCAGGATGGTGCCGTCCTGGGTGGCGGGCCGGGGGCTGCCGGTGCAGGTGCGCTGGTGCCCGGCGCACCAGGGGCCTGCCTGCTGGGGGGTGAGGTCGCTCTGGCTGTGGTGGCAGGTCCGGCAGGTCACGCTGGCGGTGTCCGCTCGCGCCGTTCCAGACGGCTTCGAGTTCAGAGGTACTTCTGGCCGCACACGCGATGGCCAAGCGGAGCTCACGTGCGGAGGGCCTGCTCGATCCTGCTACTTCCAGTCTGCGATCGCGGTAGCCGTCGCAGCCGCTGCGGCAACCGAGGTTGCCAAAGCGCCGCAGAAGGCAATGCGATTCGCCAGGTTCATACCGGCCCAGAAACCCGCCGAAGGATCCGGGTCGGCGACAGCATTGACCACATTATTCCTCCGCGCCATGACAGCCCTCCTGAAGGAATAGGCAGGGATATACATAAGGGCGTTCACTCCTAGCCCTATCAAAGCATAGATAAATTGGAATTTACCGACTGTCGCAATAAGGAGCTGGAAAAGAAGCCCCAAAGCAATCAACGCATTCACAGGCACAAGGTCGCGCCATACCGTCCTGTCGTGGGCACCGTGCCCCGCCAAGTAGCCCCTGATGGTTTCGAACCTGCCCAGGACTATCGCACGGTCCTCACCACTTACTGAAAGATAGAGCAGGTTTGGTTTCATAGATATATAGACGCTAAGTTCAGGGTTTTCACCGCGCACACTGATGGTCAGGTTCGCGATCTCCCTCTCATTGGATACGACTGCAGATCTTCTGACCTCCGCCAGCAATTCCCCGAGCGTCTCGGCACGAAATTTCGTGTCACTAGCAGTTTGCGAGAAAGCAGTTCGAGCCCCAGGAACTCCTTCGCTCGCAATCGCGCCGAGGTGGTTCAGAGCAGTAGGGCCCAGGCGGCATCCGTACAGGGATATTGACTTCTCGGTGATGCTTGGCAAAAGGGGCTCCTCGGCTGGGGCCACCAGCTCTGCGGCAGACGCTGGATCACGGTGCACCCTAGCGGCCCCCACTGACAGCCGTGGCAGGACAGAAGAGTGCGGCACCAAGTCAGGCGGCGAAGCCGACGTTGGTGACGTACTCGTACTGGCCCCAGTTGGAGCCGAGGTCGCCGATGACGTCGTCCCACGCGGCTTCGAGGCCGGCGTGGTCGCTGGCGGCCCAGGAGCCGACGATCGTGTCCCAGCGGCGGACGTTCATCGTGCGGTACTCCACGACGCGTTTTTGGCGCTGGTCGACCTGGGACTGGTTGACCGGGTGGATCTCCACCCGGGTCCCGCCTCCGGAGTTGAGGCGCTTGAGGAGATGCTTGGCGACGTTCTGCCGTCGCACGGCGGTGTAGGCGCGCTCGATCTTCTCCAGACTGGCCCGGGAGGGGGCGCGCTTGCCCTCGCGCCAGGCTTTGAGGGTGCGGTCGGTGACGGTGAGGCCAGCGGCCTTCGCCGCCTGGCGGGCGTGGTCGGTGCGGGTGAGGTAGTTCAGGCGGGCCGTCCAGCCGCGCTTGGAGGTGACCGGGGTGGCGATGCCTCCAGCGAGGCGGTCGAGCTGGCGGGCGACCGCCTCGCTCCCCTTGATGCCGCGCGCGCCGAACAGGCCGAACTGATGATTCCTCTGGGGCACTTACTTCCCCTCCCCCGTCTGGCCGTCGGCGGTCGTGCCGACGGTGTACGCGTCCTTCACCTTCACCTCGGTGACGCCCCGCCCTTCGGGGAACACCTGGTGCCAGTCGCCGATGACATGGAGCTCGTCGGTGCCCATGGCCCGCACCACGTGCAGGCCGCCCTCATGAGCCTTCCACGCCTTCATCCACAGGTTCGCGAACGCCTGGGAGCGGATGAGGTGCATCCAGTCCTGGCGGTAGATCTCCCGGTTGTAGTTCGACTCCCCCAGGGTGGAGACGAACTTCGAGTACATCGCCTTCACGTACTCCAGCGTCGCCTCGTCCCCCTCGGCCAGCGCCTGGGCGCGGGCCTCGGTGAGCGTCACGCGGAACTTCTCCAGCAGCCCTTCGGTCGAGCCGGAGGTGTAGGACTCGTGGATCTCCGGCGGGTCGCACAGCCGGTGCTTGGGGCCGGACAGGCGCAGCAGCAGCCGCAGGGTCGGCTCGGTCACCCACAGCGGGCCGGGCTCGTCGCGGTTGCCGATCGGGTTGGGCAGGACGTCCTCGTGCTCCCAGACCGGCGGGGTGATCAGGTGGACCCCGGCGCGGCGGCGGTCGAAGTCGAACCCGGTGGAGTGCTCCAGCTGCCCGATGGGGAGATGGGTTTTGAGGGCGGAGAGGTAGGCGGCGTTCATGTCGAGCGCGACCACCTCGTGCGCCCCCTCGGGCAGTGCGCGCCGGGTCCACTTCGGGCGGGCCTCCCAGACCTGGTCGGCGCCCTTGGAAGTCTGCTTGCGCAGGATCTTCGGCAAAGCCGGGTGGGCGACGACGTCGTACCGGCCTCCCTTACGGGTCTCGTCCAGCAGCGCCATCGCGTCCGGGATCGCCCGCTTGACCAGAGCGGCAGTGGCTTCTTCGACATCGCCGCCGTGCTCGGACAAGGCGGCCTGGACGGCCTGGACGATGAGGTCGCCGGGGCCGGACTCCTCCTGGAACGCCCGCCCCCGCGGCTTCTGCTGTGCCGTCGGCCGGGAGGCCGGACGGCTCGTACGGGCCGCACGCGCCGGGACCGGCGGCACCGACGTCGGGGCAGGTGTCGTACGGGCCGGGGCGGCGTCGATGGCGGGTTCTGCCGGGGCGGGGGGCGGAGGGGTGGGGGCACTCTGGCAGTCGGTGGGGTCCAGGTGCTGCGCGAAGCCGTCGATCCGGTGACCGGCCGGGCTGCCGCACAGCACGCACGGCTCAGGCACCGCCAGGACCTCCACGTCGTCTCCCAGCTCGTCGTCCTCGGGCGCGGCCTCGGTGGACGTGTCCTCGGCGGCCGGGCCGGTGTCGTCCTGGTCGTCGTCGGCCGGGTCCGGGGCCTGGTCGGCGAACTTCGCGGCGAGGCCGTCGAGGAGGTACGCGTACTTGGTGCGGAGCTCACCGCTCGGGTCGCGGCCGGACTCCCAGCCGGTCACCGTGGACGGGCTCACGCCGAGCGCCTTCGCGACCTGCGCCTTCGACAGGTGTGCGCGCTCGCGCAGCGCACGGCGCACCCCCGGCTCGGGGAGGGCGGCCTGCTCGGTCACGGAGGACAGCAGCGAGTCGATCGCGTCGAAGCCGCTCATCGGCCGGCTCCCTTCTTCTGGCCGGTCGTGCGCAGCCGGTCGGCGGGCAGCGCCTCGCACGCCTTCGTCGGCCCGTCCAGGAGATCGAGCGGGCGCACCCCGTAGTGGACGGCCAGCGCATCAACATCGTCCAACTGCCACGAAGCGGCACCGGACTGACGGCGCGAGACCTGCGTCTGGGTCAGCCCCAGCACCTCAGCCACCACCCGCTGCGACTCCCCCGTCGCCTGCATCAACGCCGCCACCGTCAGCCGCAGCGACTCCTCCAAGCTCATTCCCATAGACCCATCATAGCGGCAACTCATGCATAGAACGCATGGATCTTTGATGTATGACCTTGCTCATTACTTTTTTAACTCATCTTTGTGCAAGGGTGCTTCACGGGCGGCTGTCAGTGAACCACCAGCCTGAAACGCCCTTCCCCTCACGACATTTCACAGAGAACCCACAGGCCAGGGGTGAAGCAGCGGAATGCGTTTCAGTCCTTGCGGTACCGCTGTCCCGTCGCACCGAACCTCGAGCAAATCTCGCCCGAATGCCAGCGAAGCTTGACCACTGGCGGTTAGTGTCACCACAGTTCGGCGGCCGTCCGTCACCGGTGCGAGAGAGGCGCCTGGGGCCGTAGAGCAGTAGGCGAGCCGCGTCGGAGAAGTGGTCGGGGGAGTTGCTGTGGAGCTAGTGAATCAACTACCTGCTCTGATAGGCGTCGTGGTGGGTTCACTCGGCTCGTACGCCACACAGAGCCTGACCGAGCGCCGGAAGTGGACACGGCAGCGGGCGGAGAGATGGGATGAGAAGCGCTTCGAGACCTACGGCGCCTACGCCAATGCCCTCAAGGCCCAGCTCCGCCTCGCTCAACGCATCGGTGCCGCTCTCGGATTCGCGGACGTGGCCGATCCGTTGCCGCCAGCCGAAGGCCTGCCCCTGCTTGCCGACGCGGAGTCCCACCGCGCGACGGAGTGGGAGTCCGTCCTGCTCGTCGGGGACGCGGCGACCATCGCGGCCGCCCGGCGCTGGCACGAGACGATCTGGACCATCGAGTCACTCATACGCGAAGGATCGATCGACGAAGAAAAGTGGACCAAGATCCATCGGCTGGCAAGCGCGGCGCGCGACGCCTTCTACGAGAGCGCGCGACGGGATCTCGGAATCCACGGAGCTCCGCCGCCGCCGGGGCAGTGGCCCCGGCAATGGCGGACTGAACTGTCCGAGTAAGCGCTCCAGGCCTCGCTTGCGCGAGGCCGTGCACGACAGATCCTCGACAGGGTGGCGCGGTGATAGGCAACCTCACCGAGAACCCGCAGCCCAGCGGTGAAACAGGGAGCCGTTGCACCCCTGCGTCTCAGTCTTCGCGGTGCCGCGCTTCCTCCATCGCCCGGCGCCGGGCACGCAGTTCCTCACGGCGGGCCCGGCGTTCGTCCGCCGCCTGCTCCTCCTGCCGCTCCCGGCGGCGGTGGGCGATGCAGGCCGGGCACACCAGGTCCGCGACCAGGTGCCGGACCTCACGTCGCGGACCAGGCCCGACCGGCAAACGCCACCCCCGGGCAAGGAGGCGGACCGTCAGACGCGTCAGGGATGCCCGCGACGCGAGCATAGGCAGCGTCCAGTCCTCCCGGTCCAGAAGGAACCGCACCTGCGCGGGCAGCCCTCCGCGCGGGAACCGTGCGGCAAGCAGCGCACGGTCGTCGTCGTTGCGGGGGTAGTAGTGCGCCGGGCAGGCACGCTGTGCCCGCCGGTTCGTCTTCTTCCGGGCCCGGCCCGGTGTCGTGTTCTCCATTCGAGAAGCGTTCCGTACCAGCCCTGTGGATACGGGCCGCCGTGGAACGCCACGGCCCGGTACCGCGGAGGGAACCCGCGGGACCGGGCCGGCTGTTGTCGGATGCTGCGGGATCAGTCCCAGCGGCTGTCGGGGACGAGGCCCCAGCCCGGGTCCCGGCGGTGCCGCGTGGTGTCCTCGTGCAGATCCCAGTTCGGGTCCTTGCGTGTCATCGGGTTCCCCTCCCCTTTCGTGTGCTGCCGAGCGCAGCAACGATCACGAGCGTACGACCCCGCACCCTCTTCACGGGCCTCTCCTACTTCTCCTCTTCTCAACCGCCGGGGGCACCGCGACGTCGACCGCCTGCCGGTCGAGACCCTCGTTTGGGAGAGTGTCCGCTTTCCCCGCCACGCTGCCCTCCACGGCCCGCACCACAGCAGGCCGGGCACGGCAACTACAGGGAGAACAAGGTGGAGAAGGAACAGCAGGGGCAGGACGCGGTGCGGGTGAGCGGATACCGGGAGCGGGCGCAGCGGCGCCGGACGGTGCAGGGCACCGGGGAGGCCCGGGGCGACGGTTGGATGCGCACAAGCGCGGACGAGCGGCTGCTCGCGCTGGCCACCCGGTACGGGTCGCTGACGCTGCGGCAGGCGGCGGCCGCGTGCTGGGGCGGGCAGGTGGAGACGGCCCGGACGCGGGTGCGGCTGATGACGGAGGCCGGGCTGCTGTTCCGGTCGGCGGAGACGCGGTGGGCGGGGACGGTGATGTGGACGACGGAACGCGGCGCCCGCCTCTCCGGCACCGGGCTGGGAGCACCGCACCCTCCGAGCGAACGGCTGCTGCACCGCCTCGCCCTGGCCGATGTCGGGCTGCGCCAGGAGACGGGCACCGGGTCTCCCGTTGTGCTCACCGAACGCGAGGTGCGCACCGCCGACGCTGTTCCCGGGCGGGCGGCGCAGCTCCTGGCCGACCTCGGGACACCGCAGCTGGCACCGGTCGGAGCAGGCCGCGGAGAGACCTTGGCGGTGCCGTTGGGGGTGCGGTCGGTGCACTGGCCCGACCTGGTCGTCATCCGCCCCGACACCCCGCTGCTGTTCGCGGTCGAGGTCGAGCTCACCCCGAAGACACCGGCCGCGCTGCGGCAGATCCTGCGCGGCTGCCTCCAGGCCCGCCGCAAGGTGATCCACCTGTGCACCGGCGCAGTCGTCCGCCAGCTCGTCGGGCACCAGACACCGGGCGGGTGGAAGGACGGGATCGCGCAGCAGGTACGGCTGCTGCCGCCCGGCCCGCCGACCGGCCAAGGCGCAACACTGCTGCACGTCCAGGAACTCCACCTCCGCGACCCGGGCGTACGCGCACAGCTGGAGCGGCACACCGCCCGCCACCGGGTCAACACGTACACAGCGCGCTGAACCGCTCTGGCTGGATCAGAGGTGCTCGGGCGCCAAGCCGGGACGCAGCCGGTGGCAGGAGAGACGGCGAAGGAGCCCGGTGTCCTCTGACATCGAACCTGGACCGATTGCCATCGAAACGGGACGGATTAACTCCTGTCACGGCGCGCTGTTCGGACCTCTTGCATGTGCTGTGAGTCCCGCTCCTGGGCTCGACGCCTGGAGCGAGCGATCAGCGGCCCCATCACCGTATAGAGCACCGACATGATCAGACTGAGGATCACGAAGTCCCATCCCCAGGTCCACCTGCATACCAAGGTCATGAGTGCGCTTGCCGCGACACCCGTCGTTGTCCCGGCTGCTACCCATCCCAACCACCGTGCCATGAATGACGGATACCCCTGAACTTCATGGTCATCGTCGTCGGTCGCTAACCAAGACGATCGGCACTGTCCAACTTCAGTGGCGAACGGTCCAGGTTCGATGACAGGAGGCACCCGGCCTGCGTGCGGGTGAGGAAGCAGTATCCATAGCCGCCCCCGGGCGTCACGCTGACTGTCACGGCCGGAGCGAGGACGGAAATTGACAGGTATGTCCTCTGCCATCGGGTCTTGCCCGTTTGTCATCGGAGCGTGACCACTACCGGTTTCGTGACATCGAACCTTGGTCATGCAGGTCAGGTGGCATCACGTGTGTGAGGGTCCCGCACGGTGCCTGTACCTCCCCGGGGTGATGATCTCGGGCGAAGCGGCATGAAGGTGTACGCCGCCGGGCTACGGTGAGTGCACGGTTGATCACTCACCAGGAGGTGCCCCTCATGCCTTTGATTTCGTTCGTGAAGGAAGCCGGCGAGCAGCTCATCGACCTGCTCTCGCCCGGCAACGCCAATGCCGAAGAGCAGCTGAAGAAGCACATCGAGCACGTCGGCCTGGGCGAGCCGGACGTCTCGGCGATCGTCGAGGGCGACAAGATCATCCTCAAGGGTGAGATGGCGAGCCAGGAGGAGAAGGAGAAGGTCGTGCTCGCCTCCGGGAACGTCCGCGGGGTGGCAGCTGTTGACGACCAGATCACAGTCACCGGCCCCGTCGCCCAGACCGCCCGGTTCATCACCGTCGAGAGGGGCGACACCCTCCCCAGCATCTCCACGAAGGTGTATGGAGACCCGAACAAGCACCAGAAGATCTTCGAGGCCAACAGGCCGATGCTGCGCCATCCTGACCAGATCTACGCCGGGCAGCTCCTCCGCGTCGTCGACTGACAGTAGGACAGGGCTTCGGGCTCGGAGACCAGGCGGCGGCCCATGACGAGCCGCCGCCTCCCGCACCCCCGGATCCGCTCGGGTCCGGGGCGCTGCTGTCTCTGCCGCTCGGTGCTGCTGGTGGTGGTGCGGGGTGCCGGAGAGCGATGACATTCCGAAGACCAGCCCTGGCGCCGCGTGGCGGCTGATGCCCGAGCACCTGACGACAGCCGGCCAGGACGCGAAGCTGTCCTACAAGGTCCTCTTCCACGTGTCCGTCCCGGTCGGCGGGGCCCACGTGGTCCGGCGGTGGAAGGCGACGACGAAGAACCCCACGGCCACAGCCCTGCCCCTCTCGCGAATAGTGAACCGCAGTCGTCCTCCATCGCTGTGGTCAGACTCGGGTCGCCAGCCAGCCGAAGACGAACTTCTCGTTCTGTTCCCGAGACTCGGCGATCTCGATGTACCGCGCGCCCTGCAGGCTGGAGATCGCCTTAAGCATCACCGTCTCGCCCTGCGGCTTCCGCTTGTCGATGAAGGCTCTGAGTGCCGTGACGGTCTTCGGGCCGATCGCGCCGTCCACGGTCATGTCCGGGTAGTCGGCCTGCTGCCGGTTCAGCGCGTTGAGGCTGCGCTGCAGGAACTTCGCCACCGTCCCGATGCCCATGTTGACGCCGGTGTCGAACAGCTTCAGGGCAAGCGGCTGGGACATCTCGGCGATGGCGTCCAGCCGCAGCGGCTTCCAGTAACGGTCGAGGTAGATGGTCTTGGCCGTCTCAAGCGGGAGAGCCGACATCGGGCCCGTGTACCCCTGCTTCCTGGCCACATCCTCGGTGATGCCGTAGGCGGCATGGTCCCCGGAAGCGGCCTCCAGCTTCACCGTGGACTCAAACGCATCATCGAACGCACTCATCACGAACCCCTCTCCATGTCGGTGCACCGTGGATCAGATAGATCAATGTCGACGCTAGTGATCACCAGATCCGGATGCCGCAGGTGACGCCCGCTCCCACTCAAAGGAGTGATTCACGCTGTCAAGGTCGCCCGGACCGCCAAGCTGCTGCGGGTACCGACCCCCGCCGACCGCGGGCCCGGCCGGCCCTGGCGGCCACACTCCTCCGTCAGCCGCGCCCATCACCGGCACCCCAAAGCGGACACCTGCATCGGACACCAGGACAAGGTCTTCTTGGAGAAGATCAGCAGCTGGCGAGGTCGAGAACGCTGCACCCGCTCACGCACGCGTCACACCGCGCTCCCAGACCAGCGAGCGCCTCGAGTACTCAAGCTTCGGTGACAGGAAAGTGCGGTTCGTCAGACTTCAATGGCAATCGAACAAGGTTCGTTGTCGGGGGACACGTCCTCCGTCGGCTCGGCCTACTGACGGAAGACCTCGACTCGCTGCAGAACGACGTCCGAGTCGGGGCGGTCCCGCGTGGTGGGCACGTTGGCGATCGTCTTCACGACGTCCTGCCCGGTGACGACCTGTCCGAAGACGGTGTGCTTGTTGTCCAGGTGGGGTGTCGCGTCCTCGGTGATGAACCACTGAGAGCCGTTGGTGCCGGGGCCGGAGTTGGCCATGGACACCACGCCGGGGCCGCTGTGGCGCAGCTCCGGGTGGAATTCGTCGGAGAACTTGTAGCCGGGACCGCCTTGGCCCCACCGGTCGGCCTGGTCGGGGTAGCGGCTGAGAGGGTCTCCGGCCTGGATCATGAAGGTGGGGATGACCCGGTGGAAGCGGGTGCCGTCGTACAGCGGCGTGCCTCGCATCGACGCCCCCGAGGTGGGGTCCTTCCAGTCGATGGTGCCTGTTGCCAGGCCGACGAAGTTCTTGACCGTGTCGGGCGCGCGGTCTTCTTCGAGGCGAATCACGATGTCGCCGAGCGAGGTGATCAGGCGGGCATGGAGCTGGCCGGAGCCAGGTACGTGAATAGCGGGAAACTCCACAGTCGGTGATCCTTCCGGGTTCGTGGCGACAGCACAGCCGCGGTGTGCTTCCCCTCGCGACTCGGGTCGCCGGCGATGGTCAGGTCGACTGAGACCTAGTCCCTGCGATCCTCTCGCTGTGCACCACTGAGGCCGAGCAGATATGGCTCCCATTCACCCAGGCGGACTAAAACACCCGACGTACCGGATGGCTGAGGAACTCAGGGTGGCCGTCATTGGTCCAACTTCAGTGGCAATCGATCCAGGTGCGGTGTCAGAGGACACTCAGAACATGTATGGCGGGTTTTCCCCGGGGGCGCCCGGGGCGAGCGCTTCGGCCGCCAGACCTGTCGGGGTCAGCTACGGCATCGCCCCTTCCGTGCCCGCCTTCAGCTCTTTCGCATCCAGGCCCAGGGCCATGCTCATCCGCAGGGGCGCGAGTATCCACCGCCGCCAGCACTGGATTCAGGCTGTTGCCCGGACTGCCACCCGCATGTGCGACCCGTCCGACAGCCGCCGCCGGCCACACGTCCCTCCCACCCCGCGCTCCGCTTCTCCTCATCCTGTAGTTGCCGCCCGGCAGAAAGCAGACGGCCACCGCAAGCACGGCCGTGGACGGGGAGAGGGAGAGCAGTGCTGTACCGGGACCCGGTCGACCTGGCGGTCGAGCGGGTGGTCAATCCGGTCAGGTGCCGGTACGGGCGACGGCGGCCCGGAACTCCTGGGTCATCAGGGGGGACCGAGCCCCGCTGCACCGGGGCCGGCCCCGGCTCGTCCCACATCTTGTGCAGGGCCGCCCTCATGCATTCGTTCAGCGCGGCGCCGCCGGCCCCCGGACCCGGGACAGGCCTCTTGGTCCGGCTATCGCGGACAAAGAGGTGTCGTTTCGCGAAGGGGGCTTGCCCACGGCCCCTGAGCTGCACAAATGCAAGATCACCAGATGCGGGGGGTCCCACCGCCGGTCACCCCTTCGGTCCCCCGCCCAGTGCACCCCTCCAGGCACCTCTGCAGCCTCCTTCCGGTGCAACCCCTCCCTGAGCCAGGTGCGGCTTCGCCGAGCAGATCAGAGCTTCGATGCCCACGCTCGACTTCAGCCACCTCGTACCAAAGATCGACTACAGCCACCTCATCCCGCAGACGACGATCAACCAGATCGCCGCAGCCGCGTTGACGGCGGGACTTCAGAGTCCCGCCGAAGACGATGACGACGACGCAGCGGTTTCCGGCGTCGATGACGGCTCGGATCCGGAGACCGGCCCGGCCAAAGCGGCCGACCCGGAAGCAGACCGCTGACCGAACCGTCTGTCCTGGGCAAGCCCGCCCACACAGAGGGCTTGCCCAGGCTCCCCTAAGGCTTGCCCGGCAGGATCCCACCGCGGGTACGGCCTTCGGCCACCGCCTCCCAGACGGTGACGCCACGAGCTCGGGGGCCGTCCCGCCCTGCGGCCCGGACGCTGGGCAAGCCCTCCGTGGCGAGGGCTTGCCCAACAGAACTCGTGACCGATCGGCGGGCCGGGCGTGACCGGGCCGTCTCCCGCGATCGGTCAAGCAGCACGTCAACGCCGTGACCGGCCTATGCAACTCCCGGCCGAGGCGGTGACCGGTCATCGGTCACCCGTCATCGGCCAGTCGCGTCTTGGCCACGCCCGCGCTTCGTCGTACGGCACCACCCTCCGCCGGCGGTATCGCACTGGCCATGGTGCTCAGTGCGACGTCGGCAGCGGGGCAAGAGGGGGGTCAGCGGGGCAGCAGCGAACTGAGCATGGTGGCGAGCTGGTGGAAGAGCACGTTCGTCGCCTCGATCTGCCGGATGACGTCGAGCCCGTCGGGTCCGGCCGCCCGGTCCAGGGGAAGCCCGGTCCGTGCCGCCTTGTCGACGGGCTTGCGCAGGGCGTCGCAGAGGTTGGCGACGGCGGTCAGGAGAAGAGGGATCGGCCCGGTGGAGGGCAGCGCGGCTGCGTGCCGCAGGGCGGGGGCGGCGTTCAGGAGGAGGCCGGCCTGCTCCTGACCGGTGAGGCTGCCGCCGATGACGCCTCCGGTGTAGGCCGGGATCACCCGGCCGCCGGTGAGGCCGCAGGTGTGGATCGTGTCCCAGTCGGCATCCGCAGGTGTCCACCGCCAGTCCTGGAACTGGAGCCTGAGGCCGGCGAGGCAGTCCTTGGCCAGCTGCTCGCCGTCGCCGACGTCGAGGGGAGCGCGGCGTGCTGCCTTCAGCAGGGACTCGATCGCGGCCCGCAGCCGCAGACCGCTCGGTGACGCGGCAACGGAGTCGTAGCGGATTGCGGTGGCGCACCGCACGAGGGCGTGGGCCAGCGGGCCGGCTCACGGTGTCGTCCACTCCCCAGCGGTGGGCTCCACCGCACCGGGTGTACGCCATCGGGTCCACTCAGTGGCCGGCCTCCCGGCCGCGGTGCAGTCCGGGCTGCTGTAGGTAGTGCGCCTGCTGGCCGTCCGGGCGCATCGCGTCGGCGTCGGCTGGTGCGGTGCGGCGGTCTGTGCGGGCACGGGAGTCGTTGACCATCTTGGTGGCCGCCTCCTGGATGCGGCGCAGTCGGTCGGCGGTGAGATCGAGGGCTTCCAGGTCCGTGCGGGACTTCCGCAGGGCCCGCAGCGCCGTCATGTCGATCGCCTCCCCGCGACCAGCCTCCGGCTCGGGGTCGTCGTACTTAGGGTCGGCCGGCTCGGGCGCGAGCAGCAGCTCGGGCACCGCCGCCTGCTGGTGGGCGACGACGTCGTACGCCCGGCCCCGCACGGCGGCAACAGTGGTCCTCAGGCGAGGAAGTCGACGCGGTTGATGAGGCCGTCGCACACCCGGTAGGCCACTAGGACGCGGAGAGGGGTGCCGGATGTGCCCAGTGAGTGGGCGAGTTCGTGGTCGACGACCCAGTCCCCTTCGGCCAGCCGGGCCAGGATCTCCGCCCTGCAACGGCCCTGAGCGAACAGCGGCGCGTATATCTCCCGCAGCGCCTCACGTCCTTCAATTTGACTGCCGTCACGGCGGTTCACCACGACGTCGGTCGCGTAGGTGGCGGTGAACGCGTCGATGTCGTGATGGTTGTAGGCGGCGAGCTGCCGCTCGACCACCAGGCACGGATCGGTCATGTGCGCGCGGGCTCCTTCTTTGATCGGGTTTTGGTCGGGATGGATGGTAGCGGGAGAGGTCTTCAGGCAGGCGGCGAGGTCAGGGCGGAGTGTCGCGCCCACGGTGCAGCGCAGCAATGTCAGCCGCCCGGAAAACGAACCAGGTGCTTGTCCGGAAACCCCAGATGCCGGAGGCCACGGGCTGCCGATGCCAGCTGGTGGTACGTGCTCTTCACGTCGGTGGCGGTCGGCGACCAGCGTCGTCGTGCGCGACCTGATGGTTCGCCTGATCGGTCAGGACTCGTACCGGATGGCGGGGGGGGGTGGGTGTCGTACGGCTTGGGGGCGGGCTGCGGGGGCGGCAGCGACTCCGGCGATGTCGTTGTGCCTCTTCGATGGCCTGGTCGGTGGTTTGTTCGGTCGGATGCCGCAGGACTCACCCGCATGAGGTGGTAGATCACTCAGTTCTTCTCCACCGGCCGGCGGTCCGGGGCCGCCGGGGCACCGGCCCTGTTCTCGGCTCCCACCTGCTCCGGCAGCTCACGTCGTGTGCGGATCGGGGAGAGGAAGACCGGCAGGAAGGCAAGCATGAGGCAGACGGCCCCTCCCCATAGGGCCGTGCGCGGTCCGGCGAGTTCCCCGATGAGGCCGGAGAGGGCGGCGCCTACTGCCAGTGCGCCGCTCAGCATGAAGCGGAAGGTGGCGTTCATGCGGCCGAGGAGGGGCGCGGGGGTCAGGCGTTGCCGGAGGGTGATGGCGAGAACGTTGTCGACACCGATCTTGACGGTTATCAGCAACCATCCCGTACCGGCCGCCAGGAGTCCCAGCCCGTGGTCGAGCAGGGGGATCAGTAGCGCGGCGGGAGCCGTGCACAGACCGCTGATTCTCAGGGCCCTTCCGTATCCGGCGCGTGCCGCCAGCGGGCGGGCGCAGAGGGCCCCGAGGAGAATCCCTGCTCCGCCCATTGCCCAGTACAGGCCCAGCACCGCTGTCGAGAGCTGGAGTTCGCGTGCGAACAGAACGGGCAGCAGGGTGTTGATGGCCTGGGTGCCCAGGTTGGAGAGGGAGGCGGACAGTGCGAGCGCACGCAGTTCCCGGTGACGGAACACGTGACGCATCCCTTCCGTGACCTGGATGCGTAGGGAGGTGTCTGGTAGGTGGCGCCGTGGTGCCGGGCGGGGGCGGATGCCTGTGAGGCACACTGCCGAGGCGAGGTGCAGCAATGCCGTGCAGGCCACGGCGAGCGGTGCCGTGATGAGAGCCACGAGACCGCCGCCCGCTGCCCCGCCGGCTACGTTTCCGGCGGCCTGGAGGCCGGTCACGGTGGTATTGGCGCGTATCAGCCTGTGGTCGGCGACGAGATGGGGCAGCACGCTCTGTGAACCCACGTCGAAGAAGACCGTTGCGCAACCGTTCAGAGCCACCACCAGATACAGCTGCTCCAGGGTCAGCACTCCCAGGGCCCATGCGGCGGGCACGGTGGCGAGCAGCGCCGCCCGCGTCAGGTCCGCAACGATCAGTACCTGGCGGTGGCGCATCCGGTCCACCCATGCTCCGCAGGGCAGGCCGATGAGCAGGAATGCCGCCGTGCTCAGTGCGGCCAGAGCCCCCACCTGGCCCGGACCGGCGTCCAGGGCCAGTACTGCGACGAGGGGGAGGGCGATCTGACCGGTATGAGTGCCGAGCTGTGCGAGCGCGAGCGCGGCGAAGAAGACGCGGAAGCCGGATGTCTGCTGCGGGGTGTCTGTGTGGGGAGACATGGCCGCAACCTGCCGTGACTCGGCTCCCTGAACCAGTGATTTAGGCTCTGCTAAATGGTGGTGGAGATCGGGTTCACAGCGAAGGATCTGGCATTGACACGGTTCGCCGTGTCCCCCCTGTGGGAGGTGGTGGCCAGTGTGCGGGTCCTGAAGGGCGCCGACACCCAGGGGCTGCACCGACGCTGGGCGGCACAGGCCGTTCCGGCACTCGCGGCGGCGAAACTGGACCTGACTCCCCTGTTCGATCTGGTGCCCGTACCCACTGCCGGCATCGTCGGCTTCCTCGCACCGCCCCCGGCAGCCCCGCAGCCCTCGCTGGAAACGGAATTGGCAGCCCTTCGTGCCACCCCGACCGCCCTGATACGGACAACCGACCCGGCGGTCCGTCATCCCGTGGCAGCCCTGCGCGAGAATGCCGGGCTGGGGCTCGGCCGGCTCGCAGACACCATCACCGCGTACTGGGAGGTGGCGCTCGCCCCCTACTGGGCGCGCATCCTCGCCTTGCACGAAAGAGACATCGCCCGCCGGGCCCAGCACTTCGCCGAAGGCGGGGCACATCGTCTCCTGGCGGACCTGAACCCCCAACTCACTTGGGACGAAACCACTTTGCGCGCCCCCCACGGGTCACTGCGCGGGTCCCAGCAACTCGGCGGCCGCGGGCTCCTGCTGCTCCCCTCCGCTTTTACCTGGCCCCGGATCTTCTCCATCCTGGAGAGCGACAGCTACCAGCCCACGTTGCGCTACCCGCCGCTCGGCGTGGGTGGCCTGTGGCAGGAGCAGCCTCCACCCCAGTGCGAGGCTCTGGCCGGAGTCCTTGGACGTACTCGCGCGCGGCTGCTGGCCGAATTGACGGCTCCCGCATCCACCACGGACCTGGCCGGTCGCATCGGCGTCACCCCGGGCGGTGCTTCCCAACACCTGACCGCGCTGCGCACTGCCGGCCTGGTCTCAGCGCATCGGGTAGGGCGGATGGTGCTGTACGCGCGCACCGGTATCGCTGAGGCTTTGGTGCAGGGGGCCGCCTGAGAGGCCACGTCGCACAGTTGCGGCCGGAATTGCACGGTTGCGGTGGGGCTGTGACCTCAGGTGGAACGGTATGGCCACCGGTCAGTCGCCAGCCCGGCGGCCACCTCTGAGGAGGTGGCCGCCGGGGCCGAGCATGCGGCCGTACAGGGTCATCGCCGCCCGTCCTTGGCGGTAGAAATGACGGCACGTAACAGAGCGCATACCGTTCACGGCGCCTGGCTCCTTCCTCGTCCCGGCTTCCGGCAGGCTTGCCCCCTGGTCACGGAGGCGGGGATGCGGGGGTGCTGGGGGCTGCCACTTTCGACCACGGTCTGTGCCACTGTGCCGAAGGCCTCGGCCCAGGTGGCACGCAGGGCACCGACACCGTGTCGGAAGCCGACCCGCCTTTTGCTGTCTGGCCTTTGACGCACTTTCCGGTCGCTGGCACGTCCTTGTCACTGGAGTCCCTGCTTCTTCCGGCCCCTGATCAGCGCGTGATCTGTCGCCCGTAGGTCGCTGACGTGGAGGGCGGCTTCGGCTCCTCTCCACTGGCGGCCTCAGCCTGCACGGTGACTGCCCCGAGACATATCAGCGAGAGGGCCGCGATCGCGACGGCATTCACTGTTGTCGACCGGGCCGCCTGCAGCTGCCGATTCGGGGCAAGGCCGGCCTGGTCATGGTGCGACATCGATATCGTCCTCTTACTCTCTGCGCCTACGATCCGCGTGCAATTCCCCGGGCGGAGCGGCTGCCGCTCGTCTACTCCGTGCGGAGCCCTTCTGGTCGCATGAGATGCCATAGAGCCGGCATGCTCAGGGCTGTGACGAGGAGTACGGCTGACGCTCCGATTCCCGTCATCGCTGCAGCAGTTCCCCAGTCGAAGTTCACCGGCATTCCCGTCATGCGGAGCAATACCGCTCCCAGCCCGTTGCCGACGACAACCGCGAGCAGCAGTCCCAGCAGCACGGGGAGTGCTGATTGCCACAGCACCGACCACCCGAGTGTGGAGCGCCGTACTCCGACCGCCACCAGTGTCGCGAGAAGCCTGCGCCGTTCGCGCAGCTGTTCCAGTTGTGAGATGAGCAGGCTCGCCCCGATCAGCAGCAGTACGCACGTCGCACCAGCGAGCAGGGCCCTGCGGATACGGCTGAACCTGCTGTCGACCTCGACCTCGGCCATTCCTTCGGCCCGGACGAACGGGTCGACAGCGGTGGCGGCATTGCGTATCCGTTCGGCAGCGTCTGGCACCGCGGGGTCGACCATCAGATCCAAACTGTGGCTGAGCGCGGTCCCGGCCATGGCCGGCAGGGCCCCAGGAGTGGCCAGGATGCCGCCGGACAGATCATGCTGGGGTTTGAGGCGGGCCTGTTTGCTGGCTGCTCCGCTCGGGAGGGTCCAGGGCACAGCCCGGCCAGACGCCTTCTCAAGCTTCGGGTCGAGGAAAACCCGCTGTCCCGCCGCGATGCCCGCGAGGTTGCCGCTGCCTGTCTGGAAGGAGTCTCCGTCCCTGCAGGACGGGAGAGTTGCGATCTTCCGCAGCGAGGTGCAGTCGCCCACCGTCAACAGGGTGGTCTTCTGGGGTGCCGTCGGCGTGTCACCCACGGAAACGTGGGACAGGTGAAGGGTGAGATCAACGCCTCGGATCGCGGCCAGCCGCTCCTTCAGGGTCCTGATCCGGGCGGCGGCAGGACTGCCGGCCTCGACCTGGACCCACATGTCCGAGCGGGAAGCGACGGTGTCAGTGTCCTTGGAGTACCGGTCGGACGTCTCACCGAACAGCAACTGGAGAGCGATTGCCCCGGCCACTGCCACCGCGATGGCGTTGACCGCGCGGGAGGCAGTACCACTGCTCATCTGGAGTCTGCGCACCGCCAGCTGCCAGGCCACGGGCCCCTTGCCAAGACGCGCCACGACCGTTTCGACCAGCCACGGCAGTACGGCCGTGACGCCGGTCAGCGTCAGCGCAGTGCCGGCGATGACTGGGGCCTGGTCGAAGTTGCCGCCCCCGGTGCCCGCGCGCATCTGCGGCAGCAACAGAGCCAGTCCGCTGAGGGGCAGCAGCAGCCGCCACCAGATTCTGCGGCGCCTGGGCCTGACCGTACGGACCACACCGAGGGGTTCGATGACCACGCTGCGCATCGCCAGGAGCGTCACCAGGACTGCGGCCACAGGCACTGCGAGACAGATCAACGCCACCAGCCAGGGTGCTGGGGCAAGGTCGGCAGGGAACACGCTGATGCTCTCCAGCGTGATCAGCGCGGACTGGGAACGGGCCAGGAAGAACAGCGCGCTGCCCACCATGAGGCCGCCGAACGCACCAGCAAGGGCCTCGCCTGCGGCGATTCTGCGGGTGGAACGAGCGTCGGCACCGACCAGCCGCAGGGCGGCGAGCCGCCGGTCGCGGCGGTCGCCGCCGAAACGGACGGCAGCCGCGATCAGCACCGCGACCGGGACGAGCAGCACCACGAGGGCGACGACGACAAGAAGCAGCAGGGTGGTGTCCAGGCCCTGCTTCGATGAGCCCCGGAAAGCGTTGATCCGGCTGACTTCGGTGGCACTTGGAGCGAGGCGGTCGGTCCCCCTGTAGTAGGTCAGCTCATTGGGCCCCAGCAGCCCGGCGTCTTCGACGAGGGCAGTGACCCGGCCCCCCAGGCGCTCCCGCAGCAGTTCGCCCTCGTCGGACTCCAGGAGCGCCTTGAGAGCGGGCGAGACGGCCAATTCGCCGGGCTTCGGCAGAGCAGTCAGGCCGGGCGGCACCGGAGCCCGCGGCCCCTCGGGCTGCACGAGCCGTCCGCGTACCGCCTGCTCGTGGAATTCGGTCTCCACCGCTCCGATCAAGAGTGTGTCCGGGCCGGGAGCGTCGACGCGCCCAGCGAACTCGCCGCGCGCGAAGCCGCGTTCGTCCCTCGCAGCCAGCGCGTTCGGTATCGCAGCGGTGACCAGGAGCAGGGTCACGCCGAGGCCGACGCCGATCGCGGTAAGGGCCGTCCGTATCCATCCCTCGCGGCCTCCGCGGACTGCGAACTCCATTCCCATGCGCAGGTCGCCGAGGGCGGTCATCCGATGACCTCCAAGGTGAGATCGCGCGCCCGGCCGTCGCGTACGACGACTTCCCGGTCGGAGTAAGCGGCGACGCGAGCCTCGTGGGTGACCAGGACGACGGCGGCATTGGCGGAACGGGCGGCCTCGGTCAGCAGCTCCATGACACGTTCGCCGTTGAGGGAGTCCAGCGCGCCGGTCGGCTCGTCCGCGAACAGCACTCGGGGGCCGCCCGCCAGGGCACGGGCGACCGCAACGCGCTGGCCCTGGCCTCCGGAGACCTCACCGGGGCGCTTGGCAGCGAGGGTGTCGACTTCGAGGCGCTCCATCCAGGACAGCGCCATTCGCTCGGCGCTCCTGCGACTGAAACCGTTCAGACGCAACGGCAGGGCGGCGTTCTCCACGCAGGTCAGCTCGGGCACAAGTTGGCCGAACTGAAAGACGAAGCCGAAGTCCGAGCGGCGCAGGGCGCTGCGCTCGCGCTCCGGCATGGCGGACAAATCACGGCCGTCGTAAATGACGGTGCCCGAGTCGGGAGTCACGATCCCGGCCAGGCACTGCAGCAGCGTCGACTTGCCGGAGCCCGAGGGGCCCATGACGGCCACCACCTCGCCGGGATGGATGGAGAAGTGCGACCCGTCGAGGGCGGGGGTCGCACCGTACGTCTTGAACACGTCGGTAGCGGTAAGAAGCGAACCGGGCGGAGCGGTGTAGGCAGGCGATGCCTCCGGATCACCGGGCTGGCCTTGGGCGTTCATCGGCGTACCTCCGTGGCGAGGCGGTCCAGGCGGGCGGCGGTCAGTTCCAGCCAGCGCAGGTCGGCTTCGAGGTGGAACAGGGCGTGGTCGCAGATCAGCTGGTCGGCGAGGTCGCCGCGGCGTTTGCGGTCGGTGAGGTTGCGCATCAGCCGCAGGTGCTCCGAGCGCTGGGTGTCCAGGAGCCGGTCGGCGGGGCGGCCGGTGAGCAGGGCCAGGACGACCTTGGTGTAGAGGGTCGACTGGAGGTAGGGCTCGGGCTTCTCGGGGGCGGCGAGCCACTGTTCGACGTCGGTGATCCCGGCGTCGGTGATGGCGTAGGTCTTGCGGTCGGGTCCGTTGCCGGACTCGGTGCCGTCGACTTCGACGAGGCCGTTCTTCAGCAGGCGGGACATCGTCGCGTAGACCTGGCCGTAGGCGAGGGGGCGGTCGTGCCCGAACTTCTCGTCGAAGGTGCGCTTCAGGTCGTAACCGTGGCGGGGGCCGGCCTCCAGGAGGCCGAGCAGCGTGTGGCTGATGGTCATGATCTGACTATACACACGGTGTATACACAGCGTGTATAGCGAAAAGCGCCTGAGCACCGGGGCAGCCGCCTCAGCCCTTCTTCACCAGTGGGCCGCTGCTGGCGGAACCGACGAGTACGGTGCAGGCGGAGCCGCCGCACGCAGCCAGCACACACGCACTCCGCTTGTCTCCGACCCGGCCTTCGCCTTCCCGTCATCCTGCGCCGGTGGAGGCGGGATGGCTGGGTTGCGCGTGTGGCTGCCGCCGATGGCGGCCACCTGGCGGTCGTCACCGAGAACGGCCGTGGCGTAGGCATCACCAACGCGGCCGAGGAGATCACCGCCGAGCTCGCCGCCCGGTACCTGGGGCCCCTGGTCGTGCTGGAGCACTGGCTCCCCGGCGACGGCGCCGGCCACGACCGTCCCGACCAGGTCCTTGCCCCGCCCGGCCGCACCCTGCGGTGGCGCCCGGTGTGGCCCGTCCCGCCGGCCAACCCCGACCACGCCGCGCACCGGGAGTGGAGGCGAATCCGCGGGCACGCCCTGCTCACCGCCCGCCCGGCCTGAACTGGCGCCGTTCGTGGTGATGAACAGCTTGCGGCTGCGAACCACCGGGGGTCTGGTGGGCGGTTAAGCCCGCCAGGCCGGCGGACGTTGCCGTCCGTGGGGCTCCCGGGGTGGCTGATTCCCATGCGGTCTGGTTGTCGTACGGGGGTTGCGGTCTACCCTCACGAAGGGCGAACAGGGATTCGCCGCGGGGGACGAGGGAGGGATCGCGGTGTATACGCGGGGTCTGTTGGTGCTCATGGTCATGGTGGTCACGCTGGGGGGCGGCACCACAGTCGCCTCCGCAGCGCCTGACTCGCCGGGATGGCGGCCGACGGCCGCGCCGAGGAACCAGGTCGCTCCCGGCCACATGCGCTCGGACCGAGAGCGGGTGCCAAAGGGGTTCACCAAGGCCGACGCCGACAAGGCCGAGACGATGGAGGCCCGGCGGGTCGCCGCCGACTGCCAGGTGTACTGGCCCGCGCCGTACGAGGTGTGTGGCGCGATCCGAGACAAGTACAACGAACTTGGCGGCCCGAACAGCTTCCTTTCCTTCCCGAAGTCCAACGAACTGACCAACCCCGACGGATACGGCAAGCGCACCGAGTTCGTCAACGGGCCCATCTTCTGGTCGCCGCAGGGTGGAGCCCACCCCGTGGTCAATCACTTCTTCGCCGCGTGGGCCCGCAACGGCTACGAGACCGGACCGCTGGGCTACCCCACCTCCGACGAGATCGTGAACCCGGACAACATCGGGCGGCGCCAGTACTTCGAGCACGGCACCATTTACTGGAAGCTCAACGAGGCCTACGCGGTACACGGAGCCATCCGCGACAAGTGGGGTGAGGCGGGCTGGGAGACCGGCTACCTCGGCTATCCGATCAGCGATGAATTCCGCACCCCGGACGGTCTGGGCCGGGCCACCCGCTTCGAGCACGGAATGATCTACTGGACCGAGGCCTACGGAGCGCATCCGATCAGCGGCGGACTCCTGCGCAAATGGGAACTGTCCGGTTACGAACGCGGCCCCTACGGCTATCCCGTCGCCGGCCAGCAGCCGCGCGGCTCCTCCTGGGACCAGGAGTTCCAGTTCGGCACCATGGGCTTCCCCACCGACCCGGTGGCCGCGACCGACCCCGACGACGGGGACGCCGAGCCCACCGTGCCCGACGCTCGGCCGGTGACCTGGTCCGACTTCGCGGAAGACGCCCGTACCGGAAAGGCGGGGCCGATCACCCAGGGCAAGGCGATCACCCTGGACCCTTGCCAGAGCGGCCAGTCCTGCATGCGGCAGAAGCCGGGCACCGCCCGCACGCGGCTGATGGACGAGGACCCGAACATCGACGGCCCGGACACCCACGGGTACTTCATACCCGGCTGGTGCACCGCGGAGTCGCCCTGGGACGGCCAGTGGCGAAGCACCCGGAAGAACGCCTGCGCCATCCACCCCCATCTGGAAGTCGAAGTCATCAACACCGCAGGCGCCAAAGTGGGCAGCGTCCCGTACACCATCAAGACCGGAATCCTGTCCTCACACCGCTCCGGGGAAATACAGCAGGAATTCCGCGTCGACTTCGGGGCGTTCATCGGCAACGTCGGCACGCCGACCTTCCGCTACGAGCCCAACTACCTCGGTTACGGCACCGACGCCTACAGCGTGGAGGGTGCCGCCAACGGCTCGGTGATCAAACCCGGCACCTCCAAGGTGATCGTGATCAAGTGGAAGGAACGACCCATGGCGGACGGCGCCCTCAAATACCGGTCCGTGAGGGTCGTCTGGTATCTGGGAAATCTAGACGCCGACGTCACCCGTTCCAACCTCGGCAATCTGCCGAACAACAGCTTCCGCTGCGACTCGACCATGAAGACCTCCTCAGGAAACTTCCGGCAAGGCTGCGTAGTCCCCGGCCGCACCCCCGTGTTCGAACTGACCGGATCCACACCGGAGCAGACCTGGCATGTTCAGGAAGCCATCCGCTCTGGCCTGCCCGGCGCCACCGACCGCCCGCTGCACCGCCAAGCCGACAAGGTCAAGCGAGACATCAACCGCCAGAAGTCCTGCCCCCGGTCGGGCGCGGTGTACCAGCAGCGCCGCCTGACCGGCAGGTCCTGCGACGAATACCCCTTCGCCTCGACCACGGAGGGCGCGGCCACTTCGAACGGTCCAGGCCGCACTGTCCATACGAACTGCAACGTCCCAGACCTGCCGATCACCACCGGTCCCACGGGCTACAGCGTCTGCATGATCAACGCGAAGCAGAACTCTTATAGCGGCAGCCTCCTGGGCGCGTTCTACGGGAACGAGCGGGTCGTCGACCAGGACGCGTTCGCCTTGACTGCCTCTGGGGGTGGGGCGCCACCCACGCCGTGATCGGCGGTGGGTGCGGGGTGGCGTGTTGTGACGCGCTGTGGCCCCTGCCCTCAGGGCACCGAATGATCAGTGTCCCCCGGTTATGTTTTCTGCGGCTCCGCAATGGGGCCGTCGGCCTCCGGGCCCGGTATGACTGTTTCCCCTGTCGAACAGGGCCCGCCGGGCGGTGTAGAGGCGGTAGTCCGCCAGCAGGCCGATCGTGGTCTTCGGCTCGGTGATGTCCAGGCAGTGGGTGGAGAGGGCGGCAGGGTGCTTCGTCCTGTCAGGAACGTGCGCTCACGACCGTACGGGTGCCGACCCCACTCACATCCGCAGGAAGCCGTACGGATGCTGGCGGGTGGCACCTGGTCAGCACTGACCGCCGTGCCGGGGAGAGGTGGTCGGGCGGTGTAACGCCAGTCCTTTACCGTCCGGCGTTCGGCACCGATGTCGTACGCGAACATCTGCAACGACTCCGTCACCGTGAACAGGTCGTCCGTGCCGATATGGACGCGTGGGTCAGGCTCGGTGCATGCGGCGCTCTGGGGCTCCGCGTGCCGAGCGCAGAGGCCGCGTCCGCGGAAGTAGGCCATGGCTTTGGGCGGCTGCTCAGCCCTGCTTGCGACGCGGTGGGCGAGGGGGTCTGAGTCCGCGCATGGCGAGCTCGACGGCGTCCTCGACAAAGGCCGCGTCGTCCGGGCTGTCCGGTCCTCGCACGATGAGCAGCCGGTAGTACAGCTGGGCGTAGATCAGCTCGATGGCGCGGTGCGGATCGATGTCTGCGGCGACCTGTCCGTCCGCCTGGGCGCGGCGGATGCGCTGCGCGACCAGCGCGGTGGCGGGATCGATGAGGCGTTTGCGGAACTCCGCCGCAAGGTCGGGATCGTGCTGGGCCTCGGCGACGATCGAGGCGAGCACGCGGCGTGTATCGCCGATCGTGTCGATCCACGCGTCTTTGACCATCAGCTTCAGGTCAGCCTCGAAGTCGCCGGTCTGCGCGGCCTCGAGACGTTGGTGCAGGCGCTCGCCGAGCTGCTGCGCCCATGCGTCGAGGACGACCGCGCCCTTGGACGGCCACCAGCGGTAGACGGTCCGCTTGCCGACACCGGCGCGGGCTGCGATTCCTTCGATGCTGACGCGCGCCAGGCCGCTCTCCCGGGCCATGTCGAGCGCGGCTTCGAGGATCGCGGCCGTCGACTGCGGGTTGCGCCGGGCGGGGTCGGGTGCATGCGTCGTGCTCATGTTGCTGTCGCCTCCGTCTGCTCAGGGGCTCACGCTACCCCAGGGGAGACGATCCGGTTCGTGTTGACGTGGATGCGAACTTACGACACGATCCGTGTCGGCTCGCGATCCGACACGGATCGTCTCCTATCAATGGCCGTCAAACGGTGGTTTCTTGCGAAGGGAATCCCATGCACAACGACCTGTACGACTACAGCCCCATCACCGAACGCCCGCCCATCCACTGGCCCGACGGCGCCCGCGTGGCGTTCTACGTCGGCCTCAACGTGGAACACTTCCTGCTCGGCAAACCGTCCACCAGCATCAACCAGGGAACTGCGGCGCTCGTACCCGATCCCCTGAACCACGGATGGCGCGACTACGGCGCCCGAGTGGCGATCTGGCGGATGATCGAGTCGTTCGACCGGCACGGGGTGCGCCCGAGCGTGCTGCTCAACTCCGATGTCGCCGAGCACTACCCGCAGATAGTCGAAGCCGGCCGGGCGCGCGGCTGGGCCTGGCTCGCGCACGGCAAGAACAACTCCACCCTGCAGGCGGAAGTCGAGGAGGACGAGCGCGCATACCTGACCGACGTCGTCGAGACCATCGAGAAGGCGACCGGGCAGCGGCCACGCGGCTGGATGGGGCCCGCTCTCAGCGAGACGTTCCAGACCCCGGCGCTGGTCGCCGAACTCGGCCTGCGCTACGTGCTGGACTGGACCGCCGACGACCAGCCGTTCCGGCTCAACGTACCGGGCCTCCTGAGCGTCCCGTACACACTCGAACTCAATGACCTGGGACTGTTCACGGCCCATTCTCTCAGCGGCCCCGACTTCGTACAGATCGTCAAGGACCAACTCGACCAGCTGTACGCGGACTCGGAGCACAGCGGCCGCGTGATGGCGCTGGCGCTGCATCCCTTCGTGACCGGCCAGGCGTTCCGGATGAAGTACCTGGACCAAGCGCTCGAATACGTGGTCAACCACCCCGGCGTGTGGACGACCACCAGCGACGACATCGCGGAGCACTACGCGCGCACCACCGCCGACTGACACCGCGCGCACGGCACCGACGGCGGTCCCGCGTACCCACGAAAACCACGGGACCACCGACGCGCCACCGAGACGCGCGCCCACGACCGCACAGTGGAAATCACCTACATCCCGACCTTCTGTGTCCAGTCTGGGCGTGTTGCGTGAATGCTTGTGTCTGCTTGGTTGGCCTCGCAGCCCTAACGAGCTCGTGCACGGTAAGCGGTGAGACGTCGAGGTCTTCATGGCCCACCATGGAGGCGTGGTGGGGAACGTGGATCGGGCAGCGATCGTCAGCAACCGCCGGATCACCGGCCTGACGGCCGATGTGATCGGCGAACTCGTCGTTGAGGTGGGCCCGTTGTGGCACGCTCGCCATCAGGCCCGGCTCGTTTCCCGGCAGCGGAAGCGTGCCGTGGGGGCTGGTGCGAAGCACCAGCTGGTGTTCGTCGACCGGCTGCTGGCCATCCTGGTCCACCTGCGCCGTGCGGCCACCCACGACGTACTCGCCTGCTGGTTCGGCGTAGACCGCTCCACCATTACCCGTGCCGTCAACGAGGTGCGGCCCTTGCTTGCCGGGCGGGGCTGCACCGTCAGCCGAGGAGTCCGGCTGCGGACTCTTGCCGAGGTCGTCAGCCACCTCGGCAAGAGCGGGAGGACCGGAATCATCGATGGCACAAAAATCCGTGTCCGGCGCCCCGCGGCCGGAAGCAGGGGCCGGGAGAAGTTCATCTCCGGCAAGAACAAGCAGAACGCCGTGAAGTCCGTGGTCGTCACCGACGCCTCCGGACGCGTGCTGTGGTGCAGCCCGACCCGGCCTGCGAGCTGCCCGGACATCACTCACGCCCGCCAGCTCGGCCTGGTCCAACTCCTCGCCGGCGGACCTGTGGTGGAGATCCTCGGGGACGCCGGCTACCAGAGACTCGGCGCGCAGACCGGCGGCCAGGTGGTGACACCTCCGCACCGTAAGTCCAAGAAGAACGTCCCCGACGGGTACGAACATAGGCACGAACGGCAGCGCAAGGCACATTCCTCACGGCGCATCCCAGTCGAGCACGGCATTGCCCACCTCAAGAACTGGCGGGCCCCGGCCCGTCACCTCGGCCGCCGAGAGCACATGAGCGACACCATCCAGGCCATCGCCGGCCTCCTCAGCCATCAGCAGAGCGTCGACCTGACACCGGGGCCACGCAGGTGAAAATCACAGGCCGAACTGCCCCTCGACGTCTCACCGCTTACCGTGCACGAGCTCGTTAGCAGGGGCAGACCGGCAAAATGGGCTCTATGGAAGAGATTGACCCGCTCAGAAACCCCATCCGCAGTAACGACGACGAAGAGCTGTGCCGTGTTTGTGGTTACGCCGGAGGTCCGTTTTTCGAAGGCACCTGGCCGAGCTCTGCGATCTGCAGTTGCTGCGGCTGGGACGCGCAGACGCAGCCAGCCGGAATCGCAGGGACTCGTGAGCTCCGCGGGTACTGGATCGGGCACGGAGCCCGCTGGCATTTTCCTACGGACAAGCCGAAGGACTGGGATCTCTACACACAAATCCAGGCCATCCCTGAGCTCTGGCGTTGACCGGTAAGCCACTACCCGGCGCCGGTGCCCGAAACAGCTCTGCCGACGTACGAACGGCGGCAGACCAGCGGCCGCCGAGCAGCAGGATGTTCTCCGGCTTGAGGTCGCGGTGGACGACCTCGCGGTCCTTGAGGTCGGTGAGTGCTTCGGCGACGTCGGACAGGACGGCGACCGCCTCGTTGAGGGGCAGTCGGCCGTGGTCCTGGAGGTGGTCACGCAGGGACTTCTCGGCCCGGGGCATCACCAGTGCCCACTGGTCCTCGTGCTCGCCGCTGTCGATGACCGGCACCACGTTGCGGACGCCGGCCAGGTCGGTGAACAGCATCTCGCGCTCGGTCCCCGGGTTCTTGGGCACGAGCTTCACCGCCGCCTTCTCGCCGTCGGTGCTCACCGCCTCGAACACGGCACCGAAGCCGCCACCCCCGATACGGGCGCCGACGCCCCATTCCTTGTTCAGTGCCAGTGTCATGGTGCGCGTTGTCTCCATCGTCAACCGCTGCCCGGTGAGGGCTGTTTCGCCCTGCTTCTATAGTCTCAGGCCCCACTGACACACGGCGGGCTGATTGTCCGGGGACCATGCCGCCTCGCGGAGCAGCGAGGGTCACTCCTCGTCGGTCAGGGCCTTCGCGAATGCCTCTTCGGAGTCCAGTGAACGGAGCAGGGGGCCGAGGAGCCTTCGTGTCACCGTGGCCGGCGTATCGCGCAGCTCGGCCAGTGTGGCGCCGGTGCTCTCCTCCTACGTGTCGGCGCTGTACCGATGGTTGCTGGCGAAGATGGCCGGCTGGCTCCAGCGGCGTCGGCCGCGGAGTCGGTTGGCTCCGACGGCCACGCCCTCGCGGTAGATGAGAACAGAGTGCCGCCTTGTCAGTGCCGGGTGACACCATCCGGCCATGAGTAGCGAATCGTTCAACTGGCACGAGTTCCTGGGACGGTGGCAGGAGGAGTGGGTTCCGCGCCCGGACGCAGACGAGGACGGTGAGCAGATCCTCGTCCGCCCGGGCCTGCCTGGGGCGGACGAGGCGGTGATCGCCGTGGCCGAGGAGCGGCTGGGGCGGCGGCTGCCGCCCTCGTATCGGGGGTTCCTGGCCGCGAGCGACGGGTGGCACGTCGACCAGACGGCCGGGATCTACCGGCTCGGGGGTGCCTCAGATATCGACTGGTTCCGGGATCCGTACGACATGACCGCGCTGTACGAGCCGGATCCGGGCGACGGCCCCCGCGAGGAGGACGTGCTGCTGGCCGGCATGTGGCAGCGGGCGCTGCGCCTGGAAACGGACTCCGACATGTCGCACGCCCTTCTCGACCCGGGCGACAGCGGCGAGGACGGCGAGTGGGCACTCTACGTCTACAAGGGCTGGAGCGGTGAAGTGCCCGACCGCTATCCCTCGTTCCGCGCATACATGGAGGCCATGTACCGCGGCTTCCACGCCGACCGAGCGGCGCAACCCGATTTCGTGAACGCGACCACGCTCACCCAAGACGTCCACGTGGACGAGGCACGTCTGCTGGCCCTGCGCGGACGGTACGAGGATGCCTTGCCCCTGCTGCAGGAGGCGTTCTCCTTCGGGAGGCCGCGCAGCGCCGTCCTGCTGAACCAGCTCAGGCAGATGCTCACTCCGAGCGGCTCCCAGAGCCACGGCGACCTGGTGGCGGACCCGCTGTACCAGCCGGAGATCCTGCCCATGGAGGCCATGGAGCAGGCGAACGGCCGGGAGTGGTCGGGCGGGGATGAGCAGTGGCTGCGGATGATGGGCGCCCGGGGGGCCGCCCCGGAGATCGCCGAGGCCGTGCTGGGCGCCGTGCGGGACGGCACCCATCAGTACGCGCCTCCCGGTCCGTGGGGCCGGGCCGTCGCCGAGGCCCGGGAGGCGGCCCGCTGGGGCGCGACCGACGCCGCGTGGCACGTGCTGCGGGACGCGCTACCGCTGTGGGAGGCGCCGGGGCCGCTGATGGTCGTCCCGCTCGGCCTGCTCGCCGATCCGGTCCTGGGGCCGCTGATCACTCCGGAGCGCGGGCGGGAGATCCTCGCGACACCGCGGGCCGGTGAGACGGGCCCCGCTCCCGAGCCGGTGCCCGATCTCGATCCGCCGGGCCTCACCTGGCTGGCGGGGCCGTTCAGGCACGGGCAGCCGCTCGACGGCTACCGCTGCGTCTGGGTCGAGGGGGCGGATCCCGTCGGCCTGCCTGCCCTGATCGGTGAGGAGGGCGCCGAACTGAGCCGGCCCGTCGATCTGTCGAGGTCTTTCCGGCGGGCGCCCCAACCCCACGAGCGGGAGGGCGTGGAACTCTGGGAGGACCGGGCCGTCGTCGCCGTCGGCCGCACGGCTGAAGGGTGGGCCTTCGCCTTCGACGGGCCCTCCCACCGCCACCTGCACGGCCTGTTCCTGTCCCCGGCCGCGGCCGCCTCGTCGTCCGGCCGCGCGGTGGTGGTGTGGTCCGACCCGAGCCGCTCGTCCCCGGACGATCCGTCGGCCTTCCACCTATCGGTGGCCGAACACGGCCAGGAGCTCTACGCCTTCACCGTGCGGGGCACGGAGATCCAACGCTCCGGCGCGATACCCGAGACCCTGGACCCCGCACGGCTGTTCCGGCCGGAGGATACCGAGCGGGACAACGAACGGCGGGTGCTGGAGGCCCTGCACACCGAACTGGGACTCTCGCTCCCCCGCTTCGCGCTGACCCAAGGCAGGATCCACACCTTCACCACCCATTCCTGGACCCGGGCGCCACGCGCAGGTGAGGGCTTCGCCTACCTCAGCTTCGCGCGGCACCGGTCCTGACCGCCAGTGGGCCCGCCCCCGTGGCGGGCCCACTGGCGACGACCGACCGCGGTTTCAACTCAGTTCGATCGCGCGGGCGCTGGTCGAGGCCCCAGCCCGGATCTGGGCGCCCCTTGGTGTCCTCGTGCAGCTCCCAGTTCGGGCCCTTGCGTGTCATCGGGTCTCCCTCCCCCTGGTGTGCTGGCGAGCGCAGTAACGATCACGAGCGTACGGCCCCGTCCCCGAGTTGCGGGCCTCCGCCCTGCCCCCTCTCCTTGACCGCCGGGAGCACCGCGACGTCGACCGCCCGCCGGTCGAGACCGCCGTGCGAGGGGGTGTCCGCTTCCCCCGTCACGCTGCCCGCACCACAGCAGGCCGCACGCGGCAACTACAGGGAGGAGGGAGAACAAGGTGAAGAAGGAACAGCGGGAGCAGAGCGCGGTGCGGGTGAGCGGATACCGGGAGCGGGCGCAGCGGCGCCGCACGGTGCAGAGCGCCGGGGGCCCGGAGCGACGGTTGGATGCGCACGGTGGCGGATGAGCGGCTGCTCGCGCTGGCCACCCGGTACGGGTCGTTGACGCTGCGGCAGGCGGCGGCCGCGTGCTGGGGCGGGCAGGTGGAGACGGCCCGGACGCGGGTGCGGCTGATGGTCGAGGCGGGGCTGCTGTTCCGGTCGGCGGAGACGCGGTGGGCGGGGACGGTGGTGTGGACGACGGAATGCGGCGCCCGCCTCTCCGGCACCGGGCTGGGAGCACCGCACCCTCCGAGCGAACGGCTGCTGCACCGCCTCGCCTTGGCGGATGTCGGGGTGCGCCAGGAGGCGGGCACCGGGTCTCCCGTTGTGCTCACCGAGCGCGAGGTGCGCACCGCCGACGCTGTTCCCGGGCGGGCGGCGCAGCTCCTGGCCAGCCTCGGGACACCGCAGTTGGCGCCGGTCGGAGCAGGCCGCGGGGAGACCCTGGCGGTGCCGTTGGGGGTGCGGTCGGTGCACTGGCCCGGCCTCGTCGTCATCCGCCCCGACACCCCGCTGCTGTTCGCGGTCGAGGTCGAGCTCACCCCGAAGACCCCGGCTGCGCTGCGGCAGATCCTGCGCGGCTGCCTCCAGGCCCGCCGCAAGGTGATCCACCTGTGCACCGGCGCAGTCGTCCGCCAGCTCGTCGGGCACCAGACGCCAGGCGGGTGGAAGGACGGGATCGCGCAGCAGGTACGGCTGCTGCCGCTCGGCCCGCCGACCGGGGACGGTGCGACGCTGCTGCACGTCCAGGAGCTCCACCTCCGCGACCCGGGCGTGCGCGCACAGCTGGAGCGGCACACCGCCCGCCACCGGGTCAGCACGTACACGGTGCGCTGAACTGCTCTGGCTGGATCAGAGGTGCTTGGGCGCCGAGTCGGGACGCAGCCGGTGAAAGGAGGGATGGCGAAGGAGCTCGGTGACCTGTCGCAGCAAAGGTTGAGTGTTCTTATCGAACATTGAGTGCCGTCGGGTCGGCACGGCCAGCGGTCATGGCCTGTGCGCACCCAGCCGAGGCGGCCGCGACGGGTGGCCTCGTGGTGGGTGAGCCGTTCAACGCGGCCGGCGTCGGCAGTAGTGCCGGTACGGCCGGGTATCCCCGGCGGTCTGTCGTCCCCGTCGTCAACTCCGGCTCAGTCGCCGTACGATGGCCTCCAGCAGCTCATCCAGCGCCGCCTCGTGCGTCCGTCCCCGAGGCCGGACCAGCCCAACCCGGCTCGGTGAGACCCCGCGGACTGGACGGAAGACCACGTCCGGGTGGGAGTAGAAACGGGCCACCGACGCCGGGGCCAGCGCCACGCAGCCGCCAGCCACCGCTCCGAGCCACTCGTCGGGACGGCTGGTGACGGCGCCTACCCGGACGGGGTGCCCGTCTCGTTCCTCCACGGCCAGCCAGTGCTCCCTCCAGGTTCCGCTCTCGGCTCCGGACGCGACGAACAGCTCGTCCCGCAGCTCCCGAAACTCCACCGTCTCGCTGTTCGCCAGCGGATGCCGGGCTGGTAGCAGCACCCCCCGGTCCTCAGTAAACAATTCCCGCACCGTCAACCTCTCTTGTCCCGGAAACGGCAAACGCACCACTGCTGCGTCCACCTCCCCCCGGGCCAGGTCGGCACCCGGGTCCGACCAGTCGAACTGCCGCATTTCCACCCGCCACTCCGGCTGCGCCTTGCAGAACGCGGCGATGACTTCGGGGACGGCACCCACTGCGCCCGCATCCAGGAAGCCCAGGCGCAGCACCTGCGCCGCTTGACCCGTTGCCTGCACCGCCTCGTCCCAGTTGTCCAGCAGTGCGGGCACCCGGGAGGCGAGCTCACGACCAGCCTCAGTCAGTGCCATCCCCGACCGCGAACGCGCGAAAAGCCGTACACCGAGATCGTCCTCCAGGCGCCGGATCTGCTTGGTCAGCGCGGGCTGCGAGACGAACAGCCTCTTCGCTGCCCCGGTCAGGCTTCCCTCATCCGCCACTGCGGCGAAGTACCGAAGCAGGCGCGTGTCCACATCCATGCCACCAGGTTATAGAAGCAGGTATTGGTAGGTGCCGCGGTGCCCGCGGATCCTGAAGGCATGACCAGTACCCAGCTCGCTTTTCTCGTTGTCACCCTGCTCACCGTCGCCGTCAACGTCGGTATCGCCGCCGCCGACCTCGCCGGGGCGCGCTTCGTACTGGCCAACTCGGCGCAGGTGGGTGTCCCCCGGTCCTGGCTGCCCCGGCTGGCCACCCTCAAGCTGGCTGGCGCGGCGGGCCTCCTCCTCGGCCTCTTCGACGCCGCACTGCGCCCCCTCGCCACGGCTGCGGCCGGCGGCCTCGCCCTGCTCTACCTGGGCGCGCTCGCCTTCCATCTGCGCGCCCGCGTGCTCTACAACCTCGCATTCCCCGGTTTCTATTTCGCCACCGCCGTCGCCTCGCTGGCCTTGACGGTGTCCTCTTGATGGCGGCCCCGCTCAATGTTCGATGAGAACACTCAGCCTTCGCGGCGACAGGTCACCCGGCCTGTGCCCGGTCTCGGTTGATCTGGTCCGTGGACAGTCCTGTGACCTGCGGCAACCAGTTCATTTGAGACGCCGGGGTGCCGGGGATCCCAGGTGATCCGGTCCCGGGAGTCGGGATGGCGGGTGTTGTCTCAGGTGATCTGGTCCGGCTCCGGCGTTGGGTGTGACCGCGTCCAGGGGCGAGGCGGCCACTGACGTGGACGCGCCGGCACGGAGGAATGACCTTCCGGCCACTGCTGTCTGAACGCGGCCGAGGGTCGGTCTGTGCGTGTTGACGATTCATGCGCAGTGGCGATGGTGGTTGTCACATTCGTGGGCGCGGCGGTGTCTTCATGCCAAACAGGCAAACGTCCAAGGAGAACACCATGGCGCTACGCATCCCGAAAGCCAAGCTCCCCGCCGGGCTCCGCGAAAACCTGATCAAGCAGCTCGGTTCCGTGCCCGAGCCCAACGAGGTGCTGTGGAACAACCCCGAGCTCGCCGAGGCCAGCCAGGAGTTCGCAGCCAAGGTGGCCACCTGGGACGCGGCCGACGCGAGCCTCAAGACGTTCGCGCACATGGCCGTCGCGGCACAGGTCGGCTGCAGCTGGTGCCTCGACATCAACTACTTCGCGGCGCTGAACCAGAACCTGGACCTGGCCAAGGCGAGCCAGGTGCCGCGCTGGCGGGAGTCGGAGGTGTTCACGCCGTTGGAGCGGGAGGTAATGGAGTACGCCGAGGCCATGACGAACACGCCGACGACCGTCACCGATGAGCTGTCGGCGAGTCTGCTCGGCCGACTCGGTCCGGCGGCGCTGGTCGAACTCACCGTGTTCATCGGCTTCGCCAACCTGGCGGCCAGGTGCAACACGGCGCATGGGATCACCTCGCAGGGCTACTCCGATGCCTGCGAGATCCCGCTGGCCGGGCGTCCTCAGACGTCCGGCGCAGCGTCGGCATCATGACCGAGGACCCGTTCGTCGCCCATCGCAGCCTGCTGTTCACGGTCGCCTACGAGATGCTCGGCTCCGCGGCCGACGCGGAGGACGTGCTGCAGGAGTCCTGGCTGCGGTGGGCCGGCGTCGACCCGTCGCGGGTGAGCGACGCGCGGGCGTACCTCGTCAGGACCGTCACGCGGCAGGCGCTCAACCGACTGCGGACGTTGGCGCGCAGCCGCGAGGACTATGTCGGCGAGTGGCTGCCGGAGCCGCTGCTGACCACCCCAGATGTCGCCGAGGACGTAGAGCTCGCGGAAAGCGTCTCGATCGCGATGCTGACCGTCCTGGAAACGCTCGGGCCCACCGAGCGGGCGGTGTTCGTACTCCGTGAGGTCTTCGAGCTGCCGTACGGTGAGATCGCCGAGGCCATCGGGAAGTCCGCGGCCGCGGTACGGCAGATCGCGCGGCGAGCGCGCGAGCATGTGGCGGCCCGCCAGCCGCGGGTGCGGGTGAGCCGGTCGGAGCAGCAGGCCGTGGTGGAGCGGTTCCTGCTCGCGTTGCGTACCGGGCAGTTGCAGCAACTTGTGGAGGTCATGGCGCCGGACGTGGTCCTGATCGCCGATGGTGGCGGGCTCGCGGCCGCCGCTTCGGCTCCGATCCACGGGGTCGAGCTCGTGGCGAAGGTACTCGCGCGCGCGAACCGGGCGGAAGCGACCCCGCTCGCGACAACGGCCGTGTGGCTCAACGGGGCACCCGCGGGCCGGATCGAGATCGACGGCGAGCTGCCCACAGCGGTGAGTCTCGTGGTGGAGAACGGGCAGATCACCCGGGTCTACTTGGTGAGAAACCCGCGGAAACTGACGAGACTGGACGAACCGGTTGAACTCGCCAGGTAAGCCAACTACCGCCCTGGCATGGTGGGTGTTCCGGGCGAAACCGCCCGGAACACCCACCACCACACACCCGGCCGGAACCCGACGGCGGCCAGCACCGAGGATCCAGGACGGACGCGGGGTTGAGCCCACGATCCGACATAGATTTCCCTGACCCTCGAAAGGCCCTACCACCTGAGATGCGCAAGACCCCGCCGGGCCAGGTCAGACCGGACGCACGAGTGACGCTGATCAGGAAGTGGCGAGCGTCGTCTCCGCTGCAATGCTCCGGACCGCTGAACGGGTGCCTGTCGTCGTGTCGGATTCGGTCGGGCGTCGCGCGTGCCATTTGATGGTACTTACGAGTTGGTGCGTGATAGCGGGTGAGGCGTGTTTGGCTTGGTCCTGGCGTGTTGTCAGTCGTTGCTGGTTCGGTCGGAGACGAGGCCAGCGATGGCGCGGCAGGTGTCGGGCAGGCGGTCGCGGCGGTGGGTCCAGCGCGTCAGTTGTTTCCAGCGTGTGTGGTCGGCGAGGGCGTGTTCGACGCTGATGCGGTCGGACGAGTGGTCGTGGCGGTCGCGTTGCCACTGCTCAACTCTGCCGGGCAGTGCTCCCGGCCGGGGCTTTCTGGGTGGCGTGATCGCTTGTCCTCGGTGGTCGCGACTGAGGCCGAGGCAGCCGTCGTCCAGGAGGACCTCGACGTCGGAAAAGTGCTGGAAACAGACGGCGATGCCCTCGTTGCGGGCGGCCGTGGCATCGTGCATACGTCCAGGTCGCAAGGCATCGGTCCATAGAGTGCGGCCCCGCCAGTCGGCGGTCACGGTGGCCTTCATGGTGTTCTGCTTCTTCTTGCCCGAGACGAACGCACGGCGACCGCCGCGGTTGGCCGGCGGTCTGCGGACCTGGATCTCGGTGGCGTCCAGCCGCAGCTCGATGCCTTCGGCCTGGGCATAGGCGAAAACGTCCGGCAGCGTCCGCAGACGCAGGCCGGGGCGGTCGGGGACCGCGCACCCCCGCTCGGCCAGGAGGTGACGTATCTCCCCGATCGCGCGGGTGATGGTGGAGCGATCGACGCCGAACAGCAGGCCAAGAACCGAGTGCGGCAGATCATGGCGCAGATGGATCAACGTGGCCACCAGCCGGTCGACGAACACCAGCTGGTGACGGGCGCCGGCACCCGCTGCCCGCTTCCTGATCCCGCCTCGTGCAGCATGGCGGCGGCTTTCGACACCGGTCTGCCACGGCACGGCCAACTCCTCGATCAAGCAAGCCAGATGATGCCGTGAGATTCCAGTGAACAGCCGATGCGCCAGGACCGCCCGATTGACCATGATCGCCACAATCGGATCATGCCACTTGCCAGCAACGATGCCTCACCCGCTATCACGCACCAACTCGTAAGACCAGGACGAACGGAACCGAGACCAGGAAGATCCACCGCAACCCCAGACGGGCGGTAAGGATTCCGGACAGGACGAACCCGAGTACGAGACCGCAGCTGGCCACGGCACCCCACACGCTCAAAGCCCGCGACCGACGCGGACCTTCGGGGAACATCAGGACAATGGTGGCCATCGCGGCAGGCAGCGCGATGGCCTCACCGACCCCCTGCAGCAGGCGCGCGACCACCATCCCGGCACCACTGCCCCGTACAGCGCGCTGGGCATCGCCCACTGCCTCAAGGGCGAACCGTTCTCCGTGCACGGCTGGCAGGAGCCGTGAGGGCACGGGAGACCGAGAGGGAAAGACCTCTGGCCCCGCACGAAGGCGTGCGGGGCCAGGGAGACGGGTGTTCCGCCCTGGCCGGGGGGAGCCGGTGGGCGGACCTCCCCGGCCCGGCCGGGTGGGTGTCAGAAGCGGACGTCGGAGCAGGCGTAGAAGGCGTTGCCGGTGTCGGCGATGGTCCACACGCCCAGGATGAGGTGGCGTCCGGTCTTCTGCGGCAGGACACCGGCGTGGGTGACCGTGGCGCCAGGCTGACGCCCACCGAAGGGCACCGTGAGGAACGGCTGCGGATCCAGGTCGGCCCTGGTCAGCGGCTTGGCCGGGTTCCAGCCGTCCTTGGTGATGTAGTAGCGGAAGTCGGTGGTGGCGTGGCGCGCGGTGATCCGCCAGACAAAGTTGTGGCTCTGGCCTGCGGTGAGGGTGGTGGCCGGCCAGTTCCCGCCCCGCGGGTCGTCCAGCTCGGAGAAGCGCCCGATGCCGCCCGAGCAGATGTGCCCGTCGGCGGGCCCGCGCGTGGGGAAGCCCTTGGACCCCTCCACGCTCGGCGGCTCCCACTGGATCTGCCCGCAGTTGCGGACGGTGCCGTTGCCGCACAGTTGCTGGCGGCTGACCGGCGAGTCGGTGTAGCCGTGGCTCGACGCGCTGCCGCTGGTGGCGAGCACGGCGGAACCGGCCAGGCCGAGGCCGAGAAGTAACGAAGTGAGCTTCCTGCGCATGGCGTGCTCCCGTGGTCCGAGGGTGCGGATGGGGGGCGGACGCACCCCTGCGACGCACTGCCGATGTAGCGGATGGGCATGGATGCAGCGGATGGAGCGGGCCCGAGCAGCGGTGAGGCGGCAGGGCGGTGGCAGTGCGGAGAAGAACCGGAGGGCATACGTCCGACGCGGTCTAGACCAAGACTGAGGCTAGCTCCGGGACTTGAGCATGTCCATACCAATGACTATGCCGCTCGCGTTCCCCGCGTCAGACAACGTCAACGACTCCACCGTCTTCGACACGGTCATGGACGAGCTGCGGGTGCCCCGGACCGGTGCCGGGCGACCCCGCCGCAGGCCCGACGCGAACATCGCCGACAAGGCTTACTCGTCCCGGGCGATCCGCCAGGTCCTGCGCAGGCGAGGCATCCAGGCCGTGATCCCAGAACGGACCGACCAGAAGGCCAACCGCCTGCGGCGAGGGAAGGCCGGTGGCAGGCAGCCGGCCTTCGACCGCGAGCTCTACAAGGCACGCAACGTGGTCGAACGCTGCTTCAACCGTCTCAAGCAGTTCCGCGCGATCGCCACCCGATTCGACGAACTCGCCACCCGCTACAAGGCCGGAGTCCGCCTCGCCGCACTCATCCTCTGACTCCGCGACCCCACCCAAGATCCTTTGTCAGACAGGACCTAGTATTTTGAGTCCTTATTTCGCTTTAGAAGTAGCCTGGGCTCATGGCGCGTATGGGTCGGCCGACGGTCGAGGTGGTTCTGACGGATGAGGAGCGAGAGACGTTGCTGCGCTGGTCGCGGCGGGCAACGTCCTCGCAGGCTCTGGCATTGAGGTGCCGGATCGTGCTCGCGTGCGCTGATGGTGCTTCGAACACCGCAGCGGGAACGGAGCTCGGGGTCCACCCGGTCACGGTGGCCAAGTGGCGCAAGCGGTTCGCGGCCGACCGGCTCCAGGGTCTGTCCGACGAGCCGCGGCCCGGTCCGCCGCGCACCGTGAGCGACGAGAAGGTCGAGGAGGTGGTCGTGCGAACCCTGGAGAGCACTCCGAAGAACGCCACGCACTGGTCGACACGCGAAATGGCCGCGGCCAGCGGCCTGAGTCAGTCCACCGTCTCGCGGATCTGGCGGACCTTCGGCCTCAAACCGCACATGGTGGACACCTTCAAGCTGTCCAAGGACCCGCAGTTCATCGAGAAGGTCCGCGATGTCGTGGGCCTGTATCTGGACCCGCCCGAGCGGGCCATCGTCCTCTGCGTGGACGAGAAGTCGCAGATCCAGGCACTGGACCGGTCGGCACCGGTGCTGCCGATGATGCCGGGCATGCCCGAGCCCCGTACCCACGACTACCTGCGCGGCGGCGTGACGACCCTGTTCGCTGCCTTGAACGCGGCCACCGGCGAGGTCATCAGCTCGCTTCACCGCCGGCACCGCGCGGTGGAGTTCAAGAAGTTCCTGGCCAAGCTGGACAAGGAGGTCCCTGACCATCTCGACGTCCACCTAATCTGCGACAACTACGCCACCCACAAGACGCCCGCGATCCAGAAGTGGCTGCTGGCCCATCCCCGGTTCCACATGCATTTCACCCCGACCAGTTCGTCCTGGCTTAACCAAGTGGAGCGCTGATTCGCGCTGCTGACGGACAAGCAGATACGGCGTGGCGTCCACCGGAACGTTCAAGCCCTGGAGAAGGACATCCGAGCCTGGATCGCCGACTGGAACGACAACCCGAGGCCCTTCGTCTGGACGAAGACCGCTGACGAGATCTTCGAACGCCTCACCGGATATCTGAACCGAATCAAAGACTCAGGACACTAGTAGTGCTTTGTCAGGTGGTGTCGTAAGGCTGCCAGGTGGGTTGTCGGCAGGTGGGGCAGGTGCCGGTCCAGGTGGCGATGAGGTGCTGAAGGAGGTCCAGGGCCTGGTAGAGGGTCAGGCCCTGGCAGGGGCTTCTGGGCAGGCCCGCTGTTCGGTCAGGGACAGGTCGGCGGCGGTGACGAGGGTGACGTGGCGGTGCCGGCCGGTGAACGAGCGGCCCTCGAAATGGTCCAGGCCCAGGGCTGTCTTGAGTTCGCGGTAGTCGTGCTCGATGCGCCAGCGTGCTTTCGCCAGGCGGACGAGGTCCTTGGCGGGAAGGTCGGCGGGCAGGTTCGAGATCCAGTACTTCACCGGCTCGCTCCCGCCTTCGGGCCACTGGGCGATCAGCCAGACCAATGGGATTGTCCCATCGTCACAGGGCTTGGGCCGGCGCCCGGCGAGCCTCACCCGCAGGAACACGAAGTGCGAACTCATCGCCGCCTTCGAGCCTTTGTGCCAGGTCACGGTGCGGCCGCCGCGACGGCCCACGGTCAGCACGTGATCTCGCAGGGGAACCGGGGTGGTGCGATAACGGGGCAGCGGCCGCAGTCCCAGACCGCCGTAGGCCGGCTGGTGAGGTGCGGCTTCCTCGCCGTGGACGGTCATCTCGCCCTTGGTCTGCAGGACGTAGGTCAGGCCGCGGTCTTCCAGGCTGCGGCGGAAGTCGGCGTTGGCACCGTAGCCGGTGTCCGCGACCAGGACAGCGGGCCGCAGACCGGTGGCGGCGAGTTCGTCGAGCATGTCCACAGCGAGCTGCCCCTTGGGCCGGTGATGTTCCCTCTCGGGTATCCGGCAGGCCCGCCGACGGCCTGCGGCCTCGTCCCCGTCCTAGGCCGCGGGCAGGAACAATCGCCAGGACAGTGGGCACGAGGCGGCGTCGGACACGGCGTGGACACTGACGCCGACCTGGCAGTTGCCGACCTTGCCCAGGGTGCCGGAGTACTGCCGGGCCACCCCGGGCGAACAACGGCCGTCCTTGGGGAAACCGGTGTCGTCCACCACCCACACCTGCGGCCGCACCGACGCCACCGCCCGCCAGGCCAGCCGGGACCGCACGTCCTGGACCGGCCACGTCGAGGACGTCATGAACTGCTGCAGCTGCTGGTGATCGACACCGAGCCGTTCCGCCGTCGGCTGCATCGACTTCCTGCGGCCGTCCAGCAGCAGGCCCCGTAGATACACGGCACCCTTCTCGCGCTGGTCCCGACGCACCAACGGCGCGAACACCTCGGACGCGAACTCCTCCAGCCGACTCCGTACCGCCGCAAGCTCCTCAGCCCTCATACAGCTGGCGAACTACCAGACCCCCAACACGACAAGTCCACATAACAAAGCACTACTAGACCGGCAGCGGGACTTCCTCCGCAGTCAGAGCCACCGTCAATAAACACACGCTGCCGTCCTCTTCACGCCTCTTCGGCGATTGATTCCGGCCAGCTTCCGCCGCCGTCGTTCCCCTTCGGTCATGAGAAGTAAAAAAGCGCCCGCACGGGGTTGATCAATTGCGGCATTGATCCTACGTTCGGAAATCGTTCAGCGACTCGCGGGACATTCATACGGCCAACGGCACACCACCCCCACAAGAGGTGCCCCTGTGCCCGGAACTGCCCCATATAAAGGGGCGAGAAGGAGCAGAGAATGAAGTTTCTGTTTGCCATCAAGAACGCCGTGTCCCATCAGAAGAGCCTGAAGGCCAGCGCTTGGTACATCTGGTACTAGAAGCGCTGCTCGGGTCCGCCCCCGTCGTCCAGCGGGGGCGGACCCGAGAGGCACCGTTCGCAGCCTCGTCCGGCCCTTCGGAGTCCTTCCCATGACGCAGCCCACGCCCGCCCGCCTCCCGTCCTCACACCCGGACCCCTCGCACCCCGCCGCCGCCCGGACCACCACATTCGCGCCCCGGCTGGCCGCACTGCTGCGAGAACACCGGGGCAGGGACGTCTTCCGGCTGGAGCCCGACACCATCGGGGTCGCCGGTCACGAACTCGCCGACCGCATCCTGTCGGCCCGGCGCGCCACGGAGGTCGAGCGGCCCACTTTCAAGCCGCTCCAGGGGCGTTCCATCCCGCCGAGCGAGGCGGCCCTGGTGATGCGGACCGTCGGCCGCGACGTACGCGAGGCGCTGAAAAGGCCACTGCCCGGAAATATCGACCTCTCCGGCCCGTGGCCGCACACCGGGCATGTATTTCTGCGCGATCTGATATTGGGCGGGGACCCTTATCGGCTGCGTATTCTGATGAGCCAGAATCTCGAATTGACGACCAAACTCACCTGGTCCGTCATCGCGGCGGGCGCCGCCCTCCCCCGCCCCCTGAGGGCCCGCCCAGGCCACGAACTCACCGCGCTGGCCCGCCGGACCGCCGAGGCCGGGAACTACCAGGACCGCCGCTACGCGATGGGCATGTACCGGCGGGCCGCCGCACCGGTCTGCTTCACCGTCTCCACCCTCGTCGCGAACGCGCTGTGGCTGGGCTCGCCCTTCGACCCGTCCGTCCCGAACCGCAACATCCTGTACGAAGCCATGCGGCTGCTGCCGCCCTCGTGGAACATGCTGCGCAACGCCTCCCCCGAGTACCCCGAACTCGATCCGGCGATCGGCGCGGGCGACGACATCCTCGTCCTGCCGCTGCTCTCGCAGCGCGATCCGGCACTGTGGGAGCACCCAGACGAGTTCCGCCCCGAGCGCTGGGACGCGCTCGACCCGGACACCGCGCCCGGCTACCTCGCCTTCGGCCACGGCTCGGAACGCTGCTGGGGCCGCCACGCGGTGATGCCGCTCGCGGAACTCCTGCTCGACCTGCTGCGCAACGAGGGCCTCGCGGTCAGCCCGAAGCAGCGCTCGGCGAAGGTTCCCCTGGCGGGGCTCCTCGGGGTGGACGAGGTGCAAGTGACGCGGGAAGGGCACTGCCGCTCACGGTGTCGTCCACTCTCAAACGGTGGGCTCCACCGCGCTTTCTCCCCCTGTCGTTTGTTCGAGAACGGGTGACGAGTGGGGGCGTCTGTCATCTGCCCCGGTGCAGTTCCCTCTTTGTGCCGCGAGGGCCTGGTGGTGGGACATTCGGCGGAGTGGTCATCCCAAGGACAGGAGGACGATCGCGGCGCCCGCACTGAGCAAGCCCGCCATCTGCTTCCCGGTCACCTTCTCGTGCAGAAGCACCAGCCCCAGAACGGTAGGGATGGCCGGGTGCAGGGAGGCCAGAACGACGACGATGGCGAGCATCTGCTGATGAGCGGCCAGGAGGTAGAGCGACAGGCCCAGTGCTGCACCCGCGCCGATGACGGCCGCCTGCATCAGCATTCTCGGCGGTTGCCGGAAATGAGAGGCGTGGCGCCAGGTGTGCGGCAGGAGGAGGAGCACTGCGGCGAGGCGGCCGGCAACGACGGGCCACAGGCCGCTTGCCGGATCGGCCTGAGCGAGCCCGATGCACTGGACCGCCGTGCCCACACTGGCGGTCAGACCGTCGACGGCCGCCCCTCCCCCGGCCGTACGGCCGTTAGGCCTGGAGCGCGAGCGTCGGGGACAGCCGGGCGGCCCGGACCGCCGGATAGAGCCCGGCCACCGTGCCGATCACCAGCGTCGCGCCGAAACCACCGCCCACCGCCCACGACGGAACCACCCAAGGCAGCGCGGCGACGTACGCGTAGGCGGCCGTCGCCGCTGCGCCCAGGGCGACGCCCGCCAGTCCGCCGAGGCCGGAGAGCATCAGGGACTCGGTCACGAACTGGATCCTGATCTGGCCCCGGGTCGCACCGAGGGAGCGGCGCAGACCGATCTCGTGGCGGCGTTCCAGAACCGAGATGATCATGGTATTGGCGACGCCGACACCGCCCACCAGCAGCGCGATCGCACCGAGCCCGAGGAGCAGGGACGAGAAGGCCCCTTCGGTCGCGGCCTTGGCCCGAAGCGCCGAGGACGGGTCCCCGACCGCCACGTTGTGCGGGCTGCGCGGGTCGATGGTCGGGGCGAGCAGTTTCTGCACGGAGGCTACGGACGCGTCCGTGGACCGTTCGTAGACCGCCGTCGGGTGTCCGTCGAAACCGAGCAGTTGTTGTGCGGCTTCCCAGCCCACCAGAGCCGCGCGTTCGATCTCCGGTGCGAGCGGCAGCGGGCCCAGGATGCCGACGACGGTGAAGTACCGGTTGTCGATCCAGACCTGCTGCCCCGCCCCGGTGATGCCGAGCCGGGCTGCCGTCACATGGCCGAGTACGACGGAGGGATAACGGCCGTTGGCGGCGTTCAGCCAGGTGCCGGTGGCCGTGGCGCCGCGCAGCACGTCCAGCATCCCCTCGGTCGCGGCCTTCACCGCGATACCGCCGGTCTCGTCCTCGGGGATCTTCTGTGAGCGCCGGACGGAGTGCGGGAGGTCACCGGTCGCGCCGACGTCCTCGACGCCCGCAATCCGGCCGACCATGCCCACCGCATCCTTCGGCAGCCTGACCTTCTCACCGCTGAACATCCCTTCGCCCGGCTTGGCGACCAGCATGTTCGTGCCGAGCGCGTCGAGCTGCCGCAGCAACTGCGCCTGGCTGGAGGCCGAGATGCCGACCACCGCGATCATCGTGGCGATGCCGATCGCGATCCCGAGCGCGGAGAGCACCACCCGAACCGGGCGGCTGCGCAGTCCGGCCGAGCCGACATGCAGAACGTCCCGTGGCCCGAGCCGGGCAGCCCGCGGTGTTCTGCTCCCTCGGCGGGTCCTGTTCGCGCGTCCCATCAGGCAGCGACCTTTCCGAGCGCGGTGTCCGCCGCAATCCGGCCGTCGCGGATGCGGACCTGGCGGGGCAACCCCTGTGCGATCTGCGTGTCGTGGGTGATGACCGCGATCGTCGTGCCCTGCGCGTTGAGGTCGCGCAGCAGTTCCATCACCGTCTCACCGGACTTCGAGTCCAGCGCGCCGGTCGGCTCGTCGGCGAGCAGCAGGTCCGGTTCGCCGACCACCGCCCGGGCGATGGCGACCCGCTGCTTCTGCCCGCCGGACAGCTCGTGCGGCCGGTGCTTCATGCGGTCGGCGAGCCCGACCCGGGCGAGCGCGTCGGCGGCCAGCTCGCGCCGCCGGGCCCGGGGCAGCCCGGAGTACAGCAGCCCTTCGGCGACGTTCTCCAGCGCGCCGACCCCGGGCACCAGGTGGAAGGCCTGGAAGACGAAGCCGATGTGCCGGGCGCGCAGCGCCGACAGTCTTCGGTCCGCCAGTGCGGCCACGTCGTGGCCGGCGATCTCCACCGACCCGGTGGTGGGTTGGTCCAGGGTGCCGACGATGTGCAGCAGGGTGGACTTGCCGGAGCCGGACGGGCCGGCGATGGCGAGGAGTTCTCCCCGTTCGACGTGCAGGTCGATTCCGTCGAGGGCGCGTACCCCGCCCGCGTACTCCTTGGTGACCTTGCGGAGCCGTACGACCGCGGGCGGCGGGGCCGTGGCGGTGGCCGGGGGTGTGGTGGTCGTGGTGGTCATGCGGACGGCACCCCGACCTTCATGCCCTCGCGCAGCCCGTGGCCGCTGATCTCGACGCGCCCCTGCCCGAACATCCCGAGTTCGACCGCCACGTCCCTGGCCCGGCCGTTGTCCACGACCTGGATGCCGAAGCCGCCGCCCGGCAGGGCGAGCAGGGCGTTGACGGGCACGGACAGGACGTTCCTGCGCGTCTGGCCGGTGAGGTCGACGACGACCGGCGACTGGTCGACGCCCTTGATCTTGTCCGGGTCGTCGAAGGAGACCGTGATGTCGATCTTCGGGGTGCGGTCCTGCGGGTCGTCGCCCGCCGAGGCGGTCCGGCCCACCGACGACACCCTGCCCGGCGCTCGCGTGCCGTCCGGGAGTTCCACGGAGACCCGAGTGCCCGCCTTCGCCTGTTCCGCGTCCGCGACGGCGAGCTTGAACCGTACGACGCGCTCGGACCCCGTCACGGTGAGCACCGGGTGGCCGGGGCCCGTCTGGTCCCCGGCGGCGGCGTTCGCTTGCTTGACACGCACCGCGCCCGCCGCGAAGGCGACCGTGTCGGGCCCGAGGGTGCCGGTCTGCTTCATGTCGTGCGACTTCTGCCACCGTCTGACGGCGGCGGCGGTCTTCTCCGAGTACGCGTCGTCGACGGTGAAGCCGGTGTACCCGAGCGCGGCCAGGTTCTCCTCCACCTGCCGTACGTCCTTGCCCTCGGCGCCCGTCTTGAGCGTGCGGTACATGGGCTCGGGGCCGTACATCAGGCGGACCGGTCTGCCGTCGACCTCGTAGAGACGCCCGTCACGTCCGACGTCGGAGCCGGCCGGGGCGATCCAGTTGAGGGTCCCGGCCGCACCCGCGTTGATCTTCCGTTCGCCGCGGTGCCCGAGGGTGCCGTCCTGCCGGGAGCTGTCGCTGAGGTCGCCCCGGGTGATCGCGGTCGTCGCGGGCGGCAGCCCCGGGTCCGCCGCCGCAGGCTGCGGCTTCGGCGCGGTCAGGGCGGTGACGGCCGCGCCCGTCCCGGCGACGGCCACGATCACGGCCAGGGAGACGACGAGCTGGCGCCGGCTCATCGCGACACGCTCTCGCAGGCCTTGTTCGCCCTGTCGAACTTCTCCTTCTCCGCACCCTGGGGCATCGGCCGCGCCGCCGACACCGCGCCGCCCTCGAACTTCGGGTCGGGCATGTCGACGCCGTTCTTCCGCATGCACTGGGCGTACGTGATCATCTTGTCCTTGTCGGCCTGGGTCAGCTCCTTGCCCATGCCGGCCCCGCCCTTGCTGCGGCAGGCCTTGAACGCCTTCTCCATCTTCTCCTTGGACATCCCGTCACCACCGATGGTCAGGCCCACGCCCTGCTCGCCCGGCTTGGGCTCGGGCACGTCCAGCCCCTGTTCACGCAGGCACTTGCGGTGCTCCAGCGCCTGATCGGCCTTCTTGCCCTCGTCGCTGGTCGTCCCGCTTCCGGCGCCGGCCGTGCCGCCGTCGGTGGCGCAGGCGCTCATGAGCAGGCAGAGGGCGGCCAGGCCGGTCACGAGGGCCGGAGTGGTGTTGCGTGGAGTCGTTCGTGTCGTCATGGGCGCAGCGTGCCGGGGCGGGATGTTTCGTTTCTCTCAGCGGATGGGTTAACACCGACGAAAGCCCCCGTCGGGTACACAGGGCTCATGCGCGTACTGGTGGTGGAGGACGAGGCGTTCCTCGCCGAGATGATTGCCGAGGGGCTGCGCCGGGACGCGCTCGCCGTGGACGTCGCCGGTGACGGCCCGGAGGCACTGCGGAAACTGCGGTTCGGGGAGTACGACGTGCTCGTCCTGGACCGCGACCTCCCCGGAATGCACGGGGACGACGTGTGCCGCCGGGTCGTCGAGCAGCGGCTGCTCACGCGGATCCTGATGCTGACGGCGGCGGGAACGGTGCGCGACCGGGTCGACGGCCTCGGCCTGGGCGCCGACGACTACCTGGCCAAGCCGTTCGCGTACGACGAACTGCTCGCCCGCGTCCTGGCCCTCGGCCGGCGTGCCCGGCCGGCGCTGCCCCCCGTCCTGGAACGGGCCGGAATCGCCCTGGACACGGCCCGCCGCCAGGCCAGCCGCGACGGACGCCACCTGCACCTGTCCCGCAAGGAGTTCGCGGTCCTGGAGGCGCTGCTGCGCGCGGAGGGAGCCGTCGTGAGCGGCGAGGACCTCATCGAGCAGGTGTGGGAGGAGCACACCAGTTACCGCACGAGCGCGGTACGGGTGACCTTGAGCAAGCTCCGCGCCAAACTGGGTGAGCCACCGGTGGTCGAGACGGTGCCCGGCGAGGGCTACCGCATCACGCCGGGAACCTCGTGAACACCCGCGGTCTCCGGCGCCCAACGACCTTCAGGGGCACGCTGGGCGGTGAGCGGGCCAAGCTGACGGCGCTGTACGGCGGCTTGCTGCTCCTGGCCGGCGCACTGCTGACGGGGGTGGTGTACCTCCTGGTCAGGGAGGGTCTGTACGCCACGATCAGCGTGGCGGTCAACGGTGCCGTACCCGCGAAGCGGCTGAACGAGGCGCCCTCCGCCACACCCGCACCGTTCGACTCCCCTCACCCGCTACCGACCTGGCAGGACGCCCAGCTCGCGAGTCCCGGCCCGCTGCCGCCCGGGGTGAGCCGCGGCATGGCGGTGACCAGCCGGGTGAGCGACGCGGTGGAGAACGCCGCACTGGAACGGCTGCTGACGGTGTCGCTGCTCGTTCTTCTCGTGTACGCCGTCCTCTCCGTCGTCCTCGCCTGGTGGGTGGCCGGCCGGGTGCTGCGGCCCGTCGCCGTGATCACCGAGACGGCCCGCCGGCTCTCCGGCGACGACCTGCTCGGGGCGCCGCCCCGGCACAGCCCCTGGGGCAGGATCGACCTGGACGCCCCGCCGGGAGAGCTGAAGAAGCTCGCCGACACCTTCGACTCCATGCTCGGCCGCATGGAGCGGCTGGTGTCGGCGCAGCAACGGTTCGCCGCGAACGCCGCGCACGAGCTGCGCACCCCGGTCGCGGTGCAGCGGGCCGCCGCCGAGATCGGACTGGCCGGAACACCGGACCCGGAGCGGGTCGCCCGGATCCGTACGAAACTGATCGACGTCGCCGACACGAGCGAGAGGATCATCGAAGGGCTGCTGCTCCTGGCCTCCTCCGACCAGGGCCTGGCCGAACTCCGGCCCGTGACGGTGCACGAGGCGGCCCGCCGCACGGCGGACGCGCTGGCGGCCGAGGCCGCGGAACACGCGGTGACGGTCACGGTCGACGCACGACCGCTGACGGTGTCCGGAGACGCGGTGCTCCTGGACCAGCTCCTGCACAACCTGCTCGCGAACGCCGTACGTCACAACGTCCCCGGCGGCCGGGTGGCGGTCCGCACCGGGCCCGACGGCATCGAGGTGGCGAACACCGGCCCGGTGGTGCCGGACGCCACTGTCCCCCTCCTCTTCGAACCCTTCCGCCGCCTGACCGAGCGCACGCACGCCTCCGGGGAGGGCGTCGGCCTGGGCCTGTCGATCGTCGACTCCATCGCACGCGCCCACGGCGCGACGGCGACGGCCACGGCGAACACGGAGGGCGGGGGCCTGACAATCCGGGTGTGCTTCGACACGAACACCTGAAGGAGTACGTCCCCGGCCGACCTCCACCAGGCGGACTCGCCCAGCGGGTTAGTACTCCAGCAGCGGATCGTGTCCTGAGGTGCTGCTGGAGTACTAAGACGCGATTTTCAACCACTCCACGTCCGTGAATTTCACCTCCAGGCCCGCACGGCCGCCACCGCCTTGACGGCAATAGGCGTTTGCGATGGCCTCCGCGACCGCGTCATGCAGATCGCTTTTCGTCGCACCCTCCTCTGTGCGGCGATGACGGCGGCCGCGTGGGCGGGGCTGACGGCGACCGTGATGTCCCGGGCCCGGCCCGCGTCCGAGGTGCCCTTTGGACCGAGGCCGAAGTACGCCCGGCAGGAGATGACCAGCCCGCCCGAGGACACCGCGCACCGCTTGGCCTGTGCCCTGACCTGCGGCTGCCACTCCGACTCGGTTTCTTCCACCAGGGTGGCCTGGACCTTCTCCTCGGTCGAGACCGGCGTGTCGACCCGCTGCCCGACCAGCCGCTTTGCCCCGTCGTTCGTCCAACCCCGCCTGCCTGTGCGCTGGTTGAACGGCGGGTCCTCGATCTGTGCCCACCGCTCGCTGTCCTCCTTGATCGAGGCCAGAATCCGGTGAACGCTGAACGCGACGCCTTCCTGCCGCTTGGCTTCGGGTCGGCGGGAAGCGATCCACCGCCAGTCTTCACCGTCGAGGCCGCCACCCCGATGTCATCGGTGAAGATCGCCAACGGCTCCTCGACCGTGAACAGGTCCTCGCTCCCCTTGGGCATCGAACCGTCCACCGGCCTCATCGGCTCGATCTCCAACGCGATGTCCTCCAGCCCGAACTGCGCCCGGGCCACTGCCGCAACGAGCTCTCTCGCGTCGGCGACCAACTTCTCGTAACGCGTCCCAGAGACGTTTCCCACCCGGTCCGCCATCGCCACCCCACCACCCCGGGCCGGACCGACCCAGTCGGCGTTGGTGCACGTCAACACGCTGCTCCTCCAAGAGATCCTGAGCGCGGGGAAGTGGCAGAAGTGGCTCACCGACGCCGATCGGCGGGCGCTGTCCCCGCTGTTCTGGACCCACGTGAACCCCTACGGCCGGTTCGAGCTGGACATGAACTCCCACCTCGCCTTCGCCACCACGGTGTCCGTAGTGCCCGGCTTTCGCACAGTATCCGAGGCGGAAGCCGCCCGACCGGCGGCGGACGGTGGGTCCGGGCCGGCGGCCTGAAGACCCGCCCGCCCGGCGTCGCTCCCGGTCGGCCGGATCGTCGACCGGGTGAGGCGCCGGGCCGGGGGCAAGCCACCGTGCCCGTAATCGGCCCGACTCGGCTACGCGTCGCGCCTGTGCAGCAGCAGGCCGCCGACCAGCAGCGCGGCCGCGGCCCACACGGTGAGCACGCCCAGGCCGGCCCAGGGGCCGATGGGCAGCTCGTGCAGACGGACGGTGGCCTGGACCGCGAGTCCGGCGGTCATGGGCGCGATCTGCTGGAGGTGCCGCTGCCACTCCGGGTCGTTGACCACCTGGATGACGACCGGGAAGAGATAGAGCAGCCCGAGCACGATTCCGATGGCGCTCGCCGCCTCCTGTACCGCCGTCGCCACGCCGAGACCGATCAGGGCGACCAGGACGAGGTAGAGGACCGAACCCGCGGCCGCGCGCAGGGTCGGGCCGTCGGCCAGGGACAGCGGGGCGTAGCCGTGCGCCTCGGTGAATCCGTTGCCGGGCAGGATGTGGCGGCCGGCAAGGAGCGAGGCGAGGACGGCAGCCGTCCCGGAGGTCAGGACGACCGCGGCGAGGACCGTCGCCTTGGCGGTGAGGACGGTGAGCCGGTTCGGCACCGCCGTGAGCGTGGTGCGGATCATCCCGGTGCCGTACTCGCCGCTGACGGCCAGCGCCGCCAGGACGGCGACGACCGCCTGCCCGACGGTGACGCCGGTCAGGGCGAGCTTGACGGCGTCCTGGCCGCACCCCGCATCCGGGCACTTCACGGCCTTGGCGGCGCCGCAGCCGACGGCCACGGTCAGCGCGACGGCGAGCAGGAGCAACCTGCCCGTGTCTCCTGCGGTGCGCAGCTTCGTCCACTCCGCGCGCAGGGCGCGGCCGAAGTCCCCTCGCCACGCGCCGTCCGCCGTGCTCGTGAGCCGTGCGCTTCTCAGGAGACTCATACGTCCCTCCCGCGCAGCCGCACCACGGCCAGACCGAAGGCGAGCGCGGCGTATCCGCACAGCACCGCGAGGCCGGCCCATGGCTCCAGCGGGTAGTAGCCGGTCGACGGTTCGTACACGCTGAGCACCTGCGCGTACCGCGGCAGGGTCTGCTGGATGGCGAAACCCGCGGCCGGGGTCGTCCGCAGCAGCCACTCCGAGACGCCCGGGGGCAGTACGCCGGAGGTGGCGAGCAGGAAGGGCAGCACGATCGACGCGATGACCAGGGCGACCGCCGTGCCGCTGCGCCGCAGCAGGGCGCCGGCGCCGAGAGCGAGCACGGCGGCGGCTGCGCAGAGCAGGCCGGTGCCGACCACGACGCGCACTTCGGCCGCCGACGTGACAGGGAGGACGAGGAAGCCCCTGCCGCGCGCGCTGCGTTCCCCGACGGGAACGGTGATCGCGGCGGCCGCCAGGCCGATGGCGAACGCGACGCCCCCGGCCACCAGTGCCTTGGCGCCGAGAACCCTGCCCCGCAGGGGAGTTGCCGCCATGGTCGTACGCAGCAGACCGCGCCGGTACTCGCCGGTGATGAACACCGTGCCCACGGCGATCACCACGATCAGCCCGGCGAAGGTGCCGACGAGGAAGTTCTCGACGGAGAAGCCGACGCCCATGACGGGCCCGCCGACGACCGGTGCGATGTCACCGGCCCCGGTCACGGTGTACCCGCCGTCGTCGGTCCGGGTGAAGCCGCCCCCGGTGGAGTTCGAGTAACTGCCGGAGGTGCCCGCGTCGCCGCCCACCTGTGTGCCGCTCCACGCGCTCCGGGACCAGCCGCCGGTGAGGGCGGGGCGGCCGAAGGCGCCGGTGGCCACGGCGGGGCTGAAGCCCGCGCCCGCCGCGGTGTCCTGCTTCGCCTGCGGTGACGTGGCGAAGAGCCCGGCCTGCACCGTGCGCGCGAGCCCCGGCAGCTTCGCGTGGCCGACCTCGGTCCAGTGGGAGCCGTCGGTGGAGGCGGAGCCGGTGAGGACGTCGCCGGAGCGGACCAGGCGCAGCCAGCGCGGGGACTCCTGGGTGACCTTGCCGGAAGGGCCCGCCGTGTCGTGCGTGTAGTCGTACTGCATGCGCACACCGTGGCCGCCGGTGGCCATGACCGCCGCGTACGGGGATCCCCGGGTGAGGCTCTCCTTCACGATGATCCCGGCCTTCGCCCAGGGCTGGGCGCCCTGGGCCGTCCTGCCGGTCCCGGTGTCGGCCACACCGGTCAGCGACCGCAGGGCAACGGTGAGGGCGCCGTCGCCGGTGAGCGTCTTGCGGACGAAGTAGAAGCTGTCGTTGACGGCCTCGCCGCCGGGTCCCTTCGGGTACGAGAGGGAGTCGGCGCCGCGACCGCCGGGGGCGGGGGCGGCCGTGCCGAGCAGGCCGACCACGATCGTCACCAGGAGCGCCCCCGCCATGGCGAGGACCCAGCCGCGTACCGTACGGAACTTCGTCCACTCGGCGTGCAGCGTCCTGACGAAACCGCTCTGCTCGTCGCGCCTCGTGGCCGGGGGACGCGGGGTGACGGTGGCGGTCATCGCGCGACCTCCCCCGCCGGGACGCCCCGGTACTCCACCGCGTCCCGGGTGAGCTCCATGTACGCCTCTTCGAGCGTCGCCCGGTGCGCGGACACCTGGGAGAACGGCACCCCGTTCCGGGCGAGCAGGGCCACGATCTCCTCGTCGGGCAGGCCCGTGACGCCGAGGGTGTCGGGGCCGGTGGCGAGAACGGTGGCACCCGCGCCGTGCAGGACCTGGGCGGCGCGCGGAGGCGCGGAGGTACGCAGGGTGACCCGGCCGCCGGACGCCTCGGCGAGCAGCTCGGACACACCGGTGTCCGCGACGACCCGGCCGCGGCCGATCACCACGAGGTGGTCCGCGGTGTCCTCGAGTTCGCTCATCAGGTGACTGGAGACCAGGACGGCGCGGCCCTGCCGGGCCAGCGACGACAGGAAGCCGCGCATCCACACGATGCCGTCGGGGTCGAGGCCGTTGAACGGCTCGTCCAGCATGACCACCGGCGGGTCACCGAGCAGCGCCGCCGCGATCCCCAGGCGCTGGCGCATGCCCAGCGAGAAGCCGCCGGCCCTGCGCCGGGCCGCCGTGCCCAGGCCGGCCTGTTCGACGACCTCGTCCACCCGCCGGGCCGGCAGGCCCTGCGAGTGGGCCAGCCACAGCAGGTGGTTGCGGGCGGTGCGGCTCGGTTGCAGCGCGGAGGCGTCGAGCAGTGCCCCCAGATGCCGGAGCGGGCGGCGCAGGGTGCGGTACGGCACCCCGTCGACCAGGGCCTCTCCCTCCTCCGCCGCGTCAAGGCCCAGGATCACGCGCATGGTGGTGGACTTGCCCGCGCCGTTCGGGCCGACGAAGCCGGTCACCCGTCCGGGCCGCACGGTGAACGTCATCCCGTCCAGGGCCAGTTGTGGCCCGAAGCGTTTCCGCAGACCGATGACCTCGATCGTCGCTTTCGTACTCTCGTCGCTCATGGCCCCACCCTGTAACGGAGCGAGTTACAGGGGCCGAACGGCCACTGTCATCCCGCTGTTAGGCGCCTCGGCTTAGCCTGGCCCGGTACGTTTCCTGGTGCGGTGGCGAGAGGGGAGCAGGCGGATGAAATGGGGCCCGCCCCGACGGCCCACGGGCCTGACCGCCCGGCTCGGCCTGCGCCGCGGCACTGCCCGCACCCGCTTCACGGCCTTGTACGTGGCCCTGTTCCTGCTGTCGGGAACGGCGCTGCTCGCCATCGCGGCTGTGGTGGCGTCCGGCGGATCGCGCTCCAGCCAGACCGCCCCCGACAGCGGCACCGACCAGCCCGCCACGGCGGCACAGGCCCAGGACCGCATCGCCGAGCTGGAACAGCAGCTGGCCCGGGCGCACGACACCCGGTCCCGGCAGATCCTGACCGGCTCCGCCATCGCCCTCGGCGTCATGGCGGTGATCTCGGTCGGCCTCGGCTGGTTCGTCGCGGGCCGGGTGCTGCGCCCACTGCGCGTGATGACAGCGGCCACCCGCCGGATCACCGCCGACAACCTGCACGAACGCCTGGCCATCGGCGGCCCGGGCGACGAGGTGAAGGACCTCGCCGACACCATCGACGACCTCCTCGGCCGTCTGGAGGGCTCCTTCGACGCCCAGCGCCTCTTCGTCGCCAACGCCTCCCACGAGTTGCGCACCCCGCTCACCACGATGCGGGCCTCCCTGGACGTGGCCCTCGCCAAGCCGGGCCCGGTACCCGGGACCACGGCCACGCTGGCCGCCCGGATGCGCGCCGAACTCGACCAGGTGGACCGGCTGCTGGAGAGCTTCCTCGTCCTGGCCCGCGCCCGGCACGGCGAGTTCACCGACTCGGCGCACCTCGCCCTCGGCCGACTCGCGCTGACCGCCCTCACCGGACGGGCGAAGGACATCGCGGCCAAGGGCCTGACCGTGCGGGAGAACCGGATCGACGACTCCGCGTGGGTGTGGGGCAGCCGGACGCTGCTGCGCCGCGCGGCCGACAATATGGTCGACAACGCGATCGCGCACAACGACCCCGGGGGCTGGCTCAGCGTCGGGGTGCGGGCCGAAGGAGACGACGCGGGCACGGTGTCCCTCGTCGTCGAGTCCAGCGGGCCGGTCCTCGACCAGCGGCGGGTGGCGGAGCTCGCGCAGCCCTTCCGCCGCCTTGGCGCCGACCGGACCGGCACCGGCCGGGGCAGCGGTCTCGGCCTCTCCATCGTCGCGGCCATCGCCCAGGCCCACCACGGCACCTTGGACCTGCGCGCCCGCCCCGACGGCGGCCTGCGGGTGAGCATCACCCTCCCCCGTACGGACGGCAGGGCGAGGGCGGAAGCCCCCGACACGGAGACGGGGGTGGCGCGTTGAGAGTCCTGGTGGTCGAGGACGCCCGCTCTCTCGCCGAAGTCGTCGCCGAGGGGCTGCGCGATCAGGGCATGGCCGTGGACGTGGCCCACGACGGGCTCGACGCCGCGGCCAAGCTGGACGTCAACCCGTACGACGTCGTCGTGCTCGACCGCGACCTGCCGGGCATCCACGGCGACACCCTCTGCCAGATGATCACCGAGCGGGACGGCCGCGTGATGGTCCTGATGCTGACCGCCGCCGACTCGCCCGGCGACCGTGTCAGCGGCCTCACCCTGGGCGCCGACGACTACCTCGCCAAGCCCTTCCACTTCCCCGAACTCGTCCTGCGCATCCGCGCCCTGGCCCGCCGTCGCCCCGGCGCCCGGTCCCGCACCCTGAGCGCGGCGGGCATCGAACTCGACCCGACGCGCCGCACCGTCAGCCGCGACGGCCGCCGACTCGACCTCTCCGTGAAGGAATTCGCGGTCCTCGAAGCCCTCCTGGACGCGAGCCCCGCCTTCCTCAGCACGGAAGGCCTCCTCGAACAGGTCTGGGACGAACACGCCGACCCGTTCACCAACACGGTCACGGTGACCGTCAGCCGCCTGCGCCGCAAACTCGGCGGCCCCGCGGTCATCGCCACCACACCCGGCGTGGGGTATCGGATCATCGACCCAGCCGTCCCACCCGACTGAGAAGCCGCCAGGGCCGACGGCCCGCGAGCGGAGGCCGTACTCAGTGCACCCGACTCCAGCCATCTGCGCAGCCGACTTCGGAGACTGACGCATGCAGCCACTCTCACAAACGATCCTTTGCGCGAGCAAGATCGACAACCGGCCGCCGGAGCTGGCCCGACCCCAGATCGGTTCTCGGAACCCGTTCTCACTCGAAAGCGGGACGGTCCCCCTTCTGAGACTTGCATTGTGCGAAGATCCGGGCCCACGGCGGGCCCTCAGCAGCCATCGCGAACCGACCAGTCGGACGCCGACGACGTCGAACAGCACGCCTGTTCGAAGCGTGAGGCGCAGTCCGGCTCGCCGTGCCGCTCGCGCGGCGGCGCGGTCGCCCCCGCCTACCACACCCACCGTTTCACCCTGGTGCTCCGGCTGAAGAAGGCGCTGCGAGTGCCGACCCCGGCCGACCGCGGCCGACCGCGGCCCGGGCCGACCACAGTGGCCGGGCACCCCGCCCCCGGCGCCGATCGACCCGGACCTGTCGAGCGCGGACATCCGCATCGGCTACGCCCGTTGCTCAACCCTCGGGCAGGAACTCGATCCCCCAGCTCGACGCGCTCAGCAAGCACGGCATCTCCCGGGACAAAATCTTCAGCGAGAAGATCAGCACCTGGGACCGCGTGCGGCCCAAGTTCGAGGAAGCGCTGCGGACAGCGCGGGAGGTCAGGGCCCACGCCCCGCACTGCCGGGTCATCTTCACCGTGTACGAGATGAAGCGGCTCGGCCGCGACGCCGCCGATCTCACCGCCCTGGCGGACCACCTCACCGCCCACGGCCTGGTCTTGGAGATGCTCGCCGGGCCACTGCCCGGCATCTACGACCCCACCGGCCCGGGCAAGCTGCTGTTCGCGTTCTTCGCAGCGACGGCGGAGACCGAGCGGGAGAACATCCGGGAGTCCACGTTGGAGGGGCTCGACACCGCGGTCCGCAAGGGCAAGCACGGCGGCTGGCCCCCGGTCATCACCGACTACATGCTGCACACCGTGCTACGGCACCGGGCGCTCGGCGAATCCCTCGAACAGATCCAGCCCGACCTGTTCATCCCCACCGGCAAGCGCAAGGGACGGAACCCCTCGGTGGCCAGCATCTACCGGGCGCTCGCCGAACACGCCAAGCGCGAGGCATACCTCGAAGCCGTCGAGCAGGCCCACGCCGGCTTCGCCGCCCTCCAGACCGGAGAAGTCCCCGGACCTCGCCCCGCTCTCCCTGACCGAGGGCCGCTCTGCTTACAGAGAGCTACGTGTCACTTCGCCGTAGCTTCGGGAGAACAGAGCCGACGGCACCGGTGCCGCCGTTTACGTCCGGCCTCACAACTGGTGAATCCAGGCGATGACCAACGCGGCCCCACCAACGGAGGCCGCCGCCGTGATGATGAAGGGACCGAGCCCGACCTTGCGGCCCCACATCCAGCCCGCCAGGCGGGAGTGCAGGCGCCCCAACAGCCACAGGGCGCCCACCCCGGCAACCGCAAACGGCACGGCGACACCGAGGTGCGCCACCCAGGCCCCACCGACGCTCGGACCGCCCCGGGAGTGGTTGTAAGGGCCGCGGTCGACCAGCGGGTAGAGGACCCCGCGAAGAACGAACAAGACCTCGACGCCCACGGGGATGAGCGCCAGCAGCCCGAGCGGCACGCACAACAGGGCATGTGCCAGCAGACGCGCCGCACCAGGCCGCCCATTCGACGTCTGCGTTGCCAAGCCCTGCTCACCGGCCCGGGCCCACCACTCACACGCCCTGTCCGAACGTCCGACCGCAACCGCACCGACCGTGGCGACCGAGGCCGGAAGCAGCACTGCCGCGTACCCGACCCGCCGCGCGAATCCCGGACGAACGACTGCTGAACCGGACCCGGAAGCCTTGCCGACGCGCTGCGAAACCCTGAACGACATTGTTTTCTCCTCCACTTCCTGGCCGACCCGTTGCCGACGGCCAGAAAATTAGGACCAAGGCTCCATCCACCGCGTCACACCACAGTGCCAAACCGACCCCCTACCCCCGTAGGGGCCAGGGCGTGCGGCAGAGGTGTGGCACGCGGAGGGCGGTCGCCTCCAAGATCCCGGCCATTGATTCCATCAGGCGCGGCGCTGCACACCGCACCCGATAAAAGCGGTGCGGCAAGTGTCGGGTGACCGGGACGGTCGGCGCCGCACGATGGGGGCATGGACGACACGACCTTGGTATCCCGCTTCCTCCGCGACGGCTTCGTCAGGCTGGAGGGCGCCGTCGCGCCCCGCGTGGCCGCGGGCTGCGCGCGGCTGCTGTGGCGGGAGACGGGCTGCGACCCGGACGACCCGAAGACGTGGACGCAGCCCGTGCACTGGGTCGGCGGGATGGCACAGGGACCGTTCGCCGCCGCGCCCAACTCCCCGGCTCTGCACCGGGCGTACGACCTGCTGGCCGGCGCCGGGCGCTGGGAGCCGCGCTACTCGCTCGGCACCTTCCCGCTGCGCTTCCCGCACGAACAGGAGCCCGGCGACGCGGGCTGGCACATCGAGGGCAGCTACGCGGTAGAGGGCGAAACCTGGCCCTTCACCAACCTCCGCTCACGCGGCCGGGCCCTGCTGATGCTGTTCCTGTTCAGCGAGGTGGGGGAAGAAGACGCCCCCACCCGGATCCGGGTCGGCTCCCACCTCGACGTGCCGAAGGTGCTGGAGCCGTACGGGGAGGAGGGCGCGAGCGGCCTGGCCGTCGCGCCAGACCTCGTAACGGCATCCGCCCACCGGCCGCTCGCCCTCGCCACCGGTTCCCCGGGCGACGTCTTCCTGTGCCATCCGTTCCTGGTCCACGCGGCACAGCCGCACCACGGGGTGCGACCGCGCTTCATGGCCCAGCCGCCGCTGATGCCGGCCGCGCCGTATGAACTGGAGCGGGCCGACGGCGCGTACTCACCCGTGGAGATCGCGATCCGCCGGGGCCTGGGACGGACCACCCCCGGTCCCGCCGGGGAGGACGCCGGATCCGCCCATCAGAATGCTCAGCTCCGCCAAGCAGAGCGCTCATCCGCCACCTAGCAAGCTCAGTCATACGGTGTGGTGACTGAGCGCCCCAGTTGGCGAATTGAGCGTCAGCCGGTCCTCACCCGTGTGCTCGGCTGGTGTGGTGTCGGCGCGTCCGCGGCGCCGTCAGACGGATGACCGCCTGGCGGGCGGCCTCGCGGTGGTCTGGGGGTGGAAGCAGGGAGGGGCCATGTCCCGGGTTTTCACCGGTGCCTGCGGCAGAGCCGCCCTCCTCGGTGCGGTGATCGCCTCGCGGGGCGCCGGGGCCGTGCCGCCCGGGGCCAGGACCTGGACGGTGCGAACCGCCTGAGTACCGACGGCGTCGTTCGCCGCGGCGAACCTCGCGGCCGAGGCGGGCATCGACAGCCAGACCATCGCCGCCTGGACCCGCGACATCACCGGGGGCCGCGGCCTGGCCGGAGTCGGCGTCCTGGTAGTCGACGAGGCCGCGGTGGTCGACGACCGCGCCCTGGCCGTCCTGCTGCGCCACGCGACGACCACCGGCGCGAAGGTCGCCCTCGTCGGCGACCCGGTGCAACTGCGCGCGGTCGGCGTCGGCGGGTCCTTCGCCCGCATCCACCGCATCGTCGGCGGCGCGGAGCTCACCGAGAACCGCCGCCAGCGCGACGTCGTCGAGCGCGCCGCCCTCCAGGACTGGCGCGACGGCGGACGCACCACCGCGCTCGCCACCCTCGCCGAGCACGGACACGTCCACGCGGACGCCACCGCCACCGACGCGCTCACCGGCATGCTCCACCGCTGGAACACCGAGCGGACCCGCTGGAGCGGTGACCCGCACGGACAGGTCGAGGACCTCCTGCTGCTCGCCGCCCGGCGTGCGGACGCCGCCACCCTCAACACCGGTGCCCGTGCACTGCGCGTCGCGGCCGGGGAGCTGGAAGCAGGCCGGGTTTGGGCGGTGCGTTCCCTTCGCACCGTTTCGGTCGTCGCAGTCGATCATCTGGCGTGGCCGCTCCATGCCACCATGCTGCCGTACGAGTTGAGACGGCCGGCCGAACGGCGCCCCAGGAGTGCGGGGCTGGCGACGCGGGCAACCCGATGCCACCCTCGGTCCGGAAGCCGCACCGCACAGGAGGTACCGAGGCATGTCCGGAACCGCATCCGTATCCGCGTCCGTACTCACCATCGGGCTCGATCCCGTCCTCGTGGAGGACGCGGCCTCGTCGCGGGTGGCGTTCCCCGATCTCGACGTCGACGTGGTCCGGGCCGGGGTGGCCGCCGAGCGGGCCAGGCTCCAGGAGCTGGGCTTCTCCGTCGACCTCTGCCTGCTCGACTACGGCCGCACGGCCGAGGCGGTCTACCGCGCCGCGCTGTCCGCGAAGGACTACGATCTGGTGGTGATCGGCGCCGGTATCCGGCTGGACCCGGCGCTGACCCCGCTTCTCGAAGTCCTGGTCGACGTCACCCGCGAGCTGGCGCCCGCCGCGAAGCTCTGTTTCAACGTGAGTCCGACGACGACCGTCGAGGCCGTCCAGCGCTGGTGGCCGGACCGCAAGCCGCTGGCCTGACAGGTCATCCGGAGGCGAGCGTCCGGAACGCCGTACACAGCGGCCGCACGCTGCGCCGGGACTTCTCGTCCTGGCCGAGCCGGGGCATCTGCTCCATGACGAGGGGGAAGCGAGCGCGCAGCTCGGCGGTGACGGGCGGGGTTGCGGCGCCCGGGAACTCCTCCTCCGGCTGCTCCTGGAGGACGAAGCCGGTGAGTGGCTGAGGAGGGTGTCGGTCGCGACGCCCCCGCCGTCGACGGGCTTACCCGCGCCGAGAATTCCAGGTCGGCGATTCGACAGAGGACGGCCGCAGATGGTGCAGGCGCCGGTCCGGCACAGCAGCATGTCCTGCAGGGCGTCGAGGACTTGGTAGAGGCTCAGGCCGGACGCGGTGCTTTGGGGTCGGGCCGCCGGAGAGTGCCCAGAGCTTCAAGTGGTGGGGTGTCACGCTGTCGCGCCTGTCACGCGGAAACGGCCCGGAGAAGGGTTTCCGGGCCGCCTCCACGCCGTAATGCCTGAATTGATGGGCTTCCGGGTGGCGACTGTCACGCGGTCTCCCGGCAACGTGGCAGGGCGGCGTGACAACTGACCATCACTCTCGGTGAGCGTGACAACTGGTTGTCAGGTCTGGCGCGGGGGCCAGACGTGCGGGCCGGTTGTCCTTTGACAGTGATGTTGGACCGTTTGCCAACGAAGTTGGACCGGTCCGCGGGGTACCAGGCGTTTCGGCTACTGGGCCGCGCTGATGAGAAGGGCATGGATCTGGGCGGCGAGATGCCGCATGTCCTCGCCCGCAGCGTGCACCGTGGTCGTTTCGAAGTGCCACTCCTCGGCGGGTGGACGGTCGTGGATGCCCCATGTCAGATGGACATGGCCGCCGGACCGGTGCTCTGCCGAGAGGGTCAGGTCGTACTCGAGGGGGTGCCAGGTCCGCGCTCCCTGCCAGCCGCGGAAGTCCTCCGCCAGGGAAGAGATGAACAACTCGAGGCCGTCGCCGTCCCAGGTCCGAACCGAGGCCTCGATGCTCACCCGTCGGCCGCGGGCCCGCACGATGAAGTCAAGGGTCGGCTCCTCTTCGTAGGGCCGTGTGGGCTCGGAGAACAGTAGATGCACCGCCTGACTCCCAGGGTCCCCCACCTGGACGAGCAGGCCATCGGAAGCGTCGTCGGCGATCATTCAGCCAGATGAGGGGATCCGGGCGACCAACGGTGCGATGGCCCAACTTCGATGGCAATCGATCCAGGCTCCCTGCCACCGACGACTTCATCGACGAGGTGCTGCTCGACGGCGAACCCGTACGCATCGTCAAAGCCACGCCCGCCACCGACCGGAGCGCCGCGCGCGGACTTCAGGAGCGGCGGCCGAGGGTGGGCAGCCCGGCCGAGGCGGCCCGTACGCTCCGGCCGCGGCGGGCGGCGCGGCCGTCCTTGAGGATCCGGCGGGCCCGGGTACGCCACAGCCGGGCCTCCTGCGGTCGGCCGGCCTCGCGGTGTACGGCGGCGACGTTCAGCGCGGCAGTGCGGGCCCGGGCGGCCAGGACCTCCGCGACGGGAGCGAGGGGCCCATCGATCCGTACGGCCCCGGGAATTCCTCGCAGGCACAGCACGAGGAGCTGCTCGGGCCCGGCCTCACCGAGGTCCCCCACGTACACCCGGGCACGGCTGCGTCCGGTGGCGATCTCGGCGAGGCGCTCCAGCTCCGGCCACGTGCACGGGAGCAGGACCTCCTGGAGCACCGCGCGCGGCGCCGGCCGCCAGGACGCCGTCCAGGGCCGGGTGCCGGATCTCGTCCTCGCTCACCTGCTCCTCCCCCGTCGCTCCGGTCGCCTCACCGCAGTATCGCCACCGGGCCGGGGCTTCGCGGCGATACCGGTGAAGACCGGCGGCGTGGAGGGGCGCAAGGTGTTGCCGCTGCCTGGCAACACCCGGCTCCCCGCCTCCGGGCGCCCGGTCAGGCCCCGGGTGCGGCAGCTCGGCGCCAGCACGATCCGGCCGAGCCGTACGGGTCCGGACGCGGCGGTCATCGGCCGTCTCCGTCTGGAAGTTGGCCCCGGATGATGCAGGCCGGAGGGGGGACACCACGGGGCGGTGCGGCGTGCAGTCGTTCGGGTGCGGCAGAACGGAAGCCAGGACAGCGTCGAACGCTGCCGGACGACGTCGGACGGCTGGTCCTCGACGAGCCGTAACCGGGCCGGGGCCGGCCGACGAATTCGGCCGAACAACGCCGAACAACTCCACGACCAGCAGCGATACGGGTGTGCCTGCCGGGAGCAGCGGCCGACGAGCGGCGGTGCGAGGCCGCCCGAGCCGTACGGGGTCGCGCCGGCGGGCCGGCGAACACGAGCGGGCGGGGGGCGGGGTGGTCACGTGTCGGCGCTGGCTATCAGGCCCTCCCCCGCCAGCCGGCGTCCGGCGTCGTCGAGGGCCGCGCGGAGCCGGGCGCGCTGTCGCGCCTCCTCGGCGAGACGGGCGGCGAGGACCGCGTTGTCGACGTACGGGGCGACGGCGGCGGCGACCAGGCGCTGGAGCTCGGCCGGATCGAGTGCCTCGACCTCCCACTGCACCAAGCGGTCCGCGTCGAGCCGGTAGCGGCGGGCGAACGCCGGCCAGCGGGGATCGCCCGGCTTCCCCTCGACCGGCGGCAGTTCGTGCTCGCGGACCTGGTCATAGGTGAGCAGCACGCCCTCCGCCGAGGCCCAGCAGGCGGTACGGGCCACCCAGTCACGCTCGATGTCGGCGCCGGAGGCGTCGAAGTCCCCGACGTAGAGCAGCACGGCCGGTCGCGGGTCGCGGGCGGTGCACGCACGGACGACCTGGACGTAGCTCTGGCTGCCGAACCCCCGCACGACCAGGACGGGGATCCCGGACTCGGCCAGCCAGCCGGTGAGCTGGGCGCGCAGGGTGTCCTTCTCGCAGACCACGTAGACGGCCGCGTCCTGGCCGGCGGTGTGGTCCAGGCAGAACCAGGCGGGCGCCTCGCGCAGGAAGGCGCCGGTGTCCGGCCAGGCCGGCGGGACGTGGACCTCGCGCAGCGGGTCGATCAGATCGGGAAACCCCTCCCGGCGGCGGGCCTGCGCAAGGCGCGCGGACAGGCGCCGGTAGGCGGGCGCGGTGTGCGGGATCACGGCCGCGGCCACCAGCCGGTAGTAGACCTGGCGCAGGGTACAGCCGCCGACCGGGCCGTAGCCGGTCACGATGACGGCGGCCCGGTCCACCACGTCCGCCCAGCAGAGCCTGCTCACACCGGTACATGTCCCCCTCGCGCCCGGGCCAGTGCGACGGGCCGGCGGCGAGGGACGCGCGGGCGCGCGGCACAGCGCCGGGCGATCGGCGCGGCCCGGGCGGCGGGTGACCGGGACGGGCAGGGGCCAGTGTGGGCTGACGGCGGCGCGCGCTCTGCGCCATGTTCCGGGAACCCGCCCGTGCAGACCTGTTCCGGCGGGCACGATCGGCGGCATGGAGGCGTACGGGGGCGACCAGGTGCTGCGCGAGCTCGACGAGGTCGGCCGGCAGCGCGCCGCCCACTACGAGGCGGGGCTGCGGCTGCCCGCCCGTGCGCGGGAGGTGACGGCGCGGGCGCTGGAGGCGGGCATCTCCCCGCTGGAGATCAGCGAGCGGACCGGCTATCAGTCCCGCACGGTCGAGAAGTGGGAGACCCGGGTGGAGCGTGCGCACAAGCGCGGCCTGCTGACGGCCCTGCTCGAGCGCTGGCGCTCGCGCGGCCACCGTACGGACGCGCCCGTCAAGCCGTGAGGAGCGTGCCGCGCGCCGGACCCCACCACGGGGTCGCACGGGCACTCCTCACCCGGTGGTCGACTGCCATCTCTGCGCCTGGGAACACTCCAACTTCGCTGGCCAGCGGGCGAACTGGCACGGTGACGACGGATGGTGGGAGGGCCACATCGCTGACGGCGACTCCTCCTGGGCCAGCCACGGCGTCGTGGGGCCGGGCATTCCGTCCTTCGTGCAGGTCTTAGACCGTGTCCTATGTGGTCTGGCGGTCATTGAGCCGGTCATGGGGCGGGGTACGTGGAGTTGGATTGTTCCGGACGGGTTGTGGGAGATCGCGGAGCCGCTGATCCCGGCGTCGAGGGTGCGGCCGCAAGGTGGCGGGACGCAGGACACGCCTGATGAGACGCTGTTCGCCGCGATCGTCTACGTGCTGGTCAGCGGCTGTGCCTGGCGATCGCTGCCGCCCTGCTTCGGGATGTCGAAGTCGACAGCCCATCGCCGGTTTCTGATCTGGTCGAGAGCCGGCGTATGGGGCCGGCTGCACGAGGAGATCCTGCACCGGCTCGACGACGTCGGCCTCCTCGACCTCTCCCGTGCAGTCCTCGACTCCGCCCACGTCCGGGCTGAAAAGGGGGCGAACTCACAGGTCCGAGCCCCGTGGACCGGGGTAAGCAGGGTTCCAAGATGCACGTCCTGTCGGACGCGAACGGGCTGCCCCTCCTCGTCGGCATCTCGGCCGCCAACACCCACGACAGCCAAACGCTGAAGCCGATGGTGCTCGGTCACCAAACGAGACACGACCCCCACCGCGGCCGTCACTTCAAGCCCCAACGCCTCCACGCAGACAAGGCTTACGACATACCTGAACTGCGAAAAGGGCTACGCGGCAAGCGAATCGGCGTCCGCATCGCCCGTAAGGGCATCGAGTCATCAGAGCGGCTCGGCCGCCGTCGGTGGGTGATCGAGCGGACCATGTCATGGCTGACCGGCTACCGCCGGCTCGACCATTGTTACGAGCGCCATCCCTGCAACTACCTGGCCTTTCTCGGCCTCGTCGCCGCCATCTGCTGCTACAAGCGACTCGTCCGCCGGACCACATAGGACACGGTCTAGCCAGGCAGTCCTGGAGGCTCTCACCCGGCCCGCGACCGCTCAGCCCGTCAGGCCTGTCTGGGATGCCGTCTCAGCGAACTTCTGCGCGACTTCGACCCCGCAGAAGTCGTAGCGGCTGCCGCAAAACGTTGGCGCAACGAGACACCGGAACCCTGATGTGTGCACTCCCCGTTGATTCCTCTGGCCACACCTACGCCATTGCTCTGGTTGTGACCCATAGCTAGCATGACCTGTCCGTGTCCAGCGTGTGATCGGCGGGGGGGAAAACCATGTCCGTGCCCATCCCAACAGTCGGCATCAGAAGAGGAATTCTCCCTTCCGGTGAGAGGGCAGTGTCCCGAGCCGTCCTGGTCCAGTTCAGCGACCTCTTGCTGACCGAGGACAGCACCATGAGGGACTACTACAGGCGTTCATACGCCCGCATGCGTGGCTACTACATGCCACAACACTTCATGGAAATCCCATACTGGATACCCATCGTCGCCTCCATGCTCCCCGACGAGCATTTCCGCAAAGAGCTTATGGTCGTCGACGATCTCGACGTCGCGCACAGCAGGCTCGCGGAGGCGGCCGAGGGTGACGTGTTCTTCTTCTCGGCGCTGGACGCCAATGTGGAGCAGCTGCTCCATCTGGCCTCCACTGGCGCGACGATGGTCGTCGGGGGCTATGTCGACCCGGAGGTGTTCCTGGGGCACCCCCACGTGAGCTTTCTCCACGACGTCGCGAACCTGCCCGACTTTCTGCCCGGGGCGCGCCCTCGGACCACGCTCGACTACCGGCTCTTCGACGGGCTCCAGTGCATTCCTCGGTTCAGCATGAGCAGCGGATGCTCGTTCCGCTGCAACTTCTGCACCGTCCCCACACAGGTCGTTCCTGCCGACCCCGCAGGCTACGAGGCAGAGATAGCCGCCTTCGCGCCCCTGGACTTCCGGCTCGCCTTCATCGACGACAAGTCGTTCGGCGATCCGGCGGCGAACAACTGGCAGGACCTGGGAAAGGTCCGGGACATTTTCGCCGCCCTTCATCACGGATTCGAGGGGTTCATCATCCAGACCCCTCCGTCCCTGGCGGCCAGGCCCGGGTTCCTCGCCGACTGCCGTGACATGGGCGTGCGCTACGTCGAGTTCGGGGTCGAGACCGCGCACGACGGTCTCCTCAAATACCTCCGCAAGCCATTTCGCACCAAGCACCTCTACAAGGCGAGCGAAACCATCCGTGAGTTAGGGCTCTATGTGATCCCCAACTTCATCATGGGTATACCTGGGGACGACTACAAAGGAACAGTTCAATGGGTCAGGGAATTCGTGGACATCATGCCCGCCGTCAACATCAACTGGCTCGCCGCGCACTACGGCAATGAACGCGGGCATCTCGACCTGCCCGTCGAGACGTTCGGAGACCGGGACCAGAACACCGTCACCAAGAGCTGGCTCGACCAGGAGGAGATCGCCGCCGGACTGGGCGCGGTCCAGGAGATATACGCCGTCACGGAGACGTACTGGCGCGACCGCGCGACCTACCCGGGGGAACAGGTGTCGGCACAGTGACGACAGAGAAGGCCACGGCCCGGACCACCGCTCTGGAAGCGGAAGTCGGCCGCGCCCTCGGTGACCCAGGCATCCGCGTCGCTCCATGGCGGGAAGGAGTGGACTACTTCGCCGACCTCGCCCGTCACCCCGACGGCAGGATCGCCGGGGTCGTGCGCTCTCCCCGCCACGAGGTCCTGCAGACCGACTACGAGGGCGCCGTCGACTTCGCCGACGTACTCGCCAAGGAGGTGAACGTCCTCGGACTGCTGGGCGTGGCGGGCGTACCGGCTCCTCACGTCCTTGACTGGCGGCGGCGCGATGCCCCGGACGGCATCTCCTGGATGCTGTGCGAGCACATCGAACACCAGCCGACGGAGGAGCTGAACGAGGACCAGCAGCAGGAGCTGGGAGGCATCACCCGTGCGATCCACTCCATCCGCCCGGGCAGGACGGTGGGACGCCCGCCGGGACCATGGCCGTCCTACGTTCTCGGGCGCCTCACCGACCGGCTGCGCGCCGCCGAGAAGTACTGCCCTGGGCTCTCCACCGACACGGTGCTGTCCCGGTGCGCGGCCGATGTGCCCGCTGACGCGGACCGGACGGGAGCCCTGCTGCACCTCGACCTGCGGGCGCCCAACATCTGCGTGCGGCAGGGGAGCATCGCGGCGGTCATCGACGTCGCCAACGCGATCACCGGCGACCCCTGGCTCGAGCTCGCACGGATCCGCTTCTGCGGGCTTTTCACCGAGGCATTCCGGGCCGGGTACGGGCTCGACGACGCCGACGTCGAACACCACCGAAGGATCCTGGACTTCTACGAACTGGACATCGCGGCGCTGCTGACCGTCGTGGCGGTAGAGGAAATCGATGACCAGGAACTGCTGGCGTCGTCCCGAGAACGTCTGGAGCACCTGTGCGCGCAGATCGTTCGCTGAGGCCACCGCTCTGCGCCGCCCAGACGTTCCCGTCCTTCGACCAGGCCCCGACGCAGGAGCTGGCTCTCGCCAGAACGCTCTACTCCAGCGCCGCCTGGTTCAGGCTCCTGGAACGGCACGGGCACGAGTACACCTATGCGTTACTGCGTCAGGACCGTGATCTGGCGCTTTGCGCCGTCACCGAGGGAACCGGTACACAGGCACGCCGCTACCACCCGGAGTTCCTCCTCGCGGATCACGTCCCCGCCAAGGACTGCGTCGTCATCGGACCACGTACGGGATACCGCAACGAACTGCTCTTCGGCGCGAGCCCCCTCGCGGCCGACGCCCTCATCGCCGGACTCCAGGACGTCGCACAGGGGCGTACGGTCCTTCTGCCGTACCTCTGCGGCGTCGACGCCGCACGGTTCACCGCCGCGGGGCACCCGGCGGGGCTGGTGGCGTGGGAGGCATGGCTCGACGTCCCCGACCGCGGATTCGACGGCTACCTCGACTCGGTCGGCCACAGCCGCAGGCGCCAGATCAGGGCGGACCTGAGGCAGGTCACCGACAACGGTCTGCGCTTCGAGACCGCCCCCATGGACCGGAACGCGCCGCTTGACGAGATCGCACGTCTCCTTGTTCTCCACGAGAAGAAGTACGACCCCTCGTACGCCCGCCCGCCCGCCGATTTCCTTCCCTACCTCGCCCTGTGCGCGCAGATACCCGGCGCCCACGTAATCCTCGCCCGCCTGAACGGGCGAGCCGTGGGATGCCATGTCATCTTCCACCACGCGGACGTGCTGTGGGTGCGTCTCTTCGGCGTCGACGAATCCCTGAGGGAAACGCGGAGTTCCTACTTCAGCCTCATGTTCTACGAACCTCTCAGGCTCGCCCACCGCCTCGGCGCCGCGGCGGTGCATCTGGGGATCGCCGCATCGGAGACGAAACTGCGGCGTGGAGCGCGCCTAGAACCCCTGTGGACCGTCGCGCTCGCCGGCGAGGGCACCCGAGGCCGGGCACGCCAAGGCCTGCGTGCACGCTCGATCGACCTCCCCGACCCGCTGCCCGCGTCGATGCGCCCTCCGGAGGCGCCGTGACGGTCACCGCCGAACAAGCCGGGTACCGCGCCCTGTTCGCCGCCGGGCCCTTCCGCCGGTTCTTCGCCTCGCGCGCCGTCTCCCTGATCGGTGACGCCGTGGTTCCCACTGCGCTTGCCCTGGCCATGACTGAACTGGGTTATTCCTCGGGCTGGTTGGGGGGCATGCTGGCCGCGGCCATCCTCCCCAAGATCGTCTTTCTGGTCTTCGGTGGCATCGCCGCCGACCGCACGGCCAAGCGGCCCCTCATGGTCGCCTCGTCGATCGTCTGCGGATCGGCGCAGTTCATCACCGTGATCGTGCTGGTCAGCGGGGCCGACCCGTGGTGGGCCGTCCTCTGCCAGGGCGCCTACGGCATCTCGGTGGCCGCCGGTTACCCCGCCGCCTTCGGCTACCTGCCACACTGCGTCCCGGCTCAACACCTCAGGTCCGCGAACGCGTTGATCGGTGCGTGGACCGGGGCGGCCGCGCTGCTCGGCCCCGTGATCACCGCCGTCTGCTTCGCCCTGGGGAACGCGGTCTGGGCTCTCGCGCTCGACGGCTTGTCCTTCCTGCTGGCGGCCGTACTCCTGTGGGGCCTGCCCCGCGGTGCCGCGGCGGTGGGGGAGGGCGTGGGGCAAGGTGTGTCCGCGATGCGCGAGGGCTGGCGCGCCATGCGGGGTCTTCCCTGGCTGCTGCGCATGACCCTCGTCGACAGCACCATTCTCCTGCTGGTGTCCGCGCCGTTCATGGTCCTTGGCCCAGGCCTGGTGACGCAGCGCATGTCGGCGAACGCCTGGGTGCTGCTCATGCTGCTCTTCGCGGCTGGTGAACTTCTCGGCAGCTTGGTCGCCGGCCGGGTGGCGCTGCCCCGGCCGGTCTTCACGGCCGCTCTGAGCCTGCTTGCCATGGGCCTTCCGCCGCTGCTTCTGGCCGCCGGGTCCGGGCTCGCCCCGCTGGCGGTTGTGCAGGTCCTCGCAGGAGCCTCAGTAGGGGCCTACAGCGTACTGGTCACGACGGCCGTCCAACGTTCCGTGCCCCAGGAGCACCTCTCCATGGTCGGCGCCCTGGCATCCGTCGGGTCCTTCGCCTTCCTTCCCGCCGGCTATGTGCTGGCGCCGCTGATCGCTTCGTGGACCGGGCCCACGCCAGTGCTCTGGGCGGCCGCGGCGTGGACCGCCGCGTCGGTCACCACATTGGCCACCGACCGTCGGCTGCGTGAGTTCCGGGGGCAGAACGCATGAGCTTCGAAGGCGAAGGAGCACTGACGCACTGATGCGTGCGACGGCCTGGACGTCCTGGACGTCCATACGCGAAGCCATGGCGCACGGCGCCGGCGTACAAGGCGGCGACAGCGGGCTGCACAGGTCGCTGCCGTGGCTGGCGGCTGAGGAAGGCCGCATCAGTCGCGACCAGTACTACCTCTGTGCGGGTGGAGCACTCGCCAGCTGTTACCTCCTGCCACACACCTCTGCCCACCGCACCTACGCGACCTGGGAGATCGTCTGTGGTTCCCCCGTGGAGGAGTTGATAAAGCAAACGGCTCAGCCGCGGCGCGAGTCCGCCGGGGCGGAGCTCGCCCACGTGCGCTCGCAACTGCCTGCCCCGGCGACGGACACGCTGGCCGTGGTCACGCCCGGTTGTGTGTTCTCCGGAGTGACCCTCAGCCCGGAGGCGAGCGCCGACAGCCTGAACACCCTGGTCGACGGCGTGGAGGCGCAGGCCGGGGAGCTGGGGCTGCCGGTGGTCCAGTTCGGCAATCTCCGGGGGGACAACGCCGCGGAGCAAGCACTGCACCAGGTGCTGCGGGCCCGCGGTTACAGTGCCGTCACCGTGGGGGCGGACGCCGTCCTGGACACCTCCGCGTACGCGGACCTGGAGGCGTACTTCGGCAGTTTCCGCGCCCACCGCCGCAAAGTCCTTCGCAAGGAGCGCAGCCTCTTCGAAGGCGAACGTGCCACGGTCCGTGTCGAAGGCCCCGAGGGTCTGACAGAGGATCTCGCCGCACTCCAACTGGCCCGCTACCGTCGCTATGGCCATCAGGCCGACACCCGCGCGGTACAGGACCGTTTCGCCCGCGCCGCCACCATCCCCGGGCTCAAGGTCCTGCGCGCCGACGCCGAGGAGACGTCGCCGTCCGCAGGTTCACCGACGTCGTCTCCTCTGGGGTTCATCGCCTTCTACGAGGACCACAGGACCCACAGAATTCTGACGCGTCTTGGTGCCTTCCGCGCGGGAAAGGCGGCCTACTTCAACATTGCCTATTACGAGCTGATCGCCCACGCCACCCAAGTGGGCGGTATGCGCATCCACTACGGTGACTCCACCTACCTGGCGAAGATCCTCCGGGGCTGCAGCCTGACCCGTCTCACCTCCTACTTCCGTGCCACCGACCCCTCGCTCCACCGCGCGCTCGCGCGTGCGGGACGGTTGCGAACTGCCCTGGAAGAACTGCAGCTCGGCCAGGCCGCCTCTGAAAGGGGGAAGCTCTGTTGAAGCCTGACGGTGTGTTGTTCGACGCTGCGGGAACCCTCTTCGACCTGACGCCGCCCATCCACGACGTCATCGCCTCGACTGCGGCGGATCACGGTCGTGTGTGCGCCACGGACCGCGTGGAACAGGCCCTCGGCCACGTGGGCAGCACCCTCGGGTGGCCTGATGATGCACCGGACTCCTTCAGCCGCGTACGCGAGTGGGCAGTCTTCGTGCGCAGGATCATCGAGGCGGCCGACCTGCACGCCTGCGAAACGGATCGACTGCGGATCGCCGAAGCGGCCGCCAAGACGATCCTGCAACCGGCGAACTACGCTGTGTTTCCCGATGTCGCACCCGTCATCGAGCGTCTCGCAGCCGAACGCATACCGGTGGCGATCGTCTCCAACTTCGACGACCTGCTCTTCGACATCCTCGGACACACCGGGCTCGACACGGTCTTCGACACCGTGCTGACCTCCTACCGCACAGGGATCAGCAAGCCGGACCCCCGCATCTTCCACCTCGCGGCCGAGGCCATCGGTAAAGACCCCACGACCCTTCACTACGTGGGCGATTCGGTCTACTCAGACATGGGCGGGGCTCGCGCGGCAGGACTGCACGGCATTCTCATCGACCGCGACGGCAAGCATCCCTCATACACGGGTGAGAAGATCGAGTCGCTGTCGGGCCTGCTCCTGCACTTGGACCCCTAGGTGAATGAGCGTTTTCAGAGTGGTCCCTGATCGGGTGACGGGGAGGTATGACGCTGGGGTACGCAACGGACAGGGCTCCCGTGCCGTTGAGGGAGGTGTTCGACATATCAACTCAGCAGCACAGGAGCCCTGTTGGTTCCATATCCTGCCGTACTCGACCTGCCTCTCGCCTTGATCGAGTGGGTCACGATGCTCATCGTCACCCGCGAGGGTGGCCGGCGGTGCAAACTCCCGCCGCATCGCCGTGCACTGGTCCGCACTCGTGTACCTGTGCCGTCATGACACCCTCGCCCGCATCGCAGCCGGCTTCGGGATATCCGTCGGCACTGCCCACACCCATGTCACCGCGGTCACCGCCCTGCTCGCCGAGCAGGCACCGGGCCTGCTGAAGACGCTGCGCGTACGCGCCTCGGACTTCGTCCTCCTGGACGGCACGCTCGTCGAGTGCGACCGCGTCGGCGACGGCCGGGCCGACTACTCCTCGAAACACAAGCGGCACGGGGTGAACGTGCAGGCCGTAACCGATCCCAGCGGGGAGATCCTCTGGCTGTCACCGGCCCTGCCGGGCCGAACCCACGACCTGACAGCCGCCCGCACTCACAAGATCCTCCGGATCTGCGAGCGCCAGGGCGTCCCCACCCTCGCTGACATGGCCTACATCGGTGCCGGCGACTGGGTCACCACCGCCAGAGGCAACGCTGAGAAAGCTCAGTAACTGAACCACGCCAGCGCTCATGGGCGGACCGAAATCGTCAACGGCGGTGTTACGGGTGACGAAGAAGTAGGGATTGGAGCTGTCGGGCCAGCGTTGGTGGCGCTGGAACTCCCACGCTGTGGCCAGACGCAGGGTGAAGGCGCCGAGGTAGATGACATGACCATGCGTCCCACCCGGCGCAGGCGTAGCTGGCCCTTGCTGCGGTCGAGGTCGGTTCGCCGGAGGTGTGCGGGCTGCCCGGGGAGGAGGGCGTAGATGACCACGAGGCGGTCGCGCGGGTCGTCGAGGCGGTCCAGGAGACCGGCGATGCGGTCGGAGGGCAGCGCGGTGGGCACGGATCGGCTGCTGGTGAGGCAAACGTTGCGGGCCGGGTCTCGGAAGATGAGGCGTTCGCGTTTGAGGGCCCTGAAGAAGGAGCGCAGTGTGGTCTGCAGGCAGCGGGCCTGATCGCCGTGGAGCGGGTCCAGGGCGTTCTCGATTCTCCAGGGCCGTCGACCCGGTGGTGTTCTCCCGGTCGGCCGGCGCGCAGGCCGGCATCCGGGCGTCCGTCACCCAGCGCATATCACCTGCCGCCACGCGGTGGCGCAGGTCGGTCAGGACATCACCCGCAGGTGCGGTCGGCCGGGCGAGGTGAGCGCGGCGCAGGAACTTCAGCAGGGCCGGGGGCCCGGGGGCGCTCACCGTGCCGCGTTCGAGGCAGAAGTGCAGCGGCAGGTACCAGCCGGTGAACAGCTCCCGGACCGCGTGGGCCTGATGCACGTCGTACAGCCGGTCCTGTGCTGTTGCCTCGTACGGGACTCTGCCGTGCAGCAGGTACCGCATTCGGGTGTCTCCGTGGTGACGGAACAAGGCGCCGTAGGCGGCCACATGGGCGGCGGCGTTCTCGGTCACCGTCATCACCGGGCGGGTGGCACCGCGCTCGGCTGCGGCGGCCAGCACCGTCACGTGCAGCCCGGCCCGCGGGTCCAGCACCATTCCCTCCAGCCCGAGCGTCTTCAGGCTGACCCCGTGGCCGCGGGTGCGGGAGAGCACCAGCAGCGGGGGGACGTCGTGCGCGGTGTTCAGCAGGTGTGCCGGGGGCCGGGCACCGGCGGCGTGGACGTCGTCGCGGGTGAGCAACGCGGGGTGTGCGGTGCGGTCGAAGAGCAGCAGGTCCCGCCGGGCCGCTGACCCGTCCGCGGCGATCGGCGTGCGCGGGGTTCAGGAGAGGGTGCCGGGTTTGCGCGGCCGGGGTACGGCGGGGAGCAGGTCCCACAGGGGGCGGGAGCCGGCGGCCCAGGCGGCGAGGGTGTGGCGGGCGACGACGTGGAGCCGTTGCTGCCGGGCGAAGGTCACCGCGGGTGCGGTCACCCGTCCGTTGGTCACGATGACCGCCACGTCGGCGTGGTGGACCGGGCGGGCGGTGCCGTTGAGGACCTGGAGGTCGGGGGTGCCGACGGCGGATCCGGCGAGGCCGTCGCGGCGGTGTTTGCACTGGATGACCCACCGCCGGCCGTAGGGGTCGGTGGCCTTCACGTCGGCGCCCTGGTCCCCGCCGCCGCCCACCCGCACCGCGTCCCGGCACCCGTCGCGGAACATCAGGTCCCGGACCGCGTCCTCGAAGCGGGAGTGGTGCAGCGCGTCCAGCTGGGGCATCGCGTAGCGCAGCGCCTGCGCCCGTACGGCGTCCCAGCGGGCCCGCTGCTGCCGCTGGTACAGCCAGCAGCCGCCGGCTCCCGCCGCCGCCACTCCCAGGACGACGAGAACCCACCAGTTCGCCAGGAGCCAGTTGACGGCCGGCACCACCAGGCCCGCAGCCACGAGCCCGGCCACCACGACAGCGGCCAGGTGGTCGTTCTCCTGCTGCCGCCGCTTGCCGGACGTGCGCGGCCGCGGCCGTGAACCGGCCCGTCGTTTGCTTGCCGGCCGTCGACGGCGTGCGGGGGAGCTCACTGGGCGCTCTGTGTGACGGACTGCGCGAGCTGCTTCAGGAAGTCCCCGATGCCCTGCCCGACCGGGGTGGGCGCGATCAGGATGCCCAGGGCCAGCACGATCAGAGCGGTGTTCCGTTCCTCGACCCGGCTGCGGGCCTGGGTGCGCCGTCTGAGCCGGAAGAACACGACGACAGCAAGCAGCACCGCAAGGTTGATGGTCAGAATCAACCGGCCCTCCCCCACAACCGCCCGTCTTGACCCCCTCTGTCTAGCGAGACAAGGCGGATCGTGACGGTGAGTTGTTGAGAAATGGCACAAAGTAATCTGCGGGGCGTCTCAATTCCTCCCCTCGAATGACAGAGCCCCTGCCTCGTGCGGCGTCCGCCGGACCGCGCAGGGAGGGGCGTGTCTACCGGGCCCGGAGGCCGGCCATATGTGACGGGGAGTTCGCGGTCATGGGCTGTCGCGCGCCTTACGGCACCAGGACGACCTTGCCGACCACCGTGCCGGACTCGGCCATCTCTACGGCCTTGGCGACGTCGGCGAGGGGGATGCGGGCGGCGACCTGAGGGGTGAGACTGCCGTCGGCCAGGAGCGCGAAGACCTGCGTCAGGTCGGCGTGCAACTTGGCCCGGAAGGTGTCGAGTCGGCGTCGACCGGCCCAGATGTTGTAGAAGTGGGCGCTCTTGCAGTTCGGAGCTGCGTTCCACCACATCAGGCGGGCGAACAGTTTGAGGACGGGGGCCTTCGACGAGCCCTGGACGTCCCGGGTGGAAGCGGTGCCGTAGGAGACGAGCGTGCCCTTGGGAGCGAGCAGCCGGTAAGAGGTCACGATGCCCTCACCGCCCACGTGGTCGAAGACCGCGTCGTACCCCTTGGGTGCCAGGGCGCGCAACTGCTCGTGCAGGCCGGGGTCCCGGTAGTCGAGGGGGGTGGCGCCCAGCGTGCGGACGGCGTCGTGGTGCTTGGGCGATGCGGTGCCCACGACCTTGGCGCCGGCGATGCGGGCGAGCTGGACGAGGGTGGAGCCCACGCCGCCGTTCGCGCCCAGCACCAGGACGGTGTCGCCGGCGCGGACCTCGGCCAGGCGGTGGAGCATCTGGTAGGCGGTGATGCCGTTGACCACGAAGGTCTCGGCGTCGGCGGAGTCCACCGGCTCGGGCACCTCGGTGAGGTCGCCGACGTCGACGCTGACATGGCTGGCCCAGGCGCCGGTCTTGGTCAGTACCGCGAAGCGCCGCCCCAGCACGCGGCCCGGCACGCCCTCGCCGGCGTCGACGGCCCGCCCGACGAGGTCGTAACCGGGCACGAAGGGGAAGGGCGGCTGGTCGTAGTACTTGCCGCGCCGCATCTGCTGCTCGGCGAAGGAGACCCCGGCGGCCTCCATCGCCAGCACCACCTGCCCGGGGCCGGCGGGACGGGCGGGCCGGGTTCGGACCTGGATGCCGTCCGGCTCGACGATGCCGGGCAGCACCGCCTCGGTGACGGTGGACGAAGCCGCCGGGGAGCCGGCGGCGGAAACGCGGGCGTGGGAGTCGTACACGGGATTGCTCCTCAATTTCGGATGGGCCGGCGTCCGGCGACGGCGGCACGGCGGGGCATCGGCAGGGCAATGGCCCGCAAGGGCCGGCAGCGGGGTAGCCGAGCTGACAGGTGGCCGTCCGTCCGGGCGGCGAGGGCCGGGAGGCGTTCTCAGAGGGCGGAGTCGGGGATCCACGAGCCGTGGATCATCGCGGGCACCCGGCGGGGGAGGTGGATGGTGGCGACCGGCGGCGGGGTGAGGTCCGACGCGTCCAGGACGAGCATCCTGGAGGCGTCGGCGTTCAGGTCGCTCACGACCGTCAGGAGGTATCCCTCGTCCTCACCGGTGGCGCCGTCCGCCTGGACGAACACCGCTTCGCTGGGCAGCTGGCCGGTGCCGAAAGGCAGCATCTGCCGGGTGCCGGCGGCGCGGTCGTACTTCACCAGGGTGTGGTTGCCGATCCCGAGGTCGTCGGGGAAGGACAGGGCGTACTGGTAGCGGTGCTCGCTGCCGGTGAAGCTGTCATTGATGGTGGGGAACTCCACCGTCAGGTCGTCGGTCTGCTGCTCGTGGACGGTTCCTGCGGCAAGGTCGATGGTCCAGCGGCGGCTATGGGAGCCGGAGTTCGGCTCAGCGCCGCGATCGGGTGCACCGACCCACCAGTTCCACGAGCGTTGCCAGCCCTCGCGGCCCACTGTGGGGCCCTCGACAACGATCCGTCCGAAGGCGTCCTCGTAGGCGTTGGCGAAGTGCATGCCGTACCCCTGGCCGATCTCGAACCAGCGGATCTTCGCCGCGCCACCCGCACCGCGCGGCATGACGCCGATCCGCGAGGCCTGGGCATCGCTCCAGCCGTAGGGGATCCCGGAGTGCTCGGTGGGGTCGAAGGCGACCGAGCCCTCCAGGAAGATCACATGGTGCGCGGTGATCGCGAAGTCGTGCTTCAGTGCGGCGCTCGCGCCGGGGACCTCCTGGCTGTCGAGCGCCTGGCCGTCAGGGGAGGCGATGTGGTGGATCAAGTACGGGGGGAAGGGGGAGGAAGCGAAGAAGTGCAGTTCGCCAGTGGCCGGGTCCTCCTTGGGGTGGGCGGTCATGGCAGAGGTGAGCTTGCCGCCGAAGTCGTGAGCGCCCACCGTCTCCAGGTCGGCCGTCAGCTCGAAGGGCAGGGCCGTCTCCGACAGGGCCAGCAGGCGTCCGCCGTGCTCGATGACGTGCGTACCGGCCGTGCTGACCCGCAGGTCCGGTCCCCGGTCGGTCATGTACGAGGCGCCCTCCAGGGCGGGGGTGCGGACCCACCGGTTGCGGTACCACTCGGCTCGGCCCTCCTTCAGGCGGATGCCGTGCACCATGCCGCTGCCCTTGAACCAGTGGGAGGGGGTGATACCGGGCTTGGGGTTGTGACTGTTGCGGATCAGACGGCCGGTCAGCTCCGGCGGCAGGTTCCCCTCCACGGTCAGTTCGGTCGCGGTGATCTCGTCGGCGACAGGGGCGTAGTGACCGGTCAGATAGGGCTTGCTGGCCATGACGAACCTCAATCTCGGTAGAGAGGATCAATAATCAAGTGTGTGTGGTCAGACACTCACTGCCAGGGCGAAAAAGAAGGCGGCCGCAGGATCCGCAGATGCGCGGCCGCCTTCCGGGAGGCGGTTCAGTAGTGCATGATCCCCGCCGTCAGGGTGCGGGTCCAGGGCGCGGAGATCGCCCCGGCGTCGATGGAGACCAGCAGGTGGCAGAGCATGCCGACGGCGAAGAACTCCTGCACCTGCGCCTCGCTGCCGCCCGAGGCGCTGCGCACGTACTCGACGCTGCGGGCGTACCCCGCCCGCACCGCCTCCCGCACGGCCGGCTCGGAGACCGCGGCCGCTTGGGCGTGCAGCTGGACCAGCATCAGATCGTTGTCGCTGATCAGACGGGCGTACGCGTCACCCATCGAAGCGAGCACTTCCTCGGGTGAACTGCTCTCGGCTTTTGCCGCACCGCTCTCGAGGGCGGCACGCACCTTCACGAAGCAGTGCTCGACGACCGCGGTGAACAGGGCTTCCTTGTTCGGGAAGAGGCGGTAGACGTACGCCTGCGAGATGCCCGCCGCCTTGGCCACCTCTGTGGTGGTGGTCCCGAAGTACCCCCGGGCCGCGAAAGCCCCGATGGCGGTACGCAGCACCGTCTCCCTGCGCTCTTCGGCTGTGGACAGTTGGCGTCGCTCCGTCTTCATGTGAGTACTCAATCACTCACTCTTTTTTGTGTCAAGCGTGCTTCTGCGGTGCCGGGCAGAGGCGCCGGGGCCCGGCTTCTGCCGGGGTGCGCCGGATGCAGGCCGTCTGCAGGCGCAGCCCCAGGCGCAGCAGACGGAAGCGCTCCTCGCGTACAGGGGGCGGACCTCCCTGCCGGCCGGTGTCCGGTCCTGGCGACGTGTGGACCCTCCCGCTCTCTCCAGGGTGGAGGGCCACTGCCCCGGTCATCTGCTGTCCGGCAGAAGAACCGCCGGTCGGCCTTCACCCGCGAGGGGGCAGCGTCTCAAAGGGTGGGGTGACGTGTTCGGCGTGAGGAGGGGCTGGCCGTGCCGGCCGCTGAGGCGTTCGCGAAGGCGTACCGGCTGCCGCCAAAGGCACAGCGTCCTGACGCCGGGCCCGGCCTGCCGACTCCCGCTCGTATCGGCTCGGTGACCGGCTACCACTCCTGCATGCCGGGGCAGCCGCGTCAGGTCCGGCCGGAACGAGCGCTTCTCCTTGCGTTCCCGGTCTCCTCCAATCCAGCCTCCGTGGCCAGGTCCACGGGCGCGCCCGCAGTGAAGACGAGGCGTAGCCGCTGGTCGATCGCGGTGCCGGCGTTGCCGGCCTCCGTGGCGACGCCGGGTTCGGGCAGCAGAGGGTGATCGATTTGGTGCTGGGCGCGGAAGGACTCGCGCAGCGGCCGTGGGCCGGCTGACAGTTCGCGGCCCAGGAACCGGCGCAGGCGAGACTGCTCTGCCGGACCTGAACCGCTGCCCGGCGGGCTGCATGATCACCCGGACGAGTCCCAGTTGCAGCATCGGCATCGCGCTGTCGTCCTCCCGCTCATGGCCAAAGCAGTCAGCAGGGTGTCACCAGCGGGGCGAGGACGTCGGCCGCCTCGGTGTCCAACAGGCACGCGTCGGCGACTTCGAGCATCAGCTTCCCGAGCCGGTGGGTGTGAGCGGCGAGTTCGTCGGCGGTGCGGCGCAGCTCGGTGAGCGCGGGATCCGCCGGCGGTTCGGCGGGCGGCGGAGGCGGCGCGGTGCGAACATCGCGGGCGGCCTGGCGGACTGCGATGCGCATCATGTTGTTCAGTCGGCATTTCAGAGCTGCTCTGGGTGCGGCACGACTTGCACAGCAGGTTGCGCCTGCTCCGTATCGGAGGGTGCCTTCGTGGCACTTGGTGCAAGGGATCGAATTGGCTGGGCCGGCAGCCCGACTGTGAGGCGGCCGGCAGTCGGCATGCCTGCTGCCGGTCGTCACCCTGGTGGCGGACAGGCGGATCGCCCCGAGGGCAGCGTCGAGCTCTCAGAGTCCCTTGGAGGCGTAGTCGTAGTCGTCGTTGTAGCGCACGTACTCCTTGGCGCCCTCGAAGGGCTCAAACCAGTCGGGCTGCCAGTCCTTGGCCGCCTTGAGGAAGTAGTTCCCCCGTTCGCAGTTGCCCCGGGCCTGGAACGAGGAGACCTTGTTCTTCCAGTACTTCGTGAAGTTGAACTTCTTGCACCGGTCCTTGGACCCGGTCCACGCCGCCATGGCACCGCGGAACCTGCTGTGCTCCCATACGCAGTAGTAGCCCACTGCGCAGGACTTCTTGGTGGCCGACATGACCACGCGCACCTGGCCGTTCTCCCAGGTGATCTCGTTGTCGCTCACCTTCGTGCCGTTCGGCACCACGGCCATGTACGCGTCTACCTTGGCCGAGGACAAGGACGAGGACGCGGCGGGTGCGGCCACGGCCGGGGCGGTCGTCAGTCCGCTGAGGAGCAGGGCGCCCGCGCCCAGGGCGATACCGGTCTTCTTCGGAGTCTTCATGGGTGTTCCGCTCTCCGTTCGTATCAGAGGGTTGCGGATGCGGACGAAGTTACAAGTGGCATCTCCGGTGCACGTCACCCAGCCGGTTGACTTTCCCCTCCGCCTCCTGCGGTAGAGATCTGCACACCAGGCCTACGACAGGGGTTTACCGATCCTCCCGGCCCTCCTCACTGGGGAACTCTGGCCGTCCTGCGCAACCCGGTCACAGCACGTTTCACAAGCGTGCGCGGTGCGGTGAGGGGTTCCGAGGTTGCACGGGCTCCAATCGCAGCCGTCGGGTCGGCCAGGGTGCCGGCTGGGCCTGGCCGAACCAGATCCGGACGTCTTCCCCGGTCCGGACGGGCAGACGGGGAAAGTCGTTCTCGGCGTGCTCGGTGCGGTGCAGCGCGTGGCCCGGGCCCAGGTTCCGGGCTGCGTACGCGTCGAAGCCGGCCGCGTCGGTCGGATGGCAGATGGTCACGAGCACCTCGCTCGCGCCCGGTTCCGGCACGAAGCCCGGGCCGCGCAGCAGCAGGACGTCGTCGCTGTCGATCATGGTGGCGTTGGCGGTGTCGCGGTGCTCCCGCCAGACCGGGCCGGTGTAGAACGCCTCCAGTGCGCGCCGGCGGTGCGCCATGTCGGGGAACGCGCGCAGCCAGACGAAGCGGTCCGGGTCGTCCAGGTCGCGGAACCGGCCGCCGACGGTGATGCCGACCGCCTGCTGGCCGGTCACGAACTCGCGCTCGAACAGGTCGATCAGCGTTTCTCGGGCGCCGGGATGCAGGGTGTACTGCCGGAGTTCGACGATGCTCATGCGGTGGCCGCCCGGTGTGTGAGGTCCGTGGTCCAGTTGTCGTCCATGTGCCGCAGGTTAGGGCCGGTCTGCTGACATCAACTGTCAGTGGATACTGGGCGGCATGCGTGCGAGCCGGCTGGTCACCCTGCTTCTGCTGCTCCAGAACCGGGGCCGGATGACGGCCCGGCAGTTGGCCGAGGAGCTGGAGGTCTCCGTCCGGACGGTCTACCGGGACGTCGAGGCGCTCGGTGCTGCCGGTATCCCGCTGTACGGCGCCGCCGGGCACGCGGGCGGCTACCGGCTGGTCGACGGCTACCGGACCCGGCTCACCGGACTGACCGTGGACGAGGCACGGGCCGCGTTCCTCGTCGCACTTCCCGATGCCGCTGCCGATCTCGGCCTCGGCGAGGCGCTCGTTACCGCTCGGCTCAAGTTGCGGGCCGCCCTTCCGGCGGGGCTGCGCGAGCACGCCGAGCGGATCCAGGAACGCTTCCTGCTCGACGCCCCCGGCTGGTACGGCGACGCCGACCGGGTGCCCCACCTGGCCGCGGTCGCCGCCGCGGTGTGGGCGCGGCGGGCGGTGGTACTGCGGTACCGGCGCTGGCGGGCGCCGGAGGAGATCGAGCGGCGGGTGGAGCCGTACGGGCTCGTCCTCAAGGCCGGCCGCTGGTACCTGGTCGCCGGCGGGCCGTCCGGGATCCGCACCTACCGAGTCGACCAGATCCTCGGAATCCGGCCGCTGGAAGAGGAGTTCGTCATTCCGGACGGATTCGACCTGACCGGGTACTGGAACGTCTATCTGGCCGACTTCCGAGCGCGACTGCACACTGCGGACGCCGTGGTGCGGCTCACCCCGGAGGGCGCCCGCCTCCTCGGCGTGACACCCACGGGTGACGGGTGGACAGAGGCCCGCGTGCCCATCGAGTCGATCGACCACGCTCACCGAGACTTCCTGCGGCTGGGCGCCGATGTCGAGGTCCTGGCACCGGCCGAACTACGCAACCGCATCGCCCAGACGGCACGAGCCCTAGCCACCCGCTACGAAGGATGACCTCTGAGCAGAAGGTTCTCCCGGCCTGGACACCAGCCGCCCGCGCACGCGTGTAGGACCCGATATGCCTCTTCACCTCATTTCTGCGAGAGGAGTTCATCGGACAGGTCGAGATGGCGGCGGAGTGCCTGTCGGCCGAGGAGGGTGACCGCGACGGCACGCGTGGTACCTATGGGAGTGATCCAGCCCGTGTCGAACGCGTGACGGCACAGGGCGGCGCCGACGGCGCCGGCCAGGTGGGGGCGGCGTTCGGTCCAGTCCAGGCATGACCGTACCGATGGTCGGCGCGTGCCGGTCGGGACGGTGACGCCGAGATCTTCGAGCCAGGTCGCTCCGGCGCTGGTGAGCCCGAGTCCGTGCTCCACGTCCAGCAGCCTTCGGTCGAGCATCGCATCGGTGATGGCGACTCCGACGGTCCCGGCGAGGTGGTCGTAGCAGGTACGGGCGTGAGCGAGGGCCTGACGGCGGCCTGACGCCGACAGGGAGCGGGGTGCCGGGGTGCGCTCGGGTGCCATGGAGGCGAGGCTCTCGATCAGCTCGGCTACGTGCGGACCGGCCAGACGCACGTAGCGGTGGCGGCCCTGCCGTTCCTCAGCCAGCAGGTTTCCGCGGACGAGCGCGTGCAGGTGCTCCGTCGCGGTCGAGGGCGCCACCCCCACGTGACGCGCCAGTTCCGTCGCTGTCCAAGCCCGGCCGTCGAGCAGGGCCAGACAGAAACCCGCCCGTGTGCCATCGGCCAGAAGCTTTGCCACGGTAGCCAGGTCGGGGCCGGCTACGTGTGCACGCTGCGTGTCCATGCGGCCCATTGTCCCCTGTGACACTTCGGCCCCGGCCGAAACAACCGGACCCTAGGCTTCTGGCCATGAACACGGCACCCCCCAGCACCCTGCCCGCACAGCCAGTCGCCACCCACCTGGAGATCGAGCCGAGCATCCTGTACTTCGGGACGCCAGTGGTGCTCCTGTCGACAGAGAATCAGGACGGCTCGTTCAACCTTGCCCCGATATCATCCGCATGGGCCCTCGGGAAGACGGTTGTGATCGGACTGGGCCGTGAAGGGCAGACCGCGTACAACCTCGGCAGCCGCCCCGACCTGGTCATCAACCTGCCGGCCCCCGCCCAGTGGCCGGCCGTGGAGCGGCTGGCACCACTGACCGGCCGGGATCCAGTGCCCTCCAACAAGCCCAAGGGCTGCCGCTTCGAGCCCGACAAGTTCGCCGCCGCAGGCATGACCAGCGAGCCCTCCCACCGGGTCCGGCCGCCTCGCGTCGCCGGATGCCCCATTCAACTGGAGGCCCGTGCCGAACGGGTACAGCCGGACGTCTCCGGGGACTTCGTCATCGTCGAGGCAGCCGTGTGCACAGTGCACGCCGACTCCCGGATCGTCGTTCCGGGCACCGACCACATCGACCCCGCCGCATGGAGCCCTCTCATTTACAACTTCCGCCACTACTTCGGACTCGGCTCGGAACTCGGCCACTCCTACCGCACCCAGACACCCCGCAGCCCCGAGGGGCCTGCCGCAGTCGCCGACACAGCACCCCACTGAGATCAGAGGCCTCGGTTAGCTCAGCTCATGTACGTGGAGTGGATGAGGGCGGTCCCCGGACCGTAACTCATCCACTCCACGTACATGAGGGCGGTCCCGGAGAGCGTGGTCAGGTCGCCCGGCGCAGGGGGACGACGACGTCCTCGCCGGTGGACTTCTCGCTGAGCCGGTAGTCGCTGATGTGAGCGAGCCGGTCGGATTCCTCCAGCCATTCGGCTGCCACGACCTGGCGACGGGTGCGGGAGAAGACGGTGGGCGACATACCCACGAGGGCAGCGAGTGTCGCGCCGGTCTCCACGACGGGTCCGGCACGGTCGGTCGGGTGCATCGCGTAGAGCATGACGACCAGGCGCTGGTTGGCGGTCATGCCGGCGGTGCGCTGGAGAACGTCCAGGAGCTTGGTCTTGTCCTCGTTGTCCTCTTGGCCTCCTACCGCGAAGAGGCTGTGCCGTCGAAGCCGGGGATGTCCGGCGGCCTGCATGTCTTGACCGCTTTCCGCTGTTCAATCCCGGTGCCGTGGAAGGCGATGCACTACGGGCTGATGCGGTAGAGCTTGTAGTTGCCGATCCTGCCTCGCTCAATCAGGATCCGCCGCTTCAGCAACTTCCGGTTGATCTTGCCGACCGCGTCACCCGTCATGCCGACCCGCTTGCCGATGTCGGCACCGGTGGCCCTCAGGGGTTCCATGCCCGCAGGAGAGATACCGATCCACCACAGCACGAGGAACTTCTGGCTGGGGGTGAACTCCCGGCTTTCCGTGATGGCCTCGACGCGGGCCTTGTCGACCTGGATGTGATCGCCGGAGAAGGCATACGGCACATACGGGACGGCCTCGACTGTGTCGGCATCGAAGCCTGCGTACTCCCAACGGGCCCTCCGAGGAGGGGTATTGCCGTGACGTGAGGTCATGAGCCATGGCATCGTCTTCATTGGGCATCGGTTGCGCTGCGTAGCCGCACCTGGCGGGGTGCCACGCTGTTGGGCGCGAGGCCGAAACCCTGGGGTCGGGCCCGTGATCCGGGGCCCGACTGGCAGCGTGACAGCGGGGTCGAGGGCGCGTGACACACGAGCGTGACAGTCACTGTCCCGTGCCACCGAACCTGGATCGATTGCCATCGAAGTTGTACGGAACGCATTTTGTGACACCGAAGTTGGACCGCCGCAGGTCAAGGACGATGCGCCGCTACCAGCGCAATGTCGGTGGGCTGTCGATGGAGAAAGGGGCCTGTCGGCGAGATGTAGGCGGCGTCAGGGACCGTGAGAACTGGGCCTGGCCGGCTGTGCATGCGCGGTCCCACCCGCCTCCAGACCACTCCAACCTCCCGGGAGCCCGCCATGCCCTCCGTAACCCAGGTCCCGCAGTGGGACGTCCACCGGCTGCCCCGTTCCGAGGGAAGGTGCTTCCTGGTCACTGGCGGCAACGCGGGGATCGGGTACTTCGTCGCCGAGCAGCTCGCCGGCACCGGGGCCATGGTCGTTCTGGGCAGCCGCGACAAGGCGAAGGCCGCAGATGCGATCGCTTCCATCAGCTCGCGCGTCCCCGGTGCCAGGATGAAGCACTTGTCCCTGGACCTGGCCGATCTCACGTCGCTCAAAGCATCTGTGGACGCGCTCGGACTGGATCGCCTCGACGCCGTCGTCCACAATGCCGGCGTGGCGCTCGACCATCCACCGCGCCGCGAAACCACAGCCGGCCACGAGCTGATGTTCGCAACCAATCACCTGGGGCACTTCGCGCTGACCCACCACCTGGCACCCCTGCTCACGGCAACCCCGGGGAGCCGAATCGTCACCACCGGCAGCTTCGCCGCCAAGACCGAACGCCTGGACCTCAACGATCTGCAGAGTACGCACAACTACCAGCCCAAGCGCGCCTATGCCCGGTCGAAGCTGGCCCAGATGCTCTTCGCTTTCGAACTTGACCGCCGCCTGCGTGCCGCTGGCAGCACGACACTGAGTGTGGTCGTCCATCCCGGCGGCGCGCTCGACGCCCTCACGCCTTCGCGCCCGCCATTGCATGTCCGGACCGCCGGCGAGCGGCTGCGCCATTTGCCGCTCGGCCTTCTCGTCCAGGGCAAGGACGCTGCCGCGTGGCCCGCCGTTCGGGCCGTGCTCGACCCGGGCGTCCGCGGCGGCCAGATGTGGAGCCCCCGACTGTTCGGGCTGCGCGGTACGCCCAGGATCGAACCCCTCTGGAACCACCTCACCGACACCACGACCGCAGCACGCCTTTGGGCGGCCAGCTGCAACCTGATCGGCGACGACCTGACGTTCGACGAGGTCCGGTAGGACTGAAGGCCCAGCGACCGAGCGCGGTGAAGTAGACGCCTGAACGGCCGAGATCGGGCAAGTATTCGAAATCGTGTGGCAAACGGTCAAGGTCTCGTGACCCAGGACAGTCGCTTCGGGACCGGCAGAGCGCCGGGCCCGCTTCGGCGAAGGATCACACAGTGCGCTGGCCTGCGGAGGTCCGTCTTCGGTGGCACAAACCACGCAGTGGTTCAGGTTCACTGGCAATCGGTCCAGGTTCAGCGGCACAGGACAGTCACCCTTGGTGATCAGCGAGTGGGGTGGGCGCGGGCGAGGAGCGCAGCGAGGTCGCCGGTTGTCCCGTCTCAACGCAGTTTGACCAGTCTCACCGAAGTTTGATCGCTGCACGGCTGGCTGTTGCGAGGATCAATGCCTGGCGAAGAGGAGTCACCGCTCTACCGGCCATCGGGGCTGCTCTCCCCCTCTCGCGCGGCGGCCGCCGCCTCCAGCAGGAGCCAGCCGTCGACTTCCAGTGCCCGCCGCTCCCCCGGTTGCCACCCCCGGGCGAGTGCCACATCGAGCAGGGCCCGGACGGCGCCCGGCTCGTGCAGGTTCAGGTCTGCGCCTTGGGTGAAGCCCACGTCCCCGGAGCCGAAGGGGGCTCCGCCCGGGAGGTACCGGCCGGGCCCGTCGGCAAAGGCAATGCGCAGTGAGCCGCCGGTGCCGGCCGGCTGCGGGAACAGGGTGAGGATTTGGCGGCAGTCCACGGCCCGGTCCTCGTGGTCCTTGCGATGGCTGTGACGCATCGTCCATATGTACACGCGCCCTTCGGCGACCAGCCGACGGGGCTTCTTCGGATGGCGAGGCATGCAGCCGAGGGTACGTGGCTCGATTCGCAGCAGATCCCGAGCGCTGATCAAGCTCCGACGAGACGAACAGGGCGTTCGTCAAACTTCGGTGAGATCGGTCAAGGTCCGATGGGACGGGACACCGGTGGCTTCGGGTTCGGTGGTGGCGAGCCGGGCCGCGAACGCCAGCTGGTCCATGTCGACGCCGGGGGCCAGGCGGACGAGTTCGGCGAGCAGCGCGGCGTGGGCAAGGGCCGGCGGTGGCAGGAGGTCTGCGGCGGCTTTACGGGCGGCCGGGTCGCGGTAGTGCCCGAGGTGCGCGGCCAGGGCGCGGGCGAGCCAGGCGTCGACGTCGGCCCGGACGTATCCGCCGGTTCGCCGGGTCGGCTCGTTGCGCGCGGCTTCGTCCCCGTCGGGGGGCTCGGTCTGCTCCAGGGCGGGGAGCTCGCGCAGTGCCTGGAGTTCGTCGGCGCGGGCGATGATCCGCTGCGCCTCGCGTACGACGGCCTCACGGTCGGCGGCGGCCGCGGTTTCGGCGGCGAGCTCGGCCTGGACGACATCGTCGGTGTCCGGGTCGTAGACGGTGCCCGAGGGCGCGGCGACGACTGGACCAGGCGTTCCCACTCTGCGGGCTCCGCCGGGCCGCGGACGTCGTCGGCCAAGTCCTCGTAGGGGGAGTCCTGCCGTGCGTCGAAGCGGGCGTCCTTGAGGGCCGCCGCGACGGTGCCGGCGTCCCTGCCCTTCGCGCGGCGCCGTACGACGCGCCGCCCGATGCGGGCCGGGTCGACCGGGTCCCGGGGCACAGCGACGCGCGGGGCGAGCGGTCCGCGGGTTCCGCTGCCGGGCGACGGCATCCTGGTCGTCTTCGGCCTCGCGTTTATGGGACGGATTCTGAGCGGGCCGCCGCCGGAGCGCGGTCGACGGCCCGCCGGATTGTTTTACAACAGGTGCGGAAATTTATCCGGGTCAGAACCGGAAAGAAATTTTCGACACGGACGTGAAATCCGCGCGCAGGCCACCGGCCCGTGTGCCCCATTCTGTGAAATACGACTCCGTGATGGCTTCCGCGACGATCGGATGCAGATCCTCCTCCGTCGCCCCGGCCTCCTGGAGATCCAGGATCTGCTCCATGCAGGTGGGTGAGATGTCCGTGGTGATCTGCCGCTCACGGCCGTCGTCCGAGCTGCTCGTGCAGGTGAATCCGAAGGAGGCCGTCACCTCCACCGTCATCCCCCTGGAGGGGGACGCCTGAGTGCGCGCCTGCACTCTGACCTGCGGTTGCCACTCGGATCCGGCCACTTCCGCGAGGGCGGCCCAGAGACGCTTCTGCGGCTTCGTCAGCTTCCCGGCGAGGTAGCTGCTCCAGCGTCCGCCGCAAGGCGCCCAGGTGCCCCGCCACGGCTGCGATGGACCCACCCTCGCGCTTGTGGAGGAGTTTCCTACGTGCCTTTGCCGATTTCGGTGCGGGCCGGATGAAGAGCTTCCTGTGGGGTCCCGAATCGTGTGTCCTCGTCCGCGTGGCGATGTCCACCTGATGTCCATTTGGGCATGGCTGCGGGATCCATGCCTCCAGTGCTGATGCTTCGCGTCTTCGTGTACGGGACCCTTCCGGCTGCCATCGGTGCGTACGGACCGGGGCAGGCCCCAGCGGTCGACGGCCGTCCGGGCCGCCTGGCACAACGCGGGTGGGGGTCCGACGGGGACAGCGGAGCCGGCGACACGTCACCCGGGGGCGCCCGGCCGGACGCCCCAGAGGTTTTGGCGATCAGCGGTTCGGGCGATCCCGGCGGATCACCGGATCACTTGGCCTTCAAGTCACTCTTGATCATGGACACCGCTGAAGCCAGGATGCCGATGGCCCTCTGCACCTCGCGGATGCCCTCGTTGGTCCGGGGCTCGTCCTTCTGGTCGACCCCGGCGACACACGCGTTGCTTCCGTGCTCGAAGTCGGTAAGGGCTTCCGCCCAGAAACCCTTGGCCTTCTCGCTCGGAGGGGTACCGTACTTCTTCGCCTCGGTCACCGCTGCCAGCAGCTCCTGGCAAGCGGTGCGCTTGTCGTCCATCACCTGCATGCTCGCCGTGTTGACGTGGCTCGAGCTGTCGGACAGCGCCTTGACCCTGTCGTCACCCCCCGAAGACCACCAGTCCTCCAACTCCTCGGCCGGGGTCGAGGAGCAGCCGACGAGCAGCACTCCGGTGGCGACGGCAGCGGTGGCGACAGTGAGCAAGCGGACGCCGAAACGCATGGAACCCCCTATGTTCGAATCCCATTGATGTTGCCAGGAATCACCTTGCCGGGCAGGGCCAACGCACGAACTGGCCACCGCAAGCGCTCCCGCTGCCCAGCGGCGGCCTCCTCCGGCCGACGAGGCCTTCTCGACGACATCGACGCGACCCGAACCACTTTCTCCGCGGCGTCCACAGCTTCTACTGCCGGTACTTCGCCTATGGCGGGTGAGGAAGGGCGCGCTCGTCATCTGGTCAGTCAGTCGTAGCTATTCCTCTTACGCGAGCGATCCCTCACCCAACGACGAACCCGATCCCCCACCAGCCAACGAACATGCGGCTCTGCAACGGACCGTCCTCGCCTTCGGCGCCGGCTTCTCCGACCCGGACGAGCAGCACGCGGTCGGCCGGTCCAGCCCTCTGAGAGCAGAGCTCGCGTCGGGAGCGCCGAGGACGCAGCTCCCACGGGACAGAGTCCAGGCCCTGGCGGCGCCCGGCCCTCTGTGGGTACGCGAGCGGGCCTCGGACCAGGTGGGTCCTGGTCTCCGCGTTGACGTGGCAGGTGACCGGGTCCGGGTGCGGCCGTACGTCTGAGCGCTGTGCAGGGCCCGCCTCGGGGTGGACACCGGGCCTGTCAGCGCCGCCGTCTGACTCGACGAAGGAGGTACCCGCTGTTCGAACTCAGCGCAGCGGAGTTGAGAGCTTGGGGGCGGGGCAGCCTCGGGTCGCTGCTGTACCGGCGGGCGCTGCGCGAGGCTGTCGCCATGGCACTGGTAGTACGCGGCGGCGCGCCGTTGACCGCCCCTGCACCCACGTATGCGCAGGTGCAGGTCCTTGTCGACGGGCCCGGCGTTACGTGCCGGTGAGCTTGTCGAGGTCGGGGGCGTAGACGGTCATCCAGTGCGGGTTCAGCCGGTAGTAGACGACCTCGCGGTTCCAGTCGAAGGCTTCGTCGCCGTAGAAGTCTTTCAAGTAGGCGAGAAGTTCCTGCCAGTCGGCCGTGGACTCGGCGTCCTCGGGGTTCAGCTCCTCCACCGTGCCGTGGGTGAACACGCCGAGGTCTTCGCCGCGCATGTGCGCGACGCTGGCGGCGGGACGGGCCGCGAGATGACGGGCCTTGGCGGCGTTGCGCGCCGTACCGAAGTGCCACCGGCCGTGCAGGAAGTGCCCGTCGACGCCGCTGATTCGCGGTTCGCCCTTTGCGGTCACCGTGGAGAGGGCGAGCGTGCACATGCCGGTGAGGACGCCGGTGAGCTGCGCCGCCGTGATGGTGCGGCCCTCGACGATCGAGCGGAGGTGGGCGGTCGAGCTGGAGAGGGAGGAGCCGAGGAGGGACTGGAGCTTGTCGAGTTCTTCTGGGGTTTCGCGCATACGTCCATCGTCAGTCGTAAATCCGACACCCTCTGTCGTCATTGATGAAGCAGCGGTGAGATTGCTCCGCGCGGGTTGCGCTCGGTGCTGCGTGGAGGGCAACAGCGACCCACAGTCCGCTGTCCTCCCAAGCGGTGTCCGGATCGGCCGGAACCGCCTCGGCTGTCGTGAACACCTCGGCCTCGGAGTCCGCAGTCAGCCATCGCACGAACACCCGCTTCTCCGGCAGGAAGCACGTTCTCTGCCACCCTCCAAGAGTCTGTTCGGAAGTCAGAGCCGGGGCCCCCGGCCAACCACTCAAACTTCGGTGGCAATCGCTCAAAGTTCGATGACACAGGACAGCGGCGGGCGCCGGCGAGGGCGTAGCGGCGGGCGGCGAGTGCGTTGTCGAGGGTCTCGCCGATCTGGTCGTACAGCGGGGTGAGGACGTCGGCCGCCTCGATGGCGGACAGGTACGCGGGGGGGGGCGACTTCGAGCATCAGCTTCCCGAGCTGGTGGGTGCGGGCGGCGAGTTCGCCGACAATGCGGCGTGGTTCGGTGAGCGCGGGATCCGCCGGCGGTTCGGCGGGTGGCGGAGGCGGCGCGGTGCGGACGTCGTGGACGGCCTGGCGGACTACGGCGCACACCGTGGGTTCGTCGAGGAGCTGGAGGGCGCTGTCGGCGAGCATGGCGAGTCGGCGGGTGATCAAAGGTCCGTGACGGTGTCCGTACGGTCGGAGACGGCGATCAGGGCGCGTTGGGAGAGGGCCGTAGTCTAGTGCGGCCGCGGTGGCCGGGGCGCTGTTTCGCGTACGGGACGGATCGGGGCCGGCGGCGATGGCGTCGTGGATCGTGGCCAGGGCATGGGCGACGTGGAGGAGGCGGTATGCCTGGGCGTGGGAGATGCCGAACTCCGCGCGGGAGTACGACTCTCAACTGCTGTGCCCCAGGGGGAGCCATGCCTTGGCGACGGGCGCGGCGCGGACTCGGGCGGCGAGGACCGCCGCGGAACGCCGGACGTCGTTGATCGCCTCGCGCAGCCCCCGCGTTGCGCTGCGGCCGGCTCCAGCACTTCGAGCGCTTCGGCCACCTTGCACGCCGTCGCGGCAGATGTGGCGGACGAAGGGCATGTGACGTGTTTCCACGTTGTCGGGCTCAGCACCCGCAGATGTCGAGCCGGCGATCTGCCATGGGTTCGCGGATACGTGTGGTGACCGGTCATTGGCCCTGCGGCTGGGAGGCGCTCTGGTCCTTGTCCGTGAAGTTCCTCCACCTCCATGAGGCCGGTCGGCTGCTTGCATCTCACCGAAGACGGCCAACAGGCCACCGAACAGTGGGAGTCGCTCGGTAGGGCGGTTCATCGGGGCGGCTCCCCACACGGGGCACGGTCCGAAGAGGACAAGTCCGCGATAGGCAGATGCTCGACGAACAGGTGGGAGGCGTACAAAGGGACGAACGGCATGGTGATTCCTCCTGGGTCACGTCGAGGAAGGAAGGCGGCCGATCCGCCGCCAGGCACACGGTCGCCGCGGCGGGGGTCGGCTTCGGCTCCTGGCTGTAAACGGCAATGCCCAGGAGCCGGCGAGTGCTGGTGGTTCTCGGCCGCCACGGCGGCAAGAGCCTGCGCGAGCTCCGGCCCGGCACCCAGGGCCAGGGCTTCATCACAGTCACTCATGCGGGGAGGCAGAGGAGAGAAGCACCGCTCGGCCGCCTTCGGATTCCCCGACGGCAACGAGCAATGTTTGATCAGTGCCCGATTCTGCGTGGAAGCGGTCACGAGGTCGCGGCGGACCGCTCCCGCAGCGGAAGGCCGGCCCGGTGCAGGCTCCTGAGCGCCTGACCGTACGAGGCGATGAGCGACGTCTCCAGGTACGCCACGCCGAGGCTCTCGCAGTACCGGCGGACCACCAGCTGTGCCCTGCGCAGGTTCGGCGAGGGCATGCTGGGGAACAGGTGGTGCTCGATCTGGTAGTTCAGCCCGCCGAGCGCCACGTCGGTGAACCAGTTGCCGCGCACGTTGCGCGAGGTCAGGACCTGGCGACGCAGGAAGTCCGGCCTGTCGTCACCGGTGAGCGTCGGCATGCCCTTGTGGTTCGGGGCGAAGATGGCCCCCAGGTAGACGCCGAACAGGCACTGGTGCACGACGAGGAAGAGCACCGCCTTCCCCGGCGGGAGCACGAGGAACAGCGCCCCGAGGTAGGCCACGAAGTGCGTGACCAGCAGCGTGCCTTCGGTCCTGCGCTGCTTCAACGAGCGGTCCGCCAGCGCCCGGATGCCCGCGACGTGCAGGTTGAAGCCTTCGAGGGTGAGCAGCGGGAAGAAGAGGTACGCCTGCACCCTGCCGAGCAGGCGGGGCACCCGGCCGGTCGCCGCCCTTGCCTGGGTCTGGCTCCAGACCAGGATGTCGGGGGCCACGTCCGGGTCGAGTTCCTCGTGGTTGGGGTTCGCGTGGTGGCGGCTGTGCTTGTCCTGCCACCAGCCGTACCCCATGCCGATGCCGACGTTGGCGGCCAGGCGTCCGAGCAGTGCGCTCGACGTGCTGCGACGGAAGACCTGGCGGTGACCGACGTCATGTGCGACCAGCGCGACCTGTCCGAAGACCACAGCGAGGAAGGCGCCGACGGCGAGGGTCCACCAGCTGTCGCCGACGGCGACGAAGGCCAGCCAGCCAACCGCGTACGCGACGGCCACCAGGGCCATGCGCACGCCGTAGTAGAAGGGCCGTCGGCGCATCAGCCCGGCGTCCCTGATCTGGTGGGCGAGGCGTGCGAAGTCACTTCCGGTGCGGTGTTCGACGGGGGCGGTGTCTTGAACGATGGACATGATGTCTCGATTCCCGGCACCGGCCCGGTTCCGTATGCGCAGGGAAATCGACTGCGTGCGTGGGCGCCGGGGCGGGACGGTCGAAGAAGTGGGGGGACCTGTCATGCCGAGGGCCAGGGCATCTTCTATCGACATTACACAGGCCCGCATAAGCACAGCGTTCTCACAGTCTCCGGGCCCCTTCAGCAAGCTTCAGTGCCGTCGGAACTCGTACACATTCCGGCCGCCCGCGACTGCTTGCCGCCTCCCGAAGCGGTGTCGAAGTGCTGCCCGTTCTCGTGAACAGAGCCAGCAGCACCGGTAGCACCAGATAAACCGGATCGTTCTGGTGCAGCAGAACGTCCGCGAGGACGACCGGCGTGCAGCAGGTGGCCGTGCGGCGCCGGCCGGGCCGGGACACTGCCCGTGCAGCACCCTTGTGCTACGCGGCCCATGCAAATGCTGCGCTGCCCCTGCGACATCACCGTGCTGCAATCCGGCGCCCACCGCCAGGACCATGAGCAGCACGTCACCGTCGGCGGTCACCGCCCCGCTGCCCATCGAGGAGCAGCCCGCTGGAGACCACGGTGAGCAGCACGATCAGGAGCAGCGCCACTCCGTCGGCGCAGGCCCTCGCCTCACACCCTCACAGCGCGATGCGCCCACCTGAGGAAACGGGCTGTGAGCCACCCAGGAGCAGCTGGGATCGTCGGGTTACGGGATGTGGCGGATAGTGTCCTCTGCCATCGCACTTGGACGGCTTGTCACGGAAGTCGGATTGCCAAGGGCGGCCCGTCGCGGGAGATCGACCTCGCCCACGGCTCCGGTGGCGCGGGCACCGGCACGTCCTTCGTCCGTCAAACCGCCGGAACCCTACGAGGCCGGGGCGTGCGGGTGGGCCGCGGCCCGGTGCTGGAAGGCGAGAATCTCCGGATTGCGCACCACGCCGTCGCGGATCTCGATCGCCTTTCTGATCGTGGCGTCAGCCTCCCACGCCTCGGGGCCTTCGAGGACCCTGCGCAAGTACGGCAGCACGGCCTCACTGATCTCCCAGGTGGCCGAATCCCACAGGAGCGACGGGCTGTGGTCGACGGCGTAGTAGTGGCAGCCGTCACCGACGAGGTGCATCGGCGCGTCGAAGGTGGTCGGACGTGCCCATTCGAAGCCCATGCCCCTGTCGCACGACACGTCCACGAAGTACGTCCCCGGCCGGAAGAGGTCCAGCTCCTTCTCGGTGACGAACATCAGCGGCGTGCCGGTGTCCTGCCGTATGCAGTTGACGACGATGTCGAACCCGGCCAGGTACTCGGCGAGCGGCACCGGCCCGGCGGGGGTCAGGGCCTGGAGCCGGGACGGGTCGTCCGGCCGTTCCCGGAAGTGGCTCATCACCACGGACGACATCGGCGACGCGACCGCCACGGCGTCGCGCTGGGTGAGCACCGTGACGTCGGAGACGCCCATGGCGCCCAGGCCAGTCACCGCTCCGCGCGCCGTCGCACCGAAACTGATGACCACCGCCCGCAGGCGCCGGCCGTAACTGCCCGTCGCACCACCGAGTTGCAGGGCGTGCAGGACGGAGCTGTAACCGGCAAGTTCGTTGTTCTTGTGGAAGACGTGCACGCTGAAGGCACCTGCCGCGGTCCAGTGGTTCATGGCCTCCCAGGCGATCATGGTCAGTCGTCGGTCGATGCCCATCTGGGTCAGCGCCGCGTCCTGCACGCAGTGCGGCCACCCCCACAGCACCTGACCCGTGCGCATCGCCGCGACGTCCTCGTGCATCGGCTTGGGCAGCAGTAGTACGTCGCTGTCGGCCAGCAGTTGCTCGCGGGAACGCAGGCCGCCCACGAAGGGGCGCAGCGCCGCGTCGTCGAGGCCGAAACGCAGGCCGTAGCCCTGTTCGAGGAAGACGTGTGCGCGCACGTCGGGGTCGATGCGGTCCAGCTGGCGCGGATGCAGCGGCAGGCGGAACTCGTTCTCCTTGTGGCGGGAGGACAGCACGCCGAGGGTCATGAGGCTCACGCGTCGCGCCCCGTCGGGCCCGGCGTGTGCCCGTCCTGCGTGGGGCCGTCCGGCGTCCGGTCGGCCGGGGTGGGGTCGCCTTGCGTCCGGTCGGCCCGCGTCTGCTCGGCCTGCCGACGTACGCGCCCGGCCTCGTACCGGCGTACGCGCTCGGCCAGGGGCGGCCGGGGCTCGTCCAGACCGGCGGCGGACCCACTGGACATCCGGGCGCACACGCCCCGGCAGGCCAGGGCGGGCCCGTCGTGACCGTGGGCGACCACGACGGCGTCCGCGGTCGCCGCGGTGCGGTAGTCGGTGCCGCAGATGACGCAGGCCAGGCCGTGAAGCATCTCTTCGGTCGGCGCCGGACGTCCGCTGCGACGGCTGGAGATGGAGGATTGCGAGTACATCGGTCCCACGTCCTCGGGGGCCGGCGGGTCCCCGGGCTCGGCGTTCTCCGAGAGCGATGCCGAAAAGGGTGACGGCATGCGGTGTACGCCCGGTACTGCCACCGTACTCCGATGTGCGACGGGTCCGAACACCCGGCCCGGCAACGGCGATGAGGAGCTGCCTGGCACAGGGCTGGAAAAGCACCCCTGTGCCCTCGGGAGCCACGCGCCCGGGCCGGCCACGGCAGCCCCTCGTACGGGCCTGACGGACGGACGCGGTCCGGCGGCCCGCCCGGCGGACCTGCCCCACCCTCTGGGGCGCCCCGGCCCCGCCCCTCGGGCGCCGCTGCCCTCCTCCCCAGCCGCCCGGCCGCGCGGACTCCGCCGTCTGCCGTCGCAGTGGCGGGCAGACCGATGCCGGGACGCCCACCCGGCCGGGACGCCCACCCGGCCGCGCGGCTCACGCCGGGCAGCTCAGCGCCGCCGACACCAGAGTGCGGACGCCACGAGCGCCGGCCCGCCCGGCACCGCTTTCCAGAGCTGGCAGTCGAGACGTTTCGCCTCTGTGCTGTGTGTCGCTGACCAGCGGTGACCGGCGGCCTGTCGGTCATCCGTCGGCGATCTGCCCGAGGAGTCGGTGATCTGTCGGCGATCTGTCCATGCGCACAGGCACATTGGAGCCCGTCCGCGCCGCCGATCGTCCGCCCGGCGGCCACGATCGTCCGAATCCGACAGGGAAGCCCCGATGACCACTGCCCCCACCCCGATCACCGACGTCACCATCATCGGCGCCGGGCTCGGCGGCCTCACGCTCGCCCGCGTCCTGCACCTCCACGGCATACCGGCCACGGTCTACGAGGCGGAGCCGTCACCCACCTCGCGGGCGCAGGGCGGAATGCTCGACATCCACGACTACAACGGCCAACTGGCCCTCAAGGCAGCCCGGCTGACGGACGAGTTCCGCGGCCTTGTCCTGGAGGGGCGCCAGGCCATGCGGTTCCTGGACCCCAACGGCACCGTCCTGCTCGACAAGGCCGACGACCCAACCGGCGGACGCCCGGAGATCCAGCGGGGCGACCTGCGGCAGATCCTGCTCGACTCGCTCCCGTCCGGCACCGTCCGGTGGGGCCGCAAGGTCACCGCCGCCCGCACCCTGCGCCGGGGCCATCACGAGGTGACGTTCGCCGACGGCAGCGCCGTCGTGGCACGCCTGCTGGTCGGCGCGGACGGCGCGTGGTCCCGGGTGCGGCCGCTGGTCTCCGCCGCCACCCCCCAGTACATCGGCAAATCGGTCGTCGAGACCTACCTGTTCGACGCCGCCACCCGGCATCCGGCCGCCGCGAAGACGGTCGGCGGCGGATCGATGATCGCGCTCCAGCCGGGCCGGGAGATCTTCGCCCACCGGGAGAAGGGAGACACCCTGCACGCGTACATCGGGCTGCACGAACCGCAGGAATGGTTCGACACCGTCGACTTCACCGATGCCGCCGCGGCCGCCGGACGCATCGCCGCGGAGTTCGACGGCTGGGCGCCGGAGCTCACCGGACTTATCACCGAAAGCGACCTCGGACCGTTCCTGCGCCCGCTGTACGCGCTGCCCGACCAGCACCGGTGGGAACGGGTGCCGGGAGTGACCCTGCTCGGCGACGCCGCCCACCTCACGGCCCCCAACGGCGAGGGCGCCAACCTGGCGATGCTCGACGGCGCCGACCTCGCCCTCGCCCTCGCCACACACCGCGACGACCCGGAAATCGCCCTGCGGACGTACGAACAGACCCTGTTCCCCCGCAGCGCCGAGGCCGCCGCGATGGAGGCCGGCGAAGGACTCGGCCTCGACGGCCTCCGGCCGGACGGCAGCACCGGGCTCGGTACCGGCTGACGGCACGGCCCCGGCGGCAGGCACCGCGCAGCAGCCCCTGCCCTCCCAGGCGTGCCCGCGTGCTCGGCGAGCGCCCGGCAGACGCTCGCCACCGAGGAGGTCCGTCCCCTGCGCTTGCCGGTACAGGCACGCGGTCATGCGTTCCAGGGCTGCAGGAAGAGGAGTGTGATCAGAGATACCGCCTCAGCCAGTCGGGCATGCCCGGGTCGTCAAGCTCCCAGGACTGAGGGCGGCGTCCTCGCCGAGGAGATCCGCAGAAGGCTTGGGAAGTGGGAACCCCTGCTCAACAACGTGTGACTGAGCGCTTCGGCTTGCCAGGCATCCCCACGCGCGGATGCTCAGTTCGCCAACTCGACCGCTCATCCGGCAAGTGAAGTGCTCAGTCACCACAGGGTCGCGGCGCTCGTGGCAGGCGCCTGGCCTACAGCTCGATGTCGAGCCGCTCCACGTCGGTGAACTCCACGCCCAGCCCGTGCGCGCGGCTGTTGTTGGCCCGGAAGTACATCCGGGCCAGGCCGTCGGCGGCGATCTGCCGGAGCTGGTCCTCGTTCTGGCCCTGCTCCCGTGCGGTGAACAGCTTGTCGGCGTACTCGGGCGGCAGGGCCTGGGTGATGTCCCGGATCCGGGCGTCGTCGGTCGTGCCGTCGGCGGCTTCGAAGCCGAAGCGGGCGCGGGTGGAGACGACCAGCCCGTCCGTGGACGCCGCCTTCTTCCTCGCCTTCGCGCGGATCTGCGGCTGCCATCTCTTCTTCACCTCGCGCTCCAGACGGCCGCGCAGGTCCTGGCGGGGCCGCTTGAGCTTGCCCGAGACGTACCGCTCCACGGTGCGCTGGGAGATCCCGAGCACCTGGGCGGCGGCCCTGGTGCCCTTGAGCTGCTTGACGAGGTACTTCATCTGCGCCTGGGCGCTCTGCGGGACGCGGCGGGTGAACGCCCCCTCCAGCGCGCGGTCCAGGCTGTCCCCGAGCAAGTCCACCACGGCCTACTCCCCTTCTCCGGCGCTCTGGTCGGTCTTGATGAGGTTGGAGATGTTGAAGACGCCGCGCTCCTCGAACTGGGCTTCCGCCCACAGGACGGTCTGCGTGCCCTGGTGCTTGACCATCCCGGGCGAGACCCCGAGCCGGAACGTGCCCGGCGCCGGCTTGCCCTCGGGCGTGTACGGCAGGACGTCCAGCGGGGACGGACCGGGCGAGGGGTAGACGATCGCGTCGGTGCCGATCGCGACCGGGTACAGGTCGGCGGCGGCCGCCGTTTTCATCAGCTTGCGGTGCAGGCCGGTCCGCTGGCTCGCCAGCACGGCGGCCCGGATGTCCGGGCGCCACGTCCACCGGTCCAGCGCCGGGTAGGGCTCGTAGTACGGCACCTGGCCCCGGGACCGCTGGCGCAGCTTGCCGATCGCGCCCTTCGCCGTCGCCTTGATCGCGGTCTCCAGCAGCGCCATCGTCGGGTCGACCTGCTTGCGCCGCGCCATCGCGTCGAGGAACTCCTCGCCCTGGAGGTCGGTGGTGACGCCCATGTCGGCCATCGTCTCCACGTACGCGTCGCGCAGCCGCTTGTACCAGGAGTCCAGGTAGCGGCCGGTCTTCGTGCGCACGTACGCCTCGACCGGTGCGACGTCGAAGCCGAGCTCCACCGCGTAGGCGACCGTCGGGGTGGCGTACCAGGCCGGGCCCTCGGGGTGGTCCCCCTTCGGCGTGAACGGGGAGGGCAGCCGGGAGCCGTCGACCGTGCGGCCGTTGACCCGGGCGCGGGAGAGGTCGACGTGGGAGAGGTCGACCAGCCACGAGCCGGGCAGCGCCGGGTCGAACCTCGGGTTGTTCTCCAGATGGGTCGGCCCGTTCAGCCCGACCACGAGGCCGTTCGCGGCCGCGGCGAACGACATGTTGATGTCGATGACGACCAGGTACGGGTTGGCGCACTCCTCATCGGTCAGCGGCCGGCACCAGTCGTACGGCTCCTCCATCAGCATCTCTGCGGGAGTGCGCAGGTGGTGCCGGGCGAACCGGCCCTTGAGGATCGGGTGTTCGTCGGGGACCTCGCACGGCACGACGTCGTACTTGGCGGTGATCGCGTCGTCGTTGAACGCGGGCTTGAACTCGCCGGTGGCCGGGTCCTTCTCGGCGCGGGTCGGCGGGCGCAGCGCGGTCATCAGCTCCAGGCCGGTCGTCGCGGTGCTGCCGCGCGGCGTGATCACCCGGGCCGCGTACAGACCGAGGTACTGGACCAGGTCGGCCGGGTGCATCGTCGGCAGCCGCGGGTCGTCGCGCTTGTCCCACTCGCGGGCGTCCAACGCGTTCCAGGGCAGGACGCACAGCTGGACGCAGCGGCGCCGGGAGCCCTCGGGGTCGCGGTAGACGCGGGCCCACGGGCCGAAGCCGCGCCGGCTCATCTTGAGCCCGGCCCGTTCGATCTGCTTGACCACCTTGTGGCCGGACGGGAGCCGGCCCGCGTGCCGCTCCTGCTCCGACAGGGCGACCGGCAGGCCGTAGCGCTCCAGCGCGGACGCGGTGAGGACGAGGATCGGATCGGCGTCGCGGCCGTTGCGGTGCAGCCGGGCCTGCCCGAGCCGGGCCTCGCTCAGTGTCCAGTCGACCAGTGCCGCAATGCTCTTGGCGGGTACGTCCAGGACCAGGCCCCCGACGCAGTACGCGGACACCTGCCCGTCCTGGCAGTCGATGACCGCGAGCGGGCCGTTCTCGAAGCGCGGGTCGACGGCGACCGCCGACGCCGTGGTCTTCTTCGCCGCCGCCTTCTTCGCACCCGGGCGTCGCGACGGCGGGGCGGGCCTGGTGGTGGTGCTCGCCTCCTCCTTCAGGCGGGACGGCGGGGCGGCGGCCGCCGGGGCGGGTTCCGGTGCCGGACCGGTGAACGCCTCCGGGGCCACGGGGGCCGGGGCGGCGGCGGGAACGTCGGACGCCGGGGCGGGGAAGCGGGCGGCGAGGCCCTCCAGCAGCCGGGCGTACGCGGCGCGCTTCGGCGGCCGCGGCTCGGTCCGCCCGGTCTCCCAGTTCCCGACCGCCTCGCGGCGGGCGTCCAACGCCGTAGCGATCTGAGCCTGGCTCAGACCCGCAGCCTCCCGCAGGCGCTTGCGCTCCGCAGGCTCTGGCAGATCGTCCTGCGCGACCTGCTCCAGCAGCGCGTCGACGGCGCTGAACAGCTCGTTCTCAGTGGACACAGAGGTCACCTCCGACAGGCACCATACTCCAATCGCGCGTGAATCGAACACTGGATCGCACGTAAATCGCACATCTGGTGAGGTTGTCATACGGGGGGCGGGCAAGGCGTGCAACAGACTGTTTTCGCAGGGCGGTTGAAACAGGAGGAGAAACAGGGAGTGCGTTTCACCGAGGCCGCGCAGTCAGGCCGTGCCGCAATCCGCCAAGTGCGGGGCTGGGAACGCCAGTTCTGTGGGCGGGCGAGCCGGCCCCCGGGGCGGGAGGGGCGATCTGCCGAGGTCCATCGCTCGCGAGGCCCCGTCGCATCGTCAGGCCGCCGTCCGTGAGTTCGCCTGAGCCCTGAGACCCTCGGGTCTCCTCTGCGACGGCGGGAGGAGGGGGCGCGTTCGGGTACGTGGTGACGTGCAGGCCGACGCCGGGCGGGTGTACCGCTCCGGGGAGCAGACGGAGATGTGGCGGGGGGCCGGTGGCATCGGCTCGGCCTGCGCCACCGGAGCCCACGCGTGTGAGTGCTTCCGCGGACGAACTGACGGGCAGCTACTCGCCGCCTTCCCGGACGTGCCCGTCATCGTGGCCGGGGACCTCAACGTCATCGAGCGCGGCCACCAGCCCCCGCACAAGGTGTTCGGCGACCGGGAGTACGACTTCCACAACTCGTTCCGGGCCGTCGGCCTCACCGACGCCTTCGCCCCGATGCAGTCGCCCCCTCCTGTTCGGGTGCAGCGGCAGCGGCTTCCGCCCCGATCACCTCTTCGTCTCCACACCCCCCGCCGAGCGCGTCCTGGCCTGCGACTACCACCAGGAAGCCCGCGGAGCGGGGCTGACCGACCACGCGGTCATGACGCTGCGCCTCGCGGTTTCCCAGCCCCCGGCACCGGCTTCGTGAGGCGCGCGAACACGGCCGCCACAGCGGGTCCGCCGGCTCCGTCGAGGGCCGTGGCCGCGGCGTTCCGGCCGCCGGGCCGCGTGGGCGTCACCCCGCGTCGGCCTCTCGGGAGCGTGCCGCGTACGGGTCGAGTCGGTGTGCGCGGTGGCGGTGGAGGACCAGGGGGCGGGCGTCCGCGTCGTGGAACGCCTCGGTGGGACTGCCCACCAGGAGGGTGTGGTCGCCCACCTCTATGGACCGTTCGACGGTGCAGGTGAACACGGCGGACGTGTGGGCCAGCACGGGCTGGCCGTCGCGAACGGTGTGCGTGACGCCGTCGAAGCGTCGTAGGGGGTCTCCCTGGGCGAACCGGCGGTAGAGCTCCCGCTGTCGCCATGAGACGACGTTGACGGCGAAGCCGCCGGTGCGCAGGGCATGGAGCAGGGTGCGGCTGGTGGCCGCGAGCGACACCAGCAGGGAGGGCGGTTGGGCGGACAGCGAGATGACGGAGCTGACGGTGCAGCCCAGCGGGCCGTCCGGGCCCTGGGTCGTGATGATGCTGACGCCGCTGGGGAGGTGGGTCATGGCGGCGCAGAAGGCGTCACGGTCGGCGCGCTGCCCCTGCTGGGGGCGGCTGCCGGAGGCCGATGACAAGGACGTGGCAGTGGGGGTGGGAAGACCCATGGTGGCTCCTGGGAAAGTGAGTGTCGAAGGGGGCACGTCGTACACGGGACTCGGAACGTGGTGGAGGGCCGGGCTCAGTGCTTCCCGCACGGGCCGTGCCCGCGTCTGGAGTCCGTCATGACTGCCGCGTCGACGACGACGTGTCCCGGGCGCTCCTGGCCGTGCTGCCGGACCGGTGGGCGGTCGCCGGAGCGTACGGACGCCGACTGCGGCCCGAGGCCGTCGGGGAGCGGGCCGGCCGGGAGCTGGCCGAGCACCGTGGCGGAGAGGGCCACGGGGGCGTGGTGCGGCGGTATTTCCGGCGGGGGTGTCGGAGCGTCGCGCCAGGGGGCGCGGTGGGCGGTGAGGACGCCCGGTTCGGTCCGCGGCGGGGGTTCGCCGGGGTCGGCGCCCCGGACGGAGACGCAGCGGAGAGCCGGGCGGGCACGGGTGTCGTGGCCTTCGGCGGGACGGGTTCCGGCGAGGGCCGCGGGTGGATGGCGTGTCATCGGAGTCCCCGGCCCGCTGTCGCCGCGGGGACCTCGTGCAGCAGGGCGGCGAGGGCCGCTCGGTCCGTCTTGCCGTTGCCGTTCAGGGGCAGTTCGTGATGAATGTGGAGGAGGGCGGGGACCATGTAGGCGGGCAGCCGTTCGCGGAGTGCGGCCAGCAGCGTGCCGGAGTCGAGGGCGTCGCCCGTGCACACCCCGTGCAGTTCGGTGCCGCCGTGTGCGGTGGGAAGGGCGAGGACCACGGCGTCGTGCACGTCGGGCTGGTCGCGCAGCGCGGACTCGATCTCGCCGAGTTCGACCCGGTAGCCGTCGACCTTCACCTGGTGGTCGAGGCGGCCCAGGTGGAGGAGTCCGTCCCGGCCGACGGGGCGGACCCGGTCGCCGGTGCGGTACCACAGGGCCGCCGGGACCGTGCCCGAAGGGCCCGTCGCCGAACCGGACGCCGCGGCGGCGGGGTCCGCGGGACGATCGCCGTCCAGGTCCCAGAAGCGCCCCTCGTTGTCGGCGGGGTCCAGGTAGCCGGGGAATCGCTGGGGTCCCCGCACGCACAGTTCTCCCTCCTCCGCCGGCCTCCCCTCGGCGTCGAGGACGCGGTGTTCGAGGTGTGGGTAGACATGGCCGATCGGCACCGTTCCGTTGACGGTCTCGGGCCAGTGGTCCATGTCGGTGTCGAGCGTGAACTCCGAGCAGGTGATGGTCAGTTCGGTCGGGCCGTAGAAGTTCTCCAGCCGGGACGACGGCGCCGCCGCCTGCCATGCCCGGGCCTGCTGAAGGGTGAGCGGCTCCCCCGCGAAGAGGCTGTGCCGCAGTTCCGGCATGGCGCCGGGGCGCAGCGCCCGCATCCGGCGGGCGAAGGAGATCACTGACGGGACGGAGCACCAGTGGGTCAGGTGGCGGTCGTTGACGAACCGTACGGGTGCCAGGATCTCGTCCCGGCTCGGGACGACCAGGGTCGCGCCGCCGCCCCACGCGGCGAACATGTCGAACACGGAGACGTCGAAGGTGAGGTCGAAGGTCTGGGAGAGGCGGGAGCCGGGTTCGACCTCGTAGCGGTCGATGACGTGGGCGAGGTACGGGGCGACGTTGTCATGGAGTACCGGCACGCCCTTGGGGGCGCCGGTACTGCCGGAGGTGAACAGGATGTAGGCGGGCGCTCCCGGTTCCGCGGGAAGAGGCGGGCCCTGCGCGGAGCCGCCGGCCGCGTCGGCCAGGTCGAGCGACGGCACGGGCAGCTCGTGCGGTCCGCCGGTCCCGTCGGTCAGGATCAGGTCGAGCCCGGCGCGGAGGGCGACCGAGGCGTTGCGGGCGCCGGGCCATGCCGTGTTCAGCGGGACGACTGTGGCGCCGAGCCGTTGGACGGCCAGGTAACCGGCGTACGTGGCGGGGCTCCTGCCGCCCAGCAGACCGACGCGGCGCGGCGGGTCGGGGCGGGCCCGCAGGACGCCGTCCGCGACGCGGGCGCTGAAGTCCTCGAGTTCGCGGTAGGTGAGGGTCTGCCCGTCGGCTTCCAGGGCGGTGCGGTCGGGATGGCGTGCGGCCGACGCCGCGAACCACGCGTGCAGGGTGCCGGGGCGGTCCCCGGTGCGGGGGGTCACCGGGCCGCTCCCGCAGGCGCGGCGGTGGGACGGAGAGCGGGCGCTTCGCCGCCTCCGGTCGCGGTGAGGATGCGCTCGAAGGCGGTGCGCACCAGCGAGGCGCGGGGCCTGCCGCGTGCCGCCGACTGGGCCGCGTAGCGCAGTGAGCGGGACAGTTCGCCCCAGGCGGCGGCGGTCGCGGGCTCGGCGCGGTGCAGGTACTGGTGGTGGCGCGCCGCGGCCCAGAGGTCCTCGGCGTAGCGGACCTGTGCCTGCGGGTCGGACGGCAGCAGGTCGCGGAGCAGGGCCAGCGAGGCGGCGGTGCCCCGGACCCAGTCGCCGGGGCGCGGATCGAAGCGGCCGGCGCCGTGCTCCAGCCAGCGGTGGTTCCCCGGGTCGGGCACCCAGGCGGGGCCACCGCCGAGGGCGTACACGTCACGCTGGTGCAGTGCGGTCTCCAGGCCCGGCAGCGGGGCCAGCAGTTCCCGCAGTCCGGCTTCTTCGACCCAGCCGCGGTGCGGTGACTGATGGCCTTCGGGCAGCAGGGCGTCGAAGTCGTCCACCACCAGCCAGCGGTCACCGTCGCGGGCGGCGAGGCGAAGCCAGTGCGGTACGTCGCGCACGAGGTGGGACGGGCTCCACGGCAGGTTGCGGCAGTTGGCCACGGCCAGGACGTCGCCCTGCCTGGCGAACTCGCCCCGGAGGGCGGACAGGGCGTCCTCCCAGCGGCGTGCGCCGCGGTAGCCGAAGTCGGGCGCCACCCGGTCGTGGTGGCTGAAGGCCATCAGGCCGTCGAGGCCGTCGCGACGGACGGAGAGGGTGAAACCGGTGGCCAGTTTCCGTTCGGCGGCGGGGTGGGTGAGACGAAGGTGTTCCTTGAGGTTGGTGGTGTAGCAGCTCAGTGCTTCAGCAGGCACGGGCGTCTCCAAAGGCGCAGCTCACGGGGTGGACACTGAGGTGACGCAGGGCGATCCAGGTGAGATCTCCGACGGTGCCGGTGCCGGGTCGCACCGGGACGTCGAGGGACCACGGGCGGCCGGCGATGCCGGTGCCGTCGGCCTTCACGCAGGCCTCCTGCACGGTCCACACCCAGGCGAACTCCAGGGCGCGGCGATCGGCCGGCAGCGCGGACAGTTCCGCGGCGCGTGCGCGCAGGCACCGGCGGACCAGGCCGGGTGAGAGGTCCGGGCCGGGAGGGAGCTGGACGTCCACGCCCACCCGTCGGCCGGGGGCCACGGCGGCGGCCAGCAGGTCACCGCCCCCGGTGTCGTCCGCCGCGTCGTGGGAGAGGCTGATTCCCAGACCGGGCAGCCCCTCCAGCAGGGGACGGCCGCGGGCGTCGGCGGTCAGCGGGACGTCCTGGGCCGCGGGGCACACCTCGGCGAGCAGGGCGCGCAGCAGTCCCCGGGCGGCGAGGGACTGGCGCCGCCGCCACCGGGGCCGTCCGCCCACGTCCGCGAGGTCGGCGGGGTGGGTGCTCGGGGCGGCCGCGCGCGTCCAGGCCACCCATACGCCGGTCGCCGCCTCGACGACATCGAAACCGGGCTGCCGGGCTGCCGGGCCGGGGAGCGCCGGGGCGGTGGCGGCGCTCACGGTGCCGTCCCGCCGGGCGGGGGCAGCAGTGCTTCCGCCTGTTGGGCGACGGCGGCGAGGACGGTCTCGGTGCTGCCGCCGGCGATGCCGAACAAGGCGGCCTCCGCGCGCCGGTGCTGCATGCCCGCGGCGGCGAAGCCGTCCGCGCCGCACAGGTGCGCGCAGACGTCGAGGACGTGGTCGGCCGTCTCCCCGGCCGCCGCCTTCACCAGCGCCGCACCGGTGTGGTCGTGCTCGGCGGCGACAGCGGGTCCCAACGTTTCGACCAGCGCCTCCAGTTGACGGGTGCGGACCAGGGCGGCGGCGAGCCGCTGGCGGATCGCGGGCTGCTCCCACAGGCCGCGTTCCGCCAGCCGCTTCCGGGTGTCGGCCAGCGCCCGGCGGCAGGCCGCCACCGCCCACAGGCCGCCCGCGAGGCGTTCCACCGCGATGTGCCGGGCGAACAGGGCCAATCCGCGTCCCGCGCCGCCGACCGGTCCGTCCGCGAGCACCGGTACGCCGTCGAGGTGGACGTGACCGGTGCCCGATCCCGTGAAGTAGGGACTCGGTGCCGCTTCGACGCGTACGTGCGGGTCGTCGGCGGGCACGAGGTACCAGGCGAAGTTGGTGAAGTGGGGGCCGGGGCGGCGGCGGGCCAGGACGAGCAGCAGGTCCGCGTGGACCGCGTTGGTGATCCAGCGCTTGGTGCCGTGCAGCACCGTTCCGGCGGCCGTCTCCTCGGCGTGTGTCGCCAGGAGGGCGAGGTCGGAGCCGGGGCCGCTGTCGGTGGCGGCCAGGGCTACGACAGAGCGGCCGTCGAGCATCCGCCGTGCGACGTCCGCCGCGGCGGGCCCGCGCCGGCCGGCCTCCGCGAGCAGCGGCAGCACGGTGGCGGCCTGGACGCAGACCGACAGCAGGGGTCCGGCGCCCTCGTCCGCCTCGGCGCGGACGATCAGGTCGCGGAGCCGGTCGGGGACGATCCCGTGTTCGGGCAGCTCCTCCCGGTAGAGCCCGCGCAGCGCGCCCGCCGCGCCCAGCCGGGCCCACAGCTCGCGTCCGGACGCCGCGTCGGCCGGTGCGGGCCGTGCCGTCGGGGCGGGGCGCCCGCGCTGGAGGGGTTCCACGGCCTCAGGCAAGGCGCACCTCCGCGTCGAGGAGGGTGAGCTTGCCGTCGGCCAGCAGCAGTCGGTCGTTGCTGAAGTTGAGACTCGCCGACCGCAGGTCGCGCAGGGCGCGTTCCAGCGCGAGGGGTGAGTCCCTCAGGTAGCCGTGGCGCAGCCCGACGATCTCCACGAGTTCGTGCACCGCCGCGTGGCATTGTTCGGATGCGGTCACCTTCAGTCCGTTGACCAGGAGCTGGACGCGGGGCCGGGAGACGTCCTCGTGCGTGACGGTGTCGAGGGTGTGGGCCAGCAGCGCGGCGACGGCCTCCAGCCGGTGCCGTACCCGGGCGATCCGGGTGAGCAGCAGCTCGGAGTCGAGGGAGAGGCTGCCGCGGGTCCGGGCGGAGCGGAGCATGCCGACGGTGCGTGCCAGGGCGCCCTCGGCCGTGCCCAGCCAGGCGGCGCTCCAGCCGAGGTGGGCGAGGGGGCCGAAGGTGCGGGTGACGATGTCGCGGAAACGGCCGTGCTCCCCCACGACCTGGTGCTCGGGGACGGTGCCGCGCAGGTGGAGCGCGCCGCTGTGGCTGGCTCGCATGCCGTGCGGGTCCCAGCGGCCGGCGGAGGCCACCTCGAGCTGGCCCCGGTCGGCGTACACGAGCGAGACGTCGTTCTCGTTCTCGGAGTCCGGACTGCGCATGGTGACGAGGAAGCCGTCCGCGTGGGCGCCGCCGGTGACGATGGGCGCGAAGCGGTCCAGGAGCAGGTGGCCCTCGCGCTGCCGGAGGGGCGCGGTGGCGGTGAGGAGTGCGCCGCCCTTGCCCGCTTCGGTGGTGACTGAGGCCAGGTACGTCTCGCCCCTTCCGATCCGGGGCAGGAGGTCGTCGCGCAGCTTGCCGTCGGCGTGCCGCACCAGGGCGGCCACCTGCTGGCAGTGCATCGCGAAGATCATGGCGAGTGACATGTCCTCGCGGCCCAGTCGGCGGGTGGCGGTGAGCACGTCGCCCAGGTCGCCGCCGAGGCCGCCCTCGGCGGCCGGCACGAGCAGGCCGAGCAGCCGGGTGCGGCGCAACGAGTCCAGCGCCTCGGCGGGGAAGGCCGCTTCGGTGTCGGTGCGCCGCGCGTGCACCGCGGTCACCTCGGCGGCTTCCTCGACCAGTGTGACGAGCGGGAGCGGGGCCCCGCCCCGGCCGGCCGCGGCGGGCGCGGTGGAGGTGGCGGTCACGCGATCGCCTCGGAGCTGCGCGCGGCGTCCACGGCCCGCCACAGCGAACCGGCGGTCGCGAAGGTCTCCTCGTTGAGGTCGTCGTCGGACAGCGAGACGTCCATCTCGTCCTCGATGGCGAACAGCAGGTCGACGGACTTCATGGAGTCGAGCCCCAGGTCGTGCAGCCGGGTGTCGTCGGTGAGGGGCTGCTCCTGGAGGCGGGGCAGGTGGTCGCGGAGCACTTTCTCGAACACGGCGTCCATGGGGGTTCAGTCCTTCCGGGTGAGGGTGAGACGGGTGATGTGCGGTGCGGCGTCGCCGTCGACGGCGATTTCGAGCGGGGCCGGATGGCCGAGGAAGGCGAGCAGGCTGGCGGACAGCCCGTAGGCGCCGACGTTGGGGACGGCGAGCAGGTCGCCGGGGCGCAGCGGAGGCAGTGGTGCTTGGCGTGCCCAGGTGTCGAGCGGGGTGCACAGGGGGCCGGTGACCATGGTGGGCCGCGGTGCGCCGCGTTCTGCCCCGCCGGTGAGGAGGGCCGGGTTGAGCGGGGGCAGGCGGCGCAGGCCCGCCATGCCGCCGAGGTGGTTGATGCCGGACTCCAGGACGGCGATGTCCCGGCCGTGCGACCGCTTCACGTCGAGTACGCGGGTGAGCAGGGTTCCGGCGGTGCCCACCAGGTACCGGCCGGACTCGTACGACGGGCGGGGCGCGCCGTCGCGCCAGCCGGGTGCGGAGGCGTCGAGCAGCTCGGCGAGCCCTTCGCGCAGTCCGGTCAGGTCGGCCGCGTCGCCCTCCTTGGCGAAGGGGGCGCCGAAGCCGCCGCCCAGGTCGAGGGCGGTGTCCAGCCCCGCGGTGTGCGGGGCGAGTACGGCGCGGACCCGGGCCGCCGTGGTGAGCGACTGGCGGAACTGTGCCAGCAGGTCGGGTGCGTGGGTGAGGTTGGTGCCCATGTACAGGTGCAGGCCGGTGACCTCGACGTGGGTACGGTCCCCGAAGTGCTCCGGCTCGTCGGTGATCCACCGCGCGTCGGCGCCGAACTGGGAGGCGACCCCGGTCATGGCGAGGCCCTGTCCGGCGGCGGGGCGGTCGTCGTTGACCCGCAGCAGCGTCCGTACTCGCACCCCGGCCCGGCCGGCGAGCCGGTCGAGCTGGTCGAGACCGGTCGGGGAGTCGGTGCAGAACTCGCGCACCCCTGTCTCCAAAGCCCGGTCGATGTCCTGGTCGCGCTTTCCGGGCCCGGTGTAGAGGACCTGCCCGGCGTCCCATCCCGCGGCGAGCGCCGCGTCCAGCTCGCCGGGGGAGCACACCTCGGGCAGGGTCCCGGCCTCCCTGAGGGTGCGCAGCACGCCGGGGTGGGAGTTGGCCTTGAGGGAGTAGTAGAGGTCGGCCGGGTCGGGGAGGGCCGCGCGCAGCCGGGCGGCGTTGTCCCGGACGCGTGCCAGGTCGTACACGTAGGCGGGTGTTTCGGCGCCCGTGTCCAGTGCGGCGGAGACCGCCGCCGGCAGGGCGGCGGGGAGGGCCGGGGCGTCGGGCCGAGCGCTGATCGTCTCAGACAAGGCTGGCCACCTCCCGGGCGAGGGCCTTGCGGTCGACCTTGCCGTTGCGGGTCAGGGGCAGGGCGGGCAGCGGCACGCAGTGGCCGGGCACCTTGAACTCCTCGATCTCCTCGCGCATGGCGTCCAGGACGTCCGCGGGCCCGCGGTCGGAGACCACCACCAGGATCGCGGGCACGCCTTCGGCCGGAGGCAGGACGGCGGCCTGTTCGACGCCCTCCACGCGCCGGGCGGCGGCCTCCAGCTCGGTGGCGCTGACCCGGAATCCGCGCTCCTTGTAGATGTCGTCGCGACGGCCCGCGAAGTGGACGAAGCCGTGTTCGTCGAGCCACCCGTGGTCGCCGGTTCGCAGTTCGGGGAAGAGCCCGTCGCGGCGCGGGAACCGCTGGGCGGTCAGCTCGGGACGGCGCCAGTAGCCCGCCATGACGTGCGGTCCCCGTACCACCAGCTCGCCGGTCTCGCCCGCGGGCAGTCGCCGTCCGTCCGGGTCGGCTGCGTAGATCTCGGTTCCGGGCAGGGCCCGGCCGCAGCTCCCGGGGTGCTCCATGTCCGCGTCCGGCGGGTTGATGGCGGCGCGTTTGCACTCCGTGAGCCCGAACATGAGCTGCACGCGCAGCCCCGGGACGGCGGCCCGGAGCACGGCGAGCGGCTGCGGGGGCATCGCGGCACCGGTGTTGGTGAGCAGCCGCAGCCGCAGGCCGTGGCCGGGAGAGCGGCGCACCAGCTTGGCCAGGGTCTCGGCGACGGCGGGCACGGAGGCCAGGACGGTGGCGTCCGCGGCCTCGATGTTGCGCAGCAGGGTGGCCCCGGCTTCGGCGGGCAGCCCCAGCCGTACCGTCGCCCCGCTCAGAGCGCCGAGGAAGAGCTGGTAGAGGCCGTAGTCGAAGGAGAGGGGAAGCGGACTGTAGACCACGTCGTCGGGGCGGTAGCGCAGTTCGCCCTGGATGGCGCGGACGGCGAACAGCGCCTGCTGGTGGGTGCTCACCACGGCTTTCGGAGCCGCTGTGGTGCCGGAGGTATAGATCAGGCACACCGGGTCGACCGGGAGCGGGGCGTCCGGGCCGGTCTCGTCGGTGGCCGGTTCCGGCAGGTCCGGGGCCGGGTCCGAACCGCGGGGGGCATCGGAGAGGGCCGGGTCCGAACCGCGGGGGACGTCGGAGAGGGGGGCGGCGGTGATGCCGCGTTCGGCGGCCAGACGCCGGGCCTCCTCGTCGTCGGCGAGCAGCAGGACGGGTTCGGCGTCGTCCAGGACGTGGGCCAGGGCCCGCCCGCGGGTCTGTTCGTGCAGCAGCGCGAAGGGCGCCCCGATCCGGGAGGCGGCGTAGACCACGACGGCGACCTCGACGACCGAGGGAGCCACCACTACGACGCGTTCTCCGCGACGGACGCCGAGGTGGCGCAGCCAGCGGGCGGCCGCCCGGCTGGCGACGGCGAGTTCGCCGTGGGTGAGGCGGTCCTGCGTGGTGGTGACGGCGGGCGTGTCCGGCGTGCGGTGCGCCGCGGTGTCGATGAGGTCGTGCAGCAGGATCACGGCGTCTCCCGGTGGGCGCGGGCGGTGATGCGGCACAGGCCGCTGAGGTCGTGGAGGTTCTCCGGGACGAGATCGTCGGCGTCGAACTCGATGGCCAGCCGTCCCTCGATCCGCTCGACGATGTCGATCATGCGGAAGGAGCTGAAGCCCGGCACCTCGGTCAGCGCACGGCCCGCGAGCAGCTCGGCGGCCGGGACGCGGAGCACGGCGGCGGCCTCTTCGGCGACGGCCGTGCGCAGCGTGTCGGTGTCCGGGGGGCCGGTTTCCGCCGTCCCGGTTCCGCGGGGCGTCTCCCCGGCCGGGGCCGGTGCGGCGAACACCCGGGCGTCGGCGTACAGGAGTTCGGCGAGCCGTTCCAGCGGACCGGTGGGTTCCGGTCGGCCGCGCTGGACGCGGCGGTGGGCGAGGAAGGTCTGTTCCGTCAGTTTTCCCCAGGCCGTCAGGTGCTCTTCGACCGCGGCCCCGGGGCCGGTGGCGGCGGCCCGGTGCGCGGCGTGCAGACGGCGGGCCCGGGCCAGCAGCCAGGTTTCCAGGGTGAGTTGGGCGAGGGCCTCCGCACGGTCGGGGTGCTCGCGGTAGGCGCGCACGTACGGCTCGACGGCCGCCGCGGTGGCCGGTGCGACCTCGGTGGCGGCCCGCGGGACCCCGGTGTGCGTCGTGCGGTAGACGCGCGCGCCGTCGGGCAGCGCCGCGGCGAGCTCCTCCTCGGTGAGGGTCCAGGCCCCGGGCCGGGCCGGGCCGTGTGGGGTGTCGTTGTGGTAGCCGTCGCGCACCACGGCCCGCCCGGAGTCGTCCCTGGCGAGCAGGAAGCTGTGGTCCATGTGGGTGTGGCCGTGGTAGGGCACCCAGGGCAGGTGGTAGGCGTCGGCGATCACGTACACGGTGTCGGGGCCGGTCGGCGGGATCGCGGCGCGGGGCGGGAGGACGTGTCGTTCCGTGAGGGACAGACCGAGCGCACCGGCGGTACGCTCCACGTGCGTGTCGGTGTCGGCCTCGACCGTCGGCAGCCGCCCGGAGCCGGTGCGGGGCGCGAACTCCAGACGCGCGCCGAGGACGAGTGGCGACACGCCGTGCTCGGCACGGGCCAGCCAGGCCAGGTTGGTCTGGAGGCAGTCCATGAGTTCGGCGTGCAGATCCGCCGGTGGGGCGGTCCGCGCGACGACGGGGGCGGTCATCGCGCCTCCTCGAGGTCCGCGGCCCTGCCCGCCGCTCGTCCGGCCGTCCCGGCGGTCGGGACCGCGGGCCGGCCGGGTGCCGCGGCGGTGTTCACCGGTGCGTCGATGCGGGCGAGGCCCCCGACGGCTTCGGTGATCGCCGCCGGGTCCGGTGCGCGGTCGGTCAGTTCGCCTTCGAGGAACTGCTGGTAGGCGCCGAGGTCCAGGTAGCCGTGGCCGCTCACGCAGACCAGGACTCCGGTGCGGGCGCGGGGGGCGTCGCCGTCCGCGTCGCCGTCGCCCGCCGCGCGGGCGGCGGCGGCCAGGGCGTGCCCGGACTCCGGTGCGGGCAGGGTCATCTCCGTCGTGGTGAAGGCCCGGCCCGCGGCGAGGGCGGCGACCTGGTCGACGGCGGTGGCGGAGACCTGTCCCGCGTGCCGCAGGGCGGAGATGAGTTTGGCGGCGCCGTGGTAGCGCAGGCCCGCCGAGTGGGAGTCGGGGATGGCGTACTCGCTGCCGATGGTGTACATGGCCTCCAGCGGGGACGACCCGGTGGCGTCCGTGCGGTCGTAGGCATACACGCCGCGGGTGAGCTTCGGGGTCGTGCTGGACTCCGCCGCGATCAGGGCCGGGGGTGCGGTGCCTTCGGCGGCGGCCCGGGCGTGGAAGGGCAGGGCGATGCCGCCGAAGTTGGAGCCCGCCCCGACGCAGCCGACCACGGCGTCGACCTCGCCCCCCTGTTCGGCGAGCTGGTCGATGGCCTCCAAACCGATCACGGACTGGTGCAGGATGCTGTACGTCTCACCGCTGCCGATGCAGAACGCCGCTCCGTCCGTGCGGGCGGCGTACTCCACGGCCTCGCCGATCGCGAGCGCGAGGCTGTTGCCCGCCGACCGGCCGGAGCGGGCGACCTCGGTGAGGGTGCTGGGGCTGGAGATGACGCGCGCGCCGAGCATCCGCATCAGCACGCCCCGGTACGGCTTGCGTTCCAGGCTGCCGCCGACCATGAAGACGGTGCACCGGATGCCGAAGCGGGCGCAGGCGGCGGCCAGCGCGGTGCCCCACTGGCCGGCCCCGGTGCCGGTGACCAGCTCCCGCACGCCCGCCCGGTGGTAGTAATAGGCCTGGGCGAGCGCGGTGTTGAGCTTGTGGCTGCCGGAGATGTTGCCGCCTTCGTACTTCACCCAGATCGGCACCCGGGCGCCCACCTCCTTCTCGAAGGCGCGGGCTCGCCACAGCGGTGTGGGGCGGAAGCGCCGGTAGGCGTCCGCGACCTCTTCGGGAATGTCCCAGTACTCGCGTGACTGCACGCTCTGGCGGACGAGTTCCATCGGCAGGTTCGCCTGCACACTGCCGTTGCGGCCGGCGGAGTGCGGGGTGCGGTCGGGCGGCAGCGGCTGTCCGAGGTGCGGAAGGACGCTGCGCCACTGGCGGGGGACATCGGTCATGCGGCGGCCTCGCTGCTCTGCTCGACGATCGCGGTGATGTCGGCGACGGTGGTGAAGGACTTGCCGACGAACAACTCGTCGGCGAGGGCCACGCCGGTCTCCTCCTCGACCTGGACCAGCAGGCTGATGAGGGTGAGGGAGTTGATCCGGAGACGTTCGCCGTTGAGGGGTTCGTCGTTGGTCAGGGCGCGCGGGTCGGCGGGCGGTTCGGAGGCCGCGGCGATCACCTTCTTGACGACGCTCGTGAGGTGGTGCGGCGTGTTCTGTGCGTGCTGCATGCCATTCCTTCGACGGAGTGGGAGAGGGACGCGCCGGGCATCCGGGGACGCCGTGCGCGTGTCCGGGCACGGGAGGTCGCTGCCGGAGGGCAGCCGTGCGGGGCCCGTTCGGGGGCAGCAGGGCGCCCCGCCGGAACGGGAGGGAAGGGGGAGACGGAGGAGGGGGGCGGTCGCGCCGACCGCGGGCCGGGGCCGCGTGGTGGCGTCGTACGTGCGCCCGGGGAGCGGGAGGGGTCAGCGGACGGGAGCCGCGTCGGCTCTGCACCGTTCCGCGCCAGACGTACGGCACCGTGACCGGTCGCTGTCGAGCGAGGTGGTGAACTCCTGGATGCGCGAGGAGAGTTGCCGCAGGTGCGGGGCGCGCAGGACGCCGAAGTGGTCGGTGTCCAGACAGTGGAAGGAAACGTCCGCGAGGTGCGGTGACCACCGTCGGGCCTGCTGCGGGTCGTCACTGCCCGTACAGGTGATCAGCAGAGTGCGGCCGGGATGCCGTCCCTCCGCGCGGTGGCGGGTACGGGCTTCGAGGTGGGCGTCGACGGTGCGCTCCGTCCGGGCGAGAGCGTCCGCGTCCATGTGGACCGCGGCCTCGCTCAGCACCCGGCGGCGGACGGCGGCGTAGGCCCCGGGGCCTTCAGGGGCCGGTGCCGGGCTGCTGTCGACGAGCACCAGGTCCGGCGTGCGCCCGCCGGGCAGCCGTCGCGCCGTCTCGAAGGCGAGCAGTCCGCCGAGCGACCAGCCGACGAACAGGTCGGGGCGGGCGGGGAGGGCGGTCACCGCCTCGGCGTAACGATCGGCCATGTCCGATATGCGGGTGTCGGGTTCCTCGCCCTCTTCCAGGCCGAGCGCCCGTATGCCGTGCACGGGGCCGTGGCGGGAGAGGTGGGCGACGAGGCCCAGATAGGGAAGGAGGCCGCCCCCCAGGGGCGGGAAGAGGACGGCGCTGACGCCGCCGGCCCGCTTCCCCAGCGGTGACAACAGCGGCCTTCCTAAGTCGGCCACCGTTTCGGACTTCGCGCTGCGACTCACAGATTCCTCCGGCTCGGAAGCGCGGTCGGGACCGGTCGGTCTCGACCCGATGGTGCGGGACACCGAAATGCTGCGGAGCCCTTCGGGCGAGGTGCGGCCCATCGGACACTCCGGACGTGCGCAAGCTCCGTTAACTAGTGCCGCGTGCGTCACACCTCAATCAGGAATGTGACCTACCTCTCCTTTTTTGGCGGGGCGAGAACACCTGCTTTCTCCATGGGCTCCCGCATAAGCCCATGTCACGCGCCCCGTCCCGCTCCCGGCGTCCCCGCCCGGCCGTCGGCGGACGCTTCGGGGCTCCGGCCGGCCGGGCATGAATCCCACCCAGCGGGAACACCTAATCCCGTCCCGTGCCACCCCGCATCCGTTCGGATCGACCCCCGCCGCCGTGCGGCGAGGAAGGGCTGCCATGTCTCACCTCCTCTTCGTGGAGACCACCGGCCTGGGTGTTCAAGCACTCGCCCATGCGAAGCGAAGCGGTCACACCGTGACCTACCTGCACTGCCCCCTCTACGACTTCACCGCCTCCCCCGCCCAGCGCCGGGAGGCGATCCAACTCGCCGACCACTCCGCCGCGTTCACCGATCCCCTGGACGGGGACTCGGTGCACGGAGCGCTGCTCGCCTCGGGCGCGGACCCCAAGAGCGTCGACGCGGTGCTCTCCACGCTGAGTTACGGAGCGCAGGCCGCCGCCGACCTCGCCGCCCGCATCGGCGCGCGCGGCACCTCACCGGCCGGCACCCTCGCGGCCCGGGACAAGGGCGAATGCCGCCGCGTCCTGCGCGAACGCGGGGTGCCCAGCGTCGGCTTCCACGTGGTCACCGACGCCGCCGGGGCGTTGGAAGCCGCGGAGGCGATCGGCTACCCGGTGATCGTGAAGCCCGTCCTCGGCATCGGGAAGGCCGTGACCTCCATCGCCCCCGACCCGGCCGCCGTACGTGCCCACTTCGCCGTCGCGACGGCGGAGCGCGACGGACTCACCGAGGGCATGGCCCGGCAGCTCGACGAGCGGTACCTGGTCGAGGAACTGGTCTCCGGGGACCTGTACTCCGTGGAGGTCGCCGCGTCCGGGGGACGTCTGGTCCCCCTCGTGTGCGCGAGCCGGAAAGTGAGCCGGGAGAACCCGGTGCTGGAACTGGGGTGCACCGTTCCCTCCGGGCTCACGGCCCCCGACGAGGCCGCGCTCGGCCGCTACGCCGTCGACGTGTGCCGCGCGCTCGGGCTCGACCTGGGCGTCTTCCACGTAGAGGTGATGCACACCCCGTCCGGCTTCCGGCTCATCGAAGTCAACCCGCGGCTGACGGGCGGCTCCCTGCCCGACACCATCAGCAGTGTCGCCGGGGTGGACGTCTTCGCCCTGCTGGTCGACCTGTTCCTCGGCGGGCCGCTGCCCGACGCCCCGCTGCCGCTGCGGGGTTCGGCCTCGCACTCCTTCCTCGCCGCCCCGCGGAAGTCCACCGTGCCCTCCCCTCTTCCCGACGACTGGTTCGCCCCCTTCCTCGCCCGGCTCCATTCCGGCCACGTGCGGGTGGGGGCCGGGGACGTGGTGCCGCCCATGCGCACCAACTTCGACTCCTTCGGCATGCTGCGCGCCCTGGCCCCCACGCCCGCCGAGGCCGAGGCCGCGTGCTCGGCGGTCAAGGCCGACATCGAGGACCTCTTCGGCTTCCCGCTGCTGGCAGAGCGGACGCGCACCCCGGCTGCGGTCGCGTGAGGCGCCGTCACGGCCGACGGACCGCCGCCGACACGAGCGGCGACAGCGCGTCCGCACACCGTGGCCGAAACCCACCGAACGGAGAGGGCACGGCCGACCGCCGCGAGCGCGCCGACGACGCGACGTCCGGCACTCCGCGGGCACCGGATCCGACCACCGCGGCGAAGAAGCCGAATCCGGTCGGCGCCGCGCACGCACCCGACCAGGCGGACGGCCCGACGGCGCCCGCACCGCGGGACTCCCCGGGAGAGTCGCGGCGGCGACGACTGTCACTCACCGTGTACCTCACCTCGGCGACGCTCGTACGCTCGGCGAGCGGCGGTGCTCCCGTCGCGTTCGTCGCGCTGACGCTGGCCCGGCCCGGTCACGGCGGGGCCGCGCTCGGCGGCGTCCTGGCAGCCCTGCTCACGCTGCCGAACATCGCCGGGCCCTGGCTGGCGCGCTGGCTGGAGGGGGCCCGCGACCCCCGGCTGCGGCTGGCGGCCGCGTTCACCCTCTTCGGGCTGATGCTCGCCGGCGCCGGGCTGGCACTGGACCATGTGCCCATCGTCGTGGTGGGTTCGCTCGTCGTCATCGGCGGACTCTGCGAGCCGCTGATGACGGGAGGGCTCAGCAGTCGGCTCGCGCTGATCGTCGGGGAGGACACTCGCGCCCAGCGCCGGGCCGAAGGGTGGGATTCGGCGACCTACGGGAGCAGCAACATCCTGGGGCCGGCCGCGGTCGCCGCCCTCACCGCCCTGGCGGGGCCCTTGACCGCGGTCGTCGCGCTGGGCGCGGCCGGCGTGGCGGCCGGTCTGCTGATGCTCGCCCTGCCGAAGGAACACCGGACCTCGGCCGCGAGGCAGCGCTCGATGCCCGTACGGGACGCGCTCAAGGTGATCGTCCGGCGGGGCCCGCTGCGGCGCGTCATGATCGCCACGATGATCACCTCGGTCAGCACCGGCGGCGTGATGGTGATCGCGGTGGTCCTCGGCAACGACCTCCAGGGTTCGGCGGGCGCGGGCGCCGCCCTCGGCGCCGCCTACGGCGTCGGCAACCTCTGCGGGGCACTCCTGACCGGCGCGTTCCCGCTCACCGGGGAACCCGAGCGCTGGGTGCTGCGACTGATCGCCGCGAACGCCGTGGCCGTCGGCCTCTGCGCGCTGGCGCCCGGTTACGTCCTCGCCCTGGTGACCTTCGCCCTGGCGGGAGCGACGAGCGCGATCCTGTTCACCGCGTCCCTGGCCGTGCGGTCGGTGTACTCCCCGCCCAACGCCCGGGCGCAGGTGTTCGTCACGATGGCCGGGCTGAAGATGGCCGCCGGTTCGGCCGGGACGGCGCTGGCGGGCACGCTGGTCGGCGTCGGCCCGCGCCTCGCCCTCTGCCTCAACGCGATCGTGGTCGCCGCGGCCGTCTCCATCGCCGTGACCGACCTCCGGCTGACGCGCCGTCGGTCGTCCAAGGCGGATTCCGAGGACGCTCCGTCGCCGACGGCATGACGAGACCGGACAGCGGCAGGCAGCCCGCGGCAGGCGTCCCGGACGCCTGCCGCGGGCCCGCCTGGCGGGCGCTGGGCTTCATGCCGCCGGTTCTGCCGGGGCATCCCTGCGCGATCCCCCGGCTCCACGTTCCATGGCGTTGTCCCAGGCGTGCGGGCCTCCCCCTCCTGAGGGAAAGGCGCATCCTGCCGGCACGGGTCGGGATGGGACGGGGCCGGCCGGATTCGAACCGGCGTCCTCCCACATGCGGTGAAGGCGCGACAGCCACTGCGCTACGAGCCCCGTCCCGCCCGTGATCATACGATCGAACCGCGCCCGGCGCTCTGGAATTCGTCCGGGAGGACTGGCCACTCAGCACAACGCCATCGCACCACCTGGGCCGGCACCCCCCGCCTGAGCCAGGACCCCCCGAAGTGGACGAAGCGACTGGCCCCCGCCCACCGGCTCCTCGACGCTTCGACCCGCGCGGGCGGGCCGTCGCCCCTGACGGGCCGCACGATGCGGAAGGCGGCTGCCGGCAGGCGCAACCCGACGTGGCCACGCACACGATCGCGGCCCGTGCCTCCCGTCGCCGCGCCGACGCCGACCACCACCCCACGACGGCCAACCCCATGGCCGCGGCGGCGCCGACCCGCTGGAACGACAGCGGGCCCGCTCACCCCCTCGGACGAGGAACTCGATCCAGTGCCGCTGCCGCCAAGCGTCGCTCCGGACTTCCTCCCCCCACGGGTCCGCGACGAAGCGCTTCCCTGCCACGAGCGGCCGAAGAGCACCAAGAACCGGGTCTGTGCGGAACCGCAGATGGGCTCGGTGGCACAAGTACAAGATCCGCACCCCCTTCCACTTCTCACGGGCCCAGGGGTACCCCTGGAGGAGAGCGGCCGGACGGCGGGCGCACCGCGAAAGGGGAGTGGACCATGGACGAGCCACGGTTCGAGGACGGCTGGCGAGTGGACGAGCGCTGCATGAACTGCGACGTCTCCCGGCAGCTCGCCCCCGGCCTGATCGGCGAGGAGAACGGCCGCGCGGTCGTCCTGCGCCAACCGCACGGCCGGACCGAGGCCCGGCAGATCCATGCCGCCGCGCACGCCTGCCCCACCCGTTCGATCCGCCCCCCGGCCGGACGGCTGGAGCCGGGGCTGGACCCCTTCCCGCTGGCCCTGGACGACACCGTGCACCTGTGCGGACACAACTCCCCGCACACCGCGGGGGCCAACTCCTACCTGCTGCGCCGCGCCGACGGCACGTCGATGATGGTGGACACACCACGCTGGAGCCCCGCGCTGGCCACCCGCTACGAGGCACTGGGCCCCCTCACCGACGTCCTGCTCACCCACCGCGACCACGCCGCGCACGGCCGCCGCTACGCCGACCGGTTCGGCGCCCGGCTGTGGATCCACGAGGGCGACCTCGACGCCGCCCCGGACGCCGACCGGGTACTGCGCGGCACCGACCCGACGGAGATCGCCGAAGGGGTGACCGCCCACCCCCTCCCCGGGCACACGCGGGGCAGCGTCCTCTACCTCGCGGACGAGCGGTACTGCTTCAGCGGCGACAGTTTCTACTGGTCGCGCACGACAGCCGACATCGAGGTGGCCGAGAACGTCACCTGGTACTCCATCGAAGAACTCGCCGCCTCCCTCGGCAGGACCGCCCACCGGCTGCGCTTCGAGTGGCTGCTGCCGGGTCACGGCGACCGTCGGCGCCTCCCCGGCGACGACATGGCCCGACGGCTGCGGCAACTGACCGTACGCACCCGGGAACTGCGGCCGCGCCCTGTCGACTTCACCGCGACGCGCTGGTGACCCCACTGGCGCGCGCCGCGGGTCGCTCCCTGTCTTCTGCGCGTGGCCGGACGCGGTGCGCGGTGCGCCAGGCGCGAGCGCGCTCGGCCCGCTGACGCGGGGACGGGCGGCGGCCACGGCCCGGTCGAGGTCGTCGGTCCGTGACTCGTACTCCCGGGCCAGCGGCCCGGTGGGCGTCACCCGCCGGCCCGCGGTCTGTGTTCCGGGCCGTTCGGCCTCGGGCCGGAACGTCTCGAACCGCAGAGGGGTGGCGGCGTCCGCACGGGCCGGGGCCGTGTCGAGGATCGCCTGGGCGCCCGGGCGGGGCCGGTCCAGTGGTGCGTGGTCGCCACGCGTTGCTCCCTTCCCGTCGCCATCGAAGTACGTGGGGCCCAGGCGGAGGGACGCAAGTGCAACGGAAGTACGGGGAGCCGGGGCCAGGTGTGCGGGTCTCCTGCTGACCGCGTACGGCCTGACCGCGCACGGCTTCGACGACCGAACAGCGGAGTTTCGGCCAACTCGCCCGTGCTCGTGCGCTCTTGCGCACCAAGGGTCGGTGCACTGCGCACCTTCGAACAACCGCGGAATCCCGGTGTGCGAAAGCCGTCCGAAAGAACACGTGCTCGAAATCGCGGCTGCGTCGTTGAGCACGCTGACGGCACTGCCGCACCTCCGGGAGGAAACACATTGACGCAAGTCGAACCAGAAAGCGACGAGGGCGCGCGCCCGCCGAAGGCCGCCGCGTCGGCCACCAGCGGCATCTCGGACGCCGAGCGGGAGCTGTACGGCGGCCGGCTGCGCTACGACCAGTCCTACGTCCGGCACGAGGGGCCGCTGACCCGGCTGGGGTTCGGGCACATGGCGGCGGCGCTGCCCCGGATGGTGGGCATGGTGCTGCGTACCGGTTGGGAGGCGGACCGGCGGGCGCTCGCCGGGGTCGTGGTGGCGCAGCTCGGGCAGGGGGTGGCGGCGGGCTGGGGACTCGTGGCGGTCAACAGCGTCCTCACCGAGTTGTTCGCCGACGGTCCGACCGGGGACAAGCTGCGCGAGGCACTGCCGTCGCTGGCGGTGCTCGCGGTCGCGGCGGCGGCCACGGCGGTGCTGTCGGCGTGGTCGACGGCGATGTCGGGCCGACTGGAGCCGCAGGTGGAGCGGGCGGTCTCCGCCCGGTACTACACCGCCGTCACCCGCGTAGAGGTGGCAGCGACCGAACGGCCGGAGGTCCAGAGGGTTCTGGAGGCGGGAAAGTTCGGCACGGACTCCGCCCGCAGCATGCTCAGGCTGTCGGTCGGCGTGGGCACCGTGGTGATCGGCATGGCGGCGGCCGCCCTCGTGCTGGCGTCGCTGCACTGGGCACTCCTGCCGATGCTGCTGGCCATCGCCCTGCCCAAGGGGTGGGGCGCGGTCCGCTCCGCACGCCGTGAGTACCTCTCCCGTCTCAACTGGATCGACCACCGCCGTGCGATCGCCTCCCTGCTGGCGTACCTGACCCGCCCGCACGCCGCCGGGGAGATCCGCGTGCACGCCGCCGGCACGAAGCTGCTCTCCGGCTACGAGGAGATGTCGAGGCAGACGGAGGCGGAGCAGCGACGCCTGGCCCGGGCGCAGGCCTCCACGGACCTGGTGGCCGGCGGCTTCGCCGGGCTCGCGTCGCTGGCCTGCTACGGGGTGCTGTGGTGGCTGCTCGCGTCCGGTGGTCTGCCGCTCGCCGTCGGCGGGACCGCGGTGATCGCCATCCGCACCTCGACGGCGCGGCTCACGTCGCTGGTGCAGCAGGTCAACCGGCTGTACGAGGAGCTGCTGTTCCTCACCGACACCGAGGACGCCATCAAGATCGCCGGGGAGAACGCCATCCCGTCCTCCGGCGCTCCGCTGCCCGCGCCGGTGCGGGAGGTGCGGGCGGAGGCGGTGTCGTTCACCTACCCGGGCGCGGACTCCCCGTCCCTGAGCGGTGTCAGCGTACGGGTGCCGCGCGGGAAGGTGACGGCCCTGGTCGGGGCGAACGGCTCGGGGAAGACCACGCTCACGAAGGTGCTGGCCGGGCTGCTGCTGCCCGCCGGGGGACAGGTCTGGTGGGTGGGCGAGTCAGGTGAGCGGGTCGAGCTCCGGGAGGCGGACCGCGCCCAGGTGTTCGCCGCGGTCGGGGTGCTGGCGCAGGACTTCCCGCGCTGGGAGATGACGGCGGCCGCGAACGTGGCCATCGGCGCCGGCGACCGGCCCCGGGACACGGACCGCGTCCGCCGGTCCGCCGAGGAGGCGGGTGTGCTCGGCCTGATCGAAGGCCTGCCGCACGGCTGGGACTCGATCGTCTTCAAGGGCTACGAGCGAGGCGTCCAGCTCTCGGGCGGGCAGTGGCAGAAGCTGGGAGACGCTCGGACAAGGTACCGGCAGGCGCCGTTCCTGCTGGTCGACGAGCCGACATCGGCCCTGGACCCGCACGCGGAGATCGCCTCGTTCCAGGGGCTGTGGTCCCTGGCCGAGCAGGGGCACGCGGTCGTCCTCGTCACCCACCGGCTCGCCGCGACCATGCACGCCGACCACATCTACGTCCTCGACCAGGGGCGCGTCGTCGAGGACGGCACACACGAGGACCTGATGGGCCGCGAAGGCGGCCTGTACCAGGGGATGTTCACCGCCCAGGCCGCCCAGTACGGCCTCGCGCCGACGACCGACATGCTTCCCGGTCCCCGCGGTGCCCAGCCGTCCGACCACGAGGCGGCGGGCTGACCTTCAGCAGCGCCACTTCCACCAGCCCGGCCCCACACCCGGCCCACGTCGAAGGCGAGACGACACCCGTGCCCCTCAGCTCCTCCTCGATCCGCAAGACCGTCCAGACGTACCTCGGCCGCCACCCGGGCGAGCGTGACTCCCTGGCCGGGCTGCTCGCCGCGCTGGACCGGCCCGTCGACGTGACCGCCCGCACGACGCTGCCCGGGCACGTCACGTGCAGCGCCGTCGTCGTCGACCGCCACGGCCGGGTCCTGCAGGTCCGGCGCCGGGCCACCGGTCTCATGCTCACCCCCGGCGGCCACATCGAGCCCGAGGACCGCACGCTGCTCGCCGCGGCGCTGCGTGAGGTGGCGGAGGAGGCCGGGATCCGGCCCGGGTCCCTGTGCCTGAGCCGGCAGATGCTCGGCTCCCCGGTCGACATCGACGTCCACGACATCGACGCCGACCCCTCGAAGGCCGAACCGGCCCACCAGCACTACGACTTCCGCTACGTGTTCTGTCTCGTCGGCGAGGAGCCGCCGGCGATCACCTCGCAGGACGAGGAGGTGTCCGGCGCCCGGTGGGTTCCGTTGGCGGAGGTCGCCTCGCCGACGCTGCGCGAGAAGCTTCTCCGGGCACGGCTGGACGGGCGGCCGGAGCCGGTGAACGCCTCCGCGCTCATCCACGACGGCCGGGGCCGGTACCTGCTCCCTCTGCGCGACCACAAGCCCGGCATCTGGCAGCCGGGGGCGTTCGACCTCCTCGGTGGCGGCCGCAGCCACGAGGACCGGAGCCTTGAGGACACGTTGCTGCGGGAGCTGTCCGAGGAGGTCCCCGACCTCCGGCTGGAGGACCTGGAGCCGTACACCGTGGAGACGGCCACCGGCGTCGACGGCCTCAGCGTCCCGATCCAGGTGTTCACGGGCCGGTGGCGCGGAAACCCCGACCGGCTCCGGCTGCACGAGGGCGTGCTGCTGAGGTGGTTCACCCCCGACGTACTGGACCGGCTCCGCCTGAGCCCCGGCACACGCGACCTCATTCGGCGGCATGCGGCGAGGAACTCCCCGCACAACGAGCAGGGCACGGTTCCCGCCGTGTGGGGCGGGGGCAGCCGGGCGGTGCTGCAAGGCATCGGAGTCCACCTCCACCTCGAAGACGCCGAAGGCCGGGTGCTTCTCGGGCTGCGTCACCCCGACTCGCAGTACGCGGGCGACACCTGGCACTACCTGGCCGGCCGGTGCGAGCAGGAATCCGCCCTCGGCTGCCTGGTCCGCGAGGCGGAGGAGGAGGCCGGCCTCGTCATCGACCCCGTGGACGCGGAACTGGCGCACGTCGTCCACGTGGTCGACAGCCCAGGCGCGCTGCCGTTGGTGCAGCTCGTGTTCCGCGCCCGCCGTTGGAAGGGGGAGCCGGAGGTCCTCGAGCCCGACAAGTGCCTGGCCTGGAAGTGGTGGCCGCGGGATGAGCTGCCGGACCGGATCGTCCCCTACACCCGAACGGCCATCGCCGCGATCGCCGAAGGCCGCCCCTACTCCCAGATGGGGTGGTGAACACGGTGGGCACACCCGCCGGGAGCCAGCCCGAGCAGCATGCGCCGCCCGTCCGCAGGCCGGCACCGTCGGGGGTGGCAGGGTGAGCGCCCAGTCCGACGTCATGGTCGCAGCCGGGATCCTGGCGCTGCTGTACCGGATCACGTCAACCGTGGTCAGCGAAGGTCCGAAGGGACCTTCCTGCTGCTCGTCCCCTCGTGGTCCTCGCCCGCTCCCCCGCGCGCGCTGCGGCACGTGCCGGACCGGCCGCCGGCCGCGCCCGGCACGGACAGCGATCCCGTGCCGCCGCTCGTCCTGCGGACGGCCCACGCGGCCGCGCCCACGCCCGCCCGTACGGAAGACGCCCGTCACGACCGCTCGCCCGGAGGAGATTCCACGTGAACACAGTGCCGAACACGGCGGCGGTGCCGCCCGCCGTGCCTGCCCCGTCCGAGCCCTTCGAGCGCGACGGGCGCAGTGCCCCCGGCCCGTCCGTCGCGTCCTTCCTGCTGCCGCAGCCCGCTGGTGACACGGCCGGGGCCGCGGCCGCCCGGGCGGCGATGGTCGCCCGGCTTGAAGAGAGCGGAGAGCTGCGTCCCGGGCCGGTGCGCGAGGCCCTGCTCGCGCTGCCCCGCCAGATTCTGATGCCCCAGGCGTACGTGCGGCGCAGCGCCCCGGACGAGACCCCGCCGCACTGGGATCTGCTGGACTGGACGCGCCCGGCCGACCGAGAGGAACTGCTGGAGCGGCTGCACAGCGGGGACAGCGTCGCGATCCAGCACGACGGCGAGCCGGTCCTCGGCCGCGCCGCCGGGCCGCGCCGCGGCGGCGCCATGACCGCGATGTCGAGCACCATGGGCATGACCGCCGACCTGCTCCAGCTCCTGGACCTGCGGCCCGGGCAGCGCGTACTGGACGTCGGGACCGGCGCCGGGGTGACCGCGGCGGTGGCCTGTTTCGTCTGCGGCGACGCGGGCGTCGTCACGCTCGACATCGACCCGCACGTCACCGCGGCCGCCCGTGAGCGACTGTCCGCGCTCGGCCACCAGCCGACCGCGGTGACCGGGGAGGGCACCGCAGGCCGGCCCGACGCGGGCCCGTACGACCGGATCTTCGTCTCCTTCGCCGTCCGCCGCGTGCCACCAGCCCTGGTCGAGCAGCTCGCGCCGGGCGGGCGCGCGCTGATGACGCTCGGCACGTCGTCGCCGTCGTGGCCGGGCCTGGCCGTGGTCGACAAACGACCGGACGGGACCGTGGAGGCGGAGCTGCGCGCGGTCGGGTCCGGACACCGCGCCGGCGCCGGCTTCGACCGGCTGTTCCTGTCCGCCTCCTTCCGCGACACCCTCACCACGGCCGCCGGGCCGACGCGGCGCGCCCGCCTCGCGCCGCCGGCGGACACGGCACGCGGCATGTGGCTCGCCCTGGACGCCCTGCACGCAGGGCTGGTACGCCACTTCGGCGCCGAACACCTGACGATCGGCGCGCCCGAGTGCGGGTCGTGGATGCGCGTACGAGCCGCCGGTGACCGCAGCTGGGACGTGACGACCCGCGGCCCCCGGGACATCTGGGCGGAGGTCCAGGACGCCGCCGCCCGCTGGCGGGCGGCCGGTGAACCGGCCGCCTACCGGATCCACCTCGACACCGACGACGTCCAGCGGGTCACCGGCCCGCACGACGCCCTGACCTGGCAACTCCCCCACGCCCCCGGAGATTCACGATGACCCGCCCCGACCAGCCGGTCTCGGCCGACGCCCTGTTCGGGTCTGGGGCTGCGGACTACGCCCGCTACCGGCCCGGCCTGCCCGACGCCGCAGTCCACCTCCTGGCCGCCACCCAGCACGGCGTACCCGGCCCCGTCCTGCTGGACCTCGGCACCGGAACCGGCCAGGTGCCCCGCGCGCTGCTGCCCGTCCTGCGCCGACTGGTTCACGTCGACCTGGTCGACGTGAACCGGCACATGCTCGAGACGGCCCTCACCGCCCTCGAACCGGTCCGCGGGTCCTGCTCAATGAGCACCTTCACCGGCGAAGCGCACTCCTTCACACCCACCGCGCCCGGCCGAGCACCCACCTTGATCACCAGTTGCCGGTCCTTCCACTGGATGTCCCGCCCCGAGGTCCTGGCCATGGCCGATCGGGCAGCCGCGCCGAACGCCATCGTGGCGGTCATGGGGGACGGCAGCCTGTGGACACACGGATCGGACTGGACCGCGGCCCTCCGGGGACTGATCCAGACCTACCTCGGAGAGGAGCGCCGCGCGGGCACCCGCGGTACGTACGCCGGCCCGGACCGTTCCTACGAGGACGACCTCGCCGACTCGGCCTTCAGCGACGTGACCGAGCGGAGCTTCCCCGTCACCCGCTCCTGGTTCCCCGAGGACGTCGTCGGCCATCTGCGCACCACCAGCTTCGCCCGCCCCGCCCTCTTCGCCGACCGGCACCACGAGTTCGAAGCTGAGGCGCTCGGCCTCCTCCGCCGCCATGCGCGGGGCGGGGTCCTGACGGAGGACGCGGTGTTCACGGTGCTGCTCGCCCGCCGCCCCGGGGGTGCCGCGTGACCGGTGGCCGGCGGCACACCGAGCCGCTCGACGTCCACCTGATCGCCGTTCGCGACGGTGCGGCCGGGCCCGAGGTGCTGCTGTCGCGACGGGCCGGCGACGTGTACGCGGCGGGATGCTGGCACCTGGTCAGCGGGCACCTGGACGGACCGTGGGAAGACGTGGTCACGGCCTTGGTACGCGAGACGCGGGAAGAGGCCGGCGTCGTGGTCGACCCGGCCGACGTCCGCGCGGCCGTCACCGTGCACCACCGCTCCCCCGCCGGCGGCGCCCGCCTCGGGGTGTTCTTCGAGGTGAAGCGCTGGCAGGGCACCCCGGAAGTCATGGAACACCGGGTCTGCGACGCCATGGACTGGTTCCCGTTCGACAGCCTGCCGGAGCCGATGGTCGCGTACTGCCGGGCCGGACTGGACGCCTACCGGGCCGGCGCACGGTTGGCCGTGCACTTCCAGGAGCCCGGCGATCCGGTCGCCTACGACCCGGACGCCGACCGGACGGTCCTGGTCCCCGGCCCCGGCCCCGGCAGCCGAGAAGACGTCCCAGGGGAAGTGCGTGCCTTCGCCGAGCAGGCGGTGGACCGGATCACCGACTGTACGGACGCGTCCTGAGCTCGTGAGGAGAGCCGTGGCTGGAGGGCGAGCGGTGCCGAGGACGCCACCTGGCTGCCCGGCGAGCGCTCTGAGCGGCGGGCCGGCGCGCTGGGACAGTGCTTCCTGGAGGTCTTGAGGCAGCGGACCAGTCCCCGCCGTGCCGACCGTCCTACGCCATGGGGTCGTTCTGTCGGACTGTCTCCCGCCGGGCGGTCTCAGGGGCGGGCCCGGGTGGCGGTGTCCAGGTAGAAGGCGTCGATGCTCTGCACGGCCTGTTCGAACTCGGCCAGGTTGACCGGCTTGGTCACGTACGCGTTGGCGTGGCTGCTGTAGGCGTCGGTGACGTCGTCCGGGGCGGTGGAGGTGGTCAGGACGACCACGGGGATGGATTGGAGCTCGGCGTCCGCCTTGAGGATCTTGAGCAGCTCGCGGCCGTTCATCCGGGGCATGTTGAGGTCCAGGACGATGAGGTCGGGGCGCGGAGCGCCGTCGGCCCGCAGGTGTTCCAGTGCGGCCACGCCGTCGGTGACCTGGACCAGGTTGCGGGCGCCCCGCTCGGACAGGGCCTCCTCGATGAGCATGGCGTCGGCGATGTCGTCCTCGACGAGCAGGACTTCGTACGGGCGGGCGAGTGTGGCGGTCATCGGTTGCTCCGTGGGTTTCGGTGTCGAGTGGTCGTAGAGCCCGGGCCAGCGACGCCGGGCGCCCTGCCGGGTGAGGCCGCATGCGGCTCCGATTTGCGGGTACCCGGCTCCCGCACGGGCGGCGGTCGCGGCGGCTTCCCGCTGGAGGAGTTCGGTGGCCCGCTGGAAGTGCTCCAGAACCCGGAGCACGGCCAGCGCCTGGTCGGGCTGCTCCGCCTCCCGCGACGCGGGGTGGGGGCTTGCGTCCCGTACGAGATGGTGCGCGAGGTCCTTCAGGGCCGACTCCGCGAGGTCGCTGACCTGCGGGTCCGCGGTCCATGGTGAGGAATTCTTGCCTGGCACGCCGGTCACCCTACGGGGCCGGGACCCACTGTGACAACAAGTGTTGTCACGTTTTAGGATGCGCTCGCCGCACCACGACGGACGGCCCTTCACTCAAGGAGTCCGCAGATGAGCGGCGACCAACAGCAGGACGCGGTGCGCCGCCACCGCCCCGGCAGGCTTTCCACGTGGACCACGCGGCGTTGGCTTCACGTGGGAGCGGGACTTTCCCTGATGCTCCTGGCCGTGCTGGGCGTCGCGGGCAGCTGGATCCTGGCGCGCACCGAATCGATCAGCACCGACCTCGCGGACGTACGGTCGCCCGCCCTGACCAGTGCGATACGGCTGGAGACCGCCGTCCTCAACCAGGAGACGGGCACCCGCGGGTACGAACTCACCGGCAGGCCGGAATTCCTGGCTCCGTACCGGCAGGGACTCCAGGAGGAACGGAAGCACCGCTCCGAGCTCGCCCGGCTGTTGAGCGGCGACGACGTCCGCATGAGCGATCTGCGGAGCGTGCAGCAGGCGGTGGGCACGTGGCAGGAGCGTTACGCCGGGCCGGTCACCGCCGTTGCCCCCGGTACCGCCGCCGACCCGGCCGCCGAGCGGACGACACGGGGCAAGAAACTCTTCGACGCCGCCCGTTCGACGATGCGGGAACAGCAGGACCTGCTGCGCGCGGACCGCGACACCGCCCGGCAGGACCTGCGGGAGGTGATACGGCTGCGCAACTGGGTGTTCACCGCCATCGCCCTGGTCATCGTCGTCCTCACGGCCTGCGTCTTCGAAGGCATGAGGCGCGGCATCAACCGCCCCCTGGAACGCCTCGGCCGCGACGCCCGTACCATCGCCGCAGGCGACTTCGGGCACCCCATCACCCCCACCGGCCCCGCCGATCTGCGCAGGCTCAGCGCGGAGATCGACTCCATGCGCCGACGGCTCGTCCAGGAACTGGCCTTCAGCGAAGAGGCCAGGCTGCGCCTGGACGCGCAGGCCGCCAACCTCCAGCGGTCCAACGCCGAACTGGAGCAGTTCGCCTACGTGGCCTCGCACGACCTCCAGGAACCCCTGCGCAAGGTTTCCAGCTTCACCCAGCTCCTCCAGCGGCGCTACGGGGGCCAACTCGACTCCCGGGCCGACCAGTACATCGACTTCGCGGTCGACGGAGCCAACCGCATGCAGGTACTCATCAACGACCTGCTCGACTTCTCCCGCGTCGGGCGCGTCCACCACTCGTACGAGCGGGTGGAGCTGGACGGCGTACTCGACCGCACGCTCTCCGCTCTGAGCATCGCCATCGAGGAGGCCGACGCCACCATCACCCGCGATCCGCTGCCGGGCCTCGTCGCCGATCCCACGCAGATGGGCATGCTCTGGCAGAACCTCATCGCCAACGCCGTGAAGTTCCGCCGCCCGGACGTGGCGCCGCGCGTGCACGTCACGGCGGTCCGGGAGGGCGCGCTGTGGCGGTTCACCGTCACCGACAACGGCATCGGCATCGCGCCCGAGTACGCCGACAAGGTGTTCGTCATTTTCCAGCGGCTGCACACCAAGGACGCCTACAGCGGCAGCGGCATCGGCCTCGCCATGTGCAAGAAGATCGTCGAGTTCCACGGCGGCACGATCCACGTCGACACGGAGTACCGCGACGGGGCCCGGATCAGCTTCACGCTGCCGCCCGAGCAACCGGAGAGCACCGCGCCGGCCGACTCCGGGCAGCAGGACACCGCCCCGGCCGCGGCGCCCGCCGCGTCGCCGGTCGCCCCGGCCGCCGTCCCGGCCTCCGCTTCCGCGGCTCCGGACGTCCAAGGCGCGGCGCGGCGGACGGTCACCGTGTCCGCGAAGCCGGAGGTCTCACCGTGACCCAGGCCATGCCCACGGTCTCCGTCATCCCTTCCACGCCGCCGTCCTACCGGATCCTCCTCGTCGAGGACGACGAGGGCGACGCCCTCCTCGTCGAGGAGTTGCTCCTCGACACCGGGCTGCCCTTCACGCTGACCGTGTGCACGAGCCTCGCCCAGGTCCGTACGCAGCTCCTCGCGACCGGGGCCGCCTTCGACTGCATCCTTCTCGACCTGCACCTGCCCGACGTGTCGGGCACCGACGCGGTCACGGCCGTGCGCGCGCTCGCCCCGCACGTCGCCGTGATCGTGCTGACCGGGCTCGCCGAGGCCCAGGCCGGGCCCGAAGCCATGACCGCCGGCGCGCAGGACTACCTCGTCAAGGGAAAGGTCGACGGCGATCTCCTGCACCGCACTCTGCGCTACGCCGTCTACCGCAGCCAGACCGAGCGCATGAACGCCGACGCCCAGGCCGCCCGGCTCAGGGCGGAGGAGAACGCACGGCTGGAACGCGGTCTGCTGCCCCGCCCGCTCCTCGACCTCTCCACCGTGAAGATCACTACCCGTTACCTGCCCGGCGTCGCGATGGCGCTGCTCGGCGGTGACTTCCTCGACGTCGTCGAGGGCGACGACGGCCTGCTGCACGCCGTCGTCGGCGACGTCAGCGGACACGGGCCCGAGGCCGCGGCGCTCGGCGTCTGCCTGCGCATCGCCTGGCGCTCCCTCGTGCTCGGCGGACACCGCGACAACGACCTGCTGCACCTGATGGAACGCATCCTGGTCGCCGAACGCGACGACCCGCAGCTCTTCGCCACCTGCTCCCTGCTGACCTTGGACCAGGCCGCCGGCACCGCGACCCTCCACCTCGCCGGGCACCACAGCCCGCTGCTCTCCGCCCCGGGCGCCACCAGCGAGGTGACGGCCGCTCACGGAATCGCCCTCGGCATCATGCCCGGCCTGCGCAACTGGCCCCGTACGGTCGTCCCGTTGCCGCCTCAGGGCGCACTGACCCTCTACACCGACGGTCTGACCGAGGGCCACAACGGGGCCACCGGCGAACGCCTCGGCATCGAGGGGCTGCTCACCCTGATCGACAACCTGCCCGCCACGGACCCGGCTCTCCACGTCGACCAGCTCATCGAGAGGACCAATTCCTTGAACGCGGGCCGCCACTCCGACGACCTGGCCGTCCTGCGCCTCGACTGGACCTCCGGCAGCGACCGCTGAATCGGGCCTCGGAGACTGGGAGAACAATCAGAGAGCCGGGTGTCAGGAGGACCGGACGCGCACCGCCCGAGGCTGAGGGATGCACGCCTTGCGTGGCCGCCTACGGGCGGCCGAAGCGGGCGACCCGCGTCGCGGGTGTCACTCGGTCTCGCACCGGCAGGGTGTGCGGACGCCATGCATAACGGGAGCACCTCAGACTTGCAGGAGACGGAACACCCTGTTGGCGCTCATGGGTTCGCTTCCGGACCCTGACACCGCCACATCCCGCGCAGTCGACGCGGACGGAGCGGACGGATTCGCCCAGTGCCAGGGGCGCGGATTCACGGAATCCTGATCGTCGACGCCGAGCGGCCTCCCCGTGCTGCCGCTGCCCGTCGTGCAGCGGAGGGCGACCAGGGGCTGTGCCGCAGAAGCCGGCGGCGACCAACCGCGATTCGCACTTCACGCCTGCGGCAGCCTGCCGCCATCCAAACAGATGCACGACTGCGGAGCTTGCGGCGGCCGTGGGAAAAGAAGGCCGAGCCGACCAAGTCCACCCGGCCAGAGTCCGCCGGGGTTTCCGGAACCGCCATGGAAAGGCCCCTTCACCGGCGCGTGCGCCGAAACCCACCACTCCCGGTCCCACCCGCCCGGTTCCAAGAGCTGCCGCTCGGCGCCACTCCACGACGTGGGACGCGTCCTGGCCACCGACGAGGCTCATACTCGCCCCACTCACCATATGAAGGGCACCAAGCCCCGCCGAACGCAATAGACGAGCAGCCCGGCACATCGTGCTGCCACGATGGACCCCATGGATTTCGAGAACCCCGACAGACTGGTGATACGCCACGCGGATGCCTCGGACTGGCTCGGATTGGCCGGCATCGACGCCGTCGCGGCGTCGGGCGACGATGCGCGGCGCGCGAGTATCCGACGCTGGTGCGAACAAGGCTCGGTCCTCCTGGCCGAGGACGCATCCGGCCCCTTGGGCTACAGCGTCCTGGAGTACACCTTCTTCGAGCAGGGCTTCATCACCATGGTGATGGTCGCGCCCACCGCCCGCCGACGAGGCGTGGGCGCACGTCTCCTCAAAGCCACCGAAGCCGCGTGCACCAGCCCGAAACTGTTCACCTCGACCAACGTCTCCAACCACCCCATGCAACTGCTGCTGCAGCGCGTCGGCTACAGCCCCGTCGGCCTCCTCCACGGCTTGGACGAAGGCGACCCCGAACTCTTCTACCTCTGCTCAAATGCCCAACCACCCGGCCCGGCCAAAACCGAAGATTGAACGAAAAGTTCGGCGGTCGTCTTTCATCCTGGAGACTGGCCACAGCTCAGGTCTGTCAGTGGGGGCCGTTACTTTCGCCTTCATGACGACACATTCCAAGCCGCTGACGGTGCTGTTGGCCGACCCCGTGGGCGGAAGCCCGGGTCTTAGCCTGCCACCGGGTTCACTGGTGACCGAGACCAATGATGGCCCTTGGCCTGAGCCGTTGCTCTGGAGGGCCGACGAGGTCGCATCGGCCGGTACGTGGGCAAAGTACCTGTTGGCTCGGGAAGCGGCGGGCGTGAGGGAGTCCGGCTTGCCCCGTCTGGGCCGCCTGCCGGTGCGTCGAAGCGCGGCTGAAGGCCGTGGTCACGTACAACCGTGAACTCGCCCTCGGTGGCTTTCTGCTCTCCGAGGAGCTGCCTCTGCGGCACATGCCCTCGCCGGGGGTGGACCGCGTCCTTGTCGCGTCGCGTGGCAAAGGCGATGCGCGAGGCGGCCTCCAGTGCGGTCATCGAGGACCACCCCGTCCCCGAGCTCCGCGGGCCGGAGGAGCAGGTGCTCGGCGAAGTGGTCACCGTCGCTCGCTGCGGTCGGCGGCTTCACCGTCCTGAGCACTCTGTCCTCATCGGCGTCGGATGGCGCCCCGAACCGTCCCTGCTGCGCTTGCCGGGGCCGGGCGGTGGCAGTTGGCGGCGCGTGCTCCGGCTGAAGGCGGCAGTCGTGGCCCCGATCCCGCTCCTCGCCTTCAGGCCGACCCTGGCGCGCGCCCTGCCGTACCTCGCGGTGGCACAGGCGGCGCTGATCACACCGACGGTGGCCGTGCCCGCGGGGGGGGGGGTGGTATTTCAGTGCGGCTCAGGTGGACGCGAACAGGCCGCCCCTCCGGGAAGGAAGGGCGGCCTGGAAGCGGAGAGTGTGCTGCGGGATTACTTGCTCGGGCAGGTCTCCTGGGTCACCTTGCCGCCCGACTTGTCGGCGGTGGCCGGGTCCATCGACAGGCACAGGCCCGTCCAGTTGTTGACGAACTTGTAGGCCTGTTGTTCACCGTTCGAGGTGGTGACCTTGACCGGGACGATGTTCCACATCTGGCTGCCGGAGAACCAGCGGGTCTCGCAGTCCCACCAGAACATCTGGGTGCCGGAGCCGGGCGGGGTGCCGTTGTTGTAGGGCACGGTCAGGCACTTGCCGTTGCTCGCCTTGATCCAGAAGTGGCCCTTGTCGTCGAACGAGGAGGGCTTCTCGGCCCCCCACTGGTGGCTGCTGGGCGGGCTCGACTGGCACTCGCGCTGGGTGACCGAACCGCCGGACTTGGAGTCGTCGAACTCGGGTCCCCGCACCATGCAACGGCCGTACAGCGTGTTCACGTAGGTCTTGTCGCCCTTGACCTGCCAGACCATTCGGTTGCCGCTGCTGCGCGCATCGCCCTTGTTGTGGTCGATGATCGCGTTCACCAGGCCCCAGCCGGGAAAGTCCATCATGATGATGCCGACGCGGCCCTGTGTCTTATTGAGGTACTTCATCAGGTGGTAGTTCACACCCGGGACCTCCTCGGTAGTCCCGTTGTCCCAGACCTTCGTGTAACCGCCGGCGTAGTGGCGCGGCGACCCCCCGGCGGGGACCTTGTTCGCGGACGTGTACGTCACGTACATGTTGGAAGCAGCGGACATGGCCTCGTCGACGTTCTTCTTGACGTAGTTCCACTTCTCCGTGATGTCCGAAGCCTTGTAGTGGTCCTCGTTGCGGTCGTTGAAGCCCGCGAGCCCGTAGTTCGAGTTCTCGACGCTGTCGAAGCTGCCCAGGACCAGCTTGCCGCGGACCTCCCCGAGCTTGGGGATCGTCGCCGGGCGGCTGCCCGTGATGGAGGGCGCCCAGAACAGGTTGGCGTATTTCTCCTTTTTCGCGTAGGCGGCGAAGATGTCCCTGACGTTCTGCGGGGTCGTCGTGCCCGGAACGTGCTTGCACTCGTGCAGTTGGGCACCCGAGTAGGGGCACTCGGACTTCAGTCGCATCACGACCGTCTCGGTCGGATGCTTCTTGAGGAAGGACTGCGTCTTTTCCAGGACGTCGTCGAAGTTGGCGTTCTGGTAGAACGCGGCGTGGTGGATCGCGAAGTCCTGGCCGTCGTTGACGACGCGGACCCGGATGTCGAGGGCACGGATCCCGCGTTCGTACTGTGCCGCCAGCGTCTGCGCGCTGTCGCCGTAGTCCTCCTGCGTCTGCACGGCCGCCCCGCCGTGGAGGGAGAGCGTGTCATGGGTGCCGGGGATGGACATCGCCGACAGCCTGGTCTCGCTGGCGACGCCCGACATCCACTCGGCCCGGTCCGGCTGCCCGAGGTTGTCGAAGGCGTCCCTGTTGGTCGACCCGGCCGCCCCTGCGGCCGTGGGCGTGAGAAGCGCCGCGCCCAGCGCGAGACTGACCGTTGTCAAACCTGCGAGCATGCGGGACCGTCTGCGCGATCCCGCGCCGACGGCGCGGAGGGTGGGGCTGGGCATGGGACTCCTGTCCAGAGCGGGGCAATATGTGCTCAGCTTCGGCCCTGCCGCTTACGCTTCTCTCACGTTTCCCTTACGTTCCACTTACGTCCGCCTTTGGAGGTCCTGACAAAGGCGTTAGACGTGTCTGTGTGCGGTGAGGCAGGTGGCGAGGCCGAGGAAGGCCTCGTGGCGTCCGGCCGTCGTCGCGGTCGGGCCACGGCGGTGGCCACGGGCGGAGCCTTGTCGAGCAGAGGCAGCAGCTCGGTGACGTCGTTGCGGTTGCCGCCGGTCAGGGGCGCCGCGAGAGGGTCGCCCCGGGCATGGTGAGGGCGTGTGCTTGCTGCCCGGACCCACGCGGTCGATCGGGCTGAGGCCGCTTCTGGGACTCTGCGGGCCGCCCGCACGTGGGAGGAGTCGATCACCGCCCGGAACCGGTCCGGCTTCTTCGCCGACACGGGCTTCTTCAACAGGGTGATTCGCGGGACGAGCCGCGCGTCGTAGACAGAAGTGCCCATGCCCTGCAAGCCCTGGGGTGCGTGGCACGCTGAGCGCAGCGCGGCGCCCTTCGGGCGATGCGGCGGGGGGCCGTCCAGTCCATGTCCGGGACTGCAGAAGCCGGACGCGGCGGGCAAGGCACACTGTCGGTGGCACGATCCCCACCCACGGAACCTTCCAGGAGCCTGAAGTGCTGCCCGAAACACCGGAGTTCGACCATCTCCTCCACTGTGTTCCCGACGTCGATTCGGCCACCGCGGCCTACACGGCGAGCGGCCTTCCGGCGCACGCCAACCCGCCGTATCTGGGCTTCCGGAACGGTGCCTGGCGGCTCGACGCCCGCTATGTCGAGATCCTCACCGTGGTGGACCGCGCCGAGTTCGCCAACTCGCCCTTCGGGCAGGCCATGACCGCCTGGATGCCGTACGTCGACGCACTGCTCGCCGCCGGCGGGGGTGCGCTCAACTTTGCCGTGCACGTGACGGACGTGCACGCCACCGCGGAGCGGCTCCGCCGCGCCGGGCACGAGGTGGACCTGCATGTCTTCGCCCGTGAGGGCTCACCGGTGTCGTTCACCGAGGCCGTGCTGCGGGACGCCCCCGCATGGGCCCCCTTCTTCATCACGTACACCCCGGACCGGCAGGTCGTACTCGACCGGTACAGCGCGGGACGGGTCGCGCGCGGACCGCACGATCTGGCCGGCTTCGTCGTCGAGACCCCCGAACCGGCGGCGTCGGCCGCATGGTTGGGCGAGATACTCGGTCTCCCGGTCGACCGGGCGAGGACCGTGGTGCCGTTGCCCGGCGGGGACGTGCACTTCGCGCCCGGCCCGGCTGACGCGATCACCACGCTGTTGCTGGCGGAGGGAACTCCGCCCTCGACATCCGTCGCGGGCTTGGAACTCCGCCCCTGCACGGAGCTCCGCTGAACCTCAGCCGCGCCGCCCCGGGGCGCCCGCGCGCAGTCCGTCCGCGACGAAGGCCGTCGGGCTCTTCCGGCGAGCGCGGGCCGTCCGTGTCGGCCGACAGCACCACTGGTGAGGGTCCCAGTGGAAGCACTGGAAGGGCTCGTCCAGCAGCAGCGCTTGCGGGTCGTGCATGCGGGCCGGGGCCGGGTCCACCCCGTGGTGCAGGGTGCGCCCTTGTCACGGCTCCCCCGCGCGCGGCCCATTGCGGACCTAGAGTGAGGTGCATGCGTGTGCTGATCGTCGGTGGTTCCGGCTTTCTGGGGGCGGAGTTGGTACGGCAGGCCACAGCGGCCGGGCACGCCACCGCAGCGACCCACGCCCGCCGCCGGCCCGAGGGGCCCGCGGAAACCGAATGTTCGCCCAGTGGTGGCTGCCCGCTCATGGTGCGTGCGCGGCGAGCGGAGCCGGTGGAGGGTGACGTGCGGGCCGTGAGCGTCTCGGGCCGGCCGGTGGGCGCACCCAGCCGATGCGGTTCGTTGCCGAAGACGGCCGACAGGAGGGGACGACGGTGCCGCTGCCGCCGCCCCTTCCGCCGGGGTGGGCCGGGTGACGAGAGCCGTGAGTACGGCCGCCCCGTCCGGGGGCCGAGCCGGCGGGGTTTCCGCCGGCTCGGCGTCTCGGGACGGGGGCGGGTCCGCGGATTGCCTCAGAGCTCCTTGAGCACCTCCAGCCGCACCGCCCCCGCTGCCTTGTCCAGTGCCGCCCGGCACTCGGCCTCCGTCGCCGCGGCCGCTGTCACCAGTGCGTAGCGGCTGGAGACGTGGCCGTGCGGCGGCAGGCGCAGTTCCTGGCCGGGCAGGGCGATGGCGAGGGCCGTCTCCACCGGGGCGGGCAGGGCGGGGGCGTCGATCACCACCTGGCGGGCGATGCAGTCCGCCTCCGGGTAGTGGAAGCGGACGCCTGCCACCCGGTGGCGGTCCGGGGCCAGGTCGGGGGCGGTGCCGCACGCCACCCGGGCCGCGACCAGGGCCGCGTCGACGCCCAGGGCGAGGCGTCCGATGTCGGGGATGCGGTCCCCGCCGATCCGCGCGTTGATCTCGACGACCTTGGGGCCCTGCGCCGTCAGGCGCAGTTCGGTGTGCGTCCAGCCCGTGGTGAAGCCGACCGCCGCGTGGGCGGCGGCCACCACGTCCAGGACGGCGGGGTCGGTGAGGAGGGGGTCGCCCGCGTCGACGAGGTGGCCCGTCTCCTCGAAGTACGGGGAAAAGCCGCACTCCTTGCGGGCGACGAACGCCGGGTGCATGCGGCCCTCGTGCCAGGCGGCGTCGAAGCTGATCTCCGGCCCGTCCAGGTACTCCTCGACCAGTACGTCGCCCGGCGCCACCTCGACCGCGCCGGGCGCCTTCGCCCCGCGGGCCAGCCGGAATCCGGCGGAGAGCCGGTCGGGGGCGTCCACCTTCACCACGCCCGTGCTCGCGTTCAGCGCCCGGGGTTTGAGGACCAGCGGGTAGCCCACCAGGGCGGCCGCCGCCCGCGCCTGCGGAAGCGAGGCGGCCAGCTCGGAGCGGGCCTGCGGCACACCGGCCTCGCGCAGCGCCTCGCGGGTGGCCCGCTTGTCGCGGCAGCGGAGCATGGCTTCGGGCTCACTGCCGGGCAGCCCCAGCAGACGGGCCAGTTCGGCGGTGTGCACGACCCTGGTGTCGTCCCAGGTCATCACGCCCTGGCAGGTCAGGTGCCGGACGGCGGAGGCCATCGCGGCGACGTCCGTGGTGTCCAGGACGGTGTGCCCGGTCAGGTAGGGGGTCTCCCACAGGGGTTCCCGGTCGGCCAGGAGGTGGATCTCGTACTGTGCGGCGACGGACCGCAGCAAATACTCGCGGTACGCCTGGGATCCCGCACCGACCAGCAGCAGCGTCATGACCGGGCCCCCAGGGTGTCCAGGTGCGCGGCGAGCGCGCGCACGGTGCGGTGCAGGTAGAGCTGCGGGAGCGGGAAGGGGGGCAGGCCCGCCGTCCGTACCGCGGCCAGCAGCCGCACGCTCAGCAGCGAGTTGCCGCCCAGGGTGAAGAAGTCGTCCTCCGGAGTGACCCGGAAGCCGAACACCTTCTCCCACACCGCGCGCAGCCGTGAGACGGTGTCGTCGCCGATGGGCAGGTCCGCTGCCGCGTCGTCGCGGGTGAGCGGCTCAGGCAGGCGTGCCGTGTCGACCTTGCCGTTGGGAGTGAGCGGGAGCGCGGGCAGAGCGGTGAGGGTGGCGGGCAGCATGTGCTCGGGCAGGAAGCGGGCGGCGTGCCGCCGCACCTCCTCGGTGTCGCCGGCCGAGGGGTCGCCGAATACGACGTACCCGTCCAGGCGCGCGCCCGCCGTGTCGTCCGTGTCGGCGCCCTGGCGCAGGACGACCGCGGCGGCCCCCACGCCCGGCGCGTCGAGCAGCCGGGCCCGGATCTCGTCCAGCTCGATGCGGAAGCCGCGCAGCTTGACCTGGTTGTCGAGACGGCCCAGGTGTTCCAGGCGGCCGTCGGGCAGCAGCCGCCCGCGGTCGCCGCTGCGGTACATCAGGCCCGCCGCGTGCGGGTCGGGCAGGAAGCGCTGGGCGGTCAGCTCCGGGCGGCCCAGGTACTGCCCGGCCACCCCGAGGCCGCCGACGTAGATCTCGCCGGCGACGCCGGGGGGCACCTCGCGGCCCTCGGGGTCCAGGACGTACAGGTGCCAGCCCGGCAGCGGGGCGCCGACCGAGCGCGAGCCCTGGAGGGCCTCGCGGCGGGTGACGGTCTGCGCGGTGACGTGGACGGTCGTCTCGGTGATCCCGAACATGTTGACCAGGCGGCACACACTCTCGGGGTGCCGGTCCAGCCACAGCCGCAGCGGGCGGGTGTCCAGCGGTTCCCCGCCGAAGACCACCAGGCGCACCGAGTCCGACACCCGCTTCTCCGCGTCGGTGGCGGCCAGTTGGGCGAACGCGCTGGGTGTCTGGCTGAGGACGGTGACCTGCTCGGCGTCGAGAAGAGCGGCGAACTGTGCGGGATCGCGCGAGGCCCAGTACGGGACCACGACCAGGCGTCCGCCGGTCATCAGGCAGCCCCAGATCTCCCACACGGAGAAGTCGAAGGCGCTGGAGTGGAAGAGCGTCCAGGTGTCGTCGCCGCCCAGGCCGAAGTCCTCGCGCGTGGCCTCCAGCAGCGCGCCCACGTTGCGGTGCGGGACGACGACACCCTTGGGCCGGCCGGTGGAGCCGGAGGTGTAGATGACGTACGCCGCCGCGTCGGAGCGCAGGTCGGCCGGGACGAAGGCGGCCCGGTCCCCCGCCGCGAGCGCGTCGGGGCGTACCGTGCGCACGCCCTCGCGTCGCGGGAAGTCCGGTGAGTCGGTGACCACCAGGGTGAGTTCGGCGTCCTCGCTGGTGTACGCGAGGCGTTCGGCCGGGTAGGCCGGGTCCATCGGCACGTAAGTGCCTCCGGCGGTCAGGACCGCGAGAAGCACCACCACCAGGTCGAGCGAGCGGTCCAGGCAGACGCCCACCCGGTCACCGGGCACGACCCCCAGGTCACGCAGGGAAGCCGCGAACTGGTCTGCCCAGTCCACGAGTTGACGGTAGGTCAGCTCGTTGCCGTCGTACGAGACGGCCGGTGCGTCCGGAGTACGGTCGGCCCGTGCCCGTACCACCTGCTCGATGCGTTCGTCCGGCACCTCGGGCGCACGCCCGAGGCCGCCCAGCGCGGCCAGTGCGCGCACCTGCTCGGCGTCGAAGAGCGGGACCGAGGCGAGCGGGGTCGCCGGGTCCGCGGTGGTCAGTGCGCGGTGTGCGGTGACCAGCATGCCGGTCAGCCAGGCGACCGCCTCGTCACCGAACACACCCTGCCGGTGATGGACCAGACCCTCCAGGACCGTGGAGCCGTCGTCGGCCACGTGCACCGACAGGGCGTGCACCGGGTCCAGGAACGCCAGGTGGGCCAGCGGTTCGGCCTTCAGCCCCTCCCCCGTCAGCGCCTCGGGCGCCTGGGTGGTGACCAGGCCCGCCAGCGGCGCCCGGCCGGTGGCGGGCACCGCCCGCGCCACCTGCTCCAGGTAGTGCGCCACCGTCGCCGACGGGTCGACCGTGAAGGTGAGGGTGGTCAGCGCGTCCACACCGACGCTCACCTCCTCGCGGCCCGTGCAGCGGGCGAGGACCAGGCCGAGCGCCGCTGTGAGCGTGAGCGACGCGGGCGCGCCGCCGGCGGCCGGCACCGAGAAGCGGTGCCGGCCGGACGTCGTGGCACCCGGGGTGCCGAGCCCCCACGCGGGGGCGTCGGCGCGGTCGAGCGCGGAGAGCGCGGTGCGCAGACGCTCACCGAGCTCCTCCGGCACGGGGGCGGGCCTGGCCGGTTCCACCAGCAGCGCCTGCACCAGGTCGTAGGGGTCGGCCAGCACCGCCCGGTGGGCGACCACCACCAGGTCCGCCGCCCCGTCGTCGTAGCGCAGCAGCACCGCCCGCAGGCCGGGGCCGGTGCGCGGGTCGGCGGGCCGGGACAGCTCCTGCTCCCGGCGGCGTGCGGCGGCCCGGGAGTCGGCCGCGGCGGGCACGTCCTCCACCCACAGCCGCAGCCCCTCCACGCTCCGCGCCAGGTTCCGGCGCAGCCGATCGGGGTCGGCGCCGGTGTGCACCCGCAGCGCGAGTGCCTGGCACAGTCTTCCCGTGTCGTTCATCGTCTTCCCCTCGTGCACTCGGGCGCTCATCGGCTCGTGAACCCGCCGTCGACGGTGACGGTGGAGCCCGTCACCTGGCGGGAGGTGTCCGAGGCGAGCCACACGGCTGCTCCCGCGACGTCCTCGGGCTCGATCAGCCGGTTCATCGGCTGGGCGGCCACGAAGGTCTCCTCGTGCTCCTCCACGGGCACCTCCAGCGACCGGGCGATCTCGGTGAGCATCCGCCCCTCGGCCGCGTCGTCGTCCCGCACCGAGCCGGGGCACAGGGCGTTGACCCGCACCCCGAAAGGAGCGAGGTCCAGGGCCGCCGCCTTCGTGAGGCCGACCAGGGCGTGCTTGGCGGTGACGTAGCCGGCGAAGTGCCGGTAACCGACCAGCCCCGCGGTGGACGCCACGTTGATGACGCTGCCCGCACGCTGCACGGTCATCGCCGCGCCCACGGCACGGATCATCCGCCACGCGCCGGAGACGTCCACGTCGAGCATCAGGTCCCACTCGTCGGGCGAGATGTCATGGACCGTCCGGCCGGAGGGAGCGGCGATCCCGGCGTTGTTGAGCAGCACGTCCACGCGGCCGAACCGGTCGAGCGCACCGTCCACCACGGCGCGTACCGCGGCGAGGTCACGGACGTCGGCGGTGGCCGTGAGGACCGAGCCGTGCCCCTCCTCGCGGCACAGCCGGGCGGTGTGCTCCAACTGCCCGGCCGTGCCCAGCGGGTAGGGGACGCCGTCGAGGTCCGCGCCGATGTCGGTCAGCACCAGATCGGCCCCGGCACGGGCGAACGCCACAGCGCACGCCCGGCCGATACCACGGGCCGCACCCGTGACGAGCGCCGTCCGGCCCGCGAGAGGCGCGGCGGTGAGCGGGGGCGAGCCGTACGGGGCGGGGCTGAGCAGGGTGCTCATCGGCCCACCCCCTGCGCGGCCAGCTCCTGGTCGAGGAGGCGGACGAGGTCGGCGGGCGAGTCCACGAGGTACATGTGCCCGCCGGGCAACTCCACCTGACGCACCCCGGCGGTGGTCGCGGCGTCCCACTCGCGGGCCTGGGCGCGGTCCACGAGCTCGTCGACCTCGCCGCGGATGGAGACGACCGGCACACCGAGCGGCACCTCGGACGGGGCGCGGTAGGCCTCGTGCATCTCCACGTCGGCACGCAGCGGGGGCAGCAGCATCTCCCGCAGGTCGGGGTGCTCCAGGGCGGGGTGGGTGTACCCGGCGAACTCCTGCACCTGCTTGAGGAACGCGTCGTCGGACAGGCCGCCGGCCCGGATCTCGCGCTGCGTCCAGGGCCCGGGCGAGCCGCTGACGAAGAGCTTGACGACCTCGGGGGCGCCGAGCGCGCTGATCCGGTGGGCCATCTCGTACGCCAGGACCGCGCCGAGGCTGTGCCCGAACAGGGCGACGGACGGGCTGCCCGCGACCTGGTCGAGGACGGTGGGCAGCAGGTCGTCGACGGCGGTGACGACGTCGGTGTACAGCGGCTCGCCGAACCGCTCCTCACGGCCCGGGAGCTGTACGGGGACGATCTGGACGGTGTCGCTGCCGTACTCCTGGCAGCGGCGGAACGCGGAGGCTCCGGCTCCGGCGAACGGGAAGCACAGGACGGGGATCTGCATGTCAGCCCTCCAACTCGGCGGCGGACGCCCACGCCCGCACGATCAGTTCACCGGTGCCGGCGGGGTTGCCGCGCACGAAGTAGTGGCCGCCGCCGTCGAGTTCGAGGTAGTTCACCTGCGCGGCGACGCGCTCCCAGCAGCGGAACTCGTCCTTGGCGTGGGCGAGGCCCTTGTCGTCGGCGGCGACGACGGCCGTGACGGGCGCCTGGATCCGCCAGTCGGGCTCGTCCTCGGTCACGCCGATGAAGTAGCGGTAGCCGCCGCAGACGTCGTGCCGGAAGAGGCGGCCCATGAACGCGGTGTAGCGGTGGTCGAGGCCGTCCAGCTCGCTGTAGCCGGTCTCCTCGACCATGTAGGAGATGATCTGGTCGTCCGACCAGGTCTCGATCATGTCGATCGACTCCTGCATGTCCGTGGCGGGCGGCAGCAGCTTGGAGCCGATGAACACGTGCCGCAGGTCGAAGCCACGGTCCTCCAGCACCCGGGCCAGTTCCACGGTGACGGCCGCGCCGCCGCAGTGTCCCCACAGGATCAGCGGGAGGTCGGCCTTGCGCTCGATCTCGTCGGCGGTGCGCGCCGCCGTCTCCCGTACGTCCGTGAACTCCGCGGAGCTGCCGGGGGCGTGGCCGGGCGGCTCAAGGCCGTACACCGCCAGCGTCGGGTCGAGTTTCTCGATCTGCTCGGCGAGCGGCTTGAAGTTCACCGGGTGCCCGCAGGGGTAGGGCACGCACACCACGGCCGCCCTGGCGCCCTCGGCCCGGGAGCTGAGCAGGTGCAGCAGTTCCTCGGGGGCCTCGTCCTGGCCGCGTGCCTCGACGAGCGCGGCGAGTGCGGTGAGCCGGGAGACCCGGGTGAGGTCGGAGAGGGTGACCAGGCCGTCCAGTTCCAGGACGACGCGCAGCGCGGACAGCGAGTTGCCGCCGAGCGCGAAGAAGTCGTCGTCCGCGCCGATGTCCTGGGGGGCGAGACCGAGCACGCTCTGCCAGGCGGTGCGGATGCGGGCGACGGTCTCCTCCGAGGCCGTTCCCGCACTGCCCGCCACCGGGGCCGCGGGCTCCTCGGCCGGGGTGCGGCCGAGCAGTGCCAGGTCCTCGTCGGCGAGCAGTTGCCGGGCCTCGTGCGGGGAGTCGGGTTCGCTCGCCATCAGCTCCAGTACGCGCACGAAGTAGCCGCCGATGCGGTCGATCTGCTCTTCGTCGTAGAGGTGCGTGTGGTAGTGCAGGCACAGCCGCACCTCGTCGTCGAAGAAGTGCCGGGAGAACTCGGTACGGAAGGGGAACTCCGTCTCGGAGTCGACCCGCATGTCCAGCAGCGAGAACTCGGGCAGTTCCTGGAGGTTCTTCAGCAGGTAGAAGTGGGTGAAGTTGAACGTCGTCTCGAACAGGGTGCGCTGCGTGGCGAGGTCCTGCTTCATCTTCGCCATCGGGTAGCGGCGGTGCGGCAGCAGGTCGAGCTCGGCGCGGTAGACCCGGCGGACGAGGTCCGCCCAGCTCCCGCCGCTCAGGTCGATCCGGAACGGAACGGAGTTCAGGTGCAGGCCCAGCGTCGTCTCCGCGCCCGGCAGTTCGGGGCGCCCGCTGTGCTCGTAGCCGGTCATCACCCGCTGCCGGCCGGAGACCAGCCCCAGCACCTTCATGTGCGCGGCCAGCAGGACGTCCTTGAACGGCACCGACAGGGCGTCGGCGGTCGCCATGACACGCTCGGTCAGACCCGCCGGCAGGGGTACGTCGCGCAGCACGACCTTGAAGTCGTCGGTGGCCACCGCACCCGGCTTCGGCGGTACGTCGGCGGGGTCGGCGTCCGCCAGCACGTCCAGCCAGAAGTCCCGGGAGGCGGGCGAGCGCAGTGCCTCGGTCTCCAGTCCGACGAAGTTGCGCAGGTGGTTGTCGACGGCGGGCCGGGTGGTGTCGCGGCCCTCGCGCACCTGGTGGTACAGCTCGAAGAGCTGGGTGTGCAGCAGGGAGATCGACCAGCCGTCGAGCGCGGAGTTGTGCTGGCTGACGGTGTACCGGTACAGGTCGTCGCTGAGCACCTGCACGTGCAGGGTGACCAGGCCGCCCTCCTCCCACACGAAGCGGCGGGCCTTCTCGGCCGCCAGCCAGTCCTCGTGCCAGGCCTCCTGCGCGTCGGCGTCGAGGTGGCGCAGGTCGTCGACGGTCAGCGGGGTGGGCACCTCCTTGTGCACGATCTGGAGGAACTCGCTGTAGCCGGTGAGGTGGTAGGTGGTGCGCAGGATCGGGTGCCGGCGCGTCAGCAGCCGCGCCGCCTCGGTGAACGCCTCGGCGTCGAATCCGCCGGTGATCGAGTAGCTGAGTACGTCGTGGTACTGGCCGAGGCCGCCGGTGACCTCCGTCTGGAAGATCAGGCCGGCCTGGAGCATCGACAGCGGGTAGGCGTCCTCCGCGTCCTCGGGGAGCAGGGCCCGGTCGGCGTCGCCGATCAGCTCGAACGGCTGGAACGCGCCGCGTGCGGCGACGTCCTCGGCGACCGTCGCGCTCTCCTGTTCGGCCGCGATCGAGTCGGCGAGGAGGGCGATCGTCTGGTGCTTGAAGAGCTGCTGGAAGGTGAAGTCCAGGCCCGCCGCGCGGGACTTGGCGAGTACGGAGACGAAGTGGATGGAGTTGCCGCCCAGGGCGAAGAAGTTGTCGTGGACGCCGACCTTCTCGCGGCCCAGCACCGTCTTCCAGATCTCCGCCAGGGTCTCCTCGCGGGCGTTGCGCGGGGCGACGTGCGCGGGGGCCTGCTTGCGCAGTGCCTCGGGGCGGCGCAGGGCGGCCCGGTCCAGCTTGCCGTTCGGGGTGAGCGGCAGTGCGGCCACGGACACCACCCGGCCCGGCACCATGTACTCCGGCAGTGCGGCCCGTACGTGGTCCTTGAGCTGTGCCTCACTCGCCTCGCCGTCCAGGACGACGAAACCGCGCAGCGAGGTCTGCCAGCCGTCGTCCACGGCGACCACCGCCGTCTCCCGCACCGCGTCGTGGGTGCGCAGCCGCTCCTCGATCTCGCCCGGCTCCACGCGGAAGCCGCGCACCTTGACCTGGAGGTCGACCCGGCCCAGGTAGTCGATCGTGCCGTCGGGCAGCCGGCGCGCCCGGTCACCGGTGCGGTACAGCCGCTCCTCGCCGGTCGCCTCGCGCACCGCGTCGCCGGTGACGAACTTCTCGGCGGTCAGCTCGGGGCGGCCCAGGTAGCCGCGGGCCACGCCCACGCCCGCGACGTGGAGTTCGCCGGGAATACCGACGGGGGTCTGACGTCCGGCCGCGTCCAGGACGTACAGCCGGATGTTGTCGATCGGCCGTCCGATGGGCAGCCGGGCCACGGCGTCCAGGTTCTCGACGGGCTGGTGGGTGACGTCGACGGTGGCCTCGGTCGGGCCGTAGAGGTTGATCAGGCGTGCCTGCGGGAGGAGTTCGCCGAACTTCTGCGCCTGCGCGGTGCCCAGTGCCTCGCCGCTGGCGAAGACCTGGCGCAGCGCGCCGGGCGCGGTGCCGTCGCCGAAGCGGGCGAGGTGGCCGAGGAACATGGTGAGCATCGACGGCACAAAGTGCGTGGTGGTGACCTTGTGCCGGTCCAGGGCGGCGACGAGCGCTGCCGGGTCCTTCTCCACGCCGGGCGCGGGCAGGGCGAGCGCCGCACCGGTGAACGACCACCAGAACAGCTCCCACACCGACACGTCGAAGGAGATCGACGTCTTCTGCAGGATCACGTCCCGGGGGCCGATCGGGTAGGCGCGCTGCATCCAGGTGAGCCGGTTGACCGCGCTGCGGTGCTCCACCAGGACGCCCTTGGGGCGGCCCGTCGAACCCGAGGTGTAGATGACGTAGGCGGTGTCCGTGGGGCCGGAGTCCGCCGCGGGTGCCGGTGCGGGGGCGGTGGAGTCGGCCGCGTACGACGCCGCGTCGTCGAGGTCGAGGCCGGGGGCCCCGCCGAGCAGGCCGGCGAAGCGGGCCTGGTGGAGGACGAGGGAGGCCGCGCTGTCGGTGAGCAGGTAGTCGATGCGGGCCTGCGGGTACGACGGGTCGATGGGCAGGTAGGCACCGCCCGCCTTCAGGACGGCCAGGATCGCCGTGATCATCTCCGGGGAGCGTTCGGCCACCAGGGCGACGATCGTGTCCCGGCCGACGCCGCGTGCGCGCAGAGTGCGGGCCAACTGATTGGCGCGGGCGTCGAGTTGCGCGTACGAGAGGGTCAGTTCGTCGGTGAGCAGGGCGGGCGCGTCGGGGGTGCGCGCGGCCTGTGCGGCGAACAGGCCGTGCAGGGTGGCCTCGGCGTCGAAGGGGTGTGCGGTGGCGTTGCTCGCGGCGGTCACCGCCTCGTCGTCGGCCGTCAGCAGGTCGAGCCCGGCGAGGTCGGCGTCCGGGGCGTTCGCGGACTTCTCCAGGAGCAGGGCGTAGTGCGCGCCGATGCGCTCGGCGGAGGCGGCGGCGTAGCGGGTGGTGTCGTAGGAGACGGTGACGATCAGTTCCGCGCCGTCGCGGGAGGCGGTGAGGCGGATGCCGTCGCGGGTGGTGTCGGGGGTGTCGTGGTACCCGTCGAGGTTCACCGCGACGGCGAAGGCGTCGGTGTGGCCCAGTTCGGCGGCGAGGGCCGCGACCGCGTGGTTCTGGTGCTGCTCCGCCGTGCGGGCGGCGGCCGCCACCCGGCCCAGGAGTTCCTTCAGGGTGCCGCCCGCGGTGACGTGCAGCGGCAGCGGGCCGCCCGCGAACTCGGGGGCGGCGCCCCGGGTCGGCCGGCACACCGTCACGTCGTCCTCGCCGGTGTACCGGGCGAGCAGGGCCACGAGGGCGGCGGTGAGGACGACGGAGAGCAGCTCGGGCTGGTCGCGGCTGATCCGGTCGAGCCGTTCGGTGAGCGTGGTGCCGAGGCGTACGGCATGGGTGCCGTGCTCCGGACGCGCCGGGTGGTCGGCGGCGGTGCGGGGCGGCCGCAGGTCGGGGAGGAAGCCGGGCGTCTGCGTGAGGGAGGCCAACTGGGATCGCCAGTACGTGGCCGCGGAGGGGGAAGCGGAGCTGGTCGCCTCGGAGTCGAGCAGTGGCATCTGTTTCTCCTGCACTGAGCTGTGAGCCGTTCGGATGGAGCCGTTCGGATGTGGCCGGGCCGCCGACGTGGCGGGGCGTGCGCGCGAGGCGTGCGCCCTGTGACGTGCGGGCGGGAGGTGCGGGTGATGCGTACGGGTACGACGTGCGGGGGTCCGTGCACGGGCTTGAGGTGTCCCGGCGCGGGGGGTGTGCGGGTGAGCGGTGGAAGGGGGCGCCGGCCGGGGTTCAGAAGTCGAAGTCGAGTACCGGTCCGGGCGCGGCTTGCGCGTGGAGCAGTGCGGGCAGAAGGGTGCCGAGCGTGACCGAGGGGTCCTCGGCGACCGTCTCCAGCAGCCGGAGGAAGTCGTCGCGCCAGGCGTCCACGGTGTCCGGACGCAGCAGCCGGCGGGAGTACCGCCAGGCCGTGCGCAGCGATCCGGCGACTTCGTAGATCTGGAGGTCCAGGTCGAAGACGGCCTGGCCGGTCTGTTCCAGGCGCACCGGGACCCGGGCGCCGTGGAAGTCGACCGCGAGGTAGCGGCCGCTGTGCAGCGCGACGAACGCGTCGAACAGCGGGGTGCGGCTGTAGTCGCGCACCGGGGCCGCCCCGGTGACCAGGTCCTCGAAGGGGAAGTCCTGGTGTTCGAAGGCCGACTCGGCGACGTCCGCGAGGTGGCGCAGGTAGGCGGCGAAGGACAGGTCGGGCGTGGCGGCGGTGCGCAGCACGACCGTGTTGGCGAACATGCCGACCGTGCGGTGCAGCCCGGGGGCGGTGCGGCCGGAGACGGGGGTGCCGACGGTGATGTCCTCGGTGCCCTTGAGCGAGGCGAGCAGGGCGCTGTACGCGGCGGCGAGCACCGCGAACAGCGTCACTCCCTCCTGCCGCGCCAGCCGACGGAGCCCGGCGGTGAGCCCTGGGCCGATCCCGGACTCGGTCACGGCGCCGTCGAGTGCGCGCAGGGCGGGCCTGGCGGTGTCGGTCGGCAGGTCAGCCGGGTCGACGGGCGTGGCCAGGACCTGCTGCCAGTGCGGCTCCTGGGCCTCCCTCAGGGCGGTGCCGGCCGGGCCGGTCAGCCATGCCGCGTAGTCCCGGTAGCGGGTGGCCACGGGCTGCGGCGCTCCTCCCCCGTACAGGGTCGCCAGGTCCTCCAGCAGGGGCGCGAGCGAGAACCCGTCCACCACGATGTGGTGCAGGTCGAGCCGCAGCACGACCGCGGACGGCGTGCGGTGCACGTCGGCCCGCCAGAGCGGGGCGCGTCCCAGGTCGAAGGGGCGTACGAACTCCGCGACGGGGCCGGGGGGTTCGTCGCTGACCCGCACCTCGGCGTCCACGTGCGGCTCGACGCGTTGGCGCACCTCGCCGTCCTCGACGACGAACCGGGTGCGCAGTGCCTCGTGGTGCGCGGCCAGGCCGGCCAGGGCCCGCGCCAGTCGCCGCGGGTCGGTGTCGGCGGGCAGCTCCAGGCTGAGCGGCACGTTGTAGTGCACCGCCCGGCCGTCCTTGACCTGTTCGAAGTAGAGCTGGCGCTGCTGCGGGGTCAGCGGGTACGTCTCCTGCTCCGGTGCGGGCGGCAGCCGGTGGCCGAGTCCGGGCGGGGTCTGCCGGAGCAGTTCCGCGAGCCGGGCGGGGGTGCCGGCGCGCAGTACGGCGCTGACCGGGCAGGGCCGGCCGAGCCGTTCCTGCACGCCCGCCGCGATCAGGGTGGCGGTGAGCGAGTCCGCGCCGAGTTCGCGCAGGTCGTGGCCAACGCCGATGCCGGTGATGCCCAGGGCCCGTTCGGCGAGGTCGACGACCGCGCGCTCGGTCTCGTCCGAGGGCGCCCGGTAGTCGGCCCCCGCGAGCAGGTGCCCGCCGTCGGGGTCGGGCAGCCGGGCCCTGTCCACCTTGCCGGTGTGGTTGAGCGGCAGAGCGGGCAGCGGCACGAGGTAGGAGGGCACCATGTGCCCCGGCAGCTCGGCCGTGAGCAGGTCGCGCAGGTGGCGCGGATCGGGCGGGCAGGGGCCCGCGTAGTAGCCGACCAGGTACTTGTCCCCGCCGCTCGGCCGGGTCCTGGCGACGACGACGGCCTCCGCCACGTCGGGGTGGGCGAGCAGGGCCGTCTCGATCTCGGCGGGCTCGACCCGGAAACCGCGCACCTTGACCTGGTGGTCGCGCCGGCCCAGGAACTCGATCACCCCGTCGGGGCGCCAGCGCGCCAGGTCGCCGCTGCGGTAGAGCCGGGCTCCCGGGGGTCCGAAGGGGTCCGGGACGAAACGTTCCTTCGTCAGTTCCGGACGCCCCAGGTAGCCGCGGGCGACGCCGTCCCCGCCGAGCCACAGCTCGCCGGGCACTCCGACCGGGCAGGGCCGGCCCCGCACGTCCAGGACGTACGCGGTGGAGTTGGTGACCGGCCGCCCGATCGGAATGCGCCCGAGGTCCCCGCGTGCCAGCCGGTGCGTCACGGAGAACGTGGTGTTCTCCGTGGGCCCGTACCCGTTGACGAGCGTCACGCCGGGGCAGGCGTCCATCGCCTTCCGCACGTGCACCGGCGACAGCGCGTCCCCGCCCACCACCAGTTCGCGCAGCGGGGCGAAGAGGCCCGCGTCCTGTTCCACCAACTGGTTGAACAGGGGCGAGGTGAGCCACAGCGTCGTGACGCGGTGTTCGGCCAGTTCCCGTCCCAGGGCGCGGGCGTCGAGGACGACGTCGCTGTCCACCAGGCGCAGCGATCCGCCGTTGAGCAGGGCTCCCCAGATCTCGAAGGTGTTCGCGTCGAAGGCGGTCGAGCCGGTGGGCAGGATCCTGACGTCCGGACCGAGGTGCACGTACTCGGCGTTCTTCACCAGGCGCACGACGTTGCGGTGGACGACCTCGACGCCCTTGGGCTTGCCGGTGGTGCCCGAGGTGTAGCAGACGTACGCCAGGTCGTGCGCGGTCACCGGCACCCCGGCGCCGCCGGGGCGGGCGGTTCCGTCGACGGTCTCGGAGGCGGGAGTGAGGACGGTGCCGTCGAAGGGGAGGTCCACCGGCAGGTCGCCGGCCGTGACCAGGATCCGCACGGACGCGTCCGACAGCAGCCAGGCGACGCGTTCGGCGGGGAGGTCGGGCTCCAGCGACACGTAGGCGCAGCCCGCCTTGAGGATGCCCAGGGCGCCGGTCACGAAATCGGGCGTGCGCCCGGTGCGCAGCCCCACCCGGTCACCGGGCCGCGCCCCGGAGGCCATGATGCTCCGCGCCAACTCATCGGACAAGAGGTCGAGTTGACGGTACGTCAACTGCCCTGACCGCCAGCTGACGGCCATGGCGCCGGGGGTCCGTGCGGCCTGCTCGGTGAACAGACCGTGCACCGTGGCGGAGTCGGGGTAGGGGCGCGCGGTGTCGTTGAAGGCTTTGAGCGCCTGTTCCCGCTCGTCCTCGTCCAACAGGTCCACGTCACCGGTCGCGCCCAGCGGATCCTCCGTCAGGAAAGCGGTGACCAACAGGAGTTGGCGTGCGAGGCGAGCGGCGGTGTCCTCCTCGAAGAGGGAGGTGCGGTAGCCGAGGAGCAGATCGCGGCCGTCGCACGTCACGAGCAGTTCGTACGGTCCCTCAGGGGTTTCGTACGAGCCGTCGGCACCGGTGCGCGGAGCCTGCTCGAACCGTACGGGGGCGCCGGCGGCGGCCCCCTGCGGCCGGGCCTGGACCGTCCTGGCCAGCAGGGCGGCGACGGGCTCGTCCGGGTCCACCGTCAGGGTCAGCGCGCCCCCGTCGCCCCGGTCCGTACCGATGTCGAGGAGCAGCCGGGACTGCCCGGTGTGGCGGTGCAGCAGGATCGCGAGAGCCGCGAGGGCCGTCGGTCCGCCCGCGCCGGGCACCCGCAGGATGGCGAGGGGGCCCGGGGCGGACTTCCGGGTACGGGGACGGTCGGCGATCAGGAACGCGGCGTCGCCTTCGGTGTCCGGCCGGAGTCCGGGAACCCGCTGTCCGGGGATCCGGACGTCCGGGGTCCGGGTGTCAGGACGTGGCGCGGACGGCGTCGGTGTCGGGGTCGGAGTCCCGCTGGGCGCGCTGGTCATCTGCTGCAGTCACCCCCAGCCGGAACGGCGTGTTGCGGAAGAGGACGACGGTCAGCACGCCGGGGGCCGCGGCGAGTGCGGAGACCACGAGGATCAGGGCGCTGTAGTGGCTGCCCGCCAGCAGCATGCCGCCGAGTGCCGAACCGGCGGGCAGGGAGCCGGCCATCACCGTGCGCATCAGCGTCATGGCGCGGCCGCGCATCGCGTTGGGCACCCGGGTCATGCGCACCACGCCGCCGAGCACCGTCATCGGCGCGGAGAGGATGCCGTTGAGCGCGAGGCCCAGCAGGATCCACGGCAGGGCGGTCGGCAGGAGCAGGAACAGCACCGCACCGGAGAGGAGTTGGAGCACGCCGATGCGGAGCATCTGCCGTTCGGAGGTCTGCACCGCACCCGAGACGAGGGAGCCGATCAGCTCGCCCGCCGCCATGACGGCCAGCATCAGGCCGAGGATTCCGGGGCCGCCGCCGAACTCGAACTTCGCGAGCCAGGGCAGCGCCACGATGAGCGCGCCCGCCGACACGTTGAAGGCGCCGAAGGCCAGGGTGAGCACGAGGAGGAAGCGGTCGCGCACGATGAGGCGGAACACCGGGCCCCAACCGGGCCTGGCGTCCTTGGCGCCGGGCTCGGCCACCGGTTCGGGCCGGCCCATCGGGGCCTTGATGCGGCTGATCAGGAAGGCGAAGACCAGATAGGTCACGGCGTCCAGGATGAGCACCTGGGGCGCGCCGAAGGCGGTGATCAGCAGGGCGCCGAGGGCCGGGCCGACGACGTTGGCGGCGCCCATGGCGGTGGCCTCCAGGCCGGAGGCGGCCTGCAGCTTGTCCTCGGGAACGATCTCGGGCAGCACGGCGGGGGTGCCCGCCAGAGGAATGATCTTGAGCAGCCCGTAGACCAGCGCCACCACGTACAGGTGCCAGGTCTGGAGCGCGTCCATCAGTGCGAGCAGCGGGATCAGCGCGACCACGAAGCCGCGGAACACCGAGTCGTAGATGAAGAGCTTGCGCCGGGAGAACCGGTCGAGAAGAGGTCCGACGACGGCCCCGCCCAGGATCACCGGGAGGGTGAGACACACGCCGAGAACGCCGAGCCCCGCGGCCCCGGCCTTCTCCAGCGTGATCCACGCGAGGGCGGCGTAGGTGGCGCCGTCCCCGAGGAGATTCAGGACGAGGGCCGACCAGAGCAACCGGTAGTCACCGATGCGCAGGATGGCCAAATATGCTTTCACGTTCCACACCGTTCAGTAGGCCGGAATTGGCGAGCAGAGCGGGCGGGGCAGCGCACAGAACACGCCACATCCGCGCTGGGTGTGCGAAATAAGTAGGCCTTTTCTCCGACCTGCCTCCAGGCGTGCCCGTCACTTCCGAGAGCAACGGAGAAAATGGCTTCAATGCGTTTGGTCTGCAAATTCACACGTCCGGTCGGCAGGAATTGCCGACGACTCCCGTACGTGTCCCCCAGGAAGTGCCCCCACTTCTCTTCTGCGGCCACCAGTGGCGACGCAGGTTTTCCGCCGCTTGTTCTAACAGCTCCCCCAGGGGGCGTCAAGCAGGGTTTATGAGAGGTTCCGGTTGGCTGGATTCGCCCTTGAAGAGAGCCGGAGGAGCCCTTCGGGTCGTGCCTCACCGCCCGGCGAAGGCCCCTCTGGGGGCCCTGAGGGTGGGGTATCGCATGACGTAGGCCCCCAAAAACGGACATCCACCGGAGTGGATTCCGGATGACCGCCTCTGGCCGAAAGAGAGAAAGTCGGCCTTCCGTCGGCCGAGGCATCCGATTGGCGTGTTGACCGCTCTTTCGGCGACGGAAAGGTGCCCTCCACACCCATCTCCGGGCGGACGGCGGGGCAATACCGAGACGGTCGAATCGGCAGGCGGACTCCCGGGTTGACGCGGAGGTGTGTCCGCGTCGGAACGATTGCTGACACCGCCCTCCAGGAATGCGCATACGGACTCCCGGACCGGCGCACGGACGCCCTGCGTCGATCTTTACGATGTCGCGCCTGCGAAGGGTGACGGCAAAGGAATTCGCCCGGCGGGGCCGGTTCCTTTCCGTGACGAAGCCGCACTGCCGCCGTCGCGCCGCACGGGGCGGCCGGCGTCGTTCGGCCGCGGTGGCGGCCGACACCGAACGTGACGCCCGCACGCCGTGACACCGCGTTTTGCGGGAAGTCGACAGCGGAACGTCAGAGTGGGCCGACCGGGCGTCCGGCAAGCGGACGCCCACCCGGGCCGGGACGGGCCCCGAGGCCGGCGCGGGCAGCCGGGAGGAGCCGGGGCGCCGGGCCCTTTCGTCGCTCTTCGTGAGTTCGCCGCCCCGGTACGAGCGGACCAGCACCGGTTGCCGGGAGCCGGGGGGCGTTTGCGTTTCCCGTATCGGTACGGGGAACCGGCGGCACGCGGGCCAACATGCCACAGGGCAAAGGCGGTTGACGCGGACGGCACGACCCGGTGCTTCACTGCGCCCGGGACGGGTGCGGCGGCGCGGCGGGGGACGAAGCGCGGCGGGCCGGCGGACGGCGCGGCGTCGCGCACCCGCCAGGAGTACGGCTCCTCCGTGGTGCCCGAAGCGTCGCCGATCGCGTCGTCCGGGCCGCCGCCGGGGGCGGGTGACCACCCGGTTCCCGTGGAATTCAGGCCCGTTCACCGGGGCGACACGCCCGGCAACACGACTTCACAGAGCCTCCGGGCCCGACTCGTGCCGCCCCGGGCGCGCCCGGCCGGGGGCCTCGCGGGCCGGAAGTCGGGCCGCGACGACGACCCGCAGCACGATGGGAGCGCTCCCTCCGACCGGCCCCGCGACCTGGGGCGGAACGCCGGACGCGGTGCGGGCCGTCACGAGAGGTGCCTCGTGGCGCGTACTCGCGAAATGCGGGCACGGAAAGAACTGGTGCGCGAATCAGTACGTGAGGGCGGCTCACGGATGACCGGGCAGCCGATTAGCGCAGTCTTCCGACGAAACCGGAGATTCACCATTCGCCTCTTCACCTCTTCACCATCCCGCGTTCCCATCTCTTCACCCCTTGACCATTCTCTCGACGCCTCCTGCGAGGGAGCCGGGCCGTGCGGCGTCGGGGGCAGGGGTGTCGGACAGGGTGGTGCGCAGCGCGAAGACGCCGAGTGGGAGCAGCCGCGTCCGGGCCCGGCCCGCCCGTGCGTCCACGAACTGCGGCAGCGGCGCGGCGTACAGGGGAGCGGGCTTGGAGTCGGGCAGCTTGGTGAGGAAGCGCATCGAGAACAGGCGGGCGTCGGACACCGGCGGCAGGTCCCGCTGAGGGGGACAGGCGAGCGGCCACCGGGCTTGAGGAGGCCCCGGGCCAGGGAGGCCGGACAGGCGGCTCCCGCGAGTTTCACGACCGTACGGGCCGACGGTACGGCCGCGAACAGGGCGGGCGGGCCTGCCGCCGCGGCCAACGGGTGGCGCAGGAGGCCCGCCCTGTGGTGTCCACGCCGCCCACTCGCCCTGTGCTGTGCCCGCTCGGCGGCTCAGGGCACCCCTGCGCAACGCATGTCGGCGCATGCGGTGTGCGGGACGTCGGGCGACCGCCGGGAAGAGGAGACCGGCCGACGTCCGGGTTCGGCGGACGGGGCGCAGTTCTGTGTGTAAGCCGCCCGTGCACCCGGGTGTTCGGACGGCTGCGCGAGGCCCAGGCCGGGGCTCGGCGGCGGGTCGTGACGAGTTCGTGTTCGTGTTTCGCGCACGGCACGTCGATCGGCGCCGCCTGAACACGAAGCGCGCGGTGCGGACTTCGTGTTCCGGCGGCGCCGGTTGTTTCATGGGACCTGTCGCTGCGGGCGGCGCGTCGGCGCCGCCCGTGCGGTCAGCAGCTCAGGTTGGAACCCGGGGCGACACCCAGGATCTGCGTGAAGCTCTGGTAGCTGTTGACGCGGCTCTGGACCTGCGCAGGGTTGCGTCCGTCGCACTCCAGGGAGCCGTTGATCGAGCGGATGGTCTCGCCGAAGCCGCGCCCGTTGACGATCGCGTCGTGCGGCGTCATGGTGCCCGGTCCGTTCTGCGTGTTCCAGTACCACAGGCCGGTCCGCCAGGCGATGGACGGGTTCTGCTCGACGAGGTACGGGTTGCGCAGCAGGTCGATACCCAGGGCGTCGCCCGCCGCCTTGTAGTTGAAGTTCCAGCTCAGCTGGATCGGGCCGCGGCCGTAGTAGGCGGCCTGTCCGGCGGGGCAGCCGTAGGGCTGGGCCGCGTCGCAGTAGTGCGGGTAGTTCGCGGTGTTCTGCTCCACGACGTACCGCAGACCGCCGGTCTCGTGGTTGACGTTGGCGAGGAAGGCCGCGGCCTCCTGTCGTCGGACGGTGTCGCTGCCGGTCTTGGTGAACGCGGGGAAGGCCTTCAGCGCGTCGACCAGACCCGCGTAGGTGTAGAAGCTGTTCCGGTTCGGGAACATCTGGTTGAACTGGCTCTCGGAGACGATGAATCCGGACGGGTCGGGGTCCTGTCCGCCTCCGCCGCCGCAGGCGCCCTGGTCGGCCCAGACGCCCCATTGGCCGGTGGAGCCGGGCGTTTCGCCCTGGGTCCACCACTTGGCCTGGTAGTTGTGACCGCCGTGCGAGACGGTCGCGCCCTGGGTGTAGACCGCGCCTGAGCTCCAGGCCGCGGCGCAGCTCGCGGCTGCCGCGGTGGTCGCGGCGAAGAGGGGGAAGAGCACCGCGAGCAGGGCTGCGGCGAGGAGGGAGGCGACGAGTCGGGGGAAGCGCCTCGCGGAGATCGGCGTGCGTAACACGGCATCACGTCCTCAGTGGGGGGAGAGTGGCCCCGAGCCTTCCGCAATGGTCTGGACCTGTCAAGGTCCAGACCATTGCGGAAAGAGGGTCGCCGCATGCGGTGTCCGCCCGGTGCGCCGCCGGAAGCGGTGACGCGACAGGAGCCCGGCACGTGGGCGACGTCGACGCGGGGCGTGCCGCGGTACGGCCGTCGAGCGCGGACGGCGCCGGTCGCACGCCGGGTGCCGGCGACGCGTACGGTCTCGCGGCGGCACGGAAACGCACTCGCGTCACGGCGGTTCGGTGCGCGGTCCCCACCGTGCGGAGCCATACGAAACCATGCGGAACTCGCGCATTCAACCCCAGGCCCCTCGCCCACACCCGACGCGCCACCCGCCCGCCGGATCGGGGGCGGACACGCACGCACCGGGCCCAGCGGAATGCGCAGGCCGGTTCACCCGCCGCGGGCGCCCCCTCACCTATGGCGCCGAGAACCTTGACAACCCTATTGGTCTGGACCAAATTGGGCGGCCCTCGCACCCGCCATCTCCCCCCACACCGGAGGCAGTTGTGGATCGTTCCCGCCGAGACCGCTTCTCCAGACGCCGACGTTCCGCCCGGCCCCTCGCCCTCGCCGTCACCGCTCTCGCGCTCGCCGCCTCCGGGCTGACCGCCGCCGCCCCCGCCGTCGCAGCCGATGCCGAACTCGCCCGCAACGGCGGCTTCGAGGCCGGGCTCGCCGGCTGGAGCTGCACCGCGGGAGCGGTGGTCACCGCTCCGGTCCGCAGCGGCACCTCCGCCCTGAAGGCCACGCCCGCGGGCAGCGACCATGCCAAATGCGCCCAGACCGTCACGGTCGAACCCAACTCGACGTACACGCTGAGCGGTTGGGTGCGCGGCGCGTACGTCTACCTCGGCGCGAGCGGCACCGGCACCACGGACGTGTCCACCTGGACGCAGTCCGCCGACGCCTACAAGCAGCTCAGCACCACCTTCAAGACCGGCGCGAACACCACCCGGGTGCAGATCTACACCCATGGCTGGTACGGAACCCCCGCCTACCACGCCGACGACCTGAGCCTCATCGGCCCCGGCGGCCCCTCGCAGCCGCAGCCGCCCGCCGCCCCGGCCGGGCTCGCGGCGGGCACCGTCACCTCGACCACCGCCGCCCTGAGCTGGTCGGCCTCCGCCGGAGCCACGTCGTACGCGGTCTACCGCGACGGCGTCAGGGCGGCCACCGTCACCGGCACCTCGGCCACCCTCACCGGGCTCGCCCCCGCCACCGCCTACCGTGTTCAGGTCGCCGCTCTCAACGACGACGGCGAATCGGCGAAGTCGGCTGCCGTCACCGTGACCACTCCCCCGGGCGGCGGCGGCCCCGGCCCCGGTGACGGCCTTCCCGCCCACGCGCTGATCGGGTATCTGCACTCGAGCTTCGCCAACGGCTCCGGATACGTGCGGATGGCCGACGTTCCCGCTTCCTGGGACGTCATCAACCTGGCCTTCGGCGAGCCGACTTCCGTGACCAGCGGCGACATCCGGTTCGCGCTGTGCCCGGTCGCCGAGTGCCCGAATGTGGAGTCCGGGGCCGAGTTCAAGGCGGCGATCAAGGCGAAGCAGGCACAGGGCAAGAAGGTGCTGATCTCCATCGGCGGGCAGAACGGGCAGGTACGGCTCACGACGGCAGCCGCCCGTGACGCCTTCGTCGCGTCCGTCTCGAAGATCATCGACGAGTACGGGCTGAACGGCCTCGACATCGACTTCGAGGGCCACTCGCTCTCCCTGGACACCGCCGACACCGACTTCAAGAACCCGACGACCCCGGTCGTGGTCAACCTCATCTCCGCGGTGAAGGCCCTGAAGGCGAAGTACGGCAAGGACTTCGTCCTGACCATGGCGCCCGAGACGTTCTTCGTGCAGTTGGGCTACCAGTTCTACGGTGTGGGCAAGTGGGGCGGGCAGGACCCCCGGGCGGGCGCCTACCTCCCGGTCATCCACGCGCTGCGCGACGACCTGACCCTGCTGCACGTCCAGGACTACAACTCGGGCCCGATCATGGGCCTGGACAACCAGTACCACTCCATGGGCGGCGCCGACTTCCACATCGCGATGACCGACATGCTGCTCACCGGCTTTCCCGTCGCGGGCGACGCGAACAACGTGTTCCCGCCGCTGCGCCCCGAGCAGGTCGCCATCGGGATGCCGGCCTCCACGCAGGCCGGAAACGGGTGGGTGTCCTCCGCCGAGGTCAACAAGGCGCTGGACTGCCTGACGAAGAGGACCAACTGCGGCAGCTACGCGACCCACGGCACCTGGCCGTCCCTGCGGGGCCTGATGACCTGGTCGATCAACTGGGACCGCTTCAACAACCAGGAGTTCAGCCGCAACTTCGACGCGTACTTCGGGAGCTGACGGGGAGTGCTCCGCGCGGGTGTGGCTCCTCACGCCCGCGCGGAGCGCACCCCTGCGCAGGCAGGACTTCACGGGTGATACCGATGCCGGTGCCGGTGCCGGTGCCGGTGCCGGTGCCCGGGAGAGGCCATAGATCCGTCAACGCCGTGCGGACGGCCCGGTGGCCGCGACGGGGGCTCCCACCTGAGCGTGCACCTCACCGGCCACCAGGAGCACGCCCTGGTGCTCGTCCTCAGCAGTGGCCCCGACGCCGAACGCCCCGATACGGACTTCCTGCTGCATGCCGTCGCAGCCCAGGGCGCAGCGGACCGCGGGGCGGAATCCGCTGCGGACGGCCGCCGCCGGTGGGCATCCCTTCCCCTTACGCCTCCACCACTCACGCACCTCCCCCGTCACCGCAGAACGGGCGAGCTGAAGCACAGCGCCGCCGTGTCCGCCCCAGGCAGTGTCCGACTTCGCGGCGGGCGGCGCGCGGCTCCAGGGCCTCGCGACATGCGGAGGAGTCGTCGGCCGTTCGTCTGCTCCAGCAGCTTCGCCACCCGGCCGGACGTGTCGTCTCCGGCTGTGATGAGGGTGCCGTCCTCGGTCGCCGCCACGACGGCGGCCCGGGGCGTCACCGGCGGACGACGCGACCCGAGCCCCGACCCCTGGGCGCGCAAGCCATCTGGCACGCCCGAAAGAGTGACCCGCGGTGGCACAGAACCGCGAACGGGTACCGGCAAGGTGAACCCTTTCCCCTGACGCGGAGGCTCCGCCATGTCCACGCAAGACACTCCGAAGTACACCGTCCCCGGGCTCTCGACGGACGAGGCCCGCTCGCTCATCGGTCTTCTGCAGATGCGCCTGCACGCGCTCAACGACCTGCACCTCACGCTCAAGCACATCCACTGGAATGTGGTGGGCCCGCACTTCATCGCGGTGCACGAGATGCTGGACCCGCAGGTCGACCGCGTACGGGAGATGGCCGACGACGTGGCCGAACGCCTCGCCACACTGGGCGGCGTCGCCCAAGGCACCCCTGGAGCCCTGGTCGAGGCGCGCGCCTGGCAGGACTACAGCGTGGGCCGCGCCGACGCCATCGCGCACCTGGGCGCACTGGACCTCGTCTACACCGGGGTCATCGAGAGCGTCCGGCAAGCGGTGGCTCAGGCAGGAGAGACCGACCCGGCGACAGAGGACCTGCTGATCGAACAACTGCGAGACCTGGAGCAGTACCAGTGGTTCGTCCGCGCCCACCTGGAGACGGCGGGCGGAAGCCTGAGCACAGCCGGCGCCACGTCAGAGACCGAGGCCGCGCAGGCAGCCGAGCAGTGATCCACCCTCTGGGTGGCAGGCCGGGCGACGGAATGCGCGGCCGATGACGCCCTCGTCATTCGAGGCGCGCCGTCTCCCGGACGCAGCGGTCGCCGCGCCTCTTGTTCCCCGCCGTCGTGGCCCGCACCACCCGGCGTGAACTCGCAAGGGTGCCGACCGGAGCGTTCACAGGCAGCGTGACGCCGCTGGACGCCGGTGGACGAGCCGGCTTGAGGTTCCGTGGTTGCCGAAGGGGCCAACACACAGCCTCCACCGTGACCGGCCTTCGCTGCGGCCCGGGCCTGCCCTCAGCCGGCATGCCTTCCCGTCCCACGTCATCACTCCCTCCGAACCGGCCCGGATCGACACCACTTCGACGGCAGGTCTCTCCGGAACCTTCTCTGACGGCGGGAAGCAACACCTGATCGGCACGGATCAGCACCGGGTGCGCCCTCCCGAACTTGCGCATCGCGACGCCAGAAGGGTGACCGTGACCTGCACTGCGCCGAAGGCACAAGACTCAGAGGTGACAGAGGGCGTCCTGGCGGAGATGGGACTCCGCCAGGACGCCCCGCTCGCGCCTCGGATCAGAGATCACTGATGCAGCGCAGGCACGGCCCGGCGGCCCGCCGCCCTCACGAGCGGCGGGCCGCTGCGCCTCCCTTGCGCTGATGACCGTGGGCTGCCGCGTTCCGGATCTCCTCGGTGGCCGCGCGGAATGCAGGGGCTGCGTGAGCGAAGTAGTCGAAGAGAACAGCGCGTTGGTCCGGTGTGTACAGGTCGAGAACCTCAGCGATCTGGCGGCGGGCAGGACCGACCACCTTCTCGATCCGGTCGAGGGAGTCGGCCACCGGCTCGACGACGACCTTGCGTCGATCGTCAGGATCAGCAGCCCGGCGGACGAATCCGGCTCGCTCCAGGCGGTCGATCAGGCGAGTGGTCGCCCCGGTGGTGAGTCCGGTGCGGGCGGCCAGTTCGCCCGAGGTGAGCGTGCCTTCCAAGGTGATCTGGCTGAGCGCGTACCACTCGGAGGCACTGAGCCCCACCGCTTCCGCCCCAGCCATGCCGTGGAGTCCCACAGCGTCGAGGTACTGACGGAAGACCACGTGCTCATCCGTCGGCGTCGGATCCGCCATGTCCCCAGGTACCCCCTTGCGCAAATAGCTGCACGTGTGCAGATACTGCCTAGGTGCAATGTCTTCATCATTGTAACTACCGGGAGGATTCCATGCCCACCACGGACGACCGGAATGCCGTCACCACGGTGATCGCCTCACTCGTCGACGCCTGGCGACGTCATGACGCCGACACGTACGGCGCGCAGTTCACGCAGGACGCCGGCTACGTCACCTTCGTCGGCACGTACTACCAGGGCCGCCGCGACATCATCGAGAGCCACCGCACGCTGTTCGCCACATACCTCAAGGGCACACAGCTCGCCGACGAGATCCTGGACATCCGCTTCTACGGTCCGGACACCGCCGTGGTCACCGGCCGCGGCGACAGCTACAAGGGCGCCAGGCCGAAGAAACTGACCAAGGTCCAGACCTACACCCTGGTCCGGGAGGCGGACGGCCAGTGGCGCATCGCCGCCTTCCACAACACCAAGCGCAAGCCGCTCATGGAGGCCATCTCCTTCAAGGTCGCACCCGCTCTCGTCCCGGCATCCCGGAAGTGACCGGCCCGTGCACGCCGATCACGTCGGCCATGGTGCTGGCGCCGCCGGGTTGCGAGGGGGCGACCACGCCAAGCGCCTCACCCAGACGCGCCCGTCGGCGGACTGGGGGTCGCCAGGCCGGGGCGGGCGTGTCGGGGCAGCGCGTTGACCGCCCCCGTGGAGGAATCTCGTCGGGAGGGACAGTGCCCGAGCACTGGGGCCTGTGTCGGAAGTGACTGGTTGTGACTCTGCGGCCTGTGTTTCCATGCCCGAGTGAACATCGAGAGCTCCGGGGCACCGGATGGGAGGCCGAGCCGCTGGGTCCGGCGGAGGGCCGATGGCGATGTTGAGGAGTGCGTGCGGGTCCTCGCGGAGGTCCATGCGCGTGACGGCTATCCGGTGAACTGGCCGGACCAGCCCGGCGAGTGGCTGTCACGCGGTCCCCTGCTGGGCTCCTGGGTCGCCGAACTCGAAGGCGGCCTGGTCGGGCATGTCAGTTTGTCGCAAGGCGGCGAAGACGATGTGGCCCCGACGTTGTGGAGCGAGCGGAACGGGGCGACGCGAGGTATGACCGCCGTGGTCAGCAGGCTGTTCGTTGCCCCGCAGGCGAGGGGACACCGGATCGGTGCGCTGCTGATCGGCCGAGCAGTGGAGGAAGCGCGGCGTCGGGGCCTGCATCCGGTGCTCGACGTCGTCGCATCCGATACCACGGCGGCAGCCCTGTACGAGCGGCTGGGCTGGGAGCTGATGGCCACGGTCGAGCAGCAGTGGAGCCCGCACCGGACGGTGGCCATCCGCTGTTACGCAGCGCCCTCGTGACGTGGTCGGTCACAGCCACTCGTCGATGGCCACGACGAGGACGGCCGCCTCGTAACGGACCGCGAGTGTGTCGTATCTGGTAGCCACGGCGCGGTTTCTTCTGAGGCGCTTGATGCCGCACTCGGCCGCGTGCCGGGCCTTGTAGCCCTCGGGATCGAATTCCGGCGGCCGGCCGCCGCGCGAGCCGCGCTTCTTGCGGTTGCGGGCCTGATCGGTCCTGTCCGGGATGGTGCAGCGGATGCCGCACCGCCGCAGGTGGGCGCGGTTCTTACGAGAGGCGTACGCCTTGTCGGCGCGCACCCGCCGCGGCCGGGTGCGCGGCCCGCCCGGCCCCGCTCGGGGCACCGGACCCGGCCCAGGACGGCCTCGAACTGCGGGGCCCCCGCGCTGCCCGGTGGTGACCACGAGGGACATGGGCCTCTGCCCCTGCTCGACCGCCAGGGGCAGTTTGGTGACCAGGCCGCCGCGCGAGCCCCCAGTCCGTGGTCATCGGGCTCGACAGCGACGCCGCCGGGCGGCTCCTTCTGCAGGTCCCCCTTCTCCTGGCTCCGGCGGCGTGCTGGTGGGCTTGGCAGACCGTGGAGTCGACGTTGAGGTCCCACGTGATCAGGTCCTCGGCGTCGGCGTCGGCGTGGGCCTGGAGCTGGGTGAAGATGCGCTGCCAGGTGCCGTTGCGCTGCCAGCGGCGGAACAGGTCATAGGCCCGGCCCCACGGCCCGTGCTGTTCGGGCATGTCCCGCCACGGGATGCCGGTGCGGACCCGGAAGCGTATGCCGTCGATCAGCTGCCGCCGGGTCCATGTCGGTGGTCGGCCGGGCTTCTTGCCCTTCGGCAACAGCGGCACGAGCACCGCCCATTGCTCGTCTGTCAGGTCTCCACGCGCCACGAACCAGGATCACCCCATGCGCAAGATCTACTTTCGATGCACGACCTGGGTCCGTCAGAAGTCCCCGGCGCCTGTCTCCGGGGACTTCTGGGATCGAGCGGCTGAGACCGTCGGAGCGCGGTGGGTGCAGGAGCGCTCGGCGTGCGGTGGGCGGGGGAGGGTGTTCGGGCATGCGTGTGGTGTCGGCGAGAAGGCAGCGGACGCGAAGGGAGAAGCCGGGGCCCGGCAGGGGGAGTTCGCCGCGGGCCGGCGTCGTGTCCTCGTACCGCAGCCTCAATGGCCACCGTTCGGGCCGGTAGTGCCGTCGCATCCGGGGCCCTCCACCCGCGGAGGAGTCATTCGTCCGAGACGTGGATCAGGATCTTGCCGTGCACATGTCCCGTCCGACTGAGCTCGAAGGCGTCCGCGAGCCGTGCCAGCGGGAAGGTCTCCGCGACCGGAACCCGCAGCTTCCCCCGGTCCGCCAGGTCCGCCAGAGCACGGAGTCCCGCTGCGTCCGGGCGCGCCCAGATCCACTGTCCGCCCGCGTCCGTGACGTCCGGGTCGGCGATCGACGCGTGCCGACCGCCCTCGCGGAGCACCGCGCGCGTGGTGTCCAGCACCCCTCCGACGTAGTCGACGACCACGTCCACCCCGTCCGGTGCGAGCGCCCTGACCCGGTCGGTCACCCCGTCCCCGTAACTGACCGGTTCGGCCCCGAGCTCCCGCAGCCGGTCGTGGTTGGTCTCGGACGCCGTGGCGATGACCCGGGCGCCCAGGGCCCGGGCGATCTGCACACCGAACGTGCCGACGCCGCCGGCCGCTCCGTGAATCAGCACCGTGTCGCCGCTGCCCGTGTCCAGACGGGTCAGGGTCTGGTACGCGGTCAGCCCGGCCAGCGGCACTCCGGCCGCCTCGCCCCAGCTCAGGGACGACGGTTTGGCCGCCAGAGCACGCACCGGGACGGTCACGAACTCCGCGAACGTCCCGCCGTGCACGAAGTCCTTGCGCGCGTACGAGAAGACCTCGTCCCCCGCCGCGAACTCGGGGACGTCGATGCCCACCCGCTCCACGACCCCGGACACGTCCCAGCCGGGGATCACCGGGAAGACCGTCTCCATCATCGCGTCGAGCCCGCCCGCCATCACCTTCCAGTCGACGGGGTTCACCGCGGCGTACCGCACCCGTACGAGGACTTCACCGGGGCCCGCCTTCGGCACCGGCTGGTCGGTCAGCGACAGGACTCCGCTGTCCCCGTACTTCTCGTACGTCATGGCCTTCATGGTGGCCGGTGCGCTCTGTTCGTTGCTCATGCTTCTCTCCGGACGTGTGGGGGGGGTGGGGGGGTGGGGGGTTCTGCGATCACTGCGCGGTCGGGCGCGGGCCCGCACCGCATGGATGGTCAGGGTCTGTCTGCATGTGCCTCCTCCAGGCGCGGGTGGGGGGTACGCGTCCCTCCTCGGTAGGGCACGGGTGCCTGCGCGCGTTCCGTCAGGCGCGGGCCTGCTCCATGGTCGACCGCACCACCTTCGGGTCCAGAGCGGCCCGAACGAGCGCTGCCGCAAGAACGCTGGGATCCACGTCACCCGCCAGCCGCAGCAGCTCGTCCGGACTGCCCGGCAGGTCGAGATCCGCGGCCCCCTGGAGCGCCTTGTCCCCGAAGTACGGAGCGGTTTCGGGCCATACCCCCTGAACCTCGCGTACGAAGATGTCGCTGCCCGCCGGACCGATCCCCGGCACCTTCCGAAGCCGCCGGTGCACTTCGGCGACATCGCCCCGCGCCTGGTCACGCAGTCGGCGCAGGTCGCCCCGGTACTCCTGGACGACGAGCCGCGCACCGTCACCGAGCTGGGTCGAGGTCCGCTCGTCGTAGCGGCGGTAGCCGCCTCGGCCGAGCGCGTCCACCCGCTGCTGCCAGGTGGCGTCCGCCATCCGACGCGGGGTGCGCAGGCCCGCCCCGAACAGCTCCCGGGCGGCGTCGACGGCCACGGAACTGCGGATGCGGGCACTCAACAGGACCGAAAGGACAAGGAGTTGGTACAGCGGCTGCGGCGTGTCGCGCAACCGGATGCCCGCTTCGGCGGCGTAGGTGCGTCCGTGTCCGTCGAGCAGTGCGCGTACGACGGCACGCTGCCCGGACTCGGAGGTGTCTGTCATGACGCGCTCTCCTTCGCTGTGCGGGGTGGGTACGGGTGCCGCCCTTCCGGGCGGCGTGTCCCCGTATCGGCGGAGACGACGCAAGGCCCTCCACCGGCCCGCCGGTGCGGCGTGCGCCGCGCACGGTGCTGCGGGTGCCGGGCAGCGGGGAGGCAGTCAGCGTTTCCGGGTGGGCCAGGCAGGGTCGTCCGCCGGTGGCAGGCCCTCGCCCTCCACCACGTGGACTGCCACCCCGGCAGGACTCCTCGCCGTGGTCGGGCTTCGACTCCCTTCCTCCCATGGTTCCTTTTCGCGCTGTTTCGTACGTAAAGACCCCTTCCTGAAACTCCATGTGTCCCGGAGGCCGAGGGTTCACACCTGCCAATGACGGCCGGCCGCCCCGGCAGTCGAACAGCCGTATCGGAACAAACCCGAACACCTCCACCCCGTAAGCCACGCCGATAATCGGACTAATACGACACCGGGAAGGCATCCGTGCGATGGGATGGAGGCGTTCTGCCCCACTTCACAGGAGGAATACATGCGTCGCATTGCCTTCGTCCTCGCCGGCGTCACCGCTGCCGGCTTCCTGGCCGTCACGCCCGCGGTCGCCGATGACGGCGACGACCTGGCCGTGAGCCAGTCCCACGCCTCTGGCAACCGCTTCGAGCAGGAGCGCGAGGACGGCTACGAGCACTACAACATCGGTGGCCCCCACGGCCTCACCGCTGAGACCGGCGGCGAGATGGAGACCAGCGGCGAGAGCTTCGACCTCTCCCACACCACGGTCAACGCGGACTGATCTCCGCACGTCGGCGAAGGCCCGCACATCGCTTCAGCAGCGATGCGCGGGCCTTCGGCCTTGCGCGGAGCCCGGACCTCCGACGGACGAGCGGTCACCGCACAGCTCACGGACGAGCGGTCGTCGTACGGCTGGCGGTCGAGCGGTCGCCGTCCGGCTCGCGGACGGGCACTCGCCGCACAGCTCCACGGTCGGTGCACCGGCGCTCCCGTAACCGCGTCGCAAGGCTGCCGTGACAGCCCGGGGACGCCCGGGCGGTCCCTCGGCGGCCAGGACGCGCCCGTCAGGCGAGCAGTACGCGGACGGGGCGGACGGGAAGGTGCGCACCCGGCGGCCGGACTCCGCCGCCACCGCGGATTCGCGCCCGCGCGGAAGGAGCCAAGGAGCGGCGGGAAAGAGGGCAGTGCCAGAAGGGGGACCGGGCCGGCGGTGCATCGGCGCTCGGCTCCTGTGGGGGCTTCTCCCCCCGGACAGTTCGGTGGCTAGCCCCACCGCGCCGCACCCCCCGCCCGGGCCAAGATCGTTGCACCGCCCCGGCGGACCACCGAACTGAGGAGACATCAGGATGACCGTGCACAGCCAGGCGATCGGCCGACGGGGGCTGCTGGCCGCGACGACCGCGCTCGCCGCCACCGCCGTACTGGCCCCGGCGGCCTTCGCGGCGCCCGCCACTGGCCGGCCGCCGCTCTCCCCCGCCGCCCCGGCGGCGAAGAGCGGACGGGCCGCCGCGATCCGGGCGTTGGAACGCGCCGCGCACCCCCTGAGGTCGACAGATCCGGCGGGGCGCACCGGCGACCTGCGGGCACTGGGCGCGATGATCGGCAACGCGAAGGTGGTCGGTCTCGGCGAGGCCACTCATGGTTCGCACGAGTTCTTCACGATGAAGGAGCGGGTCTTCCGCCACCTCGTCGAGGAGAAGGGCTTCACGACCTTCGCCCTGGAGATGAGCTGGACGGCCGGGCTGCGGATCGACGAGTTCCTCCAGGGCGGGGCCGGCGACGCCCGGCTCGTGGCGAAGGAGGCCCTGGCCGGGTCTCCGTGGGAGCGTGAGGAGTTCGTCAGCCTGCTCACCTGGATGCGTCGGCACAACGACCGGCACCCCCGCCGCCGCGTCCACTTCATGGGCAACGACGTCGGGGCGCCCGAGCTCGGCGACGCGGTCTTCGAGAAGGTCGTCTCCTACGTACGCGCGCACCGCCCCCAGGACCTCGCCCGTCTCGAGGCGCTGTACGCGCAGCTACGTCCCTTGGACGACGTCTTCGCCTATCTGCGCAGGCCGCTGGCGGAACGGCAGCGCAACGCCGTCACCGCCCGGCAGGCGTTCGACCTGGTCGTCGCGGCCAAGGGCGGGGGCCGGGGCGCGAACGGCGGTGGTGGCGCCGGCGGTGAGGCCCACGAGTGGGCCGAGCAGCACGCCCGTAACATCCACCAGACCTTCGTCTTCGCCTCCCTCGACCTGTCCGACCCGCGGTCGGTCTCCGAGGCGGAGCACTTCCGCGACCAGGCCATGGCCGCGAACACCGTCTGGTGGCACCGCCGCACCGGCGACAAGATGCTGCTGTCGGCGCACAACGGGCACGTGGGCTATCTGTCCACCGACCCGGTGATGTACCCCACCACGCAGGGCGTCTACCTGCGCGAGGCCCTCGGCGACGGTTACGCCGCCATCGGCTTCACGTTCGCGCAGGGGTCCTTCCTCACCGCCACCACGCTGGGCAGCCCCTGGAACAAGGTCACCGTCCCCGCGGCCACCGCCGACATGCAGGAGCACACCCTCGACCGGGTCCACCACCGGGACTACTACGTCGACCTGCGCACCCTCCCGGCGGCGGGGCGCAGTTGGCTGGACACCCCGCGTCCCGTCTACGACGCCGGTTCGTCCTTCAAGAACGACCCGCTTCCCAGCCTCGCCGTCCTGCGGGCCTACGACGTGCTCATCCACCTCCACCGGGTCGGCGCGGCCGTTCCGCTCTGATCGCCGGGTCCGCCGGGTCCGCCGCGCCGGCTGCTCCGGGGGCGCCGCCGGACGGCAGGTGCGCGACCAGTCGCGCGCCTGCCGGGCTGTCGCCCACCCGGAGCGTGCCGCCGTGACGTGCGGCGATGTCGCGGGCGAGGGTGAGGCCCAGGCCCGTGCCTCCGGCGTCGCGGGTCCGGGCGCTGTCGAGGCGGGTGAACCGTTCGAAGACGCGCTCGCGGTCGGCGGCCGGAATGCCGGGGCCGTCGTCCAGGACTTCCAGGACGACCGTGCCCGGCGGGCGGGACTCCCGGACGGTGACCGTGACCTCCGCGCGGGCGTGCCGTGCCGCGTTGTCCAGCAGGTTGCGCAGCAGGCGTTCCAGTTGGGTGGGGTCGCCGGGCACCGGGGCGCAGTCGTCCGCCTCCGCCCGCACCCGGGGCCCCGCGGGGTCGAGTGCGCGCTCGGCGACTTGTTCGCGCACCACGTCGGCGAGGTCGACGACGCCCGGGGGCCGCGGGGCCCGGTCCGGGTCCACGGCGAGGTGCAGCAGGTCGGCGGTGAGCGACTGGAGGCGTTGTACGTCGGCCAGGGCACGCCGTGCGGCCGCCGGCCAGTCGGCCCGGTCGGGGTGGGCCAGGGCGACTTCGAGTCCGGTGCGCAGTGCGGCGAGAGGGCTGCGCAGTTCGTGGCTGGCGTCGGCGACGAAGCGTTCCTGCTGCTGGTGGGCGAGTTGGAGGCGGTCGAGGGTGTCGTTGGTGGTGCGGGCCAGGCGGGCGACTTCGTCCCGGGAGGGCGGCACCGGCACGCGGCGGCCGAGCTGGTGCCCGCTGACCCGCGCCAGTTCCCGGCGGATCGCCTCCACGGGGCGCAACGCCCGCCCCGCGGCGCACCAGGCGGCTCCCGCGGTGAGCAGCACGGCCAGCGGGACGAAGAACGCCAGCGTGTCGTCGAGTCGGTCCAGGGTGCGCTGGGTGTCCCACGGAGGTACGTACAGATAGAGCGTGAGCCGGCGCGGCCCGGCCGCGTCCCCCGGTGCGTTCTCCGTCTCCGCCCGGCGGCCCGGCCCGGCCCCGGCCGCCGCGCCGTCCAGTTCCGCGCCCAGGGTGCGGCCCGTGCGGCCCAGCGGGTGCAGCAGGTCCGCCGGTACGCCGTCGACGACCCGCCCCAGCACGGTGTACGAGCGGTACTCGCGCCACTGGGGGTGCGCGCCGGGCCGCAGCGTGGCGGACGTGCGCGTCGTCCAGTCGGCGGAGGCTCCGGCGGGCGCCGGGGGCAGCGGGCGCCAGGCGGGGTCCAGGCGGCACAGCTCGGCGCTGCTGACCACCGGTCGGCCGGAGTCCGCCACTACTTCGAACAGGGCGTCGCCGCTCGCCGGCGTCGCCGTCAGCGCGGCCCGGCCGCTTCCCGCCGCGGCCGCCCGGTAGGCGTCGGCCATCCGGTCCAGTTCGGTACGGGTGGAGTCGAGGGCGTTCGCGGTGAGCTGTGCGCGGAGGAACGCGCGGGTGCCCAGCCAGCCGGCGGCGAACACGGACGCGCACAGCAGCGCGGCCGTCAACGCGGTGTGCCACCGGACCGAGACCGGCCACAGCCGTCTCACCGGGAACAGCCGTCGCACGGGCCACGGTCGTCTCCCCCGCCCTGGCGGTGTCACGGGAGCCGCCCGGCTCCGGCGGGGCGCGCACACGTCGCCGTCCTCATCGGCCGTCGCCGCTCACGTCGGCCACCAGCCGGTAGCCGACCCCGCGCACGGTGTCGATGCTGCGGCAGCCGAACGGCGTGTCCACCTTGCGCCGCAGCGCGCTCACGTAGACCTCGACGATGTTGGGATTGCCCCGGTAGGCCAGGTCCCAGACCTGCCGCAGGATCTCGTCCTTGGTCACCACCCGTCCGTCGTGGCGCAGCAGGCACTCCAGGACCGCGAATTCCTTGGTGGTGAGCGCGATCCGACGGCCCGCCCTGGCGCAGCTCCGGCGCGCGGGGTCCAGGACGAGGTCGCCCGAGCTGAGCGTCGCGGAGGCCCCGGTCGCACCGCGGCGGGCGAGGGCGCGCAGCCGGGCCATGAGGACGACGTACGAGAACGGTTTGCCGAGGAAGTCGTCGGCTCCCGTGTCGAGTGCCTCGGCCTCGTCGTACTCGCCGTTCTTCGCCGTCAGCATGAGGATCGGCGTGCTCACGCCGCGGGCGCGCAGGGCCGCGCAGACGCGGTAGCCGTTGAGTCCGGGCAGCATGACGTCCAGGACGATCACCTGGTACGGGTGCGCCTGGGCGAGCGCGAGGCCCTCATGCCCGTCGTGTGCGAGATCCACCGCGTAGCCGTCCGCCTCCAGCCCCCACTGGAGCGATTCGGCAAGCCTCAGTTCGTCCTCGACCACCAGCACACGCATGCGGTCGATCTTCCCAGACCGCGCGAGCGCCGCCTGAAGAAATCTTCAGGGCGCTTCAGGGGCCGCTCAGGAGCCGCCGCCATGCTCGCGGTGCGGTCGTGGACGGCACGGCCCGCGACAGGGACGGTTCAGGGGAGCGGATGTACGACAGCACCACCGGGGGCACCCCCCGGAGCGACAACGGCAAGGACATCGGGTCACGGTACGGCGATGTGCGGGGGGCCGCGGCCGGAAGCGCGGCCGTACCCGCCGGCGGGGCTCCCCGCGCTGTCGCGGTCGGCGTGCGGGACGCGGTGAAGGTCCACGGGAGCGGGGACACCGCGGTACGGGCGCTGGACGGGGTGTCCCTCGACTTCCCGGCGGACCGCTTCACCGTGATCATGGGCCCCTCGGGTTCGGGCAAGTCCACGCTGCTGCACGCTCTCGCCGGGCTGGACACGCTCGACGCGGGCCGGGTCCGGATCGGGTCGACCGAGCTCACCGGCCTGTCGGACGCCGCGCTGACCCGGTTCCGGCGCGAGCGGGTCGGGTTCGTGTTCCAGTCGTTCAACCTGCTGCCCACCATGTCGGCGGAGGACAACATCCTGCTCGGGCTGCACCTGGCCGGCCGCCGCCCGGACCGGGACTGGTTCGACGTGGTGGTCGGGGCGCTGGGGCTCGCGAGCAGGCTCCGGCACCGGCCCGGTGAGCTGTCCGGGGGCCAGCAGCAGCGGGTGGCGTGCGCCCGGGCGCTGGTGGGCAGGCCCCAGGTGGTGTTCGCCGACGAGCCCACCGGCAGTCTGGACTCGCGTTCCGGCGGCGAGGTGCTGACTTTCCTGCGCGACTCGGTCCGCGACCTCGGGCAGACGGTGGTGATGGTGACGCACGACCCCGTCGCCGCGTCCTACGCGGACGCGGGCGTACTGCTGGCCGACGGCCGGGTGGCCGGCCGGCTGGAGGAGCCCACCGTTCCGAGCGTGCTGGCCGCGCTCGCCGGGGCGGGGGCCTGATGCTGCGCGTCCTGCTGGCCGGGCTGCGGGCGCGGCCGTTGCGGCTGCTGCTGTCGGCGGTCGCCGTCGCCCTGGGGGTGGCGTTCGTCGCCGCCTCACTGGTCCTCTCCGACGCCGCGGGCGCCCGGCTCCGTGCGGCGGTCTCCGTCGAAACCCGGGGGGTCGACGCGTCGGTCCGCGCGACGGGTGGCGTCGCCGCGCTCGACGACGCGCTGCTCGCCCGCGTCCGGCGGGTGCCGGGCGTCGCCGCGGCCGAGGGCCGTGGAGCGGTGAGCGTGCCGCTGCGCGGAGCCGACGGTCTTCCGGAGGACGCCGCGGCGGTCGGCCTGCCCGGCGACCCGGGGCTGCGGCCGTTCGCCCTCCTGTCGGGGCGCTGGCCCGGCGCGCCGGGCGAGGTGGTGAGGGAGCACTCCCGCGCGCACCCGACGGGCCGCCCGGTGACTCTCTTCGGGCAGGACGGGAAGCCGCGTTCCTTCACCGTGGTCGGGACGTTCGGCCGGCCCACGGACTCCGGCATCGGTTCGGAGACCCTGGTGCTGACGCCCCAGGACCTGCGGCGGCTCGGACCCGGACGGGGCTACGGGGAGATCGTCGTGCGGGCGGCCGCGGGCACCGGTCAGCAGCGACTGGCCGGCACACTGCGGCGGGCGGTGGGCGCGAAGGGCGTCTCGGTGGTGACCGGGCGCGAGGCCGCCTCCCAGTTGCTGTCCTCGACGGCCCCGGACGGCGCCCGCACCGCGGGGTTCCTCACGGCGTTCGCGGTGCTCGCGATGGTGGTGGCGGCCATGGTGATCACCAACTCGTTCAGCATCCTCGTCGCCCAGCGCTCCCGTGAATCGGCGCTGCTGCGCTGTGTGGGGGCGGGCAGGCGTCAGGTGTTCGCCGGGGTGCTCGGCGAGGCCGCGGCGGTGGGCACGGTGGCCTCGGTGGCCGGGCTGTTCGCCGGGCTCGGCGTGGCCGGGGCGCTGCAGGCCCTCCTCCAGGACGGCGGGGCCGCCGTTTACACCCCGCTCACCGCGCGGACGGCCCTGACGGCCGTGGGCCTCGGTGTCCTGATGACCGTCGCGGCGGCCGTGCCGCCCGCGTGGGCGGCGACCAGGATCACGCCGATCGAGGCTCTGCGGCCGCCCCGGGAGGGCCCGGCCACGGGCGCCGGGCGGGTCCGCAGGGCGACCGCCCTGCTCCTGTCGGTGGTCGCGGCGGCGGCCGCCGTCCAGGCGGTGCGGGCCGGCTCCGAAGGCACCGGGCCGCAGGGTGCCGCCGTGCTCTGCGTCGTGGCGATGGCGGCCCTGCTCGGGGCGGTGCTCGCCGCGGGCCCCCTGCTGGCCGGTCCGTTCGTACGCGTCCTGGGTGAGGCGGGCGCCCCGCTGCTGGGGCAGCCGGCGAGACTGGCCGCGCTGAACGCCGCCCAGCACCCCCGGCGCACCGCGGCCAGTGCCGCCGCCCTCACCATCGGCCTCGCCGTGGTCTCCCTCGTCACGACCGTGACGGCGGGCCTGGAGGCGGGCCGCACCCGCGGCCTGGCGGAACAGGTGACCGCCGACTTCACCGTCACCTCCGTGGTTCCCCACCGCCCGCTGCCGGCCGGCCTGCCCGCGGCGCTCGCCGCGCTGCCCGGTGTCGCGTCCGCCGCGCCCCGGCAGTCGTTCTCCGGCGATCTGGGGAAGTACGGGACGTACGGGATGGCGGCGGTGCGCGGCGACGCGCTCGGCACCCTGCTGCGTCCGTCCGTCCTCTCCGGGCGGCTGGACCGGCTCGGCCCCGGCGAGCTCGCCGTGAGCCGCGAACTCGCCGAGGGGACCGGGCTGAAGCCCGGCGACACCGTACGGGCCGGACCGCCGCGCTCCCCGGTGACGCTGCGCGTGGTCGCCGTGTACGAGGCGGTGGCCGCCCCGGGCGCCGACCTCCAGCTCGCCCTGGTCGACCTGAGTCACGTGGCGGCGCTGAGCGTCGGGGGCAGCGCCCCGCACGACCCGAGCGTCCTCGTCGGTCTCACCGCGCAGGCGGACCCGGACGAGGTCCGGCCGCGCCTGGCACGGGCGCTGGCCGCGGCTCCGCTCGCCAGGCTCGACAGTTCCGCCGAGATCGAGGAGCGGCTGACGGAGCCGCTGCGCGCCACCCTGGACCTGCTGTGGGCCCTGACCGCGCTGTCGGTGCTCATCGCCTTCGCCGGGATCGCCAACACCCTCGCCCTGTCCGTCCTGGAACGCACCCGCGAGTCGGCGCTGCTGCGCGCGCTGGGCCTCACCAGGGGCGGCCTGCGTGCCGCTCTCACCGCGGAGGCGGTGTGCGTCGCACTGCTGGGCTCGCTGTGCGGGCTGGCCGTCGGCGTCGGCGCGGCCCGGCTGCTGGCCGAGGTCGCGTCCACCGGCGCCGACCCGGTGGTGTTCACCCTGCCGTGGGAGCGCCTGGGCATCCTGCTGGCCGCCGCGCTGCTCGCCGCACCGCTGGCCGCACTGTCACCGGGCCGGCGCGCGGCACGGGTGTCCTTGACGGAGGGGATGGCGGAGACGTAGGTGCTGCTTCCCGCGCTTGGCCGTGTGCTGGGGGCGGGATGTCCGCCGGGACGGGTCAGGAGCGGTGGGCAGGCCGTACACCTAGGCCCCCGAGGCACCGGAGGGGCTGCGCGTCGCCGTACGGGTGCGGGGCAGGGGGCGCGCGGCGCCGCCGCCGACGGGCTTCCCCTGCGCGGAGAAACGCATACGCCGCCGCAACATGCTCCCGCCTTCCATGGACGCGCGGACCAGAGCGGTCCGTACGGACGACTGCCCGTGCCGAGGACCGTTGTGCCGAGGACCGTCGGTGCCCGGCCCGGCTTCTCGGCTCCGGGAGTCGATCACGCGAAGGAGAGCGTCGTGCCCTACGAAAACGTCCGTCCGTCGTTGCGGAAAGCCGGTCCGGCCGCCGGTGCGGCCATGTTGCTGCTGTGCCTCACTCCGCTTGCCACGGCCGCTCCGGCGCCTGTTGGCAGCGTGCAGCAGGCGATGGAGGAGCTGGCCGGGGTTCCCGGGGTGGTGGGGGCCGTCGGCGGGGCCTTCGTCGACGGGAGGCCCGTCGGGCAGGGCAGCGCGGGCTCCCGGTTGCTGGACGGGCACGGCGGGAGGATACCCACGAACGCCCGCTACCGAATCTGGTCCCAGACCAAGCACATGGTGGCCACCGTGGTCCTGCAACTGGTGCAGGAGGGCCGGTTGGGCGTGGACGACAAGCTCGGCGGCCTGTTGCCGGCGGTGGTGGAGCAGGATCTGGTGGCACGGGCCGACGAGATCACGGTGCGGCAGTTGCTCCGGCACACCTCCGGGATCCCCGACTGGTACGCCGGCCGGCCGAACCCGGACGGCAGCGAGGGGGAGCCGTCGTTCGACGTGTTCGACTTCTCGACGCCCTACCGGCCACTGGATCTGGTGAGGTGGAGCCGTGGTCGGCCCCGGACCGGGGAGCCGGGCGAGAAGTGGTCCTACTCCAACACCAATTACACCCTGCTCGGTCTGGTCGTCGAGAAGTTGACCGGTCGCCACCTGGCCACCGAGCTGCACACCCGTCTGTTCGGCCCGCTCGGGATGACCAGGACCCACCTCATGGTCAAACCGCCGGACGGCGTCAAAGGACCGCACGGCCACGGCTACTACCCCGACTCCGACGGCAGGCCGCGCGACGTGGACCGGTACAACGCCGGGCTCGCCGGGGCGGGGGCCGGGGGCGTGGTCTCCACCGCACACGACGTGAGCGTCTTCCACCGGGCGTTCGCACAGGGCAGGCTGCTGCCGCCGGAACTCCGGCGCGTCCTGACGGACCCGCTGCCCGGCGCCGCACACCCCCGGGGTGCGGGCCTCCACCGGTGCGGGGAAGACTTCTCCATCGCGGGAGGGCTTGGGCCCGGCTCCCTGGCCATGACCTTCTACTCGGCGGACGGCCGTCGACAGTTCGCGATGTCGTTCACCCTGAGCGTCAAGCCGGGCGACGTGAAGATCGACGCGGGCAGGGCCGTCGAGAGCGTCTTCTGCCCCTCTTCCTCAGCGGCGGCCCCATGACCGTTCACCCGGCGGAACTTTCCGGCTCCGGCCACAGCACTTCGACCGAGCCGGTTGCCGCAGGCCCGCGGCCTGCGGCCGTTCCCCGCTGCGACAGGTGTGATGCTGCGGGGACGAACCAGGCGGGCGACGCGCGTCTCCGTACGTGAACGCCGCATCTCGCGTTCCTGCGCGCAGCCGACGCCCACGACCAGCTTGCCCGGCTGGGCGGTCGGGAGCTGAAGACGGCGGATGTCGTCGCAATCCGGTGACGGTCGGCGTCGGGCGGGACCTATGGTCTCGATCATGCACGTGGTCCTCGGCAACTGGCATTCTCCGCGCATCCGTTCGGTGTCCCCGACTCGGTGCTGACCAGCGCGTTCCGTCGACACCTGGTCATCCGTGCGCTCTTCACCGTTCACCTCAGGATGACGAGGACTCCTTCATGCGCATCACCGCACACCCGACCTTCGTGTTCGTTCCCGGCGGGTCCAGCAACGCCCGTGCCTGGGGCCCGTTGCAGAACGAGCTGGCCCTGCGCGGGCACCGTTCGTACGCCGTCGACCTGCCCGGTCACGGCGACCGTGCCGACCAGCCGGCCGCCTACTACCGGCAGCCGCAGGACATGGCGGCACTGGCCGCCGCCCCCTCCGCGATGCGGGGCATCACCTTGCGGGACAACGTCCGTCACGTGGTGGACGTGCTGCGCCGGCTCGCCCCCTCGGGGCCCCTGGTCCTGGCGGGCAACAGCTTCGGCGGCCTGACCGTCACCGCCGTCGCGAACGCCGTGCCCGAACTCCTCGACCGCGTCGTCCACCTCTCCGCGGTCTGCCTCAGCGATCCGGCGATGATCACCGAGGAGTGGGACGTACTCGACGACAACCTGCTGGACGCCGCAGCGGCACGCATCAGCGTGCCGGACGCCGCGAACCAGGGAGCAGTACGCCTCAACTGGCGTGCCGCCCACGCCGACCCCGCACTGTTCGCGCAGCTCAAGACCGCCGTCATGGCCGACTCCACCGACCACCAGTTCCGTATGCTGCTCGACTCCATGGACCCGGACGAGAACCACGGGGTGCTGGAGGAGGGCGCGGTGGCCCGGGCCTCGCGGTGGGGTGCGGTCCCGCACACCTTCGTACGCCTCAGCGAAGACCTGAGCATCCCCCCGGCCGTCCAGGACCACATGATCCGCAAGGCAGACGAACTGACCCCGGGGAACCCGTTCGACGTCCGCACTCTGGCCACGTCCCACGTCGGATACTTCAGCCGTCCGCACCTCTTCGCGGACCTCCTGGCCGACCTGGTGCGAACCGCACCGATATAGGCCGATACAGGTGGAGCGGAGCCCCCGTGCCAGTCGTCCGGGGGTGGCTCAGTCGGCCTGATCGTCCCTGGCGGCGCGACGGGGTTCGCAGGTGACGATCAGGCCGCGGGGTCGAGCCGGCTCACCGCACGCCTTGTCCGGGGGCGGCTGCTCGGCCGCCCCCGGCAGGTCCTGCGGACCGTGGAGCTCAGCAGCTCCGTACGGAACTGACCTTGTTGGCGATGTGTTCCGGGAGGGGGCCGATCTTTCCGTCCGGGATCGTCGTCAGCTTGTTGACGTAGCCTGCCTCGCTGTAGAGGCACCAGTTGCCGCCGCTGATGTTCTTGACGGAATACACGTTGTCGTTGAGGATTCCGCCACTGATGCCTCCGAGGTTGTAGACCCCGCTCTTGAGCTTGAGATGAGCCCCGGTGCCGTTGCCGTGCTCGTAGATGCAGAAGGCCCAGGGGTCGCAGTCCCAGGCCAGAGCGCCCTTCGCGCTCGGGGCCGCCGGCAGTTGGGCGAGTGCCGGCGCGGGCGACGCGGCGAGAGTGAGGGCGGCCGCCGCGGCGGACACGAGGAGCGCTACGGACTTGGTCTTTCGGAACATGGTGTGGTCTCCGATCATGATCCCGTTTCCGGACGGGGCGATACGCACCGAAAGTCGTATCTGACGAAAACCCGTCGAACCCGGTCGAACCCGTTGTTCCGGTTCGCACTCCACACCTTGTCCGGTCCCGGGCACCGGCACTCCAGTCCGGTGTATCCCTTCCGTGCCCGCCCGAGGGCAACCCTTCTGACCAGTTGCGATGCCCGCTGACAGGAAACGTTTCCCACTGTCGCGGGCCGGCCGCGACGGGGCCGGCCCGCGGCCCCGTCGCGGCCAGCGCCCTCGCGCGGACCGCCGGCATCTGCTCCGACCCGCCGGCCGGGGTCGCGCTCACCCGCCGTCCCTCGTCCGCGGCGATCAGCGTTCCGGAGACGGGCTTGCCTTCCAGTCCGGCGCACGTCCTCGGCGGGGAGCGCCACGCCCGGTGCCTTCCGGCGGAGCCGGGGGTCGAACCCGTGGCCCGCCTGGGACGAGATCCATGGACGCTGCGCAATGCGGGCAGTTCACGCGCTCGATCGCCGGACCCTTGTCGTTGCCTGTCGGCCTTCGGGCCTCCGCCTCAGGGCCTGGGACCGCCCGGCAGCGGACGAGGACCTGCTGATACACAGCTGCAACACAGCCGCGCGGCGCCGGAAGCTCAGCCCTGACCGGCTGGAAGCGGTGCGCCCCCAGCCTGGGCAGGTACCCGATGGCCGGTGTACATGTGCTGGCTCTGGGAGGCCGCTGCTGTGCCCACACGTGTGAAGCGTTCTGTCCGTACCGCGTACGCGAGACTCCCGCGCGAGCGTCCGGGTGTGGTCTGGGGCCTGGTGGCTGCGCTGCTGGCCGGCGGGGCCGGCGGCTGGATGGCTCTGCCGGAAGGGAGCGGCGGAGGGCGGCTGTCCGCGGTGGTCGCCGGGCTCGATCTGCCGTGGCCCGACGAAGGGCAGGCAGCCCTCGCGGTCGAGCGGGTGGGTGATCTGGGTGCCGTCGGCTCGCGGCGTGCGGTACCGATCGCGAGCCTCACCAAGGTGATGACCGCCTACGTGATCCTGAAGGACCACCCGCTCGGGGACGGGCAGGACGGGCCTCCGGTCGAGGTCGACGGGCAGGCCTCAGCCGAGGCGTACTCGCCGAGCGAGTCCACGGCACCGGTCGTCGAGGGGCAACGGCTCTCCCAGCGCAAGCTTCTGGAGCTGATGCTGCTGCCCTCGGCCAACAACGTGGCCCGTCTGCTGGCCCGTTGGGACGCGGGCAGCGAGACGAAGTTCGTGGCGAAGATGAACGCGGCGGCGGCCCGGCTGGGAATGACCGACACGACGTACACCGGGGCGAGCGGCATCGAGGCCACCACCCGGTCGACCGCGGCCGATCAGTTGAAGCTGGCCCGTGAGGCCATGAAGGACCCGGCGCTGCGGGCGACGGTGGCACTGCGCAGCACGGCGGTTCCGGGGCGGGCCGAGCCGGTGCGGAACACCAACGAGCTGCTCGCCCGGCCCGGTGTGGTCGGTCTGAAGACCGGTTCCAGCACTCCTGCGGGCGGCAACCTGGTGTGGGCTGCCGAAGTTCCGGAGGGCGGGAAGCGCCGTCTGGTCTACGGGGTGGTGCTGGGCCAGCGTGCCGGAACCTCGCCCGCCGAGGGGCGTCGTGCCGCGCTGGAGAGCAGTGGCCGGCTTCTCGACGCTCTGCGGGAGAAGCTGCCCGCCGTCCTCGGGCGGCAGGCGTGAGTGCCGCGCTTGGCGAACGTACGTCCGTGGAGTCGGACGTACCGCCTTCCGGGCCTTCTCGTACGACTGACGGCATGTGGCGGCGGGGGCGGGTGGTCGCTGTGGGCGCTGTGCTCTGCGCCCTGCTCATGGCGTCGCACTCCCTGGTGCCGAACGGATTCGGGAACCTCGGCAGTCTCCTGCAGACGTTGCTGCCCTGGTCCGGCCTGGGCGTGGTGGCGCTGGCGGTGCTCGCGTGCGTGCGGCGGTCCGCGCTCGCCGCCGCGGCCGTTCTCCTCCCCGCCGTCCTGTGGTGTTCGCTGTTCGCGGGAGTGCTGGGCGACAAGCGTTCCGAGGGCGGGGATGTGACCGTGGTCAGCCACAATGTCCGGGAGGAGAACTCGGATCCGGGGCGGACGGCACGGGCGTTGGCGGGGTCGGGCGCCGACGTGCTGGCGCTGGAGGAGTTGTCACGGGAGAGCACGTCGGCGTACGAGCGCGAGCTGGCCTCCGCCTACCCTCACTCCGCCGTGCGCGGCGGCATCGGGATCTGGAGCAGGCTTCCGCTTTCGACCGTGGACACGGTGGAGATCATGCCGTGGACGCGTGCCGTGCGTGTCACCGTCGAAACCCCGCGGGGGCCCGTGGCGCTGTACGCCGCGCATCTCGCCTCGGTGCGGGTGCTGCCGACCACGGGCTTCGCGACGGCGCAACGCAACAGCGCGGCCGTGAAACTGGCAGAGGCGGTACGGGCGGAGCGGCTGCCCCGGGTGGTCGTGGCCGGTGACTTCAACGGGTCGGCCGACGACTCGGCGCTCAGCACGCTGACGGGGTTCCTGCGGTCGGCGCAGGAGGAGGCGGGGGACGGATTCGGGTTCACCTGGCCCGCGTCGTTCCCGGTGGTGCGGATCGATCACATTCTGGTGAAGGGCGTGACGCCGGTCGCGGCATGGACCCTGCCCGGCACCGGCAGTGATCACCTGCCGGTCGCGGCCTCGCTGCGCCTGTGACCTGCGGCCCTGCCTCCAGCCGACGGTTACGATTCGGCCAATAATGAGCATTTACATTTCGAAAGGGTGACTTCTTGTCTGCATCGCACCTCCAGGTCCCGGCACCGGTGAGGGTCCTGGTCGTCGAGGACGACGCCGTGATCCGTCGCGCCGTCCAGCTGGCTCTGGAGCGTTACGGGTACGAGGTCACCGTCGCGGGTGACGGTCTCGACGGGCTGGAGGCGTTCCGGGCCGGCCGGCACGATCTGCTGATCCTCGACGTGATGCTGCCGGGCCTGGACGGCATCGGGCTGTGCCGTCGCATCCGTGAGGAGAGCCTCGTACCGGTGCTGATGATGTCGGCGCGCGGCGACGCCCTCGATGTCGTGTCCGGGCTGGAGGCCGGGGCGGACGACTACGTCGTCAAGCCCGTCGACATCGGAATCCTGGTCGCCCGGATCCGAACGCTGCTGCGGCGGGCCACCTTCCGGCCGGCGCCGGACCCGGCTCAGGCGGCGGGGGCCGACGGCGCCGCCGCGGTGCCGGGCCGCCCGCTCGTCTTCGGCGACCTGACCATCGATCTCCTCGGACTGGAGGTGTACCGGGACGGCAGACCTGTCCTGCTCTCCCCCACCGAGCTGCGGCTCCTGCTGGCGTTCGCGGAGAACCCGGGCAGGGTGCTGGACCGGCGGAGACTGCTGCACGACGTCTGGGACTACGGCTGGGAGGGCGACACCCGCGTCGTCGACGTGTGCGTGGTGCGGTTGCGGAAGAAGATCGGCGCCGACCGCATCGAGACCGTACGGGGCTTCGGCTACAAGCTCCTGCGGGCCTGAGGGCGGCGGCCATGGGGTTCCTCAACCTCCGCGCGTTGCGCTGGAAGGTCGCGGCGCTGACCGCGGCCGCCTGCTGCGCGGTCGCCGCCGTGATCGGACTGCTCGTCCACCGGGCGACGGCGGAACACGGACGGCGAGCGGGCGACGAGCGGGTCTCCACGCAACTGTGGCTCGCGCAGCAGGAGTTCGACCGCACCGGCAAGAGGCCCGAGGCCGCCTCGCTCATGGCGCCGGACGAGCTGCCCGAGCCGCTGGCGCGCAAGCTGGCGGAGCAGCAGCAGACCGATGCCTTCGCCATCTGGTACGACGTGAAAGAGCCCAACTGGTACTGGCTGTGGGCCGCCGCGCCCGTCGAGGGGGGCCGGGTGCTCACCGTACGCACGGACATGAGCGCCGAGGTACGCAGCCTGCAGCTCCTGGACCGCAGCATCGTCAAGGCGGTGCTGGCCGCGCTCCTCGTGGTCGTCCCGCTCGCCGCGCTGGCCACCGAGCCGATGAACCGGCGGCTGCGTCACGGGGCGCGCACCGCGCGCAGGATCGCCGACGGTGATCTCGATGCCCGGATCGGACGCCGGGGCCGGGCCCGTGACGAGATCACCGAGATGTCCGCCGCGATGGACGCGATGGCCGGCGCACTTCAGCTGCGGCTGGACGCCGAGAAGCGGTTCACCGCGGATGTGGCGCACGAACTGCGTACTCCCCTGATGGGACTGCTCACCTCGGCCGGTCTCCTCGCCGCCGACGACGAGGCGGCGGACCTGGTGCGGGAGCGGGTGGAGACCCTGCGCCGGCTGGTCGAGGACCTGTTGGAGATCTCGCGCCTGGACGCCGGAGCGGAGCAGGCGCGGCTCGACGAAGTGCCCTTGGGCGAGCTGGTCACCGATGTGATCCGGCGCGGAAGCCGGGCCGACGGTACGCAGGTGCTGGTCGACGGTGCGAACGTGGTGCGTACCGATCCGCGCCGTCTGGAGCGCATCGTCAGCAACCTCGTTTCCAACGCGCACCGGCACGGAGCGGCGCCCGTGACGGTCACGGTGACAGGCGCACGGATCGTCGTGCGCGACCACGGACCCGGCTTTCCCTCCGGGCTGCTGGCCGCCGGACCGCAGCGGTTCCGGACAGGGGCCACCGGCCGTGGGCACGGGCTCGGGCTGACCATCGCGCTCGGGCAGGCCGCAGTGCTCGGTGCGCGGCTGGACTTCGCCAACGCGGACGACGGGGGCGCGCGGGCCACGCTGGAGCTGGAGCGGCCTCCGGAACTGGCCCGGCACGCTCTTGCCCGGTAGGAGGAGCCACGTCGGCTGCGGCGACGGTGACCGTGCCGACCTCCCGTCCGGCGTCCGGCGGGTGCCGCCGTTGGCGGCTGCTGCCGGGCGAGCGTTCGGGCGGGCCTGGCGGCCGCTGGGCTCTGCGCTGCCTGGTCGCAGTGTGTCCGGCCCGCTCGCCCGGCACGCGTCGGCCACGTCGATGTCGTCCACGTCGATGTCGTCGCCGGACTGTTCGGCGTAGCCGGCGAAGTGCCGGTGGTCTGCGCGTTCGTCGTCCGGGCGGGGCCGTGGGGGCTGTCGACCTGCTCCTGGTGGTCGTGGTCGGCGGCGGCCCGGTGGTTCGCCGCGGGTTCGGGATCGGTCGCCGTGCTCGGACACGGGCCACAGCGGTTGAGCGCTTCAGTGGGCGGGTTCCGCCCCGCTGAAGCGCTCAACCGTGTTCGCCGGTGCGTCAGGCCGGTTCGACAGGCAGCCACAGCTCGCAGGTCGCCGTGGTGAAGTCGTCCGCGCGCTCAAGGATCGCGACGATCGAGGGGCCCGGTCGCAGCCGCCACGGGTTGGAGGGGAACCACTCGGCAGCGGTCGCCGCCCAGGTCGTCTGCAGGGCCTGCGGATGCGGTCCGCTGGTACGGAAGACCGCCCACCTCCCGGGCGGCACCTCGATGGTGTCGAGGTCGTCCGGGGCCGGTGTGCCGTGGGTGAGTGCCACTCCGTGCAGGTAGGTCAGTTCGCTGCCTTCCCCGGCGTCGGGGTCGAGGTCGTCGGAGACCTGGAGCAGACCTTCCGGTTCGGTGTCGCTCAGAGCCTTCAGCCGCAGGTGTTCCTCGTGGGGCAGTGCGGCGATGTGCCGCTGGATGTGGGGGTTGACGCCTTGGTGGATGAGCGGGACCCGGGCTGCGTGTCCGACGAGCCGGAACGCGGGTCGGTCGATGATGCGGGTGTCCATGGAATTGCTCCCTTCAACGGTCAGGCGGAACCTGAGCTGGGGTTGTGTGCGCAGGGGGCCTCCGTCGCGGCGCACGTCACCGGGGCCGGCGCCGTGGACCGACCGGAATGCGCGTCCGAACGCCTCGCTGGAGCCGTATCCGTGCCGGACGGCGATGCTCAGCAGATCGTCCTTGCCCTGGACGACGTCGGCGGCGGCAACGGTCATGCGCCGTCGGCGCACGTACTCCGACAGCGGCATGCCTGCCAGCGACGAGAACATCCGGCGCAGGTGGTAGTCGGTCGTGCCGAGCGCCGCTGCCAGCCCTCGGATGTCGAGTTCCTCCGCGAGGTGCTCCTCGACGAGGTCGACCAACTGGTTGAGTGCTGAGATCACGGGGCCTCCCTTTCGACATCAACTCTGGCAGCGGTCACCCCGGCCGTACCCGACCGTTGCGAACCGATCCGGTCATGCGCCCGGGCTCCAGACGTGCATCCGCTCCCGCTCAGTGCGCCGGCTCGTCCGCGCGCCTGCTCACTCGTTCATTCGCCATCGGAAGAGTGCCGTCACAGGGCCGGTCGAGGGGGCGCGGCCGGTGTCCCCGCTGGCTGCGAGGTGACCGGTACGCCGCGATGGACAGACTGTCCGTCGGCCTCCGGTAGGTTGCGGTGCGAACCCCGTCCCCCGTGGATTCCTGTGCGAGAGGTGCGATGTGCGTACGTTGGAAGCAGGCGAGGTCCCGCCTCACCTGGCTGCTTCGTACTCCACGGGCTTCGGCGAGGAGGGGAGAGCCTGGATCGCCGGGCTGCCGGCTCTCGCGACGAGCATGCTGGAACGCTGGGACCTGGAACGGGACGGCACCGCGAAAGCCGGAGAAGCCGCACTGGTAGTGCCGGTGGTGCGTTCCGACGGTACGCCCGTGGTCCTGAGACTCCAGCTGCCCCGGCAGGAGACCGCCGCCGCGCTGATCGGCCTCCGCACCTGGAACGGCGAGGGGATGGTGCGGCTGCTCGATCATGATCCTGTGAGCAGCAGCATGCTCCTTGAGCGCCTGAACGGGGCCCGCACGCTGGCCTCGGTCAACGACGACGACGTGGCGATGAGCACCCTCGCGGAACTGCACGCGCGGCTGATCGCCGTCCCCGCGCCGCGGGGACTGCGCGGTCTCGGCGACATCGCCTCCGAGATGCTGGATCAGGTCCCCCACGCGAGCAGCAGGCTGGCCGACCCGGCCGACCGTCAGCACCTGCGCAGTTGGGCGTCGGCGGTGACCGAATTGGCCGGTGAGCCCGGGGACCGGCTGTTGCACTGGGACCTGCACTACGACAACGTTCTCGCCGCGCAGCGCGAGCCGTGGATCGCCATCGATCCCGAGCCGCTCGTCGGCGACCCGGGATTCGATCTGTGGCCCGCCCTGAACAGCAGGTGGGACGACGTCGTGGCGCAGGGCGACACTCTGCGCACCGTGCGGCGCCGCTTCGACCTGCTCACCGATGTCCTCGGCCTGGATCGCGCACGTGCGACGGGCTGGACCATGGGACGGCTGCTGCAGAACGCACTCTGGGACATCGACGACGGAGAGACCCGGCTCGCTCCGTCCTCCCTCGCGATCGCGGACTCGCTGCCCGCCCGGTGACCTCCGTGGGTCGTCGCGATGCGGTACGCGTGCCGGGTGGCCGTGGAAGCGGACGTACGGTGATCCCCCCTCACCGGGTGCGCAGGGCTCACCGGGTGCGCAGGGCGCGGGTGGCGGCGTGGGCGTGCTCGTCGCGCATCGGGTCAGGTCGCGCTGCGGTGTTACGGGACGGACGGTGGGGGGCGGGTCGTTCACCGGGGCCGCCTTCGTCGTCGGGATGGACGGTCGTTCTCGGTGACGGGGCGGGACGTACGGGCACTGTTCGGCTCGAACGACCGGAACGCCACGGCGGGGGCACCCACGAACCGGCAGGACCACGCGATGGAGGATCTGCGGGCGAAGGACATGACCCGCAGCGCCAAGGGCACCGTGGAGGTCCCGGGCCGCAACGTACAGGCCACGTCAGGGCTGAACCGGCCGGTCCTGGGCATCGGCGCGGCCGTCGACATCAAGCACCGGTCCAGTGCGCCCCGGGTGGCCGCCACGCATCGGTCCTCCCGTTGGCGGTCAGGTCCGCCCCGTGCCGGGGAAGAACACGGTGTGGCAGCGGGGGCTGTCACGACAGCGCGAGAGTGCCGCACTCGGCCTCGTGACCGGCCCAGGTTCCAGATTTCAGGTGGATGGTGCCGGTGCCTTCCGGGCACGGCCATGAGACGGGGCACCGGCCCGGGCGTGGCCGCGTGGGACCGGCAGCCCGCGCGGAGACCGGCTCAGCCCCAGAACTCCCGCAGGGCCGCGTTGACGAGAGCGGGTTCCTGGGTGTGCGGGTAGTACCCGGGGACCCGCAGGAGCCGGCCGTCGAGCGATTCGGTGAGGGACTCGGCCACGGCGGTGAGGGGCAGCCCCACGTGTTCGCGGTACGCGGCCGGCGCGTGCTCCCAGGTCCCGCAGATCACGAGGACCGGCAGGGCGGCGTTCCGGATCGCCTCCAGCGGGATGTCCGCCTCCCAGACGGGACGCTCCCTCATGGAGGTGGCGACGGCACGGAGCCGGCGGGGCGTGGGCTCGGGCATGTCCATCCCCAGCCCTTCGGTGGACGCCCGCAGGTACTGCTCCGGCGTGACGCCCTCCGGGATGCCCGGCGCGCCGTCGCGCACCCGGTCGAGCAGGCCGGCGACGACGGGGTGATGCGCCGCGGCAGTGAAGGCGGAGGGCTGGATGAGGGCGAGGGAACGGACGAGGCCGGGCCGGCGTGCGGCGGCGATGAGCGCGGCGACGGCGCCGTTCCCGTGCCCCACGAGATGAGCGCCGCCCGGACCGGCGGTGAGCGCCTCGTCGCCGAGAACCGCCACGGCGTCCTCGGCGTCGACCTCGAAGTCGCTGCGTGCGGTGTCGGGACTGTCGCCGTAACCCCGGCGGTCCATCAGGAGGAGTCGCCGGCTGTCGGCGAGGGGTCGCTGCGCGGCGAACCCGTACGCGGGGTCGCTGCCCCAGGTGAAGATGTTGTGGACGAACAGGGCCGGGGCGGCGGCCGTCGTGGCCACCTGGACCGTCGGAGCCGTCCGGGCCCGGCTGCCCGTCGCCCCCTCGCGGTCGTCCCACACGGTCACGTGCACGGCCATTACGCGCCCTGCCGAAGCCGAGGAACGCCGAACAGCCGGTCCAGGTGCGCGTCGATCGCGGCGAGCGCGTCCCGGGGCGCGATCACGTCGAGTTCGATCAGGGGGGTGAAGCCGGTGAGGGCGAGGAGCAGGTTGGTCTCGGTCGCCGGGTCGCGGCCGGAGTCGATGTGCCCGTCGGCGATCGCCTGACGGACCAACTGCTCGACGAGGGCCCGCCCTTGGACGAGGCCGCGGCGCGCCTGCTCGTGCACGGCCTGGTCGTGCAGCGCCTCCAGGACGTAGGCGGCGCTCATCCGGCTCGTCGCGCGGGCGTCGGCGTGCAGGGGGAGCATCTCCGCGAGCGTCACTCGCAGCACGTCCCGGGGGTGCGGACGGTCCCCGAGCTTTTCGAGCCCCTGGCGCACGCGCACCGAGGTCTGCTCGGACGCGAAGTCCATGGCGAACGAGAGCATGGCGGTCCGGGACGCGAAGTAGTGCTGCAACTGACCGAGCGACATGCCCGCCTCCTGCGCCACCACGCGCATCGTCAGTTGTGTGACGCCGCGCTGCTCCACCACCCGCCACAGCGCGCGGGCGATCGCTTCGCGGCGGCTGCGGTGATCCACCTGTTTGGGCATCGCCGGCCCCTTCCTGATGGCCGAGAACTTTTCCAATACGATTGACATAGTACACCTGACCCATAACCGTGGGGCCCACCCGAGGGAAGGATTCGTCATGTCCGAGCAACCGAAGGTGCGGACCACGGAAGGCGTGGTGCAGGGACGTCGGCGGCAGGGGCACGCGGTGTTCCGCGGCATCCCCTACGCCCGGCCCCCGGTCGGGGCGCTCCGCTTCGCCGCGCCCGCGCCGCCGCACCGCTGGGAGGGGACGCGGCAGGCGGTCGAGTTCGGCCCCGTGGTGCCGCTGTCCCTGCCGATCGACGTGTCCCCGCAGGGCACCGACTGGCTGACGCTCGACGTCGGCACTCCGGATCCCGGGGCGGCGGGACTGCCGGTGCTGGTGTGGATCCCCGTGGGCGGCTACCTCTCGGCGGTGTCGAGCGACCCGATGTACGACCCGGCGGCGCTGGCCGGGGCGGGAGTCGTCGTGGTCACCGTCAACTGCCGGGTGGGCGCGGAGGGTTTCGCGTTCCTCGACGACGCGCCGCCCAACCGCGGGTTCCTCGACCAGATCGCGGCGCTGGAGTGGGTGCAGCGCAACATCGCCGCCTTCGGGGGCGATCCCGGCCGGGTCACCGTGGGCGGGCTGTCCGCCGGGGCGGGCTCGGTCGCCGCCCTGCTGACGATGGAGTCCGCGCGCGGCCTGTTCCGGCGGGCCGTCGCCCATTCCGTGCCGGGGCTGTACAGCACCCCCGCGCTGGCACGAGAGGTCACCGCCGCCTTCGCGGGCCGGCTCGGCGCGGCCCCCACCGCCGAGGCCCTGCGCGACATCGACCCGTGGCGCCTGGCCGCCGAGCTCACCTCCTTCAACGCCGGCCTGCACGCGCACCGGGAGAGCTGGGGACGCCTCACGGAGACCGGCACCGCGCTGTGCCCCGTCGTCGACGGCGAGGTCCTCCCGGAAACGCCCTGGTCGGCGCTGACCGGCGCCCGGGCGCGCGGGACCGAACTGCTCGTCGGTCACGCCCGGGACGAGTTCCGGTACTTCAGCGTCGTGAGCGGGCGGTACGGCACCTTCACCGAGGAGGACGCGGACGCGGCCCTGGAACTGCTCGCCCCGCGACCGGACGGCGCGCGGGCCTACCGTGCCGCGTTCCCGCAGGCGGGCCCGGAGGAGCTGGTGGAGACGGTGTACTCCGACGCCCTGTTCCGCATGCCGTCACAGAAGCTGGCCGAGGCGAACGCCGCGGCCGGCGGCACCTCGTACCTCTTCGAACTGTGCTGGCCCGCCCCGGTCCTCGGCGGCATCCTGGGCGCCTGCCACAGCCTCGACCTGCCCCTGGCGTTCGGCACGCTGGACAGCCCCGTCGGCGTCCAGCTCGTCGGCGAGGAGCCTCCTCCCGAGGCCGTCGCGCTCTCCCGCGAACTCCAGGACTCATGGGTTCGCTTCATCACCACCGGCGACGCGGGCTGGCCGGCCCACCGGCCCGGCGGCCGCCTCACCCGCGTCCTGGACGCCGAGTCGAAGACTCTGCCCCACCCCGAACGCGCGTCCCTCCAGATCTGGGAAGGCCACTCCCCCACTCCTTTCGATCATTCGTCATCGCCCGGTTCGGCTCCTTCGTCTCCTTAGGCTGCGACGCCGCCACCCTCCTGCCCGTCGGGGACGGTGTGAACTGGCGTACAGCCAGGCGAAAAAGGCGTTGATCCAGCCGCCGCACGACACTCGTCACCGCGCTTCGGGGCATCGTCCGAAGCCGAGTCCGCAGGCGTGTTAGCTTCAGCGCTGTGTCCGCACGACCAGCGGACACCTTTTCTGTCTGGGGGATACATGCGCGTCATTCGGTTGGCTCTCGTCAGCTCACTCGCGGCGGCCTCGCTCGTCGGATCGTCCTTCGCCACGGCGGGCGCGGAGCAGCTTCCTGCCCCGAAGCCGAGCCCCGCGGTCGAGGCCGCGCCCAGCGTCGAAGGCTCCCCTTCCGCCGCGGCCGCGCCCATCGGTCTCTTCGTGACGACCGGCGACAAGGTCCACTACTCGACCTCGAAGCCGGGGTCTCCCGCGGCGATGTCCGGTCACGGCTGGTGGATCAAGGGGACGACCAAGGCCACCAAGGCCAACATCTCCATCTGGCTCGAGGTGAAGTCCGGGAAGGGCTGGCGCGTGGTCGGCTCGGGCGTGAAGAAGAACGCGTACCCCGGCGGTGGCAGCAAGGGACGGGCGACGGCACGCATGGTGTGCGCCCAGGGCCCGGTCGTTCCGGGTACGAAGTGGACGTACCGCACCCGGATCGACGTTGACCTCATCGGGCACGCCGACAGCAACGAGCAGGCCGTGACGGCGCCGCAGTCGTACCCCTGCCTGCCCCAGGTCTAGTCGGTGGGTGACTCCTGTGACCGGTATGGAATCAACGCTGATCGTCAGCCTCACGGGCTCGATCGAGCTTCACGAGTGGGCCGACCGGCTGTACGCGGACGGCCGGGACGACGACGCGTTCAGCCTGATCGTCAGACAGGGCGTCATGCACGGCCTGACGGAGTTCCACGGGTCGAAGGGATCGCCCCGGGTCAGCTGGAGCCATCACGACGCGGGCGACTCGTGGACCGGAAGCTCCGACGCACCCGAACTGATCTGGTTGCAGGTCGACACTGCCGAATCGGCACCGGGCAGACTTCCGCTGCAGCCGATCGGGGCCCTGCTCGACCGGGTTCTCAGGAAGGTCGGCACACCGCGGATCGATGAGGGCGACTTCCTCATCCCGCTGGGCCGGTTCCCCCGTGACCCGATGGAGTTCGCCTACGACCGCGACTGGTTCGAGTTCTCCGACCCGGACCGGTCGGAAGTGGCCGGCATCGAGCTGTACGCCTCGGCCGGCGAGGGCGGCGGGAGTGCGGACGTGGCCGCCGTGGCCGCGACGGCCCAGGCATGGCTCGGTGACGCAGCCGTACTGGCAGTAAGCGACCGGCCCGCCCCGGGGCCGGTCGCGTTCCGAGGATCTCCCTACGTACCGCTGGAGTTCCTCGGCCAGGTCGACTGCACGGTCCGCGAGTGGTCGATCGAGGCACTGGCCTGGCTGACCGAAGTCCTCGGCTGGGCGATGTCGAGTGCGGGGTGCGGGGGCCACGGGCTCGTGCGGCTGCGCAGACAGCCCACCGCACGCGCCTGAACGGCCCGGGCCCCGTGGTTCCCCTCCCTCCCTGGGGAGGGGAACCACGGGGCACTTCCGTTCACCGCCCCTCTGCCCGCCTGGGCTGCCGCGCCCCTGCCGTGCTGCCCTTCGCTCCTGCCCTTCGCGCTGGCGACACCGGGGGCCGCGGTCGCCGTCGTGATTCTGCCGCGATGTCGCGGCCGTACGCGTCCTGGGATTCCAATCTCCGGCCCGAACGCACCGCGCCGGCCTGGCGGCGCAGCCTGCCGACGACCGGCGTGGGGCGGTCGCGCTGTCCTGTCCGGCCGTCCGGCACAGCGTCGCGCTGTGCGCGTTGACGCCGGCGGTCGCGCTTCCGCCGCTGCTCGCGCTCGCCCGGCTCGCCGCCGTACGTGCGGTGCGCACCGAGCGGTGCCCGCGGGCCGGCGCCCGCCGGCGCTGACCGTACCGATGTGTCCGCCGGGCGTGCCGACGTTGTGCTTCGTGTACGGCACACGGTCGTGGTCGGTGAGTGCCACGGGCACATGAGCGAGCCGCTGGAGGGCGCCGCCGCCCTGCCGGCCGACGGCAGGCGGAACGTCACGCTCGTCGGCGTCCGCGTTCCGGGCCCGGCGGGGAAGGGTGGATCGGCGGTGGGAGCCGGGATCGTGGCACGTGGTGGTCGCGCGCGGTCCGACATCCGTCGGCCGTGGCGGGCAGCCATTCCGTACGAGCCGATACGGAGGACCCCATGACCTCAACACACCTTCCCCTGCGTCCACTTGGGCAGCGCGCCCTCCTTCTCACCACCGCGGCCCTGCCGTTGACCGGCTGGACCGTGCACGCCGTCGTCCTGCACAAGCGACTCGCCGCGACCCGGGTCGACCCGCTCACCGGGCTGTTGCGCCGGGACGCCTACACCGCCCGTGCCCTGCGGGTCCTGCGGCGTCACGGAGACGGCACCGCGGTGGTGCTGGTCGACGTGGATCACTTCAAGTCCGTCAACGACAACTTCGGGCACGCGGCCGGGGACGCCGTCCTGGCCGCCTTCGGGGCGCGACTCTCCGCGTGGGCGGGCCCGCACGCCTCGGCGGGCAGGCTCGGGGGTGACGAGTTCGCCGTCGTGCTTCCGCTGGCCGCCGCCCGCCGCGAGGAGCGCCTGGGGCAGTTGATGCGCATGCTGTGCACCCCGGTGCGGCTGGAGGACGGGCGCACGGTCCTCGTCGGCGCGTCCGTCGGCGCAGCGACTCCGGACGCGGTGGGGACCCGGGACCTGTCCGCGCTGCAACGGGCAGCCGACGCCGCGATGTACGACGGCAAGCACTCCGGCCGCGTGTGCCTGGCCACCCTCACCCACGCCGCCGCACCGTCGGTCAACGGCCGCCGGGCGGGCCGCCCCGGCACGCATCAGTGGGGGCGAGCCGCCTGAACTCCCCACGGGTCCCGGCGCGGGGCTTCGGTGCACGAACCGAGTCCCCCTGGCCACGGCAGTGGCGGGTGAGGCCGCCGGGGCGTCCCGGCGACCACGTCCTGGACCCGCGTGTCGCGGCGGTGTCGCTGGGCCTGGACCCGTCGGGCCTGGCGAACAGGGCGGAGATCAGGAGGCGGGCACGGGCGGCGCGAGGGGGGCCGGTACCGGCGCCGTCGGTCGACGTCGGCCCGGCGGGGGGCTGGTGCCGGGTCCGTCGGCGCTCGTCGTCCTGCTCGGTGCGACCGTGCTGAGCAGGACGGGCTTCGGGGTGCTGCTCGTCCTCGGGTACGGGCTGGGCACGGCCGCCGCCCTCACCGCCGCCGGACTGCTGCTCGCCCGGGGCGGCAACCGGCTCGCCGCCGTCGGGGAACGGCACCTGCCGCCGCTCCGCCGTTCCACTCCGTACGGCGGCCTGCTGACCGCGCCGGTCGTCCTGACGGCCGGTCTGGGCCTGGTCGTGCGCAGCCCGTTGCCCCGGTAGCCGTGCACGGGGACGGTTACAGCGGCGGGACCAGGCGCTCCACCGCCGAACGGGCGGCGGACAGGGCCTGGCGCCGGTCGGTGCCGCGCTGGCCCAGGACCACCCGGGTGCTCAACCCGTCGAGCAGAGCGAGGAGTTCCGAGGCGCGGGCCGCGACGTCCGCGACGGGGGCGAAACGGCCGCGGGCCACTCCCGCGGTGAGAATGCGTTCGAGGTCGTCCTGCCAGCCCCGGTCCATCTCCTCCTGGGCCCGGCGCAGCGGTTCGTTGGCGGGCGCTCTCGCCCAGAGCTCGATCCACAGCATCCAGCGGGGGTCGCGGGCGCCGCGCGGCAGGTACAGCTCCAAGAACTGGTCGAGTTTGCGTTCGGCGGCGGTCCGCCGGGCGAGGAGGGCGGCGCGCTCCTCGCCGAGCGCCGCCTCGCTCCACCGGAGGGCCTCCAGGAGCAGCAGGTCCTTGCTGCCGAAGTAGTACAGGATGTGGCCGCCGCTGGTGCCCAGCCGGTCGGCGAGCGCGGACATGGTCAGCGCGGCCAGCCCGTCCTCGGCGATCGCCGCCATGGCCTCTTCGAGCATCCGGTCCTGAGCCACCAGCCCGCTGCGCCTGCGTGCCGCGCCTGCCACCCCTGCCGCCTTCGTGATCGCCCTGCCGGCAGCCGCCCGGGCCGCGGGCCGGATTACCGGCCGGGCCCCGGGCCGGCGCTTCCGTCGTCGTCCGTCGCTGTCCGCTCTCGACCCTAACGCGTTTTCCGACGGCGGTTCATGGGCGGGTCTTGACGGCGCGCACCGCGTCCCCCATCTTGAATGACGTTCTACTTTCTAGAACGGCATTCAAAATCCGGCACAAGGGGCGAGGTGCGCGCATGGCGCAGCAACAGACGGCCGCAGGGCGGGGCGCAGCCGGTGCGGCAGGACGGAACACCCCCGGGCCGGCCGCCCGGGACGCCGTGTTCCAGGTCGAGCAGCGAGGCATCGAGCCCGTCCCGGAGGAAGAGCGGCACGGCAGCCCCAAGGACCTCTTCTGGCTCTGGTTCGGCTCCAACCTCACCTTCACCTACGTCATCAACGGGGCCCTGGCGGTCGCCTTCGGACTGTCCTTCTGGCAGGCCACCGCCGTCATCGTGATCGGCGGGCTGTCCTTCTTCGTCATCAGCGCGGCGGGCCTCAGCGGCATCCGCACCGGCACCGCGACCCTGGTCGTCTCCCGCGCCGCCTTCGGGACGCGGGGCAACTTCCCGGCGGGAGTGCTCAATTGGGTGGTGAGCATCGGTTACACGGTGGTGAACACCGTGGTGGGCACGCTCGCCCTGGAGTCCCTCTTCGCCGAGCTGGGCCTGCCCGGCGGGCACACCGCCCGCGCCGTGGCGCTGGCGGTCACGCTGGCGCTCACCTTCGTGGTCGCGATGTGGGGGCACGCCACCGTCCAGTTCGCCGAACGCTGGATGGCGTACGTCCTGGCGGTGGGTTTCGCCGCGCTGCTGGCCTTCCTGCTGCCCGGCGCGGACACCTCGGCGCCGGCCACCGGGCCGGGGATCTCGGCGTGGAGCCTGGCCTTCGTGGTCGTGCTGGCCGGGCCGTTCTCGTACCTGCCGATGCCCGCCGACTACACCCGCTACCTGCCCCGCACCACATCGCTGCGCTCGCTCACCTGGAGCGGCGCCCTCGGCGGGCTGCTGTCCTCGGTCGCCCTGGGCGTGGCCGGGGCCGCCGCCGCGACCCGTACCGACATGAGCGACAGCGTGGCGGGGGCGGAGGGGCTGCTGCCGGGCTGGTTCCAGCCGCTGTTCCTCGTTCTGGTGCTGGGCGGTTCGGTCACCAACTCGATCGTCACGCTGTACTCCTCCAGCCTCAACCTCCAGGTCCTCGGCATTCCGTGGACCCGGGCCAGGACCATCCTGATCAGTGCCGGCGTCACGGCGCTGGGCTCCCTCGGCGCGTTGTTCCTCACCGACTTCACCGAGTCGCTGCTGTCCTTCCTGTCGCTGCTGATCATCGTCTTCGCGCCGTGGGGCGGCGTCTTCCTCGCGGACATGCTGCTGCGGCGCTGCACGTACGACACCGAAGCGCTCCACTCGGGCGGCGACCGCGCCTACTGGTACCGGGGCGGCGTCCACCTCCCCGGTGTGGCCGCCCTGGTCGCCGGAATCCTGTTCGGGGCGCTGACCTGCGACTCCGAGCTGTGGACCGGGCCGCTGGTGGCCCCGCTCGGCGGGGCCGACCTCTCCCTGCTGGGCTCGGTCGTCGCCGGCTCCCTCTACTGGCTGCTCGCCCGGCGCACGGTGCGTCCGGTCCCCGCCGCCCTCTGACCTCTCTCCCCCTCTCCCCCACCGACCCCAGGAGTTCCTTCCCATGACCCGCACCGCCCCCGCCGATCTCGTCCTCGTCGGCGGCCGTCTGCACACCGTCGACCCCGGCCGCCCGGAGGCCGAGGCCCTCGCCGTGCGCGACGGCCGCATCGTGTGGCTCGGCACGACCGAGGAGGCCGCCGCCTGGACCGGTCCGGACACCGAAGTCCTGGACGCCCGGGGCCGGCTCGTCCTGCCGGGGTTCATCGACGCCCACAACCACGTCCGGCTCGGCTCGGACGACGCCTGCGTCCAGTTGGCCGGTGCGGGCACCCTCGGCGAGATCCACCGGCGGATCGGCTCCTGGCTCGCGGCCCACCCGGACGCCGCGTGGGTGGAGGCCGAGGCCTTCGACTACTCCGCGATCGAAGGGGGGCGGATGCCGTGCGCCGCCGATCTCGACCCGGTCACCGGCGACGTTCCCGCGTTCGTCCTCAGCTACGACGTGCACACCGCCTGGCTCAACACCGCGGCCCTGCGCCGCCTGGGCGTCGACCGCACCCGCACCAGCCTGCCCTTCGGCGAGGCCGCCACCGACCCCGCGACGGGGGAACCGACCGGATTCATCACGGAGTTCGCCGTCAAGGGGCTCTCGCGCGACGGCCATCGGGCGCTGCGCGCGCTCGGCGTGCCCTGGGCCTGTCAGGACCGTCAGTACGGGCGTCTCGCCAAGAGCCTGGACGACGCCGTCGGCTTCGGCATCACCACCGTCGTGGAGCCGCAGAACTCCCTCGACGACCTGGCCCTGTACGAACGGGCCGCCGCCGAGGGTCGGCTCCGGTCCCGCGTCGTCGCCGCCCTGTTCCACCCCCGGGGCACCACCGCGGCCGACCTGGACGACTTCGCGGCCGCCGCCCGCCGGTACGACGACGACCGGCTGCGGGTGGGGCCCCTCAAGCTGTACATCGACGACGTCGTGGAGCCCCGCACCGCCGCCCTGCTGGAGCCGTACGCGGGCTGCGGGCACCACCGGGGCGAGACGTTCTACCCGCCGGAGGAGTTCGCGGACCTGCTGACCGCGCTCGACGCCCGCGGTTTCCAGTGCTTCGTCCACGCCACCGGGGACCGCGGCATCCGCACCGTCCTGGACGCCGTCGCCCGCGCGCGTACCGCCAACGGGCCCCGGGACGCCCGCCACCAGGTCGTGCACGTCGAGTGCCTCGACCCGCGGGACACCCCGCGCTTCGCCGAGCTGGGCGTGGTCGCCTGCATGCAGCCCCGGCACAGCGCCCCGGAGATCGCCGGGCCGGGCAAGGACTGGGCCGAGAACGTCGGCGCGGACCGCTGGCACAAGGCATGGCCGATGCGCTCCCTGCACGAGGCCGGTGCGGTGCTGGCCTTCTCCAGCGACTGGAACGTGGCCGAGATGGACCCGATGGTCGGCATCTACACGGCCGTCACCCGCCGTCCGCTGGACGGCGGCGAGGCGTGGATGCCGCAGGAGACCGTGGATGTGGAAACCGCGGTGCGCGGCTACACGATGGGCTCGGCGTACGCCAACTTCCTGGAGGGAGAACGCGGTTCGCTCACCGTCGGCAAGCTCGCCGACTTCGTCGTGCTGTCCCGCGACATCCTGCGGACCGCCGACCCCTCGGAGATCCTCGGAACGGTGGCCGAGGTCGTGGTGGTCGGCGGTGAAGTGGTGCACAAGGTCTGACCCGAGGGGGCGCAAGCGGGACATATCACTCTCAATCCACCGCGTCCCGAAGCGCGTGCGCATCGACCGGAACCGAGTGCTCCGCTCCTGCCTCTTGATCATTGTCAGCCCAACGGACCGGAGGAGAAGACGATGACCCTGATGAACGCCCGCAGTCCCCTGTCCCGGCGCGGGATGCTCACCGTGGGGGCCGGCGCGGTCCTGGCCGGCGCCCTGCCGACGAGCGCCCGGGCTGCCACGACGCGGGGCGAGGAGGCGGTCATCCGCCAGTTGCGGGAGCTGGAGGAGCAGCACGCGGCGCGGCTGGGCGTCTACGCCCAGGACACGGCCACCGGCCGTGTGGTGCGGCACCGCGCGCAGGAGCGTTTCCCCGTCTGCTCGACCTTCAAGACGCTGGCCGCCGCAGCGGTGCTGCACCACCTCGACACGGACGGGCGGTTCCTCGCGAAGCGCCTCCACTACACCGAGAAGGACACCACGGACTCGGGCTACGCACCGGTCACCGCCAAGCCGGAGAACCTCGCCAATGGCATGACCGTGGCCGAACTCTGCGCCGCCACGATCTCCCAGAGCGACAACGCGGCGGGCAACCTGCTCCTGCGCGAGCTGGGCGGCCCGAGCGCGATCACGCGCTACTGCCGCTCGATCGGGGACCGTACGACACGGCTCGACCGGTGGGAGCCCGAGCTCAACTCCGCCGAGCCGGGCCGGGTGACGGACACCACCAGCCCGAGCGCCATCGGGCGGACCTACGCGCGTCTGGTCCTCGGCGACGTTCTCACGCCGCCGGACCGCAGGCGGCTCACCGGCTGGCTGAAGGCCACCACCACGGGCGCCGCGAAGTTGCGGGCGGGCCTGCCGGCCGACTGGGTCGTCGCGGACAAGACCGGGGGCGGGAAGTACGGCACCAACCACGACGTGGGCCTCGTGTGGCCTCCCGGGCGCGCTCCCCTCGTCATGGCGGTCCTCACCACCCGGCACGCTCCCGACGCCCTGCCCGACAACGCCCTGATCGCCCGGACGGCCACCCTGCTGTCGAACGCGCTCGTCTGAGCCGGGGCTCCCCCCTTCCGGGACCGCCCCCCCCCGTCGAACGGGGCGTGCCCGGCCGGCCCCGCCCGGGGCGGCGCGCGTCGCCGCCCCTCAGTCGGCGCGCCGCAGCTCGGGCAGGCCGGCGCACAGGGCGGAGGGGAAGGCGGGCTCGGTGCGGTGCACGTCGGCGCATCCCGCGTTCGTGCCGCGTGCGAAGGGCTCCCAGCCCGTCGCGCCGGCCCGGAAGAACCAGCGGTCGCCGCGGCTCGCTCCGCAGCCCGGCGCCCCGCCCTCGGCGCAGGCGGGGCCCATGCGTGAGGACACGTCGAACACCAGCCACTTCCCGTCGCAGTGCTCCTCGCCACGGGAAGTGTGCTTCGGCACGTCGAGCGCCGCGACCGCCTGGTCGTAGGAAGCGGGGGTGCAGCCGGTGGGCGCCGGGTGGCAGCCCAGGCTGCCGCACAGCCGCAGCTCGGGCAGGTCGGCGCCGTCCGCGGTGAACGTCGTGCCGGTGTCCACGGCCAGTTCGCGGTCGCCGAGGGCGGACGGCAGGCGCACGGTCGCCGTGCCGGTCGCGGTCTTCGAGCAGTCGGCGCGCGGGTCGCCGGTCAGGGCGGAGAAGGTGACCTGCACCCACACGGTGCGTGCCGACACCGAGGTCACGACCGCCTTCAGGTCGCGTGCGCAGGTCCGTCCGCCGCCGGGCACCTGCGCGTCGACGCCGAGCGTCCGGCCGCCGCCGGTGAGCCGGGCCGCGGTCACGCGGAAGGGCGCGAACGTCTGCCAGTGCGGCGTCCCGGCGCCGGCCGGCGCCGTCGCGCCCGGCGGCGTCCGTGCGTCCGTCGGTGCGCGCGGGCCGGCCTGCTGGGTCCCGCACGCGCCGAGCGACAGCACGACGAGTGCGCTCAGCAGCACGCCTGCTGGTCGTCTCCTGGATTCCATGGTTGTTCCGCCCCCTGCGAACGGTCGACTGGGGGCCACCCTAGGGCGTCGCGTACACGTCAGCCCTCACCCCGTTGCCGTTCCCGCCCGCTCCCCCGGCTCCTGGTCCGTAATGGGGTTGCTCCGTGGTCGGGCCGGGCCTACGGTGACGGGCGTTCGGCCGTCCGGCCGGGCAACGGACCACGTGAGAGAAGGGAGGCCGTGATGTTCACCCCGAATCCGGCGCTCCAGATCGTTCCCGCCGTTCCCGCGCACGCCTGCCGGGTCTGCGGGAGTCACCCCGCCTGACCTTTCCGGTCCGCCGATCTGGTGGCGCCTCCCGCTGTCATCGCCGTGGAGGCACAGTGACGTTCCGTACGACCTTCCGTTCCGCCGATTTCCGCTCCGTCGTCTTCCGTTCCGTCGCCGCGGACGATCTCGACGGCTTCCTTCCGCTCCTCGTACCCGATCCGGCCAGTGTCCTGTCCGCCGACGCGTACCGGAGCAAGCTCGCCGACGGCCAGTACCGCCACGCCTGGACCTGGATCGCGGAGGACCCGTCCGACGACGGCGGGCCGCTCGCGGTCGCCGTCTGGTGGGGTCCCCCGTCGCAGGCGCATCCCGGTGCTCTGGACGCGGTGCACGTCGACGGGACGCGCGTGCCGGCCGAACGACGGACCGCGCTCGCGGGCGCGTTGCTCCGTGCGGCGCACCTCGCGTTCAAGGAGGCGGGGGCCGACGAGGCGCCCGCGTTCCACATCTTCCTGCCCGGGGACTTCCGGGAGCGGCCCGAGGTGGTCGAAGCGCTCGCCTGGCGGCGGGCGGCGGCCGGGAGCGCCGGTCTCGTGGGCTTCCTGGAACGGCTCGGTTACGAGTGGACGCCGCAGGCCGGGCTGCGTGCGCCGGCCACCGCGCGGCTGACCTTCGAGGCCGAGCCCGACGACGAGGTCTTCGTGGATCTGTTCCGGCAGGTGCTCCGGGGCACCCTCGACGCCGGTACCCGGGAGCAGGCCGAGCAGCTCGGGGCCGAGGCGCAGGCCCGCCATGACGTGGCCCTCTACCGGGACCAGTTCCTCGGCGAGCGCTCCTGGTGGCGGGTGGCCCGCGACGCGTCGGGCGAGGCCGTCGGGTTCGGCGTCCCCACGCGCAACCACCAGGGGCCGGTGGTCGGTTACCTCGGCGTCCTGCCCGGTCACCGCGGGCGCGGCTACATCGACGAGATCCTCGCCGAGGTCACCGCCGTCCTGGCCGCGCAGCCCGGCACCGCGCAGATCCGCGCCGACACCGACCTCGCGAACCGCCCGATGGCGGCCGCCTTCGAACGCGCCGGGTACCGCAACTTCCGGTGCCGGTTGGTGCTGTCGGAGCACGCTGCCTGAGCCGGTCGCGTCCGGGTGGCGCCCCCGCGTGTGCCGGTCCCTGCACACGGGCGGCCGTGCGAGGTCACAGGTCGTCGGCTCGCTCGGCTTCCTCGGCGAATGTGCGGATCAGCGCGGCGACGGCGTCGGGCGCGCTGTAGTGCGCCGCGTGGGCGGCACCCGGCACGTCGACCGATCGGCCGTCCCGGACCAGCCGGGCCACCCGACGGGCCCAGTCGGCGTGGGCGACGGTGTCACCGACGCCCCTGACGACCAGGGCCGGCACGTCGACGCGGCGCAGGTGCTCCTCGAAGGAGGCGTCAGCGTCGCGTGCGGCGCGGCGGAAGGACTGGAGGAAGCGGGCGGGGCCGGTCGTCAGGTAGTCGGAGGTGGCGAGGGCGAGCAGGGAGAGCGGCTCCCGTGGCGCGTCGGCGAGCAGTCGGCCGAGGTGGTGCCGGGCCGGGACACGCGGTTCCAGCGCGGGCCCGATCAGCACCACCCCCCGCACCCAGGGCGACGGGCGGGCGGCGAGGGCGGCCACGACCTGGCAGCCGACCGAGTTCGCCACCAGCACGGCCGGCCCGGCGCGGTGCTCCTCGTGCCAGTGCGCCAGGGCGTCGCTGAGCTGCCCGATGTCCGGGGCGCGGCGCACGGCCGCCCGCGACCTGCCGTTGCCCGGCAGGTCCGGCACGAGCACGGTGGCGCCGTTCGCGGCCAGTCGCCGGGCCAGCGGTACGAAGTACCGGCCGGACAGGCCGAGGCCGTGCACCAGCACCACGGTCGGAGACCGGGTCCCCAGGGGCGGGCCGAACCGGCGGGTGAAGAGGCCGGTCCGGCTCGGGCCGCGCACCGGCCCGCCGGGCCGGCCGGCGGGCGCGTGCTCGCGCCGGCGCGCCGCACCGGGCGGGGCGGGCGGCTCCGTGCGGGTCGGCAGCCGGTCGCCCGGCGCTCCTGCCGCCGGGTTCACGCCGCCGTCGGGAGGTCCTGGCGGAACGCCTGTGCCCCGGTCCGGGCGGACGGGGCGGCCGGGAACTCGGCGCGGACGAGCATCCGGTCCGCCGCCGCGAGGGCCTCCCGGACCTCCCTGGTGCCCGTCATCACGCACAGGGTGTAGGCGAGGTCCCGGAGCTCCTCCTCCGTGCCGGAGCGGGCGTGCTGCGCGTGGGCGACGTGCGCGTCGGCGAAGCGGGCGAGGAGGGTGCGGAGAGTCCTGGCGTCGGGGATCAGCACGTGCGGTTCCTTGCCGTGAGGGGAGGATCGGATTCCTCGGCGTTCCTTGATGATGCTCGTTTTCCCCGGCCTGCCGGTTGTAATCCTGGCAAATCACTCTCTTGTCATGAAATTGGGTGATAAATGGACGGAGCCCCCGCGTCGCCGGGCGACGCGGGGGCTCCGTCTCGCGCGCCGGTCAGGCGGTGGCGAGCATGCCGGTACGGAGCTGGCCCAGGATGCGGGTGAGGAGGCGGGAGACCTGCATCTGCGAGATGCCGAGCACCTCGCCGATCTGCGCCTGGGTGAATTCCTGGCCGAAGCGCATGGTGAGGATGTGGCGGTCGCGGTCCGAGAGCCGGGCCAGGAGCGGGGCGAGGGTGTGGAGGTCCTCGAAGAGCTCCATGCCCGGGTCCACGTCGCCCATGAGGTCGCCGTAGGACGCGGCCTTGCCCGTCTGCCCGTCGCCCGTGTCCGCGGGCAGGTCCAGCGAGCCGGCGGTGTAGCCGTTCGCCGCGACGAGGCCGTCGACGATCTCGTTCTCCGGCAGGTCCAGCAACTGCGCGAGTTCCGCGACCGTGGGGTCGCGGTCCAGGACGGAGGCGAGCTGCTCCTTCGCCTTCGCCAGCTCGGTACGGAGCTCCTGGAGGCGGCGCGGTACGTGCACGGCCCAGGTGGTGTCGCGGAAGAAGCGCTTGATCTCACCGGTGATGTAGGGGATCGCGAAGGAGGTGAACTCGACCTCGCGGCTCAGGTCGAAGCGGTCGATCGCCTTGATGAGGCCGATGGTGCCGACCTGGATGATGTCCTCCATGTCGCCGGAGCCGCGGTTGCGGAAGCGGCGGGCGGCGAACTTCACCAGGGACAGGTTCATCTCGATGAGCGTGTTGCGGGCGTACGCGTACTCGTGCGTGCCCTCCTCCAGGACGTTCAGCCGGTCCAGGAACAGACGGGTCAGCTCCCGGGCGTTCTTCGGCGCGACCGCCGCCGGGGCCTCGATCCGCGGCAGCGCCGCCGGGGCCCCCGTCCTCGGCAGTGCCGTCTGCCCGTCGACCTGCTTCGTCGTCATGTCCTGCACTGCTGTTGTCATGATCCCCACCTTTTCGCGTCCGTCTGCCCCCGTGCTGTCCGGCCTGATGACGCACCTGCCCTCGAACAGCCGTCGCATGCATCAAGCGATAGGGGGAATCCGGGGGACCCGCACCGGGCGGTCGCTCCCGGCGGGCCGGACGGCCGGTCACCGACGCCGAAAGGACCGCTCGGGGAAGCTGTGCGCCTGCGGTGCCGGGCGCCGGTCAGCCCTGCCCGCGGGGCCGGACCGCCCGGCCGGCGCACCGGCCCGCAGGGAGCCCGGCCCGTGGTGATTGAATGACCGATCCTTGTTCTCTGGAAGAGGAGTTGAGCCGGATGGTGGCACGCGTCGGTGTCTATCTCGCCCACCCGCGTCCCGGCAGCTTCAATCACGCGCTGTTCGACGCCGTCGTCGAGGAGCTGCGTTCCGCGGGCTGCGAGGTGGTGACGCACGACCTGTGCGCGGAAGGCTTCGATCCGGTACTCGGGGCGGGCGAGACGGAGACGGTCGACGCGGTCCCGGTCCCGCCGGACGCCGACGTCGCGTCGCACCAGGCGGAACTGGCGACTCTGGACGCGCTCGTCTTCGTGCATCCCAACTGGTGGGGCATGCCGCCGGCGGTCCTCACCGGCTGGCTCCAGCGGGTGCTGGTCCCGGGGGTCGCCTACAAGCTCGCAACGGCGGACGGAGAGCCGGTCGGCCTGCTGCGGGCGACCCGGGCGCTGGTCCTGAACACCTCGGACACGCCGGAGGCCCGCGAGCGGGAGGAGTTCGGCGACCCGCTGGAGCGGATCTGGTCGGCGTGCGTGCTGCCGTACACGGGGGTCACGGAGGTGCGGCGGGTGGTGTTCCGTACCGTCACCGGCTCGACGGCCGAGGAGCGGGACGCCTGGCTGGAGCGCGTACGCACGGAAGCCCGCCGGCTCGCGAACAGCTAGGCCGGGAGAGCACGGCCCGTCAAGGCGTCAGCGGCCCCGGGGCACAGGGGCGACGGCGCGCGTTCCGGTGGCCCGTCGGCGCGTACGCCGTGTGATCGGCCCCGGCGCTGCGAGACTGCCGCGGTGAACGACGCCGAGGGCAACGACGACAGAGCCGAAGCGGACGACGCGCGAGGGCCGGGCAACCGGCTGACGGACTTCCTCGCCGACCCCGCGCACCTGCCGCTGGACCTGGCGACCTCGGTGCGCCGGTGCGCCCGCGCCCTGGGGCTGTCGGACGTGGTGGTCTTCCTCGCCGACATCCAGCAGCGTCAGCTCACCGCCCTGAACCTGGCCGCCCCCACGCAGGACATCGACAGCTCCGTGGCCGGTGCGAGCTACCGGACCCAGACCCCGCGGGAGGAACCCCGGCGGGACGGGGTGACGTTGTGGCAGCCGCTGATCGACGGCGTGGAGCGTCTCGGGGTGCTCTCCGTGCACGCCCCGGCCGCCGACGGGCCCACCCGGCAGCGCGCCTGTGCCCTGGCGGCCCTCTGCGCCATGATGATCACGTCCAAGCGCGCGTACAAGGACACGTTCGTACGCCGGGCACGCACCCATTCCATGGATCTCGCGGCCGAGCTGCTGCGTGCCTTCCTGCCGCCCCGCACCATCGGCACCCCGTCGGTGACGTCCACCGCGGTCCTGGAACCGGCCTACCGGATCGGCGGCGACGCCTTCGACCACGCCCTGTCCGAGGACACCCTGCACGCGGCGGTGCTGGACGCCACCGGCCACAACCTCGCCTCCGGGCTCACCACCGCGGTCGCGCTGGCGGCCTGCCGCAAGGCCCGGCGCACGGATGCGAGCCTGCTGGATCTGGTGCAGGAGGCGGACGAGGCCCTCATCACGTGGCTGCCCGACCTCTTCTGCACCGGGGTGCTCTGCCGCCTGCACCTGCCGTCGGGAATGCTGAGCTGGGTCAACTGCGGCCATCCGCCCCCCTTGCTCATCCGCGAGGGCCGGCTGGTGGAGGACGCCTTCCGGCGCCGGGCCGACCTTCCCATGGGCACGCCGTCGAAGCTCTCGTCGCGCCCGCGCTCCGTGCACCGGATGCAGCTACGGGCCGGGGACCGGGTCCTGGTCCACACCGACGGCATCACCGAGGCCCGGCAGGCCGACGGCAGGGAGCTGGGCATCGAGCACCTCGCCCACGACGTCGCCGGACCCGGCACGCTCAGCGAGCTCGCCCCGGAGACCCTGCGTCGTCTCATTCACAGCTTCCTCGACGCCACCGGCCCCCAGTTGAACGACGACGCGACCATCCTGATGGTGGAGTGGAAGCCCGCGCAGGCGATGACGTAGGACACGGGCGCGGCCGGGGGCCGCCGTCCGGGGGTGCGTCACCGGGTGCGCTCCCAGCCCCGGCGCTGGGACGGCGCCTCGTGCGGGTCCCGGCCGCGGCAGACGGCGTACGGCCGGAAGAGGTACTTCACCGGAGCGCTGAACACGTGCACCAGGCGGGAGTACGGGACGAGGGCGAAGAGGGTGAAGCCGAACAGGACGTGGAGCTTGAAGGCGAGCGGCGCGCCCGCCATCAGCGCGTAGTCGGGCGCGAGGGTGAACAGGGAGCGGAACCACGGGGAGGTGCCCTCGCGGTAGTCGTATCCGTTCGTCGTCCCGGTCGAGTTGAGGACCGTGGCGAGCAGGCCGAGGACGATCGCACCGAGCAGGGAGGCGTACATCAGGCGGTCGCTGCGCAGGGTGGCCCGGCGTACGGCCGGGACCGTGAGGCGGCGGTGCACGAGCAGGCCGATGCCGATCGCCGCCGCCGCGCCCGCCACCGCCCCGGTGGTGACCGCGATCAGGTGGTACGTGTGGTCGCTGACGCCGATCGCGTCGGTCCAGCTCCGCGGGATCAGCAGGCCGACGACGTGGCCGAGTACGACGAAGAGCATCCCGAAGTGGAAGAGCGGGGGGCCGATCCGCAGCAGTCTCGACTCGTGGAGCTGGGAGGAGTGCGAGGTCCAGCCGAACTGGTCGTGGCGGGCGCGCCACACGCCTGACAACGGCGCAACTCAACATCCGTGCCCGGCCCTGGATATGGGGCAGACCAGCACCAGCAACCCGCCAGCTCCGCCGCCGATATGTGTACTGCATTTGAGGAACGCAGCATCAGCAGTGCTTCGTTAGGCGGTGTCGCAGGGCTACCAGGTGGGTTGTCGGCAGGTGGGGCAAGTGCCGGTCCAGGTGGCGATGAGGTGCTGAAGAAGGTCCAGGGACTGGTAGAGGGTCAGGCCCTGGCAGGGGCTCTTGGGCAGGTCCGCTGTTCGGTCAGGAACAGGTCGGCGGCGGTGACGTGGCGGTGCCGGCCGGTGAACGAGCGGCCCTCGAAATGGTCGAGGCCCAGAGCGGTCTTCAGTTCCCGGTAGTCGTGCTCGATCCGCCAACGCGCCTTCGCGAGGCGGACGAGGTCCATGGCGGGAAGGTCGGCAGGCAGGTTCGACATCCCGTACTCCACCGGTTCGTCCTCGCCCTCGGGCCACTGGGCGATCAGCCAGACCAACGGAATCGTCCCATCGTCATAGGGCTTGGGCCGGCGCCCGGCGAGCCTCACCCGCAGGAACACGAAGTGCGAACTCATTTCCGCCTTCGAGCCCTTGCGCCAGGTCATGGCCCGGCCACCGCTGCGGCCCCCGGCCAGCACGTGCTCGCGCAGGGCGGCCGCGTACATCGCTCGGGCTCATGGGCCGGCCCCCTGGCGGCGTCAGCTCGGAGTGTCGTACGTGTAGAAGCCCTGACCGGACTTCACGCCCAGGTGCCCGGCGTCCACGTACCGCTGCAGCAGCTCGCGGGGGCCGGCGGGCAGATAGGGGCGTTCCGCCGCGTAGTGGTTCTCGATGTCCAGGACGACGTCCAGGCCGACATGGTCCATCATCCGGAAGGGGCCGGTCGCGAGCCCCGTGTTGAGCTTCCACATCGCGTCCACGTCCTCGGGTGTGGACACCCCTTCGGCCACGACCTCCAGCGCCTCGCGCTTGATGGCGGCCCAGACGCGATTGAAGATGAAGCCCGTGGACTCCTTGCGTGCTACGAATGGGAAGATTCCGAACAGCGGCAGTTCGCGCTTGAGCAGGTCGAAGATTCCCGGGTCCGTGTGCCCGTCGGACATGAGGTCGACCGCGTCCTGCTGTGGCGGCATGTAGAAGTGCACGTTCAGTACGCGCTCGGGGTGTTCGACCCGGTCGATGAACTCACTGGTCGCGTACGACGAGGAGTTGCTGGCCAGGATCGTGTCAGGGCGGGACGCCCGGTCCAGTTCTCCGAAGACTTCCTTCTTGAGGTCGAGCCGCTCCGGTACGGCCTCTACCACCAGCCAGGCGTCCAGCAACGCCTCGGCCATGTCGTCGGTGACCGTGACCCGCCCCGGTTTTCCGCCGTCGATCCCTGCCGCGACCTCGCGGACGTGCTCCTCCACGTAGGCCCGCGCCGCGTCGCCCGCCTGCGGCGACTTGTCGTAGATCCGCACAAGGCCGCCGCGGGTGGCGAACATCAAGGCGATCCGCCGTCCGAGCGTGCCTGCGCCGATGACGGCGACCGGACGGTTCTGGATGTCCGTGGGCAGGGTGAAGGCCATGACTGCTCCCGTGCTTTCTCGGGTGGTGGGCCGGAGGGGGTGCCCTCCCGCGGGCCGGCTCGCCCCTCTCCCCCATCTGATCCCTCACCTTCCGACGGCGTCCGGCACCGCACGACCCGGGTGACCCGTTCGGGCGAGTACGCACAGCAGCCGGGTGCGCCACGCCTGGCCCTGCCCCGGCCGCGCCTACGCTCCCCAGTGCCCCGGGCGAGCCAGTTGCCCCCGATATCCCGCGGAGCCCCATGCCTTCCCACCTCACGCGATCCTCCAGGTCCACGGCGAACGCCGGATCCCTGTTGCGCCGCGGAAAAATGTGGCTCGCGCCCGCCGTGCTCGGCGGGCTGGTCGCCCTGCTTCTCTCCCTGCTCTACATGGGAGGAATCCTCACACCGGACAGCAGCCTGCACCGGTTGCCGATCGCCCTCGTGAACCAGGACTCCGGCGAGCCGCTGCCCGAAGCACGGCAGAACCTGGGCGCGCAGGCCACCGAGCGGATCGCCTCCTCCACCGCGCCGGAGAGCGTGCAGTGGCGGCGCCTGGGCATGGCAGCCGCGAAGGACCAGCTGGCCTCCGGGAAGGTCTACGGTGCCCTGGTCGTTCCCGCCGACTTCACCGCTGCCGTCCGGTCGCTGGGAGGGGACCGCCCCAGTCGGCCGACACTGACCGTACTCACGAACCCGGCAATGGGCAGCCTCGGTTCGTCGATGGCCGCGAAGATCTCCGAGCGGGCGGCGCACAGCGCGTCAGCGGGCATCGGCAAGCAGCTCATGGCCTCGCCCCGGCTCGCGGGCACGGACTCCGCGGCCCGCCTGCTGTTCGCCGACCCCGTCGCCGTGCAGACGAAGCCGGGGCTCGCCATGGGCGGGCACAGCGGTCTGGGGCTGAGCGCCTTCTACTACGTGCTGCTGCTCGTACTCGCGGGGTTCCTGGGCGGCAACATCATCCACAACTCCGTCGACACCGCGCTCGGTTACGCCGACGTGGAGATCGGCCCCTGGCACCGGCGCCACCCCACGGTTCCGATCAGCCGCACGCAGACCCTGCTGCTCAAGATGGCCATGACGGCGGGGGTGTCCGTACTGACCACCGCGCTGGTGATGGTGGCGTGCCTCGCTCTCCTGGGCATGGACGCCGCCCACCTGCCCCTGTTGGCACTGTTCTCGTACTGCTCCTGCCTGAGCGTGGGACTCGGCGTGCAGGCCATCAACGCGGCGTTCGGGAACATCGGACAGATCGTGTCGATGTTCTTCTTCATCGCCCTGGCTCTGCCTTCCTCCGGCGCCACCATCCCGCTGGAGGCCGTGCCCGGTTTCTACCGCTTCCTGGGGACCTTCGAACCGATGCACCAACTCGTCGCCGGAATCCGGGCGATCCTGTACTTCGACGCGCGCGCGGATGCCGGACTGGCCCGTGGCTGGACCATGATCGGGGTCGGTGTCGCGGTGACCCTCGCCTTCGGTTTCCTCATGACGCGGTACTACGACCGCAAAGGGCTGCACCGCATGGTGCCTCAGCCCGGGTGACACGGCTGCGATCCGCGTCGCGGAACTCCTCCCGCCCGGCATCCCGCCGGGTGGTGGCGGCTCCCATCGGCCACAGGACCTAGTTCCGCAGCAGGCACAGCCCGGTCAGCGGATACGGCAGCACGACGATCTCGCGCGGTTCCTGCCCGGCGGCGGGGCCCCCGGGCAGGGGGACGGCGCGGATGTGGCCGTGCAGGTCGGAGACGTAGGCAATGCCCGCCTCGCCGTCGACGGCGAGGCCGATCGCCTCCTCGAAGCCGTCGGTCAGGATCTCGGGGGCCTGCCCGGCCTCGCCGGGCGGCGGCACGGGCGCACGGTTGAGCGTGTTGCCGGCGGGCTCGGCACCGCGGTCGGTCCAGTACAGCCAGTCGCCGTCGAGGTGCAGGTCGATCGGCTCGGGCAAACCGCTCCAGAGCACCTCGACATCGGTACGGTTCTCAGCGCTCTGGCCCGGCGGGATCTCCAGGCCCGCTCGGAAGATCCGGCCCTTGCCGCCCTTGGCCGGTCCTTTCTGCGTCCAGTACAGGTATCCGCGAACGGGATCCACCGCCACGCCGACGCACTCCCCCATGATCTTGTCCTCGGCCGGGTTCACCACCAGGTCGGTCAGGCCACTGCCGTCCACCCGGGCCCTGCTGACCCGGTGGCCCTCGCGGTCGCTCCAGTACAGCGTGCCGGCGCCGTCGGACGTCAACTGCTTGCCGGTCGTCATCGCTCCGCTCGGAACCACGTCGCGCCTGGGCCCGCCGTCGAGGCTCCATCCGTGAACGCCGCCGTTGCGCGCGGAGAAGTCGTAGCCGGCCTCACCCGGAGTGTCAGGGTCGATCACGGGGGCGCCCATGGTGGTCCAGTAGGCGGTACGGGAATCCACGACGATGCCGTCGGGTCCGTCCCCGGCATCGTCGAGCAGGGTCTGCACCTGACCGTCCGGAATGCTCACCCGCAGCACTTTCGCGGGCATGAACTGCAGCGCGAGCAGCTCTGTGGCCATGGCAGTTGTCCTCCTTCTCGGTATGTCTCGCTCTGTCCCGGCTTCACCCCGGTCGGGGCCGGCGGTCACTGTCGCGGGCCGTCCGCGGACATGGCCTCCGGCCAGCCCAGCGGCTGGAGAACGGCGCGGGTACGTACGTCGCGCAGTTCGACGAGCCGCTCGTAGGCCGCCTCACCTGTGCCGTAGGCGTCTTCGACCGCAGTGAGGACCGCATCCAACCGGGCCGGGTCCGGGCTGCCGGTCTCGAAGGTCAGCTGCGAGCCGACGTGCTCCACCAGATGGCGCATGCCTGCGGGGCCGCCACCGAGAGTGCCGCTCTGGAACGGCCCCGTCACGGCCCAGCGCAGTCCGAGCGAGGCCCGGACCAGGTCGTCGAGGTCCTGCACGTCGATCACCCCCTGCTGCACCAGATAGGTGGCCTGGTCGTTGAAGACCTTCTGGAGGCGGTTGCCGACGAAGCCGGGGATCTCCTTCTTCAGCCGGATGGGCAGTTTGCCGAGGTCGCGGTAGACCTCGACGGCCCGGTCGACGGTCCGTGCCGTGGTTTCGGGTCCTGGCACCACCTCGACCAGCGGCATCAGCTCCGGCGGGTTGAACGGGTGGCCGATCACGATCCGGCCGGCCGCGGGGTTGCCCTTGGCGATCACCGAGGGCAGCAGGGACGAGGAGGACGAGGCCAGCACCACGTCGTCGCGGGTGTGCGCGGCGAGCGTGGCGAACATCTCCTCCTTGATCTCGACCCGTTCCGGCCCGGCCTCCTGCACGAAGTCCGCACCGGACACCGCGGCGGCCAGGTCCTCACTCGCTGCCACCGGCAGCCCCGCCAGCTCACGTTCCACCAGCTCGTGCAGGTCGGGGCGCGGGTCGCTGACACGTACCTCCCAACCGCCCTCGCTGAACAAACGCGCCCAGGAGACACCGATGACGCCGGCACCAACGATTGTCACGACTGCCACAAGAACCACTCCAGACGGATGCCAGGGAAACCTGCTCGGGTCGGCTCGCCCGCAGACCCTGTCTTCAGGAGAAGGGGCTGGAGGACGGGCGGCAATGTGACCGAGCTGCAAGGGAAAGATCTGGATCCGCATCGGTTGACCGGTACGACATGGGACCCGTACGACGGCGGATCGGGTGCGGCAGCAGCGCCTCCAGGACCCAGAACTTCCAAGGCCCAGTCGACACCCGACAGAGCAGGTCTGTCCAATATATGATGAGGTAATGGACCATATGGTAAATGATATGAACCTGTCGCGACGGCTATTGGAACAATTCCTGACGGTGGCGCAGGAGAAGCACTTCGGCCGGGCAGCCGAGCGGCTCGGCATGAGCCAGCCACCGTTGAGCCAATCGGTCCAGCGCCTGGAGCGGACAGTGGGCGCGCAACTGTTTGACCGCGGCCCGGGAGGCGCGCGCCTCACCGCGGCCGGAAAGGTGTTCGCCACCGATGCGCAGCGGCTCCTCGATCTGCAGATCGCCGCGGTTGCCCGGGCCCGGCGGGTCGCCGCCGGGATGGAAGGCGGCGTCCGGGTCGGGTACGTGAGCCTCTTGAGCCACCTCTACCTCCCCACGATGCTGCGGGAGGCAGCGGAACGACTCCCGGGCCTCCGCGTACACCTCCAGCACAGCTCATCGGCGGGTGTCGTCGACCAGGTGCGGGACGGGGTGCTCGACCTCGGATTTCTGCGGGACCCGGGGCGGCTCTCCGACGATCTCGTCAGCCGGATCATCGTCACCGAGCGGATCGCTGCCGCGGTGCCACGCGACCACCGGCTGGCCGGGGCCCGCGGGATCGAACTCGCTCAACTGGCCGACGAGGACTTCGTCCTGCCCGACCCGACGGCGCTGCCCACCCTCGCCGGGCAACTCCAACTCGCCTGCCAGCAGGCGGGATTCAGCCCACGGGGAGTAGCGGTCGCGGACGACCTCAGCGGCTTGTTCAGCTACGTGTCCGCAGGGCTGTGCGTGAGCCTCGCTCCCGGGAGTCTGCGGCACCTTACCGATCCCGGCGTGACACTGGTCCCGCTCCGAGGGCAGGTGAGCCACCTGGACACCAGCGTCTACGCCGTCCACCGCCCTGACGCCGACGCCGCGGTGATCCGCCTGCTGGAAATGACCACCCACCTGCAACCACCGGGCCTCTGACCCGCCCACCGTGTCGTCGTCGGGCCCCGTTACCGAGTTTCTCCTTCAGGTCGGCGAGGAGTGCGACTGGTTCCGGTGGGGCGCAGAGGCAACGAGTCGCCGGATGTCACGTTCCCGGCCAGAGTCCACGGAGGCACCGGAGACTGGCCCAGGCGTGGATGAGGTGAGTCCCGGGGTGGTGTCGGACAATATCCGTGAGCGTGCCGGCAAGTTCGGCAACACACGCCGGGCCGTGGCCGACACGCCCGGCGGCGGACGCCGAGCCGTACTGGACACGCTCGGCTCGCGGTGGACGACAGCGAAGAAAGCGGCGCGGCGAGTAGGGGCGGGCAGGTGTTCAGGAGGTGGGTATGCCCAGGTTTGCCGTGATGGCGGTGGACCGGGTGAAGATGCTGAACGGATAGGTGTCGTCGCAGTAGTGGTTGCCCGACGAGGTGAGGCCGACCAGCTTGCCACCCGCGATCAGCGGACCGCCCGAATCGCCGGCGCAGATGCTGTTCTTGGTACCGGGGAGAGGGGTCCCGCAGAGCTTGTTGGCCGCGGTCTCCCAGGGCTCGGTGAACGGAGCGCACTTCGCGAGCGGCTCCAGTACCAGCCCCGCCGACTTCAGCCGCACACCCCTCGTACCGGTCTCGGTGAGGCCCCAGCCCAGCGCGGTCACCCGGGTACCGGACTTGAACAGTGCCGCGTCCTTCGGGCCCGCCACCGGCAGCGTCTTGTACGGCATGGGCTTCGCAAGGGTGACCACGGCTGCGTCTTGGTTGTAGGTGCCGTCGTCGTACTTCGGGTGGATCTTGATCGTCGCGACCTTCGCGACCGTACCCTTGCTGGTCCGCAGGTCGGTCCGCCCGCCGACGACCCGCAGTGCGCCGGGCTTCAGATTCTCGTCGACACAGTGCGCGGCGGTGAGCACCTTGGCCGGGGCGATGAGGGTTCCGCCGCAGAAGTGCTCTCCCGCCACGGTCTGGAGCGACACCACGTAGGGGTGATCCACGACGGTCGTACCTTTGCCTCCGTGAATGGCGGCCGCTGGAGCGATCCCGGCCGCGGTTCCGAGCGCGGCGAGAAGCCCGGTGGTGAGGACGGCGGTGGTGGAACGCTTGCTGAGCTTGAACACGAGGGCTCCCGGTGTGGTGCGTGAGACGGCACGGGTGGCGCATGTGCCGTACGGGCGTTGCGGTACGGCGGTGCACATGTCATGAGGGGCGGGAAGGGGTGTGCGGTTCCGTCACGCCACCACAAGAATGATCACTTCTCGCATACCGGGAGGGGCCGGGTGGAGAAACGCCTGGCGACGCTGCATCGTGGAGCGGTAGCCGGCAGCTGTCCACTGCCGCCGGTCGCGATGCGCGGGCTCGCACTTCGCGTTCCTGCGGGTGAGGCCCGCCGGGCGCCGCAACCGCGGCTACCGGTACGGCTCGGTCGCGTACCACGCCGCGGCGGCGGTCTGCGCGGCGCTGTCGCTCCCGGTGTCGGCGGCGCTCTTCGCCTGCTTCCTGCTGCGGGCGGCGGTGCTGCCGGGCCGGGGGCCGCGGGTACGGACGGTGGGCCTGGTCGAACCCGGCTGCTCGGCGGCTCTGGCCGCCCTGCTGCTGGTCTTCGCCTGAAGCCCGGAGGGACACCTGTCCGAATATCGGACACTCGCTTCGTTCCGGGCGTGATCGCTCCATACTGTGAGCCACTCGTCTCACATACCGAACAGGCACGACCATGAACCGGACAACCTCGGCGGGCACGGCCCTGGCCGATCCCCCCGCCCAGCACGGCCCCGTCGAGAGCGACCCGCCGAGCGGGCTCTCCCACGGCCTCAAGCAGCGGCACCTTTCGATGATCGCCCTCGGCGGGGTCATCGGGGCCGGTCTCTTCGTGGGGTCGGGCGCGGGCATCGCGGCAGCGGGTCCCGCGGTGGTGCTGCTGTTCGCGGTGGCGGGCGCGGTCGTCATGCTCCTGATGCGGATGCTGGGCGAGATGTCCGCCGCGCGCCCCTCCACCGGTTCGTTCTCGGTGCACGCGGAGCGGGAGTTCGGCGCCTGGGCCGGGGCCACCTCGGGATGGACGTACTGGACCATGCTGTGCTGCGGGGTGGCGGCGGAGGCGGTCGCGGCCGGGGAGATCATGCACGGCTGGGTGCCGTTCCTGCCCGCCTACGGGTGGGTCGCCGTCTTCATGGTCTTCTTCTGCCTCAGCAACCTCGCCGCGGTGCGCAACTTCGGCGAGTTCGAGTTCTGCTTCTCGGCCCTGAAGGTCGCCGCGATCTGCGCGTTCCTGGTGCTCGGCGTGCTCGGCGTCTGCGGAGTGTTCGGCGAGGCCCCCGGCGCCTCGAACCTCACCGGCGCGGGCGGCTTCTTCCCGACCGGCACGACCGGGCTGATCGCCGGACTGCTCACCGCCGTCTTCGCGTACGGCGGTCTGGAGACCGTCACCATCGCCGCCGCCGAGTCCGACGACCCGCGCGCCAACGTGGCCCGCGCCGTGCGCACGGCCGTCTGGCGCATCGCCCTGTTCTACGTCGGCTCCATGGCCCTGGTCGTCGCCCTCGTGCCGTGGAACGACCCGCGGGTGGCCGCCGACGGCCCGTACGTCACCGTCCTGGACCGCCTCGGCATCCCCGCCGCCGGCACCGTCATGCAGGCCGTCATCCTCGTCGCGCTGCTGTCCGCGATGAACGCCAACATCTACGGCTCCTCGCGCATGGCGTACTCGCTGGTCTCGCGCGGCCTCGGCCCGCGCTTCCTCGGCGGTGTGCGCGGCGGCGTCCCGATGGCCGCGGTCGTCGCCTCCTGCGGCTTCGGCTTCTTCGCCGTGTTCGCCGGGATCTGGTGGCCGGACACGGTCTTCACCTGGCTGATGAACACCACCGGCGTCGCCATCCTGGTCGGCTGGGTCTTCATCTGCGTCACCCAGTTGCGGATGCGGCGCAGGCTGGAGCGGGAGTCGCCCGAGCTGCTCACCATCCGGATGTGGGGCTTCCCGTACCTGACGTGGGCCGCGCTGCTGGCGATCGCCGGGGTGTTCGTGGCGATGGCCACGACGCCCGGCGGACGCGACCAGTTGTACGTCTCCGCGGTGATGGTGGCGGCGCTCGCCCTGGCGGGCTGGGCGAAGCAGCGCAGGGACGCGGCACGACGGACGGCGGCCTGATCCGGCGGAGCCTCAGCAGCCGGGGCCGAGGGGTGGAACTGCCTCCCCCTCGGCCCCGGCTGCGTTGTTCCCGGGACCGCCTCGGGCCGGGCCGTACGGCGGTCCCGGGCTCCGTGGGCCCCGGCCGTGTCGCTCCCGGGTTTCCACGGTCCGGGCGGCGGCGGTTGCGGACCCAGTCGGCCCCGGCCGTGGCGGACAGCCGGAGACAGCCGTCCGCGCTGGAGACATCCGGCACCGGGGGTGGCAAGATCGGCGCATCGCACGCGCACCACGACCGCACCACGATTCCGTGCGGCCCGCCCCCGGGGCGTCGGCCGCACCTCTTCGTATGGAGGCGCCTTGTCCGTTCGCACCGTGCTGTCCCGCGTCACCGCCATCACCGCCGTCACCGCCCTCGCCCTCGTGGCGACCGGCTGCACCAGCACGAAGACCTCCGGCTCGGACGGGTCCGGGATCTCCCTCGTGGCCGAGGGCAAGCTCACCACCTGCACGCACCTGCCGTACGAGCCCTTCCAATTCCGCAAGGACAACAAGGTCGTGGGCTTCGACGTCGACATCGTCGACCTGGTCGCCAAGCAGCTCAAGGTCACCCAGGAGATCGTCGACACGCCCTTCGAGGGCATCCAGACCGGCGAGGACCTGAACGCGGGCAAGTGCGACCTCGCGGCCGCGGGGATGACCATCACGCCGGTGCGCGAGCAGAACCTGGACTTCTCCGCGCCGTACTTCGACGCCACCCAGGCCCTGATCGCCAAGAAGGGCTCCCCGTACACCTCCCTCGCGGGCCTGAAGGGCAGGAAGCTGGGGGTCCAGCAGGGCACGACGGGTGAGACGTACGCGAAGAAGAACGGCGCGGGCGTCGAGACCGTGCAGTTCGAGGACGTGGCGCTGCTGCTCACCGCCGTGAAGACGGGGCAGGTGGACGCCGCCGTCAACGACAACGGTGTCCTCTTCGAGTACGTACGCAAGAACCCCGAGCTGGCGGTCACCGCCGAGTTCGACACGGGCGAGAAATACGGGATCGCCGTCAGGACCGGGAACACGGCCCTGCGCGAGGAGATCGACAAGGCCGTGAAGGCGGCGCGGGCGGACGGGCGTTACGAGGCGATCTACACGAAGTGGTTCCCCGCCGCCCCCAAGAGTTGAGGACCCCCAGCCGATGGCCAAGTCCAGACTGTCCCGACGGCAACGGGCCCGGGCGGTGCGGGGCGTGCAGTACGCCGTCCTGCTCGGCGTGGTGCTCGTGGTCGCGCTCGCCGCCGACTGGGGCGAGATCCGGCGTGCCTTCTTCGACGTCGAGGTCGCCAGGTCCCAGTTCCCCGACATCATCACCACCGCGCTGGTCAACACCGTTCTCTACACCCTGCTGGGCTTCGGCTTCGGGCTGGGCCTCGGGCTGCTGCTCGCGCTGATGCGGCTGTCGACGGTGCCGCCGTACCGCTGGCTGGCCGTCGCGTACATCGAGTTCTTCCGCGGGGTGCCCGCACTCCTGGTGTTCATCGCGCTGGGCTTCGGCGTCCCGCTGGCCTTCCAGGTGTCCCTCAACCAGTACGTGACGGTCATGCTGGCGCTCGGCCTGGTCGGCGCCGCGTACATGGCGGAGACGATCCGGGCGGGCATCCTGGCGGTGCCCAGGGGGCAGACGGAGGCGGCGCGTTCGCTCGGGATGTCGCAGGGCAGGGCGATGGTCTCCATCGTCGTCCCGCAGGCGCTGCGCATCGTACTGCCGCCGCTCACCAACGAACTGATCCTGCTGACCAAGGACTCGTCGCTGGTCTATCTGCTGGGGCTCTCGCTGTCCCAGTACGAACTGGCGAAGTTCGGCAGGGACGCGCTGAACCAGAACCGCAGCCTGACCCCGATCCTGATCGCCGGCCTCTGCTACCTGGTGATCACCCTGCCGCTGGGCCATCTCGTCCGGCGGCTCGAAGCACGTACGTCAAGGGCGAGGTGAGCGAGATGGAGAACTCTCCGGACGCACGGAGGGCGCCCGACGCGCCCGCCATCGAAGTGCGCGGCCTGCACAAGTCGTTCGGCGCGCTGGAGGTGCTCTCGGGCATCGACCTGAGCGTGGCGTACGGCGAGGTGGTGTGCGTCATCGGCCCCTCGGGTTCCGGGAAGTCGACCCTGCTGCGCTGTGTGAACCTGCTGGAGGCGCCCACCTCGGGCACGGTCCGGGTGGCGGGCGACGAGGTCACCGACCCGGACGTGGACATCGACCGGGTGCGCCGCGGCATCGGCATGGTCTTCCAGTCCTTCAACCTCTTCCCGCACCTGACCGCCCTGGAGAACCTGACGCTCCCGCAGCGCCGGGTGCTGGGACGGGACAAGGCGGAGGCGGCCCGGATCGGCCGCGAGCGGCTGGCCCGGGTCGGCCTCACGGACAAGGAGGCCGTCTACCCGGCGAAGCTCTCCGGCGGCCAGCAGCAGCGCGTGGCCATCGCCCGCGCGCTGGCGATGGACCCGCGGCTGATGCTCTTCGACGAACCGACGTCGGCGCTCGACCCGGAACTGGTCGGCGACGTGCTGGCGGTGATGCGTTCGCTGGCCGACGAGGGGATGACGATGCTCGTGGTCACGCACGAGATGGGCTTCGCCAGGGAGGTCGCGGACCGGGTGGTCTTCATGGACGGCGGGGTCGTCGTCGAGCAGGGCCCCCCGGACCGGGTGATCGGCTCGCCGGCGCACGCCCGCACCCGTTCCTTCCTCGCCCGCCTGCTGGACCCGGAGGCGAGGGGCGTCAGGAGCGGTCCGCCGGCTGCTTGATCAGCAGGGAGGCGAGCAGGGCGAGCAGCGAGACGCCGACCGCCAGGCCGAGTGCGGTCCGGTAGCCGCCGAGCGTGCCGGTGGCGGCCACCGGGCCCACGAGGGCGATGCCGACCGAGGCGCCGATGCCGAAGCAGGCCCCGTTCAGCCCGGGCAGCGCGCCGGGGCTCTCCTTCGGGGAGAGCACGACCCCGAGGCCGTTCAGCATGGTGAGCGTGAGTCCGTTGTAGAAGACGCCGAGCGCGCAGCAGGCGGCCAGCACCACCCAGCGGTCCCCGGCGAAGACCGCGGCGACGGCGAGGGTGAGCGCCGACGCGAGCAGACCGGCGCGCAGCATCGGCAGCCACCCCTTGCGGGGTGCCAGCCAGCCCGCGACCGGGGCCGCGAGCAGTCCGATCGCCGCGGGCGGAGTCAGGAACAGCAGGGCGGCGAGCGTCGCCGACATGCCGAATCCGGCACGGTCGTCCTGGCTCAGCAGGACGACCGTGAAGTTCATGGCGGCGAAGACACTGACGAGGGTCAGCAGCGTCGTCGTCATCAGGGGCCACACCTGGCGCGAGCGCAGGGCCTCCACCGCGATGAGCGGGGTGCTGCCGTGCTTCTCGATCTGCCAGAAGGCGACGAAGAGGGCGGCGCCCGCGACCAGCAGCACCGGCGGCCACGGGGAGCCCCAGCCGTGCGCACCGCCCTGGCTGATCGCCTGGTTGACGCAGACGATCGCGGCGGACAGCGAGGCGGCCCCCCACCAGTCCATCCGTCCGGTGTGCGCGGCCGGTGCGGTGCCGGGCACGGCGCGTGCCACGCAGACCAGGGCGAGCAGGCCCACGACGAGGATCACGCCGAAGATCCAGCGGAACCCGAGCCGGTCGGCGACGAACCCGCCGAGGAAGCCGTCGACTCCGCCCACGCCTCCGTTGATGGCGGTGATGACGCCGAGCGCGGTGCCGAACTGCTTCGGCGTCATCGTGTCGCGGACCAGGAGGTACGTCAGTTGGAAGGTGGCCCCCGCGGCTCCCTGGAGCACCCGCCCGGCGATGAGGAGCCCCGCGTTCGGAGCGAGCATCGCCAGCACGGTGCCGGCGCACATCACGAGGAGGGAGGCGAGCAGTACCGTACGGCGGCCGAGGTGGTCGCTGAGCCGGGACAGCACGACGCCCGCGACGCCGCCGACGAGGAAGAAGAGGTTCTGCGAGAGGGAGACCGTACTCAGCGGGGCGTCGAGCGCGCGGGCGATCTCCGGCAGCGCGGGCGTCACCATCGAGGCGTTGAGCTGGAAGGCGACGACGCCGGTGATCAGGGCCGGCAGCAGGAAGCGGTGGGTCCGGGGGGCGGTGCCGGTGGCGTGGGGCGCGGTCGGGTTCACGCGGCGGTACCGCCGTTCGTACGAGTCGTACGAGTCGTACGGGTGCTCGTGGCAGGGCTTGCGGAGTTGTTCGCGGTGTCGCTCGCGGTGTCGGCCGCCGGGGTGCTCGTGCGCAGGCGCTCGACCAGTTGTCCGGGGAAGCGGCCGTCGGTCTCCAGGACCACCCGGGCGTTGGCGTCGGCCCGTTCGGGATACGACAGGTAGAGGGCACGGGTGTCGGCGACGAGCGCCCCGCGTGCCGGGCCGTCACCGGTCTCGACGTCCACGTGCAGCCTCGGGGCCAGCCGCGGAACGACGTGACCGGCGGCTATCGCGGCGGCCAGCGGGTCGTGACACGCCGACCCCCGGAAGGGCAGCGCGACCTCCTCGTGGAAGTCGAAGTAGACGTCGAGCGCGCGGGCGGCGAAGACGCAGGCCGGGGAGCCGTGGGCGAGCAGGTCCCGCTGGGTGGCGGTGGTGAGGTTCTCCCGCATGGTCACGTCGAGCGGAACGATCGTCAGGTCCCAGTCGGCGGCCAGGACCAGCGCGGCGGCTTCCGGGTCGTTGCCGATGTTCGCCTCGGCGAGCGGGGTGATGTTGCCGGGGTGGTGCACGGCGCCGCCCATCACGGTGAGGTGACGGACCAGTTCGGGCAGCCGGGGCTCCCGGCGCAGGGCGAGGGCGAGGTTGGTGAGCGGTGCCGTGGCGAGCAGGGAGAGCGCTCCGTCCGCCTGCCGGGCCGTCTCGATGATCAGGTCGACGGCGTCCGTGTCGGCCACCGGGGCGGTGGGGGCGGGCAGTTGCACGTTGCCGATGCCGTTGTCGCCGTGCACGTGGGTGGCGTAGTGGGGCAGCGAGCCGTTGAGGGTCCGGTCGGCTCCGGCGGCCACCGGGATGTCCGTACGTCCCACGAGTTCGAGGACCTGCAGGGTGTTGACCGCGGCCTGCCGGGCGGCGGTGTTGCCGCCGACGGTGGTGACCGCGCGGAGGTCGACGTCCGGGGAGAGCGCCAGGTAGAGCAGGGCGAGGGCGTCGTCGACGCCGGTGTCGCAGTCCATCAGCAGGGGCTGGGGGGTCGTCATGTCACTTCGTCCTTGAGGTGATCGATCGGTTGGGTACGGGGGGCTGCCGCCGGCCGGGCAGGGGGATCGTGTGGGGGCGGGGTGGGTGAGTGCGGGGCGACGGGGCGGCGGCCGGGGTGAGGGTGGTGCGCTCAGGGTGGGGAGAGCGTGGGTATGGAGTGGCGGGGCCCCGGCCGGGATCAGGGCGGAGGGGAGGTGGGTGCGTTCAGGGCGGGGGCCCCGACAAGCCTGGGGGGCAGGGAAGTGGGTGCGGGGGGAACGGGACCGTGGCCGGGGGGCGAGGCGCGGGGAGCGTGGATGCGCTCAGCGCGACAGGGCCCGGAGCCGGCTCACCGCGCAGCGAGCGTGGATACGCCGGGGGCGGGGCCCCGGCCGCCGTCAGGGCGGAAGGGTCGTGAATGCGCCCAGAGCGGCAAGACCCCGGCCGCGCTCACGGCGCGGGGAGCGTGGATAAGCCCAGGGGCGGGACCCCAGCCGGGCTCACCGCGCACGGAATGTGGATACGCCAGGGGCGGGACCCCAGCCCGGCTCACCGCGCAAGGAGCGTGAGTGCGCCCAGGGGTGGGGCCCCGACCGCCCTCGGGGCAGAAGGGGCGTGAACGCGCCCAGAGCGACAGGGCCCGGCCGGGCTCACGGCGCACGGAACGTGGATACGCTCAGCGCGACAGGACCCCGGCCCGGCTCACCGCGCAGGGAGCGTAAGTCCGCCCAGGGCAGAGGCGGGGCCCCGACCGCCGTCAAGGCAGAAGGGGCGAGGAGGGCGCGTCCAGGCTTCGTCCCTGGGCGCCGTGCCAGGTCGTCGCACGCGCCCCCGCCGTGACCGCGGCACGGAGCGCCTCGGCCGGCGGTTCCCCGGCGGCGATCCGGGCGGCGAGCGTGCCCGCGAAGCAGTCCCCGGCACCGGTGGTGTCCACGACCTCGACCGGCGGCGGCACGGCTTCGTGTTCGCCCCAGCGGGCGCCCCGGCCCCCGAGGGTCACGCACACCGACCCGGCGTCCTCGCCGAGTGCCTCGTACTCGTGCTCGTTGACGATCACCGGATCGGCGAGCCGCAGGAGCCGGGAGGGCACTTCGGCCACGGGAGAGGCGTTGAGGACGACTCGCACGCCGGACCGGTCGGCGAGCTCCGCGGCCCGCACGACGGCCGGGAGCGGCGTCTCCAACTGGAGCAGCAGCACGTCGGCCTCCGCGATGACGTCGGCGGCCCGTTCGACGTCGGCCGGGGTGACGGCCCCGTTGGCGCCCGCGATCACCACGATGGTGTTCTCGCCGAGGTCGTCGACACAGATGTGCGCCTGCCCCGTGGGCTCGCCGGGGGTGGGGACCACGTCCCGCGTGTCGACGCCGTCGGCGTCCAGTGCCGCGAGGTAGCGGCGGCCGCCGTCGTCCTCGCCGACCCGGCCGAGCATCCGGACCCGGGCTCCCCCACGTGCGGCGGCCACCGCCTGGTTGGCGCCCTTGCCGCCGGGCAGCACGGTGAGCCCGCTGCCGAGCACGGTCTCGCCGGCCCCCGGGTGCCGGGGCACTCGGGTCACCAGGTCGATGTTGAGGGATCCGAGCACCACCACGGTGGGCTGCTGGTCATGCATTGTCGGACCTTTCACGGGGAGCGGAGGAAACTTTTCGGCCGATTTGCCGCCCGGGAAGGGAGGGCTAGACGCCAGTTGTCTTACAACTCGTGATCGACTGGTGGGACAGTAGCTCCGGACGGGGCTCACGACAAGGGGGTACTTCACACGTATTCGGGCGGACCGGGCCCGAGTATGCTCGGCAGGGCCCGCAGAAGTCCGACAACTCGCGCGGTCAGTGAGGACGAACGGATGTGCCGGGCCGGCACAGCAGCACGAGGGGGATGCGGAGTGACGCAGGTTCGTACGCGACGCCGTCAGCCGAGGGTCGAGCTCTACGAGCGCATCGTCGCCGCGATCCATGACGGCACGTATCCACCGGGCACGAAACTCCCCTCCGAGCCCGTGCTCGCCGCCGAACTGGGGGTCGGTCGGCCCGCCCTGCGCGAAGTGCTGATCCTGCTCCAGGAGGACGGCGTCATCACGCGCAAGCACGGGGTCGGAAGCCGGGTGAACCAGCCCCCCGCCACCCGGGGCATCGAACGCCTGTCACCCGTCGAGGCGCTGCTCGGCCCCGGCCCGGTGACCTGCCGTCGCCTCGCCGCCGAGCTGGACGAGCCGACCGACTTCTCCGGCTTCCACCTCCGGCTCCCGCCCGTCAGCCGCACCTGGTTCTGGGAGACCCTGGTGGAGGTCGACGGCGTCCCGGCCTGCTTCGCGCACGAATGGGCGGCCGACGCCTCCGTATTGGGCGAACTAGGCCCCGCGTTCGCGGCCGCGCTCGGTGCGACCGTCTCGCCCGCGCCGCCGACCAGCATGCTCGCGCTCCTGATCGCGACGGCCGAGAACCGTGCGCTCGCGGCCAAGAGCACGATGGGTGCGACGATCCTCGGCAAGGAGCGGGGCAGGGCCATGAACCGGCCGCCCGAGACGCCCGCGATGCTGATCACGCAGGTCGTGACCGCGGACAACAGCCCCGTACTGGCCGCGAAGTACCTCGTCCCCGGCGGCGCGCCCCTGATCCACCTGAACCAACGCCACTGACGGCGGGAGCGCTCGCGCAGCAGGAGCGTCAGCGCGATCCGGCGGCGGATCACACCAGGGTGACGTCCATGCCGCCCTCGGCCAGGACTTCCAGGGCCCCGGCGAACACGTCGTAGGGGCGGCTCGTCGGTGACGTACCGGCCGTCGAGTTCCTGGGCGTGCCCGGCCGGCCGGTCCCGGCCCGGTCGTCGGCGGCCCCGCTCACGTACGAGGTCGTGCCGGGCCCCGCCGCGGCGGGTGTCGAGACCGGCTCAGATGTCCACGGCGGCCGGTGGTCCACGGTGATCATGCCTCAGTCCGTGCCGGACGGGCGCTCCGGGAGCAGGCACTCCGCCAGCAGGGCGACGACGTCGTGCCAGGCCCGCCGGGCGTGTCGGGGGTGGTGGCCGACGCCGGGACGCACCGTGTGGCCGACCGTCGGGTGGTGGAAGGCGTGCAGGGCTCCGCCGTAGACCACGATGCGCCAGTCGACGCCCGCGGCCTGCATCTCCTCGGCGAACGCCTCCCGTTGCGCGGGCGGCATGATCGGGTCCTGGGACCCGACCCCGGCCCACACCGGGCAGCGGATGCGCGCCGCCTCGCCCGGCCGGCCGGTGGTCAGTGCGTTGACCGTGCCGATCGCGCGCAGGTCGACGCCGTCGCGGCCGAGCTCCAGTGCGATCGCGCCCCCGGTGCCGTAGCCGATGGCGGCGGTCCGGGCGCGGTCGGCACGTGGTTCGGCCCACAGCACGTCGAGCGCGGCGTGACCGATCGCCCGCATCCGGTCGGGATCGGCGAGCAGCGGCATGCAGCGCGCCAGCATGTCCTCGGGGTCCGCCAGATAGCGTCCGCCGTGGAGGTCGAAGGCCAGTGCCACGTACCCCAGTTCGGCCAGCGCCTCGGCGCGGCGGCGTTCGACGTCGCTGAGCCCCGTGCCCTCGGGTCCGATCAGGACGGCGGGCCGGAGTCCGGTGCCGGCGGGGAGGGCGAGGTGGCCGGTCATCGTCAGGTTGTCGGCGGGGTACTCCACCGTGCGCGTGGTGATCGTCGTCATGCGGCTGGACGGTAGTGCCGGGCGCGCCCGCTCGGGGTGGTGTTCACCGACGGCAGACGGCGGACCGGCACCGGCCGGGGGTCAGGAGGTGACGGGCACCGCGTTGTTGTCCGGGGCGCAGCGGACGGTCCAGGGAGTGGCGGAGCGGACGAGGTTCTCGTGGATGCGGATGTCGATCTGCTCGGGTTTCCTGGTGCCGGGGACCTCCGCGTGCGCGGCGGTGCAGGCGAGCTGGCTGATGGCGGTGACGTCGAGGTCGCCGGCGCTGACCGCCGAGGGGACGAAGACGTCCACCGCGCCGGTGACGGCGTTCGCGGTGAGCTGACCGCCCATGGGCGGGACCTGGTTGATCAGGCCGCGCCGGCGTTCGGCGGGGGTGGGGCCCTCCAGGAGGAGGTCCAGTGCGTGCTGCGGGCTGAGCGGGCGGTCCGTGGGCCGGGTGACGGCCCGGATGCCGTACGGGCCCGCGAAGTACAGGCGTACGGAACGGGCTTCGGTGCCCGGCCGCGGGACGCCCGAGGCGGGGCCGCCCGCGTCGCGGGGATCGGTGGCGCTGATCCCGCAGCCCACGGTGGTGGTGAAGAGGAGAAGGAGAAGGAGAAGGAGGGCGGGGGCGGGGCGGGGGCGGGTCATGGCTGTTCCAGCGGGGCGGGGGGCAGGGCCAGGGTGAAGACGGCGCCCCCGTGGGGGCTGTTGGCGGCGGTGAGGGCGGCGCCGTGCAGCAGGGCGTTCTCGTGGGCGATGGCGAGGCCCAGGCCGCTGCCCTCGGAGCGGGTGCGGGCGGTGTCGGCCTTGTAGAAGCGCTCGAAGACGTGCGGGAGGACGTCGGCGGGGATGCCGGGGCCGTGATCGGTGACGGTGACGACCGTACGGCCGTCGTCGGCGTCGGCACGGGCGGCGAGGACGACCGGCGGGCGTCCGTGGCGCAGGGCGTTGCCGATCAGGTTGCCCAGGATCACGTCGATGCGGCGGGGGTCGGCCCGTACCGGCAGCGGTCCTTGGAGGTCGGTGCGCACGCGGGGGTCGTCGGCCCAGCCGCGGAGCTGGAGCGTCTTGGCGACGAGGGTGCGCAGGTCCGTGTTCTCCAGGTGCAGGGGGGCCGCCTTGGCGTCGAAACGGGAGACCTCCATGAGGTCCTCGACCATGCGGGCCAGGGTGCGGGTCTCCGTGCTGATCAGACGTACCGCGTCGGCGGTGTCCTCGGGCAGGACCCCGGACGCGGCGTCCTCGTCGAGGACTTCGGTCACGGCGGCCATGGCGGCGAGCGGGGTGCGCAGTTCGTGGGCGACGTCGGAGGCGAACCGGCGGGCGCCCGCCTCCAGGCGGCGCAGCTCGGCGTCGTCGCGTTCCAGGGTGGCGGCCATGGTGTTGAAGGAGCGGGTGAGGGAGGCGAGTTCGTCGTGGCCCCGGACGTCGAGCCGGGTGTCGAGTTCCCCGGCGGCGATGCGTTCGGCGCCGCCCCGCAGCCGGCGTACGGGACGCAGGATGTGCGCGGCGGCGTACAGGGCGGGGATCAGGGCGAGCGCGAGGGCGGGCACCGCTCCGGCCTGTGCGGCGGTGATCAGGGCCTCGATGTCGGCCTGGTCGTCGTCGAGGGGGAAGGAGACGTAGGCGGTGAGACCGGAGAGCCCGGCGGGGTTGTCCTGCCGTGGGGTGTCGGCGCGGGCGGGTTCCCGGGCGTAGGCGACGGGCATGCCGACGGCGAGCCAGGGGCGGCCGTCGCGCTCGACGTACTGGTAGGCCGCGCGGCCGCCGCTCTCGACCTCGCGGCGCAGGGTGTCGGGCACCGGTGTGACCGGCGGTGCCGGGGAGGCGGGGGCGGCCGGGGACGCGGAGACCAGGGGGCCGCGCTGGTACGCGGCGGAGGCGTGCCAGAGGCGGGAGCCGCCGGCCCGGTCGAGCTGGAGGGCGAGGCCGCGCAGGGTCTGCGTCGTCGGGGGGAAGACGAGGTCGGGGGCGAGGGAGTCGAGCTGGCCGCGCAGGTCGGCCGTCGCGGTGTCCTGGGTGCGTTGCAGGATCGCCGAGCGGGCCTCGCGGAAGGTGAGACCGGCGGTCAGCAGGGCCCCGAAGGCGGCGGCGAGCAGGAAGGCCACGACGAGCCGGGCCCGCAGGCCGCGCGGCGGGCGCGGCCGGAGTGGCGGGCGGGGCTCGTGTGCCGGGACCGGCCGGGGCGGTCTGCGGGCTCCTGGGGGCGCGGAGTCCGTTTCCCCGCCGGGCGGGCGAGGGGTCACGACAGGGGCCCGAAGCGGTATCCGAAGCCGCGCACCGTCTGTACGTAGACGGGGTGGCGCGGGTCGTCCTCGATCTTGGCGCGCAAGCGCATGACGCAGGCGTCGACGAGGCGGACGTCCCCGTAGAAGGAGTGCTCCCAGACCTGTTCCAGGAGCTGCTGGCGGCTGTGGACCTGACCGGGTACCGCGCTCAGGAACAGCAGCAGCTTCAACTCGGAGGGGGCTAGGGCGAGTTCGGTGCCGTGTTTGGTGACGCGCAGGGAGGCCCGGTCCACCGTGAGACCGGCGAACTCCTCCATGCCCAGGGGGGCGACACCCGTGTCCTGGTGGGGGGCGACGCGGCGCAGCACCGCCTTCATCCGGGCTTCGAGGATCTCCCCGCTGGCGGGTTTCACGACGTAGTCGTCCGCGCCCGCTTCCAGGCCGACGATCATGTCGAGTTCGTCACCGCGCGCGGAGAGGATGATGATCGGGATCTGCTGGGACTCACGGATGCGGCGGCACACTTCGAGGCCGCTCATCTGCGGCAGCATCAGGTCGAGCAGGACGAGGTCGGGCCGATACCGCTCCAGGGCGAGCAGCCCCGTCTCGCCGCTCCCCGCGATCTCGGTGTCGTGACCGCGCCGCTTCAGGGCGAGGGCGACGCCCTTCTGGACGGCGGGGTCGTCTTCGATGAGCAGGACTCGTGCCATGGGTGCTGTGCCCTTCCGGCGGAACACGGGGGTCGGGGTGGGAGGGGGCGGCGCTGGGGCGCTCCCGCCACCAGGGTGCTGGAAGCATATGACGCGGGTTCTCCCGTTTTATGACGAAACGTTGACGGTCGGGGCGAAGACGGCGCTGCGTCGTGTGGACGGGGTCGGGCCGCGAGAGCCGGGTTCAGCCCCCCGTGAGGCGGGTGAGGTCCACCGAGCCCGCGCCCGCCCGGGGCTGCGGGATGACGCCCCAGAGGCACACCAGGACGACGTACACCGCTGCGAGGGCCAGGGCTCCGGTCCTGCCCGTCGCCCAGCGGGCCCGGAACCGCACCGGGTCCTCCACCAGGTACGTGGAGAGCGCGGCCGCTGCCACGGACACCGCCATGACGACGGCCGTACGGCTCCAGCCCGTCAGCCCGAGGCGTTCCTCGCTCAGCAGCAGGAACACCGGCCAGTGCCACAGGTAGAGGCTGTACGAGATCCGCCCGGCCCAGCGCAGCGGCCGGACCCGCAGGGCCCTGCCGAGCGGGGCGGCCGGGGCCTGGGCCAGGCAGCCGATGAGCAGGGCGGCGGCCAGCGCGTGGGCGAACAGGCCGCCGCGGAAGAGGGCGGCCGACGTCTGCCCTTCGGTCAGCGCCCAGTACGCGCCGATCCCGCACGCCAGGACCAGCGCCACCCGCCCGGCCGCCCTGGTGGTGAGGCGGGCGAGCAGCCGGGCGGCGGGCGGAGTGGCCGTCAGGGCGCCCAGGAGCAGCGAGAAGGCCCGGGTGTCGGTGCCCTCGTAGACGCGGGTGGTGTCCACCGGGCCGACGAGGACGATCATGAGCAGCAGCGAGGCGAGGGCCCCGGCGGCGGCCACGACCGCGACGTTGCGGCCCGCGTGCCGGCCCCGCGCCACCAGGCACAGCAGCGGTGGCCACAGCAGGTAGAACTGCTCCTCGACGGCGATGCTCCACAGGTGGCTGAAGACGTGGGTGCCAGCCGCGTCCCAGTAGCCGAGCCGGTCGGATATGAAGTGCCAGTTGGCGAGGTTGATGAGCACCCAGGGGGTGTCGTCACGGGCCTGGCCCAGGAGCGCGGGCGGCCCGAAGGCCCACAGCAGGACCAGGGTGGCGGCGACGGTCACGGCGAGGGCGGGCACCAGACGGCGGGCGCGCCGCCCCCAGAAGGCGAGGAGGTCGACGCGTCCGCCCCGGGCCGCCGTCTCCCGCAGCAGGAGCCCGGTGATCAGGAACCCGGACAGCACGAAGAACAGGTCCACGCCGAGGAAGCCGCCGCCGAAATGGCCCGCGTGGAAGAACAGGACACCGAGGACGGCCAGACCGCGCAGCCCGTCCAGGGGTTCGATGTGCCGCTTGCGCCCGGCCGGGGCGGCGGGGACGGCGGCCGGGACTGCGGTGCCGACGGTGGGTGGCGCAGTCGTGTCTGCGGTACGGGCATGCCTGCCGGCGCGCTGGGAGGCGGCGCGCGAGAACGCGGTTCGGAGGGCGACGGGGGTGCGCATGCGGATGTCTTTCGGGTGGACGGGGTGACGGGTGCGGGGAGGGGGCAGGGCGGGGCCGGCCGGACGCCGGGGGCGGCAGCAGTGACGCCGCGCGGCCGGCGGCCCGCCGTCGGCACAGCCGGAAGACCGGGCGGCCCGCAGGGCTGCGGCTGCGGACCCGCTCGCGGCTACTTGCAGCCCAGCGGGCCGTAAACCTTGTCGCCCGTCCAGGAACCGGTGGCCCACTGATCGGCGGGCGCGGGCGTGTACGAGTACCGCTTGCCGAGTTCCTTGTCGAACCACTGGGCGAACGCGGCCGAGCCCTGCTGGCAGGAGTGGATGCCGTCCTTGCTCCGCTGGGCCTTCGCCGCCGAACCGTCGTCGCCCCACAGGGCGGAGGCGTCGAGGAAGTGGACCTCGTCCGGGTGCCGCGAAGCGACGTCCCGGGCCGACTTCGGGGCGGCCTTGATCGCCGCCTCGTTCGCCTTGTAGAAGTCGTCGATCCTGAACGGGGGCGCGGAGACCAGGACGAGTTCGGCGCCCGCGTCCTTCACCGTCTTCGCCAGCTTCTCGTAGGCGGCCCTCTGCTCCGCCGGGGTGCCCCAGTCGTAGGTGGTGATCTGGTACGCGACCACGTCGGGCTTGAAGGAGCTCAGCTCGCGGGGCAGGCTCTCCCAGGTGGGCGCGGCGATCTCACCGACGACACCGCCGCCGCCGGCCGCCGCCATCGACTTGAACTCCACGCCGTCGGCCTTCATCGCCGCGCCCAGCGCGGGTGCCTGCGCCTCGCCGATGGAGTCGCCCATCCACAGCAGTCTGGCGGGCTTCGCACCGTCCTTGGTGGCCGCGCCGGACGCGGTGCCCGTTCCTTTGCCCGCGGTGTCCGCGTCCTTGGCGGACCCGCTGCCCTGGCAGGCCGTGAGCCCGAGGACACCGACGCACGCGGCCGCCGCGACGAGGGCGGCGAGCCGGCCGGAGGGCCGACGGAGGAGGGGCCGGCCCGCCCGGTTGCGGTTCGTGCCGTTGCCGTTGCCGTTGCGGTCGAAGTCGTTGGTGTTCATGTCGTGGTTGTTCATGTCGTCGCTGTTCATGTCGTGGTTGTTCATGCGGTCCAGCGAAAGACACGGAACCGCCGTTCGGACGGCCCGTCATCGCTTCATCACACACCGGGGAACGGCCCGTCACGTCCCGCGGAAACCGCCGTCAAGCAGGCGCTTCGAGGCCCGTGATCACCGGCGTCCCGCGAAGGCGCTCCTTTGTCGCGGTGCAGGGGGTAGCGTCCTGGTCATGGACTTTCACACCACCGTTGAGCGGGCTCAACGCCTCAAGAAGCTGCACGCCGAGCACCAGCCGCTCGTTCTGCCGACCGTCTGGGACGTCTGGTCCGCCCGGACGGCCGTCGCCGCCGGGTTCCCCGCGCTGACCATCGGCAGTCATCCGCTCGCCGACTCCCGGGGAGCCGCAGACCAGGAGGGGCAGACCTTCGAGGAAGTGCTCGCCGCCGTCAGGCCGATCATCGCGGCGGTCGACGTCCCCGTCTCCGTGGACCTGGAGGCGGGTTACGGGCAGGACCCCGCCGACCTGATCGCCGGACTCACCGAGGCCGGCGGGGTCGGCCTCAACCTCGAGGACACCGTCCACTCCGAGGGCGGCCGCGTACGGACCACGCAGGAGCACGCGACGTACATCGCCGGCCTCCGCGCGGCGGCCGACAAGGCGGGCGTCCCGGTCTGGGTCAACGGGCGCACCGACCTGTTCATGCACGCGGACAACGCCGCCGACGTCCTGGACGAGACCGTCGAGCGCCTGCGCGCCCTCCAGGAGGCCGGCGCCGACAGCGTCTACCCGGTGGGCATCCAGGACAGCGACGACCTGCTCACGGCGGTGACCGGCGCGGTCGGCGTGCCCGTGAACACCACGGCCCACCCGGTCAAGCACGACCTTGAGCGCTTCCGCCGCCTCGGGGTCGGCCGGATCACCTACGGCCCGTTCCTGCAGTTCGCCATGACGGAGGCGCTGAAGGACGCCATCGCTCCGTGGGCGCCGTGACGGCCTCGTGACCGGTCACTGAGCCAGGCGTACGGGCCGGCTCCCCGCCACGGAAACGGGCGCGGGGAGCCGGCCCGTACGGCATGACGGCCCCACGGCACGGCGGAGCGGCCGCCGCCCAGGAGAGGGCACACCGGACCGCCGGGCACTGGGCCACCAGATCTCCGGGCCACCGGGCCACCGGGCCCAGGCTCCGAGCGTGCCTCTGTACTATGTCATCCGATCGACGACAGCTCAGATGTCGTCGCCACGATGACCGTTCGCCCGAGGGAGGTACCCATGGCCGCAGCCGACCAGCCGCCCACGCCCCGTACCGACGACGCCCACGGTCCGGCGTCCTTCCTCGCCGCGGCGGCCGCCCTCGCCGCCGTGGACGACGCCCTGCGCGACGCCCAGCACGAGGGACCCGACCCCGTCCGGCCCGGCCCCGAACAGGCGCTGGCCTCCCTGATGCTGTTGCGGCAGGTCCGTGAGCGGTTGGCCGGCTGGGAGACCGGCCTGATCGAGACCGCCCGCGGCGCGGGCGCCAGTTGGGCGGACCTGGCCGGCCCGCTGGGCGTCGCCAGCCGCCAGGCCGCCGAACGCCGGTACCTGCGCGGGCGTCCCGGCGCCGTCGGCACCACGGGCGAGCAGCGCGTGACGGCCACCCGCCGGGCCCGCGCGGCCGAACGCGACACCGCCGCCCGGGCCCGCGCCAACGCGGCCGACCTGCGCCGCCTCGCCGCGCGGATCACCGCGCTCCCCCACCTCGGGCCCGAGGCGCGGCCGGCCCAGGCCGCCCTGCACAGCGCCCTCGGCGCCGCCGACGCAGCCGAACTCCTCGCGCCGCTGGCCGACCTGCGCCCCCACCTCCTCGCCCGCCACGCGGGTCTCGTCGCGTCCCTGGACGCCCTCGAAGACCGAGGCGCTCCGACGGCCGCTCCCGAGGACTGACCTGCCCGGCGCGGCGCACGCGGTGGCCGCGCCCGCCCCGTCCCTGCCCGTTCCGCAGCCCAACAAGCCCAGACCCACAGAAAGGTCCCTCCATGGCCAGCAGTGTCGAGACGATGGAATTCCAGGCCGAGACACGGCAGTTGCTCCGCCTGGTGATCCACTCGATCTACTCGAACAAGGACATCTTCCTGCGCGAGCTGATCTCGAACGCCTCCGACGCCCTCGACAAGCTGCGGCTGGAGTCGCTGACCGACTCCGGCCTCTCCGGGCTCGACACCAGCGACCTGCACATCGCGCTGGAGGTCGACAAGGAGGCCCGCACGCTGACCGTCCGGGACAACGGCATCGGCATGAGCCGGGACGACCTCGTGGAGCTGATCGGCACGATCGCCAAATCCGGCACCGCCGACCTGCTGGCGAAGATCAAGGACTCCCAGGACGCCGCCACCGCCGAGAACCTGATCGGACAGTTCGGCGTCGGCTTCTACTCGGCGTTCATGGTGGCCGACACGGTCACGGTGCGCACCCGGCGGGCCGGCACCGACTCCGGCACCCAGTGGGAGTCCGACGGCGAGGGCGCCTACACCCTGCGGCCCGTCGAGGACCTGCCCGTGGGCACCTCGGTCACCCTGCACCTCAAGCCCGTCGACAGTGAAGACGGCCTCGCCGACTACCTGTCGGAGTCGAAGATCCGTCAGATCGTCAAGCAGTACTCGGACTTCATCCGCTGGCCCATCCGGATGGCCGCCGAGCGCACCGACGCCGAGGGCGCGACCACGCGGGAGGTCGACACGCTCAACTCGATGAAGGCGCTGTGGGCCCGCCCGCGCGCCGAGGTGGCCGAGAGCGAGTACCACGAGTTCTACCAGCAGATCAGCCACGACTGGCAGCCCCCGGCCGAGACGATCCACATGCGCGCCGAGGGCACCTTCGAGTACGAGGCGCTGCTGTTCGTCCCCTCGCAGGCGCCCTTCGACCTGTTCTCCCGCGAGACCCGCGGCGGCGTGCAGCTCTACGTCAAGCGGGTGTTCATCATGGACGACTGCGAAGCGCTGATGCCCGACTACCTGCGCTTCGTCAAGGGTGTCGTGGACGCCCACGACCTGTCGCTGAACGTCTCCCGGGAGATCCTCCAGCACGACCGGCAGATCCGCGGCGTACGCCGGCGGCTGGTCAAGAAGGTCCTGGGCGCGGTCAAGGACATGCAGGCCAAGGACGCCGAGCGCTACGCGAAGGTGTGGGCCCAGTTCGGCCGGGCGCTGAAGGAGGGCCTGATCGAGGACCCGGACAACACCGAGACCCTGCTGGAGCTGGTGTCGGCGGCCTCCACGCACGACCCGGAGAAGACCACCACGCTGCGCGAGTACGTCGAGCGCATGAAGGACGGTCAGGACGCCATCTACTACCTGACCGGCGAGACCCGCGCCATGGTGGAGAACTCCCCGCACATGGAGGCCTTCACGGCGAAGGGGTACGAGGTGCTGATCCTCACCGACCCCGTCGACGAGGTGTGGGTGGACCGGGTCCCGGCCTTCGACGGCCACCGGTTCCAGTCCATCGCCAAGGGGCAGGTGGACCTCGGCGGGAGCGCCGAGGGCGACGAGGAGAAGGACGCCGAGAAGGCCCGGCACGAGCAGGACTTCGCGGCCCTGCTGCCGTGGCTGACCACCGCGCTGTCCGAGCAGGTCAAGGAGGTCCGCCTGTCGTCGCGCCTGACGACCTCCGCGGCCTGCATCGTCGGCGACGCCCACGACGTGACGCCGACCCTGGAGAAGATGTACCGGGCGATGGGGCAGGAGCTGCCTCCGGTGAAGCGGATCCTGGAGCTCAACCCCGCGCACCCGCTGATCACCGCGTTGCGCACCGCGCACGAGGCCGACGCAAACGATCCGGCGCTGGCGGAGACCGCCGAACTGGTCTACGGCAGCGCGCTGCTCGCAGAGGGCGGCGAGCTGCCCGACCCGGCCCGGTTCACCCGGCTGCTCACCGAACGTCTCACCCGCGCGCTGTGACGCACGGGTGCGGCCGGGCGCGTGCGCCGCGCCCGGCCGCACCCGCCCCGGCACGGGACGGTGGGACGCGGACGACCCGTGCGACGGGGGCCGTGACAAGTTTCACCATGCAGACGCATGCCGTCGCCACGCCGGACAGCGGTAAGAATGTCTTCTCGTGACTACCTCAGCCATATCCGCACCCACACCGATCTACGACCTCCTCGTCCAGGAACGGGGAGACGCCCTGACGGCGAGCCGTGTCGCCGCCGAGCAGACGCAGGACCAGGCCAGGCGGGCCCTGGACTGGGGCGGTCCACGCGCCGTTCCGGGTCAGCGGCCCGAACGCGCGTTCTCCGCCTTCGGCCACGCGGAGAGCTTCGGCCGCACGGACGGTCCGGAGGGCCCGGACGGGGCGCGGCCCGCGTCCTCGTAGCGCCTGTCGCCCGGACCGGAGGGGCGGAGGCGCCCGCCCTCCTTCCCGCCCCTCCGGTCCGGGCGGCTGCTCAGCGGTTCTCGGGCAGGTCGGCCTCCGCCGGGACGACCGAGAGCGAGCGCTGCTTGCCCTGGCCGGCGGCCGGCTTGCCGCAGAAGGCCGCCTCCAGCGTGCCGCCGAGCACGGTGTTCACCGCGCCCCGGTTCGAGGTGTTCGCCATCGCGGACAGCGCGCGGCGGCCGTCGCGGGTGGCGAAGGCGTAGGTGTAGAAGCCCTGGACGGTCCCGGTGTGGCCGTACACCTGGGTGCCGCAGGACAGGTCGTACCGGCGCAGCCCCAGCCCGTAGAAGCGGGTCTGGGCGGCGTCCGTCGGGGTGACCGTGGTCATGGCGTCCATCATCCGGGGCGACAGCAGCCTGCCCCGCATCAGCGCGGTGGTGAAGGTGTTGAGGTCGGCGGGGTCGGAGATGACCGCACCGGCCGCCTGCGCCCAGGAGACGGTCTGCTCCGTGGAGTCGACCAGCGGCGCGCCCTCCTCGTCGGGGTGGAGGTAGCCGCGTACGTGCTGGCCCTGGATCCGCGTCTCGGGGTGGACGTAGGACGTGTGGCGCAGGTTCAGGGGCTTGATGACGCGGCGCTCGTACTGCCGGGCGAGGGAGGTGCCGGTGGTCTTCTCGATGAGCATGCCGACGACGACGAAGTTGGTGTTGGAGTACTTGTACGCGGCGCCCGGCTCGGTGGTGCGCGGGAGGGCCAGCGAGAGGCCGACCAGTTCCTGGGGGCTGAAGACGCGGTTGCGGACGGCTTCGAAGCCGGGCACGGTCCGGGCGAACATCTGGTCGGTGTAGTCGGCCAGCCCGCTGCGGTGGGTGAGCAGGTGACGGACCGTGATCCGCTCGTCGGGCAGCAGGCCCGGCAGGTAGCGGTTGACGGGAGCGTCCAACTCCAGCCGCCCCTCGTCGACCAGTTGGAGCAGGACGACGCTGGAGAAGGTCTTGCTGACGCTGCCGATGCGGAAGCGTGCCCGGGTGTCCATGGCCTCGCCGCTGACCCGGTCGCGGACGCCCACGGTACGGGTGCGGACGCCGTCGGGGCCGGTGAAGCGGGCCATCGCGCCCGGGGCGCCGTTGGCCATCGCGGCGTTCAGGGCCGCGGTCACCCCTTCCAGGTCGGGGGCGGGGACGGCGGGGGTCCGGGGCCCGGCCGGGGCCTGCGGGGCGGCGGAGGCCACCGTGGCGGGGGCGAGGCCGCAGGCCAGGGCGGTGATCAGGGTGGCGCTGACGGCCATGCGCCGGTGCGTCGGCAGGGACACGTGACTTCCTCGTTCTCAACTGGTCGCTGAAGCGGCGCACCTGTGGGGTGCGCCGCCGGGGCCGGGAGGACGGCCGTCGAACGCGGCCCCGCCCGCCCCTCACCGATCATGAGGGTCCGCACGGCGGGACGGTTCCTGACACGGGGCGGAAAATTGAGTTCGACCCGAGGACGGCCGTTGTTCACCCGCCCGGCGACGGATCCGCTGTCCGCCCGCCCCGGGGCGGTTCCCCGTGTCCACCCGCCCGGTGACGGCCCCTCAGCAGCAGCCGCCCTCCTCCATCCGGTGCCGGACGGCCTCCCAGTGCGACTCCGCGCCGCGCGCCGCGGCGGCCGCGCCCCGCTGCCGGTACGGCGCGGCCAGGGCCGCCCGGGTGTGCGGCCGCCCGCCCACGAGGACCGCGCTCACCTTCACCAGGTCGTCGAAGTCGACCAGCGGGTTGCCGTCCACGACCGTCAGGTCGGCCAGCTTCCCGGGCTCGACCGTGCCCAGGTCCCGGTCCGCCCCGAAGAGTTCGGCCGGGGCCCGGGTCACCGACCGCAGGGCCTGCGCCGCCGGGAAGCCGCCCCGTACCATCGCGCGCAGGACGATGTGCAGGGTGAGTCCGACCGGGGTGATCGGGGTGTCCGTGCCGATGGCCATCAGCCCGCCGCCGTCCACGATCCTCCGGTACGTCGCCAGCTCCCGCCGCAGCGCCAGCCGCTGGACGTCGGTCGGCCGTTCGGCGGCGTTGGCACGGACCGCCGCCGCGTCCCACGGCGGCATCATCGCCGTGACCCGGGCGTCGTCGGCCAGTTCCGGGAAGTCGCCCAGCAGCGGGGAGGCGACGAAGGGGGTCGCGAGGAGCTTCAGCCCGCCCCGCGTGTAGGCGGCGACGGTGTCCGCGTAGGTGAAGCCCTCGCTGGTCGCCCCGTGGCCCTGCTCGGCGCGCTCGGTGGCGACGAGGTGGCTCGTCAGGTCCTCGCCGCTCTGCAGGCCCTGCGACACGAGGTGGGAGCCGGACAGCACCCCCAGCCGCTCGTGCCCGAAGCGGGCCGCCTGCTCCATGTGGTCCTGCGGGGAGCGGACGTACGTCTTCACGAAGTCCCAGTCCAGGGCGGCTCCCCGGGCGAGCGAGCGCCGCAGCCCCTCCCGCGTCCGGTGCGCCCGGCCCATGCTGTAGGCGACGCGCGAGCCGTCGAGGAGTTCGCCGGTGGTGAGCAGCCGGGGGCCCGCCAGCCGCCCGGCGACGACGTCCTCGCGCAGCCGGGCCTGTTCGTAGGAGAACCCGGCCAGGGACACGGTGGTCGTGATGCCGTACGCGAGCGAGACGGCGGTCTGCCGCGCCCCGTACGTGTACTGCCAGGGGTGGGTGTGCGCGTCCCAGAGGCCGGGCAGCACGGTCTGGCGCGAGGCGTCGACGAAACGGCCGGCCCGGCGGCCCGCCCGGTGCGGTTCGACGGCGGTGATCCGCCCGTCGCGGATCAGGATGTCGACGTCGGTGCGCACCCGGCCGTCCGTCGCCGTGCCGTCCCAGAGCCGTCCGGCGTGCACGACCACGTCGGCGGGCGCGGAGCTGCGGTAGTCGAGCCGTACCGGGAGCACGCGCCCGGGACCGGCCGCGTCGCGGGTGGTGAGCCGGACCTTTCCCTCGGCGAGGTACAGGAGGGTGCGGCTGTCGGCGCCCCAGCTCGGATGGTCCGCCCCGAGGTCGCCGATCTGCCGGGCCTCCCCCGCCGGGCTGCCGTCGGCGCGCACCGGCAGCACCCACAGCGCGGACTCGCTCACCACGGCCAGCCACCGGCCGTCGTACGACCAGACGGGCCCGGAGGCGTACCGGTCGGACAGCGAGGCGAAGCGGGCGACGGGGTACAGGCGGGAGGCGCCGGTGGCGACCTCCACCACGCGGATCAGGTTGTACCCCTCCCGGAAGCGGAAGTTGAGCCGGTTGCGGTCGGCGTAGACGAGGTGGCGTCCGTCCGGCGACCAGCTCGGCGGGCCGGGCAGTCCGCCGCCGCCCAGCGGCGCGGCCACCACCTTCTCCGTTCCGTCCGCCAGGTCCCGGACGACCAGGCCGCCGGCCATGTCCAGGCAGGCCAGCCGGGTGCCGTCCGGCGAGAGGGCGGGATGGGTGCGTCCGCCCGGCGCGAGCAGCTCGTCCTTCCCGGTGGCGAGTTCGATCCGCCGTACGGCGTTGAGGCCGTCGCGGTCGTCGACGTAGAGCAGCCACCGGCCGTCACGGCTGAAGGAGGGACCCTGGAGGTACGTGGACGGATCGGCCTCCAGGACCCGCCGGGGCCCGGTCGGCCGCCCAGAAGTCGGCTGGATCCAGAGGGAGTTGAGGGCGACGAAGGCGAAGGAGCGGCCGTCGGGGGCGAGCACCGGCTGCTGGATGCCGCGCACGCGGCGGGTGCCGCGCGGCTCCAGGTCGTAACGCTTCACCCGGTACGCCGGCCGGTGGACGGGCAGGGTCGCGGTGAACGGCACCGTGCGCCTGGCGGGGTCGCGGTGCGGGCGCAGGATCTGGAACTGGCCGTCGACGGTGAGCAGGAGCCGCTCGTCGTCCAGCCAGCGCGGCGGTACGGCCGCGAGGGAGCCCTCGACCGGTACGTTCCGGCCGTCGACGACGAGGGTGACGGGCTGGAAGCGGGTGGTCGTGCCGGTGGCGGTGGCGCGCAGCCAGGCGGTGCGGCCGGCCGGGGAGACGGCGGGCGTGAGGAGCCCGCCGGGCGGTGCGGAGGCGGGCTCGGTGTGGACGACGGCGACCGGGCCCGCCCGGCCGGCGTCGGCGGGGACGGCGGCGATCGTACGGGACCGGAGCGCCGTCCCCTCGACCGTGCCGCGCACGAAGAGCACCCGGGAGCCGTCGCCGCTCCAGGCGGGGTCGAAGTCCTCCCAGGGCTTGTCCTGGTGGGGCCCCGGCTGCCCGTTCAGGCCCGTGAGCTGGCGCAGCGTGCCGTCGGCGACGTCCACCGTCCAGATGCGGTACGGGCTGCCCGTGACGGGGTCGCCGCCGCGTTCGGAGGAGAAGGCGAGGCGGGTGCCGTCGGGGGACCAGGCGGGGCTCCGGTCGTCCCAGGGGCCTTCGGTGAGGCGGCGCAGGCCCGTGCCGTCGGCGTTCAGCAGCCAGAGGTGGAACTGGCCGCCCCGGTAGCCGGAGACCGCGATGCGGCGGCCGTCGGGCGAGAGGACCGGGCGGGCGGGTTCGAGGTCGGGCGGGGTGAGGGCGCGGGCGGGCCGGCCGTCGTCGCGGAAGGACCAGAGGACGTTCTGCACCTCGGCGACGTAGTGGCCGCGGTGGGCGGTGACGGAGCCGTTGGTGGCCGCGTCGAGGCGGACGCGCCGGGTGGGGCCCCCGGGGTCCGCGAGGGCTTCGGAGGGCGGGGCCGCGCCGACGGCGGCGGCGCCGATGGTGACGGTGGCGGCCTGGAGGAAGGTGCGGCGGGGCAGGGACGGCAAGGTGACTCCCCCTGGGGTCTCAGGTGTACGCACGTGCCCCACCAGGAAACGCCGCGGGGGGCCCGGCGTCCATGAGGCGGGGCGGGCGGGGGCTCATTCCGGCCGACCCCGCACGCTGCCGCGGCGGGGCTTGAGGGGGTGTCAGGCGTCTGTGCGGGCCGTCTCCTCGTGGGCGGCCCAGGCGTGTTCGCGGACGGCGGGGTCCTCCAGTACGTCCGCGGCCGTGCAGGCCGGGGCCCCGGCGGCGGCGAGCAGCACGGCGGGGGCGCGCGGTGCTGCTCGCCGCCCCGGCGAGGTGCGGGTGTGGTCACCGGCGTCGGGGCCGTGCGCCGGGCGTCAGAAGGACGCGTCCGGCTCCGGGGCGGGCGCGGCCCGGCCGGTGTCCTCGGCATCGGCCTGCCCGACGCGCGACGCACGGGCCAGCGGATGCACCGCCGGGCCCTGCAGGACCTCGCCGTCCACCCCGAACCGGGACCCGTGGCACGGGCACTCCCAGGTGCGCTCGGCGTCGTTGAACCGCACCAGGCAGCCCATGTGGGTGCACCGGGCCGCCACCGCGTGCAGCGCTCCGGTGTCGTCGCGGTGCACCGCGAGGTGCCGCTTGCCGTCCCGTACCACCGCGCCGCCGCCCGGGGCGATGTCCTCGACGGAGCCGGTGCGGTGCGGCAGCCGGTCGCCGACGAAGTGCGCCGCGACCGTGGCCGACGTACTGAGCACGGAGGGCGCCTCGTGCCGGGGGCTCAGGCGCACCGGGTCGTACAGGTCCGCCCACGACAGGACGTCCGGCCCGGACACGCCGGTCCCGCCGCCGTCGCCCTCCTTCGCGGTGATGCGCGCCGCGAGCAGCCGGCCGGCCATCACTCCGCCGCTCATCCCCCAGCCGTTGAACCCGGTGGCCACCCAGGTGTGCCGCGCGCCGGGATGCAGCCTGCCCACGAAGGGCACGCCGTCGGAGGGTTCGTTGTCCTGGGCCGCCCAGCGGTGGGTGAGGCGTACGCCGGGGAAGCGTTCGGCGGTCCACCGCTCCAGTCGCGCGTACCGCTCCTCGACCCCGCCGGCGCCCGGGGTGAACTTCTCACCGGTGACGATCAGCAGCCGGCGGCTCCCGCCGTCCTCGTCGTCGTCGTAGGGCGCGGTGCGCACCGAGCGGGTCGAGCCCTCCGGGGTCAGGTACATGCCGTGCGGGTCCTGCGCGGCGGGGATCGGCCCCGCCACAACCAGTTCGCGGTGCGGGGTGAGCCGGGCGAACAGCAGCGACCGGTCGAAGAGGGGGTAGTGCGTCGCCACGACCACCTCGCGCGCCCGCACCACGGACCCGCCCGCCAGCGTCAGGCGGCACGGGTCGCCCTCGTGCAGGCCGGTCACCCTGGCTCCCTCGAAGACCGAAGCGCCCTGCCGCCGCAGGTCCGCCACGAGGGCCAGCAGGTACTTGCGCGGGTGGAACTGGGCCTGGTCCTCCACCCGCACGGCTCCCGCCACCGGGAACGGCAGCCCGGTCTCGGTGACGTACGTCGCGGGCAGTCCCGCCGCCCGGGCGGCCTCGGCCTCCGCCACCACGGCGCGTCCCTGCTCGCCGGTCTCGCTGTAGGAGTAGGCGGCCACGCGTTCGAAGTCGCAGTCAATCCCCAGTTCCTCGCAGACCTGGGCCACCCGCCCGATCGCGTCGCTCTGCGAGCGCGCGTAGCGGGCGGCGGCGTCCGCACCGCGGGACTTCCGCACCCGCTGGTAGGCGAGTCCGTGCAGGGCGGACAGTTTGGCGGTGGTGTGTCCCGTCACGCCGGACGCGATCCGGCCGGCCTCCAGGAGGACCACCGACCGTCCGGCACGGGCGAGCTCCCAGGCCGTGGAGATCCCGGCGATGCCCGCGCCGATCACGGCGACGTCCGCTTCGACGCGGCCGGAGGGCGGTGGGTGCGCCGCGCCGGCCCCGTACTCCATCCAGTACGAACCGGAGTCCGGCGATTCCGTGCTCATGAGCCGCTCCTTGCCATCGTCGCCCGGGGGCCGGCGTTCCCCCAATGGGAGGAAGCCACTTTCGACTGTGCCACAGCGGGGTACCCACGTCTCGCGCACCTACACGGCATGCGGACCGGGGGAAGGGCGAGTAGACCGGGACCACAGGGGCACCCGGCGAGTGCCGCACCCAGTCGGCCGGTCCTCCGCGACCGGCCGACGACCAGCCGACATCCAGGAGGACACGTGGCCGTCCGACACCAGCTCATCCGCCGCCCGCCGGACGCCCTGTGGGCGGTGCTCAGCGACGCGTCGCGTTACGGGGAATGGGTGGTGGGCACGCACTCCACCCGCCCGGACACCGGGGCCTGGCCGAAGCAGGGGGCGACCCTGCGCTACACCGTCCGCCTGGGCCGCAAGGAGTTCGAGGGGCACACCACCGTGCGCCGCCACGAGCCTCCGCACTCCCTGGAGCTGGAGGCGTACAGCGGGCCGCTGGGCACCGCGCGGATCGCCTTCGACATCAGGCCGTGGGGCGAACACACCCTGGTGACCCTGGACGAGCACCCGCTGCGCGGCGTGGGCGGCGCGCTGCACAACGGTGCGCTGGACGCGCTGATGCAGTTGCGGCACCGCAGTCTGCTGGGCCGCCTGGCCCGCACCGTGGAGGAGTCGAGCCCGGACCGGAGCGGGCAGGACGCCCGGGTCTGACGCCGCGGCTCCGGCGCCGGGGCCGCGACGCGCCTTCCGCCGCCCCGCCCCCGGCGTCCCGCGGGTCCGTCGCACGGAAGCACGACCAGCACACCGTGCGCGGCAAGCACGAAATGCACGACAAGCACGACGAGCACGACGAGCACGAGAAGAGAGAACGCATGATGGACAGCACCCTGCCCCTGCTTCTGAAGGGCTACGCCTGGCTGCCCGACCGGCACCGGCGCGAGGGGAGCTGGCCCGTGCACACGCGGCTGGCCGGGCGCCGGGCGCTGGCCCTGCACGGCCCGGACGCGGTGCGCTGGTTCTACGACGAGCACAACGTCGTACGCGAGGGCGCCCTGCCGGGGCCGCTCCTGGACACCCTGTTCGGGCGGGGCGCGGTGCACACCCTGGACGGCGGGGCCCACCGGGTCCGCAAGTCGCTCTTCATGGCCGAGCTCAAGGACGCCGGCGGGCTGCGGGACCTGTCCGACCGGCTGGCCCGCGAGTGGGACCGGACGGTGGCCGCGTGGCCCGGCCGGGACCGGGTGGTGCTCTTCGACGAGGTGTCCGAGATCATCACCCGGGCGGTCTGCGACTGGGCGGGCGTCGCCCTGCCCGCCGGCCCGGACGGCTCGCGGCACCTGGCCGCCGACCTGGTCGCCATGGTCGACGGCTTCGCCACGGCGGGTCCCCGGCACTTCCGCGCCCGCCGGGCCCGGGCGAGGCAGGAGGCCAGGATCGCGGAACTCGTGACGGCCGAGCGCCGGCGGGCGGGGACCGGGACGGAAGCGGGCGGACCGTCCGTCAAGGCGGCCACGGCGTTCGCCGCCGTCGCCCACCACCGGGACGCCGACGGCGCCCTGCTGGACCCGCACACGGCGGCCGTCGAGGTGCTCAACGTCATCCGGCCCACCGTGGCGGTCAGTTGGTACCTGGCGTTCGCCGCCCACGCGCTGCACCGGTGGCCCGAGCAGCGCGAGCGGCTCGCCGCGGGGGACGCGGCCCGGGCCCTGGCGTTCGCCCAGGAGGTGCGCCGCTTCTACCCCTTCGCGCCCTTCGTCGCCGGTCTGGCCACCGACACCGCGCAGTGGGACGGCCGGCCGGTGCCCGCCGGCACGATGGTGGTCCTCGACCTCTACGGCCACGACCACGACCCGGCGCTCTTCCCCGACCCCTACGCCTTCGACCCCGGCCGCTTCCTGGACCGGGCGCCCGGCCGGGACGAACTCGTCCCCCAGGGCGGCGGCGATCCGGCCACCGGGCACCGCTGCCCCGGCGAGGACGTGACGCTCGCGGTGCTGGCGACGCTGACGCCGCGGCTGGCACGACTGGCGTACGACGTGCCGGAACAGGACCTCCGCATCCCCCTGAACCGGATGCCGACCCGGCCGCGCAGCGGCTTCGTCCTCACGGACGTACGGACGAACGCGCGGGACACCGACGCAGCCGGATGACGCGCCGGCCGGGCGCGGGGCGCGTTCCGCACCGCGCCCGGCCGGGACGGGCACACAGGCGCAGCCGTCGGGGTCCCGCAGGGCCCGCACCCCGTGCAGCCGCCCCGGCCGGGCGGGTGCGGGGGGGGGCGGACGCGCCTGAGCGTGCCGGTGCTCCGTGTCGGTACGGCGACCGGCGGACGGCGGGTGACCCCGTCGTCCGGTGTACACGAAATGAACGAGGGGGAGCCCCGCCGAGCGCGGCGATCTCCCGTAGTCCAACAGCCCTCCCCCCGCGCCGGGTTCAGGAGGGCTTTCTGCCGCCCACGAGCAACTCCTCATATTCCGCTTAATCGTTAGGAAGGTTTCCCAACACTCTTGACGCCGCCTGGGCGGACCCCTAGCTTTCACGCCAGGAACACACGCTCACCCCACACCTGGAGTTCGTGATGCGCCGGTCCGCCCGATCTGTCATGTCCATGGCCAGCGGCTCCCTCGCGGCCGTCCTGCTGGCCCTCTCCGGCACCGCCTCCGCGTCCCCCGCGGGGGATTCCTCCTCCTCCGCACCGGGGGCCCGTGCGATCAACGGTCCCCTCAAGGTCTGCGGCACCCAGCTCTGTGACGCCGACGGCAAGGCCGTCCAGCTCAACGGCATGAGCACCCACGGCACGCAGTGGTTCCCCCAGTGCGTCACCAGCAAGTCCATGGACGCGCTCGCCACCGACTGGCGCGCCGACGTCCTGCGCGTCTCCACGTACGTCCAGGACGAGGGCTACGAGGACGACCCCGCCAAGTTCACCGCCCGCGCGCAGAAGTTCGTCGACCTGGCCCTCGCCCGGGGCATGTACGCGATCATCGACTGGCACATGCTGGAGCCGGGCGACCCGCACTACAACCTGGAGCGGGCGAAGACCTTCTTCACCGCCATGGCGAAGAAGTACAAGGACCACCCCGGCGTCCTCTACGAGATCGCCAACGAGCCGTCCGGCGTCAGTTGGTCGCGCGTCAAGTCCTACGCCGAGCAGGTCATCCCGGTCATCCGCGCCAAGGACCCCGACTCGGTGGTGCTCGTCGGAACGCGCGCCTGGTCGTCCTTCGGGGTGTCCGAGGACTCCGACGAGTCCGAGGTGGTGAACAACCCGGTACGGGCCTCGAACATCATGTACACCTTCCACTTCTACGCGGCCTCGCACCGCGAGGAGTACCTGCAGACGCTCGACCGGGCCTCCGACAAGCTGCCCGTCTTCGTCACCGAGTTCGGCACCCAGAACTACAAGGGCGAGGACGCCAACGACTTCGCGATGGCGCAGAAGTACCTCGACCTCATGAAGCGCAAGAAGATCTCCTGGGTCAACTGGAACTACTCCGACGACCACCGCTCCGGCGCCGTCTTCAAGGACGGCGTGTGCGACACCGACGACAAGTGGACCGGCACGTCCGTCCTCAAGGAAGCCGGCGTCTGGATCCGGAGCAAGATCCGCGCCTGAGCCGCACCACCAGCACCGATTTCGACGTACGGCGGCTCGGCGCGGTGCCCGCGTTGCGACGGGCATGACGCGCTCAGCGAGAGCTCTGACCCGGCCGCCGTTCCGCCGTCCCGCCCGCCCCGGCGGGCGGGACGGCGGCCCGCACACATTCCAGCTCTCCTCGCCCCACGTCAGGGAGTCCAGGTATGCGCCTGAACGTCTCAGCCCATCTCCCCCCTTCCCCCGGAAGGACCCCCACCCTCCTCCTCTCCCTCACCGCCCTGCTCGCCCTCGTCGGCGGGCTCCTCCTCGCCCTTCCCGGCCCGGCCACGGCCGCCGCCGACCCGGTCATCTCCGGGGGGAAGGCCACCACGTCCTCCTCCGACGAGTCCTCCTCCTTCGGCCCCGAGAACGCCGTCGACGGCGACCCCGCCACCCGCTGGGCCAGCGCCGAGGGCAAGGACCCGCAGTGGCTGCGCATCGACCTGGGCGCCAACGCCTCCGTCTCGCGGGTCCGGCTGGTCTGGGAGGCCGCCTACGCCAAGGCGTACCGCGTCGAGACGTCGGCGGACGGGGTGGCCTGGACCACGATCGCCCAGGAGACCGCCGGAAACGGCGGCACCGACGACCTCACCGCCCTCACCGGCACCGGCAGGTACCTGCGCGTGTACGGCACCGCGCGCGGCACCGAGTACGGCTACTCGCTGTTCGAGGCGGAGGTGTACGGCACCCTCGACTCCACCCCGCCGCCCACCGGCGCCTTCACGGTCGTCGCGGCCGGTGACATCGCCGCCCAGTGCACCGCGTCCGACAGCAACTGCGCCCACCCCAAGACCGCCAAGCTGGCGCAGCAGCTCAACCCGAAGTTCTACCTGACCATGGGCGACAACCAGTACGACGACGCCCGCCTGAGCGACTTCCGCGCCTACTACGACAAGACCTGGGGCGCCTTCAAGGCCAAGACCCGCCCGGTGCCCGGCAACCACGAGACGTACGACCCGGCGGGCTCCCTCTCCGGCTACAAGTCCTACTTCGGCTCCATCGCCTACCCGAAGGGCAAGAGCTACTACAGCTACGACGAGGGCAACTGGCACTTCGTCGCCCTCGACTCCAACTCCTTCGACAAGGCCGAGCAGATCAACTGGCTGAAGGCCGACCTCGCCGCCAACAGCAAGAAGTGCATCGCCGCCTACTTCCACCACCCGCTCTTCTCCTCCGGCGGGCACGGCAACGAGCTGGTCTCCAAGCCGGTGTGGAAGATCCTGTACGGCGCCAAGGCCGACGTCGTCCTCGGCGGCCACGACCACCACTACGAGCGGTTCGCCCCGCAGGACCCCGAGGGCAAGGCCAAGGCCGACGGGATCGTGCAGATCGTCGGCGGCATGGGCGGCGCCGAGCCCTACCCGATCGAGGAGATCCAGCCGAACAGCCAGAAGCGGATCAGCGGCCCCTACGGCGTGCTGAAGATGGACTTCGACGACACCGGCTACGCCTGGAGCTACATCGGCGTCGACGGCAAGGTGAAGGACACGAGCCCGAAGTACAGCTGCCACTGATGTACCTGGCAGCCAACGGCCGCCCGGACGCGCCGCCCCGCCCCGCAGGGGCCCGGCGGCGCGTGCCCGGCACCGTCATCGCACTCGGCGCGGTCAGCCTCGTCACGGACGTCTCCTCGGAGATGGTCACGGCGGTGCTGCCGCTCTACCTGGTCCTCGGTCTGGGTCTCACCCCGCTCCAGTTCGGCTTCCTGGACGGCCTGTTCAACGGGGCGACCGCCCTCGTGCGGCTGCTCGGCGGACGGCTCGCCGACCGCGGGGGCCGGCACAAGCGGGTCGCCGGGGCCGGCTACCTGCTCTCCGCCCTCTCCCGGCTCGGGCTGCTCCTCGCGGGCGGCGCCACCGCCGGGATCGCCGCCTCGCTCGCCGCCGACCGGCTCGGCAAGGGCGTGCGCACCGCGCCCCGGGACGCCCTGATCTCGCTCAGCTCCCCGCCCGGCGAACTGGGCCGCTCCTTCGGCGTGCACCGGGCGATGGACACCACCGGCGCGCTGCTGGGCCCCCTGGTCGCCTTCGCCGTGCTGTGGGCGACCGCCGACGCCTACGACGCGGTGTTCGTGGTCAGCTTCTGCGTGGGCCTGCTCGGCGTACTGCTGCTCGTGATGTACGTCCCGGCGGCCCCCGCCGGCCCGCCCGTCCGCACGCGCCCCGCCACCCACCGGCCGCTGCGCGACCCCGCCTTCCGGCGCATCCTGTACGCCGCCTCCCTGCTCGGCGCGGCCACCATCGGCGACGCCTTCCTCTACCTGCTGCTCCAGCAGGGCCTGGACCTCCCGCCGGCCCTGTTCCCGCTGCTGCCGCTCGGCGCCGCCGTCGGTTACCTGCTGCTCAGCGTCCCGGCGGGCCGGATCGCCGACCGGACCGGACGCCGGGTGCCGTTCCTGCTCGGGCACGCCGCGCTGCTCGGCGCGTACGCCGTGCTGCTCGGCCCGGTGACCTGGACGACGCTCGTCGTCGTCCTCGCCCTGCTGGGCGTCTTCTACGCCGCCACCGACGGCGTCCTGATGGCCCTCGCCGGTCCCGTGCTGCCCGCGCACGGCCGGGCGAGCGGATTCGCGATCCTGCAGACCGGGCAGGCCCTGGCCCGGCTGGTCGGCGCGGCCGGCTTCGGCGCGGCCTGGACCTTCTGGGGGTCGGGGCCCGCCCTGGCGACGGCGGCGGCCGTCCTGGCGGCGGCCCTGGTCGCGGCGTGGCGCGTGCTGCCCGCCTCCCCGCCGCCGCCCTCCTCCGCCGCCGCCTCCCCGCCGCCCACCTCCTCCGCTCCCGCTCCCTCTGCCGCCCCGGAGGCGTCATGAATCTCCGCAACCGGCGACTGCGTCTGGTCCTGGTGGTCGCCGCCGTGCTCCTGCTGGGGGGCGGCTCGCTGGGTTACGTCCTGCACGCCCGCGAGCGCCAGGCCCCGGCGGGCCAGGTGCAGGCCGACGCCTCGTTCACCCTCGCCGCGCCGGGCCTGTACTTCCGCGAGGGGGACTCGGGCCGGGTCGCGCGCCGGGTCGCCGGCCAGGCGTCCGCGCAGACCGGCGGGCCCTCCTGCGACCGGTTCCACGCGGCGGGGCAGCACGCCCTGTGCCTGCGGAAACTGCCCGGGGTGCCCGCCCGCACGCACGCCGTCGTCCTCGACCGGAACCTGCGGGAGGTCCGCCGGGTCACCGTCGCGGGCATCCCCAACCGGGCCCGGGTCTCCGCCTCGGGCAACGTCCTGGCCTGGACCACCTTCGCCACCGGCGACTCCTACGCCACGTCGGCCTTCTCCACCCGGACGGCCGTCCTGGACCTGCGGACCGGGTTCCTGGTCAAGTCGATCGAAGGCATCCCGCTGACCATCGACGGGGTCCGCCACCACTCCCCCGACGTCAACTTCTGGGGCGTGACCTTCGCCCGCGACGACAACCGCTTCTACGCCACCGTCTCGACCAAGGGCAGGACCCACCTCGTCGAGGGCGACCTGCGGAAGTGGTCGGCCAAGGCGCTGCGCACGAACGTCGAATGCCCCTCGCTGTCGCCGGACAACACCCGGATCGCCTTCAAGAAGAAGGTCAGGGACGACCCCTCGAAGCCCTGGCAGCTGTACGTCCTGGACCTGGCGACCCTGCGCGAGCACGCGCTCGCCGAGACCCGCAGCGTCGACGACCAGGCCGCCTGGCTGGACGACGCCACCCTCGGGTACGCCCTGCCGGGACAGGACGGCCGCAGGAGCGACCTGTGGACCACCCCCGCCGACGGCACCGGCGCTCCCCGCCTCTCCGTCCCGGGCGCCTCCTCCCCGGTGGCGGTGCGCTGACCCGGCCGCCCCCGGCCCACGACGGCGGGCCGGGGGCGGAAGTCCTTACGGAACGCGGACGTCCGCGCGCTGCGGCCGCCCGCGTGCGCCTCCCCGCCCGCGCGGATGCGAGGCTGTGCGGATGGGGAACGTGCAGCGGGTGCTGGTGGTGGACGACGACCCGACCGTGTCCGAGGTGGTCGCCGGGTACCTGGAGCGGGCCGGGTTCGCGGTGGACCGCGCCGCCGACGGGCCCGGTGCGCTGGCCGCGGCCCGCCGCCGCCGGCCCGACCTGGTGGTCCTGGACCTGATGCTGCCCGGCATGGACGGCCTCCGGGTCTGCCGCACGCTGCGGGCGGACGGGCCCGTTCCGGTGATCATGCTGACCGCCCGCAGCGGCGAGGAGGACCGCATCCTCGGGCTGGAGGTGGGGGCCGACGACTACGTGACCAAGCCGTTCAGCCCCCGCGAACTGGTCCTGCGGGTCGCCTCCGTGCTGCGCCGCGCCTCCCGGCCCCCCGCGCCGGGTCCCGTGCTGCGCGCGGCCGGCCTCGAACTCGATCCGGCGGCGCGGCGGGCCCGCCAGGACGGGCGCGAGCTGTCCCTCACGCAGCGGGAGTTCGACCTGCTCGCCCACTTCCTGCGGCACCCGGGGCAGGTGTGCGGCCGGGAGCTGCTGATGCGGGAGGTGTGGGGGTGGGAGTTCGGCGACCTCTCCACCGTCACCGTCCATGTGCGGCGGCTGCGCAGCAAGATCGAGGAGGACCCGGCCCGCCCCCTGCTGATCCAGACGGTCTGGGGCGCCGGATACCGTTTCGACCCGCCGCAACTCCCACCGCGGGACCGGATGCAGGACCCGCCGCGGCCCCGGACGGCGGAGAGCTGAGGGCCGCCCGTGCGCGACATCCTGATCATCGCCCTCTACGCCTTCCTCGGCGCGGCCGGGGCCGGGCTGCTGGGCGCCGCCGTCCTGCACCTGCTGCGCCGCCGTTCGGTCGCGGTGTCGCTCGCCGTGGTGGCGGCGGTCGCGGTGGGCGCGATGCTCGCCGGGACCCTCGCCGTGGCCTGGGCGATGTTCCTGTCCCCCCACGACCTCTACGTGGTCACGCTGGTCGTCGCGATGGCGGCGGGGGTCTCGCTCCTCACCGCGCTCGCCCTCGGCCGCCGCCTCGTCGTCAGCACCCGGCAACTCGTGCACTCGGCGCGGGAGTTCGGCGACGGCGGCACCTTCACCCCGCCGCCGCCGGGAGCCGCGCCCGCCGAGCTGGCCGCCCTCAGCGCCGAGCTCGCCGCGACGGCCGCCCGGCTGGCCGGGGCGCGCGCACGCGAGCGCACCCTGGAGGCGTCCCGGCGCGAGCTGGTGGCCTGGATCTCGCACGACCTGCGCACCCCGCTGGCCGGTCTGCGCGCCATGTCGGAGGCGCTGGAGGACGGCGTCGCGCAGGACACCGCCCGCTACCACCGGCAGATCCGCACCGAGGTGGACCGGCTCAACTCCATGGTCGGCGACCTGTTCGAGCTCTCCCGTATCCACGCCGGCGCGCTCGCCCTGCAACCGGTCCGGATGTCGGCGTACGACCTGGTCGGCGAGGCCCTGGAGGGGACGGACCCGCTCGCCCGGGAGCACGGGGTGCGGCTCGTCGGGGAGCGGGTCGATCCGGTGCCGCTGGAGGTGGACGGCCGGGAGATGTCCAGGGTGCTGGCGAACCTCCTGGTCAACGCGATCCGTCACACGCCGGCCGACGGCACGGTGACGGTCGCCGCCGAGCAGCGGGCCGCCGGGGCGGTCCTGTCCGTCACGGACGGCTGCGGCGGCATCCCGGCCGAGGACCTGGCCCGGGTCTTCGACACCGGCTGGCGCGGCACCGCGGCCCGGACCCCGCCGGCCGGGGCGGGCCTGGGCCTGGCCATCGTGCGCGGCATCGTGGAGGCGCACTCCGGGCGGGCCGAGGTCCGCAACGTGCCGGGCGGCTGCTGCTTCGAGATCACGCTGCCGACCGCCGGGGCGTGAGGTCGGCGGCGCCGAAGGACACCGAGAAGCGCTCGCACCAGATGACGGCGCTGCGGTAGGCGGAGAGATCGGTTCCGGCCGGGACGGCGTAGTTCTGGTCGCCCCGGTTGCCCTTGAGCCCGCCCAGCTCCACCGCGCCCTCGCCGAGGTCCCTCTCCGCCCCCTCGGCGTCCTCGCGCGACAGGTAGACCCGTACGTCCGGGCCCTCCGAGGTCACGAGTCCCTCGAGGCGCAGCACGGTCCCGGCGCCGCCGGCGAGGCGGACCGTGCGGGCGGTGCCCGTGGTGGTGTGCTCGTGGCTGACGAAGTCGCCCCGGGCGAGGTCGACGGGGCCGGCCGGGCCCGGGGCGGGCGTCGCGCCCGGCGGGCCGGGGGCGGTGGGGGCGGCCGCCGCGGGGGGAAGCGCCTCGTTCACGGTGGTCGTGGTGAACGCCTTCCAGGGCTGGAAGGCGTAGAGGGCGGCCCCCGCGGCCACGGTCAGGACGACCAGCAGGGCGACGAGCGTGCGGCGGCGTGCGGCGGGCGCGGGCATGGGAACTCCAGGGGGGCTGGGCCGGGACGGACGGGCCCGCGCAGGGTGCCGGGCCGGGTCTTCGTGCCCCCAGTGAACCCACGGCAGCGCCCGCCGGGCGAGCCCTGGCGGGGGCCGTAAGAGATCGGTAACACCTGCCCGGCCGATGGCACTTCACCACGGCGGCCGGGTGCGCGGCCCACCGCATCCGGAACCTCGAACTGACGACGCACGGCGCGGCGCGGGGCCGCCTGCCGGGTCATGCCGGCAGTCCGGCCCCTCGGGCCGAGGCGTCCTCTCAGTGGCCCGAGGCGTCCTCCTGGGCCTCCTCGTTGGGGGACAGCGCGTCCCCGGCCTCCCCGTCGTGGTCCGCGGGGAGGTCGGTCCGGCCGACATCGCAGGTCTCGGCCTCCTCGAACTCCTTCAGGGCCTCGTCGAGAGCCGTCTCCGGGCGTCCGGCGTCCTGGTCCGACTGGTGCTGGGGGCTGGTCATGCGCGTCCTCACTCCTGGCCTGTACGCGTCCTCGGGTCCGCGTGCCTCCGCGCTCTGTTCGCAGCGGCTGCGTACACACGTAACCCGCTCCCCCGTCCCGTAACCCGTGCAGATGACATCGGTCCGCCGTACGGGACAGAATCGGCATTCGTCGCACAACGGGCCGACGGCGTCGGCGCGGCGCATTCACGAGCGAGAGGGAGAGCCGGGATGGGCAACGAGTCCTACGGGAAGAAGCGGTTCAAGAGGTCGCGCAGTCACTTCGCGGACCGGATCACCGCCGACGGGCGCGACGGCTGGCCGGTGGAGGCGGGGCGCTACCGGCTCGTGGTGAGCCTGGCGTGCCCGTGGGCCGGCCGGGTGCTCGTCGCGCGCCGGCTGCTCGGCCTGGAGTCCGCCCTGTCGCTCGGGATCACCGACCCGATCCAGGACGACCGGAGCTGGCGCTTCACCCTCGACCCGGACGGCCGCGATCCGGTCCTGGGCATCCGGTACCTGAGCGAGGCGTACGAGGCGCGGGAGAAGGACGCGCCGGGCGGGGTGAGCGTGCCGGCGATCGTGGACGTGCCCAGTGGGCGGCTGGTCACCAACGACTTCCAGCAGATCACCCTCGACCTGGCCACCGAGTGGACGGAGCTGCACCGTCCGGGAGCGCCCGACCTGTATCCGCGGGCCCTGCGCGCGGAGATCGACGAGGTGATGGAGGACGTCTTCCAGGACCTCAACAACGGTGTGTACCGGGCGGGGTTCGCGACCGGCCAGGAGGAGTACGAGAGTGCGTGCCGGGACGTCTTCCGCCGGCTCGACGCGCTGACGCGGCGGCTCGCCGGCCGGCGCTACCTGGTGGGCGACACCCTCACCGAGGCCGACATCCGGCTGTTCACGACGCTGGTGCGCTTCGACGCGGTCTATCACGGCCACTTCAAGTGCAACCGGTACAAGCTCAGCGAAAACCCCGTGCTGTGGGCGTACGCCCGGGACCTCTTCCAGACGCCGGGGTTCGGGGACACCGTGGACTTCGACCACATCAAACGCCACTACTACCGGGTCCACCGGGGCATCAACCCGACGGGCGTCGTGCCGCTGGGGCCGGACACCGACGGCTGGACCACCCCGCACGGCCGCGAGCGCCTGGGCGGCCGTCCCTTCGGAGAGGGAACGCCGCCGGGCGCGCCCTGACGCGGTCCGCGCACCGGCCGTGGGCGCCGGCGCGTACGGCCGGGGCGGTCAGGCCGCCGCGGTGCGGAACGCGCGGGGGCTCTCGCCGGTGTGGCGTTTGAACGCGGCGCTGAAGCCGAAGGCGTCGGCGTAGCCGACGGACCTTCCGACCTGCGCGACGCTGAGGTCCGTGTCGGTCAGCAGCGTCTCGGCCTCGGCCATCCGGCATTCCGTGAGGTAGGCCAGGGGCGGCCGGCCCATCAGCGCGGTGAAGCGCTTGGCGAACAGGGCCCGGGAGACCCCGGCCCGGGTGGCCAGCGAGGCGACCGTCCAGGGTTCGGCGGGCCGGTCGTGGAAGGCCTGGAGGGCGGGGCCGAGGACCTCGTCGGCGAGGCCCCGGTACCAGCTCGGCGCGTCGGCGCCGGCCTGGTCGAACCAATTGCGCAGGGTGCACACCAGCGCCCAGTCGAGGAGCCGGTCCATCAGCGCCTGTGATCCTGCGGTGAGTTGGGCGGCGTCGGCGGCGGCCTGTTCAAGCCAGGCGCAGACCTCCGCGTCCTCCGTGACCACCAGGACGGGCGGCAGCGCGCGCAGCAGCCGCTCGTGGCGGCGGCCCGAGGCGCGGTAGGCGCCCACGATCAGCGCGGTCGCCGCCTCCGTTTCGCCGCCCCAGCGGATTCCGGCGAGCTCCTCGGCGGTGCACTCCGCGTCCGCGGCGAAACAGGCGATCTCGTAGGTGGAGTGGGGGCGTCGGACGCTGTCGGGGCGGTCCGCCAGGTGGAACGGCGCGGGGCCGCGCACGATGGCCGTGTCACCCGCGCGGACCGTCCGCCGCGTGCCGTCGGGCAGCAGCAGGGTGCCGCCGCCGCGCAGCACGCTGACCATGGTCAGCGGCGCCCCGTCGGCGAAGCGGATGGTCCAGGGCGCCGTCAGTACGGCGTGGCTGACGACCGAGCCCTCGGCCCGGATGCCGCTCAGGAGCGAACTCAGAGGATCCATGGAAGCAGCGTAGACGATCGCCTATGTTCCGTAGCGTTTCTCCCATGGATCATCTATCCCGCCGGGGCTGTACTGGGTTCATCGCACCGACCGAGACCTACCGGGAGACACCGTGACCGAGCTCGCCAGCCAGAGCAGGACCGCCCTCGTCGTCGTCGCGCACCACCGCGCCGACTCCCTCACCGCGCACACCGCCCGCCGGGCCGCCGCCCGGCTCGAAGCGGCCGGGTACCGCGTCGACCTGCTCGACCTGCACGCGGAAGGGTTCGACCCGCGGATGAACACCGCGGACGAGCCGGACTGGGGCAACAGGGAGAAGGCGTACTCGGACGAAGTGCAGGCCCACATGCGGCGCGTCCTCGACGCCGATGTCGTCGTCGCCGTCTTCCCCGTCTACTGGCAGAGCGTGCCCGCCGTGCTCAAGGGCTGGATCGACCGCGTGTGGAACTACGGGTTCGCCTACGGCCGCAGCAAGCCCCGCCTCGCCGGCAAGCGCATGCTGTGGCTGGGCCTGGCCGGCGCCCCGTCCGACGATCCCGTCGTGGCGGGGATGCAGGCCGTCCTGGACAGCGGCCTGAACGACGGCATCGCCTCCTACTGCGGTTTCTCCCGGTCCACCGTCGGCCTGCTCACCGACGCGGAGGAGCGGCCCCAGCGCGTCGACGCCGAAGGCAACCTCCTGGTCGGCCAGGCGGTCACGGGCGCCGAACGGGAGGCGCAGTACGCCGACTTCGACCGCCGCGCCCAGGAGTTCGTGGACAGGTTCGTCGCCGAGGAGCTCGTCGCGGCCTGACCGCCGGCGGTCACCGCGCGCCCGCCGGTGCGCGGCGTCCGCCGACGGCGCCGCGCACCGGCCGCGGCCCGTCACCGTCTCAGACCCTGCGCACGACGTGCAGCAGGTACTCCCGGCGGTGCAGCGGGTTGTGGTCGGTGCGCGCCCTGGACGGGGGCCGCCGGGTGGCCGTCACCGGCCGGTGACGGGCGAAGGAGGTCTCCAACAGCCCCTCGCCGCCGGTGAGCCCGGCCAGCCGGCGTTCCAGCGGGTGGACGGAGGCGGCCGGGATCTCACCGGTCAGCGAGCAGCCGTACCGCTCGACGCGCGGTGCGGCCGGCACCGCCCGCAGGCGGGCCAGGAGTGGCACGACCTGTCCGAGCGCGGCCGACGGGACTTCGAGGCGGAAGTCGTGCATCGGCTCCAGCACGGTGGTCCCGGCCCGGCGCAGCGCGCTCATCAGCACCAGCGGGGTCAGGCCGCGGAAGTCGGCGGCGGTGCTCCGCACGGAGCAGAATCCGCTGTGCGTCAGCGTCACGACGCAGTCGCTCACCTGCCAGCCGTACAGGCCCTGGTGGAGCGTCGCCCGGACGGTGTCCTCCACGGCGCGCATGAACGCGTGGGGCATCGAGCCGAGTTCGACGCCCAGCCGGTGGTCCACGCCGCTTCCGGGCGGGCCCGGCTCCACCCGCAGTCCGACGGTCGCGGCGAAGGGGTTTCCGTCCTCCCCCCTCGTTTCGTGCGCCTGCCCCGGACCGTCGACGCTCTCCCGGTGCAGGGTGGTGGTCGCGGAGAACGAGACGGGGATGCCGTAGTCCTCGTCGAGCGTCGTCCCGATGACCTCCTTCTGCACCTCCCCGTACAGCGATACGGAGGTCTCGCGCCGGATCTCGTCGTGCCGCAGCCCGATCAGCGGGTCCTGCTCGGCGAGTTGCAGGAGCGCGGAGTGCAGGGCGGCGCGGTCGCCGGGGCGGACCGGCCGGACGACGGTCTCCAGGGCGGGCGGCGCGAAGTGGCGGTCCGTCCCCGTCCGCGGCCCGGGCCTACCGATCGTGTCGCCCACCCGTACGTCGGCGAGGCCGAGCAACTGGCCTATCTGCCCGGCCGCGACCGCCCGCGCACCGGTGACCGTGCCCTCCGCGAAGACCCGCACTCCGGTCACCCTGCCCTCCCGGGCCGCGCCCGGGCCCTGCCGGAGGGTCACGTGGTCGCGTACCCGCACCCGTCCGCCGAACAGCCGGACGTACGCGATCCGCTCCCCGGCGGCGCCCCGCTCGACCTTGAAGACCGTGCCCGAGACCGGTTCGTCCGGGGCTCCCCCGGCCGGCGGCAGCAGTTGGCCGATGCCCTCGGCGAGGGCGTCGACGCCTGCCCCGGTGACGGCCGATCCGAAGAACACCGGGTGGATCAGCGCCCGGTGGGTCTGCCGCACGAGTTCCGCGCGCAGCCGGGCGGGCGGCAGCGGGTGCGGCAGGGCGTTCAGGCAGGCGGCCAGCACGGCGTCGTCCTGCTCCGCGAGGCGCTGCCCCAGACGGTCGGCGAAGTCCGCGTCCGCTTCGGGGTACGGCTGGAAGGAGGCGGTGGGGAGGCCCGCGTCGTGGACCGCGCCCAGCGGGGCGAGCGCGGGGGTGAGCCGGTCGCCGAGGGAGCGCAGCAGGGAGGTGTCCTGCGCCCCCCTGCGGTCGATCTTGTTGACGAAGATCAGGGTGGGGATGCGCAGGCGTCGCAGGGTGCGCATCAGGACGCGGGTCTGCGCCTGGACGCCTTCGACGGCGGACACCACCAGGACGGCCCCGTCGAGCACGCCGAGGACCCGTTCCACCTCGGCGATGAAGTCGGGGTGCCCGGGGGTGTCGATGAGGTTGACCGTACGGCCGTCGAGTGCGAACGACGCGACGGCGGACTTGATGGTGATGCCGCGGCGGCGCTCCAGCGCGAGGGTGTCGGTGTGGGTGCTGCCCGCGTCGACGCTGCCGATCTCGTCGAGGACTCCGGCGAAGTGCAGGAGCCGCTCGGTGAGGCTCGTCTTGCCCGCGTCCACGTGGGCGACGATGCCCAGGTTGAGGGCGTCAGACCCGGGGGTCGGGGAGGCGGAGCGCGCGGGGTTGGGCGCGCCCGCGGAGATGTGCGTTTCCGTGTGCACTGACGATCCGGTTCTCTGAAGAGGTGAAGGGGGCCTTCGGAGGGAACGCGGAAAGTCGGCGCATGTGCTGTCTCCTTGCGGGGTGGCTACGAGTGCTGGTCGCACCCTGCCGCAGGCGGGCCGGGGCCGCAATCGAATTGTGTGCGCGCGAATCGTGTGCGCGGGAGGAGGGCGGGACCGCGCGGGCGCAGCGCGCCCGTCCCCTTCCCGGCGCTCGTGCCGAGGGGCCCCTCGGCACGGACGCGTGCGGCGGGGTCAGGACGACGGAGTGGGCTTGGGCTCGCCGGGATTGACCACGACGACCCCCTCCCCTTCCAGCTTCAGCTGCACGGCCTCGCCCGAGCCGCCCTTCACCATGGACCCGATGCTCTGCGAGCGGTGCAGCGAGGTGCTCAGCGCCGGGCTCCAGGCGACCACGGCGTCCGTGTCCACGTGGACGGGTGCCTGCGGCGTCACCGGCAGCACCAGCGGGATGCCCGCACTGGTGAGCGCCAGCCGGCCGGTGCCGGTGAAGGTGCAGTTGAACAGGCCGCCGCCGGCCATCCCGGCGCCCTTGACGGTGGTGATGTCGTAGTTCAGGGAGGCGTCGAAGCACAGGACGTTCTTGCCGTTGACCGTCAGGCCGTGGTTCTCGTCCACGTCGACGAGGAAGCAGTGGGCCGCGTCGGAGGCGAACCACGCCTCGCCCTCGCCGGTGACTGTCATGAGGGCCAGGCCCTCGCCGGTCACCGCGCGCTTGAGGAAGTTGCCCACGCCCTGGCCCTGGCGCTCGAACTCCAGGGACCCGCGCCAGGCGACCATGGTGCCCTGCCTTGCCCGTGCCTCGCCCTTGACGGCGTACCGCACCGCCATGGCGTTCTCCTGGGTGAGCCCGGGGGCCGACACGGGCTGGACGAGGTTCTCGGGATCGAAGAGGTTTCTCAGCATGCCGGTCCCGGTACCCGGCCGTGCGGCGGTCATACGAACGGAGTTGTACGTTCCGCGCACAGGTGGTTCCGCGCACAGGTTCACGTCTTGTGTTCACGTCCCGTGCGGACGTCGCGCCCGCCGTGTGCGAGCCGCGCGGTGAAAATCGGATGTGCTGACGGCGCGGGCTTGTTAGGTTCGCCGGGTGCCGAAGCTGAATCAGATCATCGCCGTCGAAAAGGGCGTCAAGTCCAAGGCCCTCCAGGAACTCACCCAGGCCCACCAGGACGTGCAGAAGCCCGCCCTGCTGGCCGGCATCTCCCGGACCTACCAGCCCAAGGACGAGGAGGGCGAGCAGTTGCCGCCCGAGTCCACCCGGGTGCAGATCAAGGCCGAGGACGCGCTGCGGGCGACCGCCGGAACGCTGACGCGACTGTTCGACGTGACCGCGACGAAGGACTGGGCGAACCGGTCCGCGGCCGCGGACGTGGTGGTCGACGGTGCGGTGCTGCTGCCCCAGGTGCCCGTCCCGTACCTGCTGTTCCTGGAGAAGCAGCTCACCGATCTGCACACCTTCGTGCGCAAGCTGCCGGTGCTGGACGCCTCCGAGTCGTGGAACCTGGACCCCTCGACGGATTCCTGGAAGACGGAACCGGTGCGGACCATCCGGACGAAGAAGGTTCCGCGCAACCACGTGAAGGCCGAGGCCACCGAGAAGCACCCGGCGCAGGTCGAGGTGTACTACGAGGACGTGCCGGTCGGTTACTGGACCACGGTGAAGTTCTCCGGCGCACTGCCCGCCCGGCGCGTCAACGAGCTCCTGGAGCGCGTCGAGAAGCTCCAGCAGGCGGTCAAGTTCGCCCGTGAGGAGGCGAACAACACGGAGGTCACCGACCAGCGGGTCGGCGACGCGGTATTCGGCTACCTCTTCCGGTAGCCCCACACACGCCCTCCGTCGCGAGCGGAGGGTGCGCGATGAGCGCAAGCTGAAACTGATGTTGAAGCTGATCAAGGGGTGTCAGTCGGGGGTTCGAATCCCTCCCCCCGCACCACGTGCGGGGGTGGCCCAGACCTGGCAGAGGCGGCCCCGTGAAACTCAGATTCTCGCTCCAGTCTCAGTATTCGCCGCCGAACACCGGATCGACCGGCCGTGGGCGAACATCGACGGATGGAGGTTCAAGTCCTCTCGGCGCCTCTTGCGTGGCGCTGTAGTTCAAAGGCAGAACACGTCGATCTCAACCTGATCCGCGGTCTTCAACGCCGCCGGTGTGCGCAATTGGGTGGCAAGCTGGAGCCCGGGAGCTGGACATGCTCCCGGGCTCCGTCACGTTCCGGCGCGTTCTTCGCGCCGAATTCCGGCCGGTTTCCGGTCAGAAGGGCATCCGTCCGCGGCCCTTGCGGCCGGCCGCACCGCTGCGGGAGACGGCCCGGGAGCTGGTGCCGAACGGCTTGCTCAGCCAGCGGCCGAGCGGCCCCGGGGCCTTGCTCGCGGCACGCGAACCCGCGCCGAGCGTGCGCTGGGTGCCGCGCTCCGGGTGCCGCGAGAGCCGGGGCAGGAAAAAGGCCAGGACCAGCAGGACGACACAGACGACGACGATGCCGACGACCATCATGGGGACACCTCGGTTCACTGGGGAAGGGGACGGCAGGGGACGCGTTCCGTGTGCCCCGCACCGCACCGCTTACGCCCCGCGCCCGGCCGCAGCTCCGCCCGGGTCCCGGGCGCCGACCTTGTCCACGCATATGACGGATCGTCATGTCGGTTGTGTGGCACAGGTGTTACGGGAGTGCGAGACCTCTTGTGGGGTCCGGGGGGATGGGCCAGTCTTTCGGTGTCGGCGGGTCGGCGGCAAGCCGGGATTCACCGCGCGTTGGCTTGTCATGCCCCTGTCGTGCACTCCCCCACAGCTGCACCCCGGTGCACCACCCCACGAGGAGGATCCCTCCGATGTCGATGCATTCAGCGCCTTCCCGCAGCGGTTTCGTCGCCCGAAGATGGGCGGTGGCCGGCGCCACCTCCGTGGCCGCCCTCGCGCTCGGCGCCGTCTCCGTGCTGCCCGCCGCCGCCGCTCCGGCCGCCGCGGAAGGCCGGATCGAGAACGCCGGCGTCGCCGGAGCCGTTCCCGGCAGCTACATCGTCACCCTCAAGGACTCCGTCGTCGACGCCGAGTCGCCGCGGGGCCAGGCGCTCGCCAAGCGGTACGGGGCCACGATCAAGGACACGTACGAGCGGGCTCTCAACGGGTACGCGGTCGAGCTGTCCGAGGCCCAGGCGAAGAAGTTCGCCGCCGACCCGGCGGTCGCCTCGGTCGCCCAGAACCGCGTCTTCAGGATCTCCGCCACCCAGCCCAACCCGCCCTCCTGGGGCCTGGACCGCATCGACCAGCGGGCCCTGCCGCTGGACCGGAGCTACACCTACCCCGACTCCGCGGGCGAGGGCGTGACGGCGTACATCATCGACACCGGTGTCCGCATCACCCACAGCGACTTCGGCGGCCGCGCCAGCTACGGCTTCGACGCGATCGACAACGACAACACCGCCCAGGACGGCAACGGCCACGGCACGCACGTCGCGGGCACCGTCGGCGGCACCGCGTACGGCGTGGCCAAGAAGGCGAAGATCGTCGGCGTCCGCGTGCTCAACAACCAGGGCTCCGGCACCACCGCCCAGGTCGTCGCCGGCATCGACTGGGTGACCCGGAACGCCGTGAAGCCCGCCGTGGCCAACATGAGCCTCGGCGGCGGCGTGGACAGCGCGCTCGACACCGCCGTGCGCAACTCCATCGCCAGCGGCATCACGTACGCCGTCGCCGCGGGCAACGACAGCTCCAACGCGCAGAACTACTCCCCGGCGCGCGTCACCGAGGCGATCACGGTCGGCTCGACGACCAACACCGACGCCCGCTCCAGCTTCTCCAACTACGGCAGCGTGCTGGACCTGTTCGCCCCGGGCTCCTCCATCACCTCCTCGTGGAACACCGGCGACACGGCCACCAACACCATCTCCGGCACGTCGATGGCCGCTCCGCACGCGGCGGGCGCGGCCGCGCTCTACCTGGCCGCCAACCGGACCGCCACCCCGGCGCAGGTCTCCTCCGCGCTGACCGCCGCCGCCACCCCGAACGTGGTCGGCAACCCGGGCACCGGCTCCCCGAACAGGCTCCTGAACGTGGGGAGTTCGACCACCCCGCCGCCCGGCAAGCGCTTCGAGAACGCCACCGACGTGGCGATCGCCGACAACGCCACCGTGGAGTCCCCCGTCACCGTCAGCGGTGTCGCGGGCAACGCCCCGGCGGCCCTGAGCGTGCAGGTCGACATCAAGCACACGTACATCGGCGACCTGAAGGTCGACCTGGTGGCCCCCGACGGCAGCGTCTACAACCTGAAGGCGTTCGGCACGGGCGGCAGCGCCGACAACATCGCCCAGACGTACACCGTCAACGCGTCCTCGGAGCCGGCCAACGGCACCTGGAAGCTGCGGGTGGCCGACAACGCCAACGCGGACGTGGGCAAGATCGACCTCTGGGCCCTCCAGTTCTGACAGTTCCGACCCCGGGCAGTCGGCAGTACCGGGAATGAAGGACCGCTCCCCGGGGCGGGCCGGGCGGCGGGGCCCCTGGGCTCCCCGCCCCGGCCCGCCCCGGCTCGTCCCGGCTCATCCCGGGGCTGCCCGTGCTTCAGCCCTTCGGCCCGAGCTCGCGCAGGTACTTCGCGAACTTCTCCAGGCCGTCCATGTTGCGCGGCCCGCTGATGCCCTCGTTGTAGTCGAGGACGAAGAAGTTGTTCTTCTTGACGGCGGGGAGTTCCTTCGTGCGGGGCGAGTTCTTCAGGAAGTCGATCTTCTTCTGGGCGGGCAGATCCCCGTAGTCGAGGATCACGACGACCTCCGGCTCCGCCTCGGCGACGGCCTCCCAGTTCACCTGGGTCCAGCGCTGGTCGAGACCGTCGAAGACGTTCCGGCCGCCGGCGGACTTGATGATGTCGTTGGGCGGGACCTGGTTGCCCGCCGTGAAGGGCTGCTCGGTGCCCGAGTCGTAGAGGAAGACCGGGACCGGGTCGCCCTTGGGCGCCTGTGCCTCGACCTTCGCCACCCGCTCCTTCAGGCGGCCGACGACCGCTTTCGCCCGGTCTTCCACCCGGAAGATCTTCCCCAGCCGTGCCAGGTCCTCGTACAGGGCCTCGAAGGGGGTCGACTTCTCCGGGAAGCCCGGGTAGTTGAAGCAGCTCTCGCCGTGCAGGAAGCTCTGCACGCCCAGCTTGTCGAGGATCTGCGGGGTGATGCCCCGCTCGGCCTTGAACCCGGAGTTCCAGCCGGCCACGACGAAGTCCGACTTGGCCTTCACGACGATCTCCTTGTTGAGCAGGTCGTCGCTGAGCATCTTCACCTTGGCGTAGTCGGCCGCCCACGGCGACTCCGTCACCGGCGGGTTCGCCGGGGGCATGACGTACCCGTGGACGTGGTCCACCAGGCCCAGGCTGAACAGCTTGTCGGCGCTGCCGCCCTCGTACACGACGGCCCGTTGGGGAACCGTGTAGGCGACCGGTTCGCCGCACCTCTTGACCGTGACCTTCGGGGGCGCCTTGGCGTCCGCCTCGATCGTGGCGCCGCAGCCGCTGAGCAGCAGGACGGCGGCGAGGGCCGTGCCGAGGGCGACGGGGCGGCGCAGGGCGACGGGGGCGCTGTTCGTCTTCATGACGGGGGTGCCTTTCACGGGTTGTCACAGGAGGGGAGGGAGTACAGCAGTTGGGGGCCGCCCGTCAGCGGGTGGGGCACGACGCTCGCCGTGACGCCGAAGACCTCGGCGACGAGTTCCGGAGTGAGGACGTCCCGCGGCGGGCCCGCCGCGACCAGTCGTCCCTCGCTGAGCACGCCGATGCGGTCGCAGGCGGCCGCGGCGAGGTTGAGGTCGTGCAGGACGACCAGGACGGTGAGTCCCGAGCCGCGCAGCAGGGAGAGCAGTTCGACCTGGTGGCGGACGTCGAGGTGGTTGGTCGGTTCGTCCAGGACGAGGATCTCCGGTTCCTGGACGAGCGCACGGGCGAGCAGGACGCGCTGGCGTTCCCCGCCCGAGAGGGTGAGGATGCCGCGCCGGGCGAGGTGGCGGACGTCGAGCCGGTCCATCGCGCGCTCGCACAGTTCCCGTTCGCGGCGGTCGAGCGCCTGGTTGCCGCGCAGGTGGGGCGTGCGTCCCAGGGCGACGACCTCCTCGACGGTGAAGTCGAGGTCGACGGAGCCGTCCTGGGTCATGGCCGCGACGAGCTGGGCGCAGCGGCGCAGCGTCAGCGCGGAGAGGTCGTGGCCGTCCGCCCGTACGGCGCCCGCGCTGGGAGTGAGGGCCCGGTAGACGCACCGCAGGGCGGTGGACTTGCCGCTGCCGTTCGGTCCGACCAGTGCGACGACCTGCCCGCTCGGGACGTCCAGGGTCAGTGCGTCCACCAGCGTTCTGCCGTCGGTCTCGACGGAGATCCGGTCCAGTGCGAGATCCATGTCAACGCCCCCCGAACAGATAGCCCTTGCGGCGCATCACGGCCAGGAAGACCGGCACGCCGACGAGGGCGGTGATGATGCCCAGCGGCAGTTCGCGCGGTGCCACGAGCGTCCGGGACACCAGGTCGACCCACACCATGAACACCGCTCCGGCCAGCGGCGCCACGGCCAGCACCCGGGCGTGCGAGGCGCCGACGACCATGCGCACCAGATGCGGCATGACCAGTCCGACGAAGGCGATGGAGCCGCTGACGGCGACCATCACGCCCGTCATCAGCGAGGCCAGGACGAGCAGGGCCTTGCGGTGCCGGTCGGGGCCGATGCCCAGGCTCGCGGCGGTCTCGTCCCCGAGGGCGAGCACGTCGAGCGCCCGCCCGTACCGGTGCAGGACGAGCAGGCCGAGGACGACGACCGCGGAGACCACCGGGAGCGCCCCCCAGTCGGCGGCGCCGAAGCTGCCCATCGTCCAATACAGGACCATGCTGGTGGCCTCGCTGTCCGGGGCGGCGTAGATGAGCAGGCTCATCACCGCCTGGAAGCCCAGCGACAGGGCCACCCCGGTGAGCACGAGCCGCAGCGGGGAGAGCGCACCGCGCCGCGAGGAGGCGGCGTACACCAGGAACGACGCCGCGAGTGCTCCGAGGAAGGCGCCGGCCGAGACCGCGTGGACGCCCAGCGCGGCCAGGCCCCCGGTGACCGTCACGGCGACGGCCCCGACGGACGCGCCGGAGGAGACGCCCAGCACGAAGGGGTCGGCGAGGGCGTTGCGCACCATGGCCTGTACGGCCACGCCGACGGCGCTCAGCCCGGCTCCCACGAGCGCCGCGAGCAGGACGCGCGGGGTGCGGATCTCCCAGATGATCTGATACGTCGTCACCTCGGCGGCGGTGACGCTGCCGCCGCTGACGGCCGCCCACACGTACCGGGCGGTGTCCGCCGGGGAGACGACGGCGGCCCCCAGGCCGATCGCGACCACGATCGAGCACAGGAGGAGGACGGCCAGCAGGCCGCAGGCGAGCAGCAGGCCCGTGCGGGACGCGAGCCGGCCCCCGGGGCCTGCCGGGGGTCCGAGCGGAACCGGGTCGGCCGGTGGGGCGGCGCCGCTGTTCGCCGACGGTGCGGCGACGGGGGGCGGGGACATGAGGCAGGACCTTCCGGGAGGAGTGTGCCGAGGGCGGCGAGGGCCGCGCGGCCCCTGAAGGGGGGCGCTTCGTTCGCCGGCCGCCGCCGACGCGGCGCGGGAACAGGGCAGTTGCCCGTTCCTGTCCGTCGGGAGCGGTCGCCCGGAGGAGGGCGGCGAGGCCAACGTATATGAAAACGATAATCAGAACTAGTCTTGCCCGGAACTTCTTGACAATCATTTTCATCTCGTGAAGGCTGCTGGAGGCCTCCCCCACTCCGCCTGCCCCGGCGCCTCTCCCCGGGCTGCCCGGGCGCAGTTCCAGCGCAGCTCAGGCGCATCCCGATCCGACCGAAGGGCCACCCATGCACGAGCACATAGCCGAGGCCGTCAAGGAACCGCACGTCGTGACCGTCCCGCCGGGCGCGATCTGTCTGCGGTTCGAGACGATGAAGCTCTACGCCGCCCTCGGCGCCGTACGTCACCTGCTGGACACCGGGCTGGTGAAGCCCGGCGACACCCTCGTCGACAGCTCCAGCGGCATCTACGCCCACGCGCTCGCCCTGGCCTGCCACCGCCACGGCCTGCGCTGCCACATCGTCGGCTCGACGACGGTCGACCGCACGCTCCGCGTCCAACTGGAGATCCTGGGCGCCACCCTGGAACAGGTCCGCCCCTCCCGGAACCTGCGGCTGGACCAGAACCTGCGCGTCGAGCGGATCTCCCAACTCCTGCGCGAGAACCCGCACTTCCACTGGATGCGGCAGTACCACGACGCCGTCCACTACCTCGGCTACCGCGACGTCGCGGACCTGATCCGCAAGGAGGTGCCGGAGGGGCCGCTCACCCTGGTCGGCGGCGTGGGCACCGGGGCGTCCACCGGGGCCGTCGCCACGTATCTGCGCGAGGCGGGCCGGGACGTGAGACTCGTCGGGGTGCAGCCCTTCGGCAGCGTCACCTTCGGCGCGGAGCACGTCCTGGACCCGGACATGATCATCGCCGGTATCGGCAGCTCCATCCCGTTCCAGAACGTGCGGCACGACCTGTACGACCGCATCCACTGGGTGAACTTCGACTACGCCACCTCCGGCGCGGTCGCCCTCCTGCGGGCCAGCGGCATCTTCGCCGGACTGTCGGCGGGGGCCGCCTACCTCGCCGCGCGTTGGGAGCTCCAGCGCGACACCACGCGGACCTGCGTCTTCTTCGCGGCCGACACCGGGCACCGGTACGTCGACAGCGCCTACTCCCGGCACGCCGACGCCGTCGCCCCCGGCGCGATGCGTCCCCACGAGGTCGCGGGACAGGGCGCGTTGCGGCATCCGTGGTCGGCGATGGACTGGCCGCCGGCCGGCGCCCCGGAGGCCCAGGGCGACGGCCGCCCGCAGCGGTCCCCGCACCCACTCCACCCGCGGCCTCTTCCCCAGCCCGAGAACGTCTGACGCTCCCCGGGAGCCGTCAGCGCCCCGCCACCGAACCGCACCCACCCCACCCTGCACACCCCGAGGAACCGCGATGCCCCCTTCGCTGCCGCACTCCCTTCCCGACCTCCAACACGCCGTACTCGACGGCGACTTCGGGCCCCGCCCGGCCGAACTGACCGTCACCAGCGCCTTCTGGCTGCACCACACCACGCGGCTGGCGGACAGCGCGGTCACCTACCGCAACAGGTATCTGCTGATGCGCTCGGGCGACGCCTTCGGCGCCTGCTCGTTCGAGGGCGACGAGGTGGCCGCCGACTTCTGCGCCAACGCCTCGGGGCAGACGCTCGACACCCTCCTGCGCCACGACGCGCCGGCCGTGCGCGTCGCCGCGCTCGACGCCTACCTCGGCCGCGTACGGCCGCACCGCACCGACCCGGAGGCCGAGCCCGTCCTGCTGCCCACCGGTACGCCCGAGGAACGCGCGCGGGCCAGGGACGCCGCCGTCGCCGGGCTGCTGGACATCGCGCCCGGCGCGAAGGTCGCGCTGATCGGCGTCGTCAACCCGCTCGTCGCCGCGATACGGGAGCGGGGCGGCGTACCGCTGCCCTGTGACTTCCAGCTCCGCGCCACCCACTGGGGCGACCCCGTCACCGACGACATGACGCAGGTGCTCGCGGCGGCGGACGCCGTGGTCGCCACCGGCATGACCCTCGGCAACGGCAGCTTCGACCCGATCCTGGAGCACTGCCGCAAGCACGCGCTCCCCCTGACCGTGTACGCCCAGACCGGCAGCGCGGTGGCCCGCGCCTTCCTGGGGGCGGGCGTGACCGCACTGTCCGCGGAGCCGTTCCCCTTCTCCCAGTTCAGCGCCGACACCACCGTGCTGTACCGGTACCGGGCGGAGCGGGCATGAGCAACGAGACCCAGCACGACGCCGCCGCCCCCGAACCTCCCGCTTCGACCGCCACGGGCCGGGGCGAGGTGCCGGGCGACCTGCGGATGACCCGCCTGCTGTGGCCCTTCGTCCTGGCTTCGGCCGCCGGCCTGGTGCCCTTCACCGTCTACGGCACCTTCCTCGTGCCCATCGCCCGGGCGGCGGACGGCAGCGTCGCCGCGCTCGGGCAACTGCGCGGCCTCGGCGGGCTGGCGGCCCTCGCGGTGGGCACCGCCCTGGCACCGCTGATCGACCGGGTGCGCAAGGAGTGGGCGGCCGCGGGCGGGCTCGCCGTGCTCGCCGTCGCCGCGGCGCTCGGCGCGAGCGGCGACGTCCTGCTCCTGGCGGCGTTCTGCCTGCTCGTCGGCGCGGGTACCGCCGTACTGAACCCGGCCCTCACGGCGGCGGCCGCCGACCGCTTCGACAACGACGCGGCGGCCGGCCGCGCGGCCACCCTGATCACCGCCACCCAGTCGCTGACCGCCCTGCTGGCGGCTCCGCTCGTGGCCCTGCCCGCCCTGTTCTGGGGCTGGCGGGGCGACCTGTGGGCCGTCGCCGCGCTCACCTCGGCACTCGCGCTGTACTTCCTGCTGCGGGGCCGCCGCGCGCGGCGCGCCGAGGTCCCGGCCGAGGCGGCGGCACGGTCGGGCTACCTGGAGTCGTTCCGGCTGCTGGGGGCGCTGCCCGGCGTGGTGCTGCTGCTGCTGGTGGCCCTGCTGCGGACGGCGGCCTTCATGGGGTACCTCGCCTACCTGGCCGCCTACTACGACGAGCGCTTCCGCCTCGGGCCCGAGACCTTCGCGCTCGTCTGGACGCTCAGCGGGACCTCCTTCTTCCTCGGCAACCTGTGCGCCGGACGGCTGCTCAGCGCGGAGCGGCGCGGGCTCGGCGGGGAGCGGCTGATGGCGGTCGCGCTGGGGGTGGCGCTGTGCGCGCTGGTCGGCGTCTTCCTCTCCCGGTCGCTGCTGGTCGCGCTGCCGCTGACGGCCCTGCTCGGCGCGGCCCACGCGACGGTGGCGGCCTGTGTCACCACCCTGCTGGTACGCCGCTGCGGCTCCCTGCGCGGAACGGCGCTGGGCGTCAACGCGGCCGGCATGAGCTTCGGCGTCTTCCTGGGGGCCGGTCTCGGCGGCGTGGGACTGTCGCTCGGCGGCTACCCCGGCACGGCGGCGGTGCTGGGCGCGCTCACCCTCGTAGCGCTCCTGCTCACCCGGTGGGTGAGTCGCGGCGCGCCCGCCCCCGCCACGTGACACGCCGTCAGCACACGCGGGAGCGGACGCTGACGGCGCGGCCGCGGGCGGGCCCGCAGGGGGCGCCGTCCCAGGTGGCGGGCCACGGCGGGTCCGGTGCCGGGGACCGGCAGCGGGATCACGCGCCGGTCTCCACGGCAAGGGACGCCCCCGCCGTACATGACATGTACATCTGGGTGGAGGACGGTGGGTGTCCGGCGGCTGCCGTGGCGTCACGTGGCGGCGGCACGCTCGCGCGGAATCATCACTCGGCAGAGGAGAACCCCGTGTTCCGCTCCCCCATCGCCCCGCCGCTCGCGCTGGCCGCGACCACCCTGCTCGCGGTGTCGGCCGTGGCCGTGCCCGCCCAGGCGGGCGACCGTTCGTCCGGCGGCCCGCTGCCCGCGGTCGCCGCCCGCGCGGAGACTCCGGTGCTGCACGACGACGCGCAGGGCGGCAACGCCGACGCCGACGACCCGGCGATCTGGCGCGACGCCACCGCTCCCGGACGCAGCCTCGTCATCGCGACGGCGAAGGAGGGCGGCCTGCGGGTTTACGACCTGGACGCGCGGCCCGTGCAGACGATCGCCGCGCCGCCGGCCGCCGGGGAGGAGGACGCCCCGGGCCGGTTCAACAATGTCGACCTCGTCGCCGGGCTGCGGCTGTCGTCCGGGCGGGCGGACCTGGCCGTCACCACCGACCGGGGCCACGACCGGCTGCGTTTCTACCGCATCGACCGCGACCGTGCGGGCGGCCCGCTCACCGACGTCACGGACCCGGCCGCTCCCGCCGTCTTCTCCCGGGACCAGGCCGAGGTCAATGAGCAGCGGACCGCGTACGGGCTCGCCACCTGGACCGATCGGTCCAGCGGACGTTCGTACGCGTTGGTGAGCCGCCGTGAGCGGACCGGGATCGCGCTGCTGGAGCTGCTTCCCGCCGCGGGCGGCAAGGTCACCTACCGCACGGTCCGCCACCTGGACCTGCCCTCCGCCTTCCGGCTGCCGAACGGCAGGACGTGGACCCCGTGCGCCGAACCGGGCGAACTGCCCCAGGTCGAGGGCATGGTGGTCGATCCGGCCGACGGCACCCTGTACGCCGGGCAGGAGGACGTCGGCATCTGGCGTCTGCGCGCGGACCTCACCGGGACGCCCGAACTCCTCGACAAGGTCCGCGAGTACGGGGTGCCCGGCACCTACGACGAGCAGACCGAGGAGTGCGTGGCGGGCACCGACCCCGGCTTCGGCGGCACCCGGATCAGCGCGGACGTCGAGGGCCTGACACTGGTCACCGAGGCGGACGGGGACGGACACCTCCTCGCCTCCAGCCAGGGCGACAACACCTTCGCCGCCTACGACCGCGAGCGCGGGGACGACAACGAGTACGAGGGCGGGTTCCGGGTCGCGTCGGCGGGCGGCAGGCCGGACGGGTCCGAGGAGTGCGACGGGGCCGCCGCGCTGAACGCCCCCCTCGGGTCCCGCTACCCGCGCGGCCTGCTGGTCGTGCAGGACGGGCAGGACTCCCCCGGTGACGGAGACCGTCCCGCGACCAACTTCAAGTTCGTCGACCTCGGTACGGTGCTGGACGCCCTCGACGACTGAGCCCCCCTCACCCCGCGTCGCGCGCCGGGCCGAGGACGGCCCGCATCTCCTCCTCGATGATCCGCGGGAACGGCGCCCCGTCCTGGTTGCCCAGGATGACGCCGACCCAACCGGTGTCCGGATAGATGTTCCAGCTCGCGAAGCTGCCGGGGTTCACGCCCGCACGCCCCTTCAGCCACTGGCCGTTGACGATGCCGACCGGCATCTGGTACGCCCCGAACGACGCGTCGACGGGGAACGCCGCCCCGCGTGCCAGGCCGCCGCCCTGCGGGGCGTGCGGGATCTTCGGCCCGGTGAGCAGTTCGGCGTAGTGCCGGTCCAGCAGCGTTCCGTCGGTCAGCGCGTGCGCGAAGCGGACGAGGTCCGGGGCGGTCGCGAAACCGCCGTCCCCGGGGGCGTCGACGAAGGTGCGGGCGGGGTTCTTGCCGAGCTGGTACGGGTCCTGGCTGCCCTTGTCCAGGTTGCGGACGGCGTCCACCAGGCTGCCGTCCGCCTGGCGCATGTACGAGTGCGCGAGGTGCCTGTCGGTGAGCCACTGGGGCCGGGTGAAGAACGCCGTGCCGGTCATGCCGCAGCGCCGGAAGACGTTCTCCTCGACGTAGTCCCAGTACGTCGTCCCGGTGACGGCCTCCACGATCATCGCGGGGATGGCGATCTCGGCCCCGGCGTGCTCGGTCGGCGTGCCCGGGGCGGCCACCGGCCTGGCCTGCCGGGCCCACCGCTCGCAGTACTCGCGCACCTCCTCGCGGCTCTGGAAGACGCGTTCCAGGTCCTCGGGCGGGCTGTCCAGGCCGGAGGTGCCGGAGAGCAGGTGGTGGAGGGTCACCTTCTCGGCGACCTCCTCGGCGAAGCCCTTCAGGTGAGCGCCCACGGTGTCCCAGAGGTGCAGCCTTCCCTGCTGTGCCAGTTGCAGGACCGCCACCGGGCCGAACGGCTTGCCCGCCGAGGAGAGGTTGAAGGCGATGCCGGGGTGGTTGCGGATGCCTCTCTCCTTGTCGGCCATGCCGTAACTGCGCGACAGCACGGTGCGGCCCCGGTGCGAGAGCAGCACCACGCCGGAGAAGTCGCCCTCCGCCGCCAGCTTCGCCAGGTACCGGTCGTAGGCGCCGCCGGGCCGGGTGTCCGGCGGCACGGTGTCCGCTCCATCCGCTGGCGGAGCGGCGCGGCCGGGTCCGGCGGCCGCGGCCCGCCCCCCGCCGGCCACCATCGCGGCCGTCGCGGCCCCGCTCCAGCCGAGCAGCCGCCTCCTGCCGAGACCGCGTACGGAATCCGATCCCATCGCCACACTTCCCTTCCGTTGCCCCGGCGCCCGGTCCTCCGGATCGCCCGGTCCTCGGGGCCGCCCGCTCCTGCGGCTGCCCGCCCGACCGACCGGCCCTGTGCGCACGGTGGTTCGTGGGTCCACTGAAGCCGGTGCGCCGATGCGCGGACGTATCCGTTTTTCGATACGTCCGCGAAAGGCGCGGGGTGCCGTCTGTGCCCGTGGGGAAGGCGTGCCGAAGGGCGCGGCCCGGCCGGCAGCGCACGGCCATCGCCCGGATAGGGTGGCGTCCTCCCCTTCGCCTTACGCTCCGGAGCCCCCATGGAACCGCCCACCGGCCTGATCCAGGCCCCGCCGGGCAGCTCACCGGGCCGGGGCACCCCGGCTTCCGTCCGGGCCGCGGGCGCCGCGTCGGTGGTGACCGTGTGCGCGATCGCCTGGGCCGCCGGGGGCGACGAACTGCTCACCGGCCCCGGTTTCCGCGCCTGGCAGACGATCACCGTGGCGATTCTCGTGCAGGCCCTGCCGTTCCTGCTGCTGGGCACGCTGATATCCGGCGCGGTCAACGCCTTCGTGCCGGCCCAGGTGTTCGGCAGGGCGCTGCCGCGCAATCCCGTTCTCGCGGTTCCGGTGGCGGGCGCGGCGGGGATCGTGCTGCCGGGCTGCGAGTGTGCGTCGGTACCGGTCGCCAGGAGTCTGATCCAGCGCGGAGTGACCCCGTCGGCCGCCTTCGCCTTCCTCCTGTCGGCTCCCGCGATCAACCCCGTCGTCCTGGTGTCCACGGCGGTCGCCTTTCCGACGAGCCCGGAGATGGTGGCGGCCCGGCTGGTCGCCTCGCTGGCGACGTCCGTGCTGATGGGCTGGCTCTGGCTGCGGTTCGGACGTGACCGGTGGCTGCGGATGCCCGCCCGGCACACCGGTCACCAGCACGGCGGCAGCCGCCTGGAGGAGTTCCGGACCGGCTTCCAGCACGACTTCCTGCACGCCGGCGGTTTCCTGGTGCTGGGCGCGGCGGCCGCGGCCACCTTCAACGTCACCGTCCCGAAGTCGGTGCTGGAGACCTTCTCGTCGTCGCCCTGGCTCTCGGTGCTCTTCCTCGCCGCGCTGGCGATCGTGCTGGCCGTCTGCTCGGAGGCGGACGCCTTCCTGGCCGCCTCGCTCACCGGCTTCTCCCCGACCGCCCGGCTGGCGTTCATGGTCGTCGGGCCGATGGTCGACCTGAAGCTGATCGCCCTCCAGGCGGGGACCTTCGGCCGGGCGTTCGCCTGGCGCTTCTCGGCGGCGACCGCCGTCGCGGCCGTCGTGTGCACCGCGCTGACCGGATGGTGGCTGCTGTGAGACCCCACGCCCAGCCGCTTCTTCTGCTGGTCCTCGGCACGGCGGTCCTGCGGATCTCGCTGTTCAGCGACGTGTGCCTGCGGTACGTGAAGGAGAGCGCCCAGCCGTTCCTGATCGCGACCGGGTTCCTGCTCGCCGCCCTCGGGCTGGTGGGGGTGGCGCGCGATGTCGTGCCACGGGTGCGGAAGCGGGTCGCCGGGAAGGGCGCCGAGGAGCCGGCGCCGTCCGGGGCGGGCGGCCCGGCTCCCCGCGCGGGCGCGCCTCAGGACGTGCCCGGGCACGAGGGTGACGGCGGGGGCGGAACCCACGGCGAGAAGCACGGCCACGACCACTCCCGCGGGCCGCGGGTGGCCTGGCTGCTGCTGCCCCCGGCGCTGCTCCTGCTGCTCTTCGCCCCGCCCGCCCTGGGTTCGTACACCGCCTCCCGCGACCAGCCGCAACTCGTCCAGGACTACGGGCGGTTCGACCCGCTGCCCGCCGCGGGACGCCCGGTGCCCCTGTCCCTCACCGAACTGGTCGCCCGGCTCCAGCAGGACGGGAGCGGAAGCCTGAAGGGCCGCACGCTGGTCGTGCAGGGCTTCGTCACTCCCGTCCGGGACCCGGCCGGGGACAAGGCCGGGACCTGGCGGCTGACCCGCCTCCTGGTCTCCTGCTGCGCCGCCGACTCCCAGTCCCTGAGCGTCACCGTGCACGGGGCGCAAGCACCGCCCGCCGACACCTGGGTGCGGGTCACCGGCACCTGGCGGCCGGGCGGCACGTTCGGCACCACCTCCGCCTCGCTCGCGCTCGACGCCGCCTCGGTCACCCGCGTCCCGGACCCCGCGAACCCCTACCTGGACAAGGCTCCCGCCCTCTGAACCAGCCCCTCGGCGGGGCGTCGGTCAGGAGACCTGGGGGACCCGGAACCGGCGCCGGTACTCGGTCGGCGTCGTGTTCAGCCGGCGGCGGAAGGCCCGTACGAGCGTGTCGGTGGTGCCGAAGCCGCACAGGGACGCGATCCGGTCGAGGGTGGCGTCGGAGGACTCCAGTTCGTGGCGGGCCTTCTCGACGCGCACCGACTCGATGTACGCGTGCGGGGTCATGCCCAGTTCGGTCTTGAACAGGCGCGTCAGGTGCCGGTCGCTGACGTGGGCGTGGGCGGCCAGGTCCACGACGGTGAGCGGCTCGGAGAGATGACGCAGGATGTGGTGGCGCAGGTCCTCGATGCGCCGGGTCGTGGAGACCTGTTCCAGCGGAACGCTGAACTGGCTCTGTCCGCTGGGGCGTTTGAGGTACATCACGAGCTGGCGAGCCACCCGCAGCGCGACGGCCTCGCCGAGGTCGTCGGCGATCAGGGCGAGCGAGAGGTCCAGGCAGGCGCTGATGCCGGCGCCGGTCCACACATTGCCCTCGCGGATGAAGATCGGGTCGGCGTCGACCTCCACCTCCGGGTGGTCGGCGGCCAGTTGCTGCGCGGTCGACCAGTGCGTGGTGGCCCGTTTGCCGTCGAGCAGTCCGGCGGCGGCGAGCAGGTGCGCCCCGACGCACACCGAGGTGATCCGCCGCGTCCGCGCGGCGAGTTCCTTCACCCGGTGGACCAGTGCGGGCTCGACGAGGGGGTGGACGCGCCCCTCGCCGTCGACCTCCACCGCGCCCGGGACGATGAGCGTGTCGATGCCGCGCGCGGCGACCTGGTCGAAGGTGAGGTCGGGCAGGACGCGGACGCCGGCGCCGGTGGTGACCGGGTCCATGGTCTCGGCGGCGAGGACCACCCGGTACCCGGCCGCCTCGGCGGTCTCGCGTCTGGCCAGCGCGAACACCTCCGGCGGCCCGGTGACGTCGAGCAGGTCCACGCCCTCGAAGATCACGATCACGACGAGCCGTCGCGCGGTGTCCGCCACTGTTTCCTCCTGCTGGTGCTGCGAATCGTGTTGAGGCTGGTGCTGCCGATGCCGGCGCTGCCGCCGTACGGTTCCGGACCGCACGTCGGTATCTGCATGTTAGAGGTCATTGTTGACATCGGGTTGAGCTCGTAGCGTGGTGGACACAGCCGCCCGACCGGCAGATCCGGGGTGGCGGGCTGTGTCTCTCCCACGCGACACGAAGGCGGTACACCCATGCCCAGGACCACGCTGCGCGAGCTGAACGGCTTCGACCAGGCGCCCGCGAAGCTGGCCGAGTCGACGCTCGTCCTGATCGACTTCCAGAACACCTACACCCGGGGCGTGATGGAGCTCGACGGGTGGCAGGAGTCCCTCGACGCCGGCGCGCAGTTGCTGGCCCGGGCCCGTGCGGCCGGCACGAAGGTCGTGCACGTCATCAACGACGGCGGGGAGGGAACTCCGTACGACATCCGCGCGGAGATCGGCCGGATCCACCCGAAGGTCGCCCCCGTCGACGGCGAGCCGGTCGTCGTCAAGGAGGTCCCGAACGCGTTCGTCGGCACCGACCTGGCCCGTCACCTCACCGAGGGCCAGGACGTCGTCATCGCGGGCTGGATGACCCACATGTGTGTCGCGTTCACGGCACAGGGCGCGTTCCTGAACGGCAACCGTCCCACGGTCGCCGCCGACGCCACCGCCACCCGCTCGCTGCCCGTCGCGGGCACCGAGGTCCCGGCCGAGCAGGTGCACCAGGGCGCCCTCGCCACCATCGCCGACCTGTACGGGGTCGTCGTCGCCTCCCAGAAGGAGATCGTCTGATGAAGCCGCTGCGCACGCTCGTCGCCCTGGGCGCCACCGCTCTGCTCGCGGTCACCGTGACCGCGTGCGGCGGGGAGACCCAGGCCGCCACCGGCACCGACCGGCAGAACGCGAAGGCGTCGCCGTCCGCCGCGCCGACCGCCGGCGAGAACGTCGCGAAGAACACCACGACGCTGCGTCAGCTCATGAAGCTCGACGAGACGCCGGCGACGCTCTCCAACGCCACGCTGGTGCTGGTCGACTACCAGAACGTCTACACCGGCGGAACGATGGAGCTCACCGGCTGGAGCGAGGCGGTGAACAACACCAAGGCCCTGCTGGAGCGGGCCCGCAAGGCCAGGACGCCGGTCGTCCACATCGTCGAGAAGGGCTACGACCTCAAGTCGAAGGCCGGGCAGATCATCCCGGCGCTCAAGCCGGTCAGGGGCGAGGCAGTGGTGGAGAAGGCCGTCCCCAACGGCTTCCACGACACCGAGCTCGACAAGGAGCTCAAGAAGACCGGCCGCAAGAACGTCATCATCGCCGGTTTCATGACGCACATGTGCACCCTGTTCACCACCGAGGGCGCCGTCTACAACGGCTACCGGCCGACCGTGGTCGGCGACGCCTCCGCGACCCGGCCGCTGCCGGTCAACGGCAACCCCGACGGCATTCCCGCGAAGCAGGTCCACGAGGCCGCGCTCGCCACGATCCAGGACCGCTTCGGCGTCGTGGTGCCGAAGCAGGCCGACCTCAAGTAGCGCTCCGCGCAGCCGTCCTCGGCGGGGGAAGGGACCTGGTCTCCTTCCCCCGCCGACGGCCGCGGCAGCGCCCCCGCCCCCACACGCCCCCACACACCCCCACTGCGAAGGTCCCCCCATGTTTTCGCTTCCCCCCAACGCGCCAGTTCCCCCCGTGCAGAACCACCGACAACGTCCCGGCAAGACCTTATGGAGAAAACGAAGATGGCTACCCGCAGAGGATTCATCGGCAGTGCCACCGGTATCGGCGCGACCGCCTTGCTCGGCAGCGCCGCGTCGCCGAGCTTCGCGGACGTTCCGCCGCCCGAGGCCGGCGGGGCCGCCGAGGCGGTGAGCCAGCAGACGGCGCGCTCCTCGATGCTCGCCGTCAACGCCGGAATGCGTTCCAACTACGCCACCCTGAAGGCGGAGCTGATCAAGCACCTCTCCCCCGTGGTCGTCGTGCAGAACGACGCCAAGGGCGGCCGGTTCACCCTCGTGACCAAGGACGGCCAGGAGTCCGCCAACCCGGTGTCCGAGACGTTCGAGCTGGCGAAGTCCATCGCTCACGTCCCGCTCGGCATCTTCTCCGTGATCGCCTCCTACCTGGCGGACAAGATCCCGAACCTGCCCAACGCGAACCGCATCGACCCGCACGACCTCGTCATGGTCGCGTTCAACGACGACAAGTCGACCGCGTGGATCCCGCCGCTCCAGGCGTACGCCACCAGGCTCGCCACCGCCCGCCGCCAGCTCGCCTCCGCCGGCCTGCCCCCGGCGCTGGCGACGTCCTGCGGCAACATCCTGACCGCCGGCCTGAAGTTCATCAGCACCTCCGTCGCGGCCAAGACGTTCGACATGGCGTCGTTCGAGGCGTTCTCCGGCAGCGTCTACCCGGACATCCGCGTCAACATGGAGCACGCCTCGCAGGCCCAGATCAAGGGCGTGCAGGACATCATGAAGACCTGGCGCACCAAGGTCGGCGAGGCGGCGTGGGCCGACCTGTACTGCGTGGTGCTGTCGCAGTGGACCACGAGCGTCCTCAACCAGAACACCATCATCCTCAAGGACTGCATGAACGCGGCCAAGGTCGCCACCCACCTGATCGACCTGCCGGGCCTGGAGACGCCCGCGGACCCGGTCTTCACCGCGCTCGACAACCTCGCGCGGATCGTGCAGGACAACGTCGCCGCCGAGATGGTCTTCCCCAAGGACACCAAGGTCGCCGACGCGCTCAAGGGCCAGCAGGACCTGCTGTCCGACGAGATCCTCAACCAGCTCGGCAAGGGCACGGCCCTGCTGGCCGCGCCCAGCTACAACACGGTCGCCTCGGGGGTGTGCCCCGTCCCGCACTGACCCCGCCCCACCGCGCCCGTCCCCCTGCGACGGCGGCTGTGCAGGGGGACGGCCCGGCGGCGCTCAGGCCGAAGCGCCGGACTCCGGTTCGATCAGGCCCTCGCGGTAGGCGATGCCGACGGCCTCGGTGCGGCTCGCGGCACGCAGTTTGGCGAGGATGTGGGAGACGTGGACGCTCGCCGTCTTGCCGCTGATGTACAGCTCTTCGCCGATCTGGCGGTTGGTGCGGCCCCGGCCCAGCAGCCGCAGCACCTCGCTCTCCCGGGCGGTCAGATCGGCGATCCGCTCCCCGGCGGCCGGTGCGTCCGCCAGCCGTCCGCGTCGTACCAGGGCGTCGAGGGCGTCCCGCAGCGGTACGGCGCCGAGCCGCACCGCCGTGTCCCGGGCCGCGTACGCCTGCTCGGCGGCCTCGTCGCGGCGGCCGGCGGCGAGCAGGGCCTCGGCGAGCCGCCTGCGGCAGCGGGCGAGTTCGTAGGGCTCGCCGTAGCCGAAGGCGGTCACCGCCCGCTCCCAGGCGGCGACGTCCGGGCCGGTGGCGGCGCGCACCGCCTCGGCCCGGGCGCGGGCCAGCCAGGCCAGGCCCTCCGGGCCCAGCTCGGTGCCGTCCCCGTGGGCGGCGGTGGTCCGGGCCAGCTCCTCCAGCTCTGCCGCGGTCCGCGTCCAGCGGCCGGCGCCCTCCGCGTCACCGGCGCGGCGGGCCTCCTCCGCGGCGTCCGCGACGGCCGACAGGGCGAGCGCGGCCAGCCGGACCAGCACGTCGGGCTTGTCGGTGGGCACGCCCGCCGCGAGGGTGTCGACCGCGGCGCCCAACTGCCGTACGCACTCCTCGGCGTCGCCGCGCTGCGCGGCCGCGTCGACGAGCACGACGCTCGTGACGAGCGAGACCATCCAGTCCGGGGGGCCGTCCAGCAGTGCGCGGGCGCCGGCGACCGCCGCGTCCGTCTCGCCGCGCGCCAGGGCGACGTACAGCGCGGGAGCGGCCGCGAAACCGGAGGCGGTGAGCTCGGTGACGTCGGCGGCCGCTCGTACGCACGCGTCCCAGCGGCCCAGGGTGTAGAGCAGCAGGGACCGCAGGTAGTGCAGCTCCACGGCGTACTGCGAGGAGAGGAGGCCCGCGCGGCGGGCGCGGTCGAGTCCTTCGCCGACCCGGGACAGGCACGCGTCCATGACGCCGCACTCGTAGCAGCCGAGGGCCAGGTGGTACAGCGCCCGCATCTCCACCTGGAGGTTTCCCGCGGCACGGGCCAGCTCGCGGGCCTCGTCGAGTCGTTCGCGGCCCCGCTCGCTGCGCCGGCCGGGCGGTTCGAGGGCGACCAGTGAGATCATCAGGTCGGCCCGGGCGTCCGCGAGCCCGAGCCGTTCGGCGACGTCCAGGGCCTGTCGGGCGACCCGCCCGGCGTCCGCGTCGCGGCCCACGGACCGGGCGGCGATCACGTGGGTCGCGGCCGCCCACACCCAGGTGCGGGAGGGCGGCTCGGCCGGGATCAGGGCGAGTGCCTCGCTGCTGTAGGCGAACGCGGCCTCCAACTGGTCGATCCTGATCAGGTTGTCCGCGAGGGTGTAGCGCACCCGGGCGGCGAGTTCGGAGTCGACTTCCGAGCCGCCCCGCGCGAGCGCGGAGCGGGTGAGCTGCACCGCGCGATGGGGGTCCCCGGCGTGCGCGGCGGCGGCCGAGGCGCGCAGGGTGAGCGTGACCGGGTCGCTGTGCCCGGGGCGCGCGGACGCGTCCACCACGGCCAGGAGTTCGAGCGCGGCCTCCAGGTGGCGCAGCTCTTCGGCGGGTGCGCGCAGGTGCTGGGCGTGGTCGGCGGCTTCGAGGGAGGCGGCCAGCGCGTCGGGCAGGTCGTGGCCGGCGCGGGAGTGGTGGGCCCGCTCGGCCGCGCTCGCGGGTGAACGGCCCGGCCCGGCGAGGAGCGCGGCGAACACCCCGTGCAGTCGGACCCGTTCGCCGGGCAGCAGATCCGCGTAGACGGCCTCGCGGGTGAGGGCGTGCCGGAAGGAGTACGTCATGGCGTCGTCGGTGACCAGCAGTTGGTGGCCGACCGCCTCGCGCAGCGCCGCTTCCAGCTCCTCCTGCGGCAGTCGCACGGCGTCGCGCAGCAGGTCGTGCCCGACCCGGCGCCCGGCCACGGCCGCCGTGCGCAGGACCTGCTGGGCGGTCTCCGACAGTTGCTCGACCCGGATGAGCAGGACGTCGGCCAGTCCGCTGGGCATGGCGGCCGGGTCCGCCGCTCCGCCGCCCCCGGGCAGCGCGGCGAGCAGTTCCTCGGCGTAGAAGGCGTTGCCCTCGGCGCGCTCCACGATGCGCCGTACCGCGGTGTCGGAGACGGGGCCCGTGCGGTGGGCGTGCACGAGCCGGGCCACGTCGGCGTCGGCCAGCGGGCGCAGTTCCAGCCGGTCGACGGCGGGCAGCCGGACCAGCTCGGCGAGCAGGGGCCGCAGCGGGTGGCGGCGGTGCAGGTCGTCCGTTCGGTACGAGGCGAAGAGCGCGAGCCGGTGGGGCGGGGCGCCGGGCGTGGGCCGTTGCAGGACGCCCCGGCTCAGCAGGAAGCGCAGCAGGTCCCGGGAGGACTGGTCGGCCCAGTGGAGGTCCTCGACGACCAGCAGGAGCGGGGCGAGGGCCGTCAGGTCGGCGAGGAGGCCGGCGATGCCCTCGAAGAGCTGGAGGCGGCCGCCCGCGTCGGGTGCGGGGCCGGTCCCCGTGGCCGTGCCGATCAGCCGCCGCACCGCGGGGTACGCGGCGAAGGCCGGGGCGAGCCGTTCGTCGGCGGCGGCCGCGCCGAGGATCTCCGTGAAGGGGAGGTAGGGCAGGCCGACGTCCCCGAGGTCCACACAGTGCCCGGTCAGGACGGTCATGCCGGTGGCGGCGGCGCGCGCGGCGGCCACGGTCAGGGTGCGGGTCTTGCCGACGCCGGCGTCCCCGGCGACGAGGACGGCGCGCGGGTCGCCGGCCACGGCCCGCTCCAGCACGCCGGTGAGCCGGGCGAGTTCGTCCGTCCGGCCGACGAACGGGGTTTCGGTTGTCTGGGCCACGGGCCCATCCAAGCACGCCCGGCGGAACCCCTTCCGGCCTGGTCCGGTCGGGCGCGGGCGTCCTCCTCGACGAGCCGAAGCACGGTGCGCGGCGTCGAGCGGCGGGCGTCGAACCCGGCCGGGCCAAGGACGAAGCCGACCCGCGGGCCGGTGGCGAAGCTCTTGGGCGGCCCCGAGACGTGGACGGTGATGTCCGGGACGGTCACGGCCGGCGGCGGGGACGGGTCCTCGGCCGGGCGGGCGCAGGGGGTGTCCTGGGTGAGGAGAGGACCGTACCGCCGGGCGATCCCGATCAGGCGGGCGCGGCCGGCGGCCGGTACGACCCGGCCCAGCGGGTCGTGCGGCGTGGGCACGGTGCGGGTGGATCGTCTCCCGCCCCGTGGGCGAGGCCGCCGCCGAGAGCGCGCTGCACCACGTCGCCCCGGTCGGCGAGAAGGAGGACTGCGTCGCGCGCCCGGCGCGCCATCGGGCGCTGCCTGCCCGCTCCCGCGCCCGTGCCGGCCTGACCGACGACCCGGCCCGCGCATGCGTCCGGCCCCCTCCCGCAGCGGGAGGGGGCCGGACGACGGGGCGACGGAGGTCGCCGGTGCCGGGGAGCCGGAGCTCAGCCCTTCAGCGCGTCCTTGCCCTTTTCCTTGGCCTGGCGGGCGTCGCCCTTGGTCTCCTCGGCGCGGCCCTCGTTCTCCAGGCGCTCGTTGCCGACCACCTGGCCGACGGTCTTCTTGACCTTGCCCTTGGCCTGCTCGGACTTGGCCTTGGACTTCTCGTCTGCTGCCATGATCAGCTCCCGGTGGTGTGGTGGACGACTGTGTACTGGTCCGTTGTGAGGTCGGGTGTCCCCGACGAACCGGTCGAAACGTGCGGACGCCCGTAACGGCAGTGACGGTCGTCACGGTCGTTGCGGGCGCGGTCCGCACCTACGCGTCGTGGCGCGGGGCCCCCGGTGCCGGACCGGCGTCCGACTCCGCCGCCCACCGCCGGCTCCACACGAACAGCGGCTGGAGGGACTCGACGAGGTCCTCGCCGAGCCGGGTGAGGTGATAGCCGTCCTCGCGCAGCGCGACCAGGCGGACATCGGCCAGCTCGCCGAGCCGGGTGCTGAGGACGCTGGAGGACATGCGCCCGCACCGGCGCTGCAACTCGCGGAAGCCGCCCGGGGCCTGGCTCAGCTCCCACAGGATGAGCAGCGTCCAGCGCCGTCCCAGCAGATCGAGTGCGGCCATGACCGGACGTCCCGACGAGGACCCCCGCACCGGTACGCCGGGCCGCGGTGTTCCGGCTCCCATGTTCCCCTCTCCTCCCTTGCGCTTCGCTTCTCGAAGCAGCATAGTGATGCGAAAATCGAAGCACCGCCGACGGGAGTGCCGATGTCGCGACTGGCCCTGCTGGAACCGCCGTTCGACGACCGGGCCGGCGCGCTGCTCGCGCGCATGATGCCCGGGGAGGCACCGCCGATCGGGCTGTTCCGGTTGTTCGCTCGGAACCTCCCGATGGCCGGTGCCATGCACGGATGGGGACGCTACGAGCTGGGCCGGCAGCTCACCCTGAGCATGCGGGAACGCGAGATCGCCATCGACCGGACCTGTGCGCTGTGCGGCTGCGAGTACGAGTGGGGCGTGCACATGATGACGTTCGCCGAACGGGTCGGTCTCACCCGTGCACAGGCGGCCTCCCTGGTGCACGGCGGCCCCGCCGACGCCTGCTGGACGTCCGAGCGGGAACGGCTGCTCGTCCTCGCCGTCGACGCGCTGCACGAGCGCTCCGACATCGATGACGCGCTGTGGACCCGGCTCGCGTCCGTCTTCGACGAGCTCCAGCTACTGGATCTGCTGCTGCTGTGCGGGTGGTACCACGCCGTCAGCTTCGCCGCACGCGCCGCGCGCGTACCGCTCGAACCGGGCGCGCCCCGCTTCGCCGACTTCCGTCCCGCCGGGCCCGGGACGTGTCCGCGTACCACTTCACGGCCGGACGGCTCCGGCCGGACACAGGAGGTGTCCATGCCCAAGGGCTACTGGGTCAGTGTCTACCGCACCGTTTCCGACCCCGAGCGGCTGGCCGCCTACGACAGGCTGGCCGGTCCGGCCGTCGAGGCCGGGGGCGGGCGAGTCCTGGCCAGTGGCGGCCGTGTCGCCGCCCGCGAGGCCGGAGACACGCACCGCGTCGTGCTGATCGAGTTCGACAGCCTCGACCGGGCCGTCGCGGCGTACGAGAGCGAGGCCTACCAGAAGGCGCTGGTGGTCCTCGCCGACTGCGCCGAGCGCGACTTCCGCATGGTCGAGGGCCTCGGCTGACCGACGGGCCGCGCGGACGCGTTCAGGGCGGGCGGATACGCCGAACCAGCAGCCGGGACCCGGCAGTTCTCCGAAATCACGCGCGGAGGATCACGCGGAGGAGGAAAGCCGGTCGCGCACCCGGCCGACATCGGGGTCGGTGTGCGGTCGGCCCGCCACCACGACGGTCGGCACGGTCTCGTTGCCGTCGTTGGCCGCTCTCACCTGTGCGGCTCCTTCCGGGTCGCGCCAGATGTCGACTCAGTGCAACTGCCGGGCGCTGCCCCCCCAGCCGGACGCGCAGCCGTATGCAGTACTTGCAGCCCGGCCGCTGGAGGACCACCGGTCGGCCGTCGACCGCGCTGCGGCGTTCGGCCTCGCGCGCACCGATCGACCTCGGGAAGACCAGGGGCGAGTCCACGCCCGCGAGCGCCAGGAAGGCCAGCAGGAGGGCTGCGCCCGTACCGGGGCTCCCCGTGGCGATCTGCCCGGCCGCGACGGCGGAGCCACTGAGGACGAGGAGCACCGGCAGGATCCAAGCGCGCATCATGGTGATGCAGGCTACCCATGCGGCGAACCGCACCGCCGGGCGCTCGCCCCGGTGCACCCGGCCCTGCGACCTGCTCCGCCCCGGCCGCCAGTACGTCGTCGGCTTCCGCCTCGGCGGCGGCTGCGGCGACGCCCACGCCCGCTGCGCGGAGACCACCGCCGGCACCGGCGCGGCAGCCACGGCCGGGACACGACACATCCGCAGCGCAGCGGCGGCAGCGTCGGCGTCGGACATTTCGGAGACCTGGTGGCGTCTCCGCGGTGGCGACGACGACGGAGCCCGTGCCGGTTCGCCGCCGGAGCGGCCCCCGTTCACGGCGAGGTGGCGGTGACGTCACCGTTCCGCGCCCGCAGCAGCACGCAGTCCGCGCCTTGCCGCCCGGCCTGACGGGTGCGAGGCTTTCGGCCCCCGTTCCGTGTCCCGCCGTGGAGGCCCCCCGGATGTTGACCTGGCGTCGGCTCGCCGAGCACGACTTTCCGCTGCTGACGTCCTGGCTGGAGCAGCCGCACGTGGCCCGTTGGTGGAACCACGAGACCTCGCCCGACGCCGTGTCCCGGGACTTCGGGCCCGCCGCCCGGGGCGAGGAGCCCTCGGAGGACCTTCTCGTCCACCTCGGCGACCACCCCGTCGGCCTGGTTCAGCGGTGCCGTCTGTCCGACTACCCCGACTACCTGGCCGAGCTCGCTTCCCTCATCGAGGTGCCGCCCGGGGCCATGACCATCGACTACCTGATCGGCGACCCCCGCCAGGTGGGCCGGGGGCTCGGCCCCCGGATGATCCGGTCGGTCGTCCGGGCGACCTGGAACGACCACCCCGACGCCCCCTGCGTCCTGGTGCCGGTGTCGGCGGCCAACCGGGCGTCCTGGCGGGCGCTGGAGAAGGCGGGGCTGCTCAGGGTCGCCGAGGGCGAGTTGGAACCGGACAATCCCGCGGACGGACGCGCCCACTACCTCTACCGGATCGATCGGCCGGACGCGACCGGACCGGACGCCCTGCGGCACGGATCAGCGCACGGCTGACCGCCCGCACGGTCGGGCCTCGGTGCCGGGGTCGACCTCGGGGTGCGTGAACCGCACCGGCCTGCCCAGCGACCGGGCGTAGGCGATTTCGGCCCGGGTGCTGTCCCCGACGCAGTCGCCGACCACGAGCACCTCGTCGGCGAGCCGGATCTTCGCCCGGTGCAGGTCGTCGAGCCGTGCCTTCAACGCCTCGGCGTCGGCGGGAGCGGACCAGAGCGGGTGCGGTGACTTCATGTCGCAGCCCGGCTTGACGACGATCCTTCCGGCTGCGGTCTCCCGCAGGTCGGCCTCGTTCATCGCGGCCATGAAACGGGTGGAACCGCAGATCACGACGATGCGCGGGAGGCCCGACAGCTTTTTCGCATCGCTCATCGCCCTCTCGGCGGTCGCCGGTCCGACGGCCGGGCCCGTGGCACGGGCGTCCTCGTCCGGTTCGGCCTTCTCGTGCCCGGGCGGAAGCGGCATGCGTCGGGCATCCCCGACGGAGTGCGGGCGGACAAGGGCCGCGCCGGCGGGGTCCGTGCCGGGGCGGCCGGGATACCTCGTCAGGTGGCGTCCGCGGTGAGCGGGAGGGCGGCGGCGAGCCACGCGTCGGCGATCAGCCGGTGACCGAGGGGGCTCGGATGGACGCCGTCCGGGGCGAGTTCGGCCGCCTCATGGTCCCGTGCCGCGTGCAGCAGGGCGAGGTCGGCGCGGACCACCTGGGCCCCGTGGGCCCGGGCCGCCCGCAGAACGGCGTCGGTGCGGGGCAGGAGGTCGTCGAACCAGCGCTCCTGGTCCGGGGTGACGGGAAGCAGGAAGGGGGTGATGACGACCAGCCGCGCCGCGAGGGTCCGCGTGGTGGCCGCCAGGAGGCGGCCGAGGCACGCCTCGAACTCCTGGACCGGGCTGGGGAGATCGCGGTCGTAGCGCCGCCAGGTGTCGTTGATCCCGATCTTGACGGTGACCACGGTGGGGCCGAGGTCGGTGACGTCGGCGGCCCAGCGGGGTTCGAGGTCGTACACGCGATTGCCGTTGAGCCCCCTGTTGACGACCCGCGGGGGCCGCCCGGCCCCGGCGTCCGCCCGCTCGCGCAGGGTCCGCGCGATCTCGTGGACGTATCCGTCGCCGAGGGATGCGGGGTCCGTCCGGTCGCGGCCCGCGTCGGTGATGGAGTCGCCGATGAACAGGAGCGTGTCGTTCTCGGTGAGGTGCGTGGGTTGTGTGAGGCGCATGTGTCCCTCCCCGTGCGTGGGTTGCGTGAGGCGCGTGTGCCCCTCCCCGTGGGTCTGTTGCTCGCGGTGCACAAGATTCTCGCCGTGCGTCTGTTCCTCGTCGTGCATGTGTTCCTCGCTGTGCGTGTCTGCCGTCCGGCATCCGGCGTACTGCGTGCTGCGCGGAGGCGGGCCCTGCGCTCGCGCGTCCGTCAACTATGGCCGAGGCGCCGCCGGTCGGCCCGCGGCCCGCCGCAGCGTCGCGGCCTCGCGGGCCAGTACGGCCGGATCGTCGCCGGGTACGAATTCCAACAGGGCCTCGATCCCCCGGCCGTTCACCCGGCGCAGGGCCGCGGACCACAGGTCCTCGCGAGCGGCCAGCGGCAGGCGGCTGTTGCCCGGCCACCACGAGAAGACGTGCACGGCCGTGACCCGGTCTCCCAGCTCGGCCAGTCCTGCCAGCGCCTCCTCGTCGGGGGTGTCCAGCGGGGGCTGCCAGTAGGTGCGGACGTTGTCCGCGCCCACCTCGTCCAGCAGCCGGACGGTGGAGGCGACGGTGTCGGTCAGCGTTCCCATGTGGAACTCCGTCGCGAGCTCCAGCCCGTGGTCCGCCGCGATCCGCGCCGCCTCCCGCAGGCCGGCCGCGGTCGTACGCCGTGCGTCCGGCGCGGTGGCGGCCGACCCGGTGCCGCCCGCCCAGACCCGTATCCGTGGCGCGCCGAGGAGCACCGCCGCGCGGGCGACGGCCGGGAAGCCGGCCGCCTCGCCGGGCGAGGCGCGGAAGTAGGAACCGTACGAGCAGCAGACCAGCCCGTGCCGGTCGGTCGCCTCGCGGACCGCGCGGACGGTGGCGGGCTCCCCCGGCGGCGCGTGCACATCGGCTCCCCACTCGACCGCCTCCAGGCCCGCCCGCGCGGCGCACCCCGCGACCTCGGCGGCGGGCAGCCGGCGGAAGGTGACCGAGCACAGGCCGAGCGTGGTCGCGCCCGAACCGGGTCCGGCCGGCGGGCGGGCCGGGGTGTCGTCGTCGGTCATGCCGCACCTCTTCTTCTCGGTCATGCCGCGCCTCTTCCACTTCTCGGTCACGTGACTGCCTCTGGTTGTTCCACGCCCGGCGCGACCTCTCGCGGGAGGCGTCCCCGAGGAGCGGGGGACGGGCGGACCGAATCCGCCCGTGCCCCGCTCCGGGGGCGGTCAGGGGGCGTTCGGGCCCACGTCCGCGGGGGTGAGAGGACGCCGGAGGGCGGGAGTGGTCGCGTACTCGTCGGCGCCGATGTCGCGCGCACTGCCGCGCGGGTCGCCGTCGATGTCGTCGGCGACGGTCGTGCCGGTCAGCGTGGCGGCGCCGATGGCCGGGCTGCCCGCCGACAGGCGCAGGACGCCGTCCGGTCCCGCGACGAGCAGGGGGTCGGCCCGGGTGAAGCCGCCGACGGGAATGTTGCCGTTGGCGGCGCTGCCCCAGAGCATGTTGGACTGCCAGGTGAAACGCGTGGTCTCGCCCATCGCGACGAGGCTGGCCGCGTCGGCGACCAGCAGGTTGTCGGCGACGACCACGTCCTGCGGACGGTGGGTTCGGTTCTCGCCGACGAGCGTTTCGGCGTTGTTCAGCAGGGAGTTGTGCACGATCACCGCGCGGTCGACGGCGTCGTTGCCCCTCCGCTCGTCCTTCGTCTCGTCCTTGTGGTGGTCGCGCGTGGAGCCGCTGCCGATCACCAGGGCACGGCCGGACAGTCCGCTGAGGTGGTTGTTGACGATCAGGTGGTCGTTTCCGTAGAGGCGGATGCCCTCCTTGCCGCCGATCAGGTAGTTGCCCTCCACCCGGTTGCGGTTGCCGTGGCGCAGGACGATTCCGCCGAGGCTGTCGCGGACGGTGTTGTACCGGACGGTGTTGCCCGAGGACTTCACCGAGATCGCCTCGGGGTCGCCGTCGCAGCGCTCGAACAGGTTGTACTCCACCTTCGCCGCCGCGTCGGACAGCGCCCGGCCGCTGTAGCCGAGCCGGATCGCCTCGCCGCCGTTGTCCCCCGGGTAGCTGTGGTCGGAGAAGTGGTTCCTGAAGACGTGCAGGTCCTTGGTCATCTCCGTCGAGGTGGAGCCGCCGGGGCCGTCGAGGACGATGAAGATGCCCGCGGTGGTCTTGTCGTGGAAGTGGTTGCGGTCGATCTTCGTGCCGTTCGCCCGTACGGCCACCCAGTCCAGGTCGCTGGTGCCCGCGAACTGGAAGTCGTTGCGGGTCAGCCGGATCGACGAGCAGCTCGCCGGGATCTCCATCTGCGTGCTCTGGCGCAGCGCGAAGCCGCTGATGACGATGTTGCTCGAATTGCTGAGGACGAAGCCGCGCTCGCCGCGCAGCACGGCGCCGCCGCGGGTCCTGGCGACGATGGTGATCGGCGCGGAACCGGTGCCGTTCTTGCCGGATATCTTGATCGAGCTTCCCGACGGGACGGTGTAGGTGCCGTCGGCGACGACGATGCGGTCACCGGGTACGGCGCCGTTGATCGCGCTCTGGAGTTCGGCCAGGGAGGCGACCGGCTTGTCCGCCGCCGAAGCGCTGCCCGACAGCGCGGTGCCGAGGGGCACGGCGGCGAAGGCTGCCAGCGCGCTGCTTCTGAGGAACGTGCGTCGTTGCATGGGCTCTCCTGGGCATACGGGCGGGTACCGGCGGGGAGGCGACCCCGCCGGGGGGCGGCGGGTGTTCTCAGCGGGCCTGCGGACCGACGTCCGCCGGGGTCAGCGGGCCGCGCCTGGGCGCCCACCGCGCGTACTCGTGCGCCCCCACGTCCCGGGCCCGGCCGCGCGGCCGGCCGTCGATGTCGTGGGTGACGCGCGGCCGACGGAGCGTGCCGGCGTTGACCGCCGGGCTGTCGGCGGCCGGTCGCAGGACGCCGTCGCGCCCCTTCACCAGCTTCGGGTCCTTGCGGACGCCCCCGCCGGCGGGCATGTTGCCGTCGGCGGCGGCTCCCCACAGGAGGTTGCCGGACCAGGTGAAACGTACGGTGTTCGCCATCTCGACCAACTGGCCCGCGTCGGCGACGAACAGGTTGTCGGCCACGGTGACGTCCCGCGGCTCGTGCGGGCGGTGGCTCTCGCCGGAAAGGGTGCCCTGGTTGTTCACCAGCGTGTTGTACGCGACGAGGAGCCGGTCGGGGGCGTCGTTGCCGCGTCGCGCCGCGGGTGTTTCGTCGGGTCCGTGGTCGCGCGTGGAACCGCTCCCGATGACCAGGGCGCGGCCGGAGAGACCGACGAGGTAATTGTTGACGACGACGTGGTCGTCGCCGTAGATCCGGACGCCTTCCTTGCCGCCGATCAGGTAGTTGCCGTCCACCCGGTTGCGGTTGCCGTGGCGCAGGACGATTCCGCCGAGGCTGTCGCGGACGGTGTTGTGGCGGACGGTGTTGCCCGAGGACTTCACCGAGATCGCCTCGGGGTCGCCGTCGCAGCGCTCGAACAGGTTGTACTCCACGACCGCGCCGGCGTCGGACAGGGCCCGGGGGCTGACGCCGAGCCGGATCGGCTCGCCGCCGTTGTCGCCGGGGAAGCTGTGGTCGGAGAAGTGGTTGCGGTACACGTGGACGCGCTGGGCCATCTCCCGCTCGCCCGCGCCCTCGATGCCGAGGTAGACGCCCAGCGTGGTCTTGCCGTGGAAGTGGTTGTGGTCGACGACGCTGTCGTCCGCGCGCACCATCACCCAGTGCAGGCCCGCGACGTCGGCCAGGTGGAAGTCGTTGCGGGTGAGTCTGATGTGCGCGCAGTCCGGGGGGATGTCCAGGGTGCTGCTCTGGCGGAAGGAGAAGCCGCTGAGGGTGACGTGGCGGGACCCCTCCAGGACGAAGCTCTGCGCGCCGTCGAGCACGACGCCGCCGGGGGTGCGGGCGCAGATGGTCACGGGGGCGTGCCGGGTGCCGCGCTTGCCCCGGATGGTGAGGGGCCGGTCCGGCGGGACGGTGTAGGCGCCGTCGGCCACCACGATCCGCTGCCCCGGGCGTGCCCGGTCGATCGCGGCCTGGAGTTCGTCCAGCGAGCCGACGGTGGCCGGGCCCGCCGCCGTCGCGGCGGAGGCCGGCCCTGCTGCGACGGGCAGGGCGGCAAGGGCCGCCCCGGTCGCGGTGCCCAAGAGGAACGTACGACGCTGCATGATGCCTCCGTGAGGTGGTGGGGCGGGGGTCGTCGGGGCCGGGCTGCGGGTCAGCCGTCCGCCGGGTCGGACGGGTCGGACGGGTCGGACAAGTCGGCCGGGTCGGCCGGGTCGGCCGGGGTGTCCAGGAAGAGTTCGATGACCGGCACGGGGGTGTCGGGTCGCCGGACCGGGATCTCCAGGGTGAGGGTGCCGGCGGGCTGTCCGCCCATCTCGGTGTTGACCGCGGGCCGGTCCGGGTCGATGTGGACCCGGACGATCTCGGACGCGTCGTGCAGGAGCTGGGCGTAGCGCACCCGTCCGGCGAGGCCCGGCAGGTGCAGATGGCGCAGCGGCCAGGCGAGGAGGTGGACGTAGAGCCGGTCGCCGCGCTGGGTGTACCGGCATTCGGCGGGCGCGGTGTACGGCGAGGGACCGCAGCCGCGTACCGCCCGCTCGTGCGTCCGCGTCCATCGGCCGATCTCCGCGAGGGCCGCGCTGTCGCGCGGGTCGAGTTCGCCGCGCCCGGTGGGCCCCACGTTGAGCAGCAGGTTGCCGCCCTTGGAGACGCCGTCGACGAGCATGCGGATCAGCAGGTCCGCGCTCTTGTGGTCGAGGTTGTCGCGGTCGTAGCCCCAGCTCCCGTTGAGGGTCTGGCAGGCCTCCCAGAGCACGGGAGACCCGTCGGGGGCGGTCATCGGCCCCGACGGCTGGTACTGCTCGGGGGTGACGAAGTCGCCGGGGAGACCGGTCCTGTCGTTGACCAGGATGTGCGGCTGGAGTTCGCGGACCGTCTTCAGCAGGTTCGCGGAGTCCCAGTCGTCGGGGCCCTTGCCGCCCCACCAACTGCGCCCCGCGTAGGAGAAGTCGAAGAAGAGGTAGTCGATCCGGCCGAACGAGGTGAGCAGTTCGCGGACCTGGCCGTGCAGATAGCGCTGGTAGTCCTGGATGTCCCGGTCCGCGTGGGCGGCCTTGAACTCCTCGTCGTCGCGCTGCGGGTGGGTGCCGTCCACGGGGAAGGAGGGGTGGTGCCAGTCGATCAGCGAGTAGTAGAGGCCGACCTTGAGCCCCTCGGCGCGGCACGCCTCGACGAACGGTCCGACGAGATCGCGCCCGTACGGGGTGTGGGTGACCTTGTACGAGGTGAGGGCGGTGTCCCACAGGCAGAAGCCGTCGTGGTGCTTGGCCGTGAGGACGACGTACCGCATGCCCGCGGCCCGTGCCGCCCTGGCCCACTGGACCGGGTCGTAGCGGTCGGGGTCGAAGTGGTCGAAGTAGACCTGGTACTGCTCGTCGGTCAGTCGTTCCCGGCTCTTGACCCACTCGTGCCGGGCGGCGAGGGAGTAGAGGCCCCAGTGCACGAACATGCCGAACCGGGCGGCGGTGAACCAGGCGGTGTCCGGGGCCTCCTCACGGGCGGGGGCGGCGGGCGGGGGCGGCGGGGTGTCGCTGTGCGCGGGCATGGGGAGGTGCTCCTTGTCGTCGCCGTCCGGTGCGGAGGGGGGTGCACCGGAGGGCCGGTGGTGGTGGGGCGGCGGTGGGCCAGCGGGGTGCGGCGGCTGCCGGGTCAGCCCTTCAGGGCGCCGGAGGACAGCCCGCTGACGAAGGACCGCTGGAAGAGCAGGAAGACGATCACCGAGGGCAGCAGGGCCAGCAGGGCCGCGGCCATCACCACGCCCGGGGTGACGTCGGGATCGATCCGCAGCGTCCGCAGGGCCAGCGGGAGCGTGTACGAAGAGGCGTCGACGGAGACCAGGAGGGGCAGCAGGTACTGGTCCCAGATCATGGTGAAGCCGAAGACCCCGATGACGCCGAGAGCGGGCTTGCACATCGGCAGGATGATCTGGAAGAAGATCCGCAGATCGCCGGCCCCGTCGATGCGGGCGGCCTCCTCCAGCTCCCGGGGCACGTCCCGCATGAACTCGGTCATCACCAGGATGGAGAAGCCCCACGCGCCCAGCGGAACGATCATTCCGGCCAGGGTGCCGATCAGGTTGAAGTGCAGGACCGGCAGGTCGGCGAGGATCAGCGACAGCGGGAGGGCGAGGATCTCCTCGGGCAGCATCAGCGTCGCCAGGACGGCGACGAGCACCAGCGTCATCCCCCGGAAGACCTTTCTGGCCAGCGCGTATCCGGCCAGGACGGACACGGCCACCTGGAGCAGCAGCCCGAAGCCGACGACGAAGAACGAGTTCAGCAGGTACGTGAGCACGCCCTGGTCGAAGGCGATGCCGAAGTTGTCCAGCGTGACGCCCGAGGGGACGACGCTGAGCTGCGTCGGGTCCTTGACGTTGCCGAAGGCACTGACGAGCAGCGCCAGCAGCGGTCCGGCGAAGACGAACAGGACCAGCAGGTAGACGACGGCCTTGAGGGCGCGTCCGCCGACGCTGCGGCTCTCGGTGAGCCCCAGCGCGGTCTCGGTCGGGGCGTTCCCGCCGGGCGCGGACCTGTTCGGCGCGGCCTTGGCCGGGGCGGTCTTGATCGGGGCGGTCATTTGCTTTCCCTCCGCCGCAGCAGTTGGACGACGACGGTCAGGATCAGCGTCGCGACGAACAGCAGGACGGCTCCCGCCGCGCCGACGCCGAGCCGGTTCTGCTCCAGGCCGAGCTTGTAGATGAGGGTCATGACGACCTCGGTGGAGCCGTCGGGCCCTCCGTTGGTCAGCAGGAACACCTCGGTGAACACCCGCAGTCCACGGATCGCGGCGAGGATGAACAGGATCGAGAACACCGAGCGCAGTCCGGGCACCGTCACGTACCGCACCCGCTGCCACCGGGACGCGCCGTCGACCTTGGCGGCCTCGTACAGCCCGCGGTCCACGCCCGTCAGACCGGCGAGGAAGATCATCATGTCGTAGGGCGCGCCCCGCCAGATGCCGGTGACCATGATGGAGGCCATCGAGGAGTCGGGGTCGTTGATGAACCCCGAGGGGCCGAACCCCACCAGGCCGAGGAGGGAGTTGAGCATGCCGTCCTGGGTCGGGTGGTACATGATCCGCCACAGTTCGGCGACGACCGCGATGGGCACCACCACCGGCAGGAAGGCCGCGGAGCGCACGAATCCCAGGCGGCGGCTCTGGCCCTCCATCAGCAGCGCGAGGGCGAGGCCGAGCGCCATCGAGCCGGCCGTCTGCCCGGCGGCCAGGACGACGGTGTGCCACGCGGCCTCGCGGAAGCCGAGGGACTGGAGCACGGTGGTGTAGTTCTGGGCGCCGACCCAGGTGTTGCCCAGGTAGGGCTGGACGTCCTGGAAGGACATGGCCAGCGCACTGGCCATGGGGATGAACTTGAAGTACAGGAAGAGCAGCAGGGCGGGAGCGAGGAAGAGCCAGGGCGTCCACCACCGGCCCGACCTGTGCCCGCGCCTCCGGCCGCCGGGCTCCTCGCCCCGGCGGCCCGCGGCGCGGGTGGCGGGGCGGGCCGCCGGGGGTGCGGCCGGATCGGCCTGGTCGAGACTCATGACGCGGCGATCCCCTGCTCCTGGAGAATGCCGGCGAGCTGCTTGTCGAGCTCGCTCAGCTTGGTCCGCAGGTCCAGGCCGCAGTCGGCCATCAGGGCGTTCACGGTGTCCGCCGTCGCCTGGCGCACCGGGGTCCAGTTGGGGATGGACGGCGCGTAGCGGCCGGAGTTGCGGTACGCGTCGGAGAAGGTCTTCCAGCGCGGGTCGGGGCGGACCTGGGTGATGTCCACGGTCTGGTTGACGGGGAGCTGCACGACGAAGCCGGTCTTGCCCTCCATCCCGACCTTCTGGCCCTCGGGGGAGATCGCGTAGTCGAGGAAGGCGTCCTGGCCCGCCATGTTCTCCGAGCCCGCCATCAGGTAGACCGAGCCGCCCTCGGCGAGGACCGTGGCGTCCTTCGGGCCCTTGGGCATCGGCACGACCTCGTACTTGTCCTTGCCGAGGCTCTCGTCGAAGCGCGGCAGCAGGTACGGGCCGACGACGTACATGCCGGCCTTGCCCGCCTCGAACGTCTCGTTCGTCGGCGGGGTGTCCATGGTCACGGAGCCGGGCTGGACGGACTTGTCCCGGCAGCCCAGGTCACGGAACCACTGCATGGTCTCGACGGACGCCTTGCTGGTCATGGCCGGCTTGTACGTGCCCTTGCCGGACTCGGTGATGAAGTCGCCGCCGGCGGCCCACAGGAAGTTGGAGAAGTACCAGGAGGCGTAGCCGCGCTTGGTGGAGAGCGGGGCGGCGAGCCCTGCGGTGTTCGCCTTGCCGTCGCCGTCGGGGTCCTGGGTGGTGAAGGCCTTGGCCATCGCGGTGAAGTCGGCCCAGTTCCGCGGGACGTCGAGCTTCAGCTTCTCCCGCCAGTCCTTGCGGATCAGCAGGGCGGATGCCTGGGCCGAGTACGGGAGGGAGTACTGCTTGCCGTCTCCGCTCTTGCCGGAGTCCAGGCCGCGTTCGATGACGTCCTTGCTGTTCTTGATCCTGCCCAGGTCGATCTCCCGGAGCAGTCCCTGGCTGTGCATCGCGCCGAGCTGCGTCACGTCGTTCATCACGATGTCGGGGAGGTTCTTCTGGGCGGCCCGCTGCTGCAGCTTCGTCTCGAAGTCGTCGAAGATGGCCGTGACCTTGACCTTGTGGCCGGTGGCCTTCTCGAAGCCCTGGGCGAGTTTGAGCGCCCCCTTCTCGCCCGGACCGCCCGGCGTCGTCCTGGTCCAGAGCTCCAGGGTCGCCTTGGTGTCCTGCTTGGCGTTCACTCCGGCGGGACCGGACGTACAGCTGGTGAGGACCAATGACGAGGCGAGGAAGCCCGCGCCGATCCATCGCGATGTGTGCATCACAACTCCTGTTTCGCGGCTGACCAGTTGACCCAGAAAGCGCTTGCTCGGAAGGTAACGGGGTACGAAAGGGCGGTCAATACTCCGATGAATACGAAGATTTCTGTGATCTACGGGTGACTTTCACCCGGACGACATTTCAGAGATCCGATGTATGGTCCCTGCGAGCCGCCCGTGAACAGGCAGAGAAGAGAGACGACATGAGTGAGCCGGCCACCGTCCCGACCGCCCTTCTGGTCATGGAGGAAGAACGCCGGGCGGACGTCTATCCGCCCGAGGCCCTGGCCGGGATCGGCCGGCTGGTGCACTGGCAGGGCCCACCCCGCACCCGGGAGCAGCTCGCCGCGGACCCCTCCGTACTGGACGGGGTCGAGATCCTGCTCACGGGCTGGGGCGCGCCCGTGCTGGACGCCGGCCTGTTGGCGCACGCCCCGGCGCTGCGGGCCGTACTGGTCGCGGCGGGCTCCGTCCGGCACCTGACCACGCCCGCCTTCTGGGAGCGCGGCATACCGATCGTCTCCGCGGCGGCGGCCAACGCCGTCCCGGTGGCGGAGTTCACCCTCGCCCACGTCCTCCTCGGCCTGAAGCAGGTGCACCGGGTGGCGCGGGACACGGCGAGCAGCCGCGCCTTCCCGCGCGACGTGGCCGTGCCGGGCGCCTACCGGTCGCGGGTGGGCCTGCTGGGGCTCGGGCACATCGGGCGGCTCGTCGCGGCCCACCTGGCCCGTTTCGACGTGGACGTCCTCGCCACGGACCCCCTCGCCACCCCGGAGTCCGCCCGGCGGGCGGGCGTGCGGCTCGTCGGCGTCGAGGAGCTGTTCGCCACCTGCCACGTCGTCAGCCTGCACGCGCCCCTGCTGCCCGAGACCCGGGGCACGGTGGGGGAGCGGCTGCTGGGCTCCCTGGGGCCGGGCGCGACGCTGATCAACACCGCGCGGGGCGCCCTGGTGGACGAGGCGGCGGCGGTGCGGGTGCTGCGCGACAGGCCCGACCTCACCGCCGTGCTCGATGTCACCCACCCGGAGCCTCCGGACCACGACTCACCCCTCTTCGACCTGCCCAACGTCGTTCTGACGCCTCACATCGGCGGCGCGGTGGGCGCCGAGCGCAACCGCCTGGGACTGCTGGTCCGCGACGAACTGGACCGCTTCGTCCGGGGCCTGCCGCTCCAGCACGCCATCGACCCCGGCCACGCGGCTTCCCTGGCCTGACCCCGTACGAGCTCGTACGGGGGGCGTGGCCGGTCACGGGCTCCTCCTGCGCGCGGTGCGCGCCGCGCGCGCGGCGGCGCGCAGGTCCCGGTGGCGGCCGGGGCCGGCCAGCCCGAGGTGGTAGAGGTGCAGTTCGTCCGCGCCGGCCCCGGCCAGGTCCGTGACGTACGAGGCCATGTCGGGGACCGCCTGCGCCGCGACGGCGGTGACGTAGCTGCCGACGGCCACGGTGGGCGGAAGGCTGCGGCGGGCGTGCGTGACGGCGTCCGCGCCGGCCGCGCCGGGGGTCCAGTTCTGGAGCACCACCGCGTCGACGCCGGCTGCGGCGGCCGGGGTCAGGCCCGGGAGCGCACCGGTCTCCCACGGGTCGAGCGAGCCGTGCAGGACGATCCGGGTGCCGGCCCCGACGGCGGCGAGCACACCGCGGCGGAGCCGGTCGGTGCTCCGCTGCCGGGTGGCGAGGACCGTGGCCCGCACCGCGGCGGGCAGTTCGTCCCGGGCGGCGAGCAGGTCGCCGCCGTCCATCAGCCGGCGGACCTCGGTCCGCAGGGCCCCGCGCACGTCCTCGGCGCGCGCGCCGGACCCGGCCCAGCCGGCGGCGCAGGCCGGGCAGCAGCACACCGAGAGCAGCCGTGCGACGGCGGGGGACCAGACGCCGTCGGTCTTCTCGTGCTGGTGCTGGTGCACCGCGCCGAGCGGGCCGCAGGCTTCGAGGACGACCGAGGCGAGGTCGAGTCCCGCCACGCACTCGGCGGTCAGCGTCGCCGCGTACGCCCGGACCTCCGGCTGCGCGGGGCACAGCGCCCACGGGTAGCCCTCGCCGAAGCAGTTGCGCACGGCCAGGTGCGGGAAGGCGGTGCCCAGCCGGGAGTTGTGGGTGAGGACGATCCAGGCGGCGGCGGGCATCCCGGCCGCGTTCAGCGCGCGGACGGCGTCCCCCGCGCTGTCGGGGCCCGCGACCCAGTCCGCCGCGGCCGGGCGCAGCGCCGCCGCGCGCCAGGCCTCCTCCCGCACCGGGCGGTAGAGCGCCGCGTGCCGGGCGAGCACCGAGGTGCCGGTGGGCGACCAGGGGGTCGCGGCGCGGGCGCTGTGGTAGGACACGGCGACGGCGACCTCGTCGACGCCCGTCTCCCGCGCCCGCTCCACGAACCCCGGTGCGTCGAGCACGTCCCACGGATAGGCGTAACCGACTACGCGCACCGCTTCACCACCGTGCCGTGTGCGGCTGGAAGGAGGGGTCGAAGTTGCGCATGTACGTCACGTCGTCCCGCTTGGTCTGCCCGCACCGGAGGTAGTCCTCGTGCGCCCTGGCCAGGGCGTCCGGGTCCAGCTCGACGCCCAGGCCGGGCCCGTCGGGGACGGCGACCGCGCCGCCCTCGAACTCCAGCGCGCCGGGGGCGACCACGTCGACCTCGCGCCACGGCCAGTGCGTGTCGCAGGCGTACGTCAGGTGCTCGGTGGCCGCGGCGACGTGCACCATCGCGGCGAGGCTGATGCCGAGGTGGCTGTTGGAGTGCATGGAGAGCCCCACGCCGAAGGCCTCGCAGGTCTTCGAGAGGGCCTGGGTGTCGCGCAGGCCGCCCCAGAAGTGGTGGTCGGAGAGGACGACGCCGACGGCCCCGGCCCGGAACGCGGGTGCGAGGTCCTCGAAGCGCACCACGCACATGTTGGTGGCCAGCGGCATGCTCGCCCGCGCGGCGACCTGCGCCATGCCGTCGATGCCCGGGGTCGGGTCCTCCAGGTACTCCAGGACGCCGTCCAGCTCCCGGGCGACGCGGATCGAGGTCGGCACCGTCCAGGCCGCGTTCGGGTCGATGCGCAGCGGGTGGCCGGGGAAGGCGTCGGCGAGCGCGAGGACGCCGTCCCGCTCCTGGTCGGGGTCGAGCACGCCGCCCTTGAGCTTGATGGAGGTGAAGCCGTACCGGTCGATCATCTGCCGGGCCTGGCGGACCAGCGCCTCGGGGGTGAGGACCTCCCCCCAGTGGTCCTGGGTGCCGTCCGCGTGGGCCCCGTACTTGTAGAAGAGGTACGCGGAGAAGTCGACCTCCTCGCGCACCCGCCCGCCGAGCAGGTCGACCACCGGCCGGCCCAGACGGCGTCCCTGGGCGTCCAGGGCGGCGACCTCGAACAGCGCGTACACGCTGGCGACGGTCTTGCTCACCGAGAAGCCGCCGGTCAGGCCGTGTTCGTCGGCGAACACCGCCCCGCCCAGGGTCCGTGCCACGGTGCGGCGCAGGCCGGGCAGGTCGAACACGTCGCGCCCGGTCAGCTCCGGCGCCACCTTCCTGATCTGGTCGAGGAAGGCGAGGTCGCCGTAGGACTCGCCGAGCCCGACCACGCCGTCCTCGCAGCGCAGTTCGACCACGCTGCGCAGGGCGTACGGCTCGTGCACGCCCATCGCGTTGAGCAGTGGCGGGTCGCGGAAGGCGACGGGGGTCAGGACCACGTCGACGATCTTCATCGGCGCGCCCCGTCCCCGTCCAGGGCGGCGAGCAGCGCGTGGCCGTCCTGGACGATCCTTTCGAGCCGCTCGATCTGTCGCTCCCCCGGTTCCACGAGCGGTGGCCGTACGCCGCCGACCCGGTCGCCGCGCAGTCGTGCGGCGGCCTTCACCAGGGAGACCGCGAAACCGGGGGTTTCGTCCCGCAGCGCCACCAGCGGCAGGTAGAACCCGGCCAGCAGCGCCTCGACGACCGTGTCGTCCCCGGCCGCGAGCGCGCCGTGGAAGCGGACCGCGATCCGCGGCGCGAAGCAGTGCACCGCCGACGAGTAGCGGGGCACCCCGATCGCCTTGTACGCGCGGGCGGAGACCTCGGCCGTCGGCAGTCCGTTGAAGAACAGGAAGTCGTCGGCCCGCGGCGCGCCCGAGCTGCGGATCGAGGTGACGATCCGGGACATCAGCTCGACGTCGCCGACCCCGTCCTTGAGGCCGACCACGGACGGGAGGTCGAGCAGCTCCACCGCCGAGGCGGGGGTGAACGCGCCGTTGGAGCGGTGGTAGACGACGACCGGGACGCCGGTGTCGCGCACCGCGTACCGCACGTGGTCGACGAGGCCGGACGGCGGCCCCGACACGAGGTACGGCGGCAGGAGCAGGACGCCGTCGGCATTGCCCTCCTGAGCCGCCAGGACCCCGGCCCTGGCCGTCGCCGCGCCGCCGCCGGCCCCCGCCCAGACCGGCACCCGGCCGGCAACCACCTCGCGCGCCCTGCGCAGGAGGGCGGCGTGCTCGTCGGCCGTCAGCGCGCTGAACTCCCCCGTCCCGCAGGCGATGAACAGGGCTCCGGCGCCGCCTGCGACGTGCCCCTCGACCGTTTCGGCGAAGGCGTCCAGGTCCAGGTCCAGGTCGCGGGTGAAGGGGGTGAGGGGAAAGGCGAGCAGGCCGTCGAGTTCCGGGGGTGGTTGCGCCATCACGTTGCCGCTCTTTCGTCGGGAGGCGTTCACACGATTCATGTATGTGAACTGCGTCTGCTATCGTGAGCAGTATTCATGGACCCGAATACTGTCCCGGGACGTTAATGTGGCGTGACGTACGTGTCAACGGCTGGCTGGAGGAGCATCCTGTGCCGCAGAAGGCGAGAACCCCGGCGGGCGAGACGGCCGTCGAACCGGCGGGGGTCAAATCGGCGCGCCGCGCCATCGAGCTGCTGGAGACCTTCGCGGCCAACGGCGCCTGGCTGTCGCTGTCCGACGTGCAGACGCGCACCGGCTTTCCCCGGTCGAGCCTGCACGGCCTGCTCCGCACCCTGCTCGACGCCGGGTGGCTGGAGGCGGACGCCCACTCCGGGCGCTACCGGCTCGGGGTCAGGGCGCTGATCTGCGGCACGGCGTACCTCGACCGGGACCCGGTGATCCCGTACGCGACGGAGGCGCTCGAACTGGTCCGCGAGAAGAGCGGGTTCACCGCGCACTACGCGCGCCGCGACGGCGCGGAGGTGGTGTACCTGGAGACGCGCGAGTCGGTCAGGTCCACCCACCTGGTGTCCCGCGTCGGCCGGACCCTCCCCGCGCATGCCACCGCCCTCGGCAAGGCGCTGCTCGCCGAGCTGACGCACGAGGAGATCGAGGCCGTCCTGCGCGGCCCGCTGACGGCGCTGACCCCGAACACGATCACCTCGGTCGAAGCGCTCCACGCCGAGTGCGCCCTGACCCGGGAGCGCGGCTACGGCGCCGAGACCGAGGAGGGCGGACTCGGCGTGCGGTGCGTCGCCGCGGTGGTCCCGTACCGGATTCCCGCGACGGACGCGATGAGCTGTTCCATGCCCGTCGACCAGGTCACCGACGCCGACGCCGCACACGTCGGCGAACTGCTCGCCGAGGCCGCCGCGGATCTGGGACGACGCCTGCGGCGCGCGGGAATCCGCTGAACCGCCCTCCCCCGGGGCCCGTCGTCCCGCACGCGGACCGGCCCCGCCTACGTCCGCGCGAGGCCCTCGGAGGGGTCCGGCAGGACGGCGACCAGGCGGTCGCTGAACGTGCGGGGCGGCCGGGCGGACCCCTTCGCACGGTGGGCGCGTAAGCCGGGGTCGGTGAAGGTGAGCAGGAGGGACGGGCATGCCTCGGCGGGGGCGTCGGCGTCCTCGGCCGAGCAGGCGATCACGTCGAGGGGGGTGCGGCCGGGGCACACGGCCTCGGCGGGCACGTCCACTTTCAGCAACAGGCGCTCGCCCGGGGCGAGTCGGTGCACTCCGGAGGCGGGGGGTTCGGCCGGTGCGGCGTCCGGTCCCTCCTGGACGACCGTCGCGGTCAGGCCGTCCGCCGAGGCGCTGAGACCCGACCCGAACGGTGCGACCACGTCCACCGTGCCCCGGCCCGCGAAGAGCGGAGCCGCCGTCCGCAGCGGCCGCTCCCCGGCACGCAGGGCGGCGAACACCGTCAGCGACACGTCCGCGCCGGCCCGGCCGGCGGCGGCCGTGGGTTCGGGACCGTTCGTGGTCCACGAGAGCACGGTCAGCGCGGGCTCCCCCGACCGCTCCCCGGCACCGCGCGCGGCGGGGCGCACGTCCCCCCGCAGGCCGCACCGCGACAGCCTGGCCGTCGCCCCGCCGGCGAGCTTCCGGTCGGGACGCGGCGCGACGGCGGGCGCGGACCCGCCCCCGGCATCCGCACCATCGCGGGAGGAACGTTCCTCCCGCACCGCGGAGTTCGGCAGTCCCACCAGGAGCAGCAGGGTCGCGGTGAAGACCACGAGGATCAGCCAGGACCGGGGGCTCAGGCCCCGGAAGTGTCGCGCCACTGTTCCCCCCGCTCGGCCGGCGTCCGAGGATTGTGCCAGACCGCAGGCCGGGCCCCGCAGCGGGCGGGTTCCCGTCGTCCGGGCGCCTCTGGTCAGTCGAGGCGCAGGCGCAGGCGGCAGACGGCCGCGTCGGTGTCCCTGCGGACGGCGTGGGCGACGACCGCGCCGCGCTGGTTGTGCAGGAGCCGCTGCCAGAAGTGCGCGGGTTCGGCCTCGGGGATGAGCACGGTGACGCGGGTCCCGGGCTCCGCGCTGCCGAGCTTCTTCGCGTACGAGGCGACCGGCCGCCCGACCGTACGGCGCTCGGAGGTCAGCGTGACCAGGGGGACGCCGGGGTTCCAGCGGGCCCAGTCGCGTTCCAGGGCCTCGGTGCGGGCGCGGTCCTCGGCGTCGGGGTGGCACACGGTGACCGCGTGCACCTCGTCGCCGAGGGACACCGCGGCGCCGAGCGCCTCGCCCGTGAGCCGGGACAGCGAGGAGACCGGAACGAGCACCACGGACCGGGCGCGGCGAGGGGCGCGGGGAACGCGGCCGACCTCCAGGCGCGCGCCGATCTCCTCGTACGCACGGCGCACCCGTGCGAAGAGCGCCGTCAGCAGCGGCAGGGCGACGACGATCAGCCAGGCGCCGTCGTGGAACTTCGTCGCCGTGACGACGACCGCGCTGACGCCGGTCAGCAGGGCGCCCAGCCCGTTGAGCGCCGCCTTCCCGGCCCAGCGCGGCCCGCGGACCTTCCGCCAGTGCAGGACCATCCCGCCCTGCGCGACGGTGAAGCCGATGAACACGCCGATCGCGAAGAGCGGCACGAGGGTGTTGGTGTCGCCGCCGGACAGGACCAGGAGGACGGCGGAGACGACGGCGAGGGTGAGCACGCCGTGCCGGCGGACCTGCCGGTCGGCCTTGAGGCCGAAGACGTGCGGGAGGCAGTGGTCGCGGGCGAGGAGCTCGAGGAGTACGGGGAGCCCGCCGAAGGAGGTGTTGGCGGACAGCGCGAGCAGGGCGACGGTCGCGAACTGGACCAGGTAGAAGGCCCAGTTGTGGCCGAGGGAGGCGTCCGCGAGCTGGGCGAGGACGGTGACGCCCGCCACGGGCTGGAGGCCGAAGCGCGAGATGAGGACGGCCAGGCCGATCAGCATCACGCCGAGCAGCGCCCCGAGGGCGACCTCGGTGCGCTGGGCGCGGCGGGCGGCCGGTGCGCGGAAGGAGGGGACGGCGTTGGCGATGGCCTCGACACCGGTGAGGGCCGAGCAGCCGGACGCGAAGGCCTTCAGCAGCAGGAGCGCGCCGACGGCGGTGGCGTCGTCGCCGAGCACGGAGGCGTGGCCCGCCGACGCCGCGACGGAGACCGGGGCGTCCCGCGTCAGCCCCGCCACGATCATGGTCAGGATCGAGCAGACGAAGACCGCCGCGGGGACGATGAACGCCCGGGCGGAGTCGACGATGCCCCGCAGGTTCACGGCGGTGACCAGGACGAGCACGGCCAGACACAGCCACAGCCGCTCCTCGTGCAGGGCGGGGAACGCGGAGGTGAGGGCGGCGACCCCGGCGGTCACGGCGACGGCCACGTTCAGGACGTAGTCCAGGACGAGGGACGCGGCGGCCAGCAGGCTCGTACGGGCGCCGAGGTGGGCCCTCGCCACCGCGTAACTGCCGCCGCCGTCCGGAAAGGCGGCGATGACCTGCCGGTACGAAGCGACCAGCACGGCGAGCAGCACGGCGATGCCCAGCGTGACGGGAAGCGTGAACCCGAGTCCGTGACCGCCCGCCGCGGCCAGCACCAGGACGATCGCCTCGGGCCCGTACGCCACCGACGCCATCGCGTCGAGGGACAGCGCGGCGAGGCCGGTGACGGCGGTCAGCTTGTGGCGGGAACCGGGGTCCGCCTGGGCGCTCCCCGCCGCTCGCGCACCGGGAGAGCTCTCGGCGCGGCCCGGGGGCGGATGCTCCACGGAGCAGGGGGACAGGGGGCTGGCGGACATGGACGTGCTCCTTCGACGCGAGTGCGCCCAGCATCGGTACGGCTCGGGCGGCGGCCGGCGTTCCTGGCGCGTTCTTGCCGGTCAGGGCGGCTGTCTTCACGGATTCTTGATCCTTGCGCCGGCTCTGCGGTCCGCGGCGGCTGTGCGGTCCGCGGTCCGCGCCGTCTCTGCGGTCTGCGCCGACTGCGCGGTCTGCGCCGTCCGCCGTCGGCCGGACGGCGAACGGGGCGGCCGGGCCGGTGCCCCGCGTGCGAACTCCCGTTCGCGGGGGAGGTACATTGCGTAGCGACCACCGCGGGAGCTCGGGAGCAGCCGGGCTGAGAGGGCGGACGGGAGTTCATCGCTCCCCTTTTCGCCGACCGCATGAACCTGGACCGGGTAATGCCGGCGTAGGAAGGGTGTTGACGATGGCTCCTGTCTCCGTACCTGGCCGATACGGCCCCGCTGTGTCCTCCGACGCCCCGGCGGACGTGATCGCGTCGCCGCGGTCTGCGGCTCTCCTGATGCGGGCGGCCGGGTCCGTCAACCCGGGCTGAGAGCACGGGTGTCGACGGGCCGTGCGGTGAGCGGTGGCGTGAGCTCCGCCCGCTGAACAGCCCTCGCCCGCGCGCGGGGGGACTCCCCCCGCTCCCATGCCCGACGCCGCCCCGCCCGCATGGTGCGGGAACGCCCGTCGGCCCTGCGTGGCCGTCGGCGGAATCGGCACGGCTCCCCGGCGACCGCCCTCCCGGAGCGCGGCACGGCCATGCGGGCAGCGCGACCCCGTGGCCGCGGCCCCTTACCCCTTCCCTGTCCCTGTCCCGAGCCAGGAGTTCGTCCTGTGACCACCCCGCCCATCGCCCTCACCATCGCCGCCAGCGACCCCTCCGGGGGCGCCGGCATCCAGGCCGACCTGAAGGCGTTCTCCGCCAACGGCGCCTACGGGACAGCGGTCCTGACGGCCCTGACCGCGCAGAACACCCGAGGCGTCACCGGCATCCACACCCTTCCCCCGGAGTTCGTCACCGAGCAGCTCGACACGCTCTTCGCGGACATCGCGGTGGACTCGGTCAAGATCGGGATGCTGGCCGACGCCGCCGTCACCTCGGCCGTCGCGGACGCCCTGGAGCGCCACCGGCCCCGGTACGTCGTCCTCGATCCCGTGATGGTGTCGACCAGCGGCCACCGGCTCCTGGAGACGGACGCCGTGGCGGTGCTGCGCGACCGCCTGCTGCCCCTCGCCGACCTGATCACCCCCAACCTTCCCGAGGCCGGCGACCTCCTCGGCACCGCCGCCGCGCACAGCCGTGCCGAAGCCGTCGAGCAGGCCCGCGCCCTCCTGGCCGCCGGCGCCCGGCGCGTCCTCCTCAAGGGCGGCCACCACACCCACGACACCGAGTCCGTCGACGTGCTCGCCGCCGGCGACCGCGTCACCGAGATCTCCGCACCCCGCGTCACCACGCGCAACACCCACGGCACCGGCTGCACCCTGTCCGCCGCGATCGCCGCCCTCCGCCCGCAGCACGACGACTGGCACACCGCCGTCCGCGCCGCGAAGGAGTACCTGACCGGAGCCCTGCGCGCGGCCGACACCCTGCGCGTCGGCCACGGCCACGGCCCCGTCCACCACTTCCACCAGTACTGGAGCTGATCCCCATGCCCACGACGCCCACCCCCTTCTGCGACGAACTCTGGGCCGCCATCGCCGAGATACGCGCGGCCATCGACGAACTGCCCTTCGTCACCGGCCTCGGCGACGGCACCCTGGACCGGGACAAGTTCGTCTACTACCTCGCCCAGGACGCCCACTACCTGCGCGACTACGCCCGCGCGCTGGCCGGCGCCGCCGCGAAGGCGGACCTGCCCGAGGACATCGCGTTCTTCGCGCAGCACGCGCACGACGCCATCGTCGTCGAGAGCTCCCTGCACCAGAGCAACGTCGTCGACGTGGACGCCTGGACGCCCTCCCCCACCTGCACCGGGTACACCTCCTACCTGCTCTCCGTGGCCCACACCCAGGGCTACGCCGAGCTGGCCGCCGCCGTCCTGCCCTGCTTCTGGATCTACGCCGAGGTGGGCCGGGCACTCCTCGAACACGCCGGCGACCTCGCCGCCCACCCGTACGGCGACTGGATCGGCACGTACGCCGACGACGAGTTCGAGGCCGCCACCGCGAAGGCCCGGAGCATCGTCGACCGGCTCGCCGGCCAGGCCGACCCGGCGACCCGCGCCCGGATGCGCACCGCCTTCACCACCGCGTCCGCCTGGGAGTGGATGTTCTGGGACGCCGCCTGGCGCGTCGAGTCCTGGCCCTTCGACCTCTCGCCCGCCCCGGCCGCGGAGCCCGCGAAGTGACGACGAGCACCGGACCCGCCCCGGGCACGGCCCCGGCCAACGAGGCTCCGCTCACCCTGGACCAGCCCACGCCCAGGGTCCTGTCCGGCTGGGACCAGGGGACCTTCTGGGCCAACCTGGGCGTGAGCCTGCTCGGCTTCAGCGGTGTGCTGGTCGTCCTCGACCCCCTGGGCACCGGCAGGCCGACCCTGTCGTTCGCCGCCGCCGTCACCGCGTCCGTCGTCGGCACCCTGATCGGCACCTTCGCCCTCGGCCTCGCCGCCGTCACCGGGGCCCGCACCGGCGCGCCCTCGATGGTGCTGCTGCGCGGCCTGTTCGGGGCGAAGGCGTCGTATCTGCCGACCGTCCTCAACGTGCTGCAGATGGTGGGCTGGGCCGTCTTCGAACTGGTCGTCATCTCCACGGGGCTGAAGATCCTGGCCCGCCAGGTCTTCGGCGAGCCGGGGCCCGGCTGGCTGTACGTCCTCGTGGCGGGCGCGGTCACCACCGCGCTCACGCTCCGCCCACTGGGCGCGCTGCGCGTCATCCGCCGTTACGTGACCGTCGCCGTGGTCCTGGCCATCCTCTACCTGGGGTGGGACCTGGCCGGGCGCGGCGTCCCGATGGAGGGCGGCTCGTGGAAGGACTTCTGGTTCGCCACCGACAGCGTGATCGCCGTGTCGATCTCCTGGCTGCCGCTGGTCGCCGACTACGCGCGGCACTCCCGCAGCGAGAAGGAGGCGTTCGGCGGCCTGGTGGTCGGCCAGACCCTCGCGGGCATCGCGGGCTCGGTCCTCGGTGTGGCCGCGCTCGCCATGATCGCGTTCGACAGCACGGACCCGTACAAGGTCTTCGACCCCTTCACGGCCACCGGTGTCGGCGTGGTCTGCTTCGGCGTCCTGGTGCTGCGCGAGGTCGACCAGTCCTTCGCCAACGTCTACTCCACCGCCGTCTCCGCGCAGAACCTGCTGCCCCGGGCGGACCGGCGCGTCCTGTGCCTGATCAGCGGCGCCCTGGCCACCGGTCTCGCGCTCCTGGTGGACATGGACAGCTTCGCCGGCTTCCTCTATCTGATCGGCGCGGTCTTCATCCCGATGTTCGCCGTGCTGGTCGTGGACTTCTTCGTGCTCGGCGGGCACCGCGACTGGGACGTCTCCGAACAGGCCCCGACCCGCTGGGTCATGCTGCTGCCCTGGGCCCTCGGCTTCGCCACCTACCAGCTCATCGCCCCGACGGGCATCGCGGGCTGGTCCGACGCCTGGGCCTGGTTGCAGGGCGCGGTGGGCCTCACCGTCCAGCCCTGGATGAGCGCCTCGCTGCTGTCCTTCGCGGTGGCCGCGCTCACCACCCTCGCGGTGGGCCGCGGGCACCGCTCCCGTCACCGAACCGGTGCCGGGTGAGGGCGGTCCCGGCACGGACGTCGGCGCGGTGTGCCCGGAGCGGGCGGCGGACCGCGCGGAGGCCGTTCCTCAGTCGGCGTCCGGCGCTTCCGCGGTCCGGTCGCGCGGGCGGGGCGGGCGGGTGACCGGACTGCTCAGTCCGCTTCCGGGCGGCAGCCGCCGGGCGAGGAGGGCGAGCTCCGTGCAGGTGTCGAAGTACTCGGCCCGGTCGCGGAGTTCCTGGTTGCGCACGTCGTCCTCGCCGTCCAGGAAGAGGGGAATGCGGTAGCCGACGACCTGGTCGAACGCGGGGGCCCCCGCCTCGGGCACGGCCTCGCACCAGTGGGCGTACGCCTGCCGCGCGAACGGATCGGGTTCGGCGTCCTCGTCGGCCGCGGCGGTGAGCCAGCCGTCCAGGCCGAGTCCCGTGGCCAGGCCGGTGCCGCTGCCGGGGTCGACGACGAGGACGGGCCGGTCCGCTTCCCCGTCCGGCTCCCGCACGTCGAGGGCGATGTCCAGGGCGAACTCCCTGCCCTGCCAGTCGAAGGCGAAGGGGTAGAACCGCTCCTCGACGTCCGGGACGAGCCGCGTGCACGCGAGGTACGCCTGCCGGGACGACGCCGGGGTGTGGACGCGCAGCAGCCCGCCGGCCAGCGTCGCACCGGCCAGCTCCGCGAACAGGCCGGCCAGCGGGGGCGGTACGTACGCCTCGTCGTCCGGGTCGGCGGAGATCGCGGCGCCGGTACCGGGGGCGGTGACGGGGAAACGGCCGAGGAATGCGGCGAGAGGCATGGGAGGGCTCCTTCACCGGTCGCTTGACGTCCGCGGGCCTCGCGGGCCGTGCGGACCCGGGGACCGGGCGGGCCCGCGGGCTCCGGCAACCGGGTACCCGCCACGCCCGGCGCTCACCCGTCCCGGGGCACCGGTCCCGCCACTTGTTGTCAGGATCACATCACGCATGCCCGGATTCCGGCGCAGGGCGGCACGCACACCGCCACAATGAGGGCCGGAACCGGTGACCTCCGCCCCCTGGGGGAATCCTCGGCGCACACCAGCCGGAGGAGAACTGTTCCTCCGGGAAACGGAGTTGGACATGTCGGCAGCCATCAGTCCGGGTCGAGCCGTTCTTGCCGCCGCAGCCGCCGCCGTCCTCCTGGCGGGCTGCTCCGAGGAACCGCCGCCGGCGCTGGAGTTCGGCACGGCGAAGCCCTCCGGGCCACGGCTCGACGCGCAGGCCCCGAAGGGGGGTTCGCTGCCGCTGGCCCAGTGGCCGGACGCCTGCGAGGTGCTCCGGGAGGAGGAGATCCGCGCGATTCTGCCGCAGGCGAAGGACTTCCAGCGGGACCCGATCAAGGTATCCGTCCTCAACTTCAACCCCCTCGCCAAGCCCGCCCCCGGAACCACGGGAGAGGTGCCCAAGGGCGGCTGCGAGACCGAGTTCGGGCTTCCGAGCACGTACGAGAGCAAGCAGAACAGCAGGATCACCATCGTCTTCCAGGGCCTCGCCGACCCCGCTCTCGTCGCCGAGGAGTACGCGGAGGACCTCGCGTACGAGGTGAAGAACGGCACCAGGTCCAGCGCCAAGGGGGCCGAGCCGTTCAAGGACTTCAAAGCCTCGCTCGGGCCGACGGGCTGCTTCACGAAGCGCTCCTCCGGACTGGTCTGCCACCAGGGTCCCTACGCGTTCGAGGTGGACGGCTCCTCGACCGCGGACGGCGTCGGCCCGTACGCCGAGTCCAGCAAGAACTGGCGCGAGAAGGTCCTGATCCCGGTGGTCCGCACCCTCAGCGCCCGCATGCCAGGCGGCGCGTGACGGGCACGGCGTGACCGGTGCCGGGTACGGCGCGCCCGGTGCCGGTCGCGGCATGACCGATGCCGCTCGTGGCGTGACCGGTACCGGTCGCGGTTCCCCGGCCGGAGGGCGCGGGCCCGGCCGAGGGCGTTCCACGGCCGGACAACTCCGGACGGAAGGCGGGGCGTTGAGGTTGCCCCGGTGATCATCTTTCGATCTCCGCACGGCACCGCATGACTACTTTCGGACATACGTGCCTACGATGCGTGATCGACCCGTTCCGGCCCCTCGGGAGGCGCGCACAGCCCCGCCACACGCCCTCCCTCCCGTGCGGCACATCCTCACCGTTCATCTCCACGTAGCCCATATCTGCCAAAAAATTTGCGGAACTTGGGCTGATCGGCAGGAAGAACGACCGAATTTCTCCGTTCTCTTTTGACTCTGGATCTTCCTTTCGTGAAGGTCTCGTGCATGCCCACCTCATCTCCCGCCGCCTCCCGCGGCCTCCTGCGGCTGCGCGACTTCCGCCTCCTGCTCGCCGGGGCCGCGGCCGGTCAGGTCGGTGCCCAAGTCACTTTGGTCGCCCTTCCGTTGGTGGCGGTGCTCGAGCTCCGTGCGCCCGCCTTCCAGGTGGGCCTGCTCACGGCGGCCGAGACGGCCGCGTTCCTGCTCATCGGGCTGCCCGCGGGCGCCTGGGTGGACCGGATGCGCAAGCGCGCGCTGATGATCCGGGCCGACGTGGTGCGGTGCGCGGCCATGGCGAGCGTTCCGCTCGCCGCGCTCGCCGGTGTGCTGACGATGGCGCAGCTGTACCTGGTGGCGCTGGTCACCGGTGCCGCCACGGTCTTCTTCGACGTGGCGCACCAGAGCTATCTGCCGCAACTCCTGCCCAGGGAGCGCCTGGTGGCGGGCAACGGCGCGCTGGAGACCGTGCGGTCCTCGGCCCAGGTGGCGGGTCCCGGGCTGGGCGGCGGTCTCGTGCAGGCCGTCGGCGCGCACCTGGCGATCGTGGCCGATGCCGTCGGGTACGCGGTCTCCGCGCTGTTCCTGCTGGCCATCCGCACGCCGGAGGACAAGCCCGCACCCGTGCCGGGGTCCTCGGTGCGCAAGGACGTCGCCGAGGGGCTGCGGTTCGTGTTCGGCAGTCCGCTGCTGCGGGTCATCGCCGCCGCGACCGGCCTCGGCAACTTCTTCAGCGCGATGCTCCTGGCCACCCAGACCGTGTTCCTGGTCCGCGTGCTGGAACTGCGGCCCGGCGCGGTGGGGTTGATGCTGTCCGCGTCGGCCGTCGGCGGGCTCGCCGGTGCGCTGTGCGCGGGCAGGCTGGCACGCCGACTGGGGCAGGCCCGGCTGATCTGGCTGTCCTGCCTGGTCACCGGCCCGTTCGCGGTGCTGTGGCCACTGGCGGGCAAGGGGGCGGCGGCCGTTCTGTTCGCGGTGGCGTCCGCCGTGGTCTTCTTCGGCGCCGTGGTCTACAACGTGGCCCAGGTGAGCTTCCGTCAGATGCTGTGCCCGCCGAGGCTGTTGGGCCGGATGAACGCGACGCTGCGGTTCCTGATGTGGGGCACCCTGCCGCTGGGCGCCGTGGTGGGCGGGACCGTCGCCGACGCGTTCGGGGCGCGCGCCGCGCTGTGGGTGTGCGCGGCCGGCTTCCTCCTCGTACCCCTGCCCCTGCTGCTGTCGCGGCTGCGGGGCATGCGGGACCTGCCGGACGCGGAGAGCGAGCCCGTGGACGAGGCCCCGGCCGCGTCGGGGGCCACCCGCTGAGTCGGCTCCCCCCCCAGCCCCACCTCCCCCCCCACTCGAACCTGTCCGAAGACCTTCCGAGTTCCGAGAGAGGATCCCGTGCACCGCAGCATCACCGGCTCGTACCTGGACCGCTACCAGCGCCTCGCCGGGGGCGGTGACGGCGCGGACCTGCTGCCCGTCACCGGCGCCCAGCGCCGCTTCGTCCTGGTGCGGGCCATGGACCCCACCGGACGGCCCGACACCGTCCCCCTGTTCTTCGCCTTCCCGTCCGGCAGCGTGGACGCCGGACGGCTCCGGGACGCCGCCGAGCACCTGGCCGCCCGGCACCCGGTGCTGCGCGCACGGGCCGGGGTGTTCCGGGGGACGCCCGTACTGCGGGCCACTTCGCCGTCCGTACCGCTGGAGGAGGTGCGTCCGGCCCCCGGCGAGGGGGTGCGGGACGCGCTGCGCCGGGCGCTGGGGGCGTGGCACCCGGACGGGCCGCCGCTGCGGCTGTTCCTCGCGCGGGACACGGGCGTACGGGACACGGGCGTACGGGACACGGGCCTGCGGGACGCCGACGCGAGGGACGCGGGCGAAGCGCACCCGGCGGAGGACGTGGTCGCGGTCGTCCTGGACCACGCCGCCTGCGACGGGCAGTCCCTGGCCCGCATCGTGGCGGACCTCGGCGAGGCCTACCTGTCCCGGCTCGGCGCGGCCGACGTACCGGCGGACGAACAGGTCTCCGGGCTCGCCGAGTACCGGGAGGCGGTCCTGCTCCAGTTGGAGGCGGAGCACCGGGCCAGCTCCCCGGACGCCCTCGCGTACTGGGGGGAGCGGCTGCGCCCGGTGGGCGAACGCGCGCCCCGGTCCGGCAGGCCCCTGCCCACCGGCGCCGCCGAACGCGACGTCGCAGGCGATCCGTCGGGCGTCCCGTTCGCCACCCTGCTCGACGCCTGCCGGTCCGCCGCCCGCGTGCTGTACGGCGCGGGGCATGTGCCGCCGATCGGCTATCCCTGGGGCGGCCGGCCCGCCGGGGCCTCCCCCGTGGTGGGCTGCTTCCTCAACACGGTGGTCTTCCCCGCCGGTACGGACGAGGCGCGCCCCGCCCCCGAGCTGACCGCCACCCAGTGGTGGGACGACCTGGACCGCGCCGACACCCCCTTCGACGAGGTCGTGCACGCGGCCCGCACCGCCGGGTCCCGCTGGTCGGGGGCGCTGGACGGCCTGCTGACCGTGGACGACGCCCGCCGCCGGCCCGCGCTGCGCCTGGGCGGGGTGACGGGCCGCGAGACGTACGTCGACGGGCGGCCGGTGCGGGCCCCGTTCGCCGTCTCCGTGGTGCAGGGGCCGACGCTGCGGCTGCGGATGGTCTGGGACCGCGCCGTGCTCGACGACGATCTCGCCCAGGACGCGTTCGCCGCGCTGGCCGGGGAACTGCGGGCGGGGCTGCCGGTCGGCTGAACCACCGCACGCCTCCCGCACCTCCACCCCGCACCCCGACACGACCTCACGACTTCACGACTTCGCTCCGGCGGACCCCGCGCGACCCGCGGGACCGCCGAAGACCGCCGGGCGGCCCGGGTGACACCGCGCCGCCGCCCACCGGGCGCAGGGCCCGCATCCGTGCCCTCCCGCCCTCCTGTCCCACGACCCGACAACCCCAGGGATCGCCATGCTCCCCCTCTCCTCCTCGCAGGAGATCGTCTGGCTGCACGAACAAGTGCAGCCCGGCAGCCGCGCCTACAACTTCACCGCCTCCCTCGACCTGTGGGGCGACCTCGACGCCGACGCCCTCCGCGCGGGCCTCGCCGCCACCCTGAACCGGCACCCGGGCCTGCGCCTGGAGCTGGTGCCGGTGCCCGGCGCCATGCCGGGGCAGCGGGTCGCCGCCGAGTGCCCGACCCGGCTGCACCGGGCCGACCTCGGCGACCACACCGACCCCGAGGCCGCCTTCCAGGAGCTGCTGCGGGCGGAGGCCGAGCGTCCGCTCGACACCTTCGAGGCGCCGCTGCTGCGCTGGACGCTGGTGCGGATGGCCGACGGCCACCACCGCCTCATCCACGTCGAGCACCACCTGATCCACGACGGGCACTCCTTCGCCATCCTCCTCGCCGACGTCTTCGGCACCTACCGCGCCCGGGTCCTCGGCGAGCAGGCCGCGCTGCCCCCGGCGTCCTCCTACGCGGACCACGTGCTCGCCCAGTCGGGCCCCGGCCGCGCGGACGACGTACGGGCGGGCCTGGAGTTCTGGACGCGGGAGCTGGCGGGCGCCTCGTTCGACCTGCCGCTGCCGGGGCTGCTGCAGCCCGGGGCCGCCCGGCGGCACCACGGCGGTCAGCTCCGCCAGTCGATCGGCGCCGACCTCGCCGAACGGCTGCGGGCGCACGCCAAGGAGCGCGGGCTGACCCCGTTCGCCACTCTGCTGGGGCTGTTCGCGGAGCTGCTGCGGCGGCACTCAGGGCGCTCCGAGATGGTGGTCGGCACGGCCGTCGGCAACCGTCCGCTCGGCTTCGAGGACGCCGTGGGGATGTTCGTCAACACCATCCCGCTGCGGCTGCGGCTGGACCCCGACGCCCCGGCCCAGGACACGATGGACGAGGTGACGGACACCCTGGTGCGGGCGCTGCCGTACCAGGAGGTGCCGGTCCAGGAGCTGACCCGCTCGCTGGGGCTGCACACCTCGGGGGCGGACAACCCCCTGTTCGACGTGATGTTCAGCGCGCACGACGCGGTCCTGCCCGACCTGGAGGTGCCGGGCCTGGAGGTGTCCCTGTTCGAGGGGTTCAACACCGGGACCACGCGCTTCGACCTCGATGTCGTCCTGCTGCCGGACGACCGGCGCGGGGTGGGCCCGCGACCCGGCGCCGGGGGCATGACGCTGGTGTGGGACTACGACGTGGACCTGTACGGCGAGGACGTGGCGAAGCTGCTCGCCGCGCGCTTCCTGGACCTGCTGCGCGCCTACCTGGACTCCCCCGGCACCGCGCTGGCCGCCCTCGCCCCCTGTGCCGTCGCCCCGCTCCCCGAGCCGGCGGCCGCGGCCCTGCCCGGCCGCGACCCGCTGGACCCCCTCCCCGCCCACGACCCGGCGCTGCCCGCCCTGCTGGTGGGGGCCAGGCGGATCACCTACGGCGAGCTGGACGCACGGGTGTCCGCTCTCGTACGACGGCTGGACGCGGCCGGGGTCACCGCCGGGCAGCCGGTGGCGGCGGTGCTGCCGCGCGGGGTGGACTCGGTGGTGACGCTGCTGGCGTGCCTGCGCAGCGGCGCGGTGTACTGCCCGCTGTCGCCGTCCGATCCGCCCGCCCGGCTGGAACTGCTGCTGGAGCGCCTGGCCCCGGCGGTGGTGCTCACCGCGCCGGACACCGGGGTGCGGATTCCGCGGGGGCTGGCGGCGGGGTCGGTCGTGGACGAGGTGCTGCCGCCCGCGACGCCCGCCGAGGCGGTGCCGTCGGCCGCGTACGTCATCCACACCTCGGGCTCGACCGGCGTCCCCAAGCCGGTCGCGGTCGGCCACGGCGCGCTGCGCGCCTATGTGACCGGGGTCGCCGAACGGTTCGGTCCCGCGGCCGGGGACCGGGTGCTGCTGTTCGCGCAGCCGTCCTTCGACGTGGCGCTGGAGGAGGTGCTGCCGTCGCTGTACGCGGGGGCCTGCCTGGTGGTGCCCGAGGTCGAGGTGCCGACCGGCGCGGAGCTGGTCGGACTCCTCGCCGCCGCCCGGGTGTCGGTGGCCAATCTCCCCACCAGCTACTTCCTGGCGACGCGCGAGGAGCTGCGGGCGGCGTTGTCGGAGGGCCGCTGGTCGCCCCGGCTGCTCGTCCTGGGCGGTGAGCGCCTGCCGGCCGACGTGCTGCGGGAGTTCGTGCGCGGCGTCGACGGCGGGGGCGACGGCGGCGTACGGGTGTTCAACGCGTACGGCGTGACCGAGGCTTCGGTCAGTTCCACGGTGTACGAGATCGACCCGGCGGCGCTGCCGGGCCTGGCCGAGGTACCGCTCGGCCGCGAGCTGCCCGGTGAGCGCGTCCACGTGCTGGGCGCGGGACTCCAGCCGCTGCCCGACGGCGCGGTCGGCGAACTTGCCGTCGCCGGAGCCGGGTTGGCGGAGGGCTACCTCGGCAACCAGGAGGCCACCGCCGCACGGTTCGTGCACGTTCCGGCCCTGGACGGGGCCCGGGTCTATCTCACCGGAGACCTCGGGTACCGCGGCCGGGACGGTCTCCTGCGCTTTCTGGGGCGGCGCGACAACCAGGTCAAACTGCGCGGCCACCGCATCGAGTTGGAGGAGGTGGAGGCGGCCGCCTCCGCCGTGCTCGGCGGCCGCTCCTGCGCCGTCGTCCTCGACGCGTCGACCCCCGGCAGCCCCCGGCTCGTCGGCTTCCTGGAGGACGGCGGGCCCGAAGAGGCGTGGCAGGAGCAGGAGTTGCACCGCGCGCTGAGCGACAGGCTGCCCGGCGCGCTCGTGCCCGGCGCCTGGGTGCGCCTGCCCGCCATGCCGACGCTGCCCGGCGGCAAGCCGCACCGTGCGGCGCTGGCGGAGCTGGCCGCCGCACAGCCCCGCGCGGCGGAACCCGCCGGGGCCCCGGACTCCGCGCCCGCCCTCGCTCCGGACGCGTCCCCCGCGCTGAAGCTGCTCGCCGACGGCTGGCGCGAGGTGCTCGGGCACGGCAGGTTCGCGGAGGGCTCGCACTTCTTCCGCGTGGGCGGGCACTCCCTGCTGGCCGCGCAGCTCGCCGCCTGGCTGGAGCCGCGTCTCGGCAGCCGCCCGCCACTGCGGGTGCTCTTCCAGCACCCGGTGCTCGCCGATCAGGCCCATGCGCTGACTGCCACGACCGCCGCCACCGCTTCGCCGAATTCATGAGGACCCCCATGCCGAAAGGACATCAGGACGTGACGCGAAGTGTGCTGTACGGACCGGCCGTCGACCCGGACGGGACGGAGGTGCTCGGCCGGTACGAGGAGTGGGTGCGCCGCACCCCCGACGCCCCGGCGGTGCTCGACGGCCCGCACTCCTGGACGTACCGGGAGATCGACGCGGCGGCCGACGCGCTGATCCGGGCCTGGGGCAGCCGGGTGCGCCCCGGTGACCTGGTCGGCGTCTGCCTGGACAGGTCCGCCGCGCTGGTGGTGACCGCCGTCGCGCTGGCCCGCGCCGGCGCGGTGTACCTGCCGCTGGGCCCGCGCCCCGGGGAGCGCAGGCTCGCCGCCGTCGGCGAGGACGTCGGCGTCTCCTGCCTGATCGGGGCGCCCGAGGTGCTGCCGGCCGCGCACCGGGCGGCGGAGCAGCTCGCGCTGCCGCTGCCCGGGTCGGGGGTGAACGCGGCGGCCGGTGCGGTCGCGGCGTTCCTGCCGCCCGCGCCCGGCGCCCACCCGGCCCCCGAGGGCGCGCTCTACGCGGTCCTGACCTCGGGTTCCACCGGCCGCCCGAAGGCGGTCGCCGTGGCGGAGGCCGCGCTGGCCCCGCTGCTCGCGTGGTACCGGCGGGAGACCGGGGTCGGTCCGGGCGAGCGGCAGTCGCTGCTCATCGGCGTGGCCTTCGACCCGCACGTGCTGGAGCTGTGGGCCGGGCTGACCTCCGGGGCGGCGCTGGTGCCCGCGCCGGACGCGGTGCGCTGGGACCCGGCGGCGCTCGTGGACTGGTGGCGCGCGGCGGAGGTGACGGTCGCGGTGACGGCGACGCCCATGACCGAGCCGCTGCTCGACGCACCGTGGCCGCAGGACCTGGCGCTGCGCCAGCTCGTGGTCGGCGGCGACCGGATGCGCCGCCGTCCGGGCCCGGACGTGACCGCCGTGGTGCACAACGCGTACGGTCCCGCCGAGGCGACGGTGATCACCACCGTGCACACCATGCGGGCCACCGACGCCGACGCGCACCAGGACGCGCAGCCGCCGATCGGTGTTCCGCTGCCGGGGGTGGGCGTGCTGGTGACGGACCCGGAGGGCCGGGTCGTACCGCGCGGCGAGGACGGCGAACTGCGCATCGCGGGCGTCCAGTTGGCGCTGGGATACCTGGACGCCGAGCTGACGCGGGACCGGTTCGTCACGACGCCCGGAGGGGCCGGTGACGGCGAGCGGGTGTACCGGACCGGGGACCGGGTGCGGATGCGCGCCGACGGGGTCGTGGAGTTCCTGAGCCGTCTGGACGACCAGGTGAAGATCAGCGGCGTACGGATCGAACCGGCCGAGGTGGAGGCCGCGTTGGAGCAGGACCCGGCGGTCCGCAGCGCGGTGGTGGTGGCCCCGAGGGACGCGGAGGGCCGCGCCAGGCTCGTCGCGTTCGTGCTTCCCGTCGCCGGGGCCGCCGCGCCGCCGGACCCGGGGGCGCTGCTGGCCGCCGCGCGCACCTGGCTGCCGGAACAGGCGGTGCCGTCGGCGGTGGAGGTCGTGGCGTCCTTCACGCTCGACGCCAACGGCAAGGTCGACCGGGCGGCCCTCCTGAAGGAGCTGCTGGAGCGGGAGGAGGCGGGCGCCGGCCCGGTCGCCGCCGACCAGGACGGCGCGTCCGCGAACGAGCGGCTGGTGCTGGGCACGGTACGGGTACTGCTCGGCCGCGCCGACGTGGCACTGGAGGACAACTTCGCCGACATCGGCGGCACCTCCCTGGTGGCGGCCCGGTTGCTCGCCGCCGTCGAGCGGGAGACCGGGGTGCGGCTGCGCGCGCCCGAACTGCTGCGCCAGCCCGACCTGAAGTCGGTCGTCGCCGTGCTCGACGCACGCTGCGCGGCGGCCGGGACGACGGAGGCCCGCGATGTCTGAGGCGTACGCGTCCCCCGGGACGCCCCCCGATCTGACCGCCCTGTTCGCCGAGCGGGCCGCCCGGACACCGGACGCGCCGGCCCTGATCGACGGCGACTGCTTTTTGACGTACCGTCAGCTCCTGTGTGCGTCGAGGAACTTGGCGGCACACCTCGCGCACCACGGGGTACGGTCCGGTGAGCCCGTGGCGCTGCTGACCCGGCGGTCGGCCCGTACCGTGGTGGCCCAGCTCGCCCTGTGGTGGGCGGGCGCGGTGTGCGTCCCGCTCGACCCGGCGCACCCGCAGGCCCGCACGCGGGCGGTCCTCGCCGACTCCGGGACCGTGCTCACGGTCGGGGACGGCGACCTGCTGGACGCCTCGGGGGTGAGCGGACCACGGCTGCCGCTGCCGGCCGGCGCGCTCTCGTACGACACCCTGCACGACGACGCCTCGTCCTCGCTGCCGGGACCGGTTCCCGACGCGACGGCGTTCATCATGTTCACCTCGGGCTCCACCGGCCGCCCCAAGGGCGTGGCCGTCCGCCATCGGGCCGTCGCCTCGCTGGTCACGGAGCCTTCGTACGTCACGGTGGGTCCCCGAGACCGGGTGCTGCTGCACTCCCCCGCGACCTTCGACGCCTCGACCTTCGAGGTGTGGCTGGCCCTCGCGGCCGGTGCGGCCGTGGTGGTCTGCCCCGCCGACCGGCCGTCCTTCGAGGACCTGGCCAGGACCGTGGAGCGGCACTCCGTCACGGTGGCCTTCCTCACCACCGCGCTCTTCCACCAGCTCGCTTCCCGCCGTTCGCGGATCTTCGCGCTGCTGCGGTCGGTGGTGGTGGGCGGCGAGGCGCTGTCGGTCCAGCACGCGGGCTCGGTGCTGGGGGCGTATCCATGGCTGGAGCTGGTCAACGGGTACGGGCCGACCGAGACGACGACCTTCGCGACGGCCCACCGCGTCACGGACGCGGACCTCAAGGGGCCGATGCCGGTGGGCCGCCCGATCGCCGGGGCGAGCGCACACGTCCTGGACGAGGACGGCGGTGCGGTGGCCACGGGCGCGGTGGGCGAGCTGTGGATCGGTGGTACGCGGCTGGCCGCCGGATACGTGGGGCAGCCCGCGCTGACCGCCGAGCGGTTCGTCGAGCTCCCCGGGCTCGGCCGTCTCTACCGCACCGGTGACCTGGCCTCGGTCCGGGCCGACGGGGTGCTGGACTTCCATGGGCGGGCGGACGACCAGGTGAAGGTGCGGGGACACCGCGTCGAACCGGGCGAGGTCGAACACGCCCTGCGGGAGCTTCCCGGAGTGGAGGACGCGGCGGTGACGGTGCGCCGGGCGGCGCGGGACGACGTACGTCTCGCGGGCTTCGTGGTGCTGCGGGCGGGGGCGGCGGACACCGCGGCCCTGCGCGGCGCGCTCGCCGAGCGGCTGCCGGAGTACCTGGTGCCGGACGAACTGACGGCGGTGGACCGGCTGCCGCTGACCGCGTCCGGCAAGGTCGACCGGGGGGCGCTGGCGGGCCGCGGTCCCGCACCGGCGTCGGAGTCGGAGCACTCGACGGAACGCGGGGCCGCGCACGAGGCGGAGCGCGGGCCGGAACGCGATGCGGCGCACGAAGCGGGGCCGATACCGGACACGGGCGAGCCCGCGGGCACCCGCACTGCCACCGGCCTCGTCTCCTCGGACCCCGGTGCCTTGGCACCCGGCTCCTCGGGCCCCGACACCCCGGCCCCCGCCACCCCGGACCCGGCCGCCGCCGTCGCCCCCGGCGCCCCGCCCCCGCTGACACCGCTCCAGGCGGTCGTCGCCGAGGTGTGGGAGCGGTCGCTGGGATGTGCGGTGGGCTCGTCCGACGACGACTTCCTCGCGCTGGGCGGCCACTCGCTGCTCGCCCTCGTCGTCATCGACGACCTCCGTGAGGACCTCGGCGTGGAGCTGACGCCGGCCGAGTTCTTCGCCGCACCCACCGTGGCCGGTCACGCCGCCCTCGTCGAGCGGGCCCTGCTGGCGGCCCACGGCGACCCGCACCCCGCGCCCGCACCTTCCTCCGCCCACCACGACGCGCCGGAGCACACCGATGTCCCCTGACACCACCACCGCCCTCCAGCAGGAACTGCTGCGCCGGGCCCGCGCCCGCACCGCCGCCGCCCCGCCTCCGCCGCAGCAGCGGGCCGGCGCCTCGGAGGCCGAGGCCGTGCCCGCACGCGCACCGCTCTCGCACGCCCAGCGCCGCATGTGGCTGATGGACCGGCTCGGCCGGAGCGACGGCGCCTACAGCGTGCCCTTCGCGACCCGGCTGACCGGCCCGTTCGACCTCGACGCGTTCGGTGAGGCGCTCACCGCGCTCGTGGCCCGGCACGCGATCCTGCGCACGCGGTACGGGCAGCAGGGCGACGAGCCCTACCAGGAAGCGCTGCCCGCGCCGGACGCGGTGCCGGTGCGCGTGGTCGACACGGGGAGCCCGGAGGCGTCGGACCTGGCCGACGTGCTGTCCGCCGAGGCCCTGCTCCCCTTCGACCTCGCCGCCGGAACGCCACCGCGCGCCCTGGTGCTGCGGCACGGTCCCGAGGACCACACCGTCATGCTGACGTTCCATCACATCAACATGGACGGGCACGCGTTGGAGGTCGTCGCCGACGAACTCGCGGTGCTCTATGCACGGGCGACGGGCAAGGCCGTGCCCGCGCTCCCCGCGCCGCCCCAGTACGCGGACCACGCCCGGCACGAGCACGCCGCGGCCGCCGGGTTCGGTGCGAGCCTGGACCACTGGTCCCGCCGTCTCGACGCGGCCGCACCGCCCGCGCTCCCCCGCCCCGCCGCCCCGCCCGCCGACCTGGCGGAGCGTCCGTCGGCCACCTGCCTCACCCCGCTGGGCGACACGGTCCTGGACGGGCTGCGCGGGGTGGGCAGGGATCGCCGGGCGACCCTGTTCACGGTCCAGCTCGCCGCCGCCTTCGCCGCGTTGCACCGGCTGACCGGGGAGAGCGATCTGGTGATCGGCTGTGCCGCCGGACTGCGGGAGGGCCGGGAGGCGGCCGCCCTGGTGGGCCTGTGCGTCAACACGCTGCCCATCCGGGTGGACCTCGGCGGCGACCCGGCGTTCGGGACGCTGGTGGAGCGCGTACGGGACGCGGTGCTGGAGGCACAGCAGCACCGGCACGTTCCGTACGACCTGGTCATGGAACGGCTCGGGGCGGCCGCGCGCGGCGGTGACGGTGCGGCGCTGGTACGGGTGACGGCCGACGTGCTGGGCGAGCCGACCGCGCTGCGCCTGCCGGGCCTGCACGCCGAGGCCGTCGATGTCGCCCTTCCGCAGGCCAAGTTCGACCTGTCCTTCGGGCTGGTGGGCACGGCACAGCCGGCGGGCCTGCTCCAGTACGCGCGGGGCGCGCTCGACGACACGACGGGTCAGGAGCTGGGCCGGTCCTTCGCGGCGCTGCTGACCGCGGTCGCCGCCGATCCCTCGCTGCGGCTCTCCGACCTGCCCGGCGCGGCCTCCCCCGCACCGGACCGGCATCCGGTGGAATCGGCACTGCGCGCGCGGCCCGGGGTCGCGGACGCCGCGGCCCACCGGGCGCCGGACGGAACGCTGTGGGCGTACGCCGTACTGCGGGAGCGGATGGGCCCCTCCCCCACCCAGCTCCGTGCCGCACTGCGGTCGTCGCTGCCCGAGCGGGACATGCCGGTCGCGGTGACGCTGCTGGACTCGCTGCCGCGCCGGGCCGACGGATCGCTCGACCCCGGCGCGCTGCCGGGCGGTCCCGGGGCGCTGCCCGCGCCGGGCGGGCCGCGTGCCGACGCCGTGACGGAGGCGTTCGCGCACGTCCTGCGCCGCCGTCCGGCGGCGGACGACGACTTCTTCGCCCTGGGCGGGCACTCGCTGGCCGCCGTGCGGCTCGCCGAGCGGCTGCGGACCGGGCTCGCGCTGCCCCTGACCGGGCTCGACGTCATGGAGGCCCGTACTCCGCGCGCGCTGACGGCACTGCTGGAGACCCGCGCCGCCGCCCGTGCGGCCGCCGTGGCCGTACGGCCGGCCGGCCGCCGCGCGGTGCGGGCGGGCACCGTCCTGGTGACCGGGGGCACGGGCGGCGTCGGCTCCTTCGTCCTGCGGGAGCTGGCCGCGCAGGGGCGGCCCGTGCTCGCGCTGGCCCGTCCCGAGTCCGCGCACCTCGTGGCCGGTGACGGCGTGGAGGTGGTCGAGGGCGACCTCACCGACCTGGACGGCCTGCGCCGGGCGGTCGCCGGGGCGGACGCGGTGATCCACGCGGCCTGCACCTTCACCCGGCCCGAGGTGGACGTCGCGGCGATGCGGGCGATGACCGAGGCCTGGAGCGGGGGGCCGTTCGTGTTCGTGAGCAGTGTCGACGCGTACGGCCGCCCCGACGGCGCCGAGGTGGCCGAGGAGGCCCCGCCCGGTCCGCCGCTCAGCCCGTACGGGCGGGGGAAGCTCGACTGCGAGGCCCTCCTGCTGGCGGCCGCGGGCACCGGGGGGCGCGGCGGGGCCAGCGCGGTGCGGTCCCCGCTGGTGTGGGGCGCGCACGACCGGCTGCGCGACCAGCTCCGCTGGGGTGCGCTCGGGCTGCTCTACCAGGGGCTGCGCGCGAACACCCCGGTCACGCTGCCCGCACCGGGCACGCACGGCCACCCGTGGTACGGGGCGGCCTGGGTGCACGCGGCGGCGCTGGCCCGCGCGGTGACCGCCTGCCTGGACGCTCCGGTGCACGGCGTGGCCAACGCGGTGAGCGGGCACACCGGCTGGCCGGAACTCACCGCCGAGCTGCGGACCCTGCTGGGCAGCACGAGCGAGGTGCGGTACGCGGACCACGTCCACCCCGACCTCGACCACCGCTGGCACTACGCGGCCGGCCGGCTGGCCGGTGCGCTGCGCGCCCGGCCCGGCGAGGACTTCCGTACGGTACTGGCCGCGATGACCGGCTGAGCACCGCCCCGGCGGCGCGCGGACCGGCCTACCCGGGAAGCTGCTCGGTGTTCTGGTTGGCCGTCAGCAGCCAGCGGCCGTCCTCCTTGGCCATCACGTAGAGCGGCGAGGTCGGGTTGCCGGTCGGCTCGCCGTCCAGCGTCAGGTACTGGCCGCGCGCCTTCACCGCCGCGACGTCGGGGCGGATGAACAGGACGTCGACCAGTTCGTAGCGGACCGATCCGTTCGCCATCGAGCCGGGCAGTGCCCGGCGGGTGAACGCCGCGATCTCGTCCAGGCCGGTGAGCAGCTTGCCGTGGGCGGTCGTCCAGATGGCGTCGGAGCGGAAGAGGCCCAGGAACTCGTCCGGGAGCTCGTGGACCTGGGAGTGCTCGATCGTGGCGACGACCTGCTCGATGGCCTTGAGGTCGGCGGCCCGTACGGATGCGTCGGTGGGTGCTGTCGTGGAGTTCATGCACCGGAGTCTGCTGCCTCAACCGCGGTTGAGGTCAAGGCCGTTTCCCGGGGCCGGCCGGCCCCGCCCGCGGGCGGCGCCCCGCTCTCACGGCGCCACGCGCCGGCATCGCCAGGTCGCGTTCGGCGGCGTCCTTGAGGCGGTGCGCCGGGCGTCCGCCGCCGGGCCGGACGGTGAACGCCTCCTCACCGCAACGGGCCGGCTCCTCGCTGAGCACCGCCGAGACGGCGGCCAGGCCGAGCAGCCCTTCGAGGGCATCCCGGTGGGTGCGCGCCCGCGGCGCGGCCGTGTACCGGGGCGTCAGGGCGTGCGGTTCCTCGCGTACGGAACGGTCGTGTACGACGTCGAGGCCCTGGAGGTGCTGCCCGAGGGCGTCCGTGGCGAGGAGCACGCCGCCGCGCTGATCACGTCCTGCGGCCGGCGCACCAGCGGCTGCTGACACGCGGACGTGCCCGGACCGGCCGAGGCCGGTCCGGGCACGTCCGTGCGGATCGCGTCCGCACCCGCTCCCCCGGCGAGCGGACGGTCGCGGGGGAGCCGGTCGGGAGGGTCAGGCGGGGGTGATGTTCTCCGCCTGCGGGCCCTTCTGCCCCTGGGTCACGTCGAAGGTGACCTTCTGGCCCTCCTGGAGCTCACGGAAACCGGAGGCGTTGATGTTGGAGTAGTGGGCGAAGACGTCGGGGCCCCCGCCGTCCTGCTCGATGAAGCCGAAGCCCTTTTCCGCGTTGAACCACTTCACGGTTCCAGTTGCCATGCTCAATGCCTCTCACGTGTTGCAGAGCCCGCACTGCGCAGGCCCGGGATGGATCATCCCCCGGCAGTGCCCGAAAAAACAGGGCTTCCCGGGGGAGATGCCGAACTCCTCTCCCGTATGGCCCTGCCGGGCGGTCCTGAAACGGGCGGCGCCCGGCTAGAGGACCAGTGACAGCAGGAGCACCAGCGCGCCGGCGACGACGGAGATGATGGTCTCCATGACCGACCAGGTCTTGACGGTCTGGCCGACGTTCATGCCGAAGTACTCCTTGACCAGCCAGAAGCCCGCGTCGTTGACATGGCTGAAGAAGAGCGAGCCCGCACCGATCGCGAGAACCAGCAGGGCGGCGTGCGCGGTGGTCATGTCGGCCGCCAGCGGCGCGACCAGACCGGCGGCGGAGACCGTCGCGACGGTGGCCGAACCGGTGGCCAGACGGATGACGACGGCGATCAGCCAGGCGAGCAGCAGTGCGGGGATCGCCCAGTCCTGGGAGATCTGCAGGACCATCTGACCGACGCCGGAGTCGATGAGGGTCTGCTTGAAGCCGCCGCCCGCGCCGACGATCAGCAGGATGCCGGCGATCGGGGCGAGGGACTTCTCGACGGTCGCGGTGATCCTCCCCCGGGTGAACCCGGCGGCCCGGCCCAGCGTGAACATGGCGACGAGCACGGCGGCGAGCAGGGCGATCAGCGGCGATCCGATCACGTCGAAGACGCGCTGGACCGTGTGCTCGGGGTCGTCCACGACGATGTCGACGAGTGCCTTGGCCAGCATCAGGAAGACGGGCAGCAGCACGGTGGCGATGGTCGCGCCGAAGCTGGGGACCCGGCCGGCGGCCGCTCCCGGCTCGCCGCCGGCCCCGTCGCCCTCTTCGGACGGGCGGCGCGGGATCATCTTCTCGGGGGCCGGGATGTCCACCCAGCGGGCGGCGACCTTGGAGAACAGCGGACCGGCGATGATCACGGTCGGGATCGCGACGAGCACGCCGAGGGCGAGCGTGACGCCCAGGTTGGCGCCGACCGCGTCGATGGCGACGAGCGGGCCGGGGTGCGGCGGGATCAGGCCGTGCATCACCGAGAGCCCGGCGAGCGCGGGGATGCCGATGCGCATCAGCGAGTAGTTGCCGCGCTTGGCGACCATCAGGACGACCGGGATCAGCAGCACGATGCCGACCTCGAAGAACAGCGGCAGCCCGATGACGCTGGCGATCAGCACCATCGCCCAGGGCATGGAACGCCCGCCCGCCCGGGCGAGGATGGTGTCGACGATCTTGTCCGCGCCGCCGGAGTCGGCGAGGAGCTTGCCGAGGATCGCGCCGAGCGCGATGAGTACGCCGACGCCCGCGACCGTCGAGCCGAGCCCGTTGGTGAAGCTGGTGATGGCCTTGTCGAGCGGGGCGCCCGCGAAGGCCCCCAGGGCGAGCGATCCGATGGTCAGCGCGAGGAACGCGTGCACCTTGAACTTCGTGATGAGCAGGACGATGACGGCGATGCCCGCGAGAACGGCGATTCCGAGCTGCGCGTGGCCCGCCGAGGTGATCGGCTCTGCGGCACCCGCTGCCAGCGTCTCGACGCTGAGACTGGTCACGGTTTCTTCCTTGCAGGAGAGGTGGTTCGGGGGGAGGGGTTCAGGAAAGCCCAGGAAAGGGATGGAGGGGGGTTACGGAACACGCAGCGGCGTGCTGCCCGTGTCCGCCCGGGCGCGCAGGGCTGCGGCGGCCCGCTCGGCGATCTCCGCGGGGCTGCCCACGACGTCGACCTCGACGCCCGTCTCGTCGGGGCCCAGCGGCTGGAGCGTGGCGAACTGCGAGTCGAGCAGCGCGGTGGGCATGAAGTGCCCCCGCCGCTGCGCCATCCGGTCCGCGATGAGTTCGCGGGAGCCGGTGAGGTGGACGAAGACGAGGTCCTCCCCGGCCGCGGACCGCAGCCGGTCGCGGTAACTGCGCTTCAGCGCCGAGCTGCTGACCACGCCTCCGCGGCCCGCCCTGCCGCGGATCCAGGCGCCGATGGCGTCCAGCCACGGCCACCGGTCGTCGTCGGTCAGCGGGATGCCGGCCGACATGGTGGCGATGTTCGCCGGGGGATGGAAGTCGTCTCCCTCGGCGTAGGGAACGCCGAGCTGTGCCGCGAGCAGGGGGCCGATCGTGGTCTTGCCGGTTCCTGCCACGCCCATGACGACGACGTGGGGAGTATGCATGCGCTGCCTCGCTGTCTTCTTCGACATTTCGCACGGCGGCCGGTCGTGCGTCACGCCACTGAAACCCATCTGGTCAGACAAATTCAAGAGCCTGTGACTTAAAAGTCATACTTAATCTGCCGGAGGGCGCCTCGTAGTCTGGTGCCATGACTGCACAGGCCCGATGGCTGCACGCCCGCGTTCTGGAGACCCTCGGGCCCGCCATCACCGGAGGCGCGTACCCCCCGGGAAGCGTTCTGCGGACGGACGAGCTCGCCCAGGAGTTCGAGGTGTCGCGCTCCGTGATGCGCGAAGCGGTCCGGGTCCTGGAGTCCATGCACCTCGTGGAGTCGCGGCGCCGCGTCGGCGTCACCGTGCTGCCCACCGAGGAGTGGAACGTCTTCGATCCGCAGGTGATCCGCTGGCGGCTGGCCGGCGCCGACCGGCCCCGCCAACTGCGCTCCCTCACCGTGCTGCGCTCGGCGGTGGAGCCCGTGGCCGCCGGCCTCGCCGCCTCGCAGGCCACCGCCGAGCAGTGCGCGGCCCTCACCGAGTGCGCCATCGGAATGGTCGCCAACTCCCGGGGCGGGCGGCTGGAGGGTTACCTCCTGTACGACATCGAGTTCCACCGGACGATCCTGAAGGCCTCGGGGAACGAGATGTTCGCCCGCCTCGGCGACGTGGTCGCGGAGGTGCTCACCGGCCGCACCCACCACCGCGTGATGTTCGAGGACCCCGACCCGGCGGCGGTCACCCTGCACGTCAAGGTCGCCGAAGCGGTACGGGAGCGGGACGCGGCACGGGCCGAGGAACTGACCCGCCGGATCACCGTCGGCGCCCTGGAGGAGCTGGACGTCCTCGCGCCCTGACCGGCCCGCGGGAGCTGACAGGATGTCCGGCATGCTGAGTTCCGCCAAATCTGCCGCCGCCCTCCGCCGGGTGGCCCGTATATCTCTCGATCTGCTGCTGGTACTGGTGACCGTCGCGGCGGCGCTGTGGCTCGTGGGCCGGATGTGGTCGGTGTTCTGGCCCGTCGTGGTGGCGCTGCTGCTCACCACCCTGACCTGGCCGCCCGTACGTTTCCTGCGCCGTCACGGCTGGCGGCCCGCCGCGGCCGCCGGGGTGGTCACACTGCTCTTCCTGCTGGTGGTCGCCGGTGTCGTGACGCTGATCGCGCTGCCGGTGGCGTCCCAGGCGGGCCAGCTCAGCGACAGCGTGGTCGCGGGCATCCAGCAGGTGCGCGAATGGGCCGCGGGGCCGCCGCTGAACATCGGCGACGACCAGATCACCCGTGCCCTGGACGAGGCGGTCAAGCGCGTCCAGGACAGCGCGGGCAGTGTGCTCACCGCCTTCGGCACCGGTGTCAGCACCGTGGTCAACGGTCTCGTCACCGCGGTCCTCGCCCTGTTCCTGATGTTCTTCTTCCTCAAGGACGGCCCGCGTTTCCTGCCCTGGCTGGGCCGTCAGCTTCCGGGCCGGGCCGCCGTCGACGTCCCGGTCGTGGCGAAGCGGTGCTGGCGCACGCTGGGCACGTTCGTGCGGTCCCAGGCCCTGGTGGGCGCGCTGGACGCCGTCTTCATCGGCGTCGGCCTGTGGGTGCTGGGCGTTCCGCTGGTGCTGCCGCTGGCCGTGCTGACGTTCGTCTCCGCGTTCGTGCCGATCGTCGGCGCCCTGTTCGCGGGCTTCGTCTCGGTGCTGATCGCCTGGGTGTCCAACGGCTTCACGGACGCCCTGATCGTTCTGGTGATCATCGTGGTGGTCCAGCAGCTGGAGGGCAACGTCTTCCAGCCGATGATCCAGAGCCGGGGCCTGGGGCTGCACGCGGGCGTGGTGCTGATGGTGGTGGTGCTGGGCGGCAACCTGGCCGGAGTGGTCGGCAGCCTGCTCGCGGTGCCCGCCGCCGCCCTGCTGGCGGTGGTCTGGGCCTACCTCCGCGAACAGCTCGTCCCCGCCGTGCCCGAACCGGCGGCCGTCGCACCGGGGCCGGGGGACCCCGCCGCGGCGGACGAGGCGTGACCCGGCGGGCCTCCCCGGGGCAGCGGGCGGGTGACGCGCGCCCCGGCCGCTCCCCGGGGACCCCGCCGCCGGAATCAGCCGGAAATCAGATGGTCCGGCGGTGCACCCGGGCCTCCCAGGGGCCCAGCACGTCCGGGGCGCCCCCGAGCGCGTCCCCGGGGACGTTGGTGAGGAGGGTCGGGCTCTGCTCCCAGCCCTCGGGCAGGTCGACGGTGAGGTCGGTCGCCCCGAAGTTCGCCAGGACCAGCAGCTCGGTGCCGGATGCGGCGTCGCGGCGGGTGAAGGCGTAGAGCTGCTCGTGGTCCGGGTGGAGCAGCCGGAAGTCGCCGTGGGTGAGGGCGGGTTCGGTGTGCCGCAGGGCGATGAGGCGCCGGTAGTGGTGGAACACCGAGTCCGGGTCCGCGCGTTGGGCCTCCGCGTTGACGTGCGCGTGGTCGGGGTTCACCGCGATCCACGGGGTGCCGGTGGTGAATCCGGCGTGGCGCGTGCCGTCCCACTGCATGGGCGTACGGGCGTTGTCCCGTCCGCGGTGCCTCAGCCCGGACAGGATGCGCTCCTCGTCGACGCCGAGCGCGGACTGCTCGCGGTGGTGGTTGAGCGATTCGATGTCGCGGAAGTCGTCGAGGGAGGCGAAGGGGGCGTTGGCCATGCCCAGTTCCTCGCCCTGGTAGACGTACGGCGTGCCGCGGTGCAGATGGAGCACGGTGGCCAGCAGCTTCGCCGAGCGCTCGCGGTGGGCGGGGCTGTCGTCGCCGAAGCGGGAGACGGCGCGGGGCTGGTCGTGGTTGTTCCAGTACAGGCTGTTCCAGCCGGTGTCGCCCAGGCCGGTCTGCCAGCGTGCGAGGCTCGCCTTGAGGTCGGCCAGCTCCAGCGGGCGGACGTCGAACTTGCCGCCGGGGCCCTGGTCGAGGCCCACGTGCTCGAACTGGAAGACCATGTCGAGCTCGCGGCGGGCGGGGTCGGTGAACAGCCGGGCCTCCTCGACCGTGACGCCGGGCATCTCGCCGACGGTCAGCAGCCCGCGCGGGTGGTCCGCGAAGACCTCGCGGTGCATCTCCGCCAGGTACGTGTGGACGTGCGGGCCGCAGACGTAGTACGGGCTGCCGTCCCCGTACCGGGCGCCCTCGGGGACGACGCCGTCCGGCAGCCCGGGGGCCTTGGAGATCAGGTTGACGACGTCCATGCGGAAGCCGTCGACGCCCCGCTCCAGCCACCAGCGCATCATGGCGTACACCGCCTGCCGGACCTCGGGGTTCTCCCAGTTGAGGTCCGGCTGCTTGCGGGAGAACAGGTGCAGGTAGTACTCGCCGCTCTTCTCGTCGTACGTCCAGGCCGGGCCCGTGAAGAAGGAGCCCCAGTTGTTGGGCTCCGCACCCGGGGCGCCGGGCTCCTTCCCGTCGCGGGCCGGACGCCAGACGTACCAGTCGCGTTTGCTTCCCTCCCGGCCCCCGTCGCGGGAGGCGGTGAACCAGGGGTGCTCGTCGGAGGTGTGGTTGACCACCAGGTCCATGACGAGCTTCATGCCGCGCTCGTGGACGGCGGCCAGGAGCCGGTCGAAGTCGGCGAGGGTGCCGAAGAGCGGGTCGATGTCCTGGTAGTCGCTGATGTCGTAGCCGTTGTCGTCCTGCGGGGACGGGTAGACCGGGGAGAGCCACAGGACGTCGACTCCGAGCAGGGACAGGTGGTCGAGGCGCTCGGTGATGCCGCGCAGGTCGCCGACGCCGTCCCCGTTCGAGTCGGCGAAGCTGCGCGGGTAGATCTGGTAGACCACCGCCCGGCTCCACCAGGCGCGGCCGGGTCCGTCCTCGTCCATGGGCACGACGTACCTCCTGGTGTTCCTCGGTCCCGGTGTTCGCTCCGGGACATGCCCTCGCCACGGTCGCCGACCGCACCGCCCGCGTCCGCACCCCGCCGGCGCGGGACAATGGGCGGATGCCCCGTGAGCGTACGTCCCAGTCCTCTGCGGGCCGCCGGTATCCGGTGGCCGACGCGGCTGCCTACCTCGTCGGCCGCTGGAGCGTCGAGCGCGTCGTCCGCGACCTGACGGGCGGCGCGGAGGGGCGGTTCTCCGGGACGGCCGACTTCCGCGCCGCCGACGGGGCGGGGACGCTCGCGCACGTGGAGGAGGGCCGGCTCGACTGGGACGGCAGGACGTTCCCGGCCGGCCGTACGCTGCGGCTCCGCCCGCGCGGCGACGGGACGGCGGAGGTGGAGTTCGCCGACGGCAGGCCCTTCCACGACCTCGACCTGCGTGAGGGCCGCTGGCACACCGTGCACCCGTGCGCCGCGGACCGGTACGAGGGCACGTTCACGGTCCGCTCGGCGGACGAGTGGCGGCTGGAGTGGCGGGTCACCGGCCCCGCCAAGGACCAGTTGCTGCGGTCGGTCTACCAGCGGCGGCACACGGGCTGCTGACGGCCCCTCCCCCTCGGTGTGCGGCAGAGGCGTGCGGCACAGGCGTGTGTCAGAGGCGTGGGTCGGGACCGGCGGACATCCGGAGTGCGCGGGCGGGCCGGTGGCTGCCCGGGGGGCGCGGCCGGACGCCCCGGAGGCCGACACCCGGGGGCGGCGGCCAGGTGGCCGATCGCTTTCCCGCCGCACCGGGACAACCGCAGCTCAGCGGGTATACGGCCGTGCGTGACTTCCTCATCCGACCGGCCCGGGACCTCCGAGTCCCCGGCGGCACTCAAGAAGGCGCTGACCACGCCGCTGCTCTATTTCTTCATCCTCGGCGACGTCCTGGGCGCGGGCGTGTACGTGCTGGTCGGGCAGGTCGCCGCCGACAGCGGGGGCGCGGTGTGGGCGCCACTGGTCGCGGCGCTGTGCCTGGCGCTGCTGACCGCGGCCTCCTATGCGGAGCTGGCCACCAAGTACCCGCGTGCGGGTGGTTCGTCGCACTACGCGACGCTGGCGTACGGGCCCTTCCTCGGGTTCGTCGCCGGGTTCTGCATGCTGGCCGCCGGAATCGTGTCGGTGGCCGCGCTGGCCCGGGGGTTCGGCGGGGACTACCTGGCGGAGTTCGTCACCCTTCCCCTGGTGCTGGTCCTGGTGGTGTTCCTGGTCGCCCTCGCGCTGCTGAACGCGCGCGGCATCAGCGAGTCGACCCGGGCCAATGTGGTGGCCACGGTCATCGAGGTGGGCGGGCTGCTGCTGGTGATCGGTCTCGGCGCCTGGATCGTGCTGCGCGGCGACGGCGACCTGGGGCGGCTGACGCAGTTGGGCACCGCCGACAAGGGGCCCGTGGCGGCCCTGCTGAGCGGTGCGGTGCTCGCGTACTACTCCTTCGTCGGGTTCGAGACCTCCGTCAACGTGGCCGAGGAGACCCTGAATCCCCGGCGTTCGTTTCCCCGGGCGCTCTTCGGGGCGCTGCTCACCGCGGGCGCGGTGTACGCGCTGGTCGGCGCCGCGGCCGCCGCCGCCGTGCCGACCGAGAAGCTGGTGCGGTCCAGCGGGCCGCTGCTCGAAGTCGTCCGGGCCGCGGGCGCGGTTCCCACCGAACTGTTCAGCGTCGTCGCCCTGGTGGCCGTCGCGAACGGGGCGCTGCTCACCGGCATCATGTCGTCGCGGCTGGCGTACGGCATGGCGCAGGACGGGCTCCTGCCCGGATTCCTGACCAGGGTGCTGCCCCGGCGGCGCACCCCGTGGGCGGCGATCGGCGCGACGACGGCCCTGTCGCTGCTGCTGGCGCTGACGGGCCAGGTGGACACACTCGCCTCCACCCTGGTGCTGCTCCTGCTGGTCGTGTTCTTCCTCGTCAACACCTCGCTCCTGGTGCTGCGGCGCGACCGGGTCGACCACGACCACTTCCGGGCGCCGACCGCCGTGCCGGTGCTCGGCGCGCTGTCGTGCGTGCTGCTCGCGACGCAGATCGAGGGCGAGGTCTGGTTCAGGGGGCTCGTCGTGCTGGCCGTCGGCTGCGCGCTGGGGGCGCTCGCCGCGTTCCGCAAGCGCCGTCGGGGGGTCACACCGGGCGCAGGCGGGTGATCTCGTAGGTGAGGGCCGAACTGGGGGCCCGTCCGTTGCAGGTGAGCCGGAGCGCCGGGGTGCGCTGGGACCGTACGTCCACGTCGTACGCCGACAGGCCCGGCGCGCGGCCCGCGATGCGCAGGGACCACCGGTCGCCGTCGCGCGTGGCGCGTTGCACCGTGTACGCGTGGCGGCCCGCGGGACCGGCCCGGTGCAGCACTGCCGAGAGGGCGGCCTGTTGCGCCGGCGGGAGGTCGGTGTACCCGCGCAGGTGGGCGGGGTGGATGCGGTCGGCGAGGTGTTCCTCCACGGTGGTGGGGGCCGTACCGGCGTCGAGATTGCCGTAGTACACGCCGTCGGGGGCGACGAGGACGTTGGCGGCGAACCGGTCGCCGCCGACGTGCGTGCACTCCCACACCAGCTCGGGCCAGCGCTCGCTGAGGGCCCGGCCCACCGGGCGGCCGCGCACCGCGCAGCAGGTGTCGTGCACGCCGTGGGTGCACACGAGCAGGACGGGTGGGTGTCCGGTTTCGCCCGGTGCGACGAGGGCGTCGGCGATCGCGGCGAGGTCCTCGTCGCGTTGCCAGGTGCCCCACCGCTGGCGGTGGGCGCCGTCGGGCTCCCCGTGCAGGACCGCCCACCGGCGCGGCGCGTCGGGCCGGCGGCGGCCGTGGCGCCGGATCAGCAGGATGCGGGCGCGCAGGGACTGGGCGGCGGCGTAGACGCGGGCCTTGGTCGCGGGTTCCAGGGCGAGGCCGTCGAAGCCGTTGGCGGGCCAGCCGCCGTGGTACTCGACGAGAACCCAGATCGAGCCGTACGGCGCGGTGCCCGCCAGTGCGTCGCCGCGCCGGCGGGCGGCGTCCGCGCAGGAGAAGCGGGGCGGTGGCGTCGTCGTCATCGCGCGGGTGCCCGCGTCAACCCGTCGCGGGCACCACGACGCCCGCGCGCAGCAGTCGTACGACCAGTTCCCGGCCGAGTTCGTCCGCGGTGTGCTCCCCGCCGTCGAGCAGTCGCCGTACGCGCGGCAGCTCGGGCTCGGAGAAGTCCAGCCAGCCGGCCCGGGTGTTCAGGCGCCGCCCCTCCAGCCGTGCGGCGAGCGCTCCGCGCAGACGGACCGAGGTGTCGGCGGCGAGCTGTTCGGTGGCCGCGAGCTGGGACAGCGGGCCCATCGGCTCCGGACGCCCCTGGCTTCTGCGGGCGCGGTGGAACCGGGGGGCGGGATCGCTCGCGGCGAGGGCGGCGGCGAGCCGCTCCCGTACGAAGGCGAGTTCGTCGTCGGGCGCGTCCACGCCCAGCGGCAGCGAGGTCCGCATCGCGGGGTCGTCGCGCAGCAGCTCCAGGGCGGAGGAGACGAGTTGTTCGGCCAGCGCGTGGCGGGTCCAGTTGTGCACGCCGAGCGTGAGGTGGACGGAGACCTCGCCCTGTGCCTCGGCGGCGTGCAGCCAGCCCCGGGGCAGGTAGAGGACGTCGCCGGGTTCCAGCAGGGTGTCGATGGCCGGCTCGCCCCGGGCGGCTTCGGCGACGGCGGCCCGGTGGCCGGTCCAGGGCTGGTCGCGGAGCGGGTCGGGGTGGACGGGCTCATGGATGACCCAGCGCTTGGTGCCGGCGATCTGGAGCACGAACACGTCGTGCACGTCGTAGTGGGCGTCGAAGCCGCGGTTCTGGGGCGGGGTGACGTAGGCGTTCGCCTGCACCGGGTGGCCCAGTTCGGTGCCGAGGCGGGCGGTGAAGTCGGTGAGCGGCTGCCAGGTGCGCTGGAGCGCTTGCAGGACCAGGGTGGCTCCGTCGGCGAACGCGCGCCACAGGGCCGTGTCGTCCAGTTGGTCGCCGACGGTGGCGCCGACTCCGCCGGGGGCGGTGAAGGCGGAGTCGGGGAGGGTGGTTCCGTTCTTGGCGACCCGCAGGAACGGGGTCCGCAGGCCGCGCCGGGCGATGAGGTCGTCCACGGCGGCGGTGGAGAAGAGGTCGGAGAAGTCGCTCGCCCGGCGGGTGAGGAGGGGGGTGCGGGCCCAGACGTCGCGGGCGAAGTCGGCCGGGTCGAGGCTGATCAGACGCGACTCCAGGACACCGCGGCCGTGGTCGGCCGCGGTGTCCTGGAGGTCGGGGGAACCGATGCTCAACGTGCCCCGCCGTCTGCTCCGCCGTCGTGCACACCCGGAGTACCGGCGGCACCGCCGTCCGCGGGACCCTCGGCCCCGCCGTCCGCGCCACCGTCGTGCACGCCCGGAGTACCGGCGGCACCGCCGTCGGCAGGACCCTCGGCCCCACCGTCCGCGCCACCGTCATGGACACCCGGAGTACCGGCGGCACCGCCGTCCGCGGGACCCTCGGCCCCACCGTCCGCACCGCCGTCGTGCACGCCCGGAGTACCGGCGGCACCGCCGTCCGCGGGACCCTCGGCCCCACCGTCCGCGCCACCGTCATGGACACCCGGAGTACCGGCGGCGCCACCGTCCGCGGGACCCTCGGCCCCACCGTCCGCACCGCCGTCATGCACACCCGGGGTGCCGGCGGCTCCGCCGTCCGCGGGACCTTCTGTCTGGTTGGGGTCCTGGTCGTGGTGGGTCATGCTTCCTCCTGCGCGTCGGGGATACCTGCTGAGGGCCGGATGATGTTCGTCTTCGGCTCCCAGTACCCTTCACAAGCTCGCCCACTCCCGTCCCGGCGGCAACCGGAGATTCCGGGGCCCCCGCACCGGCCGTCGTCGACTCCGGTGGCCGGGCCCGGACCGTGGATCACCCGGCCGGGGCCTCGGCGGTGGGGACGGCGGCTCCCGGGGAGCGCAGGACCAGCAGGGTGATCTCGCTGGGGGCGAAGATCCGGAAGGGCGGTCCCCAGAAGCCGGTGCCGCGGCTGGTGTAGAGCAGGGTGCGGTCGCCGTGGCGAGTGAGGCCCGCGAGGGCGGGCTGGTCGAGGCGGACCAGGTGGTGGAAGGGCCAGATCTGGCCGCCGTGGGTGTGTCCGGAGAGCTGGAGGTCGACGCCGCCCGCCGCCGCCCGGTCGACGAACTTGGGCTGGTGGGCCAGGAGCAGGACGGGGTGCCCGGGGTCGGCGCCGTCGAGCGCCCCGGCGAGGTGCGCGCGGTGACCGGCGAGGCCGGAGGATTCGGCGGTGACGTCGTCCACGCCGGCGACGACGAGGGTGTCGCCGCCGCGTTCCATCAGCAGGTGGCGGTTGCGCAGCGGCTCCCAGCCCAGTTCGTCCATCAGGTCGACCCAGCCCTGGGCCTCGCTGTAGTACTCGTGGTTGCCGGTGACGTAGACCCGGGCCCGGGAGGCCCGCACGGTGCCGAGCGGGGCGGCCTGGGCGCGGCGGCGTTCGGCGGTGCCGTCGGCGATGTCCCCGGTGTGGCAGACGAGGTCGGCCTCCAGGGAGTTGACCGTCTCGCAGACGCGTGCGGACCACCGGGCGCGGTCGAGCGGGCCGTAGTGGGTGTCGGTGATCAGGACGACGCGCGTGCCGTCCAGACCGGCGCCCAGGCGCGGGAGCCGTACGTCGTGACGGCGCACCCGGGGGACCCGGCGGGCCTCCGCGCAGCCCCAGCAGAGCAGTACGACGGCTATGCCGAGGGTCGCCCAGGTGACGGTCCTGGCCCGGTCCTGGCCGTCGCCGACGCCGGTCACGGTCAGGGCGAGCCGCAGCAGGACGCCGAGCAGCACGGACCAGGTGAACAGGACCCAGACGGCGCCCAGCAGAGTGTCCCCGACGATCGCCGCCCGGTCCCGCTGCCGCTTGCCGTGACCGCGCACCATCGCGACCGGCATGCCGACCAGGCCGGCGGCGCACAGGACGGTGCCGGTCAGCGTGACGGGGAACGGCCAGTGCTGGCCCGCGTACAGCAGCAGCCAGCAGGGCACGGCCCACAGGAGCACGGGCGCGATGAGGGGCAGGTACCGCATCAGACGCTGCAACCCGCCGGGGCCTGCGGCGTGCGATGCGTCGGCCGACGCGGTGCCGGGAGACGCGTGCTCGGCCGACGCGGTACCGGGGGACGTGTTGCTGGCCGACGCGGCACCGGCGGGCGTGGCACCGGCCGCTGCGGTGTCGTCGGATCGGGATGCGCTGGTTTCGGTCACCGGTTCCCTCCCTGAACGGCCCTGAACGGCCTGGCTGCCGTCGCGCGCACTGTAGCCGGTCCGTTCGCGCGAGCCCGCAGCCGTCCATGACCGGTCTCCTCCCCCCTCCTCGGGCCGGAAGTCCCCCCGTTCACCTCCGAAAGGTCCGGCACCCGACAGCATCCGCGCTCTTACGGTGGAACCATGACGAATGCCCCGGAACCCCGCATCCTCGATCTCGACCGCGACCAGCTCGCCGCCCTGCGCGGGCGGGCCCTGACCCGGGCGGTGGCCGCCGCCGAGGGGCGGACCATGGTCGCCGAGGTCTTCGCGGAGCGCGCCGCGCTCTCCCCGCACCCCGACGGCCGGGGCGTGCACAACGCCGAGCTGGTGGCCGCCTTCGGCGCGGACGTCGTCGTGCTGAACCTCATCGAGCGCGCCTGGGACGGGGAGCGGCTGACGCTGCCCGGACTCGGCACCTTCAGCACCTTCACCGAGCTGGCCCGGGTCGTGGGCCGTCCGATCGGCGTCAACCTGGAGCCGGGCGACGTGCCGGAGATCCGGCGGGCCAGGCCCGAGTACGCCAAGCGGCTCGTCGACATGGGCGCGGCCATGCTCTGCATCACCGCGAACCCTGGCACCGGCGGGTCCTTCGACGCGATGGCCCGGGTCACCGAAGAACTGCGTACCGGCCTGGGCGACGACGCGGCCCTCTGGTCGGGCAAGATGCACCACGCCGGGCACCCGGAGCGGGTCACCACCGCGCGGCTCACCGCCCTGGTGGACGCGGGCGCCGACGGGGTCGTCATGCCGCTGCCCGGGACCCTGCCCGGCGTGACCCGGGAGCTCGCCGCCGAGGCCGTGGCCGCGGTGCAGGACGCCGGGGCGGTCGTGATGGGCGCCATCGGCACCAGCCAGGAGGGCAGCCACGCCGACGTGGTGCCGCAACTGGCCCTGAACGCCAAGGAGGCCGGGTTCGACGCGCACCACTTCGGGGACTCCTACCTCCCCGGCATGTGCGACCCCGAGGTCATGTACGCGTACTCGGTCGCCGTCCGGGGCCGCCGTCACACCTGGAACCGCATGGCCCTCTCGGGCCGCCGCGCCCGCTGACGGCGGTCCCGGTCCGCGCGCTCTCTTTCCCGGCCGTTCAGGACGCGTTGCCGTGCAGGCAATCCCGGAACCCTAGGTTCTGGGCTGTCAACCGGCCCCGGAACCTGGAGTGATCGCCCATGGAACGACGTACCTTCCTGCGTGCCGCCGTCATCGGTTCGTCCGCGACCGCCTTCAGCGGTTCCCTCTGGCTGGGCGCCGCCCACGCCGACCCGGCGCAGCCGGGCGCGGGTCCCTACGGGGCGCTCGGCAGCGCCGACGCGAACGGCGTCCGGCTCCCCGCCGGGTTCCGCAGCCGCGTGGTCGCCCGCACCGGACAGAAGGTCGCCGGTACGTCGTACACCTGGCACCCGGCCCCCGACGGCGGCGCCTGTTACGCCGACGGCACCGGCTGGATCTACGTCTCCAACTCGGAGGTCGAACCGTCCGGCGGCGCGGGCGCGATCCGCTTCTCGTCGACCGGCGCGATCACCGGCGCGTACCGCATCCTCTCCTCCACCCGGCAGAACTGCGCGGGCGGCAAGACCCCGTGGAACACCTGGCTGTCCTGCGAGGAGGTGGACCGGGGATACGTGTACGAGACCGACCCGTGGGGTGTGAAGAGCGCGGTGCGGCGGGACGCGATGGGCCGGTTCAAGCACGAGGCGGCCGCCGCCGACCCCGACCGCAAGGTCATCTACCTCACCGAGGACGTCTCCGACGGCTGCTTCTACCGCTTCATCCCCTCCACCTGGGGCAACCTGGCCTCGGGCCGGCTGGAGGTGCTGAAGATGGGCTCCGGCACCAGCGGTCCGGTCACCTGGGCCAAGGTCCCCGACCCGTCCGGCGCGTCCAAGTCCACCCGCAGCCAGGTCTCCGGCGCGAAGCGCTTCGACGGCGGCGAGGGCTGCTACTACGCGGACGGCGTCTGCTACTTCACCACCAAGGGCGACAACCGGGTCTGGCGCTACGACGCCGCCGCCTCCACCCTCGCCCTGGCCTACGACGACTCCCTGGTCACCGGCGGGAGCGCCCCGCTGACGGGCGTCGACAACATCACCGGCACCGCCTCGGGCGACCTGTTCGTCGCGGAGGACGGCGGCTCGATGGACATCTGCGTGATCACCCGGGAGAACGTGGTGGCCCCGTTCCTGCGCCTGACCGGCCAGTCCGGCTCGGAGATCACGGGCCCGGCGTTCTCCCCGGACGGCTCGCGGCTGTACTTCTCCAGCCAGCGCGGTACGAGCGGCAGCTCCTCCGGGGGCATCACCTACGAGGTGACCGGCCCCTTCCGCACCTGACCGGCCCGCGGTCCGGAAACCGCCGGAGCGGGTAGGGATCCGGGATGCAGACATTTCTCACGCATCCCGGCTTCTCGGACACGGCGGCCGTCCTGGACGCACGGCGGCTCGGCAAGCAGCGGGTCGAGACCCTCCAGGTGTTCCGCGGTCTCACCGTGCCCGGCTACGGGTGGCGGCGGCACCCGGCCGTGCGGATGTGGGCGGGGTACGAGGAGGCGCTGGTCCGGTACGGCCTGGACGTCTGCGCGGTGTGGACCGCCGGGGACCGCGCCGACACCTGCGCCGCCACCCTCGTCCGGGACTACCTGGCGTGGCGGCCCGGCGGCCCGCCGAGGGAGCAGCGGGACCTCGCGGCGGCCGGGGAGCTGCCGCCCTGGCTCGGCGACGAGGCGTTCCACCGCAGCCACCGGTCCGCGCTCGTGCGCAAGGCCCCGGAGCTCTACCGGGGCCTCTTCCCGGACGTGCCGGACGACCTGCCGTACGTGTGGCCCTCGTCCGACCGCGCCTGAAGGCCGGGGGTTTCGGCCGGAGGGGGGCCCGGCGGCCCGGGCCGGGGCCGGGGCCGCGCGGGGGGTCCTGTACGCTCGCGGGGTTATGTCCTGTGTTCTGACCACGGTGTGCGCCGGTTACGAGGCGCGGTTCGCCGAATTCTCCTTCGAGCCCGGTTTCGCCGCCGCGGTCGATCAGCACGCCGCCGAGATCCGCGACCGGCTCGGGGCGCGTTCGGCGGGCCTGGAGCCCGCCGCCCCGGACCGCGAGGCGCTCGCCGACTACGCGCTCGGCTTCGTCGACGCGCTGACCGAGATCGACTGGCGGGAGCCGGTGGCGTACGACTACGCGGTGTGCCGGCTGACCGCCCTGACGTACCTCGTCCGGCGTCACCGCCTCGTCGCTCCGCGCCGCGGCACCCCCTGACGTGCCCGGACGCCCGGCCCCGAGCGGGGCCGGGCGTCCGGGGCGCACGTCACATGGGGTCGACGCGCTCCGGGTTGACGACGGGCTGGTGACGCAGCGCGTCCTCGCGGCCCGACTGGTAGGCGCCCTCGCGTGCGCTGTCGGAGCCCTTGGCGGCCCGGACCCGGCCGGTCTCGGCCTCCGCGGTGTCCATCCAGCCCTCGATGCGGTCGCGCATCGGCTGGATCAGCGCCCCGCCGACACCGACGATCAGGATGCCCGCGACGGCCGCCAGCGCGGCGATCAGCACCGGCTGGGTGACGGTCGTGGCGATGCCGACCTGGCCGAGGGCCGCGATCACGCCGAGGGCGACGATGACCGCCCAGACGACACGGGCCACCATCGGCCCGTACGAGGCGGCCGACAGCACGCCGGAGACGATGCCCCGCACGGCGTTGGCAATGGCCATGGACACGACCACCAGCACCAGGCCGATCAGCGCCCTCGGCAGCCAGGCGACGATGCCGTCGATCATGCCGCTGACCGGGTTGGGGCCGAACACGCCGAACGCGAGCTGGAGGGTGACCAGCAGCAGCGCGTAGTAGACGACCTTGCTGACCAGGGAGGTCGCGTCGTACTTCGAGTTGTCGAAGATCTTGGCGGAGCCGGCCCGTTCGCTGAGCCGCTCGAAGCCGACCTTGCGCAGGACCCGGTCGAGCACCCTGGCGATCATCTTCGAGACGAACCAGCCCACCAGCATGATCACCAGGAATCCGGCCAGCTTCGGCACGAACTGGGCGACCTTGGACCAGGCGTCGGAGACGCCCTGCTGGAAGTCCACCGCGAGCGCCAGGTCCCCGGGGGACGGGAACGTGGCAGCGGCCACGATCTGGGATGAAAGCACGATCAGACCTTCCGTCGATACGGCACTTCTCCGCTCCGTGCCTATCAACGAACGGTCCGGTCCGCCCCTCGTGGAAGCCGGGGCAGCGCCATTCGGGGGACGAACGAGCCCTATGGCGGATGCCCGCCCCCCGCGGACCCGGCCGAGCCGCCGGCCCCGCCGCGGCGGGCGGGACCGGCGCGGGGGCGGGGCCGCATGGTGCGCGGTGGGTCAGGCGACCGCGCCGAGCAGGGTGCTGCCCGGGGCCTGGGCGTCCTCGTCCAGCAGGAAGTCGCTCCAGCCCGCCACGTACTCGTCCCGGGTGATCCAGCCGTCGCCGTTCTGGTCGAGGCCGGTCGCCGAGGCCCACGCCACCTCGTGCTCCAGGCCCCAGGCGGTGAGGAACGCCGACATCTGCTCCACCGTGGCGACCCCGTCGTCGTCGGCGTCGATCGCGGCGAACTCGGCGTGCAGCCCGTCCCGCAAGTTGCGCTCCAGCAGCGAGGGGTCGCCGAACGCGCCCGACATGGCCCGGTGGAACTCCTCCCGGCTGATCCGCCCGTCTCCGTCGGCGTCGGCGTGCTCCAGCAGCAGGGCCCAGCAGCGCTGCCGCTCCAGCACCAGCGTCATCCCCTTGGGCGAGGAGTCGCCCACGCCCGTGGCGCGGGCGATGGACCGGGCGAGCGTGACGAAGTCCTGCTCCTCCAGCACTCCGTTGAGATCCACATCGAGCATGTCGAACATGCGGTCGTACTTGAGTCCGATCGCGTCAGCGGTCATGGAAGGCCTCCCGAGGGTCGTGCGTCGACTCCAGCAGGATGGGCGTCCGCCGGTCACCACCGGGCCCCGGGACACGAACGGGTCAGTGGATGGCACACGATGGCGGTACCCCGGGGCCGCCGCCTTGACCGCGCGGACCGGCCGCCGCGCGCTCAGCGCAGGCGGCGGACGCGGATCGGGCCGCGGGCCGTGTCCGGGTCGACCCGGCGGCCTCCCTGCGTGATCTCCACCTCGCCCGCCGCGACCAGCCGCCGGGCGGCGCGGCGCACGGGTTCCATGAGGGCGCGCCAGCCGTCGCCCTCGCCGTCGAAGGCCGCCCGGGCGGCGTCCGAGGGGCAGATCGTCGCCGCGGCGTCCCGGCTGTCGAGGAGGTCCAGGACGGCGCGCTCCAGCCGCCGGTCCAGCTCCGGGTCCTCGGGCACGTCGTCGGTCATGCGGCCAGTGTCGCCCGCCCGGTCAGCACCGCCCACCTGGAACTCCTCCGCCGAACTGGCGAACCACCCCTGCGGCATGCACCGTTCCACGCGCCGGAGAGCCGCCAACCGGGCCTGCCCGCAGGGAGGTTGACGTCGGCCGCGGTCCGGGGCCGAAGCGGACCGGCAGGCCCCTCCGCCGCCGCCGGGCCCCCGGCCCTCAGGGCACAAGCGTTCGTTTAACCTTGCAGGGTCAGCCGGCGGTGGTTCCTGGTCGTAGGAAGGCCTCTCTATGCAGCACGCGCCCCCGAGGGCGGCTCGTCATGGGTGAGGTCATGCTCACGGCGGCCGGGCTCTATGTGATCGTCCTGCTGCGGGCCGGCGGGACGTACGCCGTCGGGCGGCTCGCCCACGCCGGGGCGCAGCGCAGCAGGTTCGCCGAGCGGATGGCCGCGCCCAGGTTCCAGCGGGTCGAGCGGGCGATCCAGCGGTGGGGCGCGCCCGTGGTCGCGGTCTCGTTCCTGACCGTCGGCTTCCAGACCGCCGCCAATTTCCTGGCGGGCACCATGCGCATGCCGCTGCCCCGTTACCTGCCGGCGCTGTTCCTCGGCGGAGCGGCCTGGGCGCTGGTGTACGCGACGGTGGGCGTCGGCGCGCTGAAGGTGCTGGGGAAGCTGTTCAGCGAGAACACGGCCCTCGCCGTGGGCCTGGTCGCCGCCCTGCTGCTCCTGGCGGCCGGTTTCGTGGTGCACCGCCGCAGGAACGCGGCACGGGCGACCGACGAACCCTGACCACACGTGTCACCCCGGCCGCCCGCGCGGAGCGCGGCCGGCGCCGTGCGGGCCCTTCAGGTGCGCCGGGCGCGTGCCGCCGCGACGCCCGTGGCCGCCGCCACCGCTCCGGCGAGGGCCAGTGGCACCCAGCCGTTGCGCAGTCCCCGGGCCACGCCCGTGCGGCCCGTCGGCCGAGCGCGGCCGTCCTGTGTCTGGACCGCGAGCCGTTCCACCAGGTAGAAGAAACCGAGATCGTGCACAAGTCCTCCCATACCGCTTCCGCGCGCCCGGCCGGCGGGCACCCTGCGGAATGCACTTCTTCCCGCACACCGCCGGGTGAACCGCGATGGGCGGCAGGGGCCTCCGTTCGGCCTCCCGCGCCGGCCCGACGGCGGCACGGGGAGGTACGGGGATACCGTCCCGGGCCCGGGGCACCCGCACTGCACGGCGGCCCCGGCACGTGCCGGGGAGAGGAGGCGCAGCGTGGAGGCACAGTCGTCTGTCGAGTTGGCCAGGATGTGGACGTCGGGCACGGGCGCGACGGTGTTCGTCATCATCTTCGTGGTGTTCGCGATCGTCCTGGTGACGCTGCTGGTGCGGCGCAGGAACCGGTGACGGAACGCATGGACGGGAACTCGTGATCAGAAACCGGTGACCGGCCGGTCACCGGTGACGCGTGCGCGGGGGCGGTCCCGGGGTCGTCCCCGGGACCGCCCCCGCGCACGGACTCAGCACTCGCCGCGCCAGACCGCCTTCGTGACGGCCGTGCCCTCGGCGAAGTTCAGCTTGTAGGGCTGATCGGGGCCCGGGTTGTAGTGCAGGCACTCCTCGTAGGTGCCGCCGTTGTAGGTCCAGGTCAACTGGATGTGGTCGGCGTTCGGGTAGGCGATGCCGTTGTTGAACACGGAGCGGGCCGCGACGTTTCCGGTCCAGTTGCCCTTGGTCTTGACCAGGAGCTGCCCGGTCTGGCCCTCCCCCGCGTACACGCAGAAGTACTCCTTCTCGCAGCCGGGCGGGTTCGGCTCCGCGGCGGCCGCCGGGGCCAGGGCGAGCGAGGCGGCGAAGAGCGCGGAGAAGGTGACGGGCACCGCGGCGAGGGCGCGGAGGTGCAGGGGCATGCGGGCTCCAGGTGTGAGGGCACTACGGGGGATTGGGTTCCGCTTGTGAACGGCGGACGGTCGCGCCGACTGCGTGACCGCTTTCACGATCCCGGCGGAGGGACACGTTCCGGGGAGCCGATCCCGCCTTTCTCCGGAAGGCCGCCGTCGTGCGGCGGCCCAGGTCAGAGCGTCCCGGTTGGGCGTGCCGGGCTCATGACCTGCTCACGTTTGGCGTGTTCCTGACCACATGGAAAGCAATTCCGGGGGAACGGCGGCGAGTTGACCCGGCGACGGATGTCACTTTGAGGGACGCCTGTGACCACAAGGGCCACAGTTCTTTCATTTTGGGGACGAAGTGTCAGCCTTCCGCAGATCCCGAAGATCCCGCCTCTCCCACACGTCCCGGCCCTCCGGGGTGCTGGCCGCGGCCGCGCTCGCCCTCGCGCTCGGCGCGTCCGTGGTGAGCCCCGCGCTGGCAGCCCCTCCCCCGCCGCCGCCCGACGCCTCGCACTGGGGCGACCGGGGCCGGGCCGCGATGCCTCCCGTGCGCACCGGGAAGACGGTTCCGCCCCGCTCGATACCGTCGGCCCCGCCGTCGGGCGGCATCCAGCGCTACGTCCCGCGCGACCAGGGCGACGTCCCCTGGCACCGGATCTCCAACTTCCGCATCACCGACTCCCTGGTCGGCCGGGTCAGTTACTCCACCGGCAACCTGATGCTCGCGGCCACCGACTTCGAGGTCAGCGGCGTGGGCCAGTCGCTGCGCCTGACCCGTACGTACAACTCCTTCGACGCCCCCTCGGGCCAGGTCTCCTCGCCGTGGTGGCTGGGGTACGAACGCAACCTCGACCTGAGCTTCAGCGGCATGGTCCTGCACTACGACGAGTCCGGCGCCACCGTGGAGTACACCAAGAACGCGGACGGCTCACTGACCACGCCGAGCGGGTACTCCAAGGACCTGGTGCGCAACGCCGACGGCACCCACAGCCTCACCGACCGCAAGTCCGGCACCGTCGACACCTACGACGCGAGCGGCCGGCTCACGAAGACCACCGACCGCAACAAGGGCGAGATCACCGTCGCCGCGCACAGCGCCGACGGCTCCGACACCGGCTTCAAGGTCACCGAGACGCGCTCCGGGCGCTGGGTCGACCTGGTCCGCTCCACCGCCACCCGCTGGCAGGCGACCGACCACACCGGCCGCACGGTGAGCTACGAACTCGACGCCGCGCACGGCAACGTCGTGCGCACCACGGACACCGAGGGCGAGTCGACCCGCTTCGGGTACGACGCGGACGGCCGCCTGATCAAGGTGACCACCCCGGAGAACCGTTCCACCTCCTTCACCTACGACGCCGAGGACCGGGTCACCTCGATCCGCCGGTACGCCGAGGGCAGCACCGGCGGCCCGACGTACACGTACACCTACAGCGCCGCGCAGTCGTACGAGGCGGGCACCACCAAGGTCGCCGACCCCCTCGGCCACACCACGACGTACGACCACAACGCCGACGGCGAGGTCACCAAGGTCCTCGACGGCCTCGGGCACACCCGCTCGACGACGTACCAGAACCACCTGGTGCAGACCGCGACCGACGCCATGGGCACCGGCAGCGGCGGCATGGGCGGCAACGTCACCACCTACGGCTGGGACACCCGCAACAACCCGGCCTCGGCCAAGCTGCCCACCGGCGCGACCGCCACCGGCAGTTGGCAGACGATCGCCGGCACCGAGCGGCAGAAGAGCAGCACCGGCGCGGACGGCGAGAAGACCGACTACACCTACGACGGCGCGGGCAACACCACCTCGGTCGCCACCCTGGGCACCGGCGGCGCGACCGTCACCTACACCTACAACGAGGCCGCCCCCACCTGCGGCGGCTTCCAGGGCCAGCGCTGCACGGCCAGTGACGGCAACGGCAAGAAGACCTCCTTCCGCTACGACGCGAGCGGCAACCTCCAGACCGTCACCCCGCCCGCCCCGCTCGGCGTCACCAAGTTCACCTACGACGCGCTGGGCCGCACCGCGACGGCCACCGACCCGCGCGGCGTGAAGACGCTGTACACGTACGACAAGCGGGACCGGATCACCAAGGTCGACACCTCCGGCTACGCGACCGTCGCGTACGCCTACGACGGCGACGGCAACCTGTCCTCGCGCACGGACGCGACCGGCGTGCAGACCTACCAGTTCGACGCGCTGAGCCGGGAGACGATCCGCACCCTCCAGGACGGTTCGCAGACCGTGCTGGCCTACACCGCGGACGGCGACGTCGACACGTACACCGACCCGGGCGGCGTCACGGACTACGCCTGGGACGCGGCCGGGCGGCTGAGCTCGCTGACGGACCCGCAGGGCAAGAAGACGACGTACGAGTACAACAACAACGACGAACGCACCAAGACCACCTATCCCGGCGGCACGGTGCAGAGCCAGCGGCTCGACAACTCCGGGCGGCCCGAGAACATCCGGGCGATCGCGCCGTCCGGCGTCGTCCTGAGCGACCTCTCGTACACCTACGGATACGTCGCGGGGACCGAGACCCTGGACGGCACCAAGATCCGCTCCCGCACCGACAACCTCACCAAGGCCCGCACCGCGTACTCCTACGACGGCCCCGGACGCCTCTCCCTCGGCGCGGAAACCCTGTCGTCGGGGACCCGCACGTCCTGGCAGTACTGCTTCGACGGGGCCGGCAACCTCACCTCGCAGGGCGACGCGCCGGGCTGCCGGGCGGCCACCCAGTACACGTACAACGACGCCTCTCAGCTCACCGCGAAGAACGGCGTCACCACCGGCTGGTCGTACGACAGGGCGGGCAACGAGACGGCGGGCGCGCCGACGCCCGAGGCCGCGCGCAGTGCGGAGAAGTACACCGACTTCGGGCAGCTCTCGTCCGTGACGGTGGGGGCCACCGCGTACACCGGCGCCTACGCGAGCACCGACAGCAGCGAGCGCACCCGGTTCGGCGACACCGTCTTCCACAACGGTCCGCTGGGCCTCTCGGGCCAGACGGTGGGCGTCAAGGACACCGAGTTCATCCGGGAGCCGGGCGGCACCCTCAACTCGGCGCGCACCGGCGGCAAGAGCTACTACTACCTCACCGACGTGCTCGGTTCGGTCATCGGGCTGGTCGACGAGGCGGGCAAGCGGGTCAACACCTACCAGTACACGCCGAGCGGCGTCGCCAGGACCGGCACCACCGAGACCGTGCCGCAGCCGTACCGGTTCGCGGGCGGCTACCAGGACCCGACGGGGCTCTACCACTACGGGGCCCGCTACTACGACCCGGTGCTCGGCCGGTTCACCCAGCCCGACCCCTCGGGCCAGGAGAAGAACCCCTACCTGTACGCGGAGGGCGACCCGCTGAACCGGATCGACCCGTCCGGTCTGGTCACCGGCTCGATCAAGGGCGAGCTCTGCTACGGCGTCTGCGTCAGCCTCGGCGGCAAGACGGACGGCAACCAGATCAAGCCCACGCTCGGCTTCGGCTTCGGTTCGCCCGGCGCCAGCCTCGGCATCGGCGCGGACAGCGGTGACATGGAGAGCGGCGGCCAGGTCGGCGCGTCCTGCGGCTTCGGCGGCGGCAGCGTCACGGCCGCGACGGACGGGCAGGGCGTGGACGTCGGGGTCGAGACGGGCGGCAGCACGGGCAAGTGCTCGGCGACGGCGGAGTACACCTTCTGATCCGGCGCGCCGGGCGGGAGTCCCGCACGTGAACTCCCGTGCCCCGGGCGGGAGTCCCGCACGCGAATTTCCTTGCCCCGGGCGGGAGTTCTCCGGCCCGCCCGGGGCATCCGGGGGTGCATGAGCACTCACGAGGAACACACCGTGCGGGACCTCGGTCCCATGGAACGCGGCACGTCGCAGCGCGTCGCCTCGCGCCACCGCATGTGGACGGTGGCCTGGAGCGCGCTGTGCGTGCTCGCCGCCCTGTGGTCGGGGGCCTGGGCCGTCGGGGCGATCGCCGGGGACGTCGACGGGTGGGCGTTCGCCCTCGCCGGGCTGGTGCTGCTCGCCGGGGCGCTGTGGGCGCGGCGGTCGGTCGTCCGCAACAGTCCGCCGCGCCACCTGTGATCCCGGCCGGCCCCCGGGCGTCCTCCGGCCGGCCCCCGGGCGTCCTGCGGCCGGTGCCGGGCGGAGGGTCAGCGCAGGCCGGCGAAGAGGTCGGTCTCCGGCACGGCCGCGCCGGTGGAGTCCTTGACCCGTACGAAGGTCTCCGTCCCCATCAGCTCGCCGAACTTCTCCTTGCCCATCTTCAGGAAGAAGATGTTCTCGCCCTGGCTGGCGTGCGCGGCCAGCGAGTCGAACTTCTGGTCACTGAACCCCGCCGTGTCCACCCACGTGGTGATCTCCTCGTCGGGCAGGCCCAGTTCGGCCAGCTCGGCGGCCTCGGCGGGGTCCGGCTCCGGCATGCCCGGGTCCAGCTCGCGCATGGCCTCGCCGAAGCGCCGCATCGCCGAGTGGGGGATCGTGGTCCAGTAGACCTTCGGCGTCAGGTCGGTCAGTTCCAGGGCCGCCATGGTGATGCGGTGGGCCTGGATGTGGTCGGGGTGCCCGTAGAAGCCGTTCTCGTCGTACGTGACGACGACGTCGGGCCGGTAGTGGCGCATGAGGTCCGCGAGCCGGGCCGCGCCCTCCGCCACGGGCGTCCGCCAGAAGGAACCGGGGGCGTCGTTGCTGGGCCAGCCCATCATTCCGGAGTCGGCGTAGCCGAGCGTCTCCAGGTCGCTGATCTTCAGGACCTCGCAGCTCTCCCGCAGCTCCTCACCGCGCATCCGCGCGACGGCCGCCGGGTCGTGCCCCGGCTCTCCGGGCTTGACACCACCGGGTCCGTCTCCGCAGCCGCCGTCGGTACAGGTCACCAGCACCGTGCGGACGCCTTCGGCCGCGTAGCGCGCGAGGACCCCTCCGGTGCTGGTGGCCTCGTCGTCGGGGTGTGCGTGCACTGCCATGAACGTCAAAGGCCGGTCAGTCATGAAAAGGGTCCTCCAGCAAGGCGTACGTACGTATCGCTCGGTCAACCGAGGCGACGGGCTCGGATGTTCCCGGTACGGCCATCCGATTCTCCGTGCGGCGTGCGACATGCGGCGTGCGATGTGCGACGTATGACTGCTGGGCGCGCCCCCCTGCCCCGGCGGCCGGTCCCGGTGGTGCCCGTCGGCTCAGGGGCCGCGCCAGACGTTGGCGAAGGCCGCGTTCTCGATGGAGCGCCGCTGGCGTACCGCCTCCAGCTCCATCAGCGCGTCGAGGACGGCCGCCACCACGGCCGTCGTCGCCTCGTCCGCCCCGAGGTCCGGTTCGTTCCTGGCCTCCGCGCCGTCGGGCTCCGCGGCGTCGACGCCCAGCGCCGAGGCGAGGGCGAGCAGGACGGGTTCCCGCTCGTTCCAGCGGTCGGCCGCCGAGCGCCGCGCGGGCGTGTCGGCGGGCGTCACGCGCTTCGTGCCGAAGAACAGCCGGCCGCCACGCTCCCGCGCCAGCTCGCCGTCCTCCTCCAGGGCCGCCTGGTACGCGGCGGCGAGGCCCTGGCCCCGGCGCCACAGCCAGTCCTCGATCCGCTCGTGCGGCGCCTCCCGGACGAGGCCCGCCGCCGCTTCGTCCAGGACGCGGTCGTACGGCTTCGGGTCCTCGCCCGGCAGGACGAGTTCGCCGTCGACGGCAGCCGCGCCCGCGCCGATCAGGTCGATCAGCTCGGCTCCGGCCAGGGCCAGTGAGAGGTCGCCCTGCCCGACCGGGTCGTCGGGCCTCTGGTCCATGACGGTGATGAACAGGTCTTTCGCCGTGCTCATGAACGGCTCCCCCTCAAGGCGTCGGCAGCAGTACGGCCAGTATCGCCCCGGCGGGTGAAACGCGCCGTAAGGAGCCGCCCGCCCCTGCCGAGCTACTGGAGGGCGCCCTGCGGGACGCAGACGTGTCCCGGGCCCCAGACGTTCGGCTCGACGCGGCTGGGCGGCAGACAGCCGGCCCAGACCTCCCGGTACCGCGGGTTCTGCTCGATCAGCCGCTGCTCGTGGGCGGGGGCGGCCAGGTAGCGCGCGAAGTCCTCATGGGAGAGGACGAGGGTGCCGGCGGGCTCGTGGCCGTCGGCCGGGGCCGGGGCGGCGATCCCGAGGGAGGCCGCCGCCGCGAGGACCAGCGCGGCCAGGGGCGTACGCGTACGGGACATACGGAACACGGGAACTCCGGGGTGGGATCGGGAACGAAGGGTCACCCCTCCAACTGGCCGGGCGTCCGGAGGTCACGTGAACCCCGCCGAGCCCCGCACCGGGCGGCGCGGCGGCTCCTTGCGTCAGGCGCGGGGCGAAGGACTCCGCCCGGTGGCCGTCAGCACCAGGGTCGCCTGGTCGTCGTCCGTCTCGTGTCCGTCGGTGAAGGCCTGGACCGCGTGGCTGAGGGCCTTCAGGATGCCCTGCGCTCCGGACGGCGGCGGCGTGAGGGCCCGGATCAGGCGGTCCTCGCCGAACTGCTCGCCCGCGGCGTCGCGGGCCTCGGTGATGCCGTCCGTGTAGAGCACCAGGCTCTCGCCGGGGGCCAGCCGCAGGCTGCGCGCGGCCAGGGCGGGACTGCCGAGGATGCCCAGCAGGGAGCCCTCGCTGTGCACCGGCCGGGGGCCGTCGGCGGTGAGGTGCACGGGCAGGGTGTGTCCCGCGCGCACGAGTTCGATGTCCAGTCCGTCGGCGGTCGGCGTGAAGTGGCCGTACACGAGCGTCACGAAGCCGGTGTCGTGGCTGTTGTGACGCTTGGTCAGGGCCCGGTTGACGGCGTGGACGACGGCTTCTGGGCCGGGCAGCAGCGGGGCCACGGCGCGGGCGGTGTTGCGCACCAGGGCGGTGGTCGCGGCGGCGAGCGCGCCGCGGCCGCAGACGTCGCCCAGCATGAAGGCCCAGCGGCCGTCGTCGAGGGGGAAGACGTCGTAGAAGTCCCCGCTGATCTCCAGGCCCTCGCCCGCCGGGTGGTACGAGGTGGCCAGCTCGGCGCCGGGCAGGGTGGGCAGGTCCGGCAGCAGGAGCCCGGCCTGGAGGTCGCGGGCGAGGGTGACGCGCTGGGTGTACTGGCGGGCGTTGTGCGCGGCGGTGGCGGCGCGCCGGGCGAGCTCCTCGGCGAGGGTGACCGCGTGCCCGTCGAAGGTGTGGTCGCCGGTGCTGAGCAGGGTGAGCGTGCCGAAGGTCTGGCCGCGGTCGGTGAGCGGGGCGCACAGGTAGCCGGTGACGTTCAGGTCCTGCCAGGGTCCGGGGCCGGTCGGGGTGCGGCGGGCGACCTCGGTGAGGGAGGAGGCCAGGACGCGGGCGACGGCGTCGTCGCCGCTGTCGTAGACCGGGATGTGGGAGGCCAGCAGGGCGCGTTCGTACGCCGTGGGGGCGGCCGTCGCGATACGGCGCACCCGGCCGCCCTCGATGACGTCGACGGCGCAGAGCGGGGCGAGCGTGGGGGCGCACAGGGTGGCGAGGCGTTGCAGGGTCTGGGCGTGGTCGAGGTCGGCGCTCAGCGCGTTGCTGGCCCGGAGCAGGAAGGTCAGGTCGTCGCGGGCGGCCTTCTCGCGGGCCTCGGCGGCGAGGCGGGCCCGTTCGGCGTGGTGGCGCTCGATGGCCAGGGCGGCGGTGCCGGCGAAGATCCCGGCGAGCGCGAGGTCGGACTCGCTGGGGCTGCGCGGGGTGCGGTGGTACATCGCGAAGGTGCCCAGCAGGTGGCCGTCGCGGGCCAGGATGGGCGTGGACCAGCAGGCCGCCAGCCCGGCGCGCACGGCGAGGTCGCGGAAGTCGTCCCAGAAGGGGTCGGTGGCGATGTCGGTGACGACGACCCGGCGGCGGCGGTGCGCGGCGGTGCCGCAGGAGCCGACGCCCTCACCGGTGGCGATGCCGTCGATGGCGCGGTTGTAGAAGCCGGGCAGGCTCGGGGCGGTGCCGTGCCGCAGGTGGCGGCCGTCGGGGTCGGCGAGCAGCACGGAGACGAGCACCCCGGGGGACAGGGTCTCGATGACCTTGGCCATGCCTTCGAGGACTTCGTCGAGCGGGGCCTGCCGGGCGATCTGCTCCAGCAGGGCCCGGTGTTCGGCCGTGAGCCGCTGGGCATGCTTGACCTGGGTGGTCTCCACGCCGATCATCCGTACGCCCATGACGTTGCCGCCGGCGTCGCGGCGCGGTTCGTAGTGGAAGTCGAAGAACGCCTCGCGTGCTGTGCCGCCCTCGCCGAGCAGCACCCGGGCGTCCCGCACGGAGCAGGGCAGGCCGGTGCGGTAGGCCCGGTCGAGCAGGGTGAGGAAGCCCTGGCCCGCCAGCTCCGGCACCAGTTCCGCGAGCGGCAGGCCGGTGCGCGCGTGCTCGGTGCGGCCGATGGCGGCGAAGAACGCCGGGTTGGCCGCCTCCAGGAGGTGGGCGGGGCCCGCGACCGAGGCGAAGACCGCCGTCGACTCGCCGAACAGCGCCCTCAGGTCCTCCTCGGCGCCGGACACCCGGTCGGCGCCGGGCACGTGATCGGCGCCGGGTGCGCGGCCGGTGCCGGGCGATCGGTCGTGCGGCCGGCCGGCGTCGGGCGCCCAGTCGGCGCCGCACACCCGATCGGCGTCGTGCCGCGCCGGAACGCCCGGTCGCCGCGGTGTGCTGGTCATCCTGTCCGCCCCTCCCGAACCACCCCGTCCTCCTCCCCTGCCCCGGGATACGCACAGGCATTCCCCTGGGTCACGTCGGCGAGGGCCGCCCCGGTGCTGTCGTACACCGGGATCGCCCGGTCCAGCCCGGTCAGCTCGAACGCGCGGGCCACCGAGGCCGGTACGGCGGACATCCGCAGCCGACTCCCCGTGTCCGTCAGCCGCAGGTAGAAACGGACCAGCTCGCTGATCCCGGAGGAGTCGCAGAACTCCAGCCCCGCGCAGTCGACCACCACCAGCTCCGGCACAGCGCCGCCCGCGAAGAGGGCCGCCGCCGCCTCCTGGAACTGCACCACGCTCTCGAAGTCCAACTCGCCACGAAACCGGAGCACCGCCCCCGGCCCACCTGCTACGACATCCGCCGAGAACACGCGCCGCCGAACCTCCCGCCCATTTCCACCCGTCCCGATTCGCCCACCTTAAACGTCCGCCGCGCCGTCCCGTGCCCGCCGCTCCGCCGGTGCCGCGCCGTGCCGGACGCGTGCGGCCGACGAGGTCGCCGGCACGGGCCGCCCACGGGGCGGGGCCGCCGCGCTTTTCCCGTTGCCCGCGGCCGAACCCCCGTGAGAACATCACGCCTCGACGGCCCGTCTCCTCTCTCCCGCGCTTTCCGGAACATCCGCGGAAGAGGAAATGCGGGCCATTGACTTGTCCACGGGGAACGGCAGGTGCCGCGCGATGCGTACGACAGAGGCGATCCGTACGACAACAGAGGCGATCCGTACAACAGGGGCGACGGAAGCACGCGTTGACGACGCGGGCCATGTCCTGATCGCCCCTTCGGCGCTCCACGACCACCCGTTGCTGCGGGACTTCTTCGGAGCCCGCGTCGCCCCGGAAGACCTCTCCCCGGGTTCTGCGGACCTCGCGGGGCGGACCGTGTACGCGTGCGGCGACGTTTCCGTTCTCGACGCGGCCCAACTCCGTTCCGCAGCCCGGGTGTTCGTCGTACGGGGCCTTTCGCGCGATGACGACGAGGCCCCCAGCGGCCCCTGGCCCGTCGTCGGCGCCGGCCGGGTCCCCACGCGCGTGCACGGCGCGGGCGTCTACTACCGCCGCTACTTCAGCCCCGACGACGGCCACTTCGGGCGCATCAGCTCGGAGCACGCCTTCCAGTCCCTGACGGAATCCACCAAGCCAGGAACGGCCCACCGCAGCGGAATCTATCTGACGCCCGTCACGCGCGCCGGCGACGCACTGCATTTCCGCCTGCTCCGCTGCTCCACCAACCTCTCGGGCCCGACCGAGAATTTCCGCCGCACCGACACGGAAATCGTCGCGGCCCTCAACCGCGAGGCCGAGTCCGTGTTCCGCCGACACGCCCCGCTCAATCACGTCCTGGCGCAGATCTACCACAACACCGTCGCCACGACCGGGCGCAAGCAGTCCAAGGCCAGGATCTCGGCGCACGCCGACAAGACCAAGGACATGCCGGCCAACGGCGTCATGGCCTTCTGCACCTTCTACGACGGCCTGGACAAGCTGCGGCCCCTGGCCGACGACCCCTTCGACCTCGGGGTGAAGAGCACCAGCGGCCTGACCCGGCTCCGCTTCCGCCGCAAGGACCCGCTCACGGCACGCGACGAGGCCGTGTTCCCGGCGCAGTTCACCGTGACGCTCCACCCCGGCTCCGTCTTCCTGATGCCTCTGTCCACCAACCGCCTCTACACGCACGAGATCCGGCCGTCGTCGCTCGACGCCGAGCTGCTGCCGACCCGCCTGGGCTACGTGGTGCGCTGCTCCGCCACCGAAGCCGTGCACAGGAACGGCGAGACCCATCTCAAGCGGGGCGACTCCCTGGCGCGGCTGGGGGCGCCCACCGAGGAGGGCATGAGGGAATTGCGCAGGCTGTACGCCGAGGAGAACAGGACCTCCTCCCCCGTCGACTACGGCGACGCGTTCCTCTTCAGCATGAACACGGGAGATTATCTTGCCCCCCGCCTCTGATCCCGCGAACGCGTTCACCTCGTGGGCACTGCCGGGCGGCGACGACCTCTTCGCGGAACTGTCCGCTTCGGTGACCTGGGAGGAGCTGGGGAAGGGCCGCCGAGGCGCCGTGCTGACCAAGGTGGACGAGGCGGGCGGGGTGCCCCTCGTACGCACCACGAGCCGCTACCGCAATCCGGCCCAGCGTTTCCTGCCGCTGCACGCACGGCTGGCACAGCGCATTCAGGAGCAGGCCGCGCTGCCGGTCGCCTTCAACAACGCCCTGGCCGAGCACTACACCGACGCCTACCGGACGATGGGCAGCCATTCCGACCAGGCTCTCGACCTGGCCGACGACTCCTTCATCGCTGTCTATTCCTGCTACCAGTACCCCGCATCGGGCTCGTCGAGGAAACTGGTCGTCGAATCGAAGGAGTCCGCCGGCGCCACGGTCGACCTGCCTCTCACCCACCACGGATTCGTCCTGTTCTCGGTCGCGTCGAACCGGCGTTACAGGCACAGAATCGTGCTGGACACCTCCGCCGCGGCACCGGAGAACCCGTGGCTGGGCCTCACCTTCCGCACGTCGAAGACCCTCCTCCGCCATCGCGACGGACAGGCCCACCTCCCCTGCGGCACCCGTCTCTCCGCAGCCGACGACGAACAGCGCCGCGAGTTCTACCGGCTACGACGCCGTGAGAACACGGAGACGGATTTCGACTACCCCGCGCTGACCTGCACGATCAGCGAGAGCGACCTCGTGCCGCCGACCGGGAGCGGCTAGAGCTCTGGTACGGGGCGGGGTGATCCGTACCTCGCCGCACAGCCGCCGTCCTCCGGTCCCGCACAGGAACCCCCGCGCGCCCCGGCGACAGAGGCCGGAGGCCGTACGCTCAGGCGTGTCGGGCGAGTTCGGCCGCGGACACGAGCAGGATCGCGGCCGGCGCCGGGAGGAGGACCAGGTCCGGGATCACGCCGAGGAGCAGTCCGCCCACGAAGGAGACGAGCGAGAAGCCGCTGCCCGGCCGTGCGGCGGGTCGCGGTACGTCGTTGCCGTATCCGGTGAAATGCAGGAAGGTGGCGGCTGCACCGGCCGAACGCCTCTGGGGGGAACATGTCCGTTTCGGGAACAGACGCCTACGCGGGGGAAGTCGGCCTGCCCGATCTCGTGGTGGCGGCCGTCGAGCTCGCCCGGCGGCTGGGTTTTCCGTCCTCGTGCCGCCCCCAGCAGGGCCGTCTGCTGCACGCGTTGGCCGCCGGCGCCGCTCACAGCATCGGCGAGACCGGCACCGGATGCGGTGTCGGGCTGGCCTGGATGGTCGCGGCGCGGCGGCCCGGTGTGCGGGTGGTCAGCGTCGAGCGGGACGAACAGCGCGCCGAGGAGGCCGCGAAGCTGTTCGCGGGCGTCCCCGACGTGGAGATCCTCTGCGGCGACTGGACGCGTATCTACGAACGCGGCCCGTTCGACCTGCTCGTCACCGACGGCGGCGGCAACGGCAAGAAGACGCCGGCCGCGGATCCGCAGCGGCTGCTGCGTCCGGCGGGCACGGTCGTCATCGACGACTTCACGCCCCTGACGCAGTGGCCGCCGCTGATGGACGGCGAGCCGGACACGGCGCGGCTGGCCTGGCTGGAGCACCCGGACCTGCTCGCCACCGAGGTACGCCTGGCACCGGACCTGTCGACGGTCATCGGCACCAGGCGGCCCTGAGCGGCCCCCGTCCCCCGGGCGGGTCCCGCCCGGGGGCGCCGAAGTCCCGGCCGTCAGCCGAAGACGTCCAGGGCGTCCGCCCACGAGCCCCCGTCGGACGTGCGGCGCGGCTGCGGCGGGCGCGGATCGGGGTAGGTCTCCGCGGCCGCCCTCGCGCGGACCGCGTCCGGACCGCCGCAGGCCGCCACCGCGAAGGCGCCGAAGACCTCGGCGAAGGCGGCCGGGTCACGGAACTCCACGCCGAACGCCCGCCCGCCCCGCAACGGCACCCACACCACCCGGTCGCGACGCCGCCACTCCCGCACCGGCAGGCCGTCCAGCGTCGACCGCCCGTCCAGCCACAGCCGTGCCACGTGCAGCAGGTTCACCGTCTCCATCGGCAAGCGCCTGCGGCGCACCCGCAGTTCGCGTGTCGTCAGCAGGACCCGCTGGTCCTTCCTGGGGTACCAGGCGACGCCGATCCCGAACGGCACCCACAGCACGACCCCGATCAGCGGCCAGACCAGGGCGTCGCCCCAGGTCCGCAGCAGCCCGCCGTCCAGCAGGGCCGGAGCCCCGAAGACCACGGCCCACTTCGCCGTCATCCGCCAGAATCCACTGCCCTGCCGGTACAGGACCCGCCGCTTCCCCGAGATCGCCATGCCCGCACGCTATACGCCGCCCCTCGGTCCGCCCGGTCCGGCCCGGCCTCGGCCGGGTGCCGCGCGAGGGCCCCGGCGCGGCGGAGGACGTCAGCTCTTCTTCAGCTCTTCCTCAGCTCCTCGGCGAGCATCACCAGGATGCCGGAGGGACCGCGCAGGTAGGTCAGCCGGTAGACGTCCTCGTACGTCGCCACCCCGCGCAGCGGACGGCATCCGTGCTTCGCGGCGGTCTCCAGGGCCGCGTCCAGGTCGTCGACGGAGAAGGCGACGCGGTGCATGCCGATTTCGTTGGGGAGCGTCGGCGCGGTCTCGATCGCCTCGGGGTGGAGGTACTCGAAGAGCTCCAGGCAGCCGTTCCCGTCGGGTGTGCGGAGCATCGCGATCTTGGCGTGGTTGCCGTCGAGGCCCACGGCGGTGTCGGTCCACGCGCCGCTGACGGTGTCCCGGCCGACGACCGTGAGGCCGAGGTCCACGAAGAAGGCGACGGCTGCTTCGAGGTCGCGGACGGCGATGCCGACGTTCTCCAGTTTGATGCCCATGCCCGCAGGTTACCCAGTCGCCCCCCGCCGGTTCAGGAACTCCGTGATGCGGTCCAGCCAGACATCGGGGTTCTCCGCGAACGGGAGGTGCCCGGTGGGCAGTTCGGCGAATTCGGCGGCGGGGATCGCGGCGGCCGTCGCGCGGTGCAGGTCGGGGGAGACGAGGAGGTCCTCCGTCGTGGAGAGGACGAGGGTCGGCACGGAGACGCGGGCGAGGTCTTCGCGTACGTCGATACGGGTGACGAGGTCGGCGTGGTCGGCCGAGCCGGGCGGCAGGGTCCGGGCCGTCTCCCGTACCACGGCGTCGAGTTCGTCCTCGGAGAGCGCCTCCAGGGCCGAGGCGCCCAGGGCCAGCGGCACGAGGAACCGCGCCAGTTCGACGTGTGCCCCGGACGCGTGGAGGTCGCGCCAGAGTTCGGCGTGCAGCCGCAGGCGGGCGGAGGGCCGGGCCACCGGGGCGGTCAGCACGAGGGCCGTGACGCGCTCCGGGTGGCGGGCCGCGGCCCGGACCGCGACGGCGGTGCCCAGGGAGTAGCCGAGGACGGCGAAGGTGTCCAGGCCCTCGGCGGTGGCGGCGGACACGAGCTGGTCGGCGAGGTCGTCCAGGAGGAGCGGCCGGGTGGAGCGGGGGGTGTCGCCGGTGCCGGGGTAGTCGACGCCGACGACGCGGTGCTCCGCGGCGAGCCGGTCGAGGAGCGGCCCGTAGTTGGCCTCGACGCCGCCGCCGGCGCCGTGCGCGAGCAGCAGCCCCGGGCCCGTGCGGCCGCGCACGGTGCGGGCGAAGGCGGGCGCGGGCAGGGCGAGTTCGGGCATCGGGGTCCCCCAGGAGTTCTGTAGCGGTCGTTACGGATGTGACCGTAGCATATTGTGTAGTGGTCGATACAGAAAGAGCGGACAGAGCCGATGGCCGCCGCCGGGAAGACCGGGCCGCCCCCGCGCGTTCCCCCTCCGTCCCCGCACGAGAGGCTTCACCCATGACGCAGCAGACCACTCCCCCGGCCCTGCCCTCCGACGTGCTCCACTACACGGCCTTCTCCACCGACCCTGGGGGCGGCAACCGGGCCGGGGTCGTGCTCGACGCCTCCGCGCTCGACGACGGCGACATGGTGGCGATCGCCGCCGGGCTCGGGTACTCGGAGTCCGCGTTCGTGACCCCGGCGCCCGACGCGGACCGCGAACGCGCCTTCCGCCTCCGCTTCTTCAGCCCCGAGGCGGAGGTCGACTTCTGCGGTCACGCCACCGTCGCCACCGCGGTGGCCCTGGGCGAGCGGCTCGGCGCGGGCGACTACGACTTCCTCACGAACGCCGGGCACGTGCCGATCACGGTCACCGCCTCGCCGGCCGGGCTGAAGGCCACGCTGACCAGCGTGCCGCCCCGGGTGCACGACGCCGATCCGCAGGACGTGGCCGAGGCGCTGGCCGCGCTCGGCTGGCGGGAGGGCGAGCTGGACGCCGCGCTGCCGCCGCGGATCGCCTACGCGGGGGTCCGCCACCTCGTCCTCGCCGCGGCGACCCGCGAGCGGCTGGCCGACCTGGACTACGACTTCGACCGGCTGCTGGCCCTGATGCGCGCCCTGGACCTGACCACGGTCCAGTTGGTGTGGCGCGAGTCGCCCACCGTCTTCCACGTGCGCGACCCGTTCCCCGTCGGGGGCGTGGTGGAGGACGCGGCGACGGGCGCGGCAGCGGCGGCCTTCGGCGCGTACGCCCGCGAACTCGGCCTCGTACCGGCGCAGGCGGCGCTGACCCTGCACCAGGGGCACGACCTGGGCAGCCCCTCCCTGCTGGAGGTGGAACTGCGCGACGGCCAGCCGGGGGTGCGGGTGACGGGCGCGGCCGTACGGGTCTGAGCCGGCCCCGCCGGTGGGCGGGGCCGGGCGGCAGGAGGGACGGCGGCGGGTCAGCCGGTCCAGGTCCAGTCGGCGACCTCGGGGAGGTCGAGGCCGTGGGCGCGGACCCAGTCGTGGTGGCGGGTCCGCACGTCGGCCATGGCCTGGCGGACGGCGGCGGCGCGGACCCCGAGGCCCGGAACCCGGTCGATGACGTCCATGACCAGGCGGTACCGGTCGAGATCGTTGCGCACCACCATGTCGAAGGGGGTCGTGGTGGTGCCGGACTCCTTGTAGCCGCGTACGTGCAGCTGGGCGTGGCCGGTGCGGCGGTAGGCAAGGCGGTGGATCAGCCACGGGTAGCCGTGGTACGCGAAGACCACCGGCCGGTCGGGGGTGAACAGGGCGTCGTACTCGGGGTCGGTCATCCCGTGCGGGTGCTCCTCACGGGGCAGCAGCCGGGCCATGTCGACGACGTTCACGACGCGCACCGACAGGTCGGGCAGGTGCTCGCGGAGCAACTGGGCGGCGGCCAGCACCTCGTGGGTGGGCACGTCGCCCGCGCAGGCCAGCACCACCTCGGGGCCCTTCGCCGGGTCCTCGGTGCCGGCCCACTCCCAGATGCCCGCGCCCCGGGCGCAGTGCGTACGGGCGTCGTCGAGGGAGAGCCAGTCGAAGGTGGGCTGCTTGCCCGCGACGACGACGTTGACGCAGTCGCGGCTGCGCAGGACGTGGTCGGCGGTGGCCAGGAGGGTGTTGGCGTCCGGCGGGAAGTAGACGCGGACGACCTCGGGGCTCTTGTTGAGGACGTGGTCGACGAAGCCGGGGTCCTGGTGGGAGAACCCGTTGTGGTCCTGCCGCCAGACGTGCGAGGTGAGCAGGTAGTTGAGGGAGGGCACGGGGGCCCGCCAGGGCAGTGTGCGGGAGGTCTTCAGCCACTTGATGTGCTGGTTGACCATGGAGTCCACGATGTGGACGAAGGCCTCGTAGCAGGAGAAGAGGCCGTGGCGGCCGGTGAGATGGTAGCCCTCCAGCCAGCCCTGGCAGGTGTGTTCGGACAGGACCTCCATGACGCGGCCGTCGGTGGCCAGGTGTTCGTCGGTGGGCAGGGTCCCCGCCTGCCAGGCCTTGCCGGTGGCCTCGAAGAGCGCGCCGAGCCGGTTGGACTCGGTCTCGTCGGGGCCCACCACACGGAAGTCGCGGCGCTGCGCGGTGTCCCGCATGACCTGGGCGAGCAGGCCGCCCAGGACGCGGGTGGGCTCGTGGACGGCGACGCCCGGCTTGTCGACGGGTACGCCGAAGTGCTCCAGCGGCGGCAGCGGCAGGTCCCGGGTGAGCAGGCCGCCGTTGGCGTGCGGGTTCGCCCCGAGCCTGCGCGTGCCCTCGGGCACGCAGGCGAGCACCCGCGCGGTGGGCCGTCCGTCGGTGTCGAACAGTTCCTGCGGACGGTAGGAGCGCAGCCATGCCTCCAACTGCCGCAGATGGTCCGGGTTCTCGCGTACGGACGACAGGGGCACCTGGTGCGCGCGCCAGGTCCCTTCGACCGGCACGCCGTCCACTTCGGCGGGTCCGGTCCAGCCCTTGGGCGTACGGAGCACGATCATCGGCCGACGGGTCCGCGCGCGCGTTCCCTTGGTGCGGGCGGCCTGCTGGTCCGCGGTGATCAGCTCCAGGGCCCGGTCCAGGGCGTCGGCCATCGCGGTGTGCACGCTGCGGGGGTCGTCTCCCGTGACGTGGATCGGGTCGTGTCCGTGACCGCGCAGCAGGGAGTCGAGTTCGTCCTCGGGGATGCGGGCGAGGACGGTCGGGTTGGCGATCTTGTAGCCGTTGAGGTGGAGGATCGGGAGGACCGCGCCGTCGTGGACGGGGTCGAGGAACCTGCTGGAGAGCCAGGACCCGGCGAGCGGCCCGGTCTCCGCCTCGCCGTCGCCGATCACGCAGGCGACGAGGAGGTCCGGGTTGTCGAAGGCGGCGCCGTAGGCGTGCGAGAGGGAGTAGCCGAGCTCGCCGCCCTCGTGGATCGAGCCGGGGGTCTCCGGCGCGACGTGGCTGGGCACGCCGCCGGGGAAGGAGAACTGCCGGAACAGCCGGCGCATGCCGTCGGCGTCCCGGCCGATCGTCGGGTACGTGTCGCTGTACGAGCCGTCCAGCCAGGAGTTGGCGAGCACGGCCGGACCGCCGTGCCCGGGGCCCCATACGCACATCGCGTCCAGGTCGTGCTCCCGCACGAGGCGGTTGAGGTGGGTGTGCACGAGGTTGAGGCCGGGCGAGGTGCCCCAGTGGCCGAGGAGGCGCGGCTTGATGTGCTCGGGGCGCAGGGGTTCGGTGAGGAGGGGGTTGTCGAGGAGGTAGATCTGGCCGGCGGCCAGGTAGTTGGCGGCGCGCCAGTGGGCGTCGAGGTCGGCGATGCGGTCGTGGGGCACGTCGGCTTCTCCGTCTTCGGGTGGAAAGGGCGGGGCTCGGTCGTACGGGTTCGGACGGCGCGCCGGAGTGCCCCGTGGGGCGGCGGGCGGTGGTGGCCGGCGGCTCCGTCCACCTCCACCATCAGTGATGCCGTCCGCGATGCGCGCACGCGACACCCCCTTCCCGGGCCGCCCCCGGCGGGGGCCCTGCCGCGGGCCCTGCCGCGGGCCCTGCCGCACGCCGCCTCCGCGGAACGCTTCCCCGCGGGAGGCGACCCCGGCCCCGCCCGGCTCAGCGCCCGTCGGCGGCGAGGACCGCCCGCAGCCGCCGACGGCATTCGGCGACGAAGGCGGGGAGGGTCTCCCCGTAGTGGGCGATGCCGCTGACCCCCACCGCGACGGCCCAGGCGCGAGCGCGGGCCCAGGTCGCGTCGTCGAGGTCCACGGCGTTCCAGTACGCCTCGCGTGCCCGGGGCGGCAGGTCCCAAACGGCGGCGTGTTCGGCGTCCGGCAGCCCGACGGAGAGGCAACCGAAGTCGACGACGGCGTGCAGCCCGCCGTCCCGGACCAGGAGGTTGCTCGGCTTGAGGTCGCCGTGCAGCCAGCCGTGCGGCGCACGGGACCCGGGAAGCGCGAGCGCGCCGCGCCACAGCCGTTCGAGGGCGTCGAAGTCGAGCGGGCCCGCGTCGGGCGGGCCGGAGCCGGGTGCGCCGTCGTCCGGTGCGTCGGCGTCGAGGGCGTCCGCGTCGCCCGTGCCCGCCCGGCAGTCGTCGAAGCAGCCGCTGATCCACCGGTCGCAGGCCCGCAGACCGCCGCCCCGGTACCAGCGGAGGCCGCCGGTGCGCGTGGCGCCCATGAGGTCGGTGCGGCGCAGGTCCCGGACGAACTCCGCCAGGTCGGTCCCGAAGGCGGCCCAGTCCCCGACGGTGTCCGGGCCCGCCTCCTCGCCGTCGATCCAGCGGTACAGGGACCAGGGCAGGGGGAAGGCGTCCGTGGGCGTCCCGGCGTGGACGGGCTCGGGGACGGGGCGCGGGAGACGGGGTGCCAGGCGGGGCAGCCAGGTGTGCTCCTTCTGCACGGAGCGCCCGGTGGCGGCGGTGCGCGGCAGCCGTACGAGAAGGCCGGCGCCCAGCCGGTACAGGGTGTTGTCGGTGCCCGCGCCCCCGGCGGACAACGGCAGGTCCGCCCACTGCGGGCACTGCTCCTTCAGCAGCGACCGGACCAGTGTCGCGTCCCGGGGGACCTCGTCCGCGTGCAGGGGCACGCCGTGTCAGTCCACGTGCCGGGCGACGGCGTCGGCGATGGCCCTGGTGTAGCGGGTGATGCCCGGCGAGGGGGTCGGGCACGGGCGTGGTGTCGTGGAGGTGGGGGCCAGGCAGAAGTGGAGGGGGTCGTCCGTGCGGTGCAGGGCGGCGAGTCCGTTGCGGCAGGCGTCCGGGGTCTTGGTCTCGGCTGCCGTGCACGGGAGTTGGCGCCGCCAGACGTAGCGGGCGCCGGGGGCGCTGACGGCCTTGCCCGCGTCGGCGAGCGCGTCGCCGGAGGCCGCCGCCCGGGCCCGGTAGAGGTCGTTGATGCGGGGGATGCGGTCGGAGGAGAAGGCGTCGGGCCCCTGGAGGACCCAGAGGATCGTGGGGCGCGGGATGCCCGCGCGGCGGGCGGCGGAGGCGATCTGCCCGGTGAGGGCCTCGGCGTCCTGGGCGTACCGCTCGTAGTAACGGGCGCTGGACTGGGGGATGCCGTCCATGCAGGGGGTGTACCCCCAGGCGTTGCCCCAGAACTGGAGGACGACCACCCGCGGGCGGTGCGCGGCGACGAGCGCGGCCGCCTTGTCCCGGGCGGGCACCAGGGAGCGCACGGGACGTCCGGTGAGGTAGTCGCAGAGGGTCGTGCCGGAGTACGGGGCGCTGTGCACGGTCGCCCGTCCGCCGGCGTCGACCTCGTCGGCGAGGGAGAGCTGGCTCTCCATGGCGAGGGAGTCGCCGAGGTAGAGGACGGTGGGGCGCTCGCCCCGGGGCCGTGGCGCGTCGGGTACGGACTGGGGTGCGGCGGCGCGCGTCCGGTCCGCCTCCGGGGTGGGGCGGGCCGCCGCCCTGGGGGCCGGGGGCGGCGGGGGCTCCTCCTGCGGCGGCTCCGCGAAGAAGGCGCACCCGGTGGCGCACCACAGCAGGAGGAGGACCAGCGCGACGGCGCGGGAGCGCCGGGGGCGTCGGGGGCTCATTTCCTCAGCCGCCCGTCGTGTCGTTGCGGTGCGGGGGCTCGGCCAGTTCGCCGCGCAGGCGCTGGGCGCGCAGCACCAGTTCGAGTTCGAAGCGGCGGTCCGGGTCGTCCACTTCGTCTCCCCACAGCTCCCGGATCTGCCGCATGCGGTAGCGGACCGTCTGCGGGTGCACCCCGAGGCGGGCCGCGACCTCCGGGGCGCCACCCCTGATCTCCAGCCAGGCGAGCAGGGTCTCCGCCAGCCGGCGGCCCTGGGTGGGGCCGCAGTGCGCGAGGGGGGCCAGGCAGCGGGCCGACAGGTCGCCGATGAGCGCCTCGGGCGGCAGCAGGACCAGGGCCTGGGTGTGCTCCGTACAGGACAGGAGGCCGTCGGAGGGGAGCAGGCCGCGTTCCATGAGGCCGACGGCGGCGGTCGCCCAGCGCAGGGACGTGGCGGCTTCGCCCAGCGGGACGGAGGGGCCGAGGGCGCCCGTCCAGCCGGCCGTGGCGCGCTTCAACTGTTCGGTGCGGCCCACCTGTTGGGGGTCGGGGACCACCATCAGGGGTTGTTCGCTCTCCATGTCGAGGAGGACTTCGGGGCCGACGGCCGGGGCGACGCTCTCCCGGGAGGGTCGGATCAGCACGCCGACGGCCAGCCGGTCGGGGAGTGTCCAGCCGATGCGGGCGGCGTGCGCGGACAGTTCCGCGAGGGACTTCGTGGCGTCGGAGGCTCCGGCCGCCGACTCGTGCAGGATGGCCTGGGTCAACTTGCGTTGCAGGCGCAGCCGTTCGCCCGCCTGGCGTGCCGCCGCCTCCGCGTAGCCGCGCAGGGACTCGTCGACCAGGCCGTCCAGGAAGGCGAAGCCCGACTCGGCGAGTTCGTACATCGCGGGCGGCGGGATGGCGACCTGCTGGCCGATCTCGGCGAGGCGCCGCCAGGCGAGCCGCACGCCGAGGCGGTAGACCGCCTGGAGGGAGTTGAGGGACCTGCCCTGGAGTCCTTCGCCGCGGCCGAACTCCTGGAAGACCTCCAGGTCGAGGTGGGGGCGGCGGCCGTCCTGGCGGACCAGGTGCCGGACGAAGTCCTCCAGGGCGCGGCGGATGCCGACGAGCGCCATGAGGTCGCCGTGTTCGTCGCGGATCAGCGGCATCCGGGGGTGCTCGCGGCAGATCTCGTCGAGGATCTCGCGGGCCAGGGCGGGCACTTCGGCGAGCGCCAGGTCGGCGAACTGCCGGATCTGGAGCGCGGGCACGTTGGCCCAGGCCGATTCGGACGGCGCGGCGCCGGGAGCCGGGGGGCCGCCCGCGGCGCCGGGCGACCGGGGGCCGCCCGTGGCGCCCGGGGCCGGGGGGCCGGTCGTGGTGCCGGTCGTCTTCATCGTCGCGGTGCCCCCGTCTCGTAGCTGACCAGAGGCACGTTGGGCTGCTCCGGGGTGGCATCGAGCAGGGCCACGATGCCGAACGCCGCGCCCACCGCGAGCGCGGCGGCGACGAGGGAGGTCAGGAGCGCTGAGATCAGTCTGGGCATGGTGGGAAACCTCTCCGACGCTGGTCCCCACCGGCGGCCTGACAGCAAGCCCACAGTCTCACGCGGCCCCGATGGGACGTCAAGGCCGCGCCCGCGGGGGAATTGACAGCCCGTCAAGACCGCGCTTACGGTTCCCGGCCCATACGCACCGTGCACGTGTTCACCTCCGCCATGGCACCCCCCTGGAGCGCCCCGTATGCGTCGCACCGCCTCTCCCCTGTCGCTGATCCTGCTCGGCACCGGCGTGTTTCTGCTGGTCCTGGCCCCGCTGTTGGTTTCGTACGTCAGTCCTCGCGCCAAGAAGAACCCGATCGACATCAGCACCACCACCGTGTTCACCGGCACGGGGAGTTACTTCGACACCAAGTCCCTGGAGCTCGCGCGCGACAAACCGCTCACGATCACCCGGCAGGTGCGCGGCGACGTCGCCGACAGCGTCCGCAGCGGGCGGGCCGTCTGGGACGTGTCGACGTCCATCGACACCGAGGAGACGCTGCCCGCGGCCGACACCACCGACTCGCTCCAGTGGACGCTGGAACGCTGGGTCACCGACCGCAGGACCAATGAGCCGGTGCACTGCTGCAAGGAGCAGCCCGTCTTCGACGGCGAGGCCTACCTGAAGTTCCCCTTCGATGTCGAGAAGCGCACCTACCGCTGGTGGGACGGCACGCTCGGCTCCACCGTCTCCCTCCGCTTCAGCGGCACGAAGAAGATCCAGGGGTACGAGGGCTACCGCTTCACCGGGACGGTGGCGCCCGCGAAGACGGGCACCCGGATGGTGCCGGGACGCCTGGTGGGGCTGCCCGAGCGGGGCCAGGTCCTGGCCGAGGAGTGGTACGCCAACCACGGCGTGGAGCTGGTCGTGGACCGGCGCACGGGACGCATCGTGAACGCGATGATCGGCCCGCGCAAGACGCTGCGGGCCCCCGGCGGGAAGAAGGACGCGCTGGTGCTGCTGGACAGCCGGCGGATGGAGTTCACCCCGGCCACCCAGCGCGCCCAGGTGGCGCAGGCGAGTGCGGACAGCGACAAGCTGCGGCTGGTGGGCGAGACGCTGCCGGTGGGCGGCGGCGCGGCGGGGATCACGCTGGCGGGGTCGGGGCTGTTCCTGGTCGTACGGGGCCGCAGGGACACCCCGGACCAGGGCTGAGCCGTCCTCCGGCGGCCGGGAAGCGCCCCGCGGCAGGGCCGCGCGCGCTCCCGGCCGGGCCGTGGGACGCGGCCGACGTGCTCCCGGGGGGCCGAGGTCAGCAGCATGACCCCGCCGAATGGCTTACCGAGTGCGGGATGTGATGAGGCGTCAGCCGATATCCGTGCGGAATTTGTCACGCACGTGAGTAGCCGCCCCGCACCCGGTGGCGAAAACTGCCTAACCACCCCACCGCACACGCAACGCCGTACGTCCCCACCCGTCAACCACCGCCAGGCCGCCCGCGGCCGCTCATCGGTCAGTCATCGGTTCCGCACCCTCGACACGAGTTGGAGCCCGGATGCCCCAGCACGGACCCCCCACGCCGCCCCTCGCGGCGCCCCCCGCGCCCCGCACGTCCCTGCGGCCCCCACAGCCGCAGGAGCCAACGGTACAGCCCCGCCGCATCGTCTTCCTGTCCCGGCGGGACCTGGGCAATCCCGCCGCCGGCGGCTCCGAGCTCCTCGTCGACCGGCTGGCCGACGGACTCACCGCCCTCGGCCACGAGGTCACCCTGCTGTGCGGCGGCCCCACCGCCCGCCGCAACTACCGGGTCGTGTCGGCGGGCGGCGACCTCGGCCACTTCCTGCGCGCCCGCCGCACCTTCGAGAAGCACATCGGCGGCTGCGACCTGCTGGTCGAGGTCTGCAACGGCCTGCCCTACCTGACTCCGCTCTGGCACCGCGGCCCCAGTCTCTGCCTGGTCAACCACGTGCACACCGAGCTGTGGGGAATGCGCTTCCCCGGCCCCGCCGCCGGACTCGGCAGACGCCTGGAGCACTGGGCCCTGTCCGCCGCCCAGCGCGACAACCTCCTGGTCGCCGTCTCGCCGTCCACCGCGAACGCCCTCGGCGCACTCGGCGTGGACCGCGAGCGCATCCGCGTCGTGCACAACGGCGTCGAGAGCCCGCAGGCCCTCACCGCCCGCTCCCCCGAGCCGCTGTTCCTCGCGGTCGGCCGCCTGGTGGAGTACAAGCGCATCGACCTGCTGCTGCGCCTGTGGGAACGGGTGCGCCCGGTCACCGGGGGCAGGCTGGTCATCGTCGGCGACGGCCCCGAACGCCGCCGGCTGGAGGCGATGGCGGGCCCCGGTGTCGTCTTCAAGGGATACGTCTCCGAGGCCGAGAAGCACGAACTGCTCTGCGCTTCCTGGCTGTTGCTGCACCCGTCGGCCGTCGAGGGCTGGGGCCTGGTGGTCACCGAGGCCGCCACCCGCGGCACCCCGTCCGTCGGTTTCGACGTGCCTGGGTTGCGGGACTCCGTCGAGGACGGGGTCACCGGCGTCCTGGCGCGCGGCGAGAGCTCGTTCGCCGCCGCCTGGTGCGCGCTCGCCCTGAGCGCCGAGCGGCGCACCGCGATGGGACGGGCGGCGATGCGCCAGGCGGAGCGCTACCGCTGGTCGGGCACGGTGAGCGCGTTCCGCGCGGTGGCCGCCGAGGCCGTGGGCGCCGCCGTACCGCAGCAGCCGAAGACGCCGGGGCCGGTGCCGGCCGGGGCGGTCGCCCTGCGATGAAGGACGCCAGCCGCACTCCGCCGCCGCTCCGGGACCCCTCCTTCCGGCGCTCCGCCGCACTCCTGCGGGCCTTCCTGAACGAGCAGGAGGACCCCGAGCACTGCTACACGCTGCTCGCGCGGGACGCCGCCGACCAGGTGCAGCGGTACGTGCCGCTCAAGGACCGGGTCGTGGTGGACGTCGGCGGGGGCACCGGGTACTTCGCCCGGGAGTTCCGGCGGCGGGGCGCGGAGACGTACCTCTTCGAACCGGACCCCCGGGCGCTGACGCCCGCCGGGCACCGGCCGCCGGAGGGCTCGGTGCTGGCCGACGGCTATCTGCTGCCGCTCGCCGACGGGGCCGCCGACGTCTGCTTCTCCTCCAACGTGCTGGAGCACGTCGCCGACCCGCAGACCTTCCTCAGCGAGATGGTGCGGGTGACCCGGCCCGGCGGGCTGATCTACGTGTCGTTCACCAACTGGTTCTCGCCGTGGGGCGGCCACGAGTGGGCGCCCTGGCACTACCTGGGCGCCGACCGGGGCCGCCGCCGCTTCGAGCGGCGCACCGGCCGCAGCGCCAAGCACACCGTCGGCGAGAACCTCTTCCCGATCCACGTCGGGACCACCCTGCGCCAGGTCAGGGAGCGGGAGGACGTCGCCGTCGTGTCGGCGCGCGCCCGCTACTGGCCGCTGCTGCCCTCGCTCCCTCCGCGGATCCCGGTCCTGCGGGAATTCGTCACCTGGAACCTCCTCCTCATCCTCCGGCGGTGTCCATGACCAGCACGCTCCAGGCTCCGCCCGGCCCGCCGTCGCACGCCGCGCCGGTGCCGGACGGGCGCGGCCCCGACGACGCGCCCCGCTCCCGCAAGTGGCTGCTGGGTTTCTGGGCGGTCGTCCTCGTGGCGTTCCTGGCGGTGTCGCCGGGGCGCATGACGTTCGAGACGAAGCTCGGCGTGGCCGCCGCCCCGTTCACCTTCCTCGCCGACCTGGGCGAGCTGTGGCACGCGCGGGCCGGGTTCGGCGGGATCTTCGACCAGTACATCGGCTACGCCTTCCCGATGCTGCCGTTCTACGCGCTGGCCGACCTGGTGCAGCTGCCGGTGTGGCTGGCGGAGCGTCTGTGGCTGTCGCTGGTGGTGTCGGTCGCGTTCTGGGGTGCGCTGCGCCTGGCGGAGCGGCTCGGGGTCGGCTCCGCGCGGAGCAGGCTGCTGGGCGCGGCCGTGTACGCGCTGTGGCCGACGTACACGATCGTCATCGGCTCCACGTCGGCGGCGGCGCTGCCGGGGGCGTTCCTGCCCTGGGTGCTGCTGCCGCTCGTCAACCCGGCGTTCAGCGCCCGGAGTTCGGCGCTGCGCTCGGCGCTGCTGATCCCGTTCATGGGCGGGGTGAACGCCGCCTCCACCCTCGCGGCGCTGCTGCCGGTGGGCCTGTACCTGCTGAGCCGCCCGGCCGGGCCGCGCCGCCGCACCCAGCTCCTGTGGTGGGTGCCGGGGGTGCTGCTGGCCACCCTGTGGTGGGTGGTTCCGCTGTTGCTGCTGGGCATCCACGGCGAGAACTTCATGCCGTACGTCGAGCAGGCGAGCACCACCACCGACACCATGTCCGCCACCGAGCTGCTGCGCGGCGCGGGCAACTGGACGGCGTACCTGAACTTCGGCGAGCCGTGGCTGCCCGCCGGGTGGACGGTCGCGGCCTCCGTGCTCGCGATCCTCGGCTCGGCCTGCGCGGCGGCGATCGGGCTCGCGGGGCTCGCCCGGCGGGACGTGCCCGAGCGGCGCTGGCTGCTGCTGGTCGTGCTCTCGGTCGTCCTCATCACCCTTGCGGGATACGGGGGTTCGCTGGGCGCGCTGTTCCCCGGCACGGTGCAGGACTGGCTGAACGGGTGGCTGGTGCCGTTCCGCAACATCTACAAGTTCCAGTCGGGTCTGGCGCTCGTCCTGGTGCTCGGCCTGGTGCACGCCGTCGCGGTGGTCTCGGAGCGGCACGGAACCCGCCGGGTGCCCGGCCGCTCCCACCTGCCCGCGCTGGCGGCCCTGCTCGTCCTGCCGGGCCTGCTGCTGCCGTACGTGAACGGCAGCATCCTCCAGCCGGGAGCGTTCCGGAAGCTCCCCGACCACTGGGCGCAGACGGCCGCCTGGCTCAAGGAGCACTCCCGCGACACCCGGGCCCTGGTCACGCCGGCGACCGCGCACGGCATCCACACCTGGGGCTCCACCATCGACCAGCCGCTGGACGTGTTGGCCAAATCCCCGTGGGCGCAGCGGGACTTCGTGCCGTTCGGCACCCCCGGCAACCGGCGGGTGCTCGACGCGGTCGAGCAGTCCCTGATGTCCGGCGGCGAAGTCCCGGGCCTGGCCGCCTACTTGAACCGGGCCGGGCTGCACTACGTCGTCGTACGCAACGACCTCGACCCCGACCAGATCGGCTACGTGCCGCCGCAGACCGTGAAGCGCACCCTGGAGTCGTCCGGGTACCGGCGGGTGACCGGCTTCGGTCCGGTCCTCACCGGCGGGCGCATCCCCGACGACACGCCCGTGCAGGTCGAGGGCCTGTACCCGAGGCAGCAGGCGGTCGAGGTGTACGAGCCCCCGTCCGGCACCCGTGACCCGGGGCGGGCGGCGCTCAAGCCGGTGGCCGACACGATGACGCTGGCCGGCGGCCCCGAGTCCCTGCTGCGGCTGTCCGCCGACCCCTCGCTGCGGGACCGGCCCGCCGTGCTGACCGGGGACAACGCCCCCGGGCTCGGCGAGCCCCCGGTGCGGGCGGCGGGCGACGGGCTGCGCCGGGCGGACACCCGGTTCGGGCTGGTGAACACCAACACCTCGTACACGTACACCGAGAAGGAGCGCAATCAGCCGGGCAGCGCGCAGGACCCCGGCCGCGAACCCCGGCAGATCCTGCCCGACGACGATCCCCGCCGCCAGACGACCGCCGTGCTGCGGGGCGCGAAGTCGGTGACCGCGTCCAGCAGCGGGAACTGGCTGTTCCACCTCCCCCAGTACGACCCGGTGAACGCCTTCGACGGCAACCCGGAGACCGCCTGGGCGGAGGGCAGCGCGGCCCGGCCCGCGGGCCAGTGGCTGCGGGTCGACTTCAACGCCCCGGTGACCATGCCCGGGACACTGCGCCTGACCCCGCTGCCCTCCGACGGGATGCGGGCCGCGCCGACGGTGGTCCGGGTGGAGACCGACCGGGGCGGCGCGACCAGCCCGCTCCAGCCGAACGGGCAGCCGCAGACCGTGGACGCCCCGCCCGGTGAGGCCAAGTGGCTGAAGATCACCATCGAGGAGGCCCAGCAGGGCCGCCCCGGCCTGATGGGCGCGGGCTTCAGCGCGGTGGACGTCCCCGGCGTGACGGTGACCCGGCTGCTGTCCCTCCCCAAGGACGCCGCGGACGACGGCACGGACCCGAACGTGCTCTCCCTGCACCGGGGCAGCGACCCCGGCGGGCTCTCCCCGGTCTCGGCGGAGGTGGGGCTGCACCGCCAGTTCACCACCCTGCGGGACGGGGCGTACTCGCTGAAGGCGAAGGCCCTGCCCGTTCCGGGCGAGGCCCTGGACGAGCTGCTGTACCGCCAGGCGCCGGACCAGCGGCGGCAGTTGCTGGTGAGCGCCGAATCCACGGCGAAGCTCGGCACCTCGCTGAGCCCCCGCAACCTCGTGGACGGCGACCTGAGCACCTCGTGGATCTCCGGCAACAAGGCCGTCCTGCACCTGCGGTGGCCGGAGAAGCGGCCCGTCGGGCAGATCGTCTTCGCGGCGGCGGGCGGCCTCTCCACCCGCCCCGAGCAGGTCGAGATCAGCTCCCCGGACGGCGCGGCGACGGCCGCCGTCGACCCCAACGGCCTGGCGAGCTTCCAGCCGATCACCACCGACCGGCTGGACATCACCCTCACCAAGGCGGCGCCGCTGACCATCCACAACCCGGTGGCGCAGGGCGAGCTGCAGCTCCCCATCGGACTGAGCGAGGTGTACGTCCCGGCCCTGGAGGACTACCGGGTGCCGCAGCCCGACCCCTCCCGCGCCTTCTCGCTCCCCTGCGGCCAGGGCCCGGTCCTGTCCGTCGACGGCACGCTGCACGCCACGAGCGCCCGTGGCACCCTGCGCGACCTCACCGAACGCCGCCCGATCGAGGTCTCGCTGTGCGCGGGCGAGCAGCGGGACGGCGTGGCCCAACTGGCCGCCGGCACCCACCGGTTGGAGGCGGGTGACACGGGTCCCCTCGCCATCACCGACCTGACGCTGACGCGGGGCGCGGTCTCCGCGCCCTCCGCCGACCGGCGCGCGCTGGACTTCAAGGACTGGTCGGGCGACGCGCGCGAGGTGAGGGTCGGGGCGGGCGCGGCCTCGTACCTGCAACTGCACGAGAACGCCAACCCCGGCTGGCGGGCCACCCTGAACGGCAAGGAGCTCAGCCCGGTCCGGCTGGACGGCTGGCAGCAGGGCTGGCTGGTGCCGGAGGGCGAGGGCGGCACGGTGCGGCTGGAGTTCGCCCCGGCGCGCTGGTACGTCGGCGGTCTCATCGCGGGCGGTGTCGCGCTGCTGGCGCTGGCGGGCCTGGTGCTGTGGACCCGGCGGGACGCCCGCGAGCCGGACGGGCCCGTGCCGGCGCCGCCCGCCCCCGGTGCCGTGCTCGGCCTGGCGGCGCTGACGGTGATCATGGTCCTGGTGGCGGGGCCGCTGGCCCTGGCCGTGCCCGTCCTGGCACTGCTGGCCCGTTGGCGCCCGGCGCTGCTCCCGCTGGTCGCCCTGGCGGCGATGGCGGGCGCGGGAGTCGCGGCGGCCTGGGGCGCGGGAACGCCGGTGGCGGCCCAGGCGGGCGCCTTCGGCCCGCTGGCCCAGTCACTGGCCGTGGTGGGCGTGGTGGCGGCGGTGGTGACCCTGGGCTCCGCGGCGGCGCCGGACTCCGGAGGCACCCTGCGGTGGCCGTGGCGTCGGAGGGAGGGGTGACGGCACGAGCACGCTCGCGCCGGGGGGACGTCCCACACCGCCGGGCGGGGGTTCCGGCCCGGCGGGCGGGGGTTCCGGCCCGGCGGGCGGGGGTTCCGGCCCGGCGGGCGGACGTCCCGCTCCGCCGGGCAGGGGTTCCGATCCGGCGGGCGGACGTCCCGCTCCGCCGGGCAGGGGTTCCGATCCGGCGGGCGGACGTCCCGCTCCGCCGGGCAGGGGTTCCGGCCCGGCGGGCGGACGTCCCGCTCCGCCGGGCGGAGTCCGTCTGCTTCCGGCGGGCGGACGTCCCGCGCTGCCCGGCGGACGTTCTGGTCCGGCTCGCGGACGTTCCGCTCCGCCGGGCGTTGTCCGTCTGCTTCCGCCGGGCGGAGTCCGTCTGCCTCCGGCGCGCGGAGTCCCCCTGCGTCCCGCGGATGGCGGCCCGGCGCCGCACCGTCCGCGCTGCCGCGGCCCGCGGCGTCGGGACGGCCACCGCTCACCCGTGCCCCCGGGCCCGGCCCCACGTCGATCACCCGAGGAGCCCGTGATGCGCGCCCCGAACTCCACCACGCCCTTCACCGTCGTCGACGAGATCACCCGGCACTGTCTCGACCCCGCCGAGCCCGAGACCGTGCACCTCGAGGTGCACCTCCCCGAACCACCCGATCCGGAACGGCTGCGGAAGGCCTTCGTGCAGGCCCTGCGGCAGCATCCCCGCGTCCTGATGCGCGAGGCCCCCGGACCCTGGTACCGCCGCCGGTACGAGTGGGAGCTCACCGCGCACCCGGACACCACGGGCGTCGTCGTCCACCACCCCGACGCGTCGCCCGGCGTGCTGGAGGCGGCCAGGGCACGGGCGCTCACCCACGCCCCGCCGCTCTCGCTGTCGCCGCCGGTACGGCTGGAGATCATCGGGAACGTACTGCTGCTGGTCCTCAACCACACCGCCCTCGACGGGCCCGCCTGCCTGCGCGTCCTCGCCACCACCGCCGAGCTCTACGGAGGCCGCGACAACTCCCCCGCCGCCTCCGCCACGCCCGAGCGGCCCGAGCACCGCCCGCGGCAGCCGGTCCCGGGGACCGGGTTCGCCCCGGTGGCGCGGGTCGCCGCCGGACCGCACCGGGGCACCAAGGCCACGGGCAACGGCATGCTGGCCGTGGAGCTGCCGGTGCCCCGCCGGCCGCCCGGCGTCCTCTACACCGTCAACGACCAGTTGATGGTCGCCACCGCCCGCACCATCGCCGAGTGGAACGCCGAGCGGGGCGCGCCCCCGCGCCCGATGCGGATCACGATGCCGGTGGACGACCGCCCCCGGGGCATGGACATGCCCATCGGGAACGGCACCCGACTGGTGGAAGTCCCCTTCCTGCCCGAGGAATTGGCGCAAGCGGACACACCGGGGCTGCTGATGCGGACCGCCGACCGCACGCGCGCGCTCAAGGCCCTCTCGCGGCCCCAGCTCGGCCACGGGGCGCGGCTGCTCACCGCACCGGTCGTCCCCGTCGCCCTGCGCGCCGCCGCCACCCGGCAGCTCCGGCGGGCCGTGGCGGCATGGACGTCGACCACCCTGCTCAGCAACATCGGCCGGGTCCCCTACCCCCTGGACTTCGGCGACGGGGCGGGCCGGGCGAGCGCGGTGTGGTTCTCGGCGCCGGCCCGCATGCCGCGCGGGCTGACCGTGACCACCGCGGCCACCGCCGGCCGCCTGCACCTCTGTCTGCGCTGGTCGGGCGCGCTGCTGGGCCGGGCGGACGGCGAGCACCTGCGCGAACTCTTCGAGAAGCACCTCCAGTCGACCTCCGCGCTCGCCCCACCCGCCACCACCCCCTGAAACACCGTCCCCGCCACCGCCCGACGACGCACCTCCCCCGCCCCTTTGACCCCGAGGAGGGATCGCCGCCATGACGGCTCCCACCGCCGACCCGCACCTGCCCCGCGACGCCGCCCACGAGGAGCCGCGCGACGGACTGCGCGACTTCTACGAGAACCCCGCCGTGCCCGTCGCCTCCGGCGACCCGCGCAGCCGCCGCCAGGCCCTCATGCTCGCCGCCGCCCTCGCGGGCGCCCCCGGCGCCACCGTCCTCGACGTGGGCTGCGGCGACGGCACCGCCGCCGCGACGGCCGCCCCGCTCCTGCCCGGCCACCGGATCGTCGGGGTGGACTGGTCGCAGGACGCCCTGCGCAGGGCGTCCCGGCGGTTCGCCGCTGCCAAGGGCGAGTTGTCCGCCGTGCGCGGCCAACTCACCGACGGCGGACTGCCGTTCGCGACCGCGTCCGCCGACGCCGTCCTGTTCAGCGAGGTGATCGAACACCTCGTGGACCCCGACAGCGCGCTCGACGAGATCCGCCGCGTCCTGAAGCCCGGCGGCCACCTCATGCTGTCCACCCCCAACCTCGCCGCCTGGTACAACAGGGCACTCCTGCTCGCCGGGGTCCAGCCGGTCTTCTCCGAGGTGAGTCTGCGCGGCATCCACGGCCGCCCGGGCCGCGAGGTCGTCGGCCACCTGCGGCTCTACACCGCGCGCGCCCTGCGCGGCCTGCTCACCGCGTCCGGCTTCGAGGTCGTCCGCACGGCCGGCGCCCCCTTCCACGGGGTGCCCCGCCCGCTGCGCACCCTGGACCGGCTGGCCTGCGCCGCGCCGTCCGCCGCCTCGATCCTCCTCGTCCACGCGCGCGTACCCGGACGACGCACCGCCCCCGCTCCCGGCCGGGGGAGTCGAGAGCCGTGATGTGGTGGGGCGTGCTGGCGGCACTGTGCGCGAACGTCCTCTACAGCGGAGGCTTCGTCCTCCAGAAGCGCGCCCTGGGCGACCTGCCGGGCCTGGACGTGCACCGCCCGCTGCGCGCGGTGCGGCTGCTGCTGGGCAGTCTGCCGTGGGTGGGCGGGTCGCTGGCGCTCGCGGGCGGGTTCGCCGCGCAGTTGGTCGTCTACCGGACCCTGCCGATGACCGTCGCGCAGGCCCTGTTCATCTCGGGCCTGGTGCTGCTCCTGCTGCTGTCCTCGCGCACCCTGGGCGAACGCGTCTCGGTGCGCGAGCGGTACGCGATGGGCGCGGTGGTGCTCGCGCTGCTGATGGTGGTGCTGTCGCTGGACTCGGGCGGCGAGGACGTGGGCGCGTACTCGCCGCCCGCCCTGATCCTGCTGCTCAGCGGGGTGTCCATCGGCGCGGGCATCTGGGTGTACGTCGTCACCGACCGGCGCGACGCCGTCCGCACGCCGCCGGCCGACGGCGTCCCGCACCGGACCAGCGGTGTGCCGTACGGGGTGGCCGTCGGGCTCGTGTACGGGGTCAGCTCGCTGGCGATCAAGGGGCTCTCGGCGCTGTTCGACGCCGGGAACCTGCCCGGCACGGTCACCGCCGTGCTGACCTCCCCGTACCCCTATCTGCTGCTCGTGACCGGCGGCACCGGTCTCGTCCTGTCGCAGACCGCGCTCCAGCGCTGCCGGGCCTCGCTCGTGGTGCCGGTGTGCACCACCACGTCCTGCCTCTACACCGCCACGCTCGGCAGCCTCGCGTTCGGTGAGTCGCTGCCGGGCGAGCCGCTGCGGCTGGTGCTGCGGGTGGCGGGGGCGGCCCTGGCGGTCGCCGTCCTGCTGAGCCTTTCCTCGTACGAACAGCCCTCACCCGAAAAGGACCTCACCCGTGAACCCCACTGACCCGCTGCTGAAGATCCTGGCCTGCCCGATCGACAAGGGCCCCCTGTCCCTGGTCCCGGACGGGAGCGCCCTCTACAACCCGCGGCTGCACCGCCGGTACCCGATCGTGGACGGCGTCCCCCAGCTCCTGCCCTCCTCGGGCGAGCAGTTGGACGAGGGCGAACACCGCCGCCTCATGTCGTCCTGACGCGGGGCGGCGGGGCGCGGCGGGGAGCCTCAGGGGTAGACCCGCACGGAGTTCGTGGAGGTCAGGCTGGTCCACAGTCCGGTGCTGCAGTTGTTGACCGTGAGGTCCCAGGCGACGCTTCCGGTGCCGTTGTAGCCGGTGCGTCCCTGGACCTTGGCACCGCCCGTCTGGCAGTTCTTGACGGTGTAGTCGCCGACGAGGTTGGCGACGTTGTACGTCCCGTAGCGGTAGAAGCTGTAGACCATCGGGTGGTTGGGGCTGCCGTCGAAGATGTCGCCCTGGTAGATGCAGACGTAGCCCGGACTGCAGGAGGCGGTCGCTCGCGCCTCGGCGGCCGAGGCCGTCGACGTGGTGGTGAGGGCGGTCGGCACGGCCAGGGCGAGCGCCGCGCCCAGGGCGGCCGGGGCGCGGCCCCTCCGGGTCGCCCGTCGGGGTCGAAGAGGGGTGCGGGTGACGTTCACGTGCTCTCTCCCATTCGTCGTGCCGGGGTACTGCGCGGTACGGAAGTGGTCCGTCCGGAAGCAGTATGGGTCTTCGCCCGGCCTCCGTCACCGGCACGACGGGGCGAAGGCGCGAACGGGCGCACGCATGGCCGTCGGGACGCCGGCGGGCCCGCGACCTGCGGGGCTCCGCGGAGTCCGTGGCTGAGCCACCCTCTTCCGTACCCTGGCAGCATGCAGATGCGCCCCACCTTGAACTGGGTTCCCGACGGTGACCTGCCGCCCGCCGTCTCCGACTGGACGCCCGTCGCCGACCTGCTGGGCCGTGGCGGCGTGCTGGTGCTCAGCGGTGCCGGGATCTCCACGGAGTCCGGCATTCCGGACTACCGGGGCGAGGGCGGCAGTCTGAGCCGCCACACCCCGATGACGTACCAGGAGTTCACCTCCGACCCCCGGGCCCGGCGCCGCTACTGGGCGCGCAGCCACCTGGGCTGGCGGGTCTTCGGCCGGGCCCGCCCGAACGCCGGGCACCGGGCGGTGGCGGCCTTCGCCCGGCACGGCCTGCTCTCGGGCCTCATCACGCAGAACGTCGACGGGCTGCACCAGGCCGCGGGCAGCGAGGACGTCGTGGAACTCCACGGCAGCCTGGACCGCGTCCGGTGCCTGACCTGCGGCACCGTCGAGCCGCGCGGCGCGCTCGCCGTCCGCCTGACCGAGGCCAATCCGGGTTTCGCGCCGGTGGCCGCCGGGATCAACCCGGACGGCGACGCCGACCTCACCGACGCGCAGGTCGGGGACTTTCACGTGGTGCCGTGCACGGTCTGCGGCGGTGTCCTCAAGCCGGACGTGGTGTTCTTCGGCGAGCCGGTCCCGCCGCAGCGGGTCGAACAGTGCCGGGAGCTGGTCCGCGGGGCCGCGTCGCTGCTGGTCCTGGGCTCGTCGTTGACGGTGATGTCGGGGCTCCGGTTCGTACGCCAGGCCGCTCGGGCGGGCACGCCGGTGGTGATCGTCAACCGGGACGCGACGCGCGGCGACCGCGAGGCGCGGGCCCGGGTGGCACTGCCGCTCGGGCAGACGCTCACGGAGGTCGCCGACCGGCTCGGGGTGGAGGTCGACCAGGCGGAACCCGTACCACACCGAGGAGAGCACCACTGATGCCGACCCCGTCCGGCCCCCACCCGCACTCCCGCCCCCTGTACGGCTGCATGGGACTCGGCGGCGCCTGGGACCCCACCCCGTACACGGCGGCGGACATCGCCGAGGCGGAGGCCGCCGTCGAGGCCGCGCTGTCGGCCGGCATCACCGTGTTCGACCACGCCGACATCTACCGGCACGGCAAGTCCGAGGCGGTCTTCGGCGAACTCCTCGCCCGGGACGCCGGGCTGCGCGGCCGCATCACCCTCCAGACCAAGTGCGGCATCCGCCTGCCCGACGGCGACGGCGGCGGCCGGTACGACCTGCGCGGGAGCAGCATCGTGCGCCGCGTCGAGGAGAGCCTGACCCGCCTGCGCACCGACGTGCTCGACGTCCTGCTGCTGCACCGGCCCGACCCGCTGACCGGCCCCGAGGAGATCGCGGAGGCGCTCGGCTCGCTGCACGCGCAGGGGCTCGTACGGCGCTTCGGCGTGTCGAACATGAGCGCCGCCCAGATCGAGCTCCTCCAGTCCCACCTGGACGTGCCCCTCACCGTCAACCAGCTCGAGATGAGCCTGGCCGCCCGCGACTGGGTCGAGTCCGGGGTCCTGCTGAACACCCGGGCGGCGGCCGACAACGGCTTCCCGCACGGCACCGTCGAGTACTGCCAGGGCCGGGGCGTCCGGCTCCAGGCCTGGGGCGCGCTCGCCCAGGGCCGCTACACCGGCCGCACCCCCTCCTCCCCCGCCGCGCGGCTCGTCTCCGGCATCGCCGCCCGCAGGGGCACGACACCGGAGACGGTCCTGCTGTGGTGGCTCCAGCGCCACCCGGCCCGGATCGCCCCGGTGATCGGCTCCAGCCGCCCCGAGCGCATCCTGCGCTGCGCCGACGCGGTGCGCCGCGCACCGGAGCTCACCCACGAGGAGTGGTACGAGCTCTGGACCGCGGCCCGGGGCGAGCCGCTGCCGTAACGGCGCTCAGGACGCTCAGAAGGCGTGCGCCATCAGCTCCGCGAACAGCGCGTCCTCGTCGGCGTCGAGGCCCCGCGAGCGGAACCAGGCGCAGATGTTGGCGCAGTCGCGCTGGAGGAAGGCCATCCCGTTGAGGTTGCCGACCAGGTCCACGATCTGGGGCAGATCGATGATCACCAGCCGCTCGCCCGCCGCCAGGATGTTGTACGCGGACAGGTCGCCGTGCACGAAGCCGTTCTGCACCATCGTGGCCAACGCGTCGGTGAGCTGCTCGAAGTACGAGGCGAGCAGTGGGGGCGAGGGCCGGACCTGGGCGAGCCGGGGCGCGGTCACCGCCGCGCCCTCCTCGTCGGGAACCGTGATCCACTCCATCAGGATCTCGGTGCCGTCGATCTGGACGGGGTACGGAACGGGCAGCCCGAGGCCCCACAGCCGCACCAGCGCGCCCCACTCGGACACGGCCCACTCCCCGGCCGCGACCTGCCGTCCGAAGGTGCTCTTGCGCTTGAGGGCGCGCTCGTCGCGGGAGCGCCGCATGGAACGGCCCTCGGTGTAGGAGGCGGCGCGGTGGAAGCTGCGGTGCTCGGCGGAGCGGTACCGCTTGGCCGCCATGACCGCGCCGGCGCCCGGATCGAGGGGGTCGGCCCGCTCGACGAGGTGGACGTCGGCCTCCTTGCCGGTCTTGAGGACGCCGAGTTCGGTGTCGATCGCGCCCTGCGAGGTCACGACCCAGTCGGGGCGCGGCTCGGGGCCCCGGCTCAGCGGTTCGACGCTGAGCCAGGTCGACCAGCGCTGGCCGTCCTTGAGGTCGTCGTCGTACGCCTGGAAGTCGAAGACGAAGCGTTCGTCGACCTCGCCCGGATCGGCCGCGGGCGGGACCCGGCGGGAGGAGTCGACGGCGGAGAGGTCAGGAAAGGCCGGGAACTGCGGGTACTGCGGGAAGTCGTCGCGAGACATCGCTGAAGGTGCTCCATGAGATGAGGGAAGACAGGACTGCGGGCAGCCCGAGAACAGTCGTGATCACGGTCGTGCCTCCTCTCGCGAAGCACCGGGCGGTTCCCGGCGTCCCGCCCATGGTGCGGTGCGGACGCGGGGGCGGCAACCGAATTGATGCGGCGCCCCGTCGGCTCCGTCCCGCCGGGCTCACCGAGCGGGTGTTATGATCACTCCAGCAGCCTTTCGGGTCCGGACGCTTCCGGCCGAGAGGCTTTTTTTGTGCCCCGAGGCAGCGGGCACGTCTCCGCAGGGCTTCTCCGGGCGTTCCGCCCGGACCCCTGCCCGCCCCTCCCCCGAAGGAGCCCCGTGTCCGACTTCTCGGTGCGTCCTGCGTACGAGGCCGACCGCCCCGTGCTGGAGCGTCTCTGGCTGATGTTCCGTCACGACCTGTCCGAGTTCGGCGGGCAACTGCCCTTCGCGGACGGGACGTACAGGAGCGATTGGCTCCGGATGGCCTTCGAGGACGCCGACCGGGCGCCGTACCTGCTGCTGAGCGGCGAGCACCCCGTCGGCTTCGCTCTCGTCCGCGGGCTCGACGGCACCACGCGTGTGCTGAACGGCTTCTTCGTGGTGCGCGGGGCCCGCAGGTCGGGGATCGGGCTGCGCGCGGTCGCGGAGGTCGTCGCCCGGCACCCCGGCCCCTGGGAGATCGCCTTCCAGGACGCCAACGCGGGCGCCGTGCGCTTCTGGCGCCGGGTCGCCGCCGAGATCGCGGGCGACGCGTGGACGGAGGAGCGCAGGCCGGTCCCGGGCCGGCCCGACCTGCCGCCCGACGTGTGGATCTCCTTCGTACGGCCGGGGCCGCGCCCCCCTCAGAAGGCGTAGCGGACGCGCAGCCAGGGGGCGTGGGTGGCCAGCAGGTGCTGGAGCTGCTCCAGGGAACGGCGTTTGACGTCCGGGCAGTAGCGGACGTTCAGGGCGCCGTTCTGGGAGCGTTTGGTCTCCTGGGCGGCCGGCTGCCAGAGCAGGTCTTCGGCGCGGGGGTGCCAGCCGAGGTTGACCTCGTGGAGCTGTTCGTTGTGGGTCAGCATGATGATCTCGGCCGCCGCCTGCTGCTTCACCCGGGCGGGCAGGACGTCGTCGAGGTGGGTGAGGAGGTCGGCCCAGTCGCGCTGCCAGCCGGGGCGCAGGACGACGGGCGAGAGGTTGAAGTGGACCTCGTACCCGGCGTCGAGGAAGTCGGGGGCGGCGGCGATCCGCTCCGCGACCGGGCTCGTACGGATGTCGAGCACGCGGGCGTCCGCCGACGGCATCACGGAGAAGCGCACCCGGGTGCGGCCCCGCGGGTCCAGGGCGAGCAGGTCGGGGTTGACGAACTTGGTCGCGAAGGACGCCTTGGCCGTGGGGAGGGTGCGGAAGGCAGCGATCAGGTCGGCCGTGTTGTCGCAGACCAGGGCGTCGACGGAGCAGTCGCCGTTCTCGCCGATGTCGTAGACCCAGGCGTGCGGGTCGCACTGGTTGGGCTCCGGTTTGGGGCCCTGGGCGCGGACGTGGCGGCGGACGTGGGCGACGATCGCCTCGATGTTGGTGAAGAGGGTGATCGGGTTGGCGTATCCCTTGCGGCGCGGGACGTAGCAGTAGGCGCAGGACATCGCGCAGCCGTTGGAGGCGCCCGGGGCGATCCAGTCGGCGGACCGTCCGTTGGGGCGCGTCTCCAGGGTGCGCTTCACGCCAAGGACGAGGGTCTCTGTCTTGACCCGGACCCAGCGGGCGACGTTGCCGTCGTTGCCGTGCAGGGAGGGGATGCGCCAGTGGCTCGGCACCTCGGTCACCCGGGCGTCCGGCAGTCTCGCCATGATCTGCCTGCCGCGCGGCGAGTCGAGGGCGGCGGGTTCCGCGTAGACCTCGCGCACGTCGAGCAGGCGGCGGGCCTGCGCGCTGTCCGCGAAGGCGGAGGGCCGCGGGGCGGCGTCGGACCAGTCGAACAGGGCCTCCTGTTCGGGCCGGTCCGGCGGCGGCCCCGTGCTCGGCCGGTCCACGGGCGTCTCCTCCGACGAGCGGTATGGGGGGAAGCGAGCCGTCAGCGGTGCGGGTTGCCCTGGTCGGGATCGTCGTCGATGGTCTGCCAGGTCTCGCCGCGCTGGCTGCCGCCGCTGGGCTGCGGGGGCGACCCGGCGCCCTGTCCGGGCACCTCCGACCGCTTCTTGTTGCCCGCACGACGGCTGCCGAAGAAGAACGCCCCCAGCAGGAAGAGCACCACCACGACGCCCACCACGATCAGCAGCAACGAAGGCCCGCCCTCGGCGGCCAGGATCTGAGAAGAGTTCATGTCCTCCTGCCTACCCCCGATTCGATCAATCAGCGACCGGAAGGGCGTCCTAAATGGCGCCGCCCCGCCCGCACACGACGGCTCCGGGAACATCGCCCCTGGTCAGGGCGGCATTCCCGGAGCCGGGTGAAAGGTCAGCCCACCGGCACCCGGTTGCGCGGAACCAGTTGGGCCACCCCGAACAGCAGGGCGTACCCCTCCGGGAGCCCGGCCAGGAGCCGCTCGCTCAGACGGGGACCCGCCAGCCGGGCGACCTGACGCAGCACGGACCCCGCGTCCCACCGGGCCGGCCCCGGTCCGGTGCCCCGGCGGGCGGCCAGGTCCTGGACGAAGCCGAACCCGGTGAGCGGGCGCGGGCCCGGGGCCCGGGAGACGAGGGCCTCGGCCGCCTCGCGGGGCAGCCGGGCGGCCAGCTCGACCCGTTCGTCCCCGGTGAGCTGCGCCCCCAGGCAGGCCAGCACCGTACGGGTGACGTCCTCGGCGTGCGCGGCCGACCGGTACAGGCCGTCGGCCCGCACCCGGGCCACGAACTCGCGGAAGTCCGCTCCGTGCTCCCGGGGCACGGCGTCGGGCGTACGCGTGCGCCCGGGAGTCGCGGTGGCGGTCATGCGTTGATCTGCCGGGGCTGCTCACCCGTGCCGCTGATCGAGATCTTGCGCGGCTTCGCCTTCTCGGTGACCGGGATGCGCAGACTCAGCACACCCGCGTCGTAGCGGGCGTCGATCCGCTCGGTGTCCAGGGTGTCCCCGAGGATCAGCTGCCGGGTGTGGGTGCCCGACGCGCGCTCGGCGGCGATCATCTCGGCGCCCTCCGGGGCGGCGGAGCGGCGCTCGGCGCGCACGGTCAGCACATTGCGCTCGACGTCCAGGTCGATCGACTCCGGGTCCACGCCCGGCAGGTCGAAGTGCACGACGAACTCGTCGCCCGACCGGTAGGCGTCCATCGGCATGGCCGCCGGGTGCGCCGCCGTTCCCCACATCTGCTGGGCGAGCCGGTCCAGTTCACGGAAAGCGTCGGTACGCATGAGCATCACGGTGACTCCTTTTCTCTCTGCGGCTGCGATGCCCTGACGTCTTCTTATATAGCTCACCAACCAGAATGTTGACAAGCCCCGACTCAACTAAAGTGCGGGCCCGGAACCCGGGGTTGGCATCGGCCCGTGGGGGAACCCGCACGCCGACGATCGGAGAGCGGATGCAGGTGGACCTCCTCGGCTTCCTCGGCGTGGTGCTGGTGGCGTACGTGGTGCCGGGACCCGACTTCCTGGTGGTGGTCCGGTCGGCGACCGAGCACCCGTCGAAGGGGCGCGCCGCCGGCCTCGGCGCGCAGACCGGGCTGTGCGTGCACATGCTCGCCGCCGCCGTCGGCCTCTCGGTGGTGGCCGCCCGCTCCCCCGTGGTCTTCGACGCGATCAAACTGCTGGGCGCGGCCTACCTGGTGCACCTGGGCGTACGGGCCGTCCTCGCCGCCCACCGCGCCGCCCGGGAGCGCCGTACACACCGGGAGGCGACTGCGGAGGCCCCCTTGGTGGCTGGGCCGACCGGGCCGACCGGGGGAGAAACCGGCCGGGGCCGGTGGCGGTCCGGCTTCTCCCAGGGCTTCCTGACCAATGTGCTCAACCCCAAGGCGGCGCTGTTCTTCCTGAGCATCCTGCCGCAGTTCGCGCACGGCACCGGCTCGCTCACCCGGGAGATCTTCTTCCTCGGCGCCCTGGACGTCCTGATCGGCGTGGGCTACTGGTTCGGCCTGGTCGCCGTCGCCGCGCGCCTCCAGGCGTTCCTGGCGCGTCCGAAGGTCCGCCACCGCTGGGAGCTGACCACCGGGTGGCTGTTCATCGCGATCGGCGTGGGGGTGGCGACCGCCGCCTGAGGCTACCGCTGCCGCGCCGGGGCCATCGCCCAGCGGATGACGCCCGTCACCGCCGTCCCGGAGGCCCGGGTCAGCGGCGCGAGGCGGCGCGGGCCCGCGCTCAGGTCCAGTTCCGTGCGGGCCCAGGCGGGCATCAGCGCGGCCGCGTTCGCGGTCAGGGCACGGTAGGGGACGCGGGCGGGCCAGGGCAGCGGGGGCTCGGTGACGATGAACCGGGCGGCCTCCCGCGCCGCCCGCGTCGCCCGCAGTTCCGGGCGGTATCCGGCGAGCACCTCGCGCAGTTGGGCCACGTCCGAGGGCGGCCGCTCCGCCCCGAGCGCCTCGGCGATGCGGGCCGCGTCCCGGACGTACGCGTCGCAGTCGGCCCGGGACAACGGGTGCGCGCCGAAGGTTTGGTGGGCGGTGAGGAAGCTGTCCACCTCGGCGGCGTGCACCCAGGCCAGGAGGTGCGGGTCGTCCGCGCGGTAGGGGCGGCCGTCCTCGGCCGTTCCCCGCACCCGGGCGTGCACCGCGCGCACCTGCGCGACGGCGGCCGACGCGTCGGCGTCGGTGCCGTACGTGGTGACCGCGAGGAAGGTGCTCGTACGGGCGAGCCTGCCCCAGGGGTCGCCCCGGTAGCCCGAGTGCGCCGCGACCGCGGCCATGGCCAGCGGGTGCAGGGACTGCAGGAGCAGGGCGCGCAGCCCGCCGACGAACATGGAGGCGTCCCCGTGCACGGTCCGGATCGGCCGCTCGGGGCCGAACCAGCGGGGGCCCTCGGTGCCGTGGATGCGTTCCCGGTTGGCCGGCCCGTCCTCCCCGGCCACCTGGGCGAACAGCAGGCCGCCCAGGCGGTTGCGCAGAGCCTCGCCGGTGCGTCGGATCACGTCCGTGCCTCCCCTGTGCCATCGTCGGTGCCTCCAGTGTGCCTCCGGAGACGGGCGTTCACGGCGGCGGATTTCGGATCGGCGCTCATACGCCGGATGTTCCGGGGCAGCAGTGGCCGTGAGGGAGAAGAGCTCCCCGCGACGGCTGGGCGGCAGGCCGCCCGGTTATACGAAGCCGAAGAGGAAGGACGCTCTGTGTCGAAGGTCGAAGAGTCCGTCGAGGTCGAGGTCCCGGTACGCACCGCGTACGACCAGTGGACCCAGTTCGAGACGTTCCCGCAGTTCATGGATGGCGTCGAGCGCATCGAGCAGCGCACCGACCGGCTGACCCACTGGGTGACGAAGATCGGTGGCGTCAGCAAGGAGTTCGACGCCGAGATCACCGAGCAGATCCCCGACGAGCGGGTCGCCTGGCGGGCCGTGGGCGGCGAGGTCAAGCAGGCCGGTGTGGTGACGTTCCACCGCTTGTCCGCGGACCGGACCAAGGTCATGCTTCAGCTCGACTACGAGCCGGAGGGGCTCACCGAGAACGTCGGTGACAAGCTCGGGATCGTCAAGAGCAAGATCACCGGCGACCTGAAGCGGTTCAAGACGTTCATCGAGGACCGCGGCCGCGAGACCGGCGCCTGGCGCGGCCAGGTCTGACCCGGCCCCCGGCCGCGAGTCCCGGAATTCCCGGCCGGAATTCCAGGGCCCTCGGACCTCGGGGCGGCCCCCGTGCGAGCACCTCGCGCGGGGGCCGCCCCTTTTTTCGTCCTCGGGTTTTCTGCCGTCAGGACTTCTTGTGGACCACCTTGCGGACGTTCTCCACGCTGCCGCAGTCGTCCTTCAGGTACTCCTCGCGCGCGCTCAGGAAGGCCGAGCCGAGTTCCGTGCGCCGGGAGTCGGCGACGTTCTCGCGGGCCCCGTTGAGGATGGTGCGCTCCTCCTCGTCCAGGTGGTGCGTGACCGCCTCGACCAGTTCCTCCAGCTTCTCGTCCCAGTCGTCGGAGCCGACCTCCTCGACCTCCAGGAGGGCCAGCAGGGCCTCGTTGCCCTCGTCGTGCTCCTCGGAGCCGTGCTCGACCTCTTCGTCGTCGATGTTCTTGTAGCGCTTGAGAGCGGGGTACACCTCGTCCTCCTCCGCCTCCCCGTGCGCGATCAGCAGCGCGGAGAACTCCCGCAGCGCCCCGGCCCGGTCGTCCTCCACGCTGCGCATCCGGCGGAACAGCTCCTCCATCCGGCGGTGGTCCTCCAGGATCAGCTCCACCACGTCCTGCGACTGCTGTGCCACGGTCTTCTCCACATCGGTAGGCGGCAACGTCCCCCCTCGGGTACCCCGTCCCACGCCGTCACCCCCTTCCGACTGGGCCGAATGCGTTTGCGCACCGGTCTCACTGTTCGTGGGACTCGCCGCCGGCGTCGCGGGGGCCGCTGCGGGGGTCGCCGAAGGAGACCTCGTCCGCCTTGACGACGTCGGCATCCATATTGCGCTCCATCATCTGCAGGGCCGCCTCGGCGAGGTCCTCGTGGATGTGGGCGACCGCGTCGCGCGGGATCGTCACCCGCAGGTGGCGGATGTGCGCGTCCAGGGCGGAGTACAGGACGCACTGCTCGGTGACCTGGCCGCACAGCACGATGTGCTCCCTGCCCTGCTCCCTGAGCAGATAGCTGAGCGGGGTCTCGTAGAAGATCGAGTGCCGGGCCTTGAGGACGAAGAGCGACCGGTCGTCCGGCACCAGCGGACGCACGAGGTCGGCGTGCGGCCCCTCCAGCGCCCGGTCGAGAATTTCGCCCTGGTGGGAACGCCATGCGCCGTAGTTGTCGTTGACGTAGATGACCGGGACGTCCAGCCCGCGGGCCCGCTCGATGAGCCGGACGATCGCGGGGAGAGCGGTTTCGGCCGACGGGAGCAGGAGGTGGGCGTCGTCGTGTTCGTAGGTATTGATCATGTCGATGACGATGAGCGCCGTCGGCCCGGTCTCGTCCCGCCCCGTGTCGTCGCGCCCGGTGTCGTCCCGTCCCGTGTCGTGACCCGTGCCCCGGCCGGTGTCCCGTTCCGCGTCCTGCCCCGCTTCCTGTTCCGTGTCCTGGTCCATGTCCTGTGCCGTGCCCTGTTCCATGCCCTCCACCTTGCCCTTCGCGTACGCGTTCCGCCCCTTCACCTGCCCAGGACCGCCGCCTTCTCCCGAATCCCCGTGCGTCGCCGGGGGTACGGTCCGGCTTCCCGGGTACTGCGAGGTGGAGCGTCCGCCCCCCGATCCGCTGAGGAGTCCCCGTGTCCCTCCCCGACGAGCAGCCGACCGACCGGTCGACAAGCGTGACCACGTCGACCGCCGCCGCCGAACTGCTGGCCGGACTCCAGGTCGACGAGCAGCGCCCGGAGCAGCCCGTGCTGCTGAACGAGGACGGCGGGCCCCTGCAGACCTGGCGGGAGAACTACCCGTACGACACGAAGCTGCGCCGCGCGGCGTACGAGCGGCAGAAGCGCATCCTCCAGATCGAGCTGCTGAAGCTCCAGAAGTGGGTGCGCGACACCGGGCAGCGGGTGGTGGTCCTGTGCGAGGGGCGGGACGCGGCGGGCAAGGGCGGCACCATCAAGCGCTTCACCGAGCGCCTCAATCCGCGCGGGGCCCGGGTCGTGGCGCTGGACAAGCCCACCGACCGCGAGCGCGGCCAGTGGTACTTCCAGCGGTACATCACCCAACTGCCCGCCGCCGGGGAGATCGTCTTCTTCGACCGGTCCTGGTACAACCGGGCCGGGGTCGAGCGGGTCATGGGCTTCTGCACGCCCGAGGAGTACCGGCACTTCTACGCGCAGGCGCCGGTCTTCGAGCAGATGCTGGTCGACGACGGGTTCGTGCTGGTGAAGTTCTGGTTCTCGGTGTCGCAGGGCGAGCAGCGCACCCGGTTCGCGATACGCCAGGTCGATCCCGTACGGCAGTGGAAGCTGTCCCCCACCGACCTGGAGTCGCTGGACCTGTGGGACGCGTACACGGCGGCGAAGGTCGACATGTTCCGCGCCACGGACACCGAGCACGCGCCGTGGACGGTGGTGAAGAACAACGACAAGCGGCGGGGGCGCATCGAGGCGATGCGGCACCTGCTGCTGCGCTGCGACTACACGGCCAAGGACGAGGAGGCGATAGGCGTCGCCGACCCCCGCATCATCGGGGCCGCCGACACCCTGCTGGAGTCCGGCGAGGCACCGACCGCCCTGTCCCCGACCCCGCTCCTGTCGCAGCCGGAGGGGGACGGTCCCGGACGCCATCCGGAGACCGGGAGGCCCGGGGAGGCCGAGCGGACCGGGAAGCCGGAGGAGAAGGTGAAGGGGGCCGGGAAGCCGGAGGAGGAGGCGGACGGGGCCGGGAAGACCGAGGGGTAAGCCGCTCAGGCCACTGCCCGGAGCCTGGCCGCGGCCAGGGCCTCCTTGACCTCGCGGGCGACGCGGGCGGCGTCCGCGGGGTTGTTCACCACGTCGGTGCACGTCATGTCCACGACGAGGACGTCGCTGGCCGAGTAGTGCAGGTGCACCCAGTCGTCGTAGCCCGACCACAGCGTGCGGTAGTACTCGACGAGGCCCGCGTCCTGCTCGAAGTCCCGGCCGCGCAGCCCGATGCGGTGCAGCACGGTCTCGAAGTCCGCCTTGAGGTAGACCATCAGGTCGGGGGCCTTGCGGTAGGGCAGGCCCTCGATCTCGCCCATCATCTCGCCGAGCAGGCCCTCGTACACCCGCATCTCCAGGGCGGTGATCCGGCCCAGGTCGTGGTTGACCTTGGCGAAGTACCAGTCCTCGTAGATGGAGCGGTCCAGGACGCTGTCGTCGTTCTTGTAAGCCTCCTTGATCGAGGCGAACCGGGTCTGCAGGAAGTAGAGCTGGAGGAGGAAGGGGTAGCGCTTGGCCTGGATCTCCTCGGGGCTCGCCGTGTAGAAGAGCGGGAGGATGGGGTTGTCGTCGACGCTCTCGTAGAAGACGTCGCTGCCCAGCTCCTTGGCGATCAGTTCGGCGACGCTCGTCTTGCCGATCCCGATCATGCCACCGACGCAGATCACTGCCATTCCTCGCTTCTCCCCCGGGGTTCTCGCACGCGCGGCCGGGCGGGCCGGGCGCCCCGCACCGCGGGGAGACGGGCCGGCGGGCCGCGGTGTCCCCCGGGTTGCTTCCCGGTGGTCCCTGCCGGGCCACGCGGCGACGAGTCGCTGCCCCGCGACCGGCTAGAAGCATAGACGACGCCTTGGCCACGACTCGCGCGCCGGTCCGCGCCCGCCGGGAGCCCGCTCGCACGCGCTCCCGCGCCCGCCGGGGGCCCGCTTGGGCTCGCACGTGTTCGCGAAGGGAGACCGGATGGAGTGGCTGTGCGACTCACGTGTTCCATGTTCGGCTCAACTGGCCTACGTTCGTTGGCACTTGCCACCCGCCGTTGCCGAAGGCGGGTTTCGGGAACGGAGGGGCGGCGCGGTGACGACTGCCGGTGAGGAGTGGGGCGAGCGGGCCAGGTGCCTGTCCCTCGATCCGGACGACCTGTTCGTGGAGGGCGCGGCCCAGAACAGGATGAAATCGGTGTGCGGGAGCTGTCCGGTGCGCACGGAGTGCCTGGCGCACGCACTGGACCGGCGCATCGAGCACGGCGTCTGGGGCGGCATGACCGAGCGCGAACGCCGTGCCCTGCTGCGCCGCCGTCCCCTGGTGACCTCCTGGCGCGGTCTGCTGGAGGCGGCCCGCCGCGAGCACGAGCGCGACAGCCGGGCGTCACGGGCGGGGTGAGGCCGGGCGGGGGGCGGCGGCCCCTCCGCCACCCCCTGTCAGTTGAGCCGGATCAGCGCCTCCACCAGGCCCGGCCTGGTCTGCGGGAAGTCCAGCGGCACGACGCCCGGGCCGCGTCGGCCCCCGGCCTCCGGGCGGCTCAGCAGGGCGTGCACCTTCGGGTTGAGGCGGTCGGAGTTCCAGCGGGGCGGGAGCCCGGCGGCGGCGCTCACGAGGTTGACGTACTGCTTGCCCGGCCGGGCCACCGCCTCCCGGAACCGGGCCTCGATCCGCGGGTACTTCGCGAACGGCTCGGCCTGGCAGTCGTCCTGGATGTCGGAGACCGGGGAGTCGCCCCAGCGGATTCCGCCCGGCAGTCCGCTGTCGTCGGCGAGCAGGACGACCCGGCCGCGCGCCTGGCCCAGGGTGGGCGGCGCGTCGGCGACGAGGAAGAGCGGGCGCCCCCCGGCGGTCGAGGCAGTCCGTGAAGAGGGCCCCGAACTCCGCCCCGGAGACCTCGGAGTACTCGTGCTTGACCCGCATCAGCACCGTCTCCGACGGGTGCGCGGCGAGGGAATCGCGGCAGGCGCTCAGCACATCGGCGAAGTCGAGGCGTTGGTAGAACGCGCCGTGATGGATCGTGTACGAGCCCTCGAAGACCCGGCACCGTATGCCGAGGGAGCGGATGCCGGACGCCAACTGCTGGGCGACGGTGGTGTTCTGGCACTCCGCCCACGGCCCGCCGCACCGCGCTCCCGAGTCGTGGGTGCCGGACACCGTCAGCGTACGCAGCGGCCGGCCCGCGTCGAGCCCGGCCGTCCAGTCCCCCGTGCCGAGGGCCCGGGCGCTCTCACCGGCCCGGGCCGTTCCCGTACCGGCGCGGGCCAGTGCCCCGGCGGCGGAGAGGGCCACCGCTCCTCTGAGGAATCCACGCCGATCCACGCGCAACCCGTCTCCCCGGTGTCGCCGCGGTCAGAGGGACGCAGCGAAGCACACCTGACGCCCCGTCAGCCAGGGTGCGCGCCGGGCCGGCCTCCCACTGGCGGCCCCTTCGTCGCGCGCGCAGACTGGTCCGCATGGTCAAGGACAAGGACACGCGCCCCGGCCGGCGCAGCGCCGGCCTCCTGCTCTTCCGCCGCACCGGCACGGCCGGGCCGCAGGACGTCGAGGTGTTGATCGGCCACCTGGGCGGCCCCTTCTGGGCACGCCGGGACAAGGCCGCCTGGTCGGTCCCCAAGGGCGAGTACGGCCCCGACGAGGAACCGGCGGCGGCCGCCCGCCGGGAGTTCCAGGAGGAGCTGGGCCTGCCCGTACCGGAGGGAACGTGGCTGCCGCTCGGCGAGGTGCGCCAGAACAACGGCAAGACGGTCGTGGCCTGGGCCCTGGAGGCGGACCTCGACCCGGCGGACGCGGTGCCGGGGACCTTCGTCATGGAGTGGCCGCGCGGCTCCGGCGTGCAGCGGGAGTTCCCGGAGATGGACCGCTTCGCCTGGTGCACCCCCGCGCAGGCGGCCGAACGGCTGGTGTCGGGCCAGTCCGCCTTCGTCGACCGCGTCCTCGCACTGGTCCGGCCCTCCTCCTAGCCTCCGGCTCCCTTGGCCGGGGACGGGTACCGGCGGGCCGTGCCGTCAGGGCCGGCCGGGGAGAGCGTTGTACAGGGGGTCGAGCGGTTCGCCCTCGGCCCCGACGACGAGACAGGCCACCGCGAGCGGCCCCCGGGTGCGCTCCAGGAGCCGGGCGAGGACCGCCGCCTCGGACGGCAGCCCGGCCGGTTCGAGACCCAGCGCCCGGGCTGCGCGGTCGCGCCTCAGGTCGAGGTCCGGCAGGTCCTCCCGATACTCGTCGGCAAGCCACCGGAGTTCTTCGGCCGTCCGCCCGGGAGCGTCCCGCCACCACGGTGCCACCAGACACAGCCCGGCCAACTCCGGCAGACCGAGCGCGAGCGGCCCGGCCTGCCCGTCAAGGCTGACGTACACCACCGGGCGTTCCTCTCCGCCCTCGCCGACGAAGCAGTACGCGTCTCCCGAGGCCGCCCGCGCGAACTGTTCCAGCCGGTCCCCCGAGGCGAGACGCACTCCGTCCTCCAGCTCGTGGTCAGCCGGGCTCGTCGCGTCGAGGTCCGCGACCCCGGCGAAGTACGCGGCGGCCTCCGGGTCGGCAGCCAGGAAGGGCAGCAGTGCGGCGGGACGGGCGGGGTCCGCCGGTGCGTTCGATCCGTTCACCTGGTGACCGTAACCGGAGGCTGTGCTCTCAGGAGCGGGAACGGACAGAGTCCGTAACCGCGGGGCCGCTCATCCCGTCCGGCCGTTCGGGCTCAGCGTCTCGTCGAAGAAGTCGGCGACGTGTGCCAGGACGTGGGCGCGGTCGGATCCCGGGAGTCCCATGGCGACATGGGTGCTGAAGCCGTCCAGCAGGGCCCGGACGCGGGTGGCGATGCGCTCGGCGTCCACGGCGCGGAACTCGCCCCGGGACGCGCCCTCGACGAGGAGGGCCACCAGGTCGCGGTGCCAGGACAGTTCGATGTCCAGGAGCCGGTCGCGGGCGGCGTCGTCGAGGGAGCGGGCCCGGTTCCAGAGCTCCAGCCAGAGCGTCCAGTGGGGATCGCGGGGCGCCTGGGGAACGTACAGCCGCACGAAGGCGTCGAGCCGCTCCCGCACCGGGACCTGGCGGGCCAGGGCCTGGCGGCGCTCCACGCCGAGCTGTTCCTCGCTCCACTCCAGGGTGCGCAGCAGCAGCTCGTCCTTGGAGCGGAAGTAGTAGAGGAGGTGGCCGCTGCTCATGCCGACCTCCCGCCCGAGTCCGGCCATGGTCAGCCTGTCGAGGCCGTCCTCGGCGATGGCGGCCATGGCGGCGGCGAACACCGTCTCGCGCGGCGGCGCGGTCCTGCGCCGCCGCGGGGCGGGACCGGACGCGGGACCGGGGCCGGGCACGGAGCCGGGCGGGGGGTCGGCAGGGGCGTTGTTCACTCGTACGTTCTACCTGATCGGTGCGGTACGGAGGGGGGCGGTGCCGTCGGGGCCGGTCAGGCCCCGGTCGTCGGGCGGGCGGGCTGCTGCTGGGTGATGCAGTGGATGCCGCCGCCGCCCGCGAAGATCGTGCGGGCGTCGACGAGCACCACCTCGCGGTCCGGGAAGAGGCGGCGGAAGAGCGCGGCGGCCTCCTCGTCGCGGGGGTCGTCGAAGGCGCACAGGACGACGCCGCCGTTGCAGAGGTAGTGGTTGATGTAGGAGTGGTCGAGCCAGTGGCCCTCCTCGTCCTTCACGCCCGCCGGGGCGGGGACCTCGATGACGGTCAGGGGGCGGCCCTTGGCGTCCGTCTCCGTGCGGAGCTGCACGGCGATGTTCCGGCAGAGCTCGTGGTCGGGGTGGGCGGGGTCGGGCTGGGAGTGGACCAGGACCACGCCGGGGGCGGCGAACGCGGCGACGATGTCGACATGGCCGAGGGTGCCGTAGCCGTGGGGAGGGTAGTCGCCGGTGAGGCCGCGGGGCAGCCAGATCGCCTTGGTGGTGCCCAGCCGGGCGTGGATCTCGGCCTCGACCTGCTCGCGGGTCCAACCGGGGTTGCGCTCCGGGCCGAGCTGGACGGTCTCGGTGAGCAGGACCGTGCCCTCGCCGTCGACGTGCAGGCCGCCGCCCTCGTTGACCAGGCGGGAGGCGTGGGTGGGGACGGACACCAGGTCCGCGACGTGCGCGGCGACCTTGGAGTCGTGCTCCCAGGAGGCCCATTCCTGGGCGCCCCAGCCGTTGAACACCCAGTCCACGGCGGCCAGTCGGCCCGACTCGTCGTCGGTGACGAAGGTCGGCCCGATGTCGCGCATCCAGGCGTCGTCCAGGGCGTGCTCGACGAGGTCCACGTCCGGCCCGAGCAGGGCGGCGGCGCTCTCGGGGTGGCCCGGGGCGACGACCATCGTGACGGGTTCGAAGCGGCGCACCGCGCGGGCGACGGCGGCCCAGGCCTCGCGGGAGGCGGCGAGTTCGGCGGGGTCGTGGAAGGTGGTGTTGGGGCCGGGCCAGGCCATCCAGGTGCGCTCGTGCGGGGCCCATTCGGGGGGCATGCGGAACATGGTCGTGTCCTTGTGTCAGGGGGCGGCGGGGCTCAGGGGGTCGGCGGGGCTCAGGGGGCAGCGGGGCTCAGGGGAGCGGCCGGTCAGCCGGACGGTCGGTCCGCCGGTCAGAGGAAGTACAGGCGGTTGAGCGAGACCGAGTCCGAGGGCTCGGAGCGCAGCGGGTCGCCGTCCAGGGTGACCAGGCCGGTGCGGCCGTCCACGTCGACGGAGCCCGTGCGGGAGTTGCGGAGCAGGTCGGCCGGGCCGATGTTCCGGGTGCCCCGGACGGCGACCCGGCGCCGGCGGGTCGGCATGCTGTCGTTGCCCTGGTCGAGGGCGGCCTGCGCGACGAAGGCGACGGAGAGGTCGGCGGGGGCGGCGCCGTGCGCGCCGAACAGGGGGCCCAGCACGAGGGGCTCGCACGTGTCGGTGGCGGCGTTCGGGTCGCCCGTGACCCCGTACGCGGGGAAACCCGACTTCAGCACCATCTGGGGCTTCGCACCGAAGGAGTCGGGCCGCCAGAGCACGATGTCGGCCATCTTGCCGACCTCCACCGAGCCGACCTCGTGGGCGAGGCCGTGGGCGATGGCGGGGTTGATGGTGAGCTTGGCCAGGTAGCGCAGGACGCGGGCGTTGTCGTCGTCGCCCTCCGCGCCGCGTTCGGCCTTCATCTTCCCGGCGAGCTGGAAGGTGCGGCGCACGGTCTCGCCCGCGCGGCCCATGCCCTGGGCGTCGGAGGAGGTGATGCCGATGGCCCCGAGGTCGTGCAGCACGTCCTCCGCGCCCATCGTCCCGGCGCGGATGCGGTCGCGGGCCATGGCGGCGTCGCCGGGCAGGTCCGTCTTGAGGTCGTGTACGGAGACGATCATCCCGTAGTGCTCGGCGACGGCGTCGCGGCCGAAGGGGAGGGTGGGGTTGGTGGAGGAGCCGATGACGTTCGGCACACCGGCCATCTTCAGCACGTTCGGGACGTGTCCGCCGCCGCAGCCCTCGATGTGGAAGGCGTGGATCGTACGGCCTTCCAGGACGCGCAGGGTGTCCTCGACGCTGAGGCATTCGTTCAGCCCGTCGCTGTGCAGGGCGACTTGGACGTCGTGTTCGTCGGCGACGCGCAGGGCGGTGTCCAGGGCGCGGGTGTGGGCGCCCATGTCCTCGTGGACCTTGAACCCCGAAGCTCCGCCCTCCGCGAGCGCCTCGACGAGGGGCGCGCCGTGCGAGGAGGAGCCCCGGGCCAGGAAGCCGATGTTGACCGGCCACGCGTCGAAGGCGCTGAACGCGTGCCGCAGCGCCCACGGCGAGTTGACCCCGACGCCCCACACCGGTCCGAACTCCTGGCCGATGATCGTGGTGACGCCGCTCGCGAGCGAGGCCTCCATGATCCTGGGCGACAGCAGGTGGACGTGCGTGTCGACGGCCCCGGCGGTCGCGATGAGCCCTTCGCCCGAGACGATGGTGGTCCCGGTCCCGACCACCACGTCGACGCCGTCGAGGGTGTCGGGGTTGCCGGCCCGGCCGACGCCGGAGATCCGGCCCTCCCGGATGCCGATGGAGACCTTGCGGATGCCCTGCACCGCGTCGAGCAGCAGCACGTTGCTGATCACCACGTCGCAGGTGTCCCGCACGGCGGCGGCCTTGAGGTGCAGCCCGTCCCGCGCGGTCTTGCCGAACCCGGCGAGGAACTCGTCCCCGGGCGACTGCGAGTCGCTCTCCACGCGCACGACGAGCCCGGAGTCCCCGAGCCGCACCCGGTCCCCGGCGCGGGGGCCGTGCACGGCGGCGTACTCGTAGGGGGTGATGGCAGGGCTCATCGGTTCGCCTCCGTCGGACGGGGGGTGGGTTCAGCGGGCACGGAAGGGGTGGACGGGGCTGCGGTCCCGGGCCGCCCGGCACCGGCGGAGCCGGCGGGCACGGCACGGGCCGGGGAGGCGGAGGCGTACGGCACCGCCCCGACGGGGCCGGGACCGGGGGCGGCCGGGGGGCGGGTCACAGCGCCGCTCCCAGATAGCCGCACGCCACCGCCCTGCGCAGGGCCTCCTCCTTGGCGCCCGGCGCGTCGAGCGGGCCGTCGACCAGTCCGGCGAAGCCGATCGCGACGCGGGCGCCGCCGATCGGGACCAGGCCCACCTCGGCGCGCTCGCCGGGGCCGAAGCGGAAGGAGGACCCGGCGGGGACGGCCAGGTGCATCCCGTACGCGGCGGCGCGGGGGAAGTCCAGGCGGGGGTTCGCCTCGAAGAAGTGGAAGTGCGAGGTGACGGACACCGGGACGTCGGCGGTGTTGTGCACGGTGATGCGCACCGTCGCGGCGGGGTCCTCGTAGCCGGGGCCCGGCAGGAGGGCGCCGGGGGCGTCGTCGCCGAGTGCGCCGCCCCGGAAGGGGTCGCTCACGACCGCGAGCCGCGAGCCGTCGTCGAAGACCGCCTCGACGTGGACCTCGGTGACCACGTCGGCGACCCCGGGCAGGACGTCCTCCGGTCCGAGGACGCCGCGCGCCGCCTCGATGGCTTCCGCGAGCCGTCGTCCGTCGCGTGCCGCCTCGCAGACGGTGTCGGCGATCAGGGCGGTGGCCTCGGGCACGTTGAGCCGCAGCCCGCGCGCCCTGCGGGCCCGGGCCAGCTCCGCCGCCCCGAAGAGCAGCAACCGGTCACGTTCGGTCGGGGTCAGTCGCACGCCGTCACTCCTCCACGCACTGTTTAGAACGGCACTCTAAACAGACTGAGGGCCAGAAGGGAAGCGGCGACGTGCAGGTATCTGTGAGAGGCGTCGCCTCGTGCCGCGCTTGTTTGACCGCTGCTCAATGCCCGCCTCCGCGCTCGGGCGGCCCGACGGCCCCCTCTCCGTACGGCGGGACGCGCCTGCATACCCCCCTTCCGGCAGCCCACACGATGGCGCACTTCACACCGCTCGCCTGTCCGATCGGTCAGTTCTGACCGATCGGACAGTTACGGTGGGGGCATGGCACGCCCTGCGTCCGCGATGCGCGGAGACATCCTGAGATCAGCCCTGCGCCTGTTCGCCTCGAACGGGTTCAGCGGTACGTCCCTGCACGCCATCGCGGCCGACGCGGGCTGCTCGAAGGCGTCGCTGATCTATCACTTCAGCACCAAGGAAGCGATCCTCACCGAGCTGCTGACCCCGGCGGGCGAAGAGCTGGCCGCGCTGGCCGCACGCCTGGACGCCCTGCCCGGCGAGGAGCGCGTGACGGCGACGGTCACCGGCTTCGTGGACCTCGCCCTGCGCTACCGGCGCGAGGTCAAGATCCTCTTCGAAGACACCCCCACGATGATCTGCAACCCCGCACTGGGCGACATCCCGGCCCTCGGCCAACGCCTCGTCGCGGCCATGAGCGGCGGCTCGCAGGAGCCCGGCCGCGTCGTCGGCGCGCACATGGTGCTCGGGGCGGTCTTCGTCACCTGCGCCGGGGAGGTCGACGTGCCCGACGGGGTACTGCGCGAGGAACTGATCGCCGGTGCCCTGCGGACGCTCGGCCACCCTGCCGGGTAGGCCGACCCCGAGCGACCCGCGCTCCACACACGCCCCACGCGACCCGCGCTCCACACACGACCCACGCGACCCACGCCCCCCGCGCGCCCGCCCCGACCTCCTCCCCCCTCCGCACCGAACGCCCCTCGTGGCCGTACCGAACCAGGAGTCACACCTCCGCATGGCATCCCTGCTCTACCGGCTCGGCCGGTTCTCCTTCCGCCGCCGGGGCCGCATAGCCGCCGGCTGGCTGGTCCTGCTCGCCCTGCTCGGCACCCTGGCCCTGCTCTTCCACGGCCAGACGACCGACAAGTTCACCATGCCGGGCACCGAGTCGCAGCGTGCCCTGACCTCGCTCAAGGAGGAGTTCCCCGAGGCGAGCGGGACGACCGGCACGATCGTGGTGGCCGCTCCCGAGGGCGAGAAGCTCACCCCGGCCCGGGTCGCCCCGGTCGTGGCCGAGGCCAAGGACGTGCCCGGCGTGCTGGGCGCGATCGACCCCTTCCAGGCGAAGGCCCTCTCCCCCGACCTGCGGTACGCCCTGGTCCAGGTGCAGTTCGACAAGAGCGCCGAGGACGTCACCGACGCCGAACGCACCGCCTACGAGAAGGCCGGCGCCTCCGCGAAGGGGCTGACCGTCGAGCACGGCGGCGAGGTGATGACCGCCAAGGTCGAGGTCGGCTCGACCGAGGCGATCGGCGTCGCGGTCGCGGCCGTGGTCCTCGTGGTCACCTTCGGCTCGCTCGTCGCGGCAGGCATGACCCTGCTCAATGCCCTGATCGGGGTCGGCGCGGGCATGGCCGGGCTCTTCGCGCTCAGCAGCACCGTCGAACTGACCAGCACCGCGCCCGTCCTCGCGCTGATGCTGGGGCTGGCCGTCGGCATCGACTACTCCCTCTTCATCACCTCCCGCTACCGCCAGTACCTCGCCGAGGGCCTGGACGGCGAGGAGGCCGTCGGCCGGGCCACCGGAACCGCCGGCTCCGCCGTGGTCTTCGCGGGCGCGACCGTCGTCATCGCCCTGGTGGGCCTGTCGGTCGTCGGCATTCCGTTCCTGAGCGTCATGGGCCTGGCCGCCGCCGGAACCGTCCTGGTCGCCGTGCTCGTCGCGCTCACCCTGCTGCCCGCCGCGCTCGGCTTCGCGGGCGAGAAGGTGCTGCCGCGCCGGCTGCGCAAGGGGCAGCCCGCCCCGCAGCGCACGGAGCCGTTCGGCTTCCGCTGGGGCCGCCTGGTCGCCCGGCTGCGCATTCCGCTGCTGGTCGTCGGCATCGCCGGTCTCGGCGCGCTCGCCCTGCCCGCGCAGGACATGCGGCTCGCGCTGCCCGACGCGGGCACGGCCGCCGTGGACTCCCCCGCCCGCAAGGCGTACGACCTGACCAGCGAGGGCTTCGGCCCCGGCTTCAACGGGCGGCTGCTCGCGGTGGTCTCCTCCGACGACCCGGCGCAGACCAGGGCCGCGACCGCCCAGGCCGCCGGGCTCATCCAGGACACCCCCGGTGTCGTCGCCGTCGCCCAGCCGCAGTTCAACAAGGCGGGCACCACCGCCCTGCTCCCCGTGATCCCGAAGGCCGGTCCCACCGACGTGGCCACCGAGGACGCGGTGCACGCCATCCGCGACAAGGTCGACCAGGTCAAGGGCGTGGACATCGCGCTGACCGGTGTCACCGCGCTCGGCATCGACGTCTCGGAGAAGCTGTCGGACGCGATGCCGGTCTACCTCGGCCTCGTCGTGGGCCTCTCGGTGCTGCTGCTGATGCTGGTGTTCCGCTCGGTGCTGGTGCCGCTGAAGGCGGCGCTCGGCTTCCTGCTCACCGTCGGCGCGACCTTCGGCATCACGGTCGCCATCTTCCAGCAGGGCCACCTGGCGGACCTCCTCGGCATCGACACGCCCGGCCCGCTGGTCAGCTTCCTGCCGATCCTGCTCATCGGCATCCTCTTCGGCCTGGCCATGGACTACGAGGTCTTCCTCGTCTCCCGGATGCGCGAGGACTTCGTGCACGGCACGCCCGCCCGCGACGCGGTGGTCGGCGGCGTCGGCCACAACGCCCGGGTGGTGACCGCCGCCGCGCTGATCATGACGGCGGTGTTCGGCGGGTTCGTGCTGCTCGACGACCCGATCATCAAGTCGATCGGCTTCGCGCTGGCGGTCGGCGTGGTCGTGGACGCGTTCGTCGTACGGATGACGCTCGTCCCCGCGGTGATGACCCTGCTCGGCCGGGCGGCCTGGTGGCTGCCGCGCCCGCTCCAGCGGGCCCTGCCCGACCTCGACATCGAGGGCGCGAGCCTGGACGCGGCGACGGGCAAGGACACGGGCACCGGGGCCGAGGAGCGCGATGCGGTCCGCGTCTGATCCGCACCCGTAGGCGTACCCGTGCTCCGTACGCGTATGGAAGCGGCGCCCCGGCCCCGGTTCTGCGACCGGTGTCCGGGGCGTCCGCGCGTGACGCCCGCTCCTACGGCAGGATCACCGCGCGCAGCCCGTAGTCCAGCTCCGAGCCGTCGACCAGCAGTGCCTCGACCGCCGGTGTCGCGGCGTCGATGTCCGCCACCAGGCCGCCGCCCGCGTAGCGCGGGTAGCCGGAGGAGCCGGTCTCGCCGGTGGCGGTGACCTCCTCCGCGCGGACGGCCGTCTCCTGCACGGTGGCGGGGTGCCCCTCGACGTGCTCGGGCACCAGGTAGATCGTGAAGCGCTCGGTAGCCATGCCCGCAATCTAAGCCGCCGCGCACCGCACGGCACCCGGGACGCGCTCGCGGGGCCGTGCGCTGCTGCGGACCCGGCTCGGCGAGCGGCGCGATGCCGTCCTCGTGCGCCCCCCGCCCGTTCACCTCAAGGTGCGCCTCCGCCCGTTCACCTCAAACGCTCGGCCGCCCGGCTCGTGGGTGGTCGAAGCCCCCCAGGGTCCGCAGGTGCAGCCACAGCACGAGGCGCCGGTCGGGGTCCTGGAGGTCGGCGCCGAACTGCCGGCCGGCCTGCTTGAGGCGGTAGCGGCAGGTGTTGGGGTGCACCGAGAGCTCCTTGGACGCCCGCGCCACGTCGCAGCCCGCGTCCAGCCAGGCGGCCAGCGTGCGGGCGTACTCGGTGCCCTGCTCGGCGTCCGCCGCCACGATCCGCTGCCAGTCCCCCGCCCGGAGCCCGGGGTCCTCGCGGAGCACGGCGGCGAGCCGCAGCAGCGTCACCCGGGCGCGCACCTCGTCGACCGTGGCCACCGGCAGCCCGTCGTGCAGCAGCCGCAGCACCAGGTCGGCGTCCGCCCGCGAGCCGGGTACGCCGCCGGGTCCGGGCGCGACGGGGCCGAGCGCCGCCCGTACCGGAACGCGCAGCGCCTGCCCGGCCCGGTGCACGATGTCCTCGGCGAGCCGCCGGTGCTGCTCGGCGTCGCCGGACGCGGCCAGCAGTGCGTACACCACCCCGTCGACGCGGACGCAGGCGTGCCGGCCGCTGCGGGCCGCGCACTGGAGGCGTACGAGGTCCAGCAACCGCAGCGAGGTCCACTCGCCGTCCGGGGCGCTGCCGGTGTCCGCCGGTGCGAACGCGGCGACGCGGACCGGGCCCGCCCCCAGCAGGCGGGTCGCGTCCTCGGGTTCCGCGGTGCCGTCCAGCAGCCTGCGCAGCAGCTCGGTGTCGCGGTGGCGGGCCAGTTCCTCGGCGGCGCGGGCGCGCAGCAGGAGCAGGGCGGCGGTGGACGCGCCCTGGATGAGGGTCTTCTCGGCGTCGGCGGCCAGCGTCCCGTCGTCGACGACCCAGACGGAGCCCAGGGGCTCGTCCCCGGCCCGTACCGCGACGGCGAGCCTCGGCAGGTCGCCGTCGGTCAGCGCGGGCAGCCGCACGGGGCCCGACGCGGCGAACACCGCCCGGTACTGGGCGGCGTTCGCCAGGCCTTCGGGGACCTGGAGGCCGAGGATGCCCTGCCGCCGGTCCTCGTCGACGGCCTGTCCGGGCACGGTGGAGTAGGCCAGGATCCGCTGGTGCGGGTCCTCCAGGCTGGTCGCCCCGCCGGTCGCCGTGGCGATGGCCCCGGCCAGGGCGAACAGGTCGGCGAGGCCGTCGCCGCGGGCGGGCCGCGCCTCGATCGCCGAGGCCAAGGTGAGGTGGACGTGGTGCCAGGCCACGCCCTCCTCGACGGACAGCAGGGCCACGCCGTACGCCTGGGCCTCCGCGACCGGCGCGTTCTCGGCGCCCCGGACCAGGACACCGGCCATCGCGGCCGCGGCGGCCTCCCGCACGAGCGGCCCCGCGTCGCCCGGCCGCACGCCGACCGCCAGCAGCAGGGCGCCGGGGGCGGCCGGGAGCGGGGCGTGGGCGTCGTACAGCAGCACCTCGGTGATCCGCACGGCGCCGTCGCGCGGCACGGCGAGCAAGCGCAGCGCCGGGCTGCGGACGACGTCGATCAGGTCGCCCAGGGCCCTGGCGTCCATGCGTGCTCCTTCGGGATCTCTGCGGGGGCCCAGTCTCTCAGCGGCGGCCGGGGCGGATCTCGTTGCCCACGGCGGCGCGGACTCTGAGACCATGCAGGGAACGTCGACGACCCCGTGCGCGCGGAAGGCGGAAGGGAGTGCGCCGGGCCGACGCAATGCCAGTGGCTGAGAGTGATGTGGGGAAGGACCGTCGGGATGTCCGACGCACACGACGACGGCCTCGCCGTCGACATGCACCTCGAATCCGCCCGGGGTCTGCGGGCGGCCCAGGCGCGTGAGCAGGTACGGAAGTTGATGACCGCGTGGGCCGCCGCGTACGCGCAGGCACCGGTCGGGGACGCCTTCGCCACCAGGCTGCAGGACGCGCTGCTGGCCTGCTCCGAACTCGTCAGCAACGCGCATCGGCACGGCGGCGGGCTCACCCGGTTCGCGGCCCGCGTCGAGGGGGACGTGCTGCTCCTGGAGGCCGACGACCGCAGCCCGGAGCCGCCGGTCGCGCCCACCGGGGTGCGGGTGGGTCCGGGAGGCTTCGGCTGGGCGCTCGTGCAGACGGTCGCCACGGAGACCGCGGTGCGGGTGCACCCCGGGGGCGGCGGCAAGACCGTGACCGTACGGCTGCCGCTCGGCTGACCGGGGGCCGCGACGGGACGAGGGGGGTGCGGTCCGTGCTCAGCCCGCGGCGGGGTCCGGCGGAAGGGCCGGTGGGGCGGGGTGCGGGACCGCCGGGGCGAGGGACTGGTCGGCGAAGTCGAAGTAGCAGTGGGCCCCGGTGAGCTCGAAGAGGCGCTTCACCACCGGTCGCAGCCGGCTGTCGATCCCCAGCCGGCTGCCCCGCGCCCGGCAGTGCCGCTGTATGTCGAGCATCAGGTGCAGGAACGAGGAGTCGGCGAACACCAGATCGCTCAGGTCCACCCGGACGGAGCCGCTCGCGGCGAGGGCCGCCCGGATCAGCGCGAGCTGGAGCGTGGGCGCGGACTGCCAGTCCACGCTGCCCGTGAGGCGTACGGTGCAGCAGCCCGCACCCATGGTGACACTCAGGCGGTAGGCGCTGTCCTTCTCACCCGGCATCAAGGCTTCACCCGGCATCGGGTCGCTCATTCCTTGTTGTGCGTTCATCACCACATCGCGCAGACGTTCGTGCACTCCGCCTTCCGGTGTGAGCATGGCCAGGACGCGCATCCGTCTTTCGATGCGAGGGGGTGGAGCGGCCGGTCGGCGCCGCGGAGGCGCACCCTCCGGGGTCGTCCGCCGCCCCGGCACACCTGTCCGGGGAGCACCGGCCGCACCAGCTTCCCATGCACCGGTACCCGTGAAACAGCATGGGATGATCACACGATCGGGTGTAACTCGACGGTCATTCCTCCACCTCTGCAAGGGTGTTCGGTTCCGCGCGGCCTCCCCCGCCGGGCGGGGACGCCGCCCGGGACCGGCGGCGGGGGCCGTATTCTCTCCTCATGGAGCGAAGCACTTCTCCGAACGACGGACCTGCCGCGACCCGGACGGGCCGCGGCAGGCCGGGGACGGAAGGGACGGCAGCGTCCGCGCCCGTGGTGAGCGCGTCGGGCGACCTGGACTGGGACAGCTCCGACGCCTTCGGCGAGCGGCTGCGGCAGGCGACGGCGGGCGACGATCCGCTGGTGGTCGTCGATCTGGCCGCGGTGACGTTCGCCGACTCCTCCGTGCTGCACGCCCTGCTCACCGCGCACCGGACGCTGGAGGCGCGGGGCGGCGCGCTGGCGATCGCCGGACCGCTCTCGCCGTCGGTGCTGCGCCTGTTCGAGATCTCGCGGGCCGACGCCTACCTCAACCTCGTGGACGATCTGGAGACGGCTCGGAAGCTGTCGTAGCCCCGCGGGGCGCGGGCGCCCCGCCGGTGACGACCCTGCCGGGGCCGCCGCCAGGGAGCGCGGCGACCGTGACGGCCACCAGCGCCAGGGCGATGCCGGCGACGGTGGCGGCGGTGACCTCGGTGCCGCCGTGCGGCAGCAGCAGGTCGAGGGCGAGGGAGCCGGCCAGTTGGCCGGTGATCGTGCACAGTCCCAGCAGCAGGACCCCCAGCTTCCGCACGGCGGCGACCGCGATCGAGATGAACGCGATCCCGACGAGTCCGCCGAGATAGAGGTACGGCTCGGAGGGCAGCCGGTGCGGAAGGCCCGCGAGCGCGGCGTGCACCAGGAAGACGACGGCCAGCGCACCCGTACCGGCGAGGAAGTTGAAGAACGTGCCGGTGTACGCGGACCCGGACGCGTCGCGCACATGTCCGTTGACGGCCTGCTGCCAGCTCACGCACACCCCGGCCACCAGCGGCAGCACGAGCGCCGCGTACGGCAGGTTCCCGCCGAGCTTGTCGGCCACCGACAGGACGACGGCCGCCAGCACGAGGAGCGCGCCGACGACCCGGCGCCGGGTGGGCCGTTGCGGTCCGGCCGGGCCGAGCCCGACGCGGTCGAAGACCAGCCCGCCCGCGACCTGGCCCGCGACGACCGCCACGCTGAACAGGGCAACTCCGAGCACGCCGACGGTCAGCCCCTGGGTGAGCACGAAGGCCGCCCCGCCGAAGCCGCCCAGCACCTGCCACGGGCGCAGCCGCCGGGCGCGGACGTCCCGGACGACGCGCGTGACGCCGCGCCGGGCCGTGCGCACCGCGCAGAGCCCGAGGGCCAGCACGAGGAGCCCGGAGCCGAAGGAGAGCACGGCCGCGGCGAATCCGTCGCCGCCGAGGCCGGCGGCGAGTCCTCCGGTGAGGCGGGACTGGAGGGAGATCAGGGCTCCGGAGAAGACGGCGAGCAGCAGCCAGGGGGATGTGGCGGTGGGCATGGCGGACGACCTCCGAAGAGTGGTTCTGGCGCGGCACGCCGGGGCCCGGGACACCCGTGCGGAGGCGTCCGGGCCCGCGCCGGACCGACTGTTCTTTGTAGCCGAGACCTCCGCGGCGGGCGCGGGCGGGTCGCGGGCCCGCCGGACGGCGGCGCGCGATCGACGGGCCGCCCGTCACGTTCGCGGCCCGGCCCCCGGCGGCCCTCAGCCCGTGGCCGGGGGCCTGCGGGTGTCGAAGGCCACGAGGGTGTTCCGCGCGGCGGCCACGACCAGGGCGCGTCCCGCGACGGCCGCCCGGGGGCTCGCGCCCTGTTCGCCGGTGAGTCCGTCGGCCTGCGGGCCGGTGGTCCACAGGACGGTCCCGTCGTGCGGGGAGAGGGCGACGACCCGGCCGGTGGCGGAGCTGAAGTAGAGCGCGCCGAGTCCGGCGACGGGGCCCGAGGCGCCCTCGACGCTGGTCTGCCGCACCCATTTCCGGCGGCCCGTCAGGGGGTCGAGCGCCGTGACCCGGCCGGTCTGCCCGCTGACGTACACCGTGCCGTCGGCCATGCCCGGCGTGCCCTCGACGGGCTCGGGCAGGCGGCTGTACGTCACCCGGCGGGTGGCCGGGTCGAAGCGGGCCACACCCTCGTAGCCCGCCATGGCCGGGCCCCGCAGGTGGACCTGGAGGAGGACCAGCCGGCCGGCGGCCACGCCCATCGGCACGGCGGGTCCGTCGACGGCGACCGGCCGGCCGGGGACGCCGGAGGCCCGGTCGAGCGGGCGCAGGGTGGGGTGGCGCACCTCGACGTCGTCGATCTCCGCGCTGGGCGCACACATCGCGTACAGGTGCGGGCCGGCCGGGACCGGCGAGCACTGGGTGCGCGCGGGGAACGGCGTCGTCCAGGCGAGCCTGCCGCTGCGCGCGTCGCGGGCCTCGAAGCGGGTATTGGCGGCGTCGACCGTGACCACGGAGGAGCCCATCAGCACCGCGTCCTGCGAGCGGCCGGTGACGGCCATGGACTGGGCGCCGGAGGGCGCGGACCACCGTTCGCGGCCGTTGTCCGCGTCGAGGGCCACCACTTCGCCCTTCGGGTACCGGTCGGAGATGCGGTAGCCGAGCACCGTGTCGGCGGTGGCGCCGACCAGGTGCATGCCCTGTACGGGGACGCCCGGGCTCGTGCGCGTCCACACGCGGCTGCCGTCGGCGCTCCTGATGCGGGTCGCGAGGACGCCGCCGCCCCCGCAGAACAGGGTGTCGCCCCGGGCGATGCAGCGCAGTTCGTCCGGGATGTCCTCGCGGCCGCCCCGCACGGTGGTCCTCCAGGGGGTGAAGCCCTTGGGGAGGGGGACGCCGGGCGCGGCGACGCTGTGGCTGCGGCCGTCGTCGCGGGGGTCGGTCCTGCTGCCGAGGCCGTCGGTGGTCACCGCGGCGATGCCGCCGCCGACGGCCGCCACCGCGACCGCGGCCGCGAGCACCGGCCGCCAGCTACGGCGCAGGCGGCCGCCCGCGGGCTTCTCGGCGACGGGGTCCGGGCCGGGCGCCGTGGCGTCCCGGGCCGGGGGGTGGTGCTGGGTGGCCGTGTCGCGGGTGCGGGCGGGCGCGGCCGGGGCGGCGGCGTCGCCGAGGTCCGTGGGCAGGTCGCGCAGCCGGACGAGGAGTTCACCCGCGGTGGGGCGGCCCTCGGGCTCCTTGGCCAGGCACGGCTCGACGACCGCGCGCAGCAGCGCGGGCACGGGGCCGAGCGCCGGTTCCTCGTGCACGACCTGATAGGCGCTCAGGTACGGGCTGTCCGCGTCGAAGGGCCCCTGGCCGGTGGCCGCGTACACCAGCAGCGTGCCCAGCGAGAAGACGTCGGAGCGCGGTCCGACCCCGCGCGGGTCCTGCAACTGCTCCGGCGACATGAAGGGCGGGGTCCCTATGACGCGGCCCGTCATGGTGAGCGTCTGCTGGTCGGCGGCGCGGGAGATGCCGAAGTCGATGACGCGCGGGCCCTCGGGCGAGAGGACGACGTTGGAGGGCTTGAGGTCGCGGTGCACGACGCCCGCCCGGTGGATGTCGCGCAGCGCCTCGGTCAGGCCGATGGCGAGCGTCCGCAGGGGAGCGCCGGCCAGCGGGCCCTCGGTGGAGACGCGCTGGGCGAGGGTCGGCCCCTCGATGTACGTCGTCGCCATCCACGGCTGCTCGGCGTCCGGGGCGGCGTCGACGACGGCGGCGGTGAACGCCCCGCTCACCCGGCGGGCCGCCGCGACCTCCTGGCGGAAGCGGATGCGGAACTCCTCGTCGGCGGCGTACTGCTGGTGGATCAGCTTGATCGCGACGGGGCGGCCCGAATCCGTACGGCCGAGGAAGACCGTGCCCATGCCGCCCGAGCCGAGGCGTGCCTCCAGCCGATAGCCACCGATCTCGGCAGGGTCACCTCCGCGCAGCGTCACTGGGGCCTCTCGTTCTCCTGGTGGGTGCATGTGCCTTTCGCCCCACAAAGTAGCCGCCCGGCGGGGGTGCGGGGCAAGGCGGGTTCCGATCGTGGCGTGAAGGTGCGCGGGCGGGCGGGGGCGGGCGGTCAAGAACCCTCGTGTCACGGGTCCGTCCCGGCGTCCGCCGGGCGGCGGTCTCCCGCGGACCACGGCCCTGGCCGTACGGGGAAGGGGAACCGGGGGCGTTCCGAGGGGCGGGGCGTGTAACAGCCCTGTATGACGGGCCGGTCCGGCGGAACGATTCGGCGGCCCCGGCGGCTCCTTGTGACCAGTGACGCCGTTCCCACCGGGCGGCACGCCCCGCCCACCGACGCTGAGGAAGAAACGATGCGCGTACAGAAGTTCACCCTCGCCGCCCTCGCGGTCGCCGCCGGCCTGTCCCTCACCGCCTGCCAGAACGACGACGGCGCGGCGCGGGGCGGCCCGTCGGCGGCGCCGACGAACGCGCCGTCGGGCGGGGAGGCGGGCACGGGCGGCCCCGCCGGGAGCGAGAGCCCCGGCCCGGCGGACGGCGCCGCCACCGCGGGGAGCGGGAGCGGGTCCGGCACGGGCGGCAAGGCCGCCAAGTGCCGTACCGGCGGACTGAGGATCACCGCGACGGACGCCACCGTCGGCGGCGACGAGGACAGGACCGTCGCCGTGGAGCTGAAGAACACCGGCAGCGGCCCCTGCGCGATCTCCGGGTTCGCCGGCGTCGACCTGAGGACGGAGGAGGGCACGCTGTCCGCGAAACGCACCGGTGAGCCGGTCGTCGCCGGCACGCTCAAGAGCGGCGAGTCGACGTACTTCGGCATCCACTACCCGGCCGATGCCAGCGGCGGCACGGGGGTCCGCGTCACCGGCCTGGTGGTGACCCCGCCCGACGAGACGACCCCGGTCGCCCTCCCCTGGCCGGGCGCGGCCTCGCTGCCCGTGACGGACGGTTCGGGCAGGCCGGTCACCGTCGGCCCGGTCGGCAGCGCGGGGCAGGGCGGAGCCCAGTAGGGCCGCCGGGGGCCCGGACGCGTCAGGGTCTCGCGCGGAAGGCCCTGCGGTAGGCCGCCGGGGTCGTGCGCAGGGCGGCGTGGAAGCGGCGGCGCAGGTTGGCCGCGGAGGACAGGCCGACCCGGTGGGCGATGGTCTCCACCGGCAGGTCGGTCTCCTCCAGCAGGGCGCGGGTGGCGTCGATGCGGCGGTCGAGGAGCCAGCGGCCGGGGCTGATGCCGAGCTGTTCGGTGAAGCGCCGGGAGAGGGTACGGGGCGACAGCCGGGTGTGCAGCGCCATCTCGGCGACGGTGACCGGCTGGTCCAGGCGGGCGGCGAGCCAGTCCAGGAGCGGGGCCAGCGAATCGGTGCGGGGCGCGTGGGCGGGCAGTTCGGCGTACTGGAGCTGGCAGCCCTCGCGGTGCGGCGGCATCACCAGGTGCCGGGCGACGCGGCGCGCGTAGGCGGCCCCCTGGTCGGCGCCCACCAGGTGCAGGCACAGGTCCAGGCCGGCCGCTCCGCCGGCGCTGGTGGCGACGTCGCCGTGGTCCACGTACAGCACGGCCTTGTCCACCCGGACCCGTGGGAAGCGGTCGGCCAGTTCACAGGTGAGCCCCCAGTGGGTGGCGGCCCGGCGGCCGTCGAGGAGTCCGGCGGCGGCGAGGACGAAGGCGCCCGAGCAGATGCTGACGGCGCGGGCGCCGCGCCGGTGCGCCCGGCGGACCGCGTCCGCCACCGCCGGCGGCACGGGGGTTCCGGGCGGCCGGTCCCAGCCGGGGACGAGCACGGTGTCGGCCTCCTCCAGCGCCTCCAGGCCCGCCGTGACCAGGAGGTCGTAACCGGCCCGGGTGCGGACGGGGCCCGGGTGTTCGGCGCAGACCGCGAAGTCGTACCGGCGGGGGACGTCCGTGCCGTGATCGCCGAACGCCTCGGCCGCGCAGGCCAGCGTGAGCACCGACTGCGGGGCGCTCAGCAGGGCGACGACCCGGTGCGGGGCCGCCGGACGGGGCGGCGTCGAGGGGCGGGACATGGCGGGAAAGTACCTCATCGTGTCGTTCCGGACACTGGGATTCGCCAATTGGTCTGAACCACTATGACCGGGTGACTTACGCGCGACGCCGGACAGGCGGCCAGGATCACCCCGACCAGGCGCATCGACCCGACCGGCCCGGCCGGCCGGACCGGCAGGGCGAACCGGGCCCGCGGGGCGCCCCGGACGGCGCCCCGCACGGCTGGAAGCCGGCGCTCCGCCGCAGGCCGCCCGCCGCCGGCCGTCCCCCGCTGTGGGACCGGCCCTTCACCCTCTTCTTCACCGCCCGCACCATCTCCCAGCTCGGCGACGCCATGATGCCGGTGGCCGCCGCGCTCGCGGTCGGCGCCGTGTACGGGATCTCCGGGGTCGGCCTGGTGCTCGGCACCTGGACGGGGACGTTCGTCGCCCTGGTGCTGTTCGGCGGGGTGCTCGCCGACCGGTTCGGGGCGCGCCGGATGATGGTCGGCGCGGACCTCGTACGGGTCGCCACCCAGGGCGTGCTGGCCGTCGCCTTCTTCACCGGGACGCCTCCGTTCTGGCTGCTGGTGACCATGGCGGCGCTCGGCGGCGCGGCCGTGGCGATGTTCCTGCCGGGGATGAACGGGATGGTCCCGCTGGTCGCCCGCGAGCCGCAGCGGGCGAACGCCACCCTCAAGGTCGCCGACGCGCTCGCCCATCTGGTCGGGCCCGCCGTCGCCGGGGTGCTGATCGCGCTCACCAACGCCGGGACGGTGTACGCGATCGACGCGGGCACCTTCGTGGTCAGCGCCCTGTGCCTGGGGTTCGTCCGCCTCGCCCCGGGCGCCTCCTCCCCCGCCGCGCGCGGCGGTTCGCTGCGGCGGGAGCTGCGGCAGGGCTGGCGGGAGTTCCGGGCGCGCACCTGGATGTGGTCGGTGATCCTCATCTGGATGGTCTACGGCGTCCTCGTCTTCGGCCCGCTGGTGCCGCTGAGTTCGGGGCTGATCGGGTCCCGGCTCGGTCCGGACGCGTACGGTCTGGCGGTCTCGTTCCTGGGGGTCGGGACGGTGCTCGGCGGGCTGTCGGCGCTGCGGGTGCGTCCGTCGCGGCCGCTGGCCGCCGGGGCGGTGGCGATGGCGCTGTACACCGTGCTGCCGCTGTGCGTGGCGCTGGACGCGGGGCTGCCGGTGCTGCTGACGGGCCATGTGCTCGGGGGCGGGGCGATGGCGTTCTGGTCGGTGATGTGGGCGACGAGCGTGCAGACCCATACACCCGCCGCCGTCCTCAACCGGGTTTCCGCGTACGAGCTGGCGGGCTCGGTGTCGGGCATCGCGCTCGGTCAGGTGCTTGCGGGGCCCGCGCTCGCGCTGGCGTCCCCGGCGCGGCTGCTGCTGGTGTCGGCGGGCGTGTGCCTGGTGGGCTGCGTGGCGCTGTTCGCGATTCCGGCGATACGGGGGCTGCGACGGGCCGCCGTGGGAGAGGGGGCCGGCCCGGCGGCCGGATGAACGTACACACCGCCCTGGAGTATTCGTCGCTCCACTCGGAGCTTCCACCGAAGTGCCCGCGCGTTGCCGCGGGTTCCTTGACCCGTCTGCCCGCCGCGACTTAATTTCGAACAGTTCAACAAGGGAAGACCCGGGAGCCGTCGGGCCGGAAGGAGGCACTGTCGGATGTCTGTCATCTCCGATCTCCAGCGCCTCGCCCGGCGCACCGCCTGGGCTCCCGGCCGCGTGGCCCACGGCTGCTGAGGCGGCCCCTCCCGCCGGTGCGACCCGCTCACGGGCCCGGCGTCACCCTCTGATCTCCGCCACCGTCTGCGGGGTCAGCACACGCCTCCCCGCGTAGCGTCCGGTGTCCCCGCTCTCCGGGACGTACCGTCGCAAGCTGCACCCCGGCAGGCTGCACCGCCGAAGAGAAAGCTCCCGAAATGCCCGCTACGGCGATTAGGTCGACTGCGCCCCAAAAAGAGGTTCTGCCATGGTAAGCGCGCGCATCACGGTCAACGGCAAGGAAACCTCCCTCGCCCCGGACGCACCCCACACCACCGTGCTCGACTTCCTGCGCGAGCGCGGCCTGACCGGCACCAAGGAGGGCTGCGCCGAGGGTGAATGCGGCGCCTGTTCCGTCCTGGTGGCCCGGCCCGGCGTCAACAAGCCCACCGACTGGGTCGCGGTCAACGCCTGCCTGGTGCCGGCCGCCGCGCTGGACGGCCAGGAGGTCGTCACCGCGGAGGGCCTCGCCACTCCCGGCGCGGACGGCACGCCCGCCGCCCTGCACCCGGTGCAGGAGGAGATGGCGGTCCGCGGCGGCTCGCAGTGCGGCTACTGCACGCCCGGCTTCGTCTGCAGCATGGCCTCGGAGTACTACCGCCCCGACCGCTGCGCGCACGAGGCGTCGCCCGACACCACCGACGCCGCGGGCACGGCCGACGGCACCTCGGACCCGGAGCACGGCCCCAACGGCTTCGACCTGCACGCGCTGAGCGGCAACCTGTGCCGGTGCACGGGCTACCGCCCCATCCGTGACGCCGCGTACGCCGTCGGCGAGCCCGCCGCGGACGACCCGCTGGCCCAGCGCCGCGAGCAGTCCCCGCCGGAGCCGGTGGCCACGGCGTACACCCAGGGCGACAGCACGTTCCTGCGCCCCGCGACGCTGGCGGAGGCCCTGCGCGTCCTGCGCGAGCGCCCCGAGGCGGTCCTGGTCGCCGGCAGCACCGACTACGGCGTCGAGGTCAACATCCGCTCCCGGCGCGACACCTGCGTCGTCGCCATCGACCGCCTCCCCGAACTGCGCGAGCTGCGCACCGAGGCGGAGTACCTGGAGATCGGCGCGGCCCTCACCCTCACCGAGATCGAGCGCCGCCTGGACGGGTCCGTGCCGCTGCTGGCGGAGCTGTTCCCGCAGTTCGCCTCCCGGCTGATCCGCAACGGCGCCACCCTCGGCGGCAACCTCGGCACCGGCTCCCCCATCGGCGACAGCCCGCCGGTGCTGCTCGCGCTGGACGCCTCGCTGGTCCTGGCCGGCGCCGACGGCGAGCGCGTGGTCCCCCTGGCGGACTACTTCACCGGGTACCGGCAGAGCGTGCGCCGCCCCGACGAGCTGATCCGCGCGGTGCGCGTTCCGACGCCGCTGTCGCGGGTGACGGCCTTCCACAAGATCGCCAAGCGGCGCTTCGACGACATCTCCAGCGTCGCGGTGGCCTTCGCGGTGGACGTCGAGGGCGGCATCGTCCGCAGGGCGCGGATCGGCCTGGGCGGCGTCGCCGCCACCCCGATCCGTGCGCTGGCCACCGAGGCCGCGCTGGAGGGCAGGCCCTGGACGCAGGAGACTGTAGACGCGGCCGCCCGCGTCCTGCGCGGCGAGGGCACCCCGATGAGCGACCACCGGGCCAGCTCCCTCTACCGTTCCGCGATGCTCGGCACGAGCCTGAAGAAGCTGTACGCACAGACCACCACCGAGGCGGTTTCGTCATGAGCCATCTGTCCGAGCGCCCCGAGAAGCCCGTCGTCGGCGTCTCCATGCCGCACGAGAGCGCCTACCAGCACGTCACCGGCACCGCGCTCTACACCGACGACCTCGTGCACCGCACCAAGGACGTCCTGCACGCCTACCCGGTCCAGGTGATGAAGGCCCACGGCCGCATCACCGCCCTGCGCACCGAGCCCGCGCTCGCCGTGCCCGGCGTGGTCCGCGTCCTGACCGGCGCGGACGTACCCGGCGAGAACGACGCCGGCATGAAGCACGACGAGCCGCTCTTCCCCGACGAGGTCATGTTCCACGGCCACGCCGTGGCCTGGGTGCTCGGCGAGACCCTGGAGGCGGCCCGGCTGGGAGCGGCGGCCGTGGAGGTCGAGCTCGACGAGAAGCCCGCGATCGTCACCGTGGAGGAGGCCATCGCGGCCGAGAGCTTCCACGGGGCGCGCCCGCTGATGGAGACCGGTGACATCGAGGCCGGCTTCGCCGAGTCGGCGCACGTGTTCACCGGCGAGTTCACCTTCTCCGGGCAGGAGCACTTCTACCTGGAGACGCACGCCGCGCTCGCCCTGATCGACGAGGGCGGCCAGCTCTTCATCCAGTCCAGCACCCAGCACCCGTCCGAGACGCAGGAGATCGTCTCGCACGTCCTCGGCGTCCCGGCGCACGAGATCACCGTGCAGTGCCTGCGGATGGGCGGCGGCTTCGGCGGCAAGGAGATGCAGCCGCACGGCTTCGCGGCGATCGCCGCCCTGGGCGCCAAGCTCACCGGCCGCCCGGTCCGCTTCCGCCTCAACCGCACGCAGGACCTCACCATGTCCGGCAAGCGGCACGGCTTCCACTCCTCGTGGCGGATCGGCTTCGACGCCGAGGGCCGCATCCAGGCCCTCGACGCCACCCTGACCGCCGACGGCGGCTGGAGCCTGGACCTCTCGGAGCCGGTGCTGGCGCGCGCGCTGTGCCACATCGACAACACGTACTGGATCCCCAACGCCCGGGTCGCCGGCCGCATCGCCAAGACCAACACCGTCTCCAACACGGCCTTCCGGGGCTTCGGCGGCCCCCAGGGCATGCTCGTCATCGAGGACATCCTCGGCCGGGTGGCCCCGCAGCTCGGCCTGGACCCCATCGAGCTGCGCGAGCGCAACTTCTACCGGCCCGGACAGGGCCAGACCACGCCGTACGGCCAGCCGGTCACCCAGGCCGAGCGGATCTCCGCGGTGTGGGAGCAGGTCAAGGAGAACGGCAACCTCGCCGACCGCCGCCGGGAGATCGCCGCGTTCAACGCCGCGCACCCGCACACCAAGCGGGCCGTCGCGCTCACCGCGATCAAGTTCGGCATCTCCTTCAACCTCACCGCCTTCAACCAGGGCGGCGCGCTGGTGCTGATCTACAAGGACGGCTCCGTCCTGATCAACCACGGCGGCACCGAGATGGGCCAGGGCCTGCACACCAAGATGATGCAGGTCGCCGCCACCACGCTGGGCATCCCGCTGCACCGGGTGCGCCTCGCCCCGACCCGTACGGACAAGGTGCCCAACACCTCCGCCACCGCCGCCAGCGCGGGCGCGGACCTCAACGGCGGTGCGATCAAGAACGCCTGCGAGCAGCTCCGCGACCGGCTGCGCCAGGTGGCCGGCACCCAGCTCGGCGGCAACGCCTCCGACGTGCGCATCGTGGAGGGCGTCGCCCGGGTCCTGGGCAGCGACAAGGAACTGGCCTGGGACGACCTGGTGCGCACGGCGTACTTCCAGCGGGTCCAGCTCTCGGCGTCCGGCTTCTACCGGACCGAGGGGCTGCACTGGGACGCCAAGAGTTTCCGGGGCACGCCGTTCAAGTACTTCTCCAACGGGGCCGCCGCGACCGAGGTCGAGGTGGACGGCTTCACGGGGGCGTACAAGATCCGCCGGGTCGACATCGTGCACGACGTCGGCGACAGCCTCTCCCCGCTGATCGACATCGGGCAGGTCGAGGGCGGCTTCGTGCAGGGCGCGGGCTGGCTGACGCTGGAGGACCTGCGCTGGGACACCGGCGACGGACCGCACCGGGGCCGGCTCCAGACGCAGGCGGCGAGCACGTACAAGCTGCCGAGCTTCTCGGAGATGCCGGAGGAGTTCAACGTCACCCTGATGGAGAACGCCACCGAGGAGGGCGCGGTGTACGGCTCCAAGGCCGTCGGCGAGCCTCCCCTCATGCTGGCCTTCTCGGTACGGGAGGCCCTGCGGCAGGCCGCCGCGGCCTTCGGCCCCGCCGGGGCGAGCGTCGAGCTGGCGTCCCCGGCGACGCCGGAAGCGGTGTACTGGGCCATCGAGTCGACCCGGGAGGGCGCCGGGGAAGACCTGGAAGCCGCCGCCGGCACGTCCGCGCTCAGCAATGCCTGACATGACCTGGGTGGCCGCGGTCGCGCGGTTGCGGGAGCGCCGGGAGACCGGCGTTCTCGTGACCGTCGCGACCGTGCGCGGCCACGCCCCCCGCAAGGCCGGCGCCAAGCTCGTCGTGGGGCGCACCGAGACGTGGGGTTCCATCGGCGGCGGCAACATCGAGGCCGTCGCGATCGACCGGGCCCGCGAGCTGATGGACGCCCGGGGCGCGGAGCCGGAGCTGATGGAGTTCGCCCTCAACGACAAGGTGTCGGGCCCGCACGGCGTGCAGTGCTGCGGCGGGGCGGTCGGCGTGCTGCTGGAGCCGCTGCCCGTGGTCCCGGCGGTGGCGGTCTTCGGAGTGGGACATGTCGGGCTGGAACTGTCCCGCATCCTGGCGCGGCACGAGATCGACCTGCACCTCGTGGACACCCGGCCCGAGATGGTCTCCGCCGAGCGGCTGGCCGTCCTCGCGGACGCGGTGGCCCAGGTGCACGCGCACCACGTTCCGCTCCTGCCGGAGGAGGTGCTCGCGGAGCTGGCTCCGGGCACCCACGTGCTGATCATGACGCACGACCACGCGGAGGACGCCGCCCTGTGCGACGCCGCCCTGCGCACCGCGGGCCTCGGCTCGATCGGGCTGATCGGCTCCTCCGCGAAGTGGGCCCGCTTCCGCAAGCGCCTCGCGGACGAGGGCGGTCACGACGACGCCACGATCGACCGGATCACCACCCCGATCGGCCTGCCGGACATCACCGGCAAGGAACCGGCCACGATCGCGGTGAGCGTGGCGGCGTCCCTGCTGCTGGCCTTCGAGGCGGACCGGGGCTGAGCGCCGCACGCCCCGCCGGGTCACGGAGGGTCATGGGAAGGGGTGGGGCGGGGGGAAGTCCGCCCCGGCGCCGGGCGCCGACCCGACCACGCCCCGCCCCGCGTCCAGGCGCCCCGTGCCCACGCTCGCCAGCAGCCGCAGCCCCGCCTCCGACTCCGTCCCCGGCTCCGCGTGGTACGTCACCAGGGACTGGTCGTGGTCGTCCGGCAGCCGCAGCGTCTCGTACGACAGGGTCAGCTCGCCCACCAGGCCGTGCCGCAGCCGCTTCACCCCGTGCCCCTTCTCCCGCACGTCGTGCGTCGCCCACAGCCGCCGGAACTCCTCGCTCTTCACCGACAGCTCCCCCACCAGCGCCGACAGCCGCGGGTCGTTCGGGAAGCAGCCGGCCTCCATGCGCAGGAAGCTGACCATGTCGGACGCCTTCTGGTCCCAGTCCACGAACAGCTCCCGCGCCCCCTCGTGCAGGAAGCAGATCCGCGCCCAGTTCCGCTCCTGCTGCGGCAGCGCCCCCCAGTCCCCGAAGAGGGCCGCCGCCATCCGGTTCCAGCCGAGGATGTCGGACCTGCGGCCCACCACGTACGCGGGCACGCCGTCCAGCGCGTCGACGAGCTGGAGCAGCGCGGGCCGCACCCGCTGCGGACGCCCCGCGCGCTTCTTCTTGTGGGCGGTGGGCCTGGCCAGGTGCGTGAGGTGGGAGTGCTCCGCGTCGGTGAGCCGCAGCGCGCGGGCGATCGCGTCCAGGACCTCGCCGGAGACGTTGCGGCCGTTGCCCTGTTCCAGGCGCGTGTAGTAGGCCACCGACACCCCCGCGAGCTGCGCCAGCTCCTCGCGGCGCAGGCCCGGCACCCGCCGGTGGCGGCCGAAGTCGGGCAGGCCGACGTCCCCCGGCTGGAGCCGCGCCCGGCGGGTGCGCAGGAACTCGCTGAGCTCGGCGCGGCTGTCGAGGGGCTCGGTCGCGGGGGTGCGGGCGGAGGCGGGGCGGTCGTCCATGGTGTCCAGTATCCCGGGTCGTACGCACACCAGGGTGTCCCCGCCAGTAGTAGGACCACTGGACGTACGCAACGCGGTGACCTGGGAGGATGTCCGTACGGCTGGCACGGTGGGGACATGAGCACCGCACAGACCAGCACCCAGAACACCTCCACCGTCTCCGCCTGGGCGGCCCCCTCCGCGAAGGCGCCGCTGGAGCGGACCACGATCGAGCGCCGGGCCGTGCGCCCCTCCGACGTCCTGATCGACATCAAGTACGCGGGCATCTGCCACTCCGACATCCACCAGGCGCGCGACGGCTGGGGCGAGGGCATCTTCCCGATGGTCCCGGGTCACGAGATCGCCGGTGTCGTCTCCGAGGTCGGCTCCGAGGTCACGAAGTTCGCCGTCGGCGACCGGGTCGGCGTCGGCTGCATGGTCGACTCCTGCCGCGAGTGCGAGAACTGCCGGGCGGGCCTGGAGCAGTACTGCGCGCGCGGCAACGTCGGCACGTACAACGCCCTCGACCACGACGGCGAGCCCACCTACGGCGGTTACTCCACGCACATCGTCGTGGACGAGGCGTACACCGTGCGCATCCCCGACGGGCTCGCCCTGGACGTCGCCGCGCCGCTCCTGTGCGCGGGCATCACCACCTACTCCCCGCTGCACCGCTGGCAGGCGGGCCCCGGCAAGAAGGTCGCCGTCGTCGGCCTCGGCGGGCTCGGGCACATGGCCGTCAAGATCGCGCACGCGATGGGCGCCGAGGTGACCGTGCTCTCGCAGTCGCTGCGCAAGAAGGACGACGGCCTGAGGCTGGGCGCCGACCACTACTACGCGACCAGCGACGAGGCGACGTTCGAGCAGCTCAAGGGCTCCTTCGACCTGATCCTCTCGACGGTCTCCGCGCCGCTGCCGCTGGACAGGTACCTGGGCCTGCTGCGCTCGGAGGGCGCCTTCGTGAACGTCGGCGCTCCCGAGGAGCCGGTCTCCCTCAACCTCTTCTCGGTGATCGGCGGCGGCAAGACCCTCGCCGGTTCCATGATCGGCGGCATCCGGGAGACCCAGGAGATGCTGGACTTCTGCGCCGAGCACGGGCTGGGGGCGGAGATCGAGCTGATCGACGCCGACCGGATCAACGAGGCGTACGAGCGGGTGCTCGCCAGCGACGTCCGCTACCGCTTCGTGATCGACGCGTCGACCGTCTGAGCCGTACGGGATCTTCCGCGCCCGGCCCCGGAAGCCCGGGGCCGGGCGCGGGGCTCATTCCGCCGGGAGCGCGGCCAGCCGGAACTCCACCGCGTCCCCGTGCCGGGTGAACTCCCTGACCAACCAGGCCCGTTCGGCGATCGTGCGGCCCGCGGCCGTGGTGTGGGCGGGTACGGCCAGTACCGGGTGCCCCGGGGCGCCCGCGCGCAGTTCCGCGTCGGCGGACGTGCCGTCGGAGAACCGCAGGTCCACCGGCAGCGACCGCGGCGCGGCCACGAAGGCCGCCGCGTCGGGCAGTCCCTGGAGGCGGCAGCGCACCCCCGGGAAGAGGTGGGTGTGTCCGCACACCGCCGGATACGTTTCCGCCGCGTCGCGCTGGTGGGACATGGGAGGGCTCCGTTCGAGGGAGGGGGAGGGGGCGCAGTCTCTCCTCATCCTGGCGATGCCCGGGCGGGGCGGCCGGCCCGACCCGCCGGGGCGCCCCCGCGCGGGGCCGGTACCGGGCCGGTCGGGACGACTGCGCACAACGATGTACGTCCGTTTCGTCACCTCGGACGACGCGCGTCCGGCATGACACCGGGAGCCTGGAAGAGGAACCGAGGTTCCGCCCTCCCTCCTCCTTCGCGGAAGGAAACGTCATGCTGGGACATCACGCCCGTACGGCATCGGCGGTGCTCGTCGCCCTCCTCGTCACGGCCGTCACGACCGCCGCCACCGCGGCCCCCGCCCCCACCGCTCCCCCGGCCCCCGACCTGCGCGCCGACGTGAACCAGGACGGCCGCGTCGACCTGACCGGCGACACGGACGAGCCCGGCGAGGACCGGTGGCGGCCCGGCCGGGGCGCGGTCTTCCTGCCGAACCTGGACGACGACGCCCGCCGCTGCCGGGCCACCGCGGCCGACCTGGACCGGGTCGACCCGGCGGTGGACGAGCGGCTCGCCGCCTGCCACGACGCCGCCGACGAGCGGGTGAACGGAGAGCGCGACGCCCGGGACCTGGCCCCCCTGCGAGTGCGGCCGATGCGGGTGGCCGACGACGCCGCCGGACACCTCGGGGTGTCGCCCGCCCAGGCTCCGTACGTACGCCTCTTCGTCCGCAGGGGCGGTGAACTCATCGCTTTGAAGGGCGAACTGACGGCACGTGAGTTGCGTGCCGGAATCGAGCTCGCCGTCGAGGGGCGGGACGTGGTGCGTGATCCGTGCCGTTGGAACGGCGAGGTGGACATCGTCCTGACGGTACGTCAGGGGGGTGCGGCGGCGTCGGACCGCGTACGGATGCGGGTCGCGCCCGTGCTCGTGCAGCACGATCTCCAGCGCGCCGAGTCCGTGTTCGCCGCGGCGCCCGGACCCGGCAGCGGGATCGTGCCGGGCTGGATCGGGGCGCGGTACAGGCCCGCCGAGTGGAAACCCTTCGCGGACTCGCTGCGCCGGGCGGCCGAGCGGGCCGGGCTGCCGCGCGACAAGCTGACGTTCACCCCCGGGACCGCGCAGTGGTGGCGGGACATCTGGCGGCAGGACACGGTCGAGCCGGGGACGGTGAGCATGCCGGCGCCGGGCGGCGTGCACCGGATGCGGATGCTGCTGCGCGCGCCGGTGGTGTGGCCCGCGAGCGAGCTGGGGCCGAGCACGCTGAGCCGTTCGGCGCGGCTGCTGTTCCGGGAGCTGCGGGGGCCGGACGTGGGCGTGGTCCAGCAGTTCACCCGCGCCCGTCCCGCGAACGTGGACGACCTCCAGAACTTCGCCGGGAACTTCGAGTCCGTGCCCCCGTACCCCGGGCATCCGCAGGGCCGCATCGTCCACGGCGCCGGCGCCGACCGGGCGCCCGACCCGTCCTTCGTGCGGATGCTGGCCGCGCAGGGGCAGCAGGCTCCGATCGCGGTCGACACCTCCTGGCTGCTGGTGGGACACACCGACGAGACGGTCCACGTCGTACGGGCGGACAACGCGCGCGGCTGGACCCTGATGGTCTCCGATCCCCGGCTGGCGACGCGCCTGCTGCGCGAGGCGTCCGCGCGGGGCGGGGGCGGCCGTCTCCTCTTCGAGGGGACGACCGCCGAGGACCGGCCGACGGTCGACGCCGTGCTCGGCGACGCGGCGTTCCTCGCCGGGAACGAGAGGGCCGCCCGGCACGTCGACGCCCAGGTGGACACGCTGCTGCGGGAAACCGGCCTGTCGGAGCGGGAGTTGGTGCGGGTGCCCGTGCTGTACGCCTGGGGGAGGTTCGACCCGTCGATCCCGCGGGAGCGGGCCGTCGCCTACTCCCCCGGCCTCGCCAACGGGCTGTCCCTGTCCGCCCGGGACTACGCGGCCCCGGACCCGCACGGCCCGATGGTGGGCCGCGAGGACCTGTTCCGTACGGCGACGGAGCGCGCCCTGCGCCGCCAGGGGGTGCGCGTGAGCTGGGTGGAGAACTTCAAGTGGGCCCACCTGGCGGGTGGCGAGGTCCACTGCGCGACGAACGCCCTGCGCGACACATCGGGAGGAACTCCCTGGTGGCGGCCGTAAAGGAGTGTCCGAGCGGCGAACCCCCGCCCTACGATGGCGCGATGACCGAGATCAGGGACTTCCAGATCACCTTCGACTGCGCCGATCCCGAGCGCGTCGCCCGCTTCTGGTGCGAGGTGCTGGGGTACGTCGTGCCGGAGCCGCCGCAGGGGTTCGCCGACTGGGCGGCGTACCACCGCTCGCTGCCGCCGGAGCGGCAGGGCGCCGGATTCGTCTGCCAGGACCCGACGGGGGTGCGGCCGAGGATGTACTTCCAGCGGGTGCCCGAGGGCAAGACCGTCAAGAACCGGGTGCACCTCGACGTGCGGGCCGGCACCGGACTGGTCGGCGAGGAGCGCCTGGCCGCGCTGGAGGCCGAGTGCGTGCGGCTCGTCGCGCTGGGCGCCACGCGGGGGGAGCTGCTGTTGGCGGACGAGTTCAACGAGTCGTGCCAGAACATGCGGGACGTCGAGGGCAACGAGTTCTGCCTCGACTGAGCGCCCGCCCGGGCGCGGGCGGCGGCGGGCCCGGCCGGTGTCGGCCGGGCCCGCCGCCCCGTCCGGTTCACCAGGTCTTGCCGGCCTGTTCCCGGACGGTGTGGTTGAGCCGGTTGAAGAGGTTGGTCAGCGAGATCTCCAGGGTGATGGCGCCCAGTTGCTCCGGAGTGAAGTGGCGGGCCGCCGCCTCCCAGATCTCGTCGGTGACCCCCGGCGCGCCGTCCTGGATCCGGGTCGCCGCCTCCGCCAGGGCGAGCGCCGCCCGCTCCTCCTCGGTGAAGAAGGGCGTCTCGCGCCAGGCGACCACGTGGTGCAACCGCTCGGCGGACTCCCCGGCCTTGGTCGCCGCCTGGACGGTGGCGTGCACGCACGGGCTGCACCCGTTGATCTGACTGGTGCGCAGGTGCACCAGGGCGAGCAGTCCGCCGTCCACCCCGGCGGCGTGGATCGCCTTGTAGAGGTGCTGGACTCCCGTGATCACATCGGGGCTGGCGGGGCTCTTCATGCGTGGCGCGGTACGTGCTTCCATCGGACCTGCTCCTTCGTCGGTTACCTGTGCCCTGCCGGGCGCGTCATCCCCATGACGGAGCAGCGCCGAGGAAGGTAACAACGATGAGCCGCACCCCGCACCGCACCAGTCCCCCGAACCCGACGGCCGAACTGTTCGAGGCCGAGCGCGACCGGTTGCGGGCGGTCGCGCACCGCATGCTCGGCTCGTACGCCGACGCCGAGGACGTGGTGCAGGAGGCCTGGCTGCGGCTCTCCCGCCAGGACGCCGCCGCCATCCACAACCTGGGCGGGTGGCTGACCACGGTGGTCGGCCGGATCAGCCTGGACGTGCTGCGCTCCCGGCAGGCCCGGCCGGAGGCCTCGTACGACGACGGCGTGTCCGGGCCGGTGGTGACCCTGGACGAGGGACCCGCCCCCGAGGACGACGCGCTGCTGGCCGACTCGGTCGGACCGGCGCTGCTGGTCGTACTGGAGTCGCTCGGGCCCGGCGAGCGGCTGGCGTTCGTGCTGCACGACCTGTTCGGGGTGCCGTTCGGGGAGATAGCCCAGATTCTGGGCAGGTCCACCGCCGCGACGAAGATGCTCGCGAGCCGGGCCCGCAGGAAGGTGCGGGACGGGGAGCGGCCGTCCGGCGCCGGGCGGGAGGAGCGGGCGGTGGTACGGGCGTTCCTGGCCGCGGCGCGCCGGGGCGACTTCGAGGAGCTGCTCCGGGTGCTGGACCCGGAGGTGGAACTGGCCGTGGAGACCCCGGACGGCCCGGTCGTCTCCCTGGGCGCGACGAAGGTGGCCGCGGGCGCTCAAGTCGGCGCCCGGGGGGCCGCGGAGGGCCTGGAAGTGCTGGTCGGAGGGCTGCCGGGGATCCTGTCCCGGCACGAGGACGGCACGCCGCGCGCGGTGGTGGCGTTCACGGTCGCGGAAGGCCGGATCGTGGCCATCAGGACGGTGGTGGACCCGGCCCGGCTCGCGCGGATGTCCCTGCCGGGGGCGGGGTGAGCGGCGGCGGGGGCTTCCGGTGACGGCGGTGCGTTCCGGTGACGGCTGCCGCGCCCGGCGCGGGGCGGGGGGCGGGGGGCGGGGGCCCGGAGCCCCTGCCGGCGGCACGCGCGGCTCGCCGGTCAGGGGCGGCAGACCTTCCCCGTCAGGGGCGGTAGACCTCGCCGGCTTCGGGCTTCGCCGGGGACATGAGCTGGGAGACCGTCACGAACGTGTAGCCCTGCTTGCGGAGTTCGGCGATGATGACCGGCAGCGCGGGAATCGTCGCCGGGTAGCGCTCGTGGAGCAGGATGATGCCGTCCCGCTCGGTCTGCTCCAGCACCCGCTTCTTGATCTCTGCCGGGTCCTTGACCTGGAAGTCCTTCGCGGTGACGCTCCACAGGACCTGGGCCAGGCCCATCTCCCCCAGCACCTCGGAGACGTCGTTGCTGGTGGCGCCGCCCGGCGGACGCATCAGGGTGGGGGCCTTGCCGGTCGCCTTCTCGATGTCCTTCTGCACCGGTTCGATCTCGGCGCGGATCTGGTCCGGGGTCAGCTCGGTCAGGTTCTTGTGCGACCAGGTGTGATTCGCTGTCTCGTGGCCCTCCGCGGCCATGCGGGTCACGGTCTGCGGATAGGTGTCGGTGTGCCCCTTGCCCTGGAGGAAGAAGGTCGCCGGCACCTTCTCGCTCTTCAGTACGTCCAGTGCCTTCGGGGTCGGTGCGCTGGGGCCGCCGTCGAAGGTGAGCGCCACGCACTTCGCCTTGGCGCAGTCGACCGGCCCGCTCGCGGACTTCCCGTCGTCGACGGCGTCCGCGCGCACCTCGGCGGGTGACAGGACGCCGGTGAGACCGCACGAGGTGAGCAGGGGCAGCAGGGCGGCGGCGAGGAGCAGGCCGGTCGCGCGGGGGGTGCGGGTGCCGAGGTTCATGGTGTTCATCATGGGGGCCCGCACATGGACGGCCGCACGCAGGGGTCGCCGCCCCGCCCGCACCGCCGGCCCCGGAGCTCCCCGGCCCCCCGGTGCGGGATCGGCTCACGGGCCCGCGTTTGTGCGACGGCGGGCGCCCGTGGTGGGGTGCTCGTCATGGGCGCGACGACTGCATCACCCGTACGAACGGAATGAGGTATCCACCATGACAGCGGCCAGGACCGTGACCTTCCCCTCCGGCGCGAGCGTGCCCGCCCTGGGCCAGGGAACGTGGTACATGGGCGACAGCCGGGCCCGGCGCGCCGACGAGCTCGCCGCGCTGCGCCGGGGCATCGACCTCGGCATGACCCTGATCGACACCGCCGAGATGTACGGCGGCGGTGCCGCCGAGGAGCTGGTCGGCGAGGCGATCCGCGGCCGCCGCGACGAGGTCTTCCTGGTCAGCAAGGTCCTGCCGTCGAACGCCGACTCCCGGGGCACCGTCGACGCCTGCCGCGCGAGCCTGCGCCGCCTCGGCACGGACCGCCTCGACCTGTACCTATTGCACTGGCGCGGCGGAATTCCGCTGGCCGAGACCGTGGAAGCCCTCGAAGGCCTGGTCGGCGACGGCAGCATCGGCGCCTGGGGCGTGAGCAACCTGGACGTCGACGACCTGGACGACCTGCCCGCGGGCGACCTCCCCGAGACGAACCAGATCCTCTACAACCTCACCCGCCGGGGCCCCGAGTACGACCTGCTGCCCTGGTGCCGGGAGCGCTCGGTGCCGGTCATGGCCTACTCCCCGCTGGAACAGGGGCGGCTCCTGGGGCACCCCGCCCTGGAGTCCGTCGCCGAGGCGCACGGCGCGACCCCGCTCCAGGTGGCGCTCGCCTGGGTGCTGCGCGACGACGATGTCATCGCCATCCCCAAGGCCTCCACCGTCGCGCACGTGGAGGAGAACCACGCGGCCCTCGGGATCACCCTCACCGCGACGGACCTCAAGGCACTGGACGCCGCGTTCCCCGGCCCCGTACGCAAGCAGCCGCTCGACATGCTGTAGCCGACGCGGTGGCCGCGTCCGGCCGAGGGGGAACCCCGCCCGCCGCCCGCGCGTCCTTCCCCGTACAGGAAGTACAGGAAGCACGGGAACACGCGGACAGAAACGGGGACGACCATGCAGTACGGGGGCCGGATGTGCAGGCGCTGCGGGAGGCCGGTGCCCGGCCGTCTGCGCCGGGTGTGCCGGAACCGGCCCTGCCGGGGCGAGGGCGTGTCCGACGACGCCGCCGAACTGGGCTCCGAGGTCGTGACGTCGGGGCTCGCCGAGGGTGTCGTACGGACAGTTGTCGGCGGGGTCGTGCGGGTGGTGCGCGGCGTGTTCCGGGTGGTGTTCGACTCGTAGCGTGGTGGTGTTCGACTCGTAGCGTGCGCAGGCGCTCACGTACGTACGCGAGCGCCTGCGCACGTGACCGCCGCGCGGGAGAAGGGCCGGACGCACGCCGTGGGTGGGCAGGCCTTCTTCAGGCTTGCCCACCCACGGCGGGTCCGGGACCGGCCCGGTCAGAAATAGTGCTTTCGTCCGCCCAGCGCGTGTCCGGTCGCACCGAGAATCCACAGAATCGCTCCGACCACGATCAGGACGCCACCCACGGTCGTCAGGATCGAGATGCTGGCAAACACTCCGATGAGGAGCAGGATCAGACCAAGAACAATCATCGCGGTTCCACTCTTTCTCTCTGCACAGCGTGCGACCCACGGTCAGGCGCACTGCTGCATCACTTTTCCGCCCGCTTCATGGACCGGGTCAGACGAAATGCGGGCCCGCCGTACGGCCTTGCGACCGTTGGGCCTTTGTCCTGCCACCTCCGTGTGCCCTGCTTCCGTGCGGCAATGCATCGCACTCACACAGTTTTTATGTCCGGTTGGAGACGGGTGGCGACGAGCATCCGGCAGCGGGGGGCGCCGTCCTCGCGACGGCCGGGTTCGTCCAGTGCGTACGTGGTGACGCCGAAGCCGGCCGCACGGAGTTCGGCGGTGACGGCGGCGAGCGTGAAGCCCCGGTAGTACATGACGAACGGGGGACGCCACAGCGCGTTGCGCACCCGCATCACGGCGTCGAACCCGAGCATCGCGAGATGGGCGTACGACCCGGGGCGGGCCGGCGCGGGCAGCGGGAACGCGAACCGGCCGCCCGGCCGCAGCACTTGGCGGACCTGCGCGAACAGCGCGGGGCGCTGGGCGGGCAGGAAGTGCCCGAAGGCGCCGAAGCTCACCACGAGGCCGAAGACCGGCCCGAAGGGGAGGGCGAGGGCGTCGCCGCGCACCCAGTGGGCGGGGACCTCCGCGGGGGTGTCCGGTGCGCGCCTGCTCGCGTTCCGGCGTGCGACGTCGAGCATCCCGGCGCTGAGGTCGATCCCGGCGACCCGCGCGCGGCACACCTCCTGGAGGACGCCGACGCCCGCGCCGGTGCCGCAGCAGAGGTCGAGCCCGGCGTCGAAGGGGCCGAGGCGGCGCAGGAGGTTCGCCACCGGGGTGAGGACGGCGTCGGGGGTGCGGAAGGGGGTGTGGTCGAACTTCGGGGCGAGCAGGTCGTAGCCGTGCTCGACGGAGGAGAGCGCCTGGCGGGCGAGTTCGCGGAGGGAGGGGCCCTGGGGGGTGAACACCGGCCACAGCATAGGGGCCCGGCGCTCAAGGGGGCAGGGGGCGGAAAACGGCCCACGGGGTCGTCGCGTGCGGGCCCCGGGAGGAGGGGGGTGTTCGGGGACGCCCCGGCTGTGGTACCTTGCCCTTGCATCCGTTCTCGCCCCTTCGTGGCGGCGGTGCTCATCTCGTCGCCGGACGTTCTTCGTACGTCCTGGCCCCCATGCGGACCCCTTCTCCGGGGCCTCGTGCATCTGTTTCTCCCTCGCAGGGCCTTGTTCCCCTGCCGTTTCCCGCCCGGGGCGTCCGCGCCGTCCACCCATGGACCTGTGCGCCGACCAGCCGCGATCTCACCGGGCCTCCCCAGCTCACCTCCGCACTTCCGCACTTCCGCGTCCGCGAAAGGACCGAACCCCCATGACCAGCACACTCGAAACCCCCCGCACCACCCCGCCCCCGGCCGTCCGGGCCGCGGGCGTCCTCGACCTGGCGGCCGGCGGCAACGGCTTCCTGCGCGGGGCGAACCTCGAAGCCGCCCCGCACGACGTCCAGGTCCCCGCCGCCCTCGTCCGCCGGTTCGGCCTGCGCAAGGGCGACGCGGTGACCGGCGCCTGCGGCAGGCCCCGCACCCTCGCCGAGGTCGACCTCGTCAACGGCGAACCGGCGGACGCCGCCCGCCGCCGCCCCCACTTCCGCGACCTCACCCCCCTGCACCCGCGCGAACGCCTGCACCTGGAGGGCGCGCCCGGCGCCCTCGGTCCACGGGTCGTCGACCTGGTCGCCCCCGTGGGCAAGGGCCAGCGCGGGCTGATCGTCGCGCCGCCGAAGACCGGGAAGACCGTACTGCTCCAGCAGTTGGCCGCGTCCGTCGCCGCCAACCACCCCGAGGCCCACCTCATGGTGGTGCTGCTCGACGAACGTCCCGAGGAGGTCACCGACATGCGGCGCGGTGTGCGCGGCGAGGTGTACTCCTCCACCTTCGACCGGCCCCCCAAGGAGCACATCGCGCTCGCCGAACTGGCCGTGGAGCGTGCCAAGCGCCTGGTCGAGACCGGCCGTGACGTCGTGATCCTGCTGGACTCCCTGACCCGGCTGTGCCGGGCGCACAACAACGCGGCCGCGTCCGGCGGCCGTACCCTCAGCGGCGGCGTCGACGCCGCCGCCCTCCAGGGCCCCAAGCGGCTGTTCGGCGCGGCCCGGCTGACCGAGGAGGCGGGCTCGCTGACCATCCTGGCCACCGCCCTGGTCGACACCGGCTCCCGCGCCGACGACTACTACTTCGAGGAGCTGAAGGGCACCGGCAACATGGAGCTGCGGCTGGACCGTTCGCTCGCCGACCGGCGCGTCTTCCCGGCCGTGGACATCACGCCCTCCGGCACGCGCCGCGAGGAACTCCTGTTGCCGCCCGCCGAGTTGGCGGCCGTGCGGGGCCTGCGCCGCGCCCTGCAGTCCCGCGAGGGGCACTCCCTCCTGGAGACCGTCCTCACCAAGCTCCGCCACACACCGGACAACGCGTCCTTCCTCCGTCAGGTGCACGCCACCCTGCCGGCCGGCTGAACCCCGCCCGGCCAGCCCCGCGCCCGCCCGACGCCACCGGGCCCGCGGTCCGCCCCCGCGCCTCGCGCCTCATACCTCGTGCCTCGCGCCTCAGTCGCCGAAGACCTCGTCCAGGCTCATCGCGTCCCGCTCCGGCCGCCCGTCCGCCAGCCACATCCGGTACGCCGCCGCCGCGTGCATCCGGGCCCGTGCCGCCCGGAGCTCCGGGCCGCCCGACGCGGCGGCCTGGTCCGCCTCCAGGACCGCGGCGACGTAGTCACCGAGGTCCATCCCGGCCCGGGAGGCGGAGGCGCGCACCCGCGCGGCCAGCTCCTCGGGCACGCGCGCGTTCAGCTGAGTTGTCGCCATGGCGGAATCCTAGCGATCCGCCACCCACCGCGGAACGGAGCGATCCCGAAGGGGCGGGAACGAGCCACGCCCCCGGTCGGGCGTTCCTACAGCCCGGACACCCTCGGCGTCCCGAACGCCGCCTCGACCGCCCGGAACATGACCTCCCAGGTCTTGAACTCCGTGTTGGTGTGCAGGGTGATCGTCCGCTCGCCGTCCGGCGTGCCGACGCACACGATGTGCGAGCCCTGCATGCTGCCGCCCATCCCGCGCAGCGTCAGCCCGCCCGTGACCGCCGGGTCCAGCTCGAACACGCCGAGGCCGTAGCGGGAGTGCGGCATCCAGTGGGCGCCCTCGGTGGAGACCGTGGTCCACATCGCCCGGTGCTGCGCCTCGGGCAGCAGGGTGCCGGCGGCGAACGCCCGGATCACCTGGAGCATGTCCGAGGCGGTGGAGACGACGTTGCCTGCCGCCCACGCCCACGAGCTGTTGTACTCGGTCGTGTCGAGCGGCGGCAGCCCCGGCTCCTCGAACATCGACCGCCAGTTCTCGGCCGTGACGTCCTCGGGGTTCACGCCGTCCTTCAGGAACAGCCCGGAGTACGCGCGCGGATACGGCTCCGGGTACAGGGTGTCGCCCGCGGGCCGTACGAACGTGTGGGTGAGGCCCAGCGGTGCGGCGACGGTCCGCGCCACCTCCTCGGCGTAGCTGTTGCCGGTGACCGCCTCGATGACCGCGCCGGCCAGGTAGAAGCCGCCGTTGGAGTACGCGAAGACCTCGCCGGGCTCCGCCAACGGGGGCTGGGAAACGGTGAGTTCGAGGAGTTCCCGCGTGGTCCACAGGTCGAAGCGGTGCTCGGCGAGCGCGCCGCGGGTGGCGTACCGGTGGGAGATCTCCGGGGCGAGACCGGTGATGAAGAGGCCACCGGTGTTGCTGAGGAGGTGCCGCAGGGTGATCCGGTTGCCGTCGTAGCCGTTGGCGGCGACGCTCAGGACGCCGGGCAGCCACTTCTCCACCGGGTCCTCGATGCTCAGCCTGCCCTCCGCCTCCAGCGCCAGGACCGTGGCCGCCGTGAAGGCCTTGCCGGCGCTGCCGACGTGCAGGTGCTCGCCCCGCTGACGTGCCGTCCCGGCCTCCAGGTCGGCCACGCCGGCCGTGCCGAACCAGTGCCCGTCCGCGTCGCCGACCTCGGCGACGACGCCGGGCACGCCCACCTCGGCCACCGCCCAGTCCAGCACTTCCTGGACCTTCGCGCGGCGGGCGTCCGGGGTGTCGTCGGGGGTTGCGGGGTGCGTGGGGTGCGTGGGGTGCGTCATGGCATTCCCTTCTCCGGGGCGGCCTCCCGGCTCCCTTTCCGGAGCGGTCGTCCGCCTGTTTCTCGGTACGGGGAAGAGCCTCGCGGCCCGCGATGACAGCGCTCTGAGCGTTCTCTGACAGCGGCGGGCCCGCACTGTCAGCGGGCGGCCTCCCGCAGCCGGTCGAGCGCCCGGGCCCGCGGCACGGCCGCGCCTTCGGCGAACGCCGTCGCGTACGCGTCCTCGCCCAGACGCCGTACGAGTGCGGCCGCGAGCCCGCGCAGCTCCGGGTCGCCGTCGTCGAACGCGCCCCTGATCGCCCGGCTCGTGCCGAGCGCGGCCGCCGCGCCCGGCGCGTCCCCCTCCGCCAGCAGCAGGGCGGCCACCTGCTGGGCGGCGAGGGCCGTGTTCCGGTGCGCGAAGGCGGCCCGGACCGCGCCGGGCAGCGCCTCCCGGGCCCGTACCGCGTCGCCCGCGGCCAGGAGGTTGGCCATGCGTACCGGCGCGACCCAGTGCGCGACCTCCTCCGCGGGGAGGGAGGAGGCCGCCGCGAGCGCCTCCAGACGGCCCAGTTCCGCTTCGGCGGCCGCCGGCTCCCCCGAGCGGCGGTGCAGTTCGGACCGGCAGGCCAGGACGCCGACCCGTAGCAGGGCGTCGCCGCGCTGCCGGGCCGCCCGGTCGGCCGCGTCGAGATCGTGCCGGGCCCCCGCCGGATCGCCGCCGCGCATCCGTTCGGCCGCCAGGCCCAGCCGGTACGACACCGCGTCCTGGGGTGCGAGGGCCAGTCCCCGCCCGTACGCGGCGATCGCGGCGTCGTGCTCGCCCCGGACGGAGTGCACCCGTGCCGTGCCCGCCAGCGCCATGGCCGTGCAGAGGCGGTCGCCCGAGGCCTCGAAGGCGCGCAGAGCGCTCGCCGTCGCCCCGGCCAGGGCGGTCCAGTCGCCGTTCTCGTGGTGCGCGAGGGCTTCGGCGAGGTGGGTGCAGCCGGTGGCCCAGTGGTCGCCGCGCTCGCGGATGTCGCGGGTCAGGCGGGTGACGAGCGCGTCGAGGCCGAGCAGGTGGGCCGCGGAGAGCGTCGGCAGCAGGGCCGTGGGGCAGCGTTCCAGGGCGCCGGTGCGCGCGCAGTCCTCGACGACCGCCCGTACGCGGTCCGCGTCGGGGGCGTCGGAGCCGGTCAGCACGCGGAGCGCGGTGAACGCCGCCCGGGCGTCCGGCGGCAGCGCCTCGCCCAGCGCGCACACCGAGGCCACGAGCGCGTCGGCGCGGGCGTCCCAGCGCAGCGCGTGCCAGTACCAGGAGAGGGGGCTCAGGAGGCGGGCGGCGGCGTCCGCGTCCCGGCGGCCGACGGCCGTGCGCAGGGCGTGCACCAGGTTGTCGTACTCGACGGTGAAGAGCCCGTACGACGCCTCCTGCCCGGCGGAGCGCAGCAACGGCTCGTGCCGGGCGGCGAGTTCGGCGAAGTGCCGGACGAGGCGGGTCTCGGCGGCGGCCCGCTCCCCCGCCGCGTCGAGCTGCTCGGCGGCGTACGCCCGTACGCTCGCCAGCATGCGCCAGCGGTCCCCGGTCCGTTCCACGAGGGACTTGTCGACCAGCGCGCCCAGGACGTAGGGCACGTCGGCGGCGGGCAGGGCGTCGTCGTCCGCGCAGACCGCTTCGACGGCGGCCGCCCCGGCGGAGGCGGGGAAGACGGCCAGCCGCCGCATGAGGAGACGCTCCTGGTGGTCCAGCAGGTCCCAGCTCCAGCCGATCACGGCGTGCAGGGTGCGCTGGCGGGGCGGGCCCGCGCGGTTGCCGGACGACAGGAGCCGGAAGCGGTCGTCGAGGCGCCGGGCGATCTGCTCGACGCTCATCGAGCGCAGCCGGGCGGCCGCGAGCTCCAGGGCGAGCGGCACCCCGTCCAGCCCGCGCACCACGTCGCCCACGGCTCGTACGGTGGTCGCGTCGCAGGCGAAGCCGGGCCGCGCGGCCCCCGCCCGGTCGAGGAAGAGCCGTACGGCGGGGGCGGCGGCGCTCTCGCGCGGGCCGGCGGCCGGCTCCGGAAGCGGGAGCGGGGCGAGGCGGCACAGCGACTCGCCCAGGACGTCCAGGGGTTCGCGGCTGGTGGCCAGAACGGTCAGCCGGGGCCGCCGTTCCAGTATCCCCTGGGTGAACTCGGCCGCCGCGTCGGTGAGTTGTTCGCAGTTGTCGAGCACGAGAAGGGCTTCGTCGCCGCCGAGCAGGGCGGCGACCCGGTCCAGCGGGTCCGCGGTGACGACGGGCCGCCCACGCGGGCCGCCCAGGGCGCCGAGCACCGCGTCGAGGAGGCCGGCGCGATCCCGTGCACCCGCCAACGGGACGAACCACGCACGGCCCTGCCGGTACGACCGGTGCGCGGCCGCGGCCTCCAGCGCCAGCCGGGTCTTGCCGACGCCGCCGGGGCCGACCGCGGTCACCAGACGCGAGGTGGTCAACAAGTCGTCCAGCAGGGCCAGTTCGGCTTCGCGTCCGACGAAGGACGTGAGACGGGCCGGGAGGCGGGCGGCGACGGGGTCGGGCGCGGTGGGGGGATCGGCCGTCTCGCCGCGCACGACCGCGAGGTGGGCCTCCCGCAGCACGGGGGACGGATCGACGCCCAGCTCCTCGGCCAGCCGCCTGCGTACGTCGTCGAAGACGGCCAGCGCGTCGGACTGCCGGCCGGCCGCGTACAGGGCGCGGACGCGCAGCGCGGCCAGGCGCTCCCGCAGGGGGTCGAGCGTCGAGGCCGCTTCCAGGTCGGGCAGGATCGAGGCGCCCCGGCCGAGGCGCAGTTCCGCCTCCCAGTGGTCGGCCTGCGCCTGGGCGCGCGCGTTCTCCCACCAGACGGCGGCCGCGTCCGCGAAGTGCGCGTCCCGTACGTCGGCGAGCGCGGGCCCCTCCCACAGCGCGAGCGCCTCGCCGAGCAGGGCGCTCGCCTCCTGCGGCGCGTCGGCGAGCGCGCGGGCGGCACGCGAGGCGAGGTCGGCGAAGCGGAGGGCGTCCACGCGTTCCCGGGGCAGGGCCAGCCGGTAGCCCGCCGGGGCGGACTCCAGGAGGCGCCCTTCGGGCAGGTTCTTGCGCAACCGGTAGACCAGGGCGTGCAGGGAGTTGAGGGCGTTCGCGGGCGGGTGCGCGCCCCACAGGGCGTCGATGAGCTCGGCCGCCGGGACCGTGTCGCCCGCCGCGAGGGCGAGCCGGGCGAGCAGCGCTCTCGGCCTCGTACCGCCGATGGCGGCCGGAACTCCGTCGCCGTCGTAGACCCGGACCGGTCCGAGCAGTGCTGTGCGCATTCCCACGGGGTCAGTATCCCCGGCCGGGGCTGCGGCGCTGTGGACCCTCACCCGGGCTCTGACCGGGGCCGCCGCCGGCGGGTCCGCCGGGCCGGCGGACCCCCGGCTGTCCGCGCTCGCCCTGACCGTGGGCGCGGTGGCCGTCTCGGTCGGCCTGGGCGGCCAGGACCTCGCGCTGGACCGCACGGCCGCGCTCGCCTGGTTCCCGCGCCGGGTCGCGCACCTGGTGCTGGGCGGGGCGTCGGCCGGGGCGGCGCTGCTCGCGGTGCACGCCCTGAGCGGGCAGGGGCCGTCGGTGGGTCTGGTCGCGCGCGACACGGCGGGGCTGATGGGGCTGATGGGGCTGGTGGGGATCGGGGCGGCGTGCTGCGGGCAGCGGTACGCGTGGCTTCCGGCCTTCACCTGGCCGGCGGCGGCCTTCGTCGTACCGCCCGCGCCGAACGCAGCGACGCGGATCCTGACCTGGATGCTCTCCGCCCCGGACACGACGGTCGCCGCGTGGACGGCGGGGGTCCTGGGGGCCTGCGGTCTGCTGGCGTACGGAATCGCCGGGCCGCGGAGGTAGGGGCGGGGAGCCTCGCGGCGCCCGAAACCCGTACCGCGGCGGCCGGGCGCGCCCTAAGCTGACCGGCCGGGCCGCCCGGGGAGAGGTCGGCCCGTCGATCCGGGAAGCAGGAACGCACATGAACGGCACACCACCCGTCCGTATGGGCGCCTTCGCTCCGCTGAGCAGTCCGGGCTGGGCCGGGGCCGGGCAACAGCTCCTCGCCGGAATGGAGTTGGGGGTGCGGCACGCCAACGACTCCGGTGGTGTCGACGGGCGGGAGATCGAGCTGCTGGTGCGGGACACCGCGGCCGATCCGCGGCGGGCCGCCCGTGCCGTGGACGAGCTGGCCGCGGCGGGTGTGGTGGCGCTGGCCGGTGAGTACCACAGCGTCGTGGCCCGGGCCGTCGCGACCCGTGCCGACGCCCGGCGCGTGCCGTACCTGTGCTCGTCGTCGGTTCTCGACGTACTGACCGAACAGCCCTCGGACTGGGTCGCGCGGCTCTCGCCGCCGCAGTCGCGGGGGTGGCGGGTGTACGCGGACCATCTGCGGGAGGCGGGGCACCGGAGGATCGCCGTCGCGACGCAGGACAGCGCCTACTGGGCGGCCGGGACCCGGATCCTGCGTGACTGTCTCGCCCCGCACGGCGGCGGCGTCACCGAGGTCGACATGGGGACGCACTCGGTCGCCTCGGCGTGCGACGCGCTCGCCGCGGCCGGGGTGACCGCCCTCCTGCTGCTGGCCGGCCACCCCGAACCGGCACTTCCGCTCGTCTCCGCCGTACGCGGCGACCCACGGCTCGGGCACCTCCTCCTCGGCGCACCCGCCGGGCAGCCGGAACTGGAAGGGTGGGAGGGGCGGTCGGGGTCCGGCATCCCCTTCCTGCGCTACCTGCCCGAGCAGCTCGGCCCCCTCGGCGTCCGCGTCGGGAAGGAGCTGCGGGAACGTCTGCGCTCCGCGCCGTCCTTCGTCGCCTTCGAGGGGTACGACTCGATCGCCGTCCTGACCGAGGCCCTGCGCACCCACGGCGCCGACCGCGCCCGCGTCGCCGCCTCCTGGCCGGTCCTCGCGGTCGACGGGACCCGGGGACCGATCCGCTTCTCCCGCACCCCGGGCAGCACGGTGTGGCAGTGGGCCGACGCCCCGGTACAGGTCGCCGACCGGGACCCGTCCGCCCCGGACCGCTTCCGGGTGCTGCGGTCCGGCCGGTGAAGACAGCGGCGGGCGGAGCGATGACTTCCCGCCCTGCCGGGAGTCTCCCCTCGACACCGAAACCCGACAGGAGACCCGCCCCGATGAAGTCCACCGACTGGCCCCTGGTCCACTCCGAGCGCGCCGCGCTGGCCGACGACCTCGCGCACCTCACCGACGAGCAGTGGCGAACGCGCTCCCTGTGCACGGAGTTGACGGTGCGTGAGGTGCTCGCGCACCTCACCGTCTCGGCGCGGCTCAACTCCGTGCGCTGGCTGGCGGGCGTCATCCGCTGCCGGTTCGACTTCGACAAGCAGGTCGCCGTACGGCTGGCGGAACAGCTCGGGGCGACTCCCGCCGAGACGCTGGAGCGGTTCCGGCAGTCGATCGGCAGCACGACGAAGCCGCCGCTGCCCGTCCTGGCCGTGCTCGGCGAGACGCTCGTGCACGGCCAGGACATCCGGCACCCGCTGGGCATCGCGCACCGGCCGCCGGTCGAAACGGTCACGCGGGTCGCCGAGTACTACGCGGGCACCGACCTCGTCGTCCTCGCCAAGGGGCGGCTGGGCGGCCTGCGGCTCGTCGCGGAGGACGGGCCCTTCACGACCGGTTCCGGGGCGCTCGTCTCGGGTTCGACCCTGGCCCTGGTCATGGCGATGACCGGCCGCACCGCGTACTGCGACGAACTCGAGGGCGAGGGCGTCGACCTGCTGCGCGAGCGCTGCGGGAGCGCGTGACCCGGACCGCGGGGGCGCGGGCGGCGGCCGGTCCTCAGGAGCACCCCGGGCACAGCCCCCGGTACGTGATCGCCGCCGCCGAGACCGTGAAGCCGTAGCGCTGGTCCGGCGGGAGGTCCGTCAGGGGGTCGCCCGCCGGATGGACGTCACGGATGACGCCGCAGCCCGAGCACACCAGGTGCTGGTGCGGGCGGTGGGCGTTGGGGTCGTAGCGCTTGGCGCGGCCGTCCGTGGAGAGTTCGGTGACCTCGCCGAGCGAGACCATCTCCCCCAGCGTGTTGTAGACGGTCGCCCTGGAGATCTCCGGCAGGCGGCCCACCGCCAGCGCGTGCACCTCGTCGGCCGTGAGGTGGACGTGGTCGCCGTCGAGCACTTCCGCGACGACGCGCCGCTGCGAAGTCATCCGCCAGCCGCGCCCGCGCAGGCGCTCAAGCAGGTCACTCATGACGAACCACCCCGTCGGTGTCGAGAGACGGCCGCTGCCGCGCGTCGCGGAATCGCGCCGCCCTGTTGCGATGCGTTCAGGAGCCGTTGTCATATTTTTGACGAAACATGGAACAGGTGCGCTTCTTGACCTGGACCCAGTCCATCATAGGATCGCTTCTTGGCGACGGGCCACGGGCCACGCGACAGGACACGGCAGTCCGTACCGGCCACCGCTCATCGAAGTGCATGAGATTTGCTGCGATTTGCCGAGATTCACTGATCTGCCCAGCTGGAGAGGACCCCATGGCTGACAACCACGACGCGATCGTCACCGACCCGAAGCTTGAGGAGACCGAGGCGGCCGAGGCGACCGGCGGCTGCCCCGTCGCGCACGGACGCGCCGCGCACCCCACGCAGGGCGGCGGCAACCGGCAGTGGTGGCCGGAGCGCCTCAACGTGAAGATCCTCGCCAAGAACCCCGCGGTGTCCAACCCGCTGGGCGCGGACTTCGACTACGCGAAGGCCTTCGCGGCGCTCGACCTCGCCGCGGTCAAGCAGGACATCGCCGCGGTGCTCACCGACTCCCAGGACTGGTGGCCGGCCGACTTCGGCAACTACGGCCCGCTGATGATCCGGATGGCCTGGCACAGCGCGGGCACGTACCGCATCAGCGACGGCCGCGGCGGCGCCGGCGCCGGTCAGCAGCGGTTCGCGCCGCTCAACAGCTGGCCGGACAACGTCAGCCTCGACAAGGCCCGCCGGCTGCTGTGGCCGGTGAAGAAGAAGTACGGCCAGTCCATCTCCTGGGCCGACCTCCTGATCCTCACCGGCAACGTCGCCCTGGAGACCATGGGCTTCGAGACCTTCGGCTTCGCCGGCGGCCGCGAGGACGTGTGGGAGCCGGAGGAGGACGTCTACTGGGGCCCCGAGACGGAGTGGCTCGGCGGCGACACCCGCTACACGGGCGACCGCAACCTGGAGAGCCCGCTCGGCGCGGTTCAGATGGGTCTGATCTACGTCAACCCCGAGGGCCCCGACGGCAACCCGGACCCGCTCGCCGCCGCCCGCGACATCCGCGAGACCTTCCGCCGGATGGCGATGAACGACGAGGAGACCGTCGCCCTCATCGCCGGCGGCCACACCTTCGGCAAGACCCACGGCGCGGGCCCGGCGGACAACGTCGGCGACGACGTCGAGGCCGCCCCGATGGAGCAGCAGGGCCTGGGCTGGAAGAACACCTACGGCACGGGCGTCGGCAAGGACACCATCACGTCCGGTCTCGAGGTCACCTGGACCGCCACGCCCACCCAGTGGGGCCAGGGCTTCTTCAAGAACCTCTTCGAGTTCGAGTACGAGCTCACCAAGAGCCCGGCGGGCGCCCACCAGTGGATCGCCAAGGACGCCCCGGAGATCATCCCGGACGCCTACGACGCCGAGAAGAAGCACCGCCCGACGATGCTGACGACGGACCTGTCGCTGCGCTTCGACCCGGTGTACGAGCAGATCTCGCGCCGCTTCTACGAGAACCCGGACCAGTTCGCCGACGCGTTCGCCCGCGCCTGGTACAAGCTGACGCACCGTGACATGGGCCCCGTCGCCCGCTACCTGGGCCCGGAGGTCCCCTCCGAGGTGCTGCTGTGGCAGGACCCGCTGCCGGCGCGCGAGGGCGAGCTGCTGGACGCGGCCGACATCGCGGCGCTCAAGGAGCGGGTGCTCGGCTCGGGCCTCACGGTCGCGCAGCTGGTCTCCACCGCCTGGGCCTCGGCCGCCTCGTTCCGCGGCAGCGACAAGCGCGGCGGCGCCAACGGCGCCCGCGTCCGCCTGGAGCCGCAGCGCAACTGGGAGGTCAACAACCCGGACGAGCTCGCCCGGGTGCTGCGCGCCCTGGAGGGCGTTCGGGAGTCCTTCAACGCCCAGGGGGGCCGCCAGGTCTCGCTGGCCGACCTGATCGTCCTGGCGGGCACCGCCGCGGTCGAGAAGGCCGCCAAGGACGGCGGCGTGGACGTCGAGGTCGGCTTCACGCCGGGCCGCGTCGACGCCTCCCAGGAGCAGACGGACGTGGAGTCCTTCGAGGCCCTGGAGCCCACCGCGGACGGCTTCCGCAACTACCTCGGCAAGGGCAACCGCCTCCCCGCCGAGTACCTGCTGCTCGACCGGGCCAACCTGCTCACGCTGAGCGCCCCGGAGATGACCGTGCTCGTCGGCGGTCTGCGGGTGCTGGGCGCCAACCAGGGCGGTTCGAAGCACGGTGTCCTCACCGAGCGCGTCGGCACGCTGACGAACGACTTCTTCGTCAACCTGCTGGACATGGGCACCGCGTGGAAGTCGACCTCCGTCGCGCAGGACGAGTTCGAGGCCCGCGACGCGAGCGGCGCGGTCAAGTGGACGGGCACCCGCGCCGACCTGGTGTTCGGCTCCAACTCCGAACTGCGGGCCGTGGCCGAGGTGTACGCGAGCGACGACGCCAACGAGAAGTTCGTCAAGGACTTCGCCGCCGCTTGGCAGAAGGTCATGGACCTGGACCGGTACGACCTGGTCTGAGGCCCCACGTCACGGGAACGAGGGCCCGCCGGCGCCGAAGAGCGCCGGCGGGCCCTCTGCCGTGCTCCCCCGCAGGCGCGCGGCTGCCCCGTCCGGCGATCCGGGCGGCCCCCGGGTGGAACCGTTCGGGCCCGCCGACCCCTCTGACCCTGCGTACGGCCCGCGTGCAGACCCGCGGGCCGGCCCGTGTACCGACGAGAGGAACCGCTGACCATGACGCGTCGCCTGCGTGCCCTGCTGCTGTCCGCCCTGCTGCTGGGGACGGGTTCGGTGATGTCGACCGCGCCGGCCTCCGCCGTCATCGGCGGCGCGAAGAGCACGTACGGCCCCTGGGCGGTACGCATGCTCGTCGACGGAAAACCGGCCTGCACCGGGACCGCCGTCACGGACCAGTGGATCCTCACCGCCTCGCACTGCTTCTACGAGCAGGCGCAGCCGGTCGCCGACAAGCGGATCTCGTTCAAGGTCGGCAGCCTCGACGTCCGCAAGGGCGCCACCGTGCGCCCGCTGGCGGGGAAGCGGGTGGGCAGCGCGAAGGCCGACATGATGCTGGTCAAGGTCGCGCCGATGGGGGTCCGCGCCGCGAAACTGGCCACCGGTCCCGTCCGGCCCGGCCTGAAGGTCCGGCAGTACGGGTGGGGCGCGACCTGCACCACCGACGAGGACGCCTGCCAGTCCCCCGTGCTCAAGCAGTCGGACCTCAAGGTCGTCCGGCCGGACGACCCCCGGTGCTCGGGCCACACCCTGCCCGGCGGCCCGGACTTCTGCATGGTGAAGGGGACCGGCATCCCCGCCGGGGGCGACTCCGGCGGGCCGGTCATGAGCATCGCCCCGCAGGGCCAGGAGGTCCTGCTCGGCGTCTTCAACGGTTCCGACCGGGAGCAGAGCGCCGAGGCCGGGGAGGTCTCGCAGCAGCTCGCCTGGATCCGCTCGGTCACCCGGCGCTAGCCGGTCCCGCCCCTTCCGGTCCGGGCGGCGCGGCGCACCCCCGGGCGGCGGCGGGCGCCAACTCGCCGGTGTAAACACGGAAGTTGGTGGGGAAGGGGCGGGAGACACCGTACTACTCCCCAGTACGGCCCCGTCCCGAGGGAGAGCGCCGCGCATGAACACGCCCGACAGTGCGGAATGCGGCCGTGCGGAACGCGAGAGCGCCGTGCGCACGGGTGCCGTGGACGGCAGTGCCGTACGCATGAGTGCCACCGGTGGCGGCGCCGTGCGCGACTACGACGTCGTCGTCAGCGGGGCGAGCCTCGCCGGGTGCGCCACGGCGATCCTGCTCGCGCGGCGCGGGGTGCGCGTCGCGCTGCTGGAGCGCCACGCGGACCCGGCCGCGTACAAGACCCTGTGCTCGCACTCCTTGACGGCCTGTGCCCACCCGGTGCTGACCGAGCTGGGACTCGTACCGGTGCTGGAACGGGCGGGGGCAGTGCCCAACAAGGCGCGCTGGCACACCCGGTGGGGGTGGATCGAGCCGTGGGGCGCGGGGGCGGACGGGGAGCTGCCGATCGGGTACAACATCCGGCGCAGCACGCTGGACCCGCTGATCAGGTCGCTGGCGGCGGACACTCCGGGGGTCGACCTGCTGCTCGGGCACCGGGTGACGGGGCTGCTGCGGGAGGGCGCCGGGGCGCGCGTCGTGGGCGTGCGGGTGACGGCGGCGGACGGGGAGAGCGAGCTGCGGGCCCGGCTGGTGGTCGGGGCGGACGGCAAGGACTCGGCGGTGGCGAGGCTGGCCGGGGTGCCGGTGCGGGAGCACCGGAACGGGCGGTTCGGGTATCTGGCGCACTACCGCAACCTGGTGCTGCGGGACGGGCTCAGCCACGCCTGGTTCCTCGAACCGGACATGGCGTACGCGTTCCCCAACGACGACGGGGTGACGGTGCTGACCGTGCTGCCGGACAAGAAGCACCTGCCCGCCTTCCGGGAGGACCTGGAGGGCAGCTTCCTCGCCTTCGTCCGCGCGCTCCCGGACGCTCCGGACATCGACGCGGCCGAACGCGTCACGAAGATCACCGGCACGGTCGACTACCCGCTGCACAGCCGCAGGCCGACCGCTCCGGGCCTCGCGCTCGTCGGCGACGCGGCACTGACCGGCGATCCGCTGTGGGGGGTGGGGTGCGGGTGGGCGCTGCAGTCCGCGCAGTGGCTGGCCAGGGCGGTCGCCCCGGCCGTCGCGGGGCGGGTCGAACTGGACCGGGCGCTGGCGGTGTACGCCAGGAACCACGGGCGGCGGCTGCGCGGCCATCAGTTCCTGGCGGCGGACTTCGCGGCGTCGCGGCCGTTCAACCCGGTGGAGCGGCTGATGTTCTCGGCGGCCGCGCGGGACACGGCGGTGGCGCGGCACATGCATCTGTTCGCGTCGCGGCTGATCGGTCCGGCGCGGTTCCTGAGCCCGGCGGCGCTCGCGAAGGCGTCGGTGGTCAACGTCCGGCACCGGCGCCGGGCGGGGGCGGGGGCCGGGTACGTCAGCGGGGGGCGAGGTCGTCGAGTTCCGCGGTGAACAGGAGGGCGGGGTCGAACCCCATGCCGGCGAAGTGCCCGGCGAGTTCCAGGGACAGGACGCCGTGCAGCCGGGTCCAGAACGCCAGGGCGAGACGCAGGGCCGCGGGCGGTGCGGGGTGTCCGGCGGCCCACTCGCGGTGCCCGGCGAGGAAGCCGGGGGCGGGGGGCGCGGCCGGGCGCGCGGCGAGGGCGGCGGTGCACGCGTCGAGGAGTGTCTTCATGATCGCGTCGGAGACGCCGGTGACGTCGTCGGGGGCGTGGTAGCCGGGGACGGGGGTGCCGTAGACGAGGAGGTACCGGTGGGGGTCCTCCAGCGCCCAGTCGCGCAGGGTGTGGGCGAGGGCGCGCAGGTCGGCGCCCGTGGCGGCGGTGTCGTGCAGGGTGTCGGCGAGGCTCCGGTAGGCCTCTTTGACCAGTTCGGTGATCAGGTCGTCGCGGCTCGCGTAGTAGCGGTAGAGGGCGGGGCCGCTCATGCCCATCCGCTTGGCGATGGCGTTGAGGGAGAGCGCTGAGGCCCCGGCCGTGGCGACCTGCTGCCAGGCGTGTTCCTTGATCTCCGCGCGGACCTGGGCGCGGTAGCGCTCGCGCGGGGACTCCGCGGCCGCCCGCTCCTCCTTCTTCACCACGGCTCGCCGCCCTTCCCGCCGGTCACCCAATTTTCGTTAGAGCCTATCACGGAACTATTGACCCCTCACGTTCGAGGCAGTTATACCTTGTAACGAACAAAGCGGCTTGTAGCTCCAGCGCCACGATCCGCCTTTCCCGCCACCGACCTGACGAGGGGACACCCATGTCCGCGATCCGCAGCACCCGCGCCGCCCTGCTCGCCGTCTCGCTGCTCGCCACCGGCGCCCTGGGCGCAGCGGCGGCACCGGTGGCGGCGACGCCCACCGGCTCCGCCACCTCGCTCACCTGCAAGGGCAAGGGCGTCGACCCCGGCGCCCGGGTCCGCCACCGCACCGAGACCGTCGTCCACGCGCCCCTGCACACCGTCTGGAAGCTCCAGACGGACGTGGAGCGCTGGCCCTCCTGGCAGCCCGGCATCACCGACGTGCGGCGCCTGGACCACGGCCCGTTCCGGGCGGGCTCGGCGTTCCGCTGGACGACACCGATTCCGCCCAACCCCTCGACGCCCGCCACCAGTCTGGAGATCACCTCGACCGTCCGGCAGGCCGAGCGCGGCTCCTGCATCCGCTGGACCGGCCCGGCCGTCGGCGAGGGCCTGCGCATCGACGGCGTGCACGTGTGGAGGTTCACCGAGGTCAGGGGCGGGGTCCGGGTCACCACCGAGGAGACGCACACCGGCGCGGTGGTGGACGCCCACGAGGACGCCGCCCGGACGGTCCTGCGCGAGGGCCTGGAGAAGTGGCTGCGCGACCTCAAGGCCGCGGCGGAGTCCGGCGGGCGCTGAAAGCTGCTCCCCCAGCCGGGCCTCCCCCGCCGGACCTCACCGCATCGCCGGACCGCACCGGGCTGCCGGGGACCGCACCGGGCCCCCGGGCCTCCCCGCACCGCCCGGCCTCACCGGAGAGCGGCGAACGTGCCCTCGCGTGTCGTCGTGTCGGGGGCGGTCCAGGGGGCGGTGACGTACGCCCGGGACCCGTCCGCCGCCGGCGCGCCCAGGACGCGCGTCACCGCGAGGGTCAGCGCGCCGGACGCCTCCCCCGTGCCCACGACGAGGGTCGTGGCGTGCGGCTCCTCGTGGACGTCGCGTACGTCGCCGGGGACGAGTCCGGCGGGGAGCGCGGGACCCGTGGTGCGGGCGGTGACGGTGGGGTCCGGGGTGTCGCTCAGGTTCTGGTGCTGCGGCTCGGACCGGTTCTGGAGCAGGGCGAGCAACTGGGCGACGAGGACCGGGTCCCGCGGGCCGTCGTACACCCAGCGCTTCCCCAGCACCCCGTGCTCCATCGTGCCGATGAGGGCCTGCTCGGCGGCCCCTTCGAGCGGTGCGCCGCGATAGGTGACGGGGACGTGGTACGTGACCGGGCTCGCCCCGGACGTGTCCGTCACCACCATGAACTCCAGGCCCACTTCGCCCTCCGGGTCCTCCAGCCGGAAGCCGCCGGCCTTGGCCAGCTCCGGGGCCGAAGTGCCCTGGTACCAGGGGCGGGTGGGCAGCCACGCGGTGAGGAGTTCGAGTTTGGTGGGGGTCACTGTGGTGTGGTGGATGGTCGCCATGCGGGGAAGGTACACGGCTGTCGCCGGCACCTTCCCCGCGGGACGCGCCCAAGGGGCTCGGGAAGTCGTCCGTACGTCCCGCCCCTCCGCCTCAGGGAGCCATCTCGTACGTGCCCGACAGCGCCTCGACCTGCTGCCAGACGCGGGCCGAGCGCTCCTCGTCCACGGCGGGCCGGCGGACGGCCGCGAGCGCCCAGTCCTGCTGCGCCCCGGTGGCCGAGTCCTTGCCGTACAGCTCCACGGCGTGGGCCGAGAAGTCCCGTACCAGGACGGCGAAGAGCTCGTCGAGCACGTCCTCGTCGAGGCCCGTCAGCTTCGCCTGCTCCAGGATGAGCTGGCCGTGCACGACGAGCGCGAAGAGCTGGCCGACGGCGAGAAGGAGGTCCAGGTCGCGGCTCTGCTCCTCGTCCGGGGCGGCGGTCCTCACGAACTCGCACAGCGCGTCGGCCTGTTCGCGCAGCCGGGCCACGTTGGGCAGACTCGCGTACGCGTCGAACGCCGGGCGCCAGTCGTGGAAACGGACCGCGCCGAGGCCCCGGGCGGGTCCCTGACGGAAGAGGAAGTCGTCGTCGGCCGCGTCGCGGCGGGTCGGGACGCCCTCGTAGGGGGCCGGGTCCAGGAGGTGGTTCTTCATGAACTTCAGGATCAGGGCGAGGTTGACGTGGACCGTGCCCTCCAGCTTGGGCAGGCCGCGGATCTCGACCGCCGCCTGGGCGAAGTAGTTGTCCTTCTCGAAGCCCTTGGCGGCGATGACGTCCCACATGAGGTCGATGACCTTCTCGCCCTCGGTGGTCACCTTCATCTTCGTCATGGGGTTGAAGAGCAGGTAGCGGCGGTCGTCGGGGCCGGCCGTGCGGAAGTAGTCGACGGCGCGGTCGCTGAAGAGCTTCATGCCGACCAGCCGGACGTACGCGTCGGTCAGCTCGCGGCGCACGTGCGGGAACGCGGTGACGGGGCGGCCGTACAGGATGCGGTTGCTCGCGTGGGTGACGGCCTCGTACATCGCGTGCTCGCAGATGCCGATGGAGGCGGTGCACAGGTTGAACTTGCCGACGTTGACGGTGTTGAGCGCGGCGTCGAAGGCGGCGCGGCCGGTGTGCAGGACGTCGGCGGCGGTGACCGGGTAGTCCGCCAGGCGGAACTCGCTGACGTACTTCGAGGAGTCGACGACGTTCTTGACCAGGTGGTACGCCTCGTGGCGGCTGTCGGCGGCGAAGAAGACGTAACCGTCGGGGCCCTCGACGTCGGTGCGGCGGCCGAAGACGGAGACCAGGCCCGCCGCGTTGCCGTTGCCGATGTAGTACTTGGAGCCGGTGGCGCGGAAACCGCCGTCGGCGTCCGGGGTGAGCAGCATGTCGGTGTGGTAGATGTCCGCGCCGTGCGACTTCTCGGAGAGGCCGAAGGCGAAGACCTCGCCCTGGTCGAGGAGGGCGGCCGCGCGGGCGCGGGCGTCGGCGTTCTCGCTCTGCCAGACCGGGCCGAGGCCGAGGACGGTGACCTGCCAGGCGTACCAGTAGTCGAGCCCGTAGAAGCCGAAGATCTCGTTGAGGGCGGCGATGCGGGCGGTGTCCCACCGCTTGTCGGGGTTGTCCCCGGCGTCCGCGGCCGGGGTGAGGAAGGTCGCGAACAGCCCCTCCTTCGCCGAGAACGCGAGGAAGTCCGCCAGCCAGGCGCGGCTGCGGTAGTCCTCGATGAGCCGGCGCTTGCCGCGTGCCTCGAACCAGTCGACGGTGGCGCGCAGCAGCCTGCCCGTCTCGGCGTCGAAGCCCTGGGGGTCGTAGGTCTGCGGGTTGAAGAGGAGGGGGGCGGCGGCCATGGGGGGTGCCTTTCGGGGAGGGTACGGGCGGACGCGTCGAGACGCTCTTCCAGCGCGATCTTGCTATGCAACTTGTTGCACAAACAAGGCGGTGGCGCCGGTTGAGACACGGCTCACGGCGGGGGCCCGGCGCGCACCGCGTGCGGGGCCGGGCGGCCGGCCCCGCGTGTGCGGGCCGCCCGCCCGGCTCCGCGTCAGCGGACCACGTCGAAGACGTTCTTCTGGATGCCGTTGGCGTACGCCTCGTGCTCGACCAGCCGCAGCTTGCGGGCGTCCTTGTCGGCGGTGCTGAACAGCCGCTTGCCCGCGCCCAGCAGGAACGGGAAGACCAGGAGGTGGTAGCGGTCGATCAGGTCCGCGTCGGCGAGGGAGCGGGTGAGGGCGGCGCTGCCGTGGACGACGACCGGGCCGCCCTCGGTCCGCTTCAGCGCGGCGACCTCCTCCAGGGAGCGCAGGATGCTCGTCTCGCCCCAGTTCGGGACGAGGGCGTCCTCGGCGAGGGCGGTGGAGACGACGTACTTGGGCAGGGTCCTGTACCGGGCGAAGTCCTCCATGTCCGGCCACACGGCGCTGAACGCCTCGTAGCTGGTGCGGCCGAGCAGCATGGCGGCGGCCTCCCGCTGCTCCCGGTCCTTGATCTCGTAGGCCTCCGGCAGGAACTCGATGTCCTTGAAGGTCCATCCGGAGTTGCGGTAGCCCTCCTCGCCGCCCGGGGCCTCGACGACGCCGTCGAGCGAGACGAAGGCGGTGCTGATCAGAGTGCGCATGTGGTGACTCCCCTGGACGCAGGGGGCGTGAGTGCCCCTGTGTTCGTTGTTCCGGGCACATTGTCACGCGGTGGACCGTCGGTGCGGTCCGCCGGCCGGGGCCCTCCGCACCCCCCGCCTTCGCGCAGGCGGGCGGTGTGCAGAATGAGGCCATGCCGATAACGATCACCCCTCAGACGGCAACCGTCGACGACGCGGCGCAGATCAGCCGGACCCTGGCCCGCGCGTTCGCCGACGACCCGATAATGCTGTCGTTCTTCACCGACGACGCCACCCGCGAGGACTCCCTCGCGCGGTACTTCAGCACCCTGTTCACCCGGCAGTACGTCCTGCACGGGCTGTGCGAGCGCACCGCGTCGGCGGCGGCCTTCTGGGTGCCGGCGCAGGCCCAGGAGAAGGCCGTTCCGGACGCGGCGACCATCGAGGTGCTGACGGGCATCCTCGGGGAGCGGGCCGAGCAGTTCGGCGCCGCCGTGCGGACCGCCGCCCAGCACGCCCCGCAGGAGCCGCACTGGTCGCTGGCGCTCATCGGCGCGGACCCGGAGGCACGTGGCCAGGGGCACGGGTCGGCGCTACTGCGCTCGGGGCTCGCGCAGGCCGACGCGGCGGGTCAGCCGGTGTACCTGGAGTCCTCCAAGCCGTCGAACGTACCCGTCTACGAGCACTTCGGCTTCCGCGTGCGCGAGGAGTTCGAGCTGCCGGGCGGCGGCCCGACGCTGTGGGGCATGTGGCGCGAGCCGCAGGCGGACGCCGCGGAGTAGGCCCTCACAGGCGGCACGAGTCACGGGCGGACGCCGCGAAGCAGGGCTCGCAGGCGGCGGGAAGTGGGCGCGCTCCGGGGGCTGTTGGCCGCCTCCGGTTCATCCGCTCCTTGCCAGGAGGTCATGCGGCCCGGTGATCATCGGCCGCATGAACCTCCTCACCCAGGCCCCCGCCCGGCTCCTGCGCCCCGCCGCCGCCGGTCCCGCGCTCGCGCTCGCGGTCTCGGCCGCGCTGCTGTCCCCCGCCGCCCCGGCGCACGCCGCCGACGGCGCCGTTTCGTACGAGGTGAAGATCAACCTCACCGCCGCCGCACTCGACGGCTCGCACGCGCCGAGTGCCGCGGTGCGCAAGGCCTTCGGCATCACCGGTGCGGCCAAGGCCCGTTCGTACAGCTACTACGACACGGACGACCGCGCGCTCGACGCCAAGGGGTGGAGCGTGCGCCTGCGCCACAAGGACGGCTCGTCCTTCGAGGAGACGTACAAGAAGCGCTTCCCGGTGACGGACGGCGACCTCGACGCGGCCCTGAAGACGGCCCGCGCGGCGGGCTTCGACAGCGGCGACTCCGCGTACAAGACGGAGGTCGACTGGGGGTACGCCAAGCAGACCCTGAGCTTCAGCAACGAGACGAAGCGCAGCGCCAAGAACTACCCCGGCACCTCCCTCCCGTCCGGCGACACCGGCCGCGGCTGGCTGGTCGCCGACGCCCCCGGCAAGCTGAAGGACGCGACGAACGCGCTGGGCTCCTCGCGGGCGCACGGTCCGGTGACGGCGAAGGTGTACGGCGGTGCGTGGGGCGGCTCCGACGACGCGAGCATCGAGGTCCTGCCGGTCGTCGGCGCGGGCGGCACGGGCACGGAGTACGTGGTGGAGCTCTCCTTCAAGACGGACTCCCGGACGGACGCCGCCGAACTGCACCGGAAGTCCGTCGCGGCCGCCGAGGCCAACGGGTGGCTGTACCGGGGCGACATCCTGAAGACACAGCTCATCCTCGACCGCTACTGATACGGACGGCTCACGGCGTTCGCCGGTCGCACGGACGGACCCCGTCCGCGCGGCTGGCGTTCCAGCCGGCCCGGCGGGATCGTCCGCGCCGCCCCGCGGGGCGGTCGGCCCGGTGCCGGGCACGAGCGCGACCGCGGCGCCGCCCGGACCCGGCACCGGGCGCACGCGCGGGTTCACCCAGGAGTCGTCCCGGCGTCACGTCCGCGTCGCTCGTCGTTGAGCGGTGCCGCTGATCATGGCGCTGTCGCCGTGGGCTTCCACCACGGGCGAAGTGCTGTGAAGTTCCGAGGGAGTTGTCCTGCTCATGAATCCGCGTGCCCTGCGTCGCCCCGCCGCCGTCGTGCTGCCGATGTCCACCGTGCTCGCGCTGACCACCGTGGTGGGGACCGCCGACGCGACTGCTCCCACGCATCACCGGCCCGACGGGCCGCGCGTCGTGTCGACGGCGACGCTGCCGGACATACCGCTCGCGAAGTTCAGCAACCGCCTGCTGCCCGGCACCGTGCACGACGACCGCGGCGTGGACCTCGGCGGCATCGGCAGCGACCTGTATCCGGCGGGGCGGCACGGGGAGTTCTGGACCGTGACCGACCGGGGGCCCAACGGGCAGATCGAGGTCGGCAAGGAGAAGCGGCGGACGTTCCCGGTTCCCGGGTTCAATCCGGCGATCGTGAAGATCAGGGCCGTGGGCGGACGCGTCGAGGTGCTGCGGTCCATTCCGCTGACGACGGCGAAGGGCAGGCCCGTCACCGGGCTGCCGAACCAGGCCGGACGCGACGAGGCCCCGTACGACTACAAGGCCGCCAAGCCGCTGACGTACAACCCCGATGGGCTGGACACCGAGGGGATCGTCCAGGACCGGGACGGCAGCTTCTGGCTGGTCGACGAGTACGGGCCCTCGCTGGTGCACGTGTCGGCGCACGGGCGGGTGCTGGAGCGGCACGTGCCGAAGGGGCTGAACCTGAAGGGGGCCGGGTACCGGGTGGTCGAGTCGCTGCCGGCGGTGTTCCTGAAGCGGAAGATCAACCGGGGGTTCGAGGGGCTGGCGCTGCTGCCCGACGGGGATCTGGTGCTCGGGCTGCAGAGCCCGCTGCTGAATCCCGGCAAGGAGTCCGTGGAGGAGTCCCGGACGACGCGGCTGCTGCGCTTCTCGCCGCGCCGGGGGAAGGTCACGGCGGAGTACGTGTACCGGTTCGACCCGGTGGGCGTCGTGGAGCCCGGGCAGAAGAAGACCTCGGAGCTGAAGATCTCCGCGCTGGTCGCGCTCGGCGGGAACCGGCTGCTGGTGCAGGAGCGCACGGACAAGTCCACCCGGCTGCACGAGGTGCGGCTGCGCCCGGGCAACGACATCCTCCGCACCCGCTGGGAGTCCGCCGCGAAGCCCTCGGTGGAGGAGCTGCCCGAGCCGGCCGGGGCCGGGGTTCCCGTGCTGCCCAAGCGGCTCGTGGCCGACCTGAACGGGGTCAAGGGCGTGCCCGGCAAGATCGAGGGCATCGCGGTGGAGGGCGACCGGACGCTCGTCCTGCTGAACGACAACGACTTCGGCATGACGGACGGGCCGCGTGCCTTCGACGCGAAGGGGCGGCTCGTCGACAGCCGGGTCGAGACCACGCTGGTACGGGTGCGGCTGCCGCACCCGGTGCGCTGAGCGCGACGCGTCGCGGGGCCGGGCGCACGCACGACGGCCGCACCGGCGCACGGTGGTCCTCGTGCGCCGCCCGGAGCGGTGGCGGACCGGCGCGGACCGGCCGGTGAGGCGGAGGCGGAAGAGAGGCGGACGGCAGCGGTTCCCGGGTGCTTAATCGTTTCCGTTCCGGTCGGCGGGACGGGAGGATACGGGGGACCTCACCAGGAGAAATCCCATGTCTGCCACCCTTCTTCGTCTCGACCGTCTCATGCAGCCCGGCGACCTCGTCAAGGCCGTCGAGATCGGCCACGTCACGCGCCGGACCCACCCGGAACTGCCGCTGTCGATCTACGCGTACACCCGTTCCTGCCAGTACCAACAGGCCTGGACGGACGTCACCTCGCGCTGCCGCGGTCTGGTCGTCGACGACGCGACGGGCGAGGTGGCCGCGCTGCCGCTGCCGAAGTTCTTCAACGCGGCCGAGCACGCGCTGGGCCGCCCGTACGCCCCGGCGCTCCCCGACGAGCCCTTCGAGGTGTACGACAAGGTCGACGGCAGCCTCGGCATCGTCTTCCACCACTCGGGGCGCTGGCACGTCGCGTCCAAGGGCTCCTTCACGAGTGAGCAGGCCGCCTGGGCGGGCCGCCGGCTCGCGGGCCGGGACACGAGCGGGCTCGTCCCGGGCACGACGTACCTCGCGGAGATCCTCTACCCCGAGAACCGCATCGTCGTGAACTACGGCGACCGGCGCGACCTCGTCCTGCTGGCCGCGTACGGCCCGGACGGCACCGAGGTCCCCCTCGCCGAGGCCGCCGCCGGCTGGGCGCCGATCGGTTCGGTGGTACGGGTGTGGCCCGCGATGCCGCTGGCCGACCTCATGGAGCTCACCGCGTCCAGCACGCTGCCCGGTGGCGGCGCCGCCACCGGCACCGACGCCGAGGGCTTCGTGATCCGTTTCGCCTCCGGCCTGCGCGCCAAGGTCAAGATCGCGGAGTACGTCCGGCTGCACAAGGTGCTCACGGGGGTCACCGAGCGGGACGTCTGGCGGGGTCACGGCATCCAGCGCTTCCGGGACGCCGGCCGGTCGCCGAAGCAGGTCGCCCAGGCGGTCGGCTGCACGGTCGCGGAGGCCGCCACGGGGACCCCGCTGGAGGACCTGCTGGAGCAGGTGCCGGACGAGTTCGACGCCTGGGTGCGCGGGGTGACCGCGGCCCTCGAGGAGGCCCTCGCCGACCGGGAGCGGGCCATCGACGCCGCGTATGCGACGATCGCTCACCTCGGCGACGACCGGGCGGCCTTCGCCCGCGCCGCCCAGGCGCTGCCGGACCGCGCGGTGCGGGCCGCGATGTTCCAGCGGCTGGCGGGCCGACCGACCGACCTCGTGGTGTGGCGTGCGCTGAAGCCGGCGGCCGCCGACCCGTTCACGACCGATGAGGACAGCTGAACCATGCCCGACACCCCCCTTCCCGAGCCCGGGGCCGAGGCCGCGACGGCGGCCGAGGACGTGAGCGAGGACCGGGCCGGCGCCCCCGCGCGCCTGCCCGTCGTCCACGTGATGACCGGCCTTCCCGCCTCCGGCAAGACCACCGCCGCCCGCGCCCTCCAGGCCGAGTCAGACGGCGGCATGCGGCGCGTCAACCTCGACGACCTGCGCGCCATGCTGGACCTGCCGTCGAAGCGGGAGCGCGACGAGTCCCCGGAGGGCCGGGCCCGCTCCTGGGCCCGTGAACAGACCGTGCTCGCCGTCCAGGACGAGGCGGTCCGCGCGGCCGTGCACGGCGGCTTCGACGTGGTCGTCGACAACACGCACCTCACCTCGCACATCCCCAAGCGGCTGAAGGCGGCGGTGGCGGGGCGGGCTACCTTCGTGGTGCACGACTTCACCGGCGTACCGGTGGAGGAGTGCGTACGGCGGGACGCCGCGCGGGCGAACCCGGTCGGCGAGGAGATCATCCGCATTCTCGCCGACAAGCACGCCAAGGCCGCCAGGGGCGGCTGGCGGCTCACCGACGCCTGGTTCAACGACCAGGTGGAGGTGGCCCCCTACGTTCCGGACCCGGCCCTGCCCTCCGCCGTGATGTGCGACATCGACGGCACGCTCGCGCTGACCGGCGACCGTGGCCCGTACGACTTCACGCGCTGCGGGCTCGACGTCCTGAACCCCTCCGTGCGGGACGCGCTGCTGGCCTTCCGGCAGACGTACGGCGACACGCTCGTCCTGCTGTCGGGGCGGAGCGAGGAGTTCCGGGAGCAGACCGAGGAGTGGCTGAAGCGCCACCAGGTGCCGTACGACGAGCTGTGGATGCGGCCCGCCAAGGACCAGAGGCGCGACGACCTGGTCAAGGCCGAGCTGTTCGACGCACATGTGCGGGAGCGGTTCGCGGTGCGGGTGTCGCTGGACGACCGGGACCGGGTGGTCGAGCTGTGGCGGCGGATGGGCCTGCCGACCTGGCAGGTGAACTACGGCGCGTTCTGAGCGGGAACGGCGGCGGCCGGGAGGCCCCGTCCGCCGCCCGGGGCGGGGCGGCCGTCGGTCAGGCGCCCCAGCCGCCGCCCACCGCCCGGCTCGACAGGTACGCGTCGCGCAGCGCCTTGCGCAGGCCCGGGACCATGCTCTCGTCGTAGTACGCGGCCAGGGCCGTCAGGGTGTCGCGGTGTTCGCGGCGGTCCTTGGCGGTGAACACGCTCGGCACCTCGACCTCGGCCGCGAAGACCGCCGTCGTCAGCTCGTCCGCCGGCACGGCGGCCGGACCGGTGTTCCGCAACACCGCGTCACGGACGCCCCGTTGCAGGTCCAGCACCTGCCTCGGATCCTTGACGTGGACGCGGTCGAAGGGGAGCACGCCCAGCTTCTTCTGGCGCTCGACGGTGATCACGCCCGCCGCGGCGAGCTGCTCGCGGACGGGCTTCGCGGCCGTCGCCGCCTTGTGGTGCACGAACGGGAGCCAGCTCTTCGGGCTGTCCGCGGGCAGGTCGTGCCAGACCTCGGCGAGGAAGGCGTCCCCCGTCGGGCCGGTGCCGCGCCGGCGGACCTTCTCGCCCTCGACGCTCAGGTGCTCGGCGAGGGCCAGTTCGTGGAGGGCGGCGGCGCGCAGCAGTTGGCCGCGGCCCTGGACGTTGACGAGCTCGACCGTGCCCTCGTCGACGGTGTGACAGAGCAGACAGAGCCGCTGCGGCAGGGACAGTTGCATCTTCCGGCCTCCGGGAGTGAGGAGTTGCGAAGCGGTGGCCGGCGGCGGCGCTGCCTGCGCCGTGAACCGCTGGCCCGAAGGCCGCCGGCCCGTGGAGTCTTCCTCATACAGCCGTCGCCGAACGACGAACCCGGCCGGGAACACGCCGGTGAGCTCCGGGCGCGGCCGGTCTCAGCCCAGCGCCCGCCTGATCAGGTCGGTGAGACGGGACTCGGTCGCGGGGGTCAGGGCGGTCACCGCGTACGTGGTGGGCCACAGGGTGTCCTCGTCCAGGGCGGCCTGGTCGCTGAAGCCGATCGTGGCGTAGCGGGCCTTGAACTTGGCCGCGCTCTGGAAGAAGCAGACCATCCTGCCGTCCCGGCAGTACGCCGGCATGCCGTACCAGAGCCTGGCCTTCAGTTCCGGGGCGGTCCTCCGCAGGAGCTGGTGGAAGCCCTCGGCCAGGACGCGGTCGGTGCCGTCGAGTTCGGCGATCCTCGCGAGGACGTCCTGCTCCGCCTGCGCCTCCTTGTCCGCCTGCGACTGGCGGCGCGCGGCCGCCTTCAGCTCGCGGGCGTGGTCCTTCATCGCGGCCCGCTCCTCTTCGCTGAACCCGTGGAAAGACGTGGCAGAACTGGTCATGGTCACTCCCTGGTGTCAGTGGCCCGGCGGGCCGTTCGCTGTGGTCACAGCCTCCCTCGGGACGGCCCCCGCGCGCCTCCGTGGTGAGCACGGAACGCACCACGGAATGCGTCTGGGACGGAGCGGGACCCGGCTTCTCGGCATCGTTCCGGCATCCTCGCCGAAAAAAACTTCTTCACCGGTGCCCCGGACCGCACAACCCTCGCCGCGCCCCGCACGTCTCCCGGGTGTGGCGGTACGGGTGGAGCGAGGCGGGGGGCAGGCTCGAATGGTGTGGACGACGGGTGCGCAGGTGGACGTGCCGGCGCGGTACGCGGCGGTCTTCGAACCCGGCGACCCGGCCCGGACGGGCCGGCTGGGGCCGGTCACGGTCAGCCCGGGCCGCATCGCCGCGCAGGCGTACGACGGCGACGCGGCCTTCGACACGGTGGTCACCTTCGCGGAGCTGGACGAGGACGAGTGGGACCGGCTGTGGGAGGGCGTGGCCGAACGCCCCTCCGTGCTGGAGGGCGTGCTCGGCGGCGACCTGCCCCCCGGCCTGCTGGAGGCCGCCGAGGACGCCCGCGTACGGCTACGGGGACCTCGAAGGAGCCTGCGGCTGCGAGGAGTTCGAGGACCCGTGCTCCCACGCGGCGGCGCTCTGCCACCAGGTGTCCTGGCTCCTGGACGAGGACCCGTCGCTGCTCCTGCTGATCCGGGGGCGGGACCTGCGCCGGGCGCGGGAGGAGCTGACGTCCGTCGTGCTGATGCAGGCGATGGCCGGGGCGGTGGACGGCCCCGAGGAGCCCGGGGAGGACGCCGTACGGCAACCGCTTCCGGACGGCACTCCCGCCCGGGAGGCGTACGCCGCGCCCCCGGCGCCCCTCCCGCCGCTCCCCCGCCCCGCCGCCCGCCGGACCGGGCCGCCGCCGGGGGCCGGGGCCGACCCGCTCGCCCCGCTCGTCGCCGACGCGGCCGCCCGGGCGCGCGAACTCCTCGCCCATCTGCACGGGTTCCGTCCCTCGGCGCCGCTCGCGCTGGACGCGGTACGGGACGCGGTACGGATCGCCGCCACGCACCCCGACCCCCGGGCCGCCGCGCGCCTGCGGGAGGCGTCCGGCGCGCCGGAACGGTTCGACCGGGCGGTCCGGGCCTGGCGGTTCGGCGGCCCCGCCGGGCTCGACGTCCTGGAGACCTCCTGGACACCGCCGCGACAGGACCTCGCGCGGGCCCGCACCACCCTCGCCGCGGACTGGGCGCAGGACGAACTGCCCGCACTGGAGGTGACCGACAACCGGGTGACGCTCGGCGGCCGGGGCCTCCAGCTCCGGTACGGGCGCGACGGCCGCTGGTACCCCTACCGGCAGGAGGGCGGGACGTGGTGGCCGAGCGCCGCCCCCACCCGGACCCGGCCGACGCCCTGGCCGCCCTCCTGGAGGACTGAACCCAGCCGACGGACGGGGGCGGCGCGCCCGCACCCCTTTCCCCGAGGAGTACCCGTGCGCACCCTGTACGTCGTCACCCATCCCGAAGCCACCCACCACGTCGAGGGGCTCGTCGGCGGCTGGTACGACTCGCACCTGACTCCCGCGGGGCTCCGCGCCGCCGGGGCCGTCGCCCGTGAGCTGCGGTCCCGGGTCCCGGCGGACGCCGAAGTCGAGCTGTACTCCTCGGACCTGCACCGCACCCGTGAGACGGCGGAGGCGATCGCCGCACTGTTTCACGTGAAACCTCGTCTGGACCCCCGCCTGCGGGAGAAGTCCTACGGGGCGGCGGGCGGCCGGCCGCAGGAGTGGCTGGACCGGCGCTTCGTCCCGCCGCCGCCCGTCGGCGAACGGATGGACCACGACGAGGGCGTGCCGGGTGCCGAGACCAAGCTCGTCTGGGCCCGCCGCCTGTACGCGGCCACGGACGCGGTCCTGGCGAGCCCGTGCGCGCACCAGATCGTCGTGACGCACGGCGGTTCGCTGACCTTCGTGGTCGCGTCCTGGCTCAGGATCCCGCTCGCGTCGGCGGGTTACGCCGTCTTCCGCGCCCCGGCCGGGAGCATCACCACGCTCCACGAGGACGACTACTTCCACAACCGTCAGCTTGCCGCCCTCGGCGACACCGCTCATCCGGCCGGGCCGGACGACGCGGCCGACGGCCCGGGCCGCACCCGGGTGTGATCCCGGCGGGCCCACGGGGGTGTCGTATCCTGGGCACGTTCCTGTGCCGAGGCTTCGGTGGCAGTGACCGGACTTCCTGTTCCTTCGCGTCGATCCCGGGGTGACGTCTTATCCATCAGGCCATGTAGTCGTCCGTGTTCCCCGCGTGCTGTGGTGTCGCACGCGTCCGGGGGCGGACGTCGCGCCGGTCTGAGTCGCGTCACCCACCTCCGCAGTTCTCTTTCCCGGGTGCAGCTCTGCCGGCTGCCCCGGGCTTCGGTGTCCTCCGGCCCGGTGCGGCTGTCGGCGGCGCTCCCCGATTCCTTCGGATCAGGAGTTTTCCCGTCGTGTCCTCCTCCGCGCTCGGCAACGAGCCGCAGCACACCCCTCGGGCCCCCGCCCGCCCGGCGCCTCACCGGCCGAAGACGGCCCTGGCGGCCTGGATCGCGCTCCTGGTGCTGCTGACCGCCGAGCTGATGAACATGCTCGACCAGTCGGTCGTCCTGACCGCCCTGCCCGCCATCCAGGAGTCGACCGGTGCCGGGCCGGTCGCGGTGCAGTGGCTGACCACCGCCTACACCCTGCCCGTCGCCGTCGGGCTGATCACCGGCGGACGGCTCGGTGACATCCACGGCCGCCGCAGGATGCTGCTCATCGGCACCGTCGTGTTCACCGCCGCCTCCCTGCTGTGCGGTCTGGCCACCGGTCCGGGCGTGCTGATCGGCGCCCGGCTGCTCCAGGGCGTCGGAGTGGCCGTGATGATCCCGCAGGTCCTGGCGACCCTGCACGTCACCTTCGAGGGCCATCGCCGCAGCAAGGCGTTCGGCCTGTACGGGGCCGTCCTCGCCATCGCCAACGTCCTGGGCCCGGTCCTGGGCGGCGTGCTCACCGAGGCCGACCTGTTCGGGCTGTCCTGGCGGCCGGTCTTCCTGGTCAACGTGCCCGTCGGGCTGGCCGTACTCCTCCTCGGACGCGCCTTCGTCCCCGAATCGACCCTCCGTGGGGCCGACCGGCTCGACCTGGCCGGCATGCTGCTGTCCGGCCTGGCCGTCGTCCTGATCCTGGTCCCGCTCACCGAGGGCCACGCCCGTCGATGGCCGCTGTGGTGCTTCGCCGTGCTCGCCGCCGGCGTCCTCGTCCTCGGTGTCTTCCTGCGCCACCAGAAGCGCAAGCAGGACGACGCCCCGCTGGTGCCCCTGTCCCTCCTGCGGGTCAGGCAGTTCTCCGGAGGCATGGCCGTGGACCTGCTGCACGGCCTGCTGTGCGGCCTGTTCTTCCTGACCTGGACGCTGTACCTGCAGAACGGACTGGGCCTGAGCCCGCTCGAGGCGGCTGTGGCCTTCGTGCTGCTCTCCGTGGGAGAACTGGGCGGCGCGACGGTCGCGGCGAAGACAGCCGGGCGGTTCGCCCGCCGTCTGCCGCAGACCGGGGCCCTGATCGCGACCGCTGCGACGATCGCGTACGCCCTCCAGATCGGCAGCCACCAAGCCGGCCTGACCCTGTCGGCGATGACCGCTCCGGTGGTGCTGATCGGCTTCGGCCTGGGCATGGTCTCCGGCCCGCTCGCCGATCTGTCGCTGGCCAGGGTCCCGCACGAGGACGCCGGTTCGGCCTCGGGCCTGTTCAACACCGCCATCCACCTGGGCATCGCGCTGGGCACCGCGCTGACCGCCGTGGTGTTCTTCGGCGTCACCGGCGGCTCTCCCGACGGCGCGGTCAACCGCGACGCGTTCGTCACCGTGCTGTGGTGGGCCGGCGGCCTCCTGGCCCTGATGTGGGCGCTGATGTTCTGCCTGCCCCGACAGGCCGACAACCCGGCCGACTGAGCCCCGCCCGGTTCGCGGTCGGCGTCGAGGAGGAAGAACCGCTCCGGGTGCGTGGGCGCCGGCCGTGATCGGTCGCAACGGCACTTTCCGTACCGCGGCCGCTCCCGTCCGGTACCGAACACCCGCGGGAGAAAAGGGTCTTGGGAGACAACCCGAGCGGGAAACGGAACATCTCCTTGCCAGACCGACGCGCTGTCCGGTCCGGGGATGCACAAGACGTCGGCGGGCGCGACGGACGGGGACGACCGGATGCGGTCGGCGTGGTTCGTCGGTCACGCCCAGGACGCGACGACGGCGGTGACCATGTTCCGCACCCGGCCGGAAACGCCGCAGCTCCTGGGAATGCAGGGCGTGGGCGGCTCCGGCTCGAACCGCGGGAACGTCTTTCCGCAGCGCATCTGGACGGAGTTCGCCACCGGCCGGGAGAACCCGGGCGGCCCCGGGCGCGCCGCGGGCACGGGGTGACGCGGGCCCCCGCCGCACCGCAGCAGGTGCCCGCAGGGGGTGGGGTGCGCCGCACGCCACGGGGGGGGGGCCGTCCGGCAGGCGGCGGGGAGTCGCCCCGGCCGCCGCCCCGCCGCCCCCTGCCGGGCTACCGTGCTCCCATGCGACCCACGACGGCCTGGCAGGCCATGGCACAGCGCCCCACGGGTTTCCTGGTGTCGGCGTGGCCCTGGCGGTCCCTGGCCTACCTGGTGGGGGGCGTGCTGTTCGGGGCGGCCGTCACCGCGGTCTTCGCGGTGGTGCTCGCGGCCGGGGCCGTGCTGCTGCTGGTGCTGGTCGGCGTCGTGGTCCTCGCCGGACTCGTCCTGGCCGCCACCTCGGTGGCCTCGGTGGAGCGCCGGCGGCTCCGCCTGGTGGACCTCGACCCCGTGCCCGACCCGCACCGCGGCCCTCGGGCGCCGGGCCCGAGGGCCTGGGTCAGGCACCGGCTCACCGAGCACGTGACCTGGCGGGAGCTGGCGTTCACGCTGGTCTCGGCCACTGCCCTGTGGTGGCTCGACCTGCTGGTGCTGGGGTTCTGCTTCGGCCTGCCCGCCGTGTTCTTCGAGGCGACGGGCCCGCAGACCTGGCCCTGGACGGTCTTCGGCGTCCTCGTCCTGCTGGCCTCCCCGTACACGGTGACCTCGTGGGCGGGTGCGCGCGGGGCCATGACCCGGACGTTCCTGGCCCCCCGCGACCTGGAACTCCAGGAGGAACTGCGGGAGGTCCGCGCCTCGCAGGCACGTTTCCTGGACTCCTTCGACGCCGAGCGGACACGTATCGAACGCGATCTGCACGACGGCGCGCAGCAGCACCTGGTCTCCCTCGGGATGACCCTCGGCATGCTGCGCCTGGACACCCCCGACGGCTCCCCGCAGTCCGAGCTGCTCACCCAGGCCGAGCAGCAACTCGCCACCGCGCACCGCGAGTTGCGGTCGCTCATCCGGGGACTCAACCCGCCCGTCCTCGCCGACCACGGTCTCGTCGCCGCCGTCGAGGACTACGCGGGCCGCTTCCCGATACCCGTCGCCGTCGACCTGACGCTTCCTCAACGGCTCCCGAGGAAGCTGGAGTCGACGCTGTACTACGTGATCAACGAGGCGCTGACCAACATCGCCAGGCACAGCGGCGCCGGGTCCGCCGCCGTCCGGGGCCGTTACCATGCCGACGTGTTGATCCTCGACATCACCGACGACGGCCACGGCGGCGTCGACCCCGGGGCGGGCTCCGGCGTCACCGGGCTCGCCGACCGGGTCGCGGCGCTCCAGGGCCGGATGCGGGTGTCGAGCCCGGTCGGCGGTCCCACCCTGCTGCACGTGGAGGTCCCTTGTCGCTTCGCCTGATCGTGGCGGATGACGCCGTCCTGCTGCGCGAGGGCCTGGTCGGGCTGTTGCGGCGGGTCGGGCACGAGGTGGTGGCGTCGGTCGGCGACGCGGACGCCCTGCAGGCGGCCGTGCGTGCCGAGCGCCCCGACCTGGTGGTCACGGACGTGCGCATGCCGCCGACCCTGACGGACGACGGCCTGCGGGCGGCGGTGCGGCTGCGCGAGGAGCTGCCCGGGCTGCCCGTGCTCGTACTGAGTCAGTACGTGGAACGGTCGTACGCGCTGGGCCTGTTGGACTCCGGAGGGGGCGCGGCCGTCGGCTACCTGCTCAAGGAGCGGGTCGGCGCGGTCGCCGACTTCATGGGCGCCGTCGACCGGATCGCCGCCGGCGGCACGGTCGTGGACCCCGAGGTGATCCAGCAGCTCGTACGCCTGCGGCAGGACCCCCTGGAACGGCTCAGCCCCCGCGAGCGCGAGGTGCTCGGCCTGATCGCGGAGGGCCACTCCAACTCCACCGTCGCCGCCCGGCTGTGCGTCAGCGACGCGGCGGTGAACAAGCACATCGGCAACATCTTCAGCAAGCTGGACCTCCCGACGAACACCGAGGGCCACCGCCGGGTCCTCGCGGTCCTGGCCTTTCTCCGGTCCTGACGCGGCGACCCGCCAGGCGTGCCCCGGCGGCGGCGCCCACGGGCGGGCGCGGCCGTGGGGCCGTCTCACGCCTCGCGGGCGGCCCGGAGCCGTCCGAGCTGTTCCACGCCCAGCCGCCGCCCGTCGGGGAACCGGTCGTGCCGGTCCCAGCGCCAGGCGGTGACCATCGCCGCCACCAGGGTCCGGCACCGCCGCAGCAGCGCGGCGTCGGCGCCCGGGTAGTGCGCGCCGGTCTCCTCGTCGGCGTGGGCGAGGTCGAATTCGACGGGTCCGCGGCAGTACGTCTCCAGGTCGATGAACACCGCCCCGTCCTTCGTGCTCAGCACGTTCCCCGGGTGCGGCTCCCCGTGCAGCAGTTGGCCGGCCCCGCCCAGGCCCCGGCTCGCGCCGCGCAGGGTGCGGGCGAGGAACCTCCGGTCGTCGTCGGTCAGTTCGGGGCTGAGCTCGCGGTCCTCCACGATCCGCAGGGCCTCCGCGGCCCGCTCCGTGACGTGCGGCGCCGGGAGGTCGACGGCCCGCATCCCGGCGTGCAGTCGTACGAGCGCGTCCGCGTACCGGGCCGGGGAGAGCACCCCCACGGGCCGGTAGTACGTCCACAGGGTGACGACGAAGCCGTCCCTCCCGTACGCCCGGGGCGCCGCCCTCGGATCGAGCGCGGCCACCGGGGCCCCGGCCGCCGCGAGCCGCCGGGCGAGGTCGACCTCGTGCTCCGCGACCTGGTCGTCCACGGGGGCCACCCGGGCCAGCACGTCACACGGCAGCAGCCGCAGCGCCAGCTTGTTCGAGTCGTGGAGTACGGTCACGTCCTCGGCGTCCAGCCCCAGCGAGGCGGCGGTCTCCACGGCCGCGCGCACCGCCCGTGCTCCCTGGGCACCCCGCATGGTGTCTCCTTCGCTCCGCCGGTCGGCCCGCACACCGTAACGCTCACCGGGGGGCGGCCGCCCACTCCTTTTGTTCCTCCCGCCCCTGGCTGCCGTCGTCCCCGTCGGCCCTGCCGGCCGTACGCTGCCGGGCCCTTCCGCCCCGCTCCGGCCCCGGGCGCAGCGGCCACCACAGGGCCCGGCCGAGGAGGGCCGCCAGCGCGGGCACCACGACCAGCGCCAGGACGAGCGCCGAGAGCAGGATGCCCAGTGTCATCGCGAACGCGATCTGCGCGCTGCCCGGCGTGGCGGCGAGCGTCGCGAAGGAGCCCGCCAGGACCAGCCCGGCCGTGGCGACGGCCGGCGTGGTGTGCCGCAGCGCCCGGGCGACGGCGGCCCGTGCCCCGCCGGGCCGCCGCATCTCCTCCCGTATCCGGTCGGCGACGAGGATGTTGTAGTCGGTGCCCAGCGCCACGACGAACAGGAACAGCACCAGCGGCAGGGTGAAGTCGACGCCCGTTCCGCCGAGCACGTGCTGGAAGAGCAGGGCGGCCGCGCCCAGCGTGGCGGCGAAGCCGAGGCCGACCGCGAGCATCAGGACCACGGGGGCGAGCAGGCTGCGCAGAAGGAGCAGCAGGATCAGGGTGATCAGGGCCGCGGCGACCGGGAAGACGATGCGCAGGTCGTGGTCGACGGCGGTGGCGATGTCCGCGAAGACCGCCGCCGTGCCGCCGATGTGGGCCCTGGTCCCCTCGGGCGTGTGCCGGGCCACGGTGTCGCGCAGCGGGCCGGAGACCAGGTCGCGGGCCTTCTCGCTCTGCGGATCGGCGGTCGGGTGGAGGTCGATGCGGGCGGTGCCGCGGTCCTGGCTGAGGACGACGGGGGCGGTCTTGCCGATGCCTTCGACCCCGGCGAGCGCGCGGACCAGGCCGTCGAGCCGGGCGGGGGCCAGGGCGCCGCCGTCGTCGGCGGTGACGTACACGCTGGTCGGGTCGGACACCCCGGCGGGCAGGACGCGGGAGATCTCGGCGGCGGTGGCCGCGGCGGCGGTCCGCGAGCCGGACGCGTCCCTTCCGTACTCCATGCGGATGCCGGTCAGTCCGGCGGCGAGTGCGGCGAGCAGCGCCAGGGAGGCGGCCAGCATCAGCAGCGGCCGCCGGGTGACGAGTTCCCCGAAGCGGGCGGCCCGGCCCGCGGCGGGCGTGCGGTCCAGGGTCCTGGACGGCCAGAACATGGCGCGTCCCGCGGCGGCGAGCAGGGCGGGCATCAGGGTGAGGCTGCCGAGCAGCATCACCAGGACCGCGACGGCGATGGCGGGGCCCATGGAGCGGAACTGGCCGAAGGTCGCGAGCCCGAGCGTGGCGAACGCGGCGACGATCGTCAGCGCCGCCGAGGTGATCGCGGTGCCCACCCGGCCGGAGACCTGCGCGGCCGCTTCGCGGACCGGCTGGGCGGGCTTCTCCCGGAGCTGTTCGCGGAACCGGAAGAGCAGGAACAGCAGGTAGTCGATGCCGATGCCGAGCAGCACCACGTTGATCAGCCCGGGGGTGCCCGCGTCGAGTCGGCGTCCGGTGAGCAGCGCGGCACCGGCGACGGCGCCCGCCGCCACCGCGCCGATCAGGGCGACCGCGATCAGCGGCAGCACGGCCGCGAGGACGCTGCGGAAGGCCAGCACGTTGAGCAGGATGATCAGGACCGTGACGAGGACGCCGCCGACGGTCGTGGCGACCTCGTGGTCGTCGGTGGTGTCGACGAGTTCGGGGAGGCCGCCGGTGAAGCCGGTGCGCAGGCCCGCCGCTGCGAAGTGGGCCCGGGCGTCGTCGCGGAAGGCGCGGTAGACGCCCTGCACTCCCGTGTCGGAGGGGCTGCCGGTCAGCCGCACGCTCAGCAGGGCGAAGCTCCGGTCGGGCGCGGTCGCCGCGGGGGTGACGGCGGGCGTCTGGGAGCGGTCGGGCAGGAGGAACCTCGGCATGTCGTCCTCGACGGGCATGACCACCCGCCGCCCGCTCAGGGCCCTGGCCCCCGCCGCGATGTGCTTGCGGTCGGCGGCGGCGAGGGGTCCGCCGTCGGCGCGGGCGACGAGGACCGTCAGGGCGGTGGCGTCGGGGTCGTCCCCGAACTTCTCCTCCGCGAGGTGCTGGGCGGCCGCCGAGTCGTAGCCGCGGGGCAGGAAGTCAGCGGTGCGGTGCTGGGTGACGCGGGACATCAGGGTGGGGATCAGGGCGCTGAGCACGATGCCGAGTACGGCCCACAGGGCGATGACCTTCCAGGGGTTGCGGGTGGCGTACCCGGTCAGGGTGCGGATCACGGGGTCCTCCGGCGGACGGATCGGTGCGGATGGTCGGAAGGGGCCGGCGCTGGGGTCGCCCGGCCTGTCTCCAGACCATCAGCCGCGGCGGGCGGGGGCGTCGTGACGCCGGACGATCCGGTGCCGGGACCGGGGTCCTGCCCCGGCCCCGGACCAGGACCCTGCTCCTACTCCCGGCCCCGCTCCTGGTCAGGGCCCCGGGGCTGGCCCGCGCGGCACTGTGCGACCCTGTGCCGGGGAGCCGCGAGGCCGGACGCAAGGGGGCGGGCATGCCGAGGTACCGACACGGGGGCCCGGCCGTGCCGCCCATTGCGCCGGAGGACGAGGACGCCGATCGGCCCTGGACGCGCAACGACGCCCTGGTGACCGGCGGCGCCTGCGTCATGAACCTGCTCAGTTACGTGTTCTTCGACGGCTCCGGCACCGCCCACAGCGTGCACGCGGCGGGCTTCCTGCTGCTCGCGCTCGGGGCGCTGCCGCTGCTGGTGCGGCGGCGGCAGCCGGTCGCGGCCTTCGCCGCCGTGCTCGGCCTCGACGCGGTGGCGACCGTGACCGTGCCGCTGCCGCAGCACGTCGGGGCGGTCCTGGTGGTCGCCCTCTACACGGTCGGCCGGGCCCGTCCCGGGTGGGTGACCGGGTGCGCGGCGGCCGCGACCGCGGCGGTGACGCTGGGGAGCCAGAGCGGCGGGCGGCTTCCGCCGTGGCAGGACGCCGTGTACCCGCTCCTGACCACGCTGCTCGTCGTCGGCACGGCGCTCGTGGTGAACCGCCGGCAGCGGGAGGTCGCGGCCCATCGCAGGCTCCTCGCCGACCGCGCCGTGGCCGAGGAACGCCGCCGCATCGCACGGGAGTTGCACGACATCGTCGCCCACCACCTCACCACCATGCAGCTCATGGCGGGCGGGGCCCGCGCCAACCTCGCCCGGCCCGAGGTGGCCCGTGACGCCCTGGTCACACTGGAGTCCTCGGGGCGGCTCGCGCTGCGCGAGATGCGTCAACTCCTGGACGTCCTGCGGGCGGACGACGAACCGGACGGCGAACCGGGCGGCGGGCCGGGCGGCGGGCCGGGCGGCGCGCCTGCGGTGCCGCAGCCGGGCGTCGACGACATCGGGCACCTGGTCGACGAGGCCCGCGCGGCCGGACTGCCGACGGACCTCACCGTCGAAGGGCTGCCTCTCGCGCTGTCGCCGACGGCCGGGCTGACGCTGTTCCGGATCGTGCAGGAGGCGCTCACCAACACCCGCAAGCACGCCGGGACCGCACGCGCCGACGTGCGGCTGACGTATCGGCGGGACGCGGTCGTCGTGGAGGTGCGGGACGACGGCGCGGGCACGGCCGTGCGGAGCGGGAGCCCCGGTTACGGGCTCGTCGGGATGCGGGAGCGCGTCGCGCTGCACGGCGGCAGCCTGACGGCCGGCCCGCGCGGCGGCGGGGGGTTCGGCGTGCGCGCCGAACTGCCGGTGGCCGAGGCCGCCCTGGAAGCGCCGCGGGCGGCAGACCCGGACCCGGCAGACCCGGACCCGGCAGGTCCGGTCCCCACAGGCACGGACCCGGTGGCCCCGGTCCCGGCGGGCAGGGAGTCGCGCGGATGACCGGCACGGCCCGACCCATCACCGTCCTCATCGCCGACGACCAGCCGCTGGTCCGGCGCGGGCTGTCGCTGATCCTCGCCCCCGACCCCGGCTTCGAGGTGGTCGGCGAGGCCGAGGACGGCGCACGGGCCGTCGCGCTCGCCGGGCGCCTGCGCCCGGACGTGGTGGTGATGGACATCCGGATGCCCGTACTGGACGGCGTCGCCGCCACGCGACGGCTCGCGGCCGAGCAGCCCGGCTGCCGGGTGCTGGCCCTCAGCACCTTCGACATGGACGAGTACGTGGTGGGCGCGCTGCGCGCCGGGGCCTACGGGTTCCTGCCCAAGGACAGCTCCCCGGAAGACCTGGCCGCGGCGATCCGCACCGTGCACACGGGCGAGGCGGTGGTCGCCCCGCGCCTGCTCACCCGGCTGATCTCGACGTACGTCCGCGGACCGGGCGGCACGCCGCCGTCGGCCCCGGGGGCGGGGCACGACACGCTCACGCCCCGCGAGGTGGAGGTGTGGCGGCTGATGGCCACCGGCCTGGACAACACGGACATCTCCCGGGCCCTCGGCCTCAGCCCCTCCACGGTCAAGAACCACATCACCAGCATCTTCGACAAGCTGGCCGTACGGGACCGGGCCCAGGCGGTCGTCGCGGCCTACGAATCGGGGCTGGTCGCCCCCGGCGGAGGCGGATGACCCGGCATCCGGGGGCGGGAGCGGGCCCCCCGGGCGCGGCGGTCGTCCCGTGCGGCCGACCGCCGCGGCCGTCTCACGAGGCCAGCACCTCCAGCGCCTCGTCCACCGTCGGCCGGAACGTGAACACCTGGTCCAGGCCGACGATGCCGAAGACGTGCGCCAGGTCGGCCCGCAGACCGGTGAGCAGCAGACGCGACCCCGTCGCCTCGGCCTGGTGGTGGGCGGTGATGAGCACCGTGATGCCCGTGGAGTCGCAGTAGTCGAGCTGCGCGAGGTCGATCACCACGGGTGCTCCGGGCCCGAACGGCGTGTGCCTCAGTGTGTCGGTGAACTCGCTCGCGGTGTGGTGGTCCAGCTCTCCGGCCACGGTGAGCACGGTGGCACCGGAGGCGTGGGGGGTTCGGGTGACGGTCAGGACGGGGATCTTCACCTGTTCTCCTGGTCGGGCACGTAGGTGGCGGCGGGGCGGGCAGGGCGCTCGGCGCGGTCGTCGTTCACTCCCGTACCCGGATCGGCGCACAACGTGCAGGCGTGGCTGCGCACTCTCGGCCGACGAGTCCGGGAACAGCACTGTCCGGCCTGGTCACCGCCACCTCCCCGCCACTCTCCGGCCCTTGTCCGCAGTATCCTCACATCTTCCGGCAGCGGGTGCGGATTTCTCCTACTGTGGAGAGATCGAACTCCGTGGGGCGGCCGATTCCGCCGCGCATTTCGGAGCAATCGCCCCTTTGTCGGACGTAACACGTACGAGCGAAGCACGCCTGTGGTACCGCGCGCCCCGGGGCCCACGGACGGGAAAGAGGAGTGTCCGGTGACGTATGCCGAAGGTCACGATGCCGAAGGCAGCGACGCCGGGGGCCCCGGTGCCGGGAGCCGAGGCGTACCGGAGCCCGACGTGTTCGCGGCCGACGACGAGGTCGGGCGCGACCTCGCCGCCGTGGACTGGGCGGCGACGGCCGTCGGTCCGCCCGGCACCTGGCCGCAGAGCCTGCGCACGGCCGTCAGCATCCTGCTGTCGTCGCGGTTCTCGATGTGGATGGCCTGGGGCCCCGAGCTGACGTTCTTCTGCAACGCCGCCTACCGCCGGGACACCCTGGGCGGCAAGTACCCCTGGGCGCTCGGCCGTCCCGCCGGCGAGGTGTGGGCGGAGATCTGGGACGACATCGGGCCCCGGATCGACACCGTGACGGCCACCGGGCAGGCCACCTGGGACGAGGCGCTGCTGCTGTTCCTGGAGCGCTCGGGCTATCCGGAGGAGACGTACCACACGTTCTCCTACAGCCCGCTGCGCGATGACGAGGGCGATGTCGTCGGCATGCTGTGCGTGGTCAGCGAGGAGACCGAACGGGTCATCGGCGAACGGCAGATGGCCACCCTGCGCGACCTCGGCTCCGACCCGAGCGTGGCCCGCACCGAGCAGGAGATGCTGGCCTTCGTCGGCGGGCAGCTCGGCCGGAATCTGCTCGACCTGCCGTTCACGCTGACGTACCTGTTCGCGGAGGACGGCTCGGCGCGCCTGGCCGGGACGACCGGCATCGCGGCCGGTCATCCGGCCGCCCCACCCGTCCTGGCGGCCGACGACCCGCACCCGGTGTGGCCGGTGCGGGCGCTCGCCCGGGGGGAGTCGACGCCGGTGGCGCTGGACGGCGGGCCGTTCGCGGACCTGCCGGGCGGGGGCTGGCCGCAGCCGCCCCAACAAGCGCTGGTGGCACCCCTGTTGCAGCAGGGAGGCACACCGTACGGATTCCTGGTGGCGGCGCTGAACCGGTTCCGGCCGCTGGACGCGGGCTACCGGGCGTTCGTCGAACTGGTCGCCGGGCACGTCGCGGCGGGCGTCGCGGGAGCGCGCAGCTACCAGGCGCAGCAGCGGCGGGCCGAGGAACTGGCCGAGCTGGACCGGGCCAAGACCACCTTCTTCTCCAACATCAGCCACGAGTTCCGCACCCCGCTCACCCTGATCATGGGGCCGGTGGAGGAACTGCGCGGCCGGCTCGCGCAGGCCGGGCCGCAGGTGCGCGAGGAACTGGAGGCCGTGCACCGCAACGGACTGCGCCTGAGCAAGCTCGTCAACACCCTCCTGGACTTCTCCCGCATAGAGGCCGGACGCATGCAGGCCCGCTACGCGCCGGCCGACCTGGCGTCCGTGACGGCGGAACTGGCGAGCCTGTTCCGCTCGGCGGTGGAACGGGCGGGGCTCCGCTTCGAGGTCGACTGCCCGCCGCTGCGGGAGCCGGTGCACCTCGACCGGGACCTGTGGGAGAAGGTGGTCCTCAACCTGCTGAGCAACGCGCTGAAGTTCACCTTCGAGGGGTCCATCGCGGTGCGCGTGCGCGCGGAGTCCGGCCACGCGGTGGTCACGGTCACCGACACGGGCATCGGCGTCCCGGCCGCCGAGATGCCGAAGCTGTTCGAGCGCTTCCACCGCATCGAGAACGCCCGGGCCCGGTCCAACGAGGGCAGCGGCATCGGGCTCGCCCTGGTCAGGGAGCTGGTGGCACTGCACGGCGGCACGATCACCGCCGAGAGCACCGAGGGCGAGGGCACCTGTTTCACGCTGCGGGTGCCGTTCGGCAGCGCCCACCTGCCGGCCGAGGCCCTCGCGGCGCCTGCCGGGGCCCTCGGGCCCGCGGCGGACGCGGTCTCCGGGGAGCCGTCCGCCGCGGCCGACCCGTACCTCCAGGAGGCGCAGCGCTGGCTGCCGGCGGACGACGACGTGCAGGACCCGTCGGCCTCCCCGGCCGCCCGCACCGCGGCGTCCCCCTCCGCGGCCCCGGCCGCCTCCGCCGGCGGCCCCGCGCCGGCCCGGGTGCTGGTCGCCGACGACAACGCCGACATGCGCGACTACCTGACGCGCCTGCTGCGCGGGGCCGGTTACCGGGTGAGCGCCGTGGGCGACGGGGCGCAGGCCCTGCGGTCCGTCACCGAGACCCCGCCCGACCTGGTGGTCAGCGATGTGATGATGCCCCGCCTGGACGGGCTCTCCCTGGTCAAGGCGCTGCGCGGCGATCCTCGTACGGCCGCGGTGCCCGTGCTCCTGCTGTCCGCGCGGGCGGGCCAGGAGGCGTCCATCGAGGGCCTGGAGGCGGGGGCCGACGACTACCTCGTCAAGCCGTTCGCGGCGGCCGAACTCCTCGCGCGGGTACGGGCGAACGTGGAGCTGGCCCGGATGCGCACCCACCACGCCCGCTGGCGCACGGCGCTCGTGGACTCGCTCCAGGAGGCGTTCTTCGTCTGTGACGCGGACGGCGCCGTCATCGAGATCAACACGGCCTTCACCGACATCCTCGGCTTCGGCCCGCAGGGCCTGCCGTACGAGTCCGCCCACCCGTGGTGGCCGGACCCCGAGACGGAGCCCGACGCGCACCGCGCGGTCGCCGAGGCGTTCGCCGCCCTGCCCGGGCAGCAGCACAAGGGCGGCCGCACCCTCCCCGTCCGCCACCGGGACGGGCACCGGCTGTGGGTCAACGCGACCCTCAACCGGGCGCGGGACCCCGAGTCCGGCAGGAGCGTCACGGTCGGCACGTTCCGCGACGTCACCGCCGAGCACTACGCCGTCCAGCGCGAGAGCGCCCTCGGCGCCCTGAGCACGAGCCTGTCGCAGGCCGCTAACCTGCCGGACGCTCTCGCGGGCGCGCTGGAGGAACTGCGCGGGCTGTGGCGGGCCGAGGCCGTGCTGGCCGCGCTCTTCACGGGCGGCGACGAACCCGCCCTGACCGCCGCCGGGCAGGCCACCGCCTGGGAGCGGCTGCCGGCCGAACAGCGCCGGGCCCTCACCGGCCTGCGGGACCACCCCCTGCTGTCGCCCGTCGCCGACCGCGCCGGGGCCGGCATCCTGCTGGAGCACCCGCAGGGCCCGCTGGCCCTGTGGATCGACCTGGGCGGTCGGCGCCTGTTCACCGGCGAGGACCGGCTGCTGCTCTCCCTGCTCGCCGGACGCCTGGCCCAGGGCCTGACCCGCGCCCACCAGATCGACCAGCAGCGCGAGACGGCCATCGAGCTGCAACGGGCCATCCTCGGCCCCTCGCAGCTCCCGGACGGTTTCGCCGTGCGGTACGAACCGGCCACCCAGCCCCTGGAGGTCGGCGGCGACTGGTACGACACGGTCGCGCTGCCCGACGGGCGCATCGGCATCGTGGTCGGCGACTGCGTGGGACGCGGCCTCCAGGCGGCCGCCGTGATGGGCCAGCTCCGCAGTGCCTGCCGGGCGTTGCTGCTCCAGGACGCCCAGCCCTCCCGTGCGCTCATGGCCCTGGACCACTTCGCCGCCACCGTCCCGGGCGCCCTGTGCACGACGGTCTTCTGCGGTGTGCTCGACCCGGGCACCGGCCGGCTCACCTACTCCAGCGCCGGGCACCCGCCGGGCATCCTGGCCCGCCCGGACGGCGGCACCCAGCTCCTCGACGCGGGCCGCTCCACGCCGCTCGCGGTGCGCCCGGGGCATCCGCGCCCCGAGGCGGACTGCACGATGCCCGCCCGGGCCACCCTGCTGCTCTACACCGACGGGCTGGTCGAGCGCCGCCGCCGCCCGCTGATGGACGGCATCCACCGGGCGGGCGCGGCCGTCCAGGAGGGCCGGGACACCTCCCTCGACGACCTCGCCTCGCTGGTCATGTCACGTCTCGCCCCGGCCGGGGGGTATGACGACGACGTGGCCGTGCTGCTCTACCGCCACCCCGCCCCGCTGGACGTGGCCTTCCCCGCCGAGTCCGGCCAACTGGCCCCGGTGCGCAAGGCGTTGCGCAGTTGGCTGAGCGCCTGCGAGGTGCCTCCGCGGATGCTCCAGGGCGTCCTGGTCGCCGCCGGGGAGGCCTGCGCGAACGCCGTCGAGCACGGGCACCGGCACGCCCCCGGCGACATGGTCAGGCTCCGCGCCGAGGCGCGGGCCGACACGCTGCACCTGAGCGTCGCGGACTCGGGCCGCTGGCGGACGCCCCGCCCGGAGACGAACGCCCACCGGGGGCGCGGGGTGACGCTGATGCGCGCCATGATGCAGCAGGTCACCATCACGCCCGGCCCGTCCGGCACCACCGTCGACATGCACGCGAGGATTCCCCGATGACGACACCGCTCACGCTCACCCCCGGCCGACGCCCGGACGGCACCGCCCTCCTGACGGCCGTGGGCGAGGTGGACATGAGCAACAGCGCCGTCCTCGCCGCCGCCCTGGAGGACTCGGCGCGGCGGCCCCTCGTCCTGGACCTGACGGCCGTCGAGTACCTGGACAGCGCGGGGCTGAGCGTGCTGTTCGCGCACGCCGACCACGTCACGCTGGTCGCGGCGCCGCTGCTGACGCCGGTGCTGACCATCTCGGGACTCACCGAGCTGACGACCGTCCACGACGCACCGCCGACCCGCCACGCCTGACGGCCGCGCGCCCGGCGGAGAGCGGCGAAGCGCGGACGGGGCACGCGCCCGCCGACGGGCCCGGTGCCCGCGCTCCCCGGGTTCCCGAGACGGGCCGGACCCCGTCGTCCTCCTTCGAGTGATCCCCGGCGGGCCCGCCCCGCCCCGCGCGCCCCGGGTGCTTGGCTGCACCCCATGCCGCACTCCCCCCGCACCGCCCTGTCCCCGGCCGCCCGCATCGCCGCCGGACTGCCCCTCCTCGCCGCCTCGCTGCTGCTCACGGCGACCGCCGCGCACGCCGCACCGCTGCCTCCCGCGCGGTCCGCCGCCGACGCCGGCCCCTGCTTCGCCGTGGAGACCCCGCCGGGTCACGTCTGTGTCCCCGCGCCCAAGCAGTGCTTCGCCGCCCCGTGCCCCCAGTACGCGTTCGTACCGGCGACCGAGCCGTATCCGGTGCCGCCGATGCGCTAGCAGCTGTCCGCGCCGTCCGACGGCGAGTCGCCGCCGCAGCCCGACGCCATCACGTCGGCCGCCAGCTCGGGCAGCGGCCTGCCGCTCGCGAAGGCCCTGGCCCGCAGCCTGGCCAGGGCCTCCGCCGCGTCCACGTCCCACCGTTCCATCAGCACGCCCACGGCCCGGCGGGTGGTGCCCCAGTGGGCGTCCAGCATCTCCTCGGGCTGCCACCGGGGCAGCCGGTCCTCCGTGCTGTGCGTACGGCTTGCCTCCAGCAGCACCTCCAGCACCGCGGCGGACGCCCGCAGGGCCCGCCCGACGGCCCGCGCGGTCAGCCGCCGGGGCCGGAAGGAGAACAGGTCGACCGACCCCACGGCGGGCGACGACCCCAGCGGGAACCCGCTCAGGGACCCGATCTGCGGAAGCTCCTCCCGCAGCCGCCCGCCGAAGACGGGCCACCGCCCCGGCTCCTGCCGCACGTCCGGCCACAGCATCGGTACGCCCTCCGCGCACGCGGACACGCACGGCCCTTCCGCGCACTCGAACTGAAGCTCCTCCAGGCGCACCGCGACCGGCCCCGTCGCCGCCAGCAGTTGCCGCTCCGGTGTGTCCGTGGCCAGGGACAACGTCACCCCGTCCACCTCCAGCACCGCGCACAGCGCGGCGGCCAGCCGCTGCGGCAACAGGGTGAAGTCCCCCTCGGCCGCAGCCCGCACCCTGCGTGCCTCCCGCGATTCGGGCATGCCGCTCACCTCGACGCTCACCCCCGCACCTGACGCGCGGGGTCACCGCTTCGGGTACCCCTGATCAGGCCGGGCACCCGCGCCGCTCCCGGGCGGGGGCCGGACCGGCCCGCCTCCGAGTTCCCCCGTGGTGTCATGCGTCCGCCCCCGACGCGTAAGCGGAACGGGGGCGGACGGACGTACGGAACGGGCTCAGCCGTGGGGAAGGAGCACCGCGCGGCCGTTGACGCGGCCCGCGTGCAGGCGCTCGTACACCTCGGGCGCCCGGTCCAGCGGGTAGGTCTCCACGTGGACGTCGAGCACGCCCGCGCGCGCCAGGTCCAGGACCTCGATCAGCTCGGAGCGCGAACCCCAGTACGGGGCGCGGAAGGCCGCGTCGTACGGGACGGCCCCGAAGCCCACCGGGGCCGCGCCGCCGCCGATGCCGACGACGGTCACGTCGGCCTCCACTCCGGCGCAGGCCGACGCGGTGGCGACGGTGGGCGGGGCGCCGACGAAGTCGAACACGGCCTGCGCGCCCAGGCCGCCGGTGAGTTCGCGGACCCTGCCGGCAGCGTCGGCGTCGGAGAGCACCGTCTCGTGCGCGCCGACCTCACGGGCCAGGTCCAGCTTCTCCTCGGTGACGTCCAGGGCGATCACCCGGGCCGGGGTCAGGGCGCGCAGCAGTTGGATGGCGACGTGGCCGAGACCGCCGGTGCCGATGACGACGGCGGTGCTGCCGGGGGTCAGCTTCGGCAGCGAGGTCTTGATCGCGTGGTACGGGGTCAGGCCCGCGTCGGTGAGCGGCACGGCGGTGACCGGGTCGAGGTCGCCGAGCGGGACCAGGTGCCGGGGGTCGTCCACGACCATGTACTCGGCGAGCGCGCCCGGGGCGCCGAGTCCGGGCGGGCGGATGCCGAGTTCGGCGGCGCGCAGGCAGTAGTTCTCCTTGCCCTGCGCGCACATCAGGCAGCTTCCGCACCCCCACGGCCCGTACACCGCGACCGGGTCGCCGATCTCGAAGCCGGTGACGCCCTCGCCGAGCGCGGCGACCGTGCCCGCGCCCTCGTGGCCGAGGGTGAGCGGCAGCGGGAAGGGCAGGGACTCGGCGGGCCAGCTCATCACGGCGATGTCGGAGTGGCAGACGCCTGCGGCGGTCACCTTCAGCAGCACCTGCCCGGGGCCGGGCTCGGGCCGGTCGACGGTGACGACCTCGGGGGCCTCGCCGACGGTGCGGTACTGGACTGCCTTCATCTGGGGGGACATGGGGAGCTTCTTTCTCGCAGCCTGGGTGGGGGGACGGCCGTACGAAGGGTCAGCGGGCCGCGTAGCCGCCGTCGACCAGGTGGTAGCTGCCGTTGACGAACGAGGCGCGGTCGGAGAGCAGGAAGAGGGTGAGCTCGGCGACCTCCTCGGCGGTGCCGAGGCGGCCCTGCGGGTGCAGGGAGATCAGGTGGTCGCGCTGGGCGTCGTCGCCGCCCCGCAGGAGCGGGGTGTCGATGAAGCCGGGAGCGACGGCGTTGACGCGGACGCCCCGGGAGGCGTACTCGACGGCGGCGGTCTTGGTGAGGCCGACGACCGCGTGCTTGGCGGCGGAGTAGGCGGGGGAACCGGCGAAGCCGTTGGTGCCGAGGATGGAGGACATGTTGACCACCGCGCCGCCGCCGGAGGCGAGGATCAGGGGGAGTTCGTAGCGCAGGGAGTAGAAGACGCCGTTGAGGTTGGTGTCGATGACGCGCTGCCAGTCCTCGATGCCGTACTCGCCGGTGGGAGCGGTCGCTCCGGCGATCCCGGCGTTGTTGACGGCGAGGTGGAGGCCGCCGAACTTCTCGACGGTGGAGTCGACGGCGGCGCGCACCGACGCGGGGTCGGTGACGTCCACGCCGACGGCGGCGGCCCGGCCGCCGGCCGCGACGAGGGCGTCGGCGGTCTCCCGCGCGCCCTGTTCGTTGTGGTCGGCGACGACGACGGCCGCTCCGGCCTCGGCGAGGCGGCGGGCGACCTCGCGGCCGATGCCGGAGGCGGCGCCGGTGACGAGCGCGGTCCTGCCGTCGAATTCAAGCGTGCTGTTCATGGTGGTACCTGGTTTCACTTGCCGGGGGTGGTGCTGGGTGCGGGTTCGTCGGCCAGGGCCGCGAACGCCGTGTCGATCAGCTCGGGGAGGGGGGTGGTCGCGCCGGGGGCGGTCCAGAACCGCACGGCCGTGCCGAAGGCCCCGACGGCGAGCGCGACGGCGAGCGCGGGACGCAGGTCGCGCTCCGGGTCCTGCCCGAGGCGCTCGGCCACGATCCGTACGGACTCGCTCTGTGCCTCTTCCCGTACGTGTCCGTAGGCGGCCCGCAGCGCCGGCTCCTGGTGGAGCAGGTGCAGCAGCTCGGCGGCGCGGGACCGGCGGGGCCAGGCGGGCGGTTCGCCGTCGAGCCAGGCGTGCAGGGCGCGGTGGTAGGCGGTGAGGGGGGCCTCGTCGGCGGGGCGGGCGGCGAGGGCCGCGTTGATCCGGGCGAAGTCGGCGCGCAGGGCGTCGGCGACGGCGTCCTCCTTGCCGGAGAAGTACCGGGTGAAGGTGCGCCGGGAGACGTCGACGCGGTCGCTGATCGCTTCGACGGTGACGCCGTCGAGGCCCCTTTCGAGCACCAGGTCCACGGCGGCGGCCGCCATGGCCTCGCGGCTCTCCTGGACTTTGCGGACCCGGCGGCCCTCGGGGGTGCTCATGTCTTCGACTGTACTCCTCGAAATGTCCCACCGGGACAGTTGGCCCGGTGGGACAGGAGAGGTGTGTCACATTATGCGGTCATATCAGCCCGAGGACCTGAGGGAGAGCGCGACTCGCGGCTCACGGGGTGCGGCCCGCCCAGGCGACCAGCTTCTCGACGGCCGGGGCGTCGGCGGGGACCTCCACCACCGGGCCGAAAGGCACCGCGCCACCGCGGCGATCGGCGGGGATGGCACGCCGGGCGGTGGCGGTGCAGAGAGCCACGACCTCCGGGTCCCAGGCGGGGCGCAGGCCGGTCGCGGTGGCCAGGTCCCAAGTGTGGACGGTGAACTCCGTGGTGAAGGCCAGGGCCGCCGCCGCGCCGGGAAGGGTGCCGAACGGGAGGGTCAGCGGGCGGGCCAGCACCGCCGGGTCGGCCCAGGCGTCCCGGGCCTCGCGGACGGCCTCCTCCCAGGCCTTCGGGAGCGCGTCGTCGGTGACGTCCTCGGCGACGGTGGGCGCGCTCAGGGTGTCTCCGCCGTTGGCCGCGAGGGCGATGCGGCGGAGAACGGCGACGAGGTGGCGGGCGAGGCGGCCGACGGTGAAGTCGGGGCACGGGGTGGGGGATGCGAGCTGGTCGGGGCGGACGGCGACGAGGGTGTCGCCGGCGAGGGCGACGGCCGCCCAGAGGGCGGGGCGGGGGTCGGTGGTCGAGATGGCCTCGGGCTGATTCATGGCTTCATCCTGGGAGGTGAAGTGGCCATCTCCTGGCCGCTTTTCCGGAGGTGTCGCGGGGGAATTCGCGAGGGCCTCCAGGGGCCCGCCTCGCGCACCGGTGGCCTGTGCTCCGGGCGTCTCGGGCGTCTCGGGTTTCCCGGGTGCACCGGGCGTCCCGGGTGACCCCGTAGCCCCGCACCCCCACGCCCCCACGCCCCCACGCCCCCACGCCCCCACGTCAGAATGGCCCCCATGACTCGCCCCGCGCCCCGGTCCCGCCGATGAGAGCCGATCGGCTCGTTGCCGCGCTGCTCTTCCTCCAGACCCGCACCAGGGTCACCGTCGCCGAAGTCGCCGCCGAGTTGGAGGTGTCGGAGCGGACCGCCCGCCGGGACCTGGAGGCGCTGGCCTCCGCCGGGATTCCCGTGTACGCGCAGCGTGGGCGCGGCGGCGGGTGGTCGCTGGTCGGCGGGGCCAGGACCGACCTCACCGGGCTCACGTCGGAGGAGGTCCGGGCCTTGTTCCTGCTGGCCGGGCCCGCGGCGGCCTCGCCCGAACTCCGTACCGTGGTAAGGAAGTTGATACGGGCGCTCCCGGCGCCGCTGCGGTCCGCCGCCGAGGCCGCCGCCCAGGCGAACGTGCACGACGGCACCGACTGGGCCCATACCGCCGTCACCGCCGACCGGTCCCGGCTGGTCGTCCTCCAGAGGGCCGTGGTGGACGGCGTCCAGGTCCGGCTCGGGTACGCGGGCCCCGGAAAGCCGGAGTCGCTGCGCACCGTGCACCCGCTCGGCCTCGCCTCCAAGGCCGGCGCCGACTACCTGCTGGCCGACACGGAACGGGGCCTGCGGACCTTCCGGCTCAGCCGGGTGACCTCCGTGGAGCCGACCGGGGAGCCGGTGGTGCGGCCGACGGGGTTCGACCTCGCCACCGCATGGCGTTCGCTCACGGCACGGCTGGAGGAGCGGATGCACGCGGCGACTGTGCGCGCCCTGGCCGAACCCGCGTCGCGGGCGATCCTGGAGCGGGTCCTCGGCGGGCTGCTGCGCATCACCGGCACGCATGCCGACGGCCGGCTGGAGATCGAGGTCGACGGTCCCAGCGTGGAAGTCGTCGCTGAGCGCCTCGCCGGGCTCGGGCGGCGCGTCGAGGTCGTCGGCCCGCCCGAGGCCCGGACACGACTGGCCGCGCTGGCGGAGGAGCTGGCGGCCCTGTACTGACGCACCTGACACTTCGCCACCTGCGCGCAGCACCCGCACCGAGCAACGCCCCGACCGGGCCGGGCCTCCCGCGCGGGGCACTGGTTCCGCTCAGCCCGCGAGCCCCGCCAGGGCGTGGGCCCCGTGGTCACGGTGAGCACGGGGCCCGCCTGCTCCCCTCCCGGGACCTGCGGCGGGAGGCCGGGGCCTCACGCCGCGCTGCGGCGCACGCACTCCGACACCGTGCGGCGCAGGCTGCCCGTCTCCTTGAGGAGGGCCCGCTGCACCTCCGCGCCCGTTCCGCCCTTCAGGAGTTCGGCGGTGGCGCGGCGGACGTCGTCGGTGTCGCCGGCGTCCTCCAGGGCCGGGCCGACATGGGTGAGCAGGGCCTGGACCACGTCGGCCGCCGGTTCCGGGTGCAGGGTCTCGGGGTGCACCAGGCGGTCGGTGAGGCCCGAGCGGGCGGCGCGCCACTGGGCGAGGCGCAGCGGCCCGACGCCGTGCGGAACGGGCGGCTCACCGGCGCGGTGGGCGCGGGCGGCGGTCTCGACGAGGCCGCGGGCCAGGGTGGCGAGGAGGACGGTCGTGGAGGCCTCCAGGCAGACGTCCGCCACCCGGATCTCCACGGTGGGGTAGTTGTGGGAGAGCCGGGCGTCGAAGTAGACCATGCCCTTGTCCTTCAGGACGCCGGTCTCCAGGAGGTCGGCGACCTGCCGGTGGTAGTTCTCGGCGGAACCGAAGATCTCCACCGGGCCGGCGGACGGCCAGCGGCCCCAGACGCGGTTGCGGTAGCTGTTGTAGCCGGTGTCGGAGCCCTGCCAGAAGGGCGAGTTGGCGCTCATGGCGGTGAGGACGGGCAGCCAGGGCCGGATGCGGTCGAGGACCTGCACGCCCTCCTCGTCGGACTCCACGGAGACGTGGACGTGGCAGCCGCAGGTGAGCTGCTCCTGCACCGGCATGCCGAACTGCTTCTCGATCCAGCGGTGCCGGTCCCCGGTGTTGACGGTCGGACTGACGGTGAGCGGCGAGGTGGCCAGCGCCACGGCCGCCGCCCCCACCTCCTGCGCACGCCGTCCCGCCTCCGCGCGCCAGCGCCGGATCTCCGCGCCCAGGTCGCCCATCGAGAACTGCGGCCGGGTCGCGAACTCCAGCTGCTCTCCGTGGAGCTCCTTCTCGAAGACGTCCTCCGCGTCGGCGTCCTGCGCGGGCACCGCCAGCACGGCCGAGGACACCGCCCGCGACTCCCCGGACTCCGGGTCGACGAGGAGAAGCTCCTCCTCCACTCCCACACTGCGCACGATGCGGTCCTCCATCTCGCTGTACATCTCGCCGCACCGCACCGACCAGGGGCGGAGGCGTTCGAACCCTGCGGACCGGTCGTCCGCGGTACGGGCACGCAGACACCGGTTCCCGGACCTCCGCCCGGCATGCCTGCGGATTTCCGCACACCACACGGACGGGTGCGGCGGCCGGGTGTGGTTGGCTTCGCGCCATGGACGCGCAGAGCGCCGGCGGGGACCAGGACCGTACGCCGCCGCCACCGGACGGCAGCACGTCGCGGCGCGGAGACGCGACGGGGGGCGGCGGCACGCTGCGAGGCGGCGGCGCGCCGCCCGTGCCCGCTCTCGATCCCGAACTCGCCGCCGTACGAGCGGGCTCGGCGTCCGCCGAGCCGCTCACCGCGCACAACCTCGCGTCCCGGCAGGCGCGGGACGCCGCGTCCCGGCCCCGGCCGACGGCGGCGGATCTGCGTGCGGACGGCCGCTTCGAGGTGAGCGAGCTGCGGGTGCCGGGGCCGCCGGGCGGTCCGCGGGTCACGCTGGTGAGCGCGCGTCCGGCCGGGCTCGCCGGGCCCCGCCCCCTCCTCCTGTACCTGCACGGCGGCGCGCTGGTCATGGGCAACGCGTGGTCCGTCCTGCCGACGGTGCTGCGCGAGTGGGCCGAACCGCTCGGCCTGGCCGTCCTCTCGGTGGAGTACCGGCTCGCCCCCGGCACGCGGTACCCCGGGGCGCTGGAGGACTGCTGGGCCGCCCTGACCTGGGCGGTCGCCAACGCCGACGCGCTCGGCGTCGACCCGTCACGTCTCGTGCTGGGCGGCAAGAGCGCGGGCGGCGGGCTGGCGGCGGCCCTGGCCCTGCTGAACCGGGACCGGGGCGGGCCGTCCCCACTGGGCCAACTGCTCCTCTCCCCCATGCTGGACGACCGCAACGACACCTTCTCCGCGCATCAGCTCTCGGGCCACGACGTCTGGGACCGCGCCTCCAACTGCACCGCCTGGCAGGCGGCGTTGGGCGACCTGCACGGCTCGACGGAGCTGCCGCCGTACGCCGCCCCGGCCCGCGCGACGGACCTGTCCGGGCTGCCCCCGGCCTACGTCGAGGTCGGGTCGGCGGAACTCTTCCGGGACGAGGGCGTGGCGTACGCGAACGCGATCTGGCGGGCGGGCGGGGACGCCGAGCTCCATGTGTGGCCGGGGGCCTGCCACGGCTTCGACGGCCTGGCCCCGCGGGCGGCCCTCACCCGGGACGCTCGCGACACCCGCACCCGCTGGCTGCGCCGCCGTCTCGCGGGCCGGCCCGCGGGCCCGGACGCCCGGCCGGAGTGACGCCGGACCCGGGCGCGCCGACGGGGGGCGTACGGGGTCAGCCGAGCAGGGTCAGGAAGCGGGCCCGTGCCGTCGCGAGCACGCGGCGGCGCGGCTCGCCGTGCAGCCGCCCCGCCACCGCCCCGCCCCACCCGAGCATGACCGCCCCGGCCAGCGGAAACAGGGCCAAGTAAGTTGAATCCAGGGCGCCTTGACGTATCGCCAGGAGCAGCAGGGGCGCGGTCGAGGCCACCGCGCAGACCGCCCCCCGCCCGTACCACAGCACCGCCTGCACCGGCCCCGAATTGCCCAGCGGCGTCTCCCCGCCGAGCAGCACCTCCACCGGCACCGCTCCCCGGTACGCGCTGACCAGTGCCCCGCCCACCAGCGGCGGCACCGCCCCCAGCAGGGCGGCGTGGCCCGGCGTCCACAGCACCAGCGCGGCCCCGCCCGTCAGCACGCCCAGCAGCGCTCCCGGCAGCACCGCGTGCCACAGCGCCAGCGCGCGGAAGGAGTACGGCAGCCCCGCCGCCCGCCGGAAGTCGTCGCTCTCCAGGCGTGCGGGCTCCACGAACTGGGCCGCGGCCAGATATCCGGCGGCGAGCGCCAGCACGCCCAGCGCCACCTGCCGGCGCCCGCCCTGCGCGGCCTGCCCGCACAGCCACACCGCGGCCCCCGCCCACAGCGCGCCCCACACCAGCCGTCCCGGCTCGCGCAGCAGCCCCGTCGCGTCCCGCCACGGCACGAGCAGCCACCGGCGGCGCGGCATCGGCAGCCGCGCCCACGGCCGCGCCCGGCCGCGCCGGGGCCCGCGCACCGTGGACCGGGTCTGCCGCAGGTCCAGCGCGAAGAGCGAGGCGGTGACCTGCGAGGCGAGCGTCGCGCGGGCGCGCAGGGCCGCCGCCGGGATCAGCGGCGCCGCCCGCCACGCCACGGCTGTCGCGCCCGCCGCGCACACCGCCGCGAGCCCCGCCCCCACCGGCCAAGGGCCGCCGTGTCCCGCCGCCGCGACCAGTGGCTGCGCCGCCCACCCCCACGGCCCGGACCACAGCGGCAGGAACCCCGCGCCGCAGGCCACCGCCGCGCAGCCCGCCCCGAAGGTCCGGCCGCGGTACCCCCACCGTTCGACCAGCACCCCGGCCCCAACGCCCGTCAGCGCCGTGACCAGCCCGGCCCACGCGCCCGCCGCCGTCAGCGGTACGGGGCCGCCCGCCCCGGCGACGTGGACCACGTAACCCAGCACGGCGCCCACGGCCGTCCCGGCCGGCGCCGACCGGAGCACGGCCGCCCGCAGCCGGGGAAGCAGGAGCGGTCCGCGCGCGATCGGCAGCGGGAGGAGCCAGTGGACCGTGGGGAGGTCGACGCGCACGGGCCCCCGCCAGGCCGCGTTGCGCGCCATGAGCAGCAGGGTGAGGGCGAGCAGCGCCGGCACGATCGACGGCAGCGCGGCCGTGATCAGGCGGGCGGTCTCCCCGTGCCAGTCGCCCCGGCCGCCCGCGCGGGCGGCGGCCGCGAGGAGGGGGCCGGCCCAGAACACCGCGAACAGGGCGACGAGGTAGACCACGTACGCGCTCTTCCTGCGGCGCTCCTGCCGGGACGGCGCACGCGCCTCGCGCAGGAAGCCGAGGGCCCGTGCCGCGGGGGACGGCTCCCCGGGGGCCGGTGCCGCGGCGGGCATCAGCGGTCCGCTCCCACCGGTGTGCCGTCCTCCAGCGTCAGCACCCGGTCGGCCACCGCGTCGGCCAGTGCCTCGTGGTGCGTGGCGAGCAGGATCGCCGTGCCGCGCTCCTTGTGCGCGGCCAGGCGGCGGCCCAGTTCCTTGCGGGCGCGGCCGTCCAGGCGCTGTTCGGGTTCGTCGAGGATCAGCAGGTCGTGCGGCCGTACGAACGCCGAGGCGAGCAGCATCGCCTGGGTCTGTCCGGAGGAGAGGGCCGACGGCAGAACGCCGTCGTGCCCGGCGAGGCGGTGGTCGGCGAGGGCGCGGTCGACGGCGGCCTCGGCGCCCGTGCCGAGGCCGTGTGCCAGCGCGACCAGCATGAGGTGCTCGCGCACGGTCAGGTCGGGGTAGTGCGCGCCGGGGTCCATCACGGTGGCGACCCGGGCCCGGGTGGCGGGGGTGTCCTCGCCGACGGGGCCGCCGGCGAGGGAGATCCGCCCCTCGGTCGGTTCCTCGCGGCCCGCGGCGAGGCGCAGCAGTGTCGACTTCCCGGCCCCGTTGCCGCCCACCAGGGCCACGCACTCGGCGGGGGCGAGAGCGAGGGTGACCCCTCGGACGACCCACCTCTCGCCGTAGCGGCGGCCGACGTCGATCAGTTGCAGGAGCGGGGGCGTGTGGGTCACGTGGAGTGCTTCCGTTCGTACGGGCAGAAACGCTTGCCACGCACAAGTATCCGGACCGCACCAGCGCGCCCGGCCGAGGGGGGCCGCAGCCCTCCGGCCGAACGCGGCCTGCTCGCCCGCTTCCCGGCGCCGCTGACGGGCCGCCCGAAGAGGTGGTCGCTCGACCGCCCCAACTCCCCGTAGTGGACGACGCGTTGTGCGAACGAGCAGCTCGGGGCCGTCCTGCGCGCCCTGGCCGCGTACGCCGGCGGCGCGCTCCTCCCCGCGGCGGCGGGGCGCGGCTGTCCCGGGACCAAGTGCTCTTCCCTTGGTGACCAAGGGCCCGCATGACTGCGGCGGCGGGCGCGCAGGATGGGCAGGTTAGTCCGCGTTCCGTCACTCGGGTCAGGTACCGCATGCCCTCCTCCACTCCTCCGTTGCAGAGCGCCGTCGCCCGTGAACGCTGGCGTGCCCGGGCACAGGCATGGCTGCCCTGGGTGGTCTGGGCGGTCGCCGTGATCGCCGAGGTCCTGACAGGCAGTGACACCCAGCTCGGGCCGGTCCTGGCCGCGGTGCCGCCGCTGGTGGCGGTCGCGCACGGCTGGCGGGCCGTGCTGGTGTCGGGGCTGGCCGCGGCGCTGACCCAGCAGGCGTTCCTCTACGTGGTGGAGGCGGTGGAGACGGGGACCTGGACCACCGCGATGACCGCCATGTCGGGGGTGACGCTGGCCAGCGCCCTGTCGGCGGCCGCCCGGGTGCGCCGGGAGCGGCAGGTGCAGGAGCTGCACGACGTCGTCGGCGGGATGCAGCGCGCGCTGTTGCATCCGCTGCCGCCGGAGCTGGGCGGCTACCGGATCGCCGGATTCTACCAGGCCGCGCACTCCGACGCCCGGGTCGGCGGCGACTTCTACGAGGCGCTGGAGACCCCGTACGGGCTGCGCGTGGTGCTCGGGGACGTCTCCGGCAAGGGGCTTCCGGCGGTCGACGCGACGGTGACGCTGCTCGGGGCGTTCCGCGAGGCGGCGTACGAGGAGGCGGATCTCGGCCGGGTGGCACTGGTGATGGACCGGGCGCTGCGGCGCAGGCAGCGCATCTCGGAGGACCACCGGTTCGCGACGGCGCTGATCGTCGAGGCGGGAGCGGACGGGCGGCTGCGCATGGTCAACTGCGGGCACGTCCGCCCCCACCTCGTCGACGCGCGCGGGGCCCGCGAGGTCGCGCTGCCCACGTACGGACTGCTGGGCCTGTTCCACCTCGTGCCGAAGGGGCTGCCGGAGTCGGTCGCGCACACGCTCGCGCCCGGCGAGTCGCTCCTCGTGGTCACCGACGGCGTGACCGAGGCCCGGGGCGAGCGGCGTGACTTCTTCGACCTGGCGGCCTTCCTCACCGGCCCCGCCCCGAGGCAGAGCCCGGTCGCACTGAAGGAGGCGCTGCTCGACGCCCTCGCCCGGCACACCCGCGGCCACCTCTCCGACGACGCGGCGGCGCTGGTGCTGACGCCCGGGGAGGGCGGGGTGACGCGCGCCGGAGGTACGGACGCGCGCCAGGAGGGGTGACGACGGTCAGGCGTCCTCGTGCATCACCCTGACGGTGTCCAGTCCCGAATCCGTGGCGTCCGGCACGTTCATGCCCGCCTCGACGCCCGTGCGCAGGTACGTCAGGACCGGCTCGGTGAGGCGTTCGCCGGGCAGGACGACGGGGATGCCGGGCGGGTACGGGGTCATCATCTCGGCGGCGATCCGGCCCCGCGCTTCGGCGAGCGGCACGTCGTCGGTGCGGGCGAAGAAGGCGTCGCGGGGCAGCACCGCCTGCTCCATCCGCAGGTCGGCGGGCGCGGGCACCTGGACCCGTTTGCCGCCGGCCGGCTCCTCGCGGTGGTCGGCGAGCGAGCGCAGGGCGTCCAGGAGGCGGGCGACGGTGGTGGCGTCGTCGGCGTGCGTGATCTGGGCGCTGATCCTGCGGTGGTCGAAGAGGTGCAGGTCGATGTGGTGGTGCTCGCGCAGCCAGTCGGCGGCGCGGTAGCCGGAGATCCCGAGTCCGCTCAGGTCGATGACCACGGGCAGCGGGTCGAAGCCGGCGGCCGCGCCGGGGCCGCAGAAGTCGGCGGAGTCGTTGACGTGCATGCCGTCGATGGCCTCGATGGACTCCCGTGCGGTCGCCGCGACTTCGAGGGCGTGGTCCATCAGCCGTTCGCCGTGCAGGGCCATCTGACGCCGCCAGCCGTCGATGCCCGCGTAGAGGAGGACGGAAGGGCTGGTCGTGCCGAGGAGGTCGGCGCGCAGGGCGAGCGCGTCCGGGTCGACGAGGTCGCCCTGGAGGTGGAAGACCGAGCCCTGTTCCAGGCCGCTGCCCATCTTGTGGATGCTGGTGACGCAGATGTCGGCGCCCGCGTCCATCGCCCAGGACGGCAGCCCGGGGTGGAAGGGCAGGTGCGCGCCCCACGCCTCGTCGACGATCAGCGGCCGGGAGCGGCGGTGGCACACCTCCGCGAGCGCGCTCAGGTCGGCGGCGGCACCGTAGGGGGTGGGGCTCGTGACGAGGGCGCCCCGGGCGTCGGGGTGTGCGGCGAAGGCCTTGTCGTACGCCTCGGGCGACGGCGGGTGCGCGAGGTGGCGGACGGGGTCCCACTGCGGGTCGATCCACACGGGCTCGATGCCGCAGAGGATGAGGCCGGCCACCACGGACTTGTGGGCGTCCCGGCTGACCAGCAGCTTCTCGTGCGGGGCGGCGACGGTCAGCATGGCCGCCTTGACGGACAAGGAACTGCCGCAGGTGGAGAAGAAGGTGTGGTCGGCGTGGACGGCGTCGGCCATCAGCTCCTCGGCGCGCTCCAGGATCCGGTTGCGGGTCCGCCGGTCGTCCAGGCCGCCGCTGGCCAGGACGTCGCCGCAGAAGACGGCGTCGCCCAGGACCTTGCGCACCTCCGGGTCGGCCCCGCGGGCCTGCTTGTGGCCGGGAGGGGTGAACCCCAGTTCGTCGCGCTCGTGGTAGGCGGCGAGGGCTTCCAGGACGGGGGCCTCGCTGTGGTCGAGGGGCACGGTGCTCACTTCCCTTTCCGGGGTGGTACGGACGTTGCTCGAGGTCTGGTGCGGGTGTTCCTTCCGGGGGCCGTACGGACCGGACCCGGGTCGTCTACCCCTCAGCCCGCCGCTTCCTCGCCCGCGCCCGCCGCCGCCCGGGTGTCGCGGTCCAGCCCGGCGAGGTGGTCGCCGAAGCCGCCCCTGGCCCGGGGCCGGGTGCGGCCCGAGGTGGTCACGGGGCAGTCGGCGGTGCGCAGGAGGCGTGCGCCGGTGCGCTCCAGGGCGTCGACCAGGCCGTGGTCCTCGCTGAGCGCCAGGGGCGGGAAGCCTCCGGCGGCGGCGTAGGCGCGGGCGTCGACGCCGAGGTTCGCGCCGTGCACGTGCGGGTGCTGCCAGGGCTGCCCGGCGGGCGGGCGGGACACCTCGTACAGACGGCGGTGGCGGGCGGCCAGCCGGGGCCGGTGCGCGGGCCACCGGTCGACGGTGACCGTGCCGACGACGGCGTCCCAGCCCTCGGCGGCGCGGGCCAGTTGGAAGGCGAGCCAGTCGGGCGGGACGGTGCTGTCGGCGTCGGTACACGCGAGCCAGACGGAACGGGGCCCGCACGGGACGCCGCCCTCCGGGGTGCCGCCGCCCAGCGCCCTCAGGGCCGCGCTCACCCCCGCCGCCCGCGCCCGCCCCACGTTGCGGAAGCCCACCGGGACGACCAGTGCTCCCGCCGCCCGGGCGCGGGCGGGGGTGTCGTCGGTGCAGCGGTCGGCGACGACCACGGTGAGCACCCGCACCCCGTCCAGCGCCGGGTGCTCGGAGGCCACCCGCACGGCGTCCAACGCGGCCGGAAGCAGGGCCTGTTCGTCGCAGGCGGGAATCACGACGGCGACGGCCCGCCGAGGGGCGGCCCGAGGGGCCGTGCCGGGGGCCGGGCGAACGGCCGCTTCAAGGGTCGTGCGAGCGGCCGTGCCGGGGACCTCACGAGCGGTCATACGAGACCTTCGCGTGCGGCGGGCGAGGGCGCGGGGGAGCCGTCCGGCCCGGTCCTGGCGTACACCTGGAGGACGAAGTCGGCCTCCCGGTGGTCGGCCACGGGCGTCAGCCCCGGCACGGAGGCGACCGTCCCGGCGAGCGTGCTGCCGGTGCCCCGGTGGTCGGGGACGGGGTGGTTCCAGTGCACGGTGACGAGGGTGCCGCCGGGTTCCAGGGCGGCGGCGGTGCGGGTCAGGACCTCGTGGAGGCCCGGTGCGTCGAAGTAGTAGAGCAGCTCGGACAGGACGACCAGGTCGAAGGAACCGTCCGGCCACTCCTCGGGGAGGGTGAGGCGGCGCACGTCGACGTGCGGGAGGTGCGCGGTGCGTTCGCGGGCGGTGGCGACGGCGGACTCCACCCGGTCGCAGGCCACCAGCTCCTCGCAGCGCTCGGCCAGCCGGACGGTCAACTCGCCCACCGAGCAGGCGGGTTCGAAGGCGCGACGGTAGCGGGGCAGCGGGAGGCTCGCGACCGTGAGGTCGTACTTGCGCCGCTCGTAGAAGCGCTCGGCGAGGTGCCAGGGGTCGGGGGTGTCGCGGTACATCTCGTCGAAGTACGAGGCGGGGGTGGGCCCTTGGGCCCGGTCGCCGGTCGCGCGGCTCACCGGAAGACCACCTCCGTCTCCCGCAGGTGGTGGGCGAGTTCCTCCGGCGGGAGGATCGCCGCGTCGCCGGGGCCGGGGCCCAGCGGCTCGGTCTGGCTGACGAAGCGCGCGGCCGCCGCGCGCTTGCGGGTCCGGACGTCCGGCGGGAGCGCGATGCGCGCGGCCCGCTCCCACGGGACGCGCGAGTCGCCCGGAGTCGCCCAGTGCCACATCCACACCGGGTAGAGCCAGCAGGGGACGCCGGTCGCCGCCGCCGCGCGCAGGGCGGCCCGGCCGGCCGCCTCGTGGTCGCCGTGCACGTCCCCGGTCCAGGGGGCGACGAGCAGGTCCGCGCCCTCGGCGAGCTCCGCGAGGCGGGCGGCGACCCGGTCCTCGTGGGCGCCGACCCGGGTGTCGGGCACGTGCAGGGGGACGACGGCCGCCTGGGCCGCGCCCAGTTCGGCGAGGGCGTCGCGGGTCTCGGCGGCCCGGACGCGTACGAGGTCGTCGGCGGTCAGCACCGTGCTGTCGGGGTGGGAGCCCTCGCCGTCGGTGACCATCGCCACGGTGATCCGGGTGCCGGCGGCGGCGAGCAGCGCGATCGTGCCGCCGAAGCCGAGCACCTCGTCGTCGGGATGGGCGGCGACGACGACCACTCGGGTGAACGGGCCGACCGGGATTTCGGGCAGGTCCGCCCAGCCCGGCCAGGCCCGCCAGACGGCCTCGGGGGTGCCGGGCGCCTGGATGGGGTCGGACGCGGTGCCGCGGGTCCGGGCGGAGGCGGCGGGAGCGGTGGGGGCCTGGGCGGGGGCCGCCGCCACGGGGCGCACGGGTGCGGTGTCGGTCATCGGGTGTCCTCCGGTCGGGCGAGGAGAGCGCCGAGTGCGGCGAGGTCGCGTTCCGCGTGGTGCTGGCGGAGGTACACGGCCAGGTCGGCGGCGGTACGGGCGTGCCGGGCGTCGTGGCACAGCGGTCCGGCGCCGGTGGCCCGGCCGACGTGGTCGAGGACGGCGGCGCAGGCCGATGCCACGAAGGCGCGCACGCGCATGGCCCGCAGCCGGGCGGCGTCCGGGTCGAGGGGGTCCGCGTCGATCTCGGCGGCGGCCCGCTCCAGGAGGGCCCCGGCGGCCTGGAGCCGGCTGTCGACCGCGCCGAGGTGGGCGTCGGTGTGGGGCTCGGCACGACGTTCCGCCGCTTCCCTGAGCACCCTCGACGCGGCCACCGCTCCCCCGTACCAGCAGGCGGCGACGCCGATGCCGCCGTGCCAGAAGCCGGGCCGGCGCAGATACGCCTCGGGGCCGCCGACCGCACGGGCGGGCACGTCGGTGAAGCGGACGTCGGGGGTGTCGCTGCCCGCCATGCCCACGGCCTGCCAGGTGCCGCCGACGGGGCGGCAGTCGTCGCCGTCGACGCGTACGGCGAAGAGCCTGCGCTCGTCACCGGCGCGGGCGGTGACCAGGGCGTGGGTGCAGGAGTGGGCTCCGGAGCAGTACTGCTTCAGCCCGCTGATCACCCAGCCGGAGCCGTCGTCGGCCCGCCCTCCGGCGCCCCCGGGGCCGTCGCCCGCGTCCTTGCGCAGGGCGGTCAGCCCCTCGCCCGGCGGTTCGGCCGCCCAGACGCCCCACCGCTCGCCGGGCCCCGGCGGCGGCGCGCCCAGCTCGGCGAGGATGGCGGCCGCGTCGACGTGCCCCTCCACCAGACGGGCCGTGCACAGGTCGGCCCCGGCGACGGCCCGCAGGGCGGCGAACCGGTCACGGGTGCGCCCGGAGCCGGGCAGGGGGAACTCCAGCTCACCGGCGTCGACGCGCGCCAGGACCGAGCGGAAGCCCTCGGCGGCCCGCCGCCGCGCCGCGAGCGGTCCTGCGTCGGCGTCCAGGGCCTCGGGGGCCGTGGAAGGGGGCAGGTCATCACGCATGGAACAAACTCCCGGGGGCCGATACGGGGGGAAGGAGGCGGAACTCCCGGGGGCGGAGCCGCCTCGGGGCACGCCCCCTCAGGACGAGACCGCCGCATGGCGGAGCCGTCCCGGGGCGAGCCCCTTCCCACACTCTGAGGTGCCGCCGCACGGCCCGCATGCCGCGGATCTTGACGGGGGCGAATTCTCCACTGCCCCTCATCGCCGGGAGGAAACATGGGCCGCACACACATCGCCCGAGGCGGCCGGGGTACAGCGGGGCAGGCGGTTCCGCTCGGCGCCGAGCGAGGTTTGACGGCGGACAAGAGCGGCTACACGCACCCAATGGTGCAAATTGGCTACACGATGATGACCGAGCAGGCAGGCCCGCGCGCCCTCGTCGATGACGTGGTGGCCGCCGAGCGGGCCGGGTTCGACTTCTCCGTCACGTCCGACCACTACTTCCCGTGGCTGGACTCCCAGGGCCACGCCCCCTACGCGTGGAGCGTGCTGGGCGCGGCGGCGCAGGCCACCGAGCGGATTCCGCTGATGACCTACGTGACCTGCCCGACGGTCCGCTACCACCCGGCGGTGATCGCGCAGAAGGCGGCGACCCTCCAGCAGCTCTCCGAGGGGCGGTTCCGGCTGGGCCTCGGCTCGGGCGAGAACCTCAACGAGCACGTGGTGGGCGCGGGCTGGCCGTCGGCCGGGGTGCGGCTGGAGATGCTCGAAGAGGCGGTGGAGATCATCCGCGCGCTCTTCGCGGGCGGCAACGTCAACCACCGCGGCGAGCACTTCGACGTCGCGAACGCGCAGCTCTGGGACCTGCCGGACGAGCTGCCGCCGATCGGCGTGGCGGTCTCCGGCGAGCGGTCCTGTTCGCTCGCCGGGCGGCTGGCCGACCTGGTCATCGCGACCGAGCCGAAGGCCGAGCTGATCGAGTCCTTCGAGCGGCACGGCGGTACGGGCAAGCCGCGGGTGGGGCAGCTGCCCGTCTGTTTCGACCCCGACCGGGACGCGGCGATCAGCCGGGCGCACGACCAGTTCCGCTGGTTCGCGGGCGGCTGGTCGGTGAACGCGGAGCTGCCCGGACCTGCGAGCTTCGCCGGGGCGACGCAGTTCGTCACCGAGCAGGACGTGGCCGAGGCGATCCCCTGCGGCTCGAAGGTGGAGGACTTCGTCGAGGCGGTACGGCCGTACGCCGAGGCGGGGTTCACCGAGATCGCCCTCGTCCAGGTGGGCGGCGAGCACCAGAAGCCCTTCATCTCCTGGGCGGAGAAGGAGCTGCTGCCCGCCCTGCGCGAACTCTGAAGAGCACCCCACGCATGTGCACGAGCGAAAACACGAGCGGAAAGAAGGACTTCCCCATGAACGACTCCTCGCAGGCCGGCTCCCCCGACCTGGTGCAGGTGGTGCTGAGCGACTGCGCCGCCGACGACGCGAAGGCCGTCCTGTCCGCACTGGGCTCGGCGTTCTCCTCCGGCCGCCCCTCCGACACCTCCGGCGGGAGCCCGGACTCCGGTTCCGACACCTGGACGGAGTCCTTCGTGGCCGCCGACGCCCCGGGCTCCCTGTCCGGTACGGAGCTGAAGGGCGGCGTCACCGCCGAACTCCAGGGCGCCCCGGTGGCCGTGGACCGGCTGCGCAAGGCGCTCGCTTCGGCGTTCGCCGTCGAGGAGCGGGGTTCGGCCTCCGGCGACCAGGAGATCGAGGTCCAGCTCCGGCTGTCGGCGTCCGACGCCTGACGCACCGGGCCCCGCACCCCGCACGCGGACCTCCGTACGGACAGGAAACGCAGACCCTCCGCACAGACAGGACGTCGCACCATGCCCCGAGGATCGAACGCCAAGCGCGAGCGGCAGTACGAACACATCAAGGACAGCGCCCGGCAGCGCGGTGAGAGCAAGAAGCGCGCCGAGGAGATCGCGGCGCGCACGGTGAACAAGGAGCGGGCCAGGAGCGGGGAGGCCAAGGAGGCGAGCAGGACCTCCACCCAGGACGTCTCGTCCTCCCGCCGGGGCGGCCTGAACTCGCACAAGGGCTCACAGGGCCCCACCCGGGACCAGCTCTACGAGGAGGCCAGGTCCCGCAACGTCAAGGGCCGTTCCTCGATGACCAAGGACGAGCTCGCCAAGACCCTGGGCCGCTGAAACCGCACCGGAAGGAACGAATTCGATGACCCGCGCGGCGCTCTTCGACGTCGACGGCACCCTCGCCGACACCAACCACCTGCACGTGGTCACCTGGTGGGAGGCCTTCCGCCAGGCCGGCCACCAGGTGCGGACGCACGACATCCACCGGGCCATCGGCCTGGGCTCGGAGGACCTCATCGCCCACCTGCTGGGCGACGACCGCGACACGGACGAGGACGACGCCCTGAGCGCCGCGCACTCCACGCTGTACGGCACGTACTTCGACCGGCTGGCCGCCCTGCCGAAGGCGGGCGACCTGCTGCGCTCCCTGCACTCCCGGGGCTGGCGCATCGTCCTGGCCACCTCGGCGGGCGGGGCCGAACTGGAGGCGCTGCGCCGGGCGATCGACGCGGACGACGTGATCGCGGGGGTCGCGAGCGCGGACGACGTGGAGCAGGGCAAGCCCGCTCCCGACCCGGTGCACCAGGCTCTGGAGATCGCCGGATGCGAGCCGCAGGACGCGGTGTTCGTCGGCGACACGGTGTGGGACATGCAGGCGGGCGCCAAGGCGGGGGTGCGCACGGTCGCCGTGCTGGCGGGCGGCATCCCGCGCGCGGACCTGGTGGAGGCCGGGGCGGCGGAGGTCTACGCGGACCCGGCGGAGCTGCTGGCCGGGCTGGACGGAAGCGTGGTGGGGAGGATGGAACGCGGGGAGTGACCCGGCGGCACCACCCTTCCAGCGCCCAGCGCCCCGCCCTCAGCCCTCAGCCCTCAGCCCTCAGCCCTCAGCGGCTGAACGCGCCCGCCTCCGCCGCGAGTACGGCCGTCCGCGCCGCCCGGTCGGGCAGTCCGGGGTCCGGGGCGGAACGCAGCAGCACCAGGTGGTGGTAGAGCGGGGCGGTGGCGGCGACGAGCAGGGCGCGGGCATCGGTTTCCGCCGGAAGTTCGCCCCGTACGACCGCCCTCTCCACGACCGTCTCGCACTGCGCGTACCGCTCCTCCCAGAAGCCGCGCAGGGCGTCGGCGGCCGGGGCGGAGCGGAAGGAGACCGCGATCAGGGCGGCGGCGATGGAGGGCTGCTCGGTGAGGGAGGCGTGCACCTCGTGGTTGAGGGCGGCCAGGTCGCCGAGCAGGGTGCCGGTGTCGGCGGGCCGCCAGTCGTCCTCCGCGCCGAGGGTCAGGAGGTCCGCGAGGAGACCGCCGACGTCCTGCCAGCGGCGGTAGACGGTGGTGCGGTGGACACCGGCGCGGTCGGCCACCGCGTCGACGGTGAGTCCGTCGTAGCCGTGCTCGACCAACTGGGCGCGGACGGCGTCGAGCACGAGCGCCCGCGTGCGGGCGGTGCGCCCCCCGGGCCGGCGCGCGGGGGCCGCCCGCTCCGGTTCCCGCGGAGGGGCGGTGACGGACGGGGCACCTGTTGCCGTCCTCGGAGTCCTCATGTCATGATTCTAACGCAACTGTTGTCGCACTAATGGGGCCCTCCATGCTCAAGCGAAGCGTTCTCCCGACCTCGCGGTCCGTACGTCCCGTACCGACCGCTCCGTCCCCGAATGCTTCGGAGCCCCCGCATGCCCACCCAGATCGCCGCTCTCTCCGTCACTAAGTCCTTCAACGGCCGCACCGTCCTCGACGCGGTCACCTGCTCCCTCTCCCCCGGCGAGCGCACCGGAATCGTCGGTGAGAACGGTTCCGGCAAGACCACCCTGCTGCGCCTGTTCGCGGGTGCCGCACAGCCCGACGAGGGCGAGATCGTCGTCCACGCGGACGGCGGCGTCGGCTTCCTCGCCCAGGACGAGGAGCTGCCTCCCCTGGCCACCGTGCAGGACATCGTCGACCGCGCGTTGGGCGAACTCCGCACGATGGAAGCCGAGTTGCGTCGTCTGGAGGCCGCGATGGCCAACGGCGGCGACGGCGACGACCCCGCCGGGTCCGTGCTGTCCGCGTACGGGGCCCTGCTGACCGCCTTCGAACTGCGTGGCGGGTACGAGGCGGACGCCCGCCTCGAACGCGCGCTGCACGGGCTGGGCCTCGGCCTGCTCGCCCGCGACCGCACGGCCGGCACCCTCTCCGGCGGTGAACAGGTCCGCCTGCGCCTGGCCGCGCTGCTCGCGGCCTCCCCGGAGGTCCTCCTGCTCGACGAGCCCACCAACCACCTCGACGCGGACGCCCTGCACTGGCTGGAGAACCACCTGCGCGACCGGCGCGGCACGACGGTCGCCGTCTCGCACGACCGCGTCTTCCTGGAGCGCGTCTCCACCACGCTCCTGGAGGTCGACGCCGACCGCCGCACGGTCGTCCGCTACGGCAACGGCTACGCCGGTTACCTGACCGAGAAGGCGGCGGCCCGGCAGCGCTGGGTCCGGTCCCACGCCCAGTGGGTGAGCGATGTCGAGGACGCCCGTACGTCACTGGCGACGACCGCGCACCAGGTGGTGCCGGGCCGCGCCATGAAGGACCGCAACAAGATGGCGTACGGCATGGCCGGCAACCGGGTGCAGGCGTCGGAGGCCGGCCGGGTGCGCCGGGCGGAGGAGCGCCTGCGCCGCCTGCTCGCCCGTCCGGTGCCCGCCCCACCGGAGCCGCTGCGCTTCGCCCCGGTGCTGCGTACGGGGCAGCAGCACGGCACGGTCGTCGAGGCGTCCGGCATCCGGGTCGACGGCCGCCTCGCCCCCACGGACCTGAAGCTGGCCTCCGGTGAACGGCTGCTGGTGACGGGTCCCAACGGAGCGGGCAAGACGACGCTCCTGCGCGTCCTCGCCGGTGAACTCGCCCCCGCCGGCGGCGACATGACCCGGCGCGGTCGCATCGGCTACCTGCCGCAGGAACCCCGCTTCAGGGTGCCCCACCTGCCCCTGCTCACCGCCTTCGGCGACGGCCGCCCCGGCGGACCGGAGGAGCACGCCCAACGGCTGCTGGCGCTGGGCCTCTTCGGCGAGGAGATGTTCGACGTGCCGGTGGGCCGGCTGTCGACGGGCCAGCAGCAACGCCTGGCCCTGGCCCGCCTGGTCACCGCCCCGCTGGACGTGCTCCTCCTGGACGAGCCGACCAACCACCTCTCGCCGGTGCTGGTGGAGGAACTGGAGGCGGCGCTCGGCGCCTTCCCGGGGGCGCTGGTGGTCGTCAGCCACGACCGGCTGCTCCGCCGCCGCTGGAAGGGCGGCCGGCTCGCGCTGGAGCCCGCGTCACGGGGTGCGGCCGCCCGCGTCTGAACCCGTGTCCGCCTCGGGCAGCAGGTGCGCGAGGAGCAGCTTGACCAGCAGGAGGGGGGCGAACCACGCCACCGCGTCCGGCACGTCCGCCGGGCCCGTGACGAGGACCAGCACGAGCGCGGTGAGCGCGAAGGCGACCGGCCGGCGCAGCGGTGCGGGGGCGGCGGTCACCAGGACGGCGGCGGCCGCCACCGAGACGTACACGAGGAGGGCCGTCGTCCAGCCGTACCCGGGGACCGCCCAGGCCAGCAGGAAGGGCTGCCCGTGCGCCGCGACGAACAGCAGGTGGTGGCGGACCGTACGCCCCGGACGGTGATACCAGCGCTTGGCCGAGCGGGTGGAGTTGACCACCGCTCCGCCGAAGAGGTCGAAGGCGACGAGGGCGAGGACCACGCAGGCAGGCCAGGGGAGCGGGGCCCGCAGCGCGAGGACCGACGCGAGTGCCGCGCCGACCGCTGCGGCCCCGAGGCTGATCGTGATCTCGCCACGCGTCGCACCGGGCGCGACGAGCCGGTCGGTGAGCCGCGTCCAGGCGGTGCCACGGGAAGCGGAGGGCCCGACTGCGGGCGGTCCGGAGGCGCCAGTGCGCCGGTCGGAGGTCCCGGCGGCAGAAGGTTCGGGGATGCCCGGGGGCCGGTCGGGGGCCCCGGCGGCAGAAGGTTCGGGGATGCCCGGGGGCCGGTCGGAGGCCCCGACGGCAGAAGGTTCGGGGATGCCCGGGGGCCGGTCGGAGGCCCCGGCGGCAGAAGGTTCGGGGATGCCCGGGGGCCGGTCGGGGGCGGTCATGCGCGCAGACCTTCCACGCACACCTCGACGATCGGCCCGGCCAGCTCCGCGAGCGGCGTCCGGGGGTCCGCCAGCCACTGCACCAGGCAGCCTTCGACGGCCCCCACGACGACCGCCGCGTGCGCCGCGCCGACGCCCGGCCGCAGCGTGCCCTCGGCACGCGCATCCGCCAGCAGCCGGGCGACCGCCTCGCGGTGGGCCCGGTGGACGGCCGCCAGGTCCAGCGGGGCCCGGCAGGCCCACACGTCCGCCAGGACACGGGCGTGCTCGGGGTGCGCGGCCAGGAACGCGACCGTGCCGCGCACAAGTGCCGCCAGGCGGTCCAGGGCGGGGCCCCGCACCGCCGAGGCGGCGGCGAGCGCCTGCTCCGACCGCGCGGCGTAGCGCTGGAACACGGCTTCCAGAAGGGCGTCCCTGCTGTCGAAGGACAGGTAGACGCTCCCCTTGGCGATTCCGGCCTCGGCCGCCACGTCGTCGATGCGTGAGGCGGCGAAGCCCTTGCGCGCGAACACCCGCAGCGCCGCGTCGAGCAACTCCTCGCGGCGGGCGGACCGGTCCACCTTCTTCGGCATACCGTAAAGATGACTGACCGGTCAGTCACCGTCAAGGCCCGCGCAGCACCAACTGCCGGGCCGCTCACCGGCGTACGACGCCGGGACACCACGGAAATTCACTGGCGGCCGGCACCGACGGCGCAGAGGCTCAGGGCATGCAACCCTTCCTGGAGACCGACCGGCTCGTTCTGCGGGCCTTCACCGAGACCGACGCCGACCACCTGTGCGCGCTCGACGGCGACCCCGACGTCATGCGCTTCATCACCGGCGGGAAGCCGACCAGCCCGGAGACGATCCGCACGCGCACGCTGCCGCGCCTGCTGCACACCTACCCGCACTTCGGCACCCGCGGCTACTGGGCCGCGGAGGAGAAGGCCACGGGCACCTTCCTGGGCTGGTTCGAGTTCTGCCCCCTGGAGGACAGCCGCCCCTTCGTGGTCGAGCTGGGCTACCGGCTGAACCGGGCCGCCTGGGGCCGGGGTTACGCCACCGAGGGCTCGCGGGCCCTGGTCGACAAGGGCTTCGCGGAGCTCGGGGTCGAGCGGGTGACCGCGAACACGATGGCGGTCAACGCGCGGTCCCGGAGCGTGATGGAGAAGGCGGGCCTGACCTTCCTGCGGCACTTCACGGGCGACTGGCCGGAGGCGATCGAGGGCTCCGAACACGGCGAGGTGGAGTACGACCTCACGCGGGCCGTGTGGGAGAAGCGGAACTGAGCCCCGAGTCGCCCCGCGTCATCCGCGGGACCGCCCACGGCACTGAGTACCTGCCCGTACCCATCAGGCGTGGTACTCAGTGCTGAGGCCGGCTCCGTCCGTGCCCCTCACTCCTCCGTCAGCGCCGCCTCGACCTGCTGGACCACCCGCCACAACGGGGCGCCCCTGCGGGCCACCATCACGATGACCTCGTCCCCTTCCGGCTCCCGCACCGCCTCCCCCACCGGCTCACGGCCGCCCGCCCACACCTGGCGCACCGTGGCCAGCGCGTGCTCGACGGCCGCGTCCGCGTCGCCCTCGCCGCCCGTGCGCAGCCAGGTCCGCAGGGCGTTGTTGTGGGCGGCGACCACCGCGGCGGCCACCACTTCGGCGCGCAGCGCGCCGTCCGCGGCGCCCTCCCACCGGGTGCGGAGATAGGCGGCGAGGGTGCGTTCGTAACGGCGCACGACGGAGAGTTCGTACGTGCGCAGACCGGGCACCTCGCGCGTCAGCCGGTAGCGCTGCACGGAGAATTCGGGCTTCGCCGCGTACATGCACATGACCAGGTGGGCCGCGTCGCACACCGCGCCGACGGGTTCGGCCGCGCCCGCCGCCTCCAGAAAGGCCGTCATGTCGGCGAGGCAGCGGTCGTGGTCGGGGAAGACCGCGTCCTCCTTGGACGGGAAGTACCGGAAGAAGGAACGGCGGCCCACCCCGGCCCGCGCCACGATGTCGTCCACCGTGGTCCGCTCGAAACCGCGCTCCAGGAACAGCGCGAACGCGGATTCCGCCAGGACCTCCCGCATGGGCGTCTTCGTCACGTCCCCCGCTGAGGCCGCACTTTCGGGGGCCTCTCCCGTCGGCTTGCGCCGCCTCCGCACCTCGGTCATGCGGGGAACGTAACACCGGAACCCACAAATGTGGCACCCAATGCATTTACAGAGGGTACTCAGTACCCTATGTTCGAGGTATTCATCGTGCGCGTTCCGCATCCGCTTCGTGCGCGCAGCCCGTGTGTGCCCCGTCTGTAAGGAGACTCGGCGTGAGCTTGAGGATCGTTGTCTGTGTGAAGTACGTGCCCGATGCCACTGGCGACCGGCACTTCGCCGATGACCTGACGGTCGACCGGGACGATGTGGACGGTCTGCTGTCGGAGCTGGACGAGTACGCGGTCGAGCAGGCGCTGCAGATCGCGGAGGCGGCCGACGATGCGGAGGTCACCGTGCTGACGGTGGGTCCGGAGGATGCGAAGGACGCGTTGCGCAAGGCGCTGTCGATGGGTGCGGACAAGGCCGTGCACGTGGAGGACGACGGCCTGCACGGTTCGGACGTGATGGCGACGTCGTTGGTGTTGGCCAGGGCGGTGGAGAAGACCGGCTACGACCTGGTCCTCGCGGGCATGGCGTCCACGGATGCCGCGATGGGTGTGCTCCCGGCGGTCCTGGCGGAGCGGCTGGGTGTCCCGCAGGTGACGCTGTTGTCGGAGGTGTCGGTGGAGGGCGGTGTGGTCAG
>NZ_JBVIUQ010000006.1:213763-554727 GCF_055596485.1 Streptomyces sp. NPDC039736 | reverse complement strand
ACCAAGACCACTTACCCCGGCGGCACGGTCCAGGACACCACCCTGGACAAGTCCGGCCGCCCCACCCTGATCAAGGCGACCTCGCCCAAGGGCACGCTCACCAACACCTCGTACACCTACTCCTACGTCGCCGGCACAGCGACCAAGGACGGCACGAAGATCCGCACCTCCACCGACGGCGTCATGGGTCTCGCCAAGACCTACACCTATGACAGTGCGGGCCGCTTCTCCTACTCCGAGGAGAAGAAGGGCACCACCCTCGCCGCGTCCTACCAGTACTGCTACGACGCAGCGGGCAACCTCACCTCCCAGGGCTCCGCGAAGGGCTGCCCCTCCGGCATCGCCCTGACGTACAACGACGCCTCCCAGCTCATCTCGCGTGCGGGCTCCACCGCGGGCTGGGGCTACGACAAGGCGGGCAACGAGACCGACGGCGCCAGCGGCGTCGAGCGGGCCCGCACGGGCGGGGTCTGGTCGGATCACTCGCAGCAGACCTCGGTGACCGTGGCCGGGAAGAAGTACACGGGCCTGTACGGCTCGACCGACCAGTCCGAGCGCCTCTTCTACGGCGACACCACGCTGCACAACGGCCCCCTCGGCCTGGCCGGAAAGACCGACCCGACCGGCGACATGGGATTCAACCGGGAAGCCTCGGGCACCCTCAACTCCATGACGACCGCAGGCAAGTCGTACTACTACCTCACCGACGCACTCGGCTCCGTCCTCGCGCTCGCGGACGAGACCGGCGCGAAGGTGAACGAGTACCGCTACAGCCCCCGCGGCGTCGACGGCACCTTCACCGAGAAGGTCCCCCAGCCCTACCGGTTCGCCGGCGGCTACCAGGACCCCACCGGCCTCTACCACTACGGTGCCCGGTACTACGACCCCCGCATCGGCCGCTTCACCAGCCCTGACCCCTCCGGCCAGGAGAAGAACCCGTATCTGTTCGCCGAGGGAGACCCGGTCAACCGCATCGACCCTACGGGATCGCTCAGTTGCCCCGGCTTCCTTAAATCCGCTTGCAAGGCCGTCACGTCGTTCGGCAAAAAGGCCGCTGGCCCCATCAAGGGCGGGGCGCAGTTCGGGCTTGTGTGTTATACCGTCAAGTCCTTTGACGATGAGCCCCACGATAACGAGTGGGGACATGAATTGAAGCAGCTCGGCAAGTGCTTTGGAGTAGGGGCTGCCCTCCCTGAATAGGAGGCAGCTGTCCGACCGGTTCGAAAAGAGGAAAGAGTATGGGTGACAAGAGGACCGGTACGGTCGAACGCCTAATGGTGTCAATCGTCGCGGCCATCGTACTGGGTTCGATCGCTGGGCTCCTCTACCTGTTGGCAGGCACCCCATTATCGAAGTCAGCCACCTCTGCAGGGTGGGCTGCCCTGATCTGGGTCCCCGTCCTCTTCGTTGGCACGCTGGTGCATGACGCTTACAAAGAGCGCAGGAACCGCCAGTCGCCTACGAACCCGAGGTAGGACAGCGTTGCAAGTGGCTCCGGCGCATCGCATGCGTCGGAGCCACAGCCACGACCGCGTGTGCAACATCAAACGGGTCAAGCCAGGTCCATGCCATGCGCTCGACAACCGACTCAGTTATGCGTCTTGTTGATACACAGTACTCCTCTGGGAACCCGGCCCCTCAACTCCTCGACGACCGGGGGCAAGTCGTACTACTACCTCACCGATGCACTGGGCTCCGTCCTGGCCATGGCCGACGAAACCGGCACCAAGGTGAACGAGTACCGCTACAGCCCCCGCGGCGTCGACGGCACCTTCACCGAAAAGGTCCCCCAGCCCTACCGGTTCGCCAGCGGCTACCAGGACCCCACCGGCCTCTACCACTACGGCGCCCGCTACTACGACCCCCGCATCGGCCGCTTCACCAGCCCTGACCCCTCCGACCAGGAGAAGAACCCGTACCTCTACGCCGAAGGCGACCCCGTCAACCGCATCGACCCGACTGGCCTTTTCAGCTTCAAGGACCTCGGTGTCGACACTCTGATCGGCACTATAGGTGGCACTGTGACGGGCTGTGTCGGAGGCGCAGTCACAGCCGCCATCGTCGGGACTGCTGCAGGCCCTGGTGGTACGGCAGTCGGTGCAGTGGGAGGTTGCCTCATAGGAGCCGCCGGGGGCGGAGCCGCCGGAATCGCTGGTGGTGCGGTGACATCGACCCTGAACCAGCTCCTTAAGTAGATTTCAAAGCAGAAGCGGAGGCTCGGAAGTGAGCACTCTCACCATTGTTCTGATTGGTGCAGCCATTGGGCTCGTCGTCGGCCCACTGACCGTGGTGCTCGTCAATAGGGCCCGGCGACGCCGCTGAAGCATGTAGAGCACAGGCAAGGTGTGGTGAAAACGCAATGTTTTCACCACACCTTGCTGCGCTGCAGATTGGTCAACAAGAGCTCCGACCGGCAGTGTGAGTGAGCAACTGCGAGCGTCGCATGTGACGGTGAGGACGAGACTGACGCGAAGATGCATGGACACCACTGCAGCCCTGACAGCGTCGAGTGCTCCTTCACCGAACAAGTACCCCAGCGCTACCGCTTCGCGGGCGGCTACCAGGACCCGACGGGCCCGCACCACCTCAAGGCCCGCTACTACGCCCCCCGCATCGGCCGCTTCACCAGCCCTGACCCCTCCGGCCAGGAGAAGAACCCGTACCTCTACGCCGAAGGCGACCCGGTCAACCGCATCGACCCCAGCGGGACTCTTAGCCTCAAGAGTTTCGCAGGAAAAACGATGAAGAAGCTCGGGACGGCGTCAGACATTCTCGCCGTCGGGGAATTCGGTGCTCAGATGGCTGAGGGCCGGTACAAGGAAGCGGCGGGAACAGCTCTCAGCTTCGCCGCAGACAAAGTGTTCACTGCTGGCTGCGCCGCCCTCACGAGCGGAGCAGGTGCCGTCCCGTGTGCAGTGGGCGGGATGGCGGTTGGGGAGCTGACGAACGCAGCCTACGAGGCTGCCACAAGCTGACAACTACTGACTGCCAGATGGCATGGGAGGATTACTGATGACGGCGACTCAGAGTTTGGTGACCATGTCCTACAAGGGACTGGGAGGGGTACCCGTCTGGATTCTCATCGGAGTCGTGGTGCTCTGCGTAATAGTCGCATTCGCCGCGAAGAGCCGAAAGAAGTAGGGACTCCCGGTTTCTGGTAAGCAGCACCGTGCCCCGCTCCTCAGACGACCGAGGAGCGGGGCACATCCAGGAGCAGCCAGTAGCCCAGTTGGTTGGATCCTTCCACCGGGACCGCATGACGGAGTTCTCCACCACGGTCACCTGCATCTACGACGGCGACGGCAATCTCTCGCTTTCAGACTCATAGGGTGGGCGGTGCCTCTGGCACTGTCGTTGGTGCCGTCGGCTCCGCGCCTCGACCGTCCACCCGCGCATCACGAGGGCCTGGGCGGATACCGGTTACACACCACTAGGCCTCTTCGGGAACCGACCCGTCCGGGGACATGGGATTCAGCCGGGAGCCCGGGGGCACCCTGAACTCCATGACGACCGTGGGCAAGCCGTACTACTACCTCACCGACGCACTCGGCTCCGTCCTCGCGCTCGCGGACGAGACCGGCGCCAAGGTGAACGAGTACCGCTACAGCCCCCGCGGCGTCGACGGCACCTTCACCCAGAAGGTCCCCCAGCCCTACCGGTTCGCCGGCGGCTACCAGGACCCCACCGGCCTCTACCACTACGGCGCCCGGTACTACGACCCCCGCATCAGCGGGTTCACCTTGCCGAACCCGCCGGGCCAGGAGGAGAACCCGTGCCTGTACGCCGAAGGCGGCCCCGTCAATCGCCTCGGCCCCTCAAGCATGCTGAGTCTGGGTGGCATGGTGGGGGGGGGCTGTAGCAGGTGGGCTCGGAGCTGCTGCAAAGGCGGGGCAAGGCAGCCTTCGCTGCGAATGCGGCCAGAAGTAAGGCGTTGGACCAGCAGATCTGAAGCTGCGGGTGGGGGCGCTCATCCACCCACAGTCAGCAGAAAGGTTACAGGTGGAGAATTATTCGGCACGACTAGCAGTATTTATCGGTGGCCTTGTCGTTTTCGGGCTGATTGTTTGGCCTGTTCTCACGTGGATGCAGGGGCAGGCGTACGGGCTGAGACTGACTGTTGGAGTCGTCCTGCTACTCGTCCTTCTGGGATACATGTTCGCAGGAGGGATCTGGGCGAACAAGGGAAAACGTTCCACCTGATCAGTGCAAGACAGTCCGAGCCTCTTCGCCGCAGCGACACCACCTTCTACAACCAGTCGCTGGGCCTCTCCTGCGGAATGTAGAGAGGTTCAGCCAGGTGTGCGTTGAGGAATAGGACACTTCGCCAGGAAGGTGTCCTATTCCGCGCGAGCGTCGGATATTCGTCCCACGTCGCACGGCTCGACCGGCCAGGCCGAGCGTCTCTGCTGCGGTGACACCGCTCAGAGCCACACACTTCGCGATCGGCCGGGTCAGGGTCGTACGACTAATTCACCCTTCAGGGCGAGCCGTTGGCGGATGCGATGGACCGGCATTCTGCCGTCCTGCCTTCATGTGTCCCAGCCGTTCAAGAGCGAGAACATGGAGGACTTCTTGGCAGGATGGAAGAGTGTTGCGGTCGGCCTGATGGCAGGATGCGTGCCCGCCACCTGTTCGGCTGTCGGCGGTCTGGCGGAGAAGACCCAGGGGCGGTACTGGGCTCCGCCCCTCAACCCCTGCTGATTCACCACCGCCGCCTCCTCCCGTCCGGCACCCCCGTCCCCGGTGCCGGGCGTTTCTCCTGCTCAGGGAAGCCCCCGTGATCGAAGCCTCCGTCAACGCACTGCCCGGTGTGACCGTCTTCTTCCTCGTTCTGGCGGTACTCGTCGGTCCACCTGCCGCCCTGTGGGCCCGCGCCCGGGGCCGGTCCGCACTCCTCGCGTCGGCGGCGGCGGTCCTGTTCGCCGGCGCGCTCGCGGTCACCCTCGCACCGGGGCGCAACACCGCTCCGGTGGAACGGGTGTGCGCCACCGGTACCTCCCTGCACGGCGCGCTGCAGACGGTCCCGGGACAGCTCAACGCGGTGATCTTCCTGCTCCCGTGCCTGCTGCTCGTACTCGCCACCCGACGTCCGCTCACTTCTCTCGGCGTCACCTGCCTGGTCGTTCCCGGCGTGGAGGCCGCTCAGGCGCTGCTGCCGCTCGGGCGCAGTTGCACCTTCATCGACCTCGGCCTCAACTGCCTTGGTGCTGGGGCAGGTTGGGGCGCTGGTGCGCTTCTCCTCGTGGTACGTGATCGGGCCGGGGCCTTCCCCCGTTGCGAGGTCGTACGAGGCGCGGCCTTCACCGCGGGCGGGGCCCTGGCCGTACTGGCACTCTTCCACAGCGCGATCACCCCCGTCACGGGCCTCTCCGACGGCCAGGACCTGACCCCCGCCCAAGCCGACTGGGCCCGGGCGACCTCCACCGCCCTCTTCGGACCGCAGGCCCGCGTCATCAACGTCCAGCAGACTCCGCAGCTCGGCGAGCAGCCGTTGCGGATCGCCGTCTACACCGACAAGGGCCGAACCGAGCTGGACTGGGACCACCGCAGGATCTTCTCGGCCGAGTCCTACGATCACCAGGGCACCCGGGGCTCGCTGAACGTACGTCAACTGCGGGCACGAGCAGCGGAGTTCGGCGCACGCTGGTTTTCCGGGCAGACGCACGGGCTCCAGCCCCGGATCGAACCTCTCGGCCCGGGCAACGGCCCCGTACTGGCCAGCTACCGGCGTTACCGCCACCACGTCCTGATGCCGATGCGCCTCGACTTCACCCTCGCCCGGAACGGGAACCTCATGGCGCTCACCACCCGCTTCGCCCCCGACCCCGCCCTCCCCGCCCCGCGCCTCAGCCGCGCCGAGGCGCAGCGGCGTGCGGAGGCGGCGAGCGGGTGGACCGCCACCGGCCCGGGCTTCCTGCTGGCCGAGCAGGTGGGCGGTCTGTGGCGTCCGCTGTGGCTGGTGAACGTCGGCACGGGCGGCAGGGCCGAGCGGGCGGTACGGGTGGACACGGTGACCGGTGCGGTTGTCGTGCCCGACCCGCCCCGTGACTACTGAGCCGGGCTCGGGACAGTACGCGCTAGCGGAAGGTGTCAGCCTTCACCGCGGTGAGGAAGTCGCCCCAGGCGGCGGGGTCATGGAACTGGGTGTCCCGTACAGCCCGGCCCCCGTCGGCCGTCCGCGCGACCTCCACGCATTCGTCGGCAGAGGCTCCCCCGGAGTGGGTCGACTTCGCGAAGGGGGGTGACGATCTGCTGTTCGCTCACGTTTCCTCGTTCTCCGTGGCGATGCCGTTCATCAACTGCCGGATGAAGGTGAGACTCCGGTCCGGCGTCAGGGCCGCCGACCGCAGCGCCTCGTAGGCGTGCAGGTAGCCCGCCATGTCCTCGTGGTCTTCGAGGTTCACGCTGTTGGCCATGGTGTCCTGCACGACGGCCTCCAGGGCCGTACCCAGCGACGCGGGGTCGCCGAGATCGCCGCGCACGTCGGACTTCGACGCGAGGACTCCCCTACGTCAACCGAGATTGAGGTCAAGTGCCAGCCGGGGTCCCCGCAGGGCCGCCGCCTGACGGTCAGGCGGGCCGGACGATGTCCAGTCGTTCGGGCGACGGCTCGTATCCGGCGGCCCTGTACGTGGCGGCGGCACCCGCGTTCGAGCCCTCGGCGGCGACGAGCGCGCTGCACGCGCCCATCTCGCGCAGCGCCGCCGCGGCGGCGACGCTGATCGCCGTCCCGTGGCCGCGGCCGCGATGGTCGGCGTGCACGCCCATCGGCTCCAGCAGGCCGGGCTTTCCGGGGCCGGCCGACCAGACCGTCGCCGCGGCCACCGCGTCACCCCGGTCGTCGTAGCCGATCAGGCAGCGGGCGTCGGCGTACACCGGTCCGGCCGCCAGGACGTGCCAGACCTCCTCGGTGAACATCGGGCTGCCGAAGGCCGAGCGGTGCACCGCGGTCCGTGTCGCCGCCGTCCGCGGGCCGGCCACCTCGATGCGCAGCCCGGAGTCCTCCACCGGAGCGGTGAGGTCGCGGCGCAGCGGCGTCCACGGTGCGCCCGGATTCCAGCCCGCCTCCAGGAGGACCTCGCGGAGCAGGGCTCCGGTGGGGACCTCGAGACCGGCCTCTCCGGGCGGGAGCACTCCGCGCCCCGGGTCGCTGAAGTCCGCCAGCAGTTGCCGCGCCAGAGCCTCGTCCTGCCGCAGGTCCGGCGCGGTCGTCAGGCGCAGCACATCGGGGCCGTCCAGGTATCCGACGGCGACGATCCGCCCGTCCGCGCTCCAGGTACGGACGGCGGCGGCCACCTTCTCCGCGCCCAGCGCCCACGCCCAGCCGAGGTCTCCCGGGTGGAGCTGGAACGGCGTCCGGTCGTCCTGCCAGGCACGGAGCGCGTCCACGGCTTCGGTCAGCCCGTCGACGCCGGGTTCGTTCACAACGATCGTCATGACTCCGCACCCAACATCACCGGGACGCCCCGCGGCACCCGGTTTTCTCCGGCCGGTCGGCGCGGGAGGGTGTGCTCTAGGCGCACTGCCAGAGGAAGCGGCCCTCGCCTCCGTCCGGGGACAGGAACGCGTAACCGATGCCCGCGTCACCGAAGTCGACGTCCACCGGCAGGGCCGTCGCGTCGAGCTGGACCAGCAGGGTCCATGGTTCCCCCGCTTCCTCCCCCGGTGTCTCCTCGCCCTGGAGCCACAGGGGCTCCACGCCCGGACCGCCGAGGAACTGCCAGGTCTCCCCGTCCTCGTCCGGCTTTCCCGGTACGGCCAGGTGGTCGTCCCCGACGGAGGGGCCGGAGGTCAACTCCCGTACGCCTGCGACGAAGGGCGGCATCCGGCCGCCCGGCTGCACGACCACCGCGTTCTCCCCGCCGTCCGGGGCGAAGGTGTCCGAGGCGTCCCCGGTCATGAAGACGTACGCCAGGCGGTCGCCCGGCAGCTCGAACTGGCCGATGAATTCCATCGGTTCGCCGGACTCCGCGGAGAGCGGCCACTGGGGGGCGTCCAGCCACACCGGCCGGCCGCCCACCTTCGTGACCGGCTCCGCGACCGCCCGGCCCGCGGGCACGAACTCCACCGGAACCGGAACCGGATCTGCCACCACCACGAACCTCCCGCAAAGCGACGAAACGAGCGTTGTCGACCGACCATAGCGGTCGGGTCCGACAACGCCCGTTCCGAGCGGGTGGCGAGGCTACTCGCCGTCGCTCCCGAACATCACCCGCTCCACGTCCCCGTACCCCGCCCCGAAGTCCGTCAGGGCCTCCGAGACGACGCCCGGGCGCACCGTCAGCGTCAGGAGGAGGTGCTCTTCGCCGATGTACTTGTCGCCCCGGCCCAGCGCCACCCTCAGCGACTGCTCCAGCACCTTCTTCGCACCCGGGGTGAACGGCCGGTGGTCCAGCAGTGCCCGCCTGCGCCGCGTCCGGGGGCGGCGGGCGGGTTCGGCCTCGGGGGCGCCCGGGCCGAGCACGCCCGGCCCGTGCGTCTCCTCGACCTTGGCGACGATGGCGTCCACGTCGATCCCGAGGCCGGCGAGTGCGTCCGTGTCGGCCTTCGACATGCCGCCCCTGCGGCGGGCCGCCGCCAGTGCCGCTTCGATGTCGGTGCGGCGGTCGCGCACGCCGAGCGCCGTGAAGGCGAAGTAGGCGCGGCCTTCCGCCGTGTCGAGGAGGGAGAGGAGGAGGTGTTCCTCGGTGACCTGGGGGTGGTCGAGCCGCTCGGCCTGGGCGACCGCGCCGGTCACCGTACGGCGGGCGCTCTCCGTGAACCGTTCGAACATCATCGACCCCCATGCTTCTTGTGCACGGCCTGCTTGCTGACGCCCAGTTCGGCGGCGATCTCCTGCCAGGACCAGCCCTGGTTGCGAGCGCCCCGTACCTGTACGGCCTCCAGTTGCTCCAGCAGGCGTCGCAGGGCGACGACTGCGCGGAGCCCGACCTTGGGGTCCTGGTCTCCCGCCCTGGCGGCGAGATCGGTTGCTTCGCTCATATCCGTCAATGTACGTTGACGACCCTCTCCCGTCAACCCCAGTTGACAAGCCGCCCCGCACCTTCCTTCCGAGCCTCCTTGGGCACCGCAGCCGCCCTCCGCCCCCGCCCCCTTGGGCGACGGGGCCGCCCCAAGGGGGCGAGGGGGGTACCCCCTGCTCGAGCGAAGCCGAGAGCTTGGGGGAGGGCGGGCAAGGGGGCGGCCCCTTCCGCTCCCGGCCCACCCGGGTACCGCCCCCTGCGCAAGCGCCTGCGCCGGACGCGCGACCCTGCCAGAGCTGTGAATCCAACCCCGGTACCGGACGCCTCAGCCTCGTTCTGCTCAGGCAGAGAGGCCCCGGACCCGCCCCTTTCCCTAAAGCGCTCGCCGCGCGGCCAAGGGGAACGGTTCCGTGCAGGTGCGTCGTGGCTGGTCGCGCAGTTCCCCGCGCCCCTGAATGGGGCGCATCGCCGGGTAAGCCCGTGCGGGTGCGTTGGGGTTGGGGGCGTCGACGGTGTGCGGGGGCGCGGTGGTTATCGCTTCTGGACGGTCACCGTGACCTGGCCGCCCGGGAGGCCGTGCACGCGTACCCGCTCCGCCCGGCCCGGCGCGACCCCCCGTGTCGCCGTCCAGCCCCGGCCGCTCACCCGGACCCGCCAGCCCCTCGCGTCCGGCGGCACCGAGATCTCCGCGCCCGCGCCGCCGCGCGCGGACGGCTCGTAGGAGAAGGTGTACGTACCGTTCGCGTACGTCTCCGAGCGCGTCCGGCCCGCGACGGCCGCCGCGTACGGGGCCGCGGTCTGCTGCTTGTGGCCGCGCAGCCTGCCCGACGCGTCGACCGCGCAGTAGCCGCCGCCGTAGCACCAGACGTAGCCCGCCCAGCCGGAGCTGTAGCGGCTGAAGGAGGCGAGGGCGTCGCGGTAGAAGGCGCCCATGTTCGGGCCGTCGTTGTTCAGGGGGCCCCACTCGCCGACGACGACCGGGACGCCGTACCGCTTCGGGTACTGGGTGACGGCGGCCTCGTAGCGTTCGATCCAGCCGTCGGCCGGGTCGTAGTCCGCGCCCGCCTCCATGGCGGTGTTGTAGAAGTGCGGCGCGTACACGACCTTCTTCTTCGGGTCCTTGATCCGGCCGAGGCCCGTCGGCACGCCCTCGCCGACGATCGGGGTCGGTTCGACGAACAGCCACTTCTTCGCGTCCACCGAACGGACCGCCGCCGCGAGGCGGTTGTGCATCGGGGTGATCTGGTCGCGTTCGATACGGCGGGCGGCCGTGGGGAGGTCCTCGCCCTCCTTGAGCTCGCCCATGGGCTCGTTCAGGAAGTCGTAGCCGAAGACGGCGGGGTGGTCGCCGAAGCGGTCGGCGAGCAGCCGCCAGACCTTCGCCTGCGCCTGCTGGAGGTCCTCGTCCTCGTAGAGGTGGGTGAACGCGCGCTGCACGGCGGGCTGGAAGTACTCCGAGAACCAGTCGTCGGGGTTCGGAGTGAAGGGGAGGCCGTCCGTGCGGGTCGCCCATTCCGGGATGCCGCGGTGCCCGAAGGCGGGGCCGAAGACGTCCTGGTGGCCGTCGAGGAGGACCTTCACCCGGTACTTGTGGGCCCAGCCCAGGATGCGGTCGACCTTGCGGAGGTACGCCTCGCTGTACCTGCCGCGCACCGCCTCGATGTCGTCCCAATAGACGAGCAGGCGCGCGAAGTTGAAGCCCTGCGCGCTCATGTCGCGGAAGTGCTTCTCGGTGACGAGGGTGAGGGCCTGGTCGCCCCGGTTGGTCTTGTCCTCGACGTTCCAGCCGCGCAGGGTGATCGTGCGGCCCCGGTCGTCGGTGAGCCGGGGGACGGCGGGCTCGGCCGCCGGCTTCCGCTCCGCCGCGTGCGCGGCGGGGCCGGCCAGCAGGGCCGCACAGCTCGCACCGACAACAAGGGATCTTCCGTACGTGCTGCTGCGCATGGGGGCACTCCTCGGCCGTCCGGCGTCGCCGGTCACTCGCAAGTCAGGTGCCGGCGATCCAAACAGTGCCCCCGGGGACTCTCAAGACCCGGTGAGCACAATCTTTCCGAAGAGTTCGCCGCCCGCCATCCGCTCGAAGCCCTCCCGGGCGCGGTCCAGCGGCAGGACCCGGTCGATCACGGGACGTACACCGGTGGCCGCGCAGAAGTTGAGGAGGTCCTCCAGCTCGTCCTTCGACCCCATCGTCGAGCCGACGACCCTCAGCTCCAGGAAGAAGATCCGGTTCAGCTCGGCGTTGGACGGGGTCTGCCCGCTGGTCGCGCCCGAGATGACCAGTGTGCCGCCCGGGCGGAGGGACTTGACGGAGTGCGACCAGGTGGCCGCCCCCACCGTCTCGATGACGGCATCGACCCGCTGCGGCAGCCGCGCGCCCGGCTCGAAGGCGTCCACCGCGCCCAGCTCCACGGCCCGCTTCCGCTTGGCCTCGTCGCGGCTGGTGGCGTACATCCGCAGACCGGCGGCCTTCCCGAGGACGATCGCGGCGGTGGCGACGCCGCCGCCCGCGCCCTGCACCAGGACCGCGTCGCCGGGGCGCACGCCCGCGTTGGTGAACAGCATCCGGTACGCCGTCAGCCACGCGGTGGGCAGGCAGGCGGCCTCCTCGAAGCTGATGCCGCTCGGCTTGGGGAGGACGTTCCAGGTGGGCACGGTGACGCGCTCGGCGAAGGTGCCCTGGTACTTCTCGGTGAGGATCGAGCGCTTCTCGTACGGGCCGACGCCGTGCCCGGTCTCCCCGATGACGGAGTGGACGACGACCTCGTTGCCGTCCTCGTCGATACCGGCGGCGTCGCAGCCGAGGATCATCGGGAAGGCGTCCTCGGTGATGCCCACCCCCCGCAGCGACCACAGGTCGTGGTGGTTGAGGCTGGCGGCCTTCACTGTCACGGTGGTCCACCCGGGCCGCGCTTCGGGCTCCGGGCGCTCCCCCAGCTCCAGGCCGTTCAGCGGCTGGTCACGGTCGATGCGGGCTGCGTAGGCGGCGAACATGGGGTGACGATAGGCCCCGTCGGGGGCCCGGCGGAACCGCTCCCGGGTGTGACCCGCGCCGCGTCGCGCCGCTCCGACCGTCCTCGTCCGCCGTCGTCCGGCATCGTCCGCTGTCGTCCGTCTTCATCCGCTGTCGTACGGCGTCGTCCGCCGGGCTCGCGTGCTCTTCGCCCGGGCGGCCCGCCCGCCGTGCCCCCGCGCGGACACGGGCCGCGCCCGTGCCCCCCGCACCGGGGACACGGGCGCGGCCCATAACGTAACGCGGCTAGCGGCGCGCCACACCCTCCGCGCGGGCGGCGGCGGCGACGGCGGCCGTGACCGCCGGGGCGACGCGCTCGTCGAACGGGGAGGGGATGACGTAGTCGGCGGCGAGCTTGTCGCCCACGACGTCGGCCAGCGCGTTCGCGGCGGCGATCTTCATGCCCTCGGTGATCGTCGTCGCGCGCACCTGGAGGGCGCCCGCGAAGATGCCCGGGAAGGCGAGGACGTTGTTGATCTGGTTCGGGTAGTCCGAGCGGCCCGTGGCCACGACCGCCGCGTACTTGTGCGCGATGTCGGGGTGGACCTCGGGGTTCGGGTTGGCCATGGCGAACACGCAGGCGTTGGCCGCCATGGAGGCGACGGCGGGCTCGGGGACCGTACCGCCGGAGACGCCGATGAAGACGTCCGCGCCCGCGAGGGCGGACTCCAGGGAGCCGGACAGGTTCGCCTTGTTCGTCAGCTCGGCCAGCTCGCGCTTGACCGGGGTGAGGTCGTCCCGGTCGCGGCTCACGATGCCCTTGCGGTCGGCGACGGCGACGTCGCCGAGGCCGGCCTCCAGGAGGAACTTGGCGATGGCCACGCCCGCCGCGCCCGCGCCCGAGATGACGGCGCGCAGGTCGCTCAGCGAGCGGTTGGTGAGGCGGGCCGCGTTGCGCAGGGCGGCCAGGGTGACGACGGCCGTGCCGTGCTGGTCGTCGTGGAAGACCGGGATGTCGAGGGCTTCCTTGAGCCGGTCCTCGATCTCGAAGCAGCGGGGAGCCGAGATGTCTTCGAGGTTGACCCCGCCGAAGGACGGGGCGAGGCGGACGACGGTCTCCACGATCTCGTCCACGTTGGTGGTCGCCAGCGCGATCGGGACGGCGTCGACGCCGCCGAACTGCTTGAAGAGGATGGCCTTCCCCTCCATGACCGGGAGGGACGCCTCCGGGCCGATGTCACCGAGCCCGAGGACCGCCGTGCCGTCGGTGACGACGGCGACGACGTTCGACTTCCAGGTGTAGTCGTTGACCAGGTCCGGCTGCTCCGCGATCGCGGTGCACACCTTGGCGACACCGGGCGTGTAAGCGAGGGACAGGTCGTCCTTGTCGCGCACGGGGACGGTGGCCTGCACGGCCATCTTTCCGCCCCGGTGGAGCGCGAAGGCCGGGTCGAAGGGCTCATCCAGCCCTGCGCCCGTGCCGGTCTCGGAATTGACGATCTCCGCTGCCATGTTCTTCAGACCCCTTAAGTCTTCATCAGTTGAGGGTGGCCACTCCTGGTTGAGGAGGGGTGGGCGGGTCCGCGTCCGCGCCCTGTCAAGGGGGGCAGGTCCGCTCCGTGAAGAGCGGTCGGCCCCGCCCCGGCCAGGGGGAGGTGCGAACGCGCGGGCGCGCCGCACACGCGCCCTGGGCCCCGGATGAGGGGTGTAAGGATCCTTCTTACCGGACCGAACGCACCGACGACGAGTCCGATTCCGGGTCGGCCGCCCCGCTGTGGCCGATCGCGAGTGCGGCGCGAGGAGGTCTGGGGGGACTCGTACCACCATGTCGGACAAGTTCCGCGGAAGTCCAGGACATGTCCTGTTCTGCGACTTCTTTTGTGTCCGCATCGCGAGACTTGCCGCAGTTTCTCCGGCTGTACGGCCTCTGCTCCGCAGAAGGTCCGGCCTTCAGGTACCGGCCTGTTGAGGTTCGGGGATCACCCGTTATCTGATTTTGACATGGCCAGCCCCCTTCATGACCGGGTCCGAATGGCAAGATGCCGACATCACACCTGGTCGCGTCCGGGTCGTGCCACCCAGAGCCGCGTGCTCAGCCCTCGCGACCTGCCCGAATTCGTCCGGGCACCAGGCGTCCGGGGAAGACCCGGCCGCCCGCACGCTCACCCTCGTCTGCCGGAGGACCCCCATGACCGCTCGCACCCCCCGCCGCTCTGCCGCACGTTCCCGCATGGCCGCGGTCGGCGCCCTCGCGGTCGCCGGAGCCCTGGTACTGACCGGCTGCGGCGACCAGACCAAGGCCAAGGAGCCCGCCGCGGGCGGTGACGGCAAGACCTCCGGGGCCCCGCTGGCCAACCTGCTGCCCAAGGAGATAGCCGCCAAGGGCGTCATCAAGGTCGGCTCCGACATTTCGTACGCCCCGGTGGAATTCAAGGACAAGGACGGCAAGGTCGTCGGCATCGACCCCGACATCGCCGCCGCCCTGGGCAAGCAGCTCGGGGTGAAGTTCGAGTTCCAGAACGGCGACTTCGACGCCCTGGTGACGGGTCTGCGCGCCAAGCGCTACGACATCCTGATGTCGGCGATGACCGACACCAAGGACCGCCAGGAGGGCATGGAGAACGGCAAGAAGGTCGGCGAGGGCGTCGACTTCGTGGACTACTACACCGCCGGCGTCTCCCTGTACACGCAGAAGGGCAAGTCCAACGGCATCAAGACGTGGGACGACCTGTGCGGCAAGAAGCTCGTCGTGCAGCGCACCACCGTCTCCGAGGACCTGGCCAAGACCCAGTCCGAGAAGTGCGAGAAGGGCGGCAAGGGCGCCATCAAGATCGAGGCCTTCACCAACGACCAGCAGGCCCAGACCCGCCTGCGCTCGGGCGGCGCGGACGCCGGTTCCTCGGACTCCCCGGTGACGGCGTACGCGGTGAAGACCTCCGGCGGCGGCAACGACTTCGAGAAGGTCGGCGAGGACGTCGACGCGGCTCCGTACGGCATCGCGGTCTCCAAGCAGAACAAGGAGCTCACGAAGGCCATCGAGGCGGCGCTGAAGGCGATCATCGCCAACGGCGACTACAAGAAGGCGCTCGCGAACTGGGGCGGCGAGGGCGGCGCGATCACCGAGGTCAAGGTCAACGGCGGTTCCTGACCGTCGACGCGCGGGGGCGGTGAGCGGGTCGGGTCCGGGCGGGGCACGGGTCCGGGCGGGGCACGGGTCCGGGCGGGGCCCGGGTCCGGGCGAGGCCCGGGTCCGGGCCGGGCGCGGGCCCGGGCCAGGGTCCATCGGGCGCCCGGAGCTCGTCGCGTGAGCGGCTTCGGAACGACTTCGGAGCAGGCTTCGGAACGGCTTCGGACGCGTTACGGAGCGGCCGCGCGGATCGGGCCCGCCGAGGCCGGCCGCCCGGCCCCCGCCGGCCGGACCCGGCGTCCCGGTTCCGGTGACCGGAGCCGGCCGTTCCGGACCCGGCGTGATCGGAGCCGACCGCTGCGGAGCCGGCGTGACCGGTCCCGGCCGACCCGGACCACGCGTCCCGGGCCCCCCGGGCCCCGCGTTCCGTCGGCCCGGATCTCCCGCCGCCCACGACCCGGCACCGCCCGCGCCCCCCGCACCCCCGCGATCCCGCACCCCCGCACCACCCCGCGATCCCCGTACCACCCGCCCAACGTCCCGTTCGGCGCTGAGAGGCACAACCTGTGACAGCTGACATGAACAAGAAGGGCCCCGAGGACTCCGTACCGTCCCCGGGCGGCCCGGCCACCACCCCCGTGCCGCTGAAGGCGATCCCGGTCCGGCACTACGGGCGGTACGTCTCCGCGGTCGTCGCGCTCGCCCTGCTGGCGGCGATCGTCTCCGCGTTCGCCGGGGGCAGGATCAACTGGGGCGCGATCCCGGACTACTTCTTCGACGACCGGATCCTCAGCGGCATGGGCCAGACCCTGCTGCTGACCTTCCTGTCGATGGCGATCGGCATCGTCGGCGGCATCCTGCTCGCCGTGATGCGCCTGTCGAAGAACCCGGTGACCTCCTCCATCGCCTGGTTCTACATCTGGTTCTTCCGCGGCACGCCCGTCCTCGTACAGCTGATGGTCTGGTTCAACCTGGGCCTGGTCTTCGAGTACATCAACCTGGGTCCGATCTACAAGGACTACTGGTCGGTCTTCATGACCCCGCTGCTCACCGCGCTCCTGGGCCTCGGCCTGAACGAGGCGGCGTACATGGCGGAGATCTGCCGGGCCGGTCTGCTCGCGGTCGACGAGGGCCAGACGGAGGCGTCGCACGCGCTGGGCATGACCCACGCGAAGACGCTGCGCCGGGTGGTCATCCCGCAGGCGATGCGGGTGATCGTGCCGCCGACGGGCAACGAGGTCATCAACATGCTGAAGACGACCTCGCTCGTCTCGGCGGTCCAGTTCGCCGAGCTGCTGCGCCAGGCGCAGGACATCGGGCAGACCTCGGGCGCGGCGGTGGAGATGCTCTTCCTCGCGGCGACCTGGTACCTGATCCTGACCACCCTGTTCTCCATCGGCCAGTTCTACCTGGAGCGGTACTACGGGCGCGGCTCCAGCCGTGCGCTGCCGCTCACCCCGTTCCAGAAGGTCAAGGCGAACCTGGCCTCGCTGGGCAACCGCGCGGGAGCAATGCGATGACCACGACGAAGAACTCCACCGTCCCGATGGTGAAGGCCGAGGGCGTGCACAAGTCCTTCGGCGCCGCGCACATCCTCAAGGGCATCGACCTGGAGGTGGCCCCGCGCGAGGTGTTCTGCCTGATCGGCCCGTCCGGCTCCGGGAAGTCGACCTTCCTCCGCTGCATCAACCACCTGGAGAAGGTCAACGCGGGCCGGCTGTCGGTCGACGGCGAGCTGGTCGGCTACCGGCAGAAGGGCGACAAGCTGTACGAGCTGAAGGACAGCGAGGTCGCCCGCAAGCGGCGCGACATCGGCATGGTCTTCCAGCGGTTCAACCTGTTCCCGCACATGACGGCGATCGAGAACGTCATGGAGGCGCCGATCCAGGTCAAGGGCGAGACGAAGGCCGTCGCCCGGGCCCGCGCCGAGCGCCTGCTGGACCGCGTCGGGCTCTCCGACAAGGCGAGGAACTACCCCTCGCAGCTCTCCGGCGGCCAGCAGCAGCGCGTGGCGATCGCCCGCGCGCTCGCCATGGAGCCGAAGCTGATGCTCTTCGACGAGCCGACCTCCGCGCTCGACCCGGAGCTGGTCGGCGACGTGCTGGACGTGATGCGCGGCCTCGCCGAGGACGGCATGACGATGATCGTCGTGACGCACGAGATGGGCTTCGCCCGGGAGGTCGGCGACTCGCTGGTCTTCATGGACGAGGGCGTGGTCGTCGAGTCCGGCCACCCGCGCGACGTACTGACCAATCCGCAGCACGACCGGACGAAGTCGTTCCTGTCGAAGGTGCTGTAGCGCTCCGCCGGTGCCGGTGTACGAGGAGGGGTGGTGCGGGACCGGTCCCGTACCGCCCCTCCTCGCTGGTCCGACACGTCACCTGCGCGACCCGGGCGACGTGCCCGGCCTACTTGACCGCCAGCACCAGCGCGTCCGACGGCGACGCCCACACCGCCCGCGCCTCGGCGAAGCCGGCCGCGCGCAGGGTGGAGGCGTGCCACTCCGCCGAGGGGGTCTCACCGTCCGCGTGCTCACCGAAGACGGCGAACCGTTCGGCGGTCGGGACGGCCAACTCCGGGTCGGCGGCCGCCAGGCGCCACCAGCCCGCCCAGTCGGTCACGCCCGCGTCCCCCTTCGTGCGCTCCATGAGCGCGTGCCGCTGCGCCCGCTCGGCGGCGTTGATGCGCGGGGTGGTGAGGTCCTTCATGCGGTCCGCGTTCATGAACACCCCGCCCTCGCGCACGAGTTCGGCGACCTGTCCGTAGAGGGTCGCGAGCGGGCCGAGCCTCAGCCAGTGCAGGGCGGTGGCGGTGAGCACCGCGTCGTACCGGTCGTACGGCAGCTTGTCCCGCCACGCCGGGTCGGTGAGGTCGGCGCTCACGAACTCCGCGCGGGAGTCCCCCGCGAAGGTGCCGCGGGCGATGGCGAGCAGCGCCGGGTCGAGGTCGACGCCCGTGCTCCTCGCGTCCGGGAACCGCTCCAGCAGCCTGCCCGTGATACTTCCCGTACCGCATGCGAGGTCGAGCACCCGGGCCTCGCGCCCGACGAACGCCTCCACCATGTCGAGCATGACCCGGAACCGCTCCTCACGGTCCGGCATGTACCACTCCTGCTGCCGGTCCCAGCTCGCCTGCCACTCGCTCCAGCCCTGCGGAATCCGCCCCGCGTCCGCCCCGTCCACCACGAGAACCACCCCTCCGTAATACCCTAGCCTGACAATCGCCCATTACTTTGAGCGCTCGTATCGAGACTAAACCGCCCCGGTAAGGACTACAAGTGGAACTGGCCTATTACGCGGACTACGCCGTGCGCCTGGTGAACACGGAGGAACCCGCCCGCAACAAGGACACGCTCACCTCCGTCGAGGCGGTCCGCGAGCTCTTCGGCTCCAGCCAGCAGGCCGCCCGCCGGGCGACCGACGCCGACGTGACCCGTTTCCGCTCCGTACGCACCCGGCTGCGTGCGATCTTCGAGGCGGCCGACACGGGCGACGAGACCCTCGCCGTGGACCTCCTCAACTCCCTCCTCCTGGAATTCCCGGTGAGCCCGCAGATCTCCGGCCACGAGACCCGTACCTCCGACGGCCGTCCGGACTGGCACATGCATCTCGCCGACCACCCGTCGAACGCGACCGCGGGCTTCGCCGCGACGGCCTCGATGGGCCTGGCCTTCCACGTCACCGAGTACGGCCCGGACCGCCTCGGCCTCTGCCAGGCGGCGCCCTGCCGCAACGCCTACCTGGACACCTCCACCAACCGCTCCCGCCGCTACTGCTCCGACCGGTGCGCCACGCGCGCGAACGTGGCCGCCTACCGCGCCCGCAAGCGCCTGGAGAGCGACCGGTCCGCCCACACCGGCCGCACCGCCCCCGCCAGCCACGACAGCACCACCCCCACCGACCGCTGACGCCCGGCCCGCACGGGCCGGTACCGCGCCCGCACCCGCCCGAGCACCAGGGCGGGCGGCACCACCCCGAACGCCCGGGAGTCCGAGACCTCCTCGTCCTGGTTGTCCCCGAGCACCCACCACCCCCCTTCCCTGCGCTCCACCGCCCTCTTCACCACCAGCAGGTCCTGCCGCAACGGATGCCTCAGCACCACCACGTCACCCGCCCGCACCGCGGCGCCCCAGTGCACCAGCACCTGGTCCCGGTGCCGCAGCGTGGGCACCATGGACAGCCCGGTCACCTCGGCCCTCCCGAACGGCAGCAAGCTCGCGGGCAGCCCCTGCTCGCGCGGCTGCCCCTGCCCGTAGTCCGCCATCTGCGGCACCTCCTCGTCCCGATCCCTGACCGCCCCCGGTCCCATACTGACCCCGGACTTTTGACGTAGGCCCATGGGGGCACTCGCGAAAAGCCACCTTCCACGGAGTAATCTCCCCTCTTGAGAAGACGATCACGAGGAAGGATGCGATTTACATGCTCTCCCGCCTGTTCGCCCCCAAGGTCAAGGTCAGCGCGCACTGCGACCTGCCCTGCGGCGTGTACGACCCCGCCCAGGCCCGCATCGAGGCCGAGTCGGTCAAGGCCGTCCAGGAGAAGATGGCCGCCAACGACGACGCGCACTTCCAGGCGCGCGCCGTCGTCATCAAGGAGCAGCGCGCGGAGCTCGCGAAGCACCACGTCTCGGTGCTGTGGAGCGACTACTTCAAGCCCCCGCACTTCGAGAAGTACCCGCAGCTGCACCAGCTCGTCAACGACACCCTGAAGGCCCTCTCGGCCGCCAAGGCGTCCACGGACCCGAAGACCGGCGAGAAGGCCCTCGAGCTGATCGCCGAGATCGACCGGATCTTCTGGGAGACCAAGAAGGCCTGACGCCTCCCCTCGCCGGCCGGGTTCGCGCCCGGGCCCGGCCGTTTCCCGACCGCACCCGGTCCGCCGTCCGCCCCTCGGGGCGGGCGAGGCGGGCCGGGTGCGGTCGTTCCGGGGCCTTCGGATGTCGAGCCCGGGGCGACGGCCCGCCGCACCTGGCACCCCGGGGGCCGGGCTTGGGGGCCGTCAGGGCGTGGCCTTAGGTTTGCCGGGGGTGAGGCGGGTCCGGGCACGGGCCGCCTCCAGCAGGAGTCCGGGAATCCCACCGCCCGGCCGAGACGCGCAGCCGGACGTGGAGAGGATCGTCGTGGAGTCAGCGGTACGGAGCCCAGGGACCGGACGCATACCGGGGCCCCGGGCCGAGGACGGCCGGGGGGCGCGGGTGCGTGCCGCGCTGCGGACCCGGCTGCCCGGGGCGCGGGCCCTGGGCTGGTCCCTCACCGGGGTGTTCTTCGTGCTCTACTCGGTCGTCGCGGTCCTGCGTCACCGGCAGGGGCTCAACGGCGGCTTCGACATCGGGATATTCGAGCAGGCGGTGCGGGCGTACGCGCACGGGCGGGCGCCGGTCGTGGAGCTGAAGGGACCCGGGTTCAACCTGCTCGGGGACCACTTCCATCCGATCCTGGTGCTGCTCGCGCCCTTCTACCGGGTGTTCCCGAGCCCGTACACCTTGCTGGTGGCGCAGGCGGCGCTGCTCGCGCTCGCCTGTTGGCCGCTGACCCGGTGGGCGCACCGCGCCGTCGGGCCGGTGGCCGCGCTCGTGGTCGGGTGCGGGACGGGCGCCTCGTGGGGGATCGTCTCGGCGGCGGCCAAGGACTTCCACGAGATCGCGTTCGCGGTGCCGATGCTCGCCTTCGGCGCGGTGGCGCTGGGGCAGCGCCGGTGGTGGGCCGCGGTGCTGTGGACGGCGCCGTTGCTGCTGGTCAAGGAGGATCTGGGGCTGACGCTGGCCGCGGTGGGGGCGTACATCGTCTGGCAGGCGGTGCGCGGCGGGCGCAAGGACGCTCCGCTCGGGCTCGGGGTGGCCGTGATGGTGCTCGGGGTCGTCGGCAGCGCGGTGGAGATACTCGTGCTGCTTCCGGCGGTGAACCCGAGCGGCGCCTTCGCGTACTGGGGACAGCTGCCCGGTGAGGAGGGGGCGAGCGGCGGCGGACCGCTGTCGCTGGCGCTGGGGCTGGTGTGGCCGCCGATGAAGTGGCTGCTGGTGTTCATGCTGGCCGCGCCCGTCGCCTTCGTCGGGGTGCGCTCGCCGTTGCTGCTGCTGTGTGCGCCGACGCTGGGGTGGCGGTTCCTCGCGGGCAACGAGCACTACTGGACGCCGGGGTTCCACTACAGCGCGATCCTGATGCCGGTGCTCTTCGCGGGCTTCGTGGACGTGCTGAGCCGGCGCAAGGACCTGCTCCCGGCCCCGCGCAGACGGCGTGCGCTCGGCTTCTGCGCCGCCTTCACCGCCGTGTGCGCCGCCGTCTACCCGCTGCACGACCTGGTACGGCCGTCCGCCTGGCGCACCCCCGGGCACGTCGCCGTCGCCCGGCAGGTCCTGGAGCGCATCCCCGACGGCGACACCGTCGCCTCCTCCAACCGGCTGGCCCCGTTCCTCACCTCGCGGACCACCGTCAGTCTCGTCTGTTACGGGACCGGGCCCGACCCGAAGTCCCTGCCGACCGGCCTTCCGGCTCACCCGCCGCGCTGGGTGGTCTTCGACAGCACCGATCCGACCGTCAAGGTGCCGTGCCCCGTGGAGCGTTCGCGGCACATGCTCGGGCTGTACCGGCAGCACGGGTACGTCGAGGTCGTGCGCCAGGACGGGATCACCCTGCTGCGCAGGCCCTGACGTACGGAGCGCCGGGCCCCGGCGCGCAGCCGGCTCAGCGGGCCGGGGTCCGCCCGGTCACGCGCGCCGCGCACAGGCCCACCAGGGCGCAGGCCCCGCCGACGGCGAACCCCTCCTGCCACGTCCGTCCCATCAGGTCGTGCTGGAAGACCGCCATCAGCTCCACCAGCACGGCCAGCCACATCAGCAACCGCATTCCATTCGCCTTCATGACACTCGCGGCTACCCCGCACCCGGCGGGATCAACGGGCCGGGCGGGAGCGGGAAGTTCTCCGTCGAGCCGCGCATGACTCCGCCGGAGGCCGGGCACCTGCCTGTACGAGGGCCCCGCCACGTTCCCCCGTCGTGGCGGGGCCCCGTTCACGTACGCGCGGCGCCCACCCCGGTCCACGCCCCCACCAGCGGGCTCCCCGCCCGCTCCAGCCATTCCCGGTACCCGTGCGCCCGCAGCGCCGCGTCCCGGTAGGCGGCCTCCAGGTCGGCGTAGAGCAGCGGCAGTTCGGGGAGTCCCGGGCGGGCCGCGAGCAGCAGGCGTACGCCCAGGGGGTCGCCCCGCAGCGGGCGGATGGCCATGTCGTCGCGCGGGCCCGAAGTGGGCTGGCAGGGGGCGACGGCCTCGCCGATGACGATGAGGGAGGAGGCCGTGAGGTAGTCGCCGTGCAGGAGCGGCGGGTCGAGGCCCGCCTCGTTGAGGACCCGGCGCAGGCCGTCGCGTTCGCCGTCGACGCTCGGGTCGACCATCCAGCGGTCGCCCGCGAGGTCGGCGAGGTCCACGACCGGGGACGCGGCGGCGGGGTGGTCGAGGGAGAGGCAGACGAACTGCGGCTCGCGGTCCAGGAGGACCCGGAACTCCAGTTCGGGCGGCAGCCGCAGCGGGCAGCCCTCGACCTCGTGGACGAAGGCGACGTCCAGGGCGCCGGCGGCGACCATGGCGAGCAGGGCCTCCGCGGAGACGTCGACGTGCAGGGTGGGGTCGGCGTCGGGGAGTCTGAGTCTGAGTCTGCGCAGCCACAGCGCGACGACCCGGCTCGCGGTGGAGCCGATGCGCAGGACGGGACCGGAACCGAGCGCGCGGGCGGACTCGGCGCGGATCTCGGTGATGAGCTCGCTCATGCCGTCGACCAGGGGGCGGGCCCGGCTCAGCAGGGACTGGCCGAGCGGGGTGGGGCGGCAGCCGGTGCGCCGGCGGGAGAAGAGCTGTGCGCCGACCGCGTTCTCGATGCGGCGCAGTTGGGTGGTCAGGGAGGGCTGGCTCATGCCCAGGGCGCGGGCGGCCTTGTGCAGGCTGCCCGCGTCGGCGATCGCGACGAGTGCACGAAGGTGGCGGACTTCGAGCTCCATGGGGGCGAGAGTAGAGCGGAGGCACCCCGGACACCAGAGGTTCCCCTTCCGTTTGGACCCCCGACTGGCTCGATTCGACCGTCCGCCGGGCGGCGGACGGCGGGGTGATGTCATGGCGCTATCGGCGGTTGACATCATGCGCGGCCCGCTCCCGCTCCCCCACACTCTCCCCAGTCCCATCCGATCCCCACCAGCACCCGGTCCCGCCGGGTCACCGGACAGCAGGGAGAACCCCCCACCATGAGACACCCCCGTGCCTTCTTCGCCGCCGCCCTGGGCCTCGGCCTGGCCGCCGTCGGCGTGGCGCCCGCCGCGAACGCCACCGCGCCCGCCCCGGCGGCGTCGAGCTACGTGGCGTACCAGCAGTCCCCGGAGAACGCGGCGGCCACCAAGGCCTTCCAGGAGGCCGTGTGGAAGGAGGTGCGCAAGCAGCGTGCCGCCAACCCCGGCATCCAGGTCGTCACCGTCCGGTACAACGCCTCCAGCGCGCCCACCTTCCGGACCCAGATAGCCCGTTCCACGCAGATCTGGAACAGCTCGGTGAACAACGTCAAGCTCCAGGAGTCCACCACCGGGGCGAGCTTCTCGTACCGCGAGGGCAATGACTCGCGCGGCTCGTACGCCAGCACGGACGGGCACGGGCGCGGCTACATCTTCCTGGACTACCGGCAGAACCAGACCTACAACTCCACCCGTGTCACCTCCCACGAGACCGGACACGTCCTGGGCCTGCCGGACCGCTACTCCGGCCCGTGCAGCGAGCTGATGTCGGGCGGCGGCCCCGGCCCGTCCTGTCAGAACGCCGTCCCGAACGCCACCGAGCGCGCCCGCGTGGACCGCCTCTGGGCGAACGGACTCGCTGGCTGACCTGCCGCGCGGCCGCGTCCGCGCTTCGGCGTCGCTCACGTGGAGACGCCCGTACGGTCGCTTTCCCGACCGTACGGGCGTCTTCGCGCGCCCGCCGCGACGAGGAGCGGCGGGGCGGCTCAGGCCGTCGAGGCCCGCGGTGGCTGGAAATCGCCCTGCACGGGCAGCAGTTCCACCCGTGGCGGCGGGAAGGGGCCGCGGTTTCCGGTGCCCGGTCCCTCGGCGGGCCTGCGCTCGAAGTCGGGGCAGCGGTGGGTCTCCTGGACGGGACCGGAGCTGCGGTCCCAGATGCCGAGGAGGGCGGCGGCGTCCCCGGCCTCGCGGTAGGCGTCCTTGGCGTCCCGGAAGCAGGCCAGGCCGCCGAAGAGGCCGGGGCCGGACGCCGGGTAGTAGTCGGAGAAGGCGCAGGAGAGACAGGACTTGAGGTAGGAGCCCTCGGGGAGCTGCCGCTGGATCTCGGCGAGGGCGCCCTCGAAGTCGTTCTCGGCGTGGCCGGAGGTGAACAGCGCGCCGTCGAAGTGCAGGGCGAGGGCCAGGTGCAGGCGCTCCGGGTCGCCGTCGGGCGCGCCGGGGGCCGGGCGGCCCAGCGAGAGCAGGCAGCGCAGGGCGGCACGGTGCACGATGCCGTCGTCGTACACCGGCATCGGTATGTCCCACTCCAGGACGCAACCGCACAGCGCGCCCGCGGGGGTGAGGGTGAAGGCGCCGTCGTCCGGGGGGACTTCGGGGTCGGGGAAGAGGCCGGTGAAGGTCTCGCCGGTGAGCTCGTGCCCCCGGATGCGGGCGCGCAGCCGCCGCCCGTCGGTGCTGAGGGTGAGGGCTTCCGTACCGGCGCGATCGCGGTACCAGCCGACCCATGACTCTCCTGTCATGGGCGGGACTTTAGTGCGTCCGGGGGACCCGCCGATCAAGGGCGGCCACCGCGGGGTGGCCGCCCCGGGGCCCGGTCACCGGATCTTGCGGTACGTCGAGACGATCGCGCCGTTGTCGAAGCTGCGGACGGACGTCAACTCGTAGCGGCGCAGGGCGAATCCGGCGGACGCCATGGGGATTCCGGAGCCGACGAGGACCGGGTAGGTCTTGATGACCAGCTCGTCGATCTCCTCGACGAGCTGCCCGGCGATCTCTCCGCCGCCGCAGAGGTAGATGTCGAGCTCGCTGTCCTCCGCCTTCAACTCCCGCACCTTTTCCACCAGATCGCCCTGGATCAGCTCGATCGCGGGGTCGGGGGACTCGGTGAGGCTGCGGGAGGCGACGTACTGGCGCAGGTGCGCGTACGGGCTGGTGATGCCCATGTCGTACGCAACCTGGTTGCTCCTGCGGCCCTGGACGACGGTGTCGAAGCGGGTCAGCGGGGCGTCCGCGATGCCCAGGTGCGCACGGCCGAACGCCGGGACGGTGTCGCCGTACTCACCGAGCAGGAAGGCGTGGAAGTCGCCGGACGCGAACTGTTCGAAGAACGAGCCGTCGCCGGTCTCCGGGTGGCCGATGAAGCCGTCGATGGAGGTGGCGATGTAGTAGATCAGCTTGCGCAAGCGGGTCAGCCCTTCAGCCGCGAGTAGGTGAGCACGACGGTGCCGTTGTCGAACGTCCGCGTGGAGTCGAGCGAGAAGGAGTGCACGCCGAACGCGGCGGTGAAGACGCGGACGCCGTCGCCGAGGACGACCGGGTAGACCTTGAGGACGAGTTCGTCGATCTCGTCCAGGAGTTGGCCGGCGACCTCCGCGCCGCCGCCGAGGTAGATGCCGAGCCCGCCCTCCTCGGCCTTCAGCTCCCGTACCTTCGCGACCAGGTCGCCGGAGATCAGCTCGACCGCCGGGTCGGGGGACTCGGTGAGGCTGCGGGAGACGACGTACTGGCGCAGGTGCGCGTACGGGCTGGTGATGCCGATGTCGAGGGCGGCCTGGTAGGTGGTGCGGCCCTGGATCATCGTGTCGAAGTGCGTGTTGGGCGCCGCGTCGGCACCGAGCGCGGCGCGGACGTGCGTGGGCAGGCACTCCGGGTAGGCGCCGACCAGGAAGTCCTTCAGGAACTCCTCGCTGATCGGATAGGCGTCGATCGAGAGGTCCGGTGCGGCGATGAAGCCGTCGAGGGACATGCCGACGTAGTACGTGAGCTTGCGCAAGCGGGGTCCTCTTTCCAAGGGGTCGTGGTGGGCCTGCTGCCGCAACCACGACAGCTATAGTGCTTCAGGTGTAGTGGTTGCGCAAGCCTTTCGCGGTACGAGATCTGAGAAGGAAGAGAACCCATGGCCAGGAACCCCGAGCGCCGAACCGCCCTGCTGGACGCCGCCATTGACGTACTCGCCGACGAGGGCGCCCGCGGGCTCACCTTCCGCGCCGTCGACGCGCGCGCCAGGACCCCCACCGGCACGGCCTCCAACTACTTCGCCGACCGGGACGCCCTGCTCGCCCAGGTGGCGGTGCGGGTCAACGAGCGCATGACGCCCGACCCGGCGCACGTGGCACGCCTGATGGCCCCCGAACCGTCCCGGGAGCTGATCGTGGACCTGATGCGGGACCTGGTGCGCCGGGTGGTCGCCGAACGCTCCGGATATCTGGCGATGCTGGAACTGCGGCTGGAGGCCACCCGGCGGCCCGCGCTCCGCAAGGAGCTGAACCGGACCGTCCGGGAGACCTTCGACGACAACCTCCGGTTCCACCTGGAGGCCGGCCTGCCGGGCGACGCCGACGACATGCGGGTCCTCTACCTGGCGATGTCCGGCCTGCTGGTGGAGCACTTCACGCTGCCGGAAATGCTCTCCGACACCCCCGAGGCGCTGGACGAGCTGGTGGCGGTCATGGTGGAGCGGATCTTCCCGGAAGCCTGATCCGCTCCGGCCTGATCCGCCCTGGCCTGCTCCGCCCTGACGACTTGATCCGCCCTGGCGGCTTGGTCCGCCCTGACGACTTGATCCGTCCTGGCGGCTTGACCCGCTCCGGCCGCTTGATCCGCTAGAGCCGCGGCTCCGTCTGCGGGTCGCGCCACATCGGGTACATCAGCGGTCCCCCGTCGGGCAGCCGCAGCGGCTCCCCCAGGTCCGTGAAGCCGCTGCGCAGATACAGCTCGCGGCTGCGCGCGCTGCTGGCCTCCAGGTAGGCGGCGGCGCCCTCCCGGTCGCAGCGCTCCAGCACCGGCGCCATCAGCGAGGAGCCGAGGCCCTCGCCCTGCCGCTTCGGGTCCACACCGATGATCCACAGATACGCGTGTTCCCGGTGGTGCGGGTGGTTCGCCGCGGTCAGCGCGCCGACCGTCTCGATGCGGTCGTTGTCCGGGTCGACGGCGGCACGCAACTGCGCGGGCCCGTCGTCGGGTTCCGGTTCGCCCTCGGGCGTGGGCAGCCACATCGCGACGGCCGACAGGTCCTCGGTGACGTCCACCCAGCCGTGCTCCAGGCACAGGTCGAAGAAGGCCCCCATCATCTGCGCGTGGACCCGGTCGTAGCGCGCCGGGTCCGGGAAGATCCAGTTGCTCACCGGGTCGTCCCGGAAGGAGTCGTCCACCACGCGCAGCACCGCGTCGCGGTCCGCCTTCGTCGCCTGCCGTATCCGTACGCCCATGATCGTCTCCGTGTTCCGCGCCCGCTCCGCTGTGGCGGACGTACGTGATCAACGTACGTCCATGATCGCAGAGTTGGGGGTACGGGGCGGGGCCCGCCGGTGGATTCCGGCGGGCCCCGCCCCGTACGCGAAACACCTCCGCCGACGGGCTCTCCCCCTCCGGTCAGCGCGTCCTGCGCGTCACGAACTCGGCGAGCGCGAGCAGGTCGTCGGCGGCGGCCAGGTCCGGGACCGCCCGTGCGAGGTGGTCCACCGCCCTGGCCATGCGGTCGGCGGCCTGGCTCTGCGCCCAGTCCCGACCGCCGGCCCGTTCCACGGCGTCGGCGGCCAGACGCACCGTGGCGGCGTCCATGGCGGGTGCGCGGTAGAGCTCCGCCAGTTCGGCGGCGGCCGGGGAGCCGGAGGCCATCGCCGCCACGACGGGCAGCGACTTCTTGTGCGCGGCCAGATCGGCGCCGGCCGGCTTGCCGGTGTGGGCGGGGTCGCCCCAGATGCCGATCAGGTCGTCGATGAGCTGGAAGGCGAGGCCGGCCTCGCGGCCGAAGGCGTCCATCGCCTCGACCTCCTCCGGCGCGGCCCCCGCGTACAGCGCGCCGATCGCGCACGCGCAGCCCAGCAGGGCACCGGTCTTCGCCTCGGCCATGGTCAGGCACTCGGCGATGGTGACGTCCTGCGGCGCCCGGTTCTCGAAAGCGCAGTCGGTCTGCTGGCCCGCGCACAGCTCGATGACGCAGGCGGCGAGCCGGGCGGAGGCCGGCTGGGCGGCCGGGTGCGGGTCCTCGGCGAGCACCCGCAGGGCCAGTGCGCACATCGCGTCGCCCGCGATGACCGCGTCCGGAATGCCGAACACCGTCCAGGCCGTGGGCCGGTTCCGGCGGGTCGGGTCCTCGTCGATCACGTCGTCGTGCAGCAGGGTGAAGTTGTGCGCCAACTCCACCGCGGCGGCGGCGTGTTCGGCCTCGCCCGGGTCGCCGCCGAGCGCGTGCGCGGCGGCCAGGACGAGGGCGGGCCGGATCGCCTTGCCCGCGTGCGCCTGCGTCGCCGTGCCGTCGGCCCGCTCCCAGCCGAAGTGGTAGCGGGCGATCCGGCGGAGCTGACCCGGCAGCGAGTCGACCGTCTCCCGCAGCCGCGGGTCGACGGCGGTCCTGGTACGGGCGAGGAGTGCGGCGGCCCCCTGCGGGCCGCCCGTGTCGCCTGCCGCCCGGGTCGTGGTCATCGTCAATGCCAACTCCCTCCGTACCGGGGGGCGCCGGCGCTCCCGCGCGACCGCGCCCCCGTCCTCCCCTTACCCCCTCGGGCCGTCCCCTCCTCCCGCCGGCGGTCAGTGCCAGCGGCCGATCTCGACGTTCTCCAGCACGCCCAGCGCGTCCGGCACCAGAACGGCGGCCGAGTAGTAGGCGGTCACCAGGTAGGAGATGATGGCCTGCTCGTCGATGCCCATGAAGCGCACCGAGAGGCTGGGCTCGATCTCGTCCGGCAGCCCGGTCTGGTGCAGGCCGACGACGCCCTGCTCCTCAAGTCCCGTACGCATGCACAGGATCGAGGTCGTCCGGGCGTCGGTGACCGGGATCTTGTTGCACGGGAAGATCGGGACGCCGCGCCAGGCGGGGATCTGGTTGCCGCCGATGTCGACGCTGCCGGGCACCAGGCCGCGCCGGTTGAACTCGCGGCCGATCGCGGCGATGGCGCGCGGGTGGGCCAGGAAGAACTTGTTGCCGCGCCGCCGGGAGAGGAGTTCGTCCAGGTCGTCGGGGCTGGGGACGCCGTCGTGCGGCTGGAGGCGCTGCCCGTAGTCGCAGTTGGCGAGGAGGCCGAACTCCTTGTTGTTGATCATCTCGTCCTCCTGCCGTTCGCGGAGGGCCTCGACGGTGAGCCGCAACTGCTGCTCGGTCTGGTTCATCGGCTGGTTGTAGAGGTCCGCGACCCGGGTGTGGACCTTCAGGACGGTCTGCGCGACGGAGAGTTCGTACTCGCGCGGAGCGGCGTCGTAGTCCACGAAGGTGTGCGGGACCAGGGCCTCGCCGACGTGGCCCGCCGACAGGTCGATGGGGGCCTCGCCGAACTCGTTGGTGCGCCGGCGCGGCAGGTCGCGGACGGCCGCGAGATGGCCGCGCAGGGACTCCGTGCGGTCCGCGAGCGTCAGGACGTCGTTCCTGGTCAGGGCGAGGACCGTGCACGCGGTGGCGGCCTTGGCGGTGTACCCCCAGGTGGCGTCCTCCTCGACGAGGGCCTGGTCGCCGAAGTAGGCGCCGTCCGCGAGGACGCCGAGCACCTGCTCCTCCTCGTAGGGGCCGGAGCCGATCTTCTCGACGCGGCCGTGCGCCAGCAGGTACACGGTGTCCGCGCTGTCGCCCTCACCGGCGATGACGTCCCCGGGGGCGAACTCGCGCTGCTCGCAGCGCTGCGCCAGTTCGTGCAGCACGTCCTGGTCGTCGTACGTCCGCAGGGCGGGCAGCTCGCCCAGCTCGCCCGGGATGACGGCGACCCGGCTGCCGGTCTGCACGAACTCCACCCGCCCGTCGCCGACCGCGTAGCTCAGCCTCCGGTTGACCCGGTAGGCGCCGCCCTGGACCTGCACCCAGGGGAGCATCCGCAGCAGCCAGCGGGAGGTGATCTCCTGCATCTGCGGCGCGGACTTGGTGGTGGTCGCCAAGTTCCGCGCGGCGGCCGTGCCGAGACTCTGCTGCGGCTGCGGCTGCACTTGCTGATCGCGGACTTCGGGACCTGCCTCGACCGACATCTGACTTCCTCTCACGGCATCTGTGCTGACCTGCGGCAGAAGCCTTTCAGCACGGCCCGTGGCAGCGCCATTACACAAAAGAGTGTGACTAGATCACCGGCGAAGGGGGAATCCCGCGCGCCGGGTTGACCGGGCGGGACGGCCGGGGCGCGCGGAACGTCCGCACGCCTGAGTCGCATCCGAAATGCAACTCACTCAGCGTGACGTCATGCGGCTGACGAGATTCACCGACCTGGCACCGCGCGCGCTGATGCGCCTGGCCGTCGAGAAGGACGGACCGCCCACCACCCGGGGGATGGCGACGGCCATGGAGATCCCGTGCACGCAGACCGCCAAGGTGGTCTCCCGGCTCCAGCACCTGGGCCTGGTCGAGGCCCGCCGGGGCCGCGGCGGAGGGCTCGCGCTCACCGCGGCGGGCCGGACGGCGTCGGTCGGCACGGGGGTGCGGGAGCTGGAGGGGTCCGGCGACGTCGTCGACCGCGAGGGCGGGACGGCGTGCCCGCTGCGGTCGGCGTGCACCCTGCGCGGGGCGCTGCGGCAGGCCCAGGAGGCGTTCTTCGCCGCGCTGGACCCGCTGACGGTGGACACGCCGACCGGCGCGCCGACGGGGCCGCTGCTGCTGGGCCTCTCGGCGACCCGCCGGGCGGACCGAGCCGCGCGGGCCACGCCCGCACCGGCCATTTCCGGCCGTTTCGGGGACGTACGACCCGATGGCATACGACCCGATGACGCAGGACCCGTCGGCATGCGGCCCGGTGACGACCCATCAGCCATGGCCGACGCCTCTCGCCCCGCCTTTGACTACGACTCTCATATACCAATGAGCCTCGCGAGGAGCCCGCCATGCTCTCCGCCACCGCGACCGTCCGCGCCACCCTTCCCGCCGTCGGTGCGGCGATCGAGGACATCACCGCGCTCTTCCACGACAAGCTCTTCGCGGCCCGCCCGGAGCTGCTGCGCGACCTCTTCAACCGGGGCAACCAGGCGGCCGGCACCCAGCGCCGGGCACTCGCCGGGTCGGTCGCCGCCTCCGCGGCGCACCTCGTGGACCGGCCCGACGGGCGGCCGGACGCGATGCTCTCCCGGATCGCGCACAAGCACGCGTCACTGGGAGTGACGGCGGGCCAGTACCGGGTGGTCCACCAGCACCTCTTCGCGGCCCTCGCCGAGGTGCTCGGGGACGCGGTGACGCGGTGACGCCCGAGGTCGCGGCGGGCCGGGACGAAGTGTGCTGGCTGACGGCGAACGCGCTGACCGCCGTCGAGGACCGGCTGTACGCGCAGCACGGCGTCCTGAAGGGCGACACCTGGCGGGGCTGGGAGCCGGCCGGGCGCACCGAGGGGAGACGGCCGAGGTCGCCGTCTTCCGGCTGCGGCCGGCGGACGGGGGCCGATGCCCGCCGCCGAGCCGGGCCAGTACGTCTCCGTGCAGGTGGAGCTCGCGGACGGGGCGCGGCAGACCCGCCAGTACAGCCTCTCCCCAGCACCCGGCACCCGGCGCCGCGCTGCGCTCGATCGCCGTCAAGCGGATCGGCGACGGCGAGATGTCGTCCCACCTGCACGCGCACGTGCGCGAGGGCCACCGGCTGCGGGTCTCCGCGCCGTACGGCGACCTGGTCGTCGCCGACGGCGACGCGCCCCTCCTGCCGGCCTCGACGGGCATCGGCTGCACTCCGATGATCGCGACACTGGAGCACCTGGCGGCGACCGGGCACGGCGCCCCGGTGACGGTGGTCCACGGCGACCGCTCCCCCGCCGCCCACCCGCTGCGCGCCGACCACGGGCGGCCGGCCGAAAAGCTCCCGGCGGCCACGGCCCACTTCTTCTACGAGCACCCGGAGCCCGGCCACCCGGCCGACCGCACCGGCCCGGTGGACCTCTCGGGCGTCGAGGTCGCCCCCGGCACCCGCGCCCCCCTCTGCGGACCGCCGCCGTTCATGCGGGCGGTGCGCGCCCGGCTCCTCGCCAAGGGCCTGCCCGCGGCGGACGTCCACTACGAGGTGTTCGGCCCCGACCTGTGGCCGGCGACGACCTGAGGGACGCCTGGGATGTCCGGAACGGCTCGCACACCGTGCGAACGGGCTGTCACGGACGGTGATCTTCCGGTACAAGCGGTAGGAGCGATTCCGCTCTGATTCCGTACGGAGGCCCCCATGGCCCGCCCCCTCTCCGCCGACGCCTTCCTGTCCGCACTGCGCGCCGAGGGGGTGACCGTGGTCGAGGTCGGCAACTGGCGCACCCACAACCGGCACGGCCACGGCCCCTGGGGCCCGGTGCACGGCGTGATGATCCACCACACGGTCACCCGGGGCACCGCGGCGACGGTCGCCCTGTGCCGCGACGGCCACGCGAACCTGCCGGGCCCGCTCTGCCACGGGGTGATCGCCAAGGACGGCAGGGTCCACCTGGTCGGCTACGGCCGGGCCAACCACGCGGGCCTCGGCGACGACGACGTCCTGCGCGCGGTGATCGCCGAGAAGCGGCTGCCCCCGGACAACGAGGCCAACACCGACGGCAACGCCCGCTTCTACGGCTTCGAGTGCGAGAACCTCGGCGACGGCAAGGACCCCTGGCCGGCCGCCCAACTGGAGGCGATCGAGCGCGTCTCGGCGGCGATCTGTCGCGCCCACGGCTGGGGCGCGGCCTCGGTGCTGGGCCATCTGGAGTGGCAGCCGGGCAAGGTCGACCCGAGGGGCTTCAGGATGGACTGGATGCGGGGCCGGATCAGGGACCGGCTGAAGTGACCCGCGGACCGGGGGGAGGACGGCTGCGCAGCAGCCCCTGCCAGCGGCGCGGGGAACTGCGCGACCGGCCACGACGCCCCCGCACGGACCCGGGACCGCCGCCCTTCCGCACGGACCCGGGGCCGCCCACAACGCATCCGCACGGACTCACGACCAGCCACGACGCACCCACCGGACCCGCGACCCGCCCGCACAGAACCGGGACCAGCCACGCCCCCCGGCCCCCTCACCCGGACGGGACCCGCAGGACAATGACCCGGTGCCCCCCGACCTGCGCCCCCGCCTCCCCTCCCCCCTGACCCCCGTCCGGGACCCCCGCTTCGACAGCCACGGCGTACGCCTCCTCCTCAAGCGGGACGACCTGATCCACCCGGACCTCCCGGGCAACAAATGGCGCAAGCTCTCCCCCAACCTCCGCGCCGCCGCGGGCCGCCCCCTCCTCACCTTCGGCGGGGCCTACTCCAACCACCTGCGCGCCACCGCCGCCGCCGGCCGCCTGCTGGGCATCCCCACCGTCGGCGTCGTCCGCGGCGACGAGCTCGCCGCACGCCCCCTCAACCCGTCCCTCGCCCGGTGCGCGGCGGACGGCATGCGGCTGCACTTCGTCTCCCGTACGGACTACCGCCGGCGCCACGACCCGGCGTACCTGGCCGCGCTCCTGCCCGCCGTCTCCCTCCCGGACCTCCCCGAGCCGTACGTCGTTCCCGAGGGCGGCAGCAACGCCCTCGCCGTCGAGGGCTGCACGCGGCTCGGGCGGGAGCTGCACGGGGTGACGGACGTGGCGGCGGTGGCCTGCGGCACCGGCGGCACCCTGGCCGGGCTCGCGGCGGGCCTGGCCCCCGGCCAGCGGGCGCTCGGCGTCCCGGTCCTCAAGGGCGGCTTCCTGGAGCAGGAGGTCGTACGCCTCCAGGAAGCGGCCTTCGGCGGACGGCGGGGCGAGTGGTCCCTCGCCGACGGCTTCCACTGCGGCGGCTACGCCCGCACCACCCCGGAGCTGCTCGCCTTCGCCGACGACTTCGAGGCCCGGCACGGTCTGCCGGTCGAACGCCTGTACGTCGCCAAGACGCTGTACGCCCTGACCGTCCTGACCGCACAGGGCGCGTTCCCGCCCGGCACCCGGCTGACGGCGGTCGTCACCGGATGCCCGTAGGACCGGACGGCAGGAGTCCTCACTCCTCCTCCCGCCACCCGGCCGCCTCCTCCAGGTCCAGCCGCCGCAGCAGGGTGCGCAGCATCTCGTCGTCGATCCGGCGGGTGTCCCGCAGCTCCACGAAGACCGCCCGCTCCGCGTCGATGAGCTCCCGGGCCACCCGGCGGTACGTCTCGTCCGCCGACTCCCCGGTCTCCTCGTTGACCGCCCCGAGCCGCTCCCACACCGCGTTCCGCCGCCGTTCCAGCACGGTCCGCAGGCGGTCCTCCAGGGGTTTCGGCAGGGCGTTGGCCGGGTCCGCCAGCAGCTCCCGCAGCCGTGCCTCGGCCGCCGCCGACGCCTCGTTCTGCGCCTGCGCCTCCGCCAGGGTCGCCGCGTACCGGTCCCGCCCGGTCACCTTCAGCGCGCGGATCAGCGGCGCCAGCGTCAGCCCCTGCACGCCGAGCGTGCCGATCACGGTCGTGAAGGTGAGGAAGAGGATCAGGTTCCGCCCCGGGAAGGGCTCCCCCTCGGCCGTCAGCGGGATCGAGAAGGCGATCGCGAGCGACACCACGCCCCGCATGCCCGCCCACCCCACGATCAGCGGCGCGGCGACGGTGGTGTCCGGCTCGCGCGTCCTGATCCGCTCCGACAGCCACCGCGGCAGGTACGTCGCCGGGAAGACCCACACGAACCGCACCACCACCACCAGCAGGAACACCACGACCGCCCACCAGAGGACCTCCTTGCCGCCGTACGGTCCCAGCCCCGCCAGCACCACCGGCAGTTGCAGCCCGATCAGCGCGAAGACGGCCGACTCCAGCACGAAGGACACCATCTTCCACACGGCCGCCTCCTGGAGCCGCGTCGCGAAGTCCACCTGCCAGGAGCGGTGGCCGAGGAAGAGGGCGACCACCACGACCGCGAGCACCCCGGACGCGTGCACGTACTCGGCGGCCGCGTACGCGACGAAGGGGATGAGCAGCGACAGCGTGTTCTGGAGGATCGCCTCTTTCAGCCGGGTCCGCAGCCAGTGCAGCGGCACCATGAGCAGCAGCCCCACCCCGACCCCGCCGACCGCCGCCACCAGGAACTCCTGCACGCCCGCGGTCCAGCTCGCCCCCTCCCCGACCGCCGCCGCGAGGGCGACCTTGTACGCGGTGATGGCGGTGGCGTCGTTGACCAGCGACTCCCCCTGGAGGATCGCCGTGATCCTGGGCGGCAGCCCCAGCCTGCGGGCGACCGCGGTGGCCGCCACCGCGTCCGGCGGCGCGACCACCGCCCCCAGCACCAGCGCCGAGGCCAGCGGCAGCCCCGGAACGAACAGATGGACCAGCCACCCCACCAGCACGGTCGCGAACAGCACGTACCCGACCGACAGGAGCGCCACCGGCCGCAGGTTCGCCCGCAGGTCCAGGTACGAGCTCTCCAGCGCGGCGGTGTGCAGCAGGGGCGGCAGCAGCAGCGGCAGCACGATGTGCGGGTCGAGGGTGTACGCGGGCACCCCCGGCACGAAGGACGCGGCGATCCCCACCGCGACCAGCAGGAGCGGTGCGGGCACGGGGGTGCGCCGGGCCAGCCCGGCGACCGCCGCGCTCACCGCGATCAGCGCCAGTAGCGCGGTTGCGTCCATCGGCTCGGGGCCCGTCCCTCCGGTTCGGCGTCACGTCGTCCACCCATGACGTCATGAACAATGGTCTCCATGAACGCATGCCCGCACGTCGAAGAGCTGCCGCGGCCCGCTCCCGAGCCGCTCGGCGACACCTGTCCGGAGTGCCTGGCCGCCGGCACGCACCCGGTACAGCTGCGCCTGTGTCTGAGCTGCGGTCATGTGGGCTGCTGCGACTCCTCGCCGGGCCGGCACGCCACCGCGCACTTCGAGGACGCCGGCCACCCGGTGATGCGCAGCTTCGAGCCGGGCGAGAGCTGGCGCTGGTGCTTCGTCGACGGTTCGATCGTCTGAGACGTGGGTAGCTCAACCCCTCGTCGGTGGCGTCCAATTGGGCCCCGCACACCCCTAGCCACTGTGCGTGCGCATGGGCTTACCATGTGTGACATCTCGCCGGGCAGGGGGTCCGGCGACACGGAGCGGCGGATCGCGATAGCGTCACCGGCGATAGACGTGAACGACGTACCGCTTGTGCCACCTTGGAGGTGAGGGTGTCCCCTATCGCAGGCGAGCCCGGGAACCAGGACTTCGTGGAGGTCCGGCTGCCCGCTGCGGGTGCCTACCTGTCGGTGCTGCGTACGGCCACGGCCGGCCTCGCAGCGCGTTTGGACTTCACCCTCGACGAGATCGAGGACTTGCGCATCGCGGTGGACGAGGCGTGCGCGATCCTGCTCCAGCAGGCCGTGCCCGGCTCCGTCCTCAGCTGTGTGTTCCGGCTGGTGGACGACTCACTGGAAGTGACGGTCTCGGCGCCCACCACCGACGGCCGCGCCCCCGAACGCGACACGTTCGCGTGGACGGTGCTCTCCGCGCTCGCCGGCAAGGTCGACGCGACCGTCGCCGACGACAAGACGGTCAGCATCAGTCTGTACAAACAGCGCGGCGCGGGGCCCGGTCCGGTATGAGCGGGGACGGGCCGGTGCGGGACGAGGAGCGCAGCAGGCGGGCGCTGAACGGGATTCCTGAGCAGCAGGCCCGCCCGCACCCGGCGGAAGAGGCTCAGGCGGCAGAGCGGGCGGCGGACCAGATGAGCGACGACAGGCGCGACACCGAGAAGCGCGACAGCGGGCACCGCGACGAGAACACCTCGCAGGAGGTCCACTCCGGCGGCGGGACCGCCGGGGCGGCCCACGCCGGGGTGTCCGAGCCGCACGCCGGGACGACGGACGCGTCCGAGCCGCATTCCGGCGCGTCGGACGCACCCGAGCCCCACCGGGAGCGCGCCGAGGCCCCCGACCCCCGGGACCGCTCGGGGGCGCGGCTGCTCTTCGTCGAGCTGCGCGGGCTGCCCGACGGCTCCCCGGCCAGGGCCGAGCTGCGCAACCGTCTCGTACGGATGCACCTGCCGCTGGTCGAGCACCTGGCGCGGCGCTTCCGCAACCGCGGGGAGCCGCTGGACGACCTCACCCAGGTCGCCACGATCGGGCTGATCAAGTCGGTGGACCGGTTCGACCCGGAGCGCGGCGTGGAGTTCTCGACGTACGCCACTCCGACGGTCGTCGGCGAGATCAAGCGGCACTTCCGCGACAAGGGCTGGGCGGTACGGGTCCCCCGCCGCCTCCAGGAGCTGCGGCTCTCGCTGACCTCGGCGACGGCGGAGCTCTCCCAGCAGCACGGCCGCTCACCGACCGTGCACGAGCTGGCGGAGCGCCTGGCGATCTCCGAGGAGGAGGTCCTGGAGGGGCTGGAGTCCGCCAACGCGTACTCCACGCTGTCCCTGGACGTCCCCGACACGGACGACGAGTCCCCGGCGGTCGCCGACACCCTGGGCGCGGAGGACGTGGCGCTGGAGGGCGTCGAGTACCGCGAGTCGCTGAAGCCGCTGCTGGAGGACCTGCCGCCGCGCGAGAAGAAGATCCTGCTGCTGCGCTTCTTCGGCAACATGACCCAGTCGCAGATCGCCCAGGAGGTCGGCATCTCCCAGATGCACGTCTCCCGGCTGCTGGCCCGCACCCTGGCCCAGCTCCGCGAGAAGCTCCTGGTTGAGGAGTAGCCGGTCCGTCGCGCACGGACCGTGCGGAGCGGGGCCCGCCCGGCGCTCAGGCGCCGCCGCGGGCCCCGTTCGCGTTCTCCGGGGCGGCTCAGGCGCCGCGCGGGCCGCGCTTGATGCCCAGGGCGTCCACGACGGCCGGGTTCAGCAGCAGCACCAGCGAGACGACGGCGACCGCGCCGAGCAGGATGCCGGCCGGGATCGAGAAGGCGCCGTCGGTGGTCATCAGGGTGTAGGCGACCGGCAGCGCCATGAGCTGGGTGATCACGGCGGGCCCGCGGCTCCAGCTCCGGCGGGTCCGCAGCCCGTTCGCGGCGACCAGCGGCAGCACGGCGAGCGCGACGAGGGTCAGCCCGCCCATCTCCGCCTGCTCGGGCCGGTCCGGGGTGCCCAGCAGTCCCATCACCAGCAGGTACAGCCCGACGGCGACCAGCGCGAGGCCCTCGGCCGCCACCAGCGCGGCGGCGGCCCCCAGGCGCGCGGGCCGGGGCTCGCGCGGGTGCGGCACGGCCGGCGAATCGGGCAGCGGCTGCGCGTCCTCGGCCGGGGGCCGGGTCCCGGACGGGGCGACCGGCTTGCGCGCGGACTTCGCGGCGGATTTCCGTACCGACTTTTTACTCACTCCTGCAGGGTAACGAGACACCCCGTGACCCCGTACTCGAACCCCTCGCTCCGAGCTTCCCCTCCCCGCCCCGGTAACCTGCACCGCATGCGCGCACTTCTCGTGGTCAATCCGGCAGCAACCACCACCAGTGCCCGCACCCGGGACGTCCTGATCCACGCCCTGGCCAGCGAGATGAAGCTGGAGACGGTCACCACCGAGTACCGCGGGCACGCCCGCGACCTCGGCCGGCGGGCCGCCGACAACGCCGACACCATCGACCTGGTGGTCGCGCTCGGCGGCGACGGCACCGTCAACGAGGTCGTCAACGGACTGCTGCACGCGGGCCCCGACCCCGAACGCCTGCCCGGATTCGCGGTCGTCCCCGGCGGTTCCACGAATGTCTTCGCCCGCGCGCTCGGCCTTCCCAATGACGCCGTGGAGGCGACGGGCGCGCTTTTGGACGCGCTGCGTACCGGAAGCGAACGCACAGTGAGCCTCGGCCTCACAAAAGGCGTACCGGGAACGGAGGACGAAGCCGTCCCGGAACGCTGGTTCACCTTCTGCGCCGGTCTGGGATTCGACGCCGGCGTCATCGGCCGGGTCGAACAGCAGCGGGAGCGCGGAAAGCGCTCCACGCACGCCCTCTATCTGCGCCAGGTGGTCCGCCAATTCCTGGAGGAACCCCACCGCAGACAGGGTGTGATTTCTCTGCAGAGGCCCGGTGAGGACCCGGTGACCGACCTGGTTCTGGCGATAGTCTGCAACACCTCCCCCTGGACCTACCTGGGGAATCGCCCGCTGTACGCCTCCCCGGAGGCGTCTTTCGAGACCGCCCTCGACGTGCTGGGCCTCAGCCGTCTTTCCACTCCGGCGGTCACCCGGTACGCCACGCAGTTGCTCACTTCCACCCCGGAGCGCGGCCCGCACGGGAAGCACGCCGTGACCCTCCACGACCTGACGGACTTCACCTTGCATTCGAAGGTGCCACTGCCCCTTCAAATGGACGGCGACCACCTCGGGTTGCGTACGAGCGTCGCGTTCACAGGCGTTCGCCGTGCACTGCGTGTGATTGTGTGAGTGGAAGGGCCCAAAGTCCTTTATCTCGAACGTACGGACTGCCATCCACCCCATGGAAGTACGGCTGTGACCTAGCCGACACCGAGGAATCAAAAAAAACTTTCCGGAAGGGGTTGTATCCGCCGACGAGGTTTGCGAGTCTCTTCATGGCGATCGGGACGGCCCGCAACACCGGCCTCCCTGAGAACCAGAATCCCTCCTCACACTCAGGACCACAACCAGTGTTCGCTGGAAGTCGGCCCTTCCCCTGTGAGGGGATTCGTGAAAGCGTTCACATTCACAAGCAACGTGCATGTCACAAGGAGAGGTAGCAGCCATGGACTGGCGTCACAACGCCGTTTGTCGTGAGGAAGACCCGGAGCTGTTCTTCCCCATCGGCAACACCGGTCCTGCGCTGCTGCAGATCGAGGAAGCCAAGGCCGTCTGCCGCCGCTGCCCCGTCATGGAGCAGTGCCTGCAGTGGGCGCTCGAGTCCGGCCAGGACTCGGGTGTCTGGGGTGGCCTCAGCGAGGACGAGCGCCGCGCGATGAAGCGCCGCGCCGCTCGCAACCGGGCGCGCAACGCGACCGCCTGAACCACCCTGCTTCGAGCCTGAGCTCGGCGGCGCATACAGCGCGTATGCAGTCACCGCCCCCGAAATCGCAGCGCGCAGTACCCCCCAATGCGCAGTAACGCGTGAGCAGTTGAGCCCCGGACCGTCACCTCGGTCCGGGGCTCTTCGCTGTCGTGGCAGGCCGCGCCCGCCGTCGGTCCGGGGCGCGGGGGCTACTTCTGCGGCCGCACGGGGACGTCCAGGACCACGCGCGTCCCGCGCTCGGGGCCGCGGACCATGTCGAAGGTCCCGCCCAACTCGCCCTCCACCAGGGTCCGCACGATCTGGAGCCCCAGGTTGCCGGCCTTCTTCGGGTCGAAGCCCTCGGGCAGACCCCGGCCGTCGTCCAGCACGGTGAGCAGCAGCCGGGCCTCGGCGGAGGTGCCGCCGCGCACGGCGGAGACCTCCACCGTGCCCTCGTCGCCGGGGGCGAAGGCGTGCTCCAGGGCGTTCTGCAGGACCTCCGTCAGCACCATGGAGAGCGGAGTGGCGACTTCCGCGTCCAGGATGCCGAAGCGGCCGGTCCTGCGGCAGGTCACCTTTCCGGGCGAGATCTCCGCGACCATGGCCAGGACGCGGTCGGCGATCTCGTCGAACTCGACGCGCTCGTCCAGGTTCTGGGACAGCGTCTCGTGGACGATCGCGATCGAACCCACGCGCCGCACGGCCTCGTTGAGGGCCTCGCGCCCCTGGTCCGAGTCCATCCTGCGGGACTGGAGTCTCAACAGGGCGGCGACCGTCTGGAGGTTGTTCTTCACCCGGTGGTGGATCTCCCGGATGGTGGCGTCCTTGGTGATCAACTCCCGCTCGCGGCGGCGCAGTTCCGTGACGTCCCGGCAGAGCACCAGGGAGCCGATCCGGGTGCCCTTGGGCTTGAGCGGGATGGCGCGGAGCTGGATCACTCCCCCGCTGCCCTCCACCTCGGTCTCCCGGGGCGCGTACCCGCTGGCCAGCTTGACCAGGGCCTCGTCCACCGGGCCCCGGGAGGGCGCGAGCTCGGCGGTGGCCTGGCCGAGGTGATGGCCCACCAGGTCGGAGGCGAGGCCGAGGCGGTGGTAGGCGGAGAGCGCGTTGGGGCTGGCGTACTGGACGATCCCGTCGGCGTCGAGCCGGATGAGCCCGTCCCCCACCCGCGGGGAGGCGTCCATGTCGACCTGCTGCCCGGGGAAGGGAAACGATCCGGCGGCGATCATCTGGGCCAGGTCGGAGGCGCTCTGGAGGTACGTCAGCTCCAGGCGGCTCGGCGTACGGACCGTCAGCAGGTTCGTGTTGCGGCCGATGACGCCGAGCACCCGCCCCTCGCGCCGCACGGGGATGGACTCGACCCGGACCGGGACCTCCTCGCGCCACTCCGGGTCGCCCTCGCGCACGATGCGGCCCTCGTCCAGGGCGGCGTCGAGCAGCGGGCGGCGGCCGCGCGGGACCAGGTGGCCGACCATGTCGTCGTGGTACGAGGTGGGACCGGTGTTCGGGCGCATCTGCGCCACGGAGACATAACGGGTGCCGTCGAGGGTCGGGACCCACAGCACGAGGTCGGCGAAGGACAGGTCGGAGAGCAACTGCCACTCCGAGACCAGCAGGTGGAGCCACTCGAGGTCGGACTCGCTGAGGGCGGTGTGCTGGCGTACGAGATCGTTCATGGAGGGCACGCGTCGAACATACCCGTAACCTGTGGGACAACCGGCGGTGCGCAGGCGTAGACAGGGGTTAGTGGTCTAGTCCACAATGGCCGGGCAAAGCTTCATCCTCCCCGCACAGGAGGGTGAAACCGAGGGACGCGCGCTCTCTGCCCTGACTGCGCCCGCCCCTCCTGACGGCCGGAGGCACCGCACACCGCCGGCCGATGCAACTCCGGGCTGCGGTGCCGGGCGGGCTGAGGGTCCCGCCGGGCGCCGTGGCCCGCGGGTGTCTCTACGGCCCTTCCTCGGGCGGCCAGGCGCGCATCGCCAGTTCCGCCACCGCCTCCAGCTCCGCCCGGTCCGCCCCGTCGCGGGCCTGCTGCGACATGCCCTGGAGCACGGCGCCCGAGAAGCGGGCCAGGGCCTCGGGGTCGGTGCCGGACGGGAGCCGGCCGGCCGCCACGTCGGCCCGGACACGGGAGGCGAAGGCGGCGATGTTGGCGTTGCGGCGGGCCCGCAGGGACTCCTCGACCTCGGGGGTCGTGCAGTTGGTCGCGGCGGTGATCACCAGGCAGCCACGGGGGTGGGCGGGGTCGGTGTACTCCGCCGCCGCCTCGTGGAGCAGCCGGCCGACGGCCGCCCGTGCCGTGCCCTCCTCCTCCAGGGCGCGGGCGCCGAAGGCGCCGTGGGTGGCGGCGTACCGGGCGACGACCTCCGCGAAGAGGGCCCGCTTGTCGCCGAAGGCGGCGTAGAGGCTGGGGGCGGCGATGCCCATCAGGCGCGTGAGGTCGGCGACCGAGGTCGTCTCGTACCCGCTCTCCCAGAAGGCCAGGGTGGCCTTCTCCAGGGCCGCCCCCCGGTCGAAGGACCGGGGCCGGCCGCGCTGTCCGGTTGCCATGCCGGGATTCTATAGCGTCCGCTAGCTATTTCAGCGCCCGCCGGGTGTCTCCGGTCAGCGGGTCTCGGTGACCTTGGCGAGGGCCCGGGGGGCGTCGGGGTCCTGGCCACGGGCGAGGGTCACCTCGTACGCGAGGAGCTGGAGGGGGAGGATGTCCAGGACGGGCTGGAGTTCCTCGGGGACGGACTCCGTGGGGACGGCGAAGCCCGAGGACGCCCGGGCGACCTGGGACGCGGGGCCGACCACGAAGAGGTCGGCGCCCCGGCCGCGCAGCCGGTCCAGGACGGGCTGGAGGGCCTCGCCGCCCCTGCCCGAGGTGACCACGGCGATGACCGGGGAGATGTTGTCGACCATGGCGAGCGGGCCGTGCAGCAGGTCGGCGCCGGAGTAGGAGAGGGCGGGGATGTAGCTCGTCTCCATGAGCTTGAGGGCGGCCTCCTTGGCCGTGGGGTAGCCGTAGCCGCGCGAGGTGATCACCATGCGTTCGGCGAAGCGGTAGCGGGCGGCCAGGGCGCGGACCTCCTCCTGGCGGGCCAGGATTCCCGCGGCCAGGTCCGGCAGTCCGGCGGCCGTCGCCGTGCCGTCCCGCGACTGGAGGCCCTGGACGAGGAGGTAGAGGCACAGGAGGGAGGCCGTGTAGGTCTTCGTCGCGGGCAGGGCCCTCTCGGGGCCGGCCAGGACGTCGATGTGGTGCTCGGAGACCGCCGCGAGGGGGGAGTCGGGGTTGTTGGTGACCGCGAGGGTCAGGGCGCCGGCCTCGCGGGCCGCGCGCGTGGAGGCCACCAGGTCCGGGGAGCCGCCCGACTGGCTGACCGTGACGACCAGGACGTCGCGCAGGGAGGGGCGGGCGCCGTAGGCCGTCGTGGTGGACATGGAGGTGAGGCCGCAGGGCAGCCCGAGCTGGATCTCCAGCAGGTACTTGGCGTACAGGGCCGCGTTGTCGGAGGTGCCGCGCGCGGTGAGGAGCACGAAGCGGGGGCTCTTGGCGGCGATCGCCTGCGCCGTCGCGAAGATCCGCGGGGCCGCCTCGTCCAGGATCCGGCGCAGCACGGCCGGCTGCTCCGCCGTCTCGGCGGCCATCAGGCGGCCCGGGCGCTCCGCGAAGGGGGCCGTTGGGAGGGAGGGGACGCTCATCCCCTGCGCCGGTCGTTCCACGGGCGACATGACGGACCTCCCGGACCTGCCTGGCACGGCTGCTCGAGGTGACGGATGCTCGGGGCCAGTCGACCATGGGAGTTCACGGGGCCGCCAGTGGAAGGACGCTGCGGACCCGCGGAAGACCGGGTGCGCGGACCTCCGCTCTGCTAGATTGGTCTATACCACAGATCGTCCGGCCCCGCAGGACCTCGGCGGACGGTCTCCGCACTCCCACACAGACAGGCAGGCATCAGCGTGGAAGTTGTCATCGTTCCGGACGCCAGGGCGGGCGGCGAGCTCATCGCGCAGAGCATCGTGGACCTGCTGGGCAGCAAGCCCGACGCCCTGCTCGGTGTCGCCACCGGTTCGTCCCCGCTGCCCATCTACCAGGCCCTGGCCGCCAAGGTGGCCGCCGGTGAGGTGGACGCGTCCCGGGCCCGGATCTGCCAGCTCGACGAGTACGTGGGCCTGCCCGCCGGGCACCCCGAGTCCTACCGCGCGACCGTCCTGCGCGAGGTCGTGGAGCCGCTGGGCCTGACCGAGGCGTCCTTCTTCGGCCCCGACGGGTCCGCCGAGGACGTCCAGGCCGCGTGCGAGGCGTACGACAGGGCGCTCGGCGAGGCCGGCGGCGTCGACCTCCAACTGCTGGGCATCGGCACCGACGGGCACATCGGCTTCAACGAGCCCTGCTCCTCGCTCGCTTCACGCACCCGGATCAAGACGCTGACCCAGCAGACCATCGACGACAACGCGCGCTTCTTCGACGGCGACACCGCCCAGGTCCCGCGCCACGTCATCACCCAGGGCATCGGCACCATCCTGGACGCCCGCCACCTGGTCCTGCTGGCCACCGGCGAGGGCAAGGCCGAGGCCGTCGCGCAGACCGTCGAGGGCCCGCTCTCCGCGCTCGTCCCGGCCTCCGCGCTCCAGCTCCACCCGCACGCGACCGTCGTCGTCGACGAGGCCGCCGCCTCCAAGCTGAAGCTGGCTGACTACTTCCGGCACACCTACGCCAACAAGCCGGTGTGGCAGGGGCTGTAACCACCGCGAGTACGCACGGAAGGCCGGGCCCCCGCGGTGGGGCCCGGCCTTCCGGGTGCTCCGGACACGGCTCTCCGCGCCCTCCGGGTACGGGTCTTCCGGTGCGGGAGGGCTCAGCGGCCGGTGACGGCCTCCGCCGCCGCCGCGCCGCAGACCCGGGCCGCGCCGTGCGTCGCCACGTGCAGCGCGCCGCGCGGGGTCGCCTGGGGTACGCCCATCTCGACCACGACCGTGTCCGGGCGGGCCGCGAGGAGCGCGTCCAGGGCGGCCGCCATCCACGGGTGACGGTGTTCGTCCCGTACCACCGCGACGATCCGGCGGCCGCCCGCGGCCGTCACCACGGCCTCCGCCGTGCCCGTCTCCGCCGTGAACGTGCCGGTCGCGGTGCCCGGGAGCAGGCGCGCCAGGTCGGCGGCGACGCCCCACGGGGTCTCGTCGCCCACCGCGATGTTCGCGACCGGGGTGAAGGCGGCGACGTACGGGGCGGACATGACAGGAGTGGCGCCCGGCGCGCGGGTGACGGTGACGGCACGGCGGGCGGCGACCAGGCCGATGGTCTCGTTGCCGGGCGCGGTCCCCTCCTGCACTTCCGCGCCCGGCCCCGAAGCCTCGCGGGCCGCCGACGTCCACGAGGCGAGGGAACGCACCCTCGCCGCCGCGTCGGCCAGCCGCTCCTCCGGCAGTTCACCGGAGCGGACCGCCGCCACCAGCGCGTCGCGCAGGCGCAGCACGGTCTCCTCGTCGGCGAGGCCGCCGCCGACGCAGATCGCGTCGGCGCCCGCGGCGATCGCCAGGACGGAGCCGCGCTCGATTCCGTACGTCGCGGAGATGGCCCGCATCTCCATGCCGTCCGTGATGATCAGCCCCTGGTAGCCCAGCTCCTCCCGGAGCAGACCGGTCAGGATCTGCGGGCTGAGAGTCGCGGGACGGGTGGGGTCGAGCGCAGGGAGAAGAATATGCGCACTCATGACCGATTTGGAACCGGCGGCGATCGCGGCCCGGAAAGGCACCAGCTCACGGGCGTGCAGTGTGGCGAGGTCCACATCGATGCGGGGCATGTCGTGGTGCGAGTCGACATTGGTGTCGCCGTGCCCCGGGAAGTGCTTGGTGCAGGCGGCGACCCCGGCGGCCTGGAGGCCCTCGACGTACGCGGCCGTGTGCCGGGCGACGAGCGCCGGGTCCGCGCCGAAGGACCGTACGCCGATGACCGGGTTGCCCGGGTCGGAGTTGACGTCGGCCGACGGCGCCCAGTTGAGGTTCACCCCGCACTCGGCCAGGCGTCGGCCCAGCTCGCGGGCGACGTCACGTGTCAGGTCCACGTCGTCGACGGCGCCGAGGGCGAGGTTGCCGGGGAAGGAGGAGCCGCCGCGCACTTCGAGGCGGGTGACGTCGCCGCCCTCCTCGTCGATGGCGACCAGCACGTCCTCGCGCTCGGCGCGCAACTGGGCGGTGAGGGCCGCGAGCTGCTCGGGGGAGGCGATGTTGCGCCCGAACAGGCCGACGGACGACAGCCCCTCACCGACGCTGCGCAGCAGCCAGTCGGGGGCGGAGGTGCCGGTGAAACCGGGCTGGAGGACGGCGAGGGCGTCCCGGGTGACGGTGTCCGTGCGGGTGATGAGCGTCGTCATGGGTGCTTATCCCTTCACCGCGCCGTCGGTCAGACCACTGACCGCCTTGCGCTGGAGGAAGACGAAGAGGATCAGGATCGGGATCGCGAAGAGCGAGGACGCCGCCATCGTGGCACCCCAGTCGTCGCCGAACTGGGTCTGGAACTGGGTCAGCCACAGCGGCAGGGTCTGGAACTCGGCCTGCTTGTTCAGGACGAGCACCATGGGGACTTCGTTCCAGGCGGTGATGAATCCGAACAGCGAGGTCGACATCAGGCCGGGGGCCAGCAGCGGCAGGATCACCTTGACGAAGGCCTGGCGGCGGGTGCAGCCGTCGACCATCGCGGACTCCTCCAGCTCCTTGGGCACGGCGGCGACGAAGCCGCGCAGCGTGAGGAGGGTGAAGGGCAGCACCATGACCATGTAGAAGGCGGTCAGCGGGATCAGGCTGTTGAGCATGTCGGCGTCGCGCACGATGAAGTAGATCGCGATGACCATGACTTCCCAGGGCGCCATCTGCGCCACCATGAAGCCGATGATGAAGCCGCGCCGCCCCTTGAACCGCATCCGGGCGAGGGCGAAGGAGCCGGCCAGGGCGAGGATCAGGGAGAAGACGACCGCGAGGATCGTGACGGTGAGCGAGTTGCGCACCATGGTGCCGAAGTTCTCGGCGTCGATCGCGGTCTTGAAGTGCTCGAAGGTGATGTCCGTCGGGAACCAGACGGGCGTCTCGGAGACGATGTCCGGCGTCTTCTTGAAGGCCGTCGCGAACATCCAGTAGACGGGGAAGACGAGGCCGATGACGAGCAGGACCGCCGTCGCGTTGGGCCAGATGCGGCCGGGCAGGGAGCGCTTCATCGCTCGTCCTCCTCTTGCTTAAGAACGATCCGCAGGTAGTACGCGGTGAGCAGCAGCAGGATCAGGATGGTCAGGACGGAGATCGCCGAGCCCATGCCGAAGTGCTGGTTGCCCATGCCCTCGATGTAGGCGTAGACCGGCAGGATCTCGGTGAGCCGGTCCGGGCCGCCCGCGTTGATCGCGTACACCTGGACGAACGCCTTGAAGACCCAGATGATCTCCAGGAACGTCGTCGCGAAGAGGAAGGGCTTCAGGAACGGCAGGGTGACCTGGGTGAAGCTCTTCCAGGCGCCGGCGCCGTCCAGCGCGGCGGCCTCGTACAGCTCCTTGGGGATGGTCGTGCTCGCGGCGTACAGGTTGAGCGCCACGAAGGGGATCGACTGCCAGACGATCAGAACCATGATCACGAAGAACGTGGAGAGCTGGCTGCCGGTCCAGTTGTAATCAGCCATCGAGTGGAAGCCGAGTGCGTCCAGCACCCAGTTGACGACGCCGAAGCGCTGGGCGAACAGCCACTGGTAGACGGTGGTCGCGGCGACGACGGGCATCGCCCAGGCGAGTACCAGGCCGATCATCAGGACGACCCGCATGCGCTTGCCGAGGCGAACCAGCAGCAGGCCCACCAGGGTGCCGATCACCATGATCAGCACGACGTTGGCGGCCGTGAAGGCGATCGAGCGCCCCGTGACGTTCCAGAACTCCTCACTGCTGAGGACGTCACCGTAGTTGTCGGTGCCGTTCCACTCGGTGAGGTGCTGGATCAGCTGCCTCATGTTGAGGTTCTGGAACGAGATGAGGACGTTCTTGACCAGGGGCCAGCCCAGGAAGACCAGGACGGCTGCCACCGGGGGCAACAGCAGCAGATAAGGGGTGAGCGATCCCGCTCTGCGGGGCTTCCTGCCCGGATCGGCCGGCTCGGACCCGGCCCCCTTGAGGATCTCCGTCGGACCGGAGGGCGGTCGTTCGGTCTGCACGGTCATGCTCGCCATCTCTTCCTAGGCGCACTGCAGGACGCAGTGAGGGCACTGCGGGACACAGCCGGGCGGGGAGACACACGGCTGACTGCCGGGTTCCGGCCCCCTCGGTGCCGCGGAGGGGGCCGGAACCCGGCAGGAGGGTTACTGCTTCTGCGCGAGGCGCTTGTTGAGCTCGGGCTCGACCTGCTTGGCGGCTTCCGCCGGGGTCTTGCCGTTCAGGACCGCCGTCAGGTAGGTCTTGATCGGGTTCGGGTTGTTCTCGACCGCGGCCCACTCCGGGATCAGCGGCGTGGTGCCACCGAACTTGGCGGACGGCGCGGCGGCCTCGGCGACCGGGTTGCCGGTCAGGTTGGAGTTGAGCGACTCCTTGTTCGGGATGACGCCGGACTCCTTGGCGAGCGCGCCCTCGAACTTGTCGGACAGCGCGAGCTTCAGGAACTCCTTGGCGAGCTCCTGCTTCTTGCTGCCGGCGGCGACGGCGAAGTTGGAGCCGCCGAGGAAGACGCCCTCGGGCTTGTCGGCGGTCTCACCGGGGATGGTGAAGTAGCCGATCTCCTTCTCGATGGCCGGGTTGGCCTTGATGGCGGTGCCGGCCTCCCAGCCCATGCCGATGAAGGCGCCGGTCTTGCCCTTGGCGAAGACGTCGGCCTGCTGCGGGGTCGCCTCGTCCTTGTCCTTGGGGGCCTTGGAGTAGGACTGGTACTTCTTGTACAGCTCGGCGGCCTCGCCGATCTTCGGGTCGGCGAGGTTGGAGACCCACTTGTCGCCGTCCTTCTTGATCAGGTCCGCACCCTTGCCGATGGTGAGGCCGTCGAAGAAGTACCAGTTCTGGCCGGGCAGGTAGAGCGGCTCGGCCGCGCCCTTGGCCTTGATCTTGTCGAGCGCCTTGAAGAAGTCGTCACGGGTCTTGGGGACCTCGGTGACACCGGCCTCCTTGAAGACCGACTTGTTGTAGACCACGACGCGGTTGGCGAACCACCACGGGGCGGCGAACTGCTTGCCGTCGACGACCGAGGCCTTGTTGAAGTTCTCGGCCCAGTCCGCGCCGATCTCCTTCTTCAGGTCGTCCAGCTCCGCGAGACCGCCGGTCTTGGCGTACGCGGCGGTCTGCGTGTTGCCGATCTCGAAGACGTCGGGGGGGTTCTCCTCGGACAGGGCGGTCGTCAGCTTCTGCTGGATGCCCTCCCACTTCTGGACCTCGAACTTGAGCTTCGCGCCGGTCTTCTTCTCGAACTCGGCGGTGAGGTCCTTGGTCCAGTTCGGCGGGGTCGAGCCGTCCATGGCCCAGACGGTGAGCGTCTCGCCCTTGAACCCGTCGGCACCGGCCTTCTTGCCGCCGTCCTTGGTGTCCGAGCCGCCACACGCCGCAACGCTGACCAACATGCCGGCGACGCCAATCGCCGCGATGAGCTTGCGCTTCATTACGCCACTCTCCTGCTCAGGGATGCCTGCAACCCCCTGCCCACCGCGAGGACAACGCACGAAGTACGGCCTGTGGGACTGGGACCTGGTCTTTAATGGTTTAGACCAGTAGCTGGAGCTTGGCCTAGACCTTTTGGGGTGTCAAGGGTGTGTCAGACCACTCGTCGGGTCCGTTATCGGACCGACACCTCGCCCCGCGCGGGACCGTACAACAGCCCCTGTGTCCACGGCGTTCCCACGCGTCGCGGTGTATAAGAAGGAATCGCGCGGAGCCCGAGCCCCGCGCGGCGGACCGTGCCACCATCCATGTGAGCCGCGACAGACGGAGGAGCCGGTGACGGCAGCAGCGCAGGAGCCGGAAGGGCGGACCATGATCACCGACGGGGGACGCACGGAGACCAGCACGGGGGGCACGGTCACCGAGCCGGCGGCGCCCGCCCGCACCGCCCGCGTCCCGAAGTACTACCGCCTCAAGCGGCATCTGCTCGACATGACCGAGACCCTCCCCCCGGGCACCCCGGTGCCGCCGGAGCGGACGCTGGCCGCCGAGTTCGACACCTCGCGCACCACCGTCCGCCAGGCCCTCCAGGAGCTGGTGGTCGAGGGGCGCCTGGAGCGCATCCAGGGCAAGGGCACCTTCGTCGCCAAGCCGAAGGTCTCGCAGTCCCTCCAACTCACCTCGTACACCGAGGACATGAGGGCCCAGGGCCTCGAACCCACCTCCCAGCTCCTGGACATCGGGTACGTCACGGCCGACGACACCCTCGCCGGACTGCTGGACATCACCGCCGGCGGCCGCGTCCTGCGCATCGAACGCCTCCGCCTGGCCAGCGGCGAGCCGATGGCGATCGAGACGACCCACCTGTCCGCCAAGCGGTTTCCGGCCCTGCGGCGGTCACTGGTGAAGTACACCTCGCTCTACACCGCGCTCGCCGAGGTCTACGACGTACGCCTCTCCGAGGCCGAGGAGACCATCGAGACCTCCCTCGCCACCCCCCGCGAGGCGGGGCTGCTCGGCACGGACGTCGGGCTGCCGATGCTGATGCTGTCGCGCCACTCGCTCGACAAGGACGGCGAGCCGGTGGAGTGGGTCCGCTCGGTCTACCGCGGCGACCGCTACAAGTTCGTGGCCCGCCTGCGGCGCCCGAACGACTGACGGCCGGACGCCCGTCGCCCCCGGGGGCCGCCGGTCGACAGTGGTACCCCCGCTGACCTGCGGTGGTCGGGCCGTGTCCGTACCGATATGCGGACAGGGGGTTACGCGGCCCGGTCGCAGCCCCTAGATTTCGCGCACGTTGTGACAGTGAAGATCGCGCGAGGGGACGGATCGCCATGGCAGAGCCGAGACCGACAGCCGAGACCGAGCAGGCCGGGTCGCCCCCGGGCCCCGCCCGGCGGAAGCTGTCGCCCAAGTCCGTGGCGATCTGGACCCTGGTCGCGATCGCCGGCGCGGCGGGCTGGGCGGTGCTCGCGCTCTCCCGCGGCGAGGACGTCTCGGCCGTGTGGATGCTGGCCGCGGCCCTCGGCTCGTACGCCATCGCCTACCGCTTCTACTCCAAGTTCATCGCCCACCGCGTACTGAAGGTCGACAAGACCCGCGCCACCCCGGCCGAACTCAACGACGACGGCGTGGACTTCCACCCCACCGACCGCCGGGTGCTCTTCGGCCACCACTTCGCGGCCATCGCGGGCGCGGGCCCGCTGGTCGGGCCGGTGCTGGCGGCCCAGATGGGGTACCTGCCGGGCACCATCTGGATCGTCGCGGGCGTGATCTTCGCGGGCGCGGTGCAGGACATGGTGACGCTGTTCTTCTCGACGCGTCGCAACGGCCGTTCGCTCGGCCAGATCGCCCGGGACGAGATCGGCCCGGTCGGCGGCGCGGCGGCGCTGATCGCCGTGTTCGCCATCATGATCATCCTGCTCGCGGTGCTCGCACTGATCATCGTGAACGCGCTGGCGGAGTCCCCCTGGGGCGTCTTCTCCATCGGCATGACCATCCCGATCGCCCTCTTCATGGGCGTCTACCTGCGCATCCTGCGGCCCGGCCGGGTCACCGAGGTGTCGTTGATCGGCGTCGCGCTGCTGCTGCTCGCGATCGTCGCGGGCGGCTGGGTCGCCGAGTCCTCCTGGGCGGAGACCTTCACGCTGGAGCCGGGCACGCTGGTCATCTGGATGGTGGTCTACGGGTTCCTCGCCTCGGTGCTCCCGGTGTGGCTGCTGCTCGCGCCGCGCGACTACCTGTCGACGTTCATGAAGGTCGGCACGATCGCGCTGCTCGCGGTGGGCGTGCTGATCGCGCTGCCGACGCTGAAGATGGACGGCATCACGCAGTTCGCGACCAGCGGGACCGGTCCGGTCTTCGCGGGCTCGCTCTTCCCCTTCGTGTTCATCACCATCGCGTGCGGCGCGCTCTCCGGGTTCCACTCCCTCATCTCCTCGGGCACCACCCCGAAGATGATCCAGAAGGAGACCCAGATCCGCACGATCGGCTACGGCTCCATGCTGATCGAGTCGTTCGTCGCGATCATGGCGCTGATCGCCGCCTGCATCATCGACCCGGGCCTCTACTTCGCCGTCAACGCGCCCGCGGGCGTGGTCGGCGACACCGTCCAGGCGGCCTCGCAGGCGGTCGGGAACCTCGGCTTCACCATCACCCCCGAGCAGTTGGCGCAGGCCGCCAAGGACGTCGAGGAGGCCAGCCTGCTGCACCGCACGGGCGGTGCGCCGACCTTCGCGCTGGGCCTGTCCGAGATCTTCTCGGCGGCCTTCGGCGGGGCCGCGATGAAGGCCTTCTGGTACCACTTCGCCATCATGTTCGAGGCGCTGTTCATCCTGACGACGCTGGACGCGGGCACCCGGGTCGGCCGCTTCATGCTCCAGGACATGCTGGGCAACGTCTACAAGCCGTTCAAGAACGTCAGCTGGAAGCCCGGCGTCTGGATCGCCAGCGCGATCGTCGTCCTGGCCTGGGGCTACTTCCTGTGGGTCGGCGTGCACGACCCGCTCGGCGGCATCAACCAGCTCTTCCCGCTGTTCGGCATCGCCAACCAGCTCCTGGCGGCCGTGGCGCTCGCCGTCTGCACCACCCTCCTCATCAAGTCCGGGCGTCTCAAGTACGCCTGGGTGACGGCCGCTCCGCTGCTGTGGGACGTCGCGGTCACGCTCACCGCGAGCTGGCAGAAGATCTTCTCCGCCGACCCCAAGGTGGGCTTCTTCGCCCAGCGCGACGTCTACCAGAGCGCCCTCGACAAGGGCCTCGACAAGGTCGGACTCGCCAAGAACCGCGAGCAGATGGAGACCATCGTCACCAACTCCACGGTCGACGGCGTCCTGTCCGTCCTGTTCGCGGTGCTGATCCTGGTCGTCCTCTTCGAGGCCTGCCGCGCCTGCCTGAAGGCGGTCCGCAACCCGGCCGGGGTCGAGCTCAGCGAGACCCCGTACGTCGAGTCGAAGCTCGTCGCCCCGGCCTCCCTGTTCGCCACCAAGGAGGAGAAGGCCGAGCTGGCCGCCGCGGGCCTGGGCCCGGACGGCCGCCCGCGCAAGGAGGAGAGCACGGTATGACCACGGGCGCGGTGCGCACGGCAGGGCTGCGGCACTGGCTGTCCCGGCTGCGCTGGTACGTCCGCGAGGTGACCGGCGAGGCGGCGTACGACCACTACGTCGCCCACGCCCGCGCGCACGACCCGGACGCCGCGGTCATGACCCGCCGCGCCTTCGAGCGCAGCCGCACCGACGCCCGCGAGGGCGACCCCCGCGACGGCTTCCGCTGCTGCTGAACCGGTCGGAGCGACCGCGGTACGGCCCGGTGTCCCGCCCCTCGACACGGGGTGGGACGCCGGGCCCCCGCCGTTGCACACTGCCCGGCATGGACATGCGCATCCGCATCGCGGAACCCCCCGAATACCCGGCCGTGGGCGAGATCACCGCCCGCGCCTACCTCGACGACGGCCTCCTCGACGGCGGCGAGGACAACACCTACGCGACCACCCTGCGCGACGCCGCCTCCCGCGCCGCGAAGGCCGACCTCCTGGTCGCCGTGGACGCCGACGACACCCTCCTGGGCACCGTCACCTATGCTCCCCAGGGCAGCCCGCTCCAGGACATCGGCGTCCCCGGCGAAGCCGAGTTCCGCATGCTCGCGGTCGCACGGGCGGCCCGGGGGCGCGGGGCGGGCGAGAGCCTCGTGCGGGCCTGTGTCGCCCGCGCACGGGCCGAGGAAGGGGTCGTCCGGCTGGTGATGTCGACCCAGCCGACGATGCTGGGGGCACACCGGATCTACGAGCGCCTCGGCTTCGTACGGACGCCCGAGCGGGACTGGCAACCGGTGCCCGGACTGGGCCTGCTGACGTACGCACTGGCGCTCCAGCCCGGTGCGCGCGGAGGCTCAGGACCCCGGTGAAATGGGGCCCGTACCCCCTTTAGCGGGGGAAGCGCAACGGCGCGCGACACAACATGTGGTGGGTTCCCCAACGGGGACCCACCACATGTATGCTCGTCCTCGCTGTCGCCGCAGGGGAATCCGGTGAGAATCCGGAACTGTCCCGCAACGGTGTGTCATGTACGCATTTGCGTACCGCCAAGTCCGAGGACCTGCCGACGGTGTGATCCGGCTCGACCGAACCGGATTCCGATACGTCCGGGCTTCGAGGATGAGCCGGTGGACGCCAGGCGACGTGCGCCCTTCTTCCGGGGCGGACGCCTGCTCGCGCGCCCCCGCTTTGCCCCGTGGCCCCGCGCCGAGCGAGGGAGAGCCCCCACGTGACCATCGCGCCAGTCGACCCGGCCACCGCCGAGCAGAGTCAGGACAGTCAGGACGCCCCCGGCACCGCGCTGCTGCGCACCCTGACCGACCTGACCGCCGACCTCACCGACACCGACCCCGGCCGGGTCGCCGCCGCCGCCCTGCGGGGGCGCAACGCGCGCTCGGACGCCGCCGAGCTCCGGGAGCTGGCCACCGAGGCCGCCGCAGGGCTCATCTCCGAGGACCCCGCCTACTCGCGCCTCGCCGCGCGCCTGCTCGCCCGTACGATCCGGGACGAGGCCGCCTCCCAGGGGGTGGGCTGCTTCTCCGGGTCCGTCGCCGTCGGCCACCGCGAAGGGCTCATCGCGGACCGCACGGCCGAGTTCGTCGCCAAGCACGCGGCGGCGCTGGACGAGCTGATCGACCTCGAGGGCGACGACCGCTTCGAGTACTTCGGCCTGCGCACGGTCTACAGCCGCTACCTGCTGCGCCACCCCATCACCCGTCAGGTGATCGAGACCCCGCAGCACTTCATGCTGCGCGTGGCCTCCGGCCTGGCGGCGGACGACAGCGAGCGGGCTCTCGCCGAGGTCGCCTCGCTGTACCGGCTGATGAGCCGCCTGGACTACCTGCCGTCCTCGCCGACGCTCTTCAACTCCGGCACCCGCCACCCGCAGATGTCGTCCTGCTACCTCCTCGACTCCCCGATGGACGAGCTGGACTCGATCTACGACCGCTACCACCAGGTCGCGCGCCTGTCCAAGCACGCCGGCGGCATCGGTCTGTCGTACTCGCGCATCCGCGCCCGCGGCTCCCTGATCCGCGGCACCAACGGCCACTCCAACGGCATCGTCCCGTTCCTGAAGACGCTCGACGCCTCCGTCGCGGCCGTCAACCAGGGCGGCCGCCGCAAGGGCGCGGCCGCCGTCTACCTGGAGACCTGGCACGCGGACATCGAGGAGTTCCTGGAGCTCCGCGACAACACCGGCGAGGACGCCCGCCGCACCCACAACCTCAACCTCGCCCACTGGATCCCGGACGAGTTCATGCGCCGCGTGGACCAGGACGGCCAGTGGTCGCTGTTCTCCCCCGCCGACGTCCCCGAGCTGGTGGACCTGTGGGGCGACGACTTCGACGCCGCCTACCGCAGGGCGGAGGCGCAGGGCCTGGCCAAGAAGTCCCTGCCGGCCCGCGAGCTGTACGGTCGCATGATGCGCACCCTCGCGCAGACCGGCAACGGCTGGATGACCTTCAAGGACGCCTCCAACCGCACCGCCAACCAGACGGCGGAGCCGGGCCACACGGTCCACTCCTCCAACCTGTGCACCGAGATCCTCGAAGTCACCGATGACGGCGAGACGGCCGTCTGCAACCTCGGCTCGGTCAACATGGGCGCCTTCGTCCTGGACAGCGGCGAGATCGACTGGGACCGCCTGGACCGGACGGTCCACACCGCCGTCACCTTCCTGGACCGCGTGGTGGACATCAACTTCTACCCGACCGAGCAGGCCGGCAACTCCAACTCCCGTTGGCGGCCGGTCGGCCTGGGCGCGATGGGCCTCCAGGACGTCTTCTTCAAGCTGAAGCTCCCCTTCGACTCCCCGGAGGCGGCGGCGCTCTCCACCCGCATCGCCGAGCGGATCATGCTCGCCGCGTACGAGGCGTCCTGCGACCTCGCCGAGCGCAGCGGACCCCTCCCCGCCTGGGAGAAGACCCGCACCGCGCGCGGCGTCCTGCACCCCGACCACTACGGCGTCGAGGTCACCTGGCCGGAGCGCTGGGAGGCGCTGCGCGCCCGCGTCGCGAAGACCGGCATGCGCAACTCGCTCCTGCTGGCCATCGCCCCGACGGCCACCATCGCCTCCATCGCGGGCGTCTACGAGTGCATCGAGCCGCAGGTCTCCAACCTCTTCAAGCGCGAGACCCTCTCCGGCGAGTTCCTCCAGGTCAACTCGTACCTGGTGCGCGACCTCAAGGAGCTCGGCGTCTGGGACGCCCAGACCCGTGAGGCGCTGCGCGACGCGTCGGGCTCGGTCCAGGGCTTCAACTGGATCCCCCAGGAGGTCCGCGACCTCTACCGCACCGCCTGGGAGATCCCGCAGCGCGGCCTGATCGACATGGCCGCCGCCCGCACCCCGTACCTCGACCAGTCCCAGTCGCTCAACCTCTTCCTGGAGACGCCCACCATCGGCAAGCTCAGCTCGATGTACGCGTACGCCTGGAAGAAGGGCCTGAAGACGACGTACTACCTGCGCTCGCGCCCCGCCACCCGGATCGCCCGCGCCGCCGGCTCGCAGACCGCTGCCGCCGCCCCCGTCCCCCTCCCCGTGCAGCAGACGACCGACGCCGAGGCGCTCGCCTGCTCCCTGGAAAACCCCGAGTCCTGCGAGGCCTGCCAGTAATGAGCACCAACAGCGAAAAGAACCTGCTCGACCCCGGCTTCGAGCTGACGCTGCGCCCGATGCGCTACCCGGACTTCTACGAGCGCTACCGGGACGCGATCAAGAACACCTGGACCGTCGAGGAGGTCGACCTCCACTCGGACGTCGCGGACCTCGCGAAGCTGACGCCGGGCGAGCAGCACATGATCGGCCGCCTGGTCGCGTTCTTCGCCACGGGCGACTCGATCGTCTCCAACAACCTCGTGCTGACCCTGTACAAGCACATCAACTCCCCCGAGGCGCGGCTGTACCTCTCCCGCCAGCTCTTCGAGGAGGCCGTGCACGTCCAGTTCTACTTGACGCTCCTGGACACCTACCTCCCCGACCCGGACGACCGCGCCGCGGCCTTCGACGCGGTCGAGGAGATCCCCTCCATCCGCGAGAAGGCGCAGTTCTGCTTCAAGTGGATGGACTCGGTCGAGAAGATCGACCGCCTGGAGACGAAGGCCGACCGCCGCCGCTTCCTGCTCAACCTGATCTGCTTCGCGGCGTGCATCGAGGGCCTGTTCTTCTATGGCGCCTTCGCGTACGTCTACTGGTTCCGCTCGCGGGGCCTGCTGCACGGCCTCGCGACCGGGACGAACTGGGTCTTCCGGGACGAGACCATGCACATGAACTTCGCGTTCGAGGTCGTGGACACCGTCCGCAAGGAGGAGCCGGACCTCTTCGACGACGAGCTGGAGCAGCAGGTCACCGACATGCTGAAGGAAGCGGTCGCCGCGGAGCTCCAGTTCGGCCGCGACCTGTGCGGCGAGGGACTGCCGGGCATGAACACGGAGTCCATGCGCGAGTACCTGGAGTGCGTCGCCGACCAGCGCCTGGAGCGCCTCGGCTTCCCGAAGGTGTACGGGTCGTCCAACCCGTTCTCCTTCATGGAGCTCCAGGGCGTCCAGGAGCTGACGAACTTCTTCGAGCGCCGGGTCTCCGCGTACCAGGTGGCCGTCGAGGGCACGGTCGGCTTCGACGACGACTTCTAGCCGAGGGCCGCACCCCGGGGCGGGGGGACGCGGGACCGCGCCGTGACGGCACAGGGCTGTCGCGTGTCCGCATCCCCCCTGCTCCGGGGCGTCCTCACCGTGCCGCTCCCCCACTGGCCGAGGTGAAGCCGTCAGAGGCGGAGCTGCCAGAGCTGAAGCCGTCAGAGGTGGAGCGGCATCTCCAGCACGACGGAGGTCGTGCCGGAGGCCGGGCTGTCGACGCCGAGCGTGCCGTCCACCGCCGCCAGCCGCTCCCGCAGCCCCGACAGCCCGCTGCCCCTGCCGAGCCCGGCGCCTCCGACGCCGTCGTCGTGGACGGTGATCCGCAGCTTCATCCCCTTGGGCTTCCTGATCCTGGGCTTCTTCCCCCAGGGCTTCTTCCCCCTGCGCTCCTCGCCCACGACGCGGACGTCCACCGACGCCCGGGTCGCTCCGCTGTGCTTGGCGACGTTGGTGAGCAGCTCCGCCACGCAGAAGTACGCGACGCGCTCGACGGCCGGGTCCGGCTGCTGCTCCACGTCCACCCGCAGGGACACCGGCACCCCGGCCCGGCCCGTCAACTGCGGCAGGGCGTCCAGCAGTCCGCGGTCGAGCGCGGCGGGACTGATCCCGTCGATGAGGCGGCGCAGTTCGGCGATCGCGTCGTCGGTCTGGGCGCGGGCCCGGGCGACGAGCGTGCGGGGCCGCTCCCAGGGCGCGTCGCCGGTCGCCCCCCGTACGTCGTCGGACAGCGCGTCGGCGGTCAGGGACAGCGTCATCGCGAGCGCGACGAGCTGCGCCTGGGTGCCGTCGTGCAGATCGCGTTCGACCTGGCGCAGGCCGCGGTCGCTCTCGGCCAGGGCCGCGCCGCGCGCCCGTTCCAGGGTCCGCACCCGCAGTTGGGAGGCGCTGGGGCCGAGCAGGGCGCGAGCCAGCGAACGGTGCAGCCGCGCCCACGTGCGGAACACCACAGGGGCGAGCACCAGCACGGCCAGCGCGAACAGGACCGCGGCGGCCACGACCCACCACTCCTGGCCGCCGGCCGCCGCCCACACCGCCGACCAGACGCCGAACAGCGGCAGCCCGAGCGCCACCACGAGGCCGAGCAGGTCGAGCGGCAGTCTGAGCAGCAGATAGAGCAGGCCGCGCCACGCGGTGACGTCCGACAGACTGCCGCGCACCCAGGCGATCGTGCCGTCGGCCGCGGGCGGGGGCGCGGGGCTCTCGATCACCTCGTCGAGCAGCACCCGGACCAGCCGCAGGTGGACCCGGACCAGGTGGCGCGCGCCCCGCAGCCCGAGCGCCAGCAGCGGCAGCCCGACCAGGGTGAGCGCCAGCAGGCCGCCGACGTACAGGACCAGCAGAACGTAGGCGGCGCCCAGGAGCGAGAGCGGCAGAGCGGCGGCGAGGTATCCGGCGGCCCGGAGCGCCGGGCGGCGCGGGGCGCCGGGCGCGTCGGCCGGAGTTCCGCCGTCCGCGTCGCGGAGGTGATGTTCCGTCACTGTGCCGCCGCCTCGGAGGTGTTCAGCCGCGAGGTGGCCCGCGCCCCGGTGACCAGCACGGTCAGCACGGTCAGCGCCACCGCCCCGAGCACCACGGGGCCGAATGACCCGAGCGGCACCACCGGCAGCGCGCTGCCCGTGGCGGCCAGCGCGAACGCGCAGCTCATGGGTGCCGCGACCAGCAGCCCGAGCAGCACCCCCGCCCCCGCGGTCAGCACCGCCTCACTGCCGAGCATCCGCATGAGCTGCCGCCGCGTCGCCCCGGTCAGGGCGAGCAGGGCGTACTCGCGCCGCCTCGCGGCGGTCAGCGAGACGAGCGTGTTCACCGTGGCCACCGCGCCGAAACCGGCCAGCATGGCGAGTTCCACCCCGCGCAGCCAGACGTCGCTCTCGGCCTGTGCTCCCGGCGGCGCGACCTGCTGAAGGGTGCCGGTGACGGCGGCGAAGGTGGTGGAGAGCCCGACCAGCAGCGCGATCGGAATCAGCGCGGACGACAGCCGGTGGGCGTTCCCCCGGAGGTTCTGCGCGGCGAGCGCGCCCCCGCCGTCACCCCGGTGCCCGGCGCCCGCCAGCCGGAACGGCAGACCGAGCAGCGCCACGGCGGGCCGCGCCAGCGCGGGGCCGAGCAGCCCGGCCACGATCATGCAGAGCAGCGAGCCCAGCAGCGCCGACTGCGCCGCCTTCTCCACCGGTTGGCGGGCCGTGAGCAGCAGGAGGGGCACGGTCCCCCCGAGGGCGAGCACCCCGGCGAGCCCGCGCAGCAGGCCCAGCCGGTCCGCCCCGGCCGTCCGCGCCATCGCCGCGGCGGGCCGGTCGACGACCGTCCGACGGGCGGCGATCTTCGACGCACCGGCCCCGACGAGCAGCGTCACCGCCGTCCCGGCCAGCGGGGGCCACGGCGACCACGGCACGACCGCGTCCACCGGAGCGAGGTCCCGGGCGGCCAGCTCCGCCAGGAACCACCGCGCACCCCAGCCGCCGAGCAGCCACCCGGGTGGCGAGACGAGCAGGGTCAGCAGCAGCACCTCGTACCGGACCAGCCGCTTGACCTGCACCGGCGTCGCTCCGCTGGTCCGCAGCAGCACCATCTCCCGGGCCTGCTGCCGTACCGAGAACGACAGGGTGTTGGCCACCACGAACAACGCCATCAGCATCGCGATCTCGCCGAACGCCCCGCCGATCATCGCCAGCCGTTCGTCACCGCCTCCGTCGGCCGCCGTCAGGACGAGCGAGCCGAACAGGGTGATCACGGCGACCGTCAGCAGCAACGCCACGGCCGGCCCCGCGAAGGAGGCGGGCCCGGCCCGCAGCCCCCCGAGCGCGAACCTCAGCACGCCGGGCCTCCCAACTGCCGCGCGATCCGGGCGGCGGACGGCCGCACCAGGTCCTCGACCAGCACCCCGTCGGAGAGGAACAGCACCCGGTCGGCGAAACTCGCCGCCACGGGGTCGTGCGTCACCATCACACACGTACGCCCCTGCTCCTCGACGCCCGTGCGCAGCAGCCCCAGCACCTGCAGGCCGGTCGCCCGGTCCAGGGCGCCGGTCGGCTCGTCCGCGAACAGGACCCGCGGCCGGGCGTACAGGGCGCGGGCCACCGCCACCCGCTGCTGCTGGCCGCCGGAGAGCCGCCCCGGCCGCTCCTTGCCCCGCCCGGCGAGCCCCACCTGCGCGAGTGCCCCGGCCACCGCCGCCCGGTCGATCCGCTCGCCCGCGAGCCGGGCGGGCAGCGCCACGTTCTGCTCGACCGTCATGGCGGGCAGCAGGTTGTACGCCTGGAAGACGAAGCCCGCGTCGGCCCGGCGCAGTCGCGCCAGCCGCCGCTCGGACAGTCCGGTGATCTCCGTGGACCCCCAGTGGACCGTTCCGGACGTCTGCCGGTCCATCCCCGCCACGCACTGCAGCAGGGTGGACTTGCCCGATCCGGAGGGGCCCATCACCGCGGTGAAGCTGCCCTCCGCGAAGACGACGTCGACGCCGCGCAGGGCGTGGACGGCGTCGCGGCCACGGCCGTACGAGCGGCGCAGGTTCTCGGCACGGAGCCGCAGCCCCGGACGCGGACTCGGCTCCGGCGGGCCCGGTGCGTGCGGGGGACGGTCGGGGACTTCGGTACGGATCGGCATGGGTCAATTCTTGGCTGCGCGGCCCGCGCGGACCACGGGGGTACCGCCCGTCCCGGGGGTTCGGATATCCGCCCTACCCCCGGGGCCCGACCTCCTGCAAGTACGTCACCACGGCCTTCACCCTGCGGTTGTCCGCGTCGGTCGCCGGCAGGTCGAACTTGGTGAACACGGAGGCCACGTGCTTCTCCACCGCCCGCTCCGAGATGACGAGCAGCCCGGCGATGGACCGGTTCGAGTGCCCCTGGGCCATCAGGTCCACCACCTCCCGCTCCCGGGGGGTCAGCCGGTCGAGCGGCCGGGTCCCGTTGTTCAGCAGCCGGCTGACGATCACCGGGTCGAGCACCACCCCGCCGGCCGCGACCCGGCGCAGCGCGTCGACGAAGTCGGCGGTGGCGGAGACGCGCTCCTTCAGCAGGTAGCCGACGCCCGCCGGGTCGCCCGCCAGCAGCCGGGCCGCCCAGGAGGTGTCGGCGTGCTGGGAGAAGACCAGGACGCCCAGCCCCGGGTGCTCGGAGCGCAGTCGCACGGCGGCGCGCATCCCCTCGTCGGTGTGGGTGGGGGGCATCCGGATGTCGACCACGGCCACCTCGGGAAGGTGGTCGGCCACCGCGGACAGCAGCCCGTCCGCGTCGCCCGCGGTGGCGACCACCTCGCAGCCGCGCGCGGTCAGCAGCTCCACCATGCCTTCCCGGAGGATGACCGAGTCCTCGGCGATGACCACCCGCACTGTCCGCTCCCGCCCTCGCCCGCCGTCCACCGTGCCCTCATTCAACCAGCAGGCCGACGGCCCCGGCGTTTCAGGCGGCACGCCCGAACCCGGTGCGGGCGTGCCGCTTCACCTCCTCGGCGGCGCGGGCCTCCGCCGCCCGGCGGAGCTGACGGTCGACGGTGAGGTCCCGGGCGTGCCCGATGAGCGAGGGAAGTGCGAGGAGGACGGCGACGAACGCCACGGCCAGGAGGTCCAGGAATGTGTTCATGCCTCAACTCTGCTGCTGCGAGGCCGCTTTGATGAGTGGCAGGACTGTCACCATTCATCGAATTACTGCCACACTGAGGACATGCTGAACAACGTGGCCGTCGCCCTCGTCGACGGCGTCAACCCCTTCGAACTCGGCGTGGTCTGCGAGGTCTTCGGCATCGACCGCAGCGACCAGGGCCTGCCCGTCTACGACTTCGCCGTCTGCGCCGTACGCCGGAGCGAACTGGCCACCCGGTCCGGCTCGTTCACCATCAACGTCGCCCACGGACTCGACCGGCTGGAGGAGGCGGACCTGATCTGCGTCCCCGCCGACCAGCACTGCGCGTCCCGCACCTACCCGGAGGAGCTGCTGGCCGCGCTGCGCCGGGGCGTCGAACGCGGGGCGCGGGTGCTGAGCGTGTGCACGGGCGCGTTCGTCCTGGGCGCGGCGGGACTCCTCGACGGCCGCCGCTGCACCACGCACTGGCGGCACGTGGACGAGCTGGCCCGGCGCCACCCGCTGGCCCGGCTGGAGCCGGACGTGCTGTACGTCGACGAGGGCAGCGTGATCACCTCGGCGGGCACGGCCTCGGGCATCGACGCCTGCCTGCACCTGGTGCGGCAGGAGAACGGGCCCGAGGTGGCCAACACCATCGCCCGGCGGATGGTCGTGCCGCCGCACCGGGACGGCGGGCAGGCCCAGTACATCGAGCGCCCGCTCACCCACGGGCCCTGCGACACCGTGGGCGAGGTGCTGGTCTGGATGGAGCGCAACCTCGAACGGGAGGTCACCGTGGAGGAGCTGGCGGCGAGGGCCCACATGTCGCCGCGTACGTTCGCCCGGCGCTTCCAGCAGGAGACGGGGACGACTCCGTACCGCTGGCTGCTGCGGCAACGGGTGCTGCTGGCGCAGGAGTTGCTGGAGGCGACGGACGAGACGATCGACGTGGTCGCCGGCCGTACGGGCTTCGGCACGGCGGCCGGGCTGCGGCACCACTTCCTGCGGACGCTGGGGACGACCCCGCACGCGTACCGCCGGACCTTCCGGGGCCCGGCGCGGGCCGCGTGAAGGGACCCGCGCGCCGGGGCCCCGCGGTGCGCCGCAGCGCCGACCTCGTCCAGGAGGTCCTGCCCGGTCTGCGGCCCCGGCCGTGAACGGGGCACAACGGCCGGTGCCCGGCCGCTCCTTCGAGGGGCCGGGCACCGGGAGGACGACCGGGCACTAGTCGTTGGGGACCGTCTCGTAGCGCGGGGTGCCCTCTTCCATCTGCTTGAGGGCGGCCTTGCGCTCGCGCTTGGAGAGGCGGTCGATGTAGAGGCGGCCGTAGAGGTGGTCCGTCTCGTGCTGGAGGCAGCGGGCGAAGTAGCCGGTGCCCTCGACGGCGATCGGCTTGCCCTGGGCGTCCTGGCCGCGGACGACCGCGTAGTCGGGGCGGGCCAGCTCGGCGTAGGCGGTGGGGACGGAGAGGCAGCCCTCGTTGGAGTCGTCCAGGACCCGGCGGTCGGCGGGCAGCTCGTCCAGGACCGGGTTGACCACGACTCCGGTGTGGCGCACGCCGTCGTCGTCGGGGCAGTCGTACACGAAGACCTTGAGGTCGACGCCGATCTGGTTGGCGGCCAGGCCCACGCCCTCGGCGGCCTTCTGGCTGGCGAACATGTCGTCGATGAGGGAGGCCAGCTCGTCGCCGAACTCGGTGACGTCCCGGCACTCGCGGTGCAGCACCGGGTTGCCGACGACCGTGATGGGCCGGGCGGTGCCGCGCTCGCGGTGTGCCAGCTCGCGCGCCTCGCAGTCCTCCGTGTCCACCACGAACTCCGTACCGACCTGCTCGTCGACCTGCTGCTGTTGCGCCATGTCCGCCGTACGCCTTCCTCAAAACTCAGGTGGGGTTGTTGCCCGTACAGCGTACGCGGCCGACTCGGCGCCCGAGGTCTCAGCAGACCTCTTCGAGGTCCCGCCACTCGCGGCTGTCCGGGCTGTCGGCGACCCACCCGTCGAGCAGCCCGCGCACCAGTTGCGGCGGCGCGGCCAGGCCGCACTCGCGTTCGGGGACCCAGAGGTCGCCGTTGGTGCGGTGGCCGAGCGGGCCGGGGTGGCCGGGTTCGGAGTGGTCGTGCGGGTCGAGGTGCTGTTCGCCGTCGCCCTCGTCGGAGGGCATCCGGGACTCCGAGCAGGAGCGGCACAGCAGGCGTACCGACGAGGACCAGTCCTCGGCGGCGAATCCGGCGTCCGCGGCCAGCCGCTCCAGGGCGTCCCGGTCGGCCTCGGTGGCGGCCTCCAGGAGGACCACCCAGGTGGGGACCGGGGAGGGGGCCCACAGCTCGATCTCGTCGAAGACCGGGAAGGAGGGCCCGGCGGCCGTCACCCGCTCGCCGTGCGGCACCCCGTCGTGCAGGACGACCTCGCCCCAGCGCCGCCCCGAGGAGGGAAGCGGAATGGACAGCACCTCGATGCGGGCGGGGTCCAGCCTGCGCCCCCACACCACTTCGGCCTCGCCCTCGGGCGAGAGCCGGACGGCCGCGCTGCCCAGCTCCATGCCGACCGGTTCGCCGCTCTCGGTGGGGGCGCCGGGCACCTTGAGCCCGTACGCCTGCCAGGCGCGGCGGGCGAGCGGCCAGTCCTGGAGGGCGGTGGCGGCGATGCCGACGTTCCACCAGTCCGGAGCGCCCTCCTCGCGGTCGAGCAGGGCGACGGCCCGCAGGCCGGCGGCCCGCGCCTGGTCCCAGTCGTGCCGGAACTTGTGCAGCAGCGCCAGATTGAACCAGGACTCCGAGAGCCAGGGTTCGAGATCCGCCGCACGCGTCAGCAGCGCTCCCGCGTCCTCGTACCGACCGTCGCCGATCAGCGTGAACGCGCGGTCGGTGGCCTGCCGCCACGAGGCGGAGGGCCGATGCCGTACCTTCCCGAAGATCCTCACGATTCCCGCCTGCCGGTTGGCTCCCTCCCCTGCGCGTCTCCGCTGTCAGGGGCTCTCTTCGCATCCAACCATGCCCGGTCGGAGGCCCGCTCATTACCCACTGGTTACCCCGGTGGGGACAGGGCGACTCCGAGCGCGCGATCCTCCCGTCGCAGGACGCGGGCCAGGGATTCCACGACCTCGCTCTGGTATTCGCGCCCGGTGTCCAGCCGCAGGCGTTCCAGCGCGCTCAGCGGGCCGCCCAGCCCTCCTCCGCATTCCCCCGAGAGGTCGTCGTACGCGTTGACAGTACGGACGATTCTGGCGGCGAGGGGCTGCTCGCGGTACGGATCGGCCTGCCGCTCCACGACCGCGGCGACCTCCGCCGGAACTCCGGTCCGCCGCACGACCGCGCCCCCGAGCAGGGCGATGCGGCGCTGCTCGTCGGCGGGGAGCGAGGCGGTGGCCCCGGCGGGCACCGGGTCGACGAGGGAGAGCTGGCCGATGTCGTGCATGAGGGCCGCGTACTCCAGCACGGTCACCTCGTTCCCCGAGAGCCCCAGCTCGCGGCCGACGGCCGCCGCCAGCGCGGCCACCCGGTGGGCGTGCCCCGGCCGGGTGTACCCGGCGATCTCGGTGGCGCGGGCGAGCGAGGCGATGGTCTGCCGGTAGGTGTCCCTGACCTCCCCGTACCGCCGGAAGGACAACTGGGTGAGCAGCAGCGGCACGCAGAACACGGGCAGCGCCCACAGCCCCACCACGCCCACCGCCAGCGCCATCACCACGCCGGTCGCGCACACGGCCGAGCCGATGCCGCGCAGGGCGCGCAGCTCGTCCCGCAGGAGCGGCCCGTACGGATGCCCGGTCCTGGCCCTGGTCAGTGCGGCGCCGAGCACGGCCTCGCAGAGCCCGGTGAGCGCGAGCAGCACCGCCAGGAGGAGCGCGTACAGCGTGCCGTGCCCGATGAGGCCGTCGACGACGCCGGAGTTGTAGGCGGGCTGGAAGAGGACCGCCGCGAACCCTCCGACCAGCACGCGCCGGGCGCAGCGGTCGGCGTCCGGGCGGCCCCGGCGGGCCAGCACGCCGAGGGCCGCCCCGGCGGTGCTGACGACGACGACCTGGGAGACCCCGTGGGCGGTGGTCTCGCCGCCGCAGTGCCCGAGCAGGGCGTACGCGAGGGTGCCGGCGGCGCCGAGCGGCGCGGCCTCGCCGCCCCGGTGGGCGAGTTCGCCCAGGCAGACGAGCAGGCCGAAGGCGAGGGCGGCGGCGGGCTCGTCGAGGCCGTCCCGGACGAGGAGGACGAGGGCGAGAAGGACCCAGAGGAGGGCGGCCGCGCGCACGGCGAGGACGACCGGAGGCTGCTTCACCCCTTCCCCCCGGACACGTCCAGGCCCTCCGGCAGGTGGGGGGCGGCCCCGGCCGGTTCCGCCGAGGAACGTGGCCGGGCGGGGGCGGGCAGGGGCAGCGGCCGGGGTCCGGCGGCTCCGCGGGAGGGGTCCGCGTCCTCGGTCCGGGGCGGCTCGGCAGCCGTTTCGCCGGCGGTCACCTCGGGGTTCCAGCCCTCCCGGTCCAGCGCGGCGACCAGGGCGTTCACCATGCGGGCGTCGAACTGCGTGCCCGCACACCGCTCCAGCTCCGCCAGGGCCTCGGGCACCGGGCGGGCCCGCCGGTAGGAGCGGGTCGAGGTCATCGCGTCGAAGGCGTCCGCGACGGCCACCACCCGTGCGAACTCCGGGATGCGCTCGCCGGAGAGGCCGTACGGGTAGCCGCTGCCGTCCATCCGTTCGTGGTGGTGCAGGATCGCCGCGCGGGCCTCGCCCAGGAAGCCGATGCCGCGCACCATCTCGTGCCCGTACTCCGGGTGCAGTTCGATGACCCGGCGTTCCTCCGGGGTCAGCGGCCCGTCCTTGCGCAGGATGCGGGTGGGCACGCCGAGCTTGCCGACGTCGTGCAGGATTCCGGCGAAGCGCAGGACCTCCCGGCGTTCCTCGTCCATGCCGAGTTCGGCGGCCATCATGGCGGAGGCGCGGCCGACCCGTTCGCTGTGGCCGCGGGTGTAGCGGTCCTTGATGTCCACCGCCTGGACGAGCGCCCGGATGGTGGACCGGTGGGCGTCGCGCTCGCGCTGGTACTGCGTGAAGACCCAGCAGGACAGGTACATCGGCAGCAGCACGAAGAGGGCGGCGACCGGACCGTACGGGCTGCGCCACAGGACGGCCATCATCAGCCCGGCGAGGCCGTGCACGCAGTGCGGGGCCAGCGAGCGCGGGAAGAGGCCGCGCCAGGCAGTCCGTACCGGCATCCTCTCCGCGGTGACCAGGATCCCGCCGTCCAGCGCCGTCAGGACGGCGCAGAAACCGAGGACCGCCACCCCGGCGGGCACCAGCGCCCCCGGGAAGCCGCCCGCCCCCTCGCCCCACCAGGTGCGCAGGAACGACGCCGTCCACACGGCGACGGACAGCTCCGCCGCCCGCCACACCCGCCGCACCCCGCTGGGCCTGCGCCACACCCGCCCCAGCAGCGCCCCGGGCAGCACGGCCAGCGCGGCGGCGGACGGCGGCAGCAGGAAGACGGCTGCCAGCGGTACGGGGAAGAAGGCGCCCGGATCGACGGAGACGGAGTGCCCGACGAACGTGCAGCGGGGCAGCAGCTCGCAGACCGCGTAGAGGACGGCGAGCAGGGCGACGGCGTCCCAGGGGGCCCGCGCCAGGCCGCTCGCGCCGGACAGGACGCACCCTCCCGCGAGCAGCACGGCGCAGGAGAGGTAGACCCGCGCACCCGCCGGCAAGGCTCGCACCCGCTCCCCCGCAACCTGTTCAGCTCCGCTGCCGAAATCGTGCGCCAGGCTAGCGAGCCGGGGGGCCGGAAAAGCGCGAAGGCCGCCGGTTCCCCCCAACGGGTGACGGGGAGGGCCGGCGGCCGGCGGTGGCGTCGTTCCGCCCCGGGCCGGCGGCCCGCGGCGGTTCTGCTACTTCTTGGCCTCGGAGGCGACGTCCGCCGGAACCTCGGACGGCATCAGGTCCGGCGCCGCCACGTCCTGCTCGGGCACGGCCTGGCCGGCACGAATCAGGTCGATCCGGCCGAGCACCTTGGACCGCAGGTCGGCGGGGACGTCGTCGGAGCCGCAGCAGCGCTTGACGAGCTTCTTCACGGCCTGCTCCAGGCCGTACTTCTCCAGGCACGGCGAGCACTCCTCGAAGTGCTCCTCGAACTTGGTGCACTCGCCGTCCGGCATCTCTTTGTCGAGGAACTCATAGAGATGGTCGAGCACCTCTGAGCAGTCCGTCTCGTGCGGATCTCCGCAGCTCATGAGCCCGAGCCTTTCCCGTCGTTCGACTCTCCGGAGGCGGAGGAGGCGCCCGCGGGCACCAGTCCGCGCTCGCGTGCGTAGTCCTCCAGCATGCCGCGCAGCTGGCGGCGGCCCCGGTGCAGCCGGGACATGACCGTACCGATGGGTGTCCCCATGATGTCCGCGATTTCCTTGTAGGCAAACCCCTCGACATCCGCGAGATACACCGCGATGCGGAACTCCTCCGGGATCGCCTGGAGGGCGGACTTGACGTCCGAGTCGGGCAGGTGGTCCAGCGCCTGCGACTCGGCGGAGCGCAGTCCGGTCGACATGTGCGACTCGGCGCGGGCCAGCTGCCAGTCCTCGATCTCCTCGGAGGCGCTGCGCAGGGGTTCGCGCTGCTTCTTCCGGTAGGAGTTGATGAACGTGTTCGTGAGGATCCGGTAGAGCCAGGCCTTGAGGTTCGTGCCCTCGCGGAACTGGTGGAAGGAGCCGTAGGCCTTCGCGTAGGTCTCCTGGACCAGGTCCTCGGCGTCGGCGGGGTTGCGCGTCATGCGCAGCGCCGCCGAGTACATCTGGTCGAGGAAGCCCAGCGCGTCCCGCTCGAAGCGCGCGTTGCGCTCGGCGGTGGTCTCCTCCGCGTGGCCGGCATCGGTCCCTGCGTCGGTCCCTGTGACCGGACCCACCTCCTTCAGCGCCGTGGCGGACCCGAACGCGGACCCGCTCGACTCGGAGGATAGACGACTACCCTGCTTGCCCGCCGCCCGAGCGGCCGTGGCCGCCGCCCCGGAGATCACCGTCCACTCCAGGTCGGAGGCCTGCGGGCGGCGTGGGCAGATGGTGGAACCCATGCGGCGAACTCCCTCTTGTTTCTGCGTCGGACGCAGGTGACAACAGCGGTCCGGCGCCGCGCATTCCCGGGGGGTCAGCGGAGTGAGCGGGTCCACTCCAGGACGGCGTCCGTGATGACGCCGAGGACCTCCTCCTCGGTGCGGCCCGCCCTCCCGGGGACCTTGAAGCCGTGGTCGGCGTGCGGGACTTCGACGAGAGCGAAGTCACCCCCGGGGAACTCTTCGGGTTTGCCGAAGGGGTCGTTCCCTCCTTGTACGACGAGGGTGTCGACCCCGGTCCCCAGGAGCTCGTCCCGGCGCGACTTCTCGGGCCGGCCCGGAGGGTGCAGGGGGAAGCTCAGGGCGAGCACGGCGCGGGCGCCCAGGTCCCGGGCGGTGCGGCAGGCGACGCGGGCCCCGGCGCTGCGGCCGCCGACGACGACGGGCAGGCCGGGCCCGCGGAGTTCCGGCCACAGGCCGCGCCAGGCCAGGTCGAGGGTCTTGGGGGCCGGGGCCAGCTTCTTGCCGGCGACGCGCCAGGGCTGCTCGACGAGGACGACGGTGACGCCCTCCGGGGGCAGGGCCCGGGCCAGGGCCTGGAGGTCCCGGGCCTCGATGCCGCCGCCGGCTCCGTGGCCGAGGGCGAGTACGGTGCGGGGGTTCCGGGCCCGGTGCCAGTGGAGCCTGGCGGCTCCGGCGTCGGTCTCCACGGTGACGACGTGATCCATCCGCCCATCCTGCCGGTTCCGGACCCCGGCTCCCGCGCGGGTGCGCCGTGGTCCCCGTCCCGTGCGGGGCCGTTCGTGGTCCCGGTCCCGGTCCCGTGCGGGTGCGTCGTGGCCGGTCGCGCGGTTCCCGGCGCCCCTGACGGCACGCGCTCCGGGCAGCCGCCCCCGCCCCGGCGCCGGCCGGGCCCGTACCCCTCAGAAGAGCGTGGCGACCTCCGGGCCCGCCAGCTCCTCCAACAGCTCCGGACCGTTGTTGCGGACATTGCTGACCGCCGTCCCCACCGGGTACGCCCGCACCGCCCCCGCCCCCGGTGGCACCAGCAGCCCCCGGGCCTCCTCGACCTCCGTCACGGAAGGGTCCAGCCACGCCCGCCACTTGTCCGGCGTCAGCATCAGCGGCATCCGGGGGTGGATCTCCGCCAGCGACGACGGGCCGCCCTCCCCCGCCGGGCCCCCGGCCAGCGGCGTCGTCTCGGCCTCGGTCGTGACCACCGAGCAGGTCGCCCACCAGGCCCGGGGGTGCTCGTCGGGGAGGGTCCGGTCGCGCCAGAACTCGTAGATCCCGGCCAGCGCCATCACCGAACCGTCGGCCGGCGTCACGAAGTAGGGCTGCTTGCGGGGGCGCTTCTTCCTGCCCTCCTCCTCCAGGCCCCGCTCGGCGGCGCCCGTCACCCACTCGTAATAGCCGTCCGCCGGCACGATGCACCGCCGCGTCGCGAACGCCCGCCTGAACGACGGCTTCTCGTGGATCGTCTCGGCCCGCGCGTTGATCATCCGGGCGCCGCCCTCCGGCGTCTTCGCCCAGGACGGGACCAGGCCCCACTTCAGCATCCGGAGCTGACGAACCGGACGCGGGTCCTCGGCGTCCTTCACGGCACGTTCGAGAATCACCGGCACCGTCTTCGTCGGCGCCACGTTCCAGTCCGGGACCAGGCTCTCGGCCGGGTCCCACTTCTGCACCTCGAAAATTCCGGCGAGGTCTTCGGCCCCCCGGCTCACCGCGTAGCGTCCACACATACGTGCCACACTGCCACGCCCGTACCGCCAGCAAGGAGCCGTCCGCAGAAATGAACGTCCTCGCCGCCCCCGAGCTCGGCACCCTGTGGGACCGGCTCACCGGCACGCAGCCCGATCCCGAGCGCTGGCTCCTGTACGCGACGGCCGCCCTGGCCCTCATAGCCGTGGTGCCGCACCCGCTCTGGCGGCTGTCCCGGAACGCCGTCACCATCGCCCACGAGGGCGGCCACGGGCTGGTCGCCCTGCTCACCGGCCGCACCCTGACCGGCATCCGGCTGCACTCCGACACCAGCGGGCTGACCGTCAGCCGGGGCAGGCCCACCGGCATCGGCATGATCCTCACGGCCGCCGCCGGGTACACCGCGCCGCCCCTGCTCGGCCTGGGCGGCGCGTGGCTGCTGGCCGCCGACCACATCACGCTGTTCCTGTGGCTGGCGACGGCGCTGCTGCTGGCGATGCTGGTGATGATCCGCAACGCGTACGGGGTCCTGACGGTCGTCCTCACCGGCGCGGCCTTCGTGCTGGTCTCCTGGCTGACCGGACCCGACGTGCAGGCCGCCTTCGCGTACACCGCCGTGTGGTTCCTGCTGCTCGGCGGCGTGCGGCCGGCCTTCGAGCTGCAGTCCAAGCGGCGGCACGGCGGGGCTCCCGACTCCGACGCCGACCAACTGGCCCGGTTGACCCACGTGCCGCCGCTGCTGTGGCTGGGGATGTTCCACGTGGTGTCGGTGTGCGCGCTGCTCGGCGGAGGGCGCTGGCTGCTCGGTCTGTAGTCGCCGGTCACGGGGCCGGGAGCCGTGGCGGGTACCCACTAAACTCGGCGGCATGACCGAAAGCGCCGTGCACCCTGCCCTCTGGCCCGCCCCCCATGCGACCGGGGCCGTCGACGCGACGGTGACCGTGCCCGGCTCCAAGTCGGTCACCAACCGTGCGCTCGTCCTGGCCGCCCTCGCCGCCGAGCCGGGCTGGCTGCGCCGCCCGCTGCGCTCCCGCGACACCCTGCTGATGGCGGAGGCGCTGCGGTCGATGGGAGTCGGCATCGAGGAGACCGTGTCGTCCAGCTCCTCCGTCGCGGGCGGTCCCGTGGGCTCCGGCGAGGCCTGGCGGATCATCCCGAATGGGCTGCGCGGCCCGGCGACCGTCGACGTCGGCAACGCCGGCACGGTGATGCGCTTCCTGCCGCCGGTGGCCGCCCTGGCGGACGGCCCGATCCGTTTCGACGGCGATCCGCGGTCGTACGAGCGTCCGCTGGGCGCCGTCATCACGGCGCTGCGCGCGCTCGGCGCCCGCATCGACGACGACGGCCGGGGCGCGCTGCCGCTGACGGTGTTCGGCGGGGGCGCGCTGGACGGCGGCCGCGTCGAGATCGACGCCTCGTCCTCCTCCCAGTTCGTCAGCGCGCTGCTGCTGTCCGCGCCGCGCTTCAATCAGGGGGTGGAGGTACGGCACGTGGGCTCGACCCTGCCGTCCCTGCCGCACATCCGGATGACCGTCGACATGCTGCGCGCCATCGGGGCGCAGGTCGACACCCCCGAGTCCGGGGGCGAGGCGAACGTCTGGCGGGTCACCCCCGGCGCCCTGCTGGGCCGCGACCTCGTCGTCGAGCCCGACCTGTCCAACGCGCAGCCCTTCCTGGCCGCCGCCCTCGTCACCGGCGGCCGCGTCACCGTCCCGGACTGGCCCGAGCGCACCACTCAGCCCGGCGACGCGCTACGCGAGATCTTCACGGCCATGGGCGGCACGTACGAACTGACCGAACGCGGCCTGACCTTCACCGGCACCGGCTCGGTGCACGGCATCGACTGGGACCTGAGCGAGGTCGGCGAGCTGACCCCGGGCATCGCCGCCGTCGCCGCCCTGGCCGACTCCCCCTCCACGCTGCGCGGCGTCGCCCATCTGCGGCTGCACGAGACGGACCGGCTGGCCGCGCTCACCAAGGAGATCAACGGGCTCGGCGGCGACGTCACCGAGACCGCCGACGGCCTGCACATCCGGCCGCGCCCGCTGCACGGCGGCACCTTCCACACGTACGACGACCACCGCATGGCGACGGCCGGTTCGATCATCGGCCTCGCGGTGAAGGGCGTGGAGATCGAGAACGTGGAGACCACCGCGAAGACCCTGCCCGACTTCCCGGCCATGTGGTCCGACATGCTCGCGGGCAACTGACGGGCCGGGCGAAGACGATGCGCCGCTACGGCAAGAACCCCGACGAGGACGACATCCGCGTCCGGCCCAACCGCAAGGGCAACCGCCCCCGCACCCACATCCGGCCCAAGCACGAGGACGCCCGCGAGGGCATGGTCCTCACCGTGGACCGGGGCCGGCTGACCTGCCTGGTCGAGGACCGCCAGGTCATGGCGATGAAGGCCCGCGAGCTGGGGCGCAAGGCGGCCGTCGTGGGCGACAAGGTCATGATCGTCGGGGATCTCTCGGGCGCCAAGGACACCCTCGCCCGCATCGTCCGCATCGAGCCGCGCACCTCCGTGCTGCGGCGCACGGCCGACGACGACGACCCCTTCGAGCGGGTCGTCGTCGCCAACGCCGACCAGCTCGCCATCGTCACCGCCCTCGCCGACCCGGAACCGCGCCCCCGCATGATCGACCGCTGTCTGGTGGCAGCGTACGACGGGGGTCTGACCCCGCTCCTGGTCCTCACCAAGTCCGACCTGGCCCCGGCCGACTCACTGCTCGAGATGTACGTGCCGCTGGGCGTCCCGTACATCGTCACCAGCCGCGAGGAGCTGGAGAACGGCGCGGCGAGCGAGGTGGTGCGCGATCACCTGGACGGCCGGATCACCGCCTTCGTCGGTCACTCGGGCGTCGGCAAGACGACCCTGGTCAACACGCTCGTCCCCGAGGAGCGGCGGCGCACCACCGGGCACGTCAACGCGGTCACCGGACGCGGCCGGCACACCACCACCTCGGCGCTCGCGCTGCCCCTCGCGGGTGAGTCCGGCTGGGTGATCGACACCCCGGGCGTGCGGTCCTTCGGGCTGCACCACGTGGACCCCTCGCGCGTCATCCACGCGTTCCCGGACCTGGTGCCGGGGACGGAGGAGTGCCCGCGCGGCTGCACGCACGACGACCAGGCGGTGGACTGCGCGCTGGACAAGTGGGTGTCGGACGGGCACGCGGACCCGGCCCGGCTCTACTCGCTGCGCCGACTGCTGGCCACCCGGGAACGGCGCGACGGGGACTGAACCGTGGGCGCTCCCCGCGGCGTCCCTCCGGTAAAGGCATAATCGCACCGAGCGAGACGAAGCAGTCACCGAACCGGGTCCGCGGACCCGGGCTGACGCGGGAGGCACACAATGGCGTGGCTGCTGGTGGTGGTCGCCGGAATCCTGGAAACCGGTTTCGCGGTCTGCCTGAAGCTCTCCCACGGGTTCACCAGACTCTGGCCGACGATCGCCTTCGCGGCCTTCGCGCTGGGCAGCTTCGGGCTGCTCACGCTGGCGCTGAAGCGGCTGGACGTGGGTCCCGCGTACGCCGTCTGGACGGGGATCGGGGCGACCGGGACCGCCATCTACGGCATGGTCTTCCTGGACGACGTGGTCTCCACCCTGAAGCTCGTCTCCATCTCCTTCGTCATCATCGGCGTCATCGGCCTCCAGCTCTCCGGCTCCTCGCACTAGCACCGCGGGCACACGTCCACGGCTTCCCCGGCCCGCCCCCTCACAGCAGCCCCCGCACGACCTCCCCCACCCCGCCCGGTCCCGGCGCGACCACCCACGACACCGCCACCCGCACCGCCGCCTCGCACGCGGCCGGCGTCCCCGCCCCCGCCGCCGCGACCCGCGCCCGTACGGCCTCCACCAGCTCCGCGGCTCCCGGCGCACCGGCGTCCGCCCGTCGCTGCGCCGCCCCCGCGGCCCCCGCCGACGACCCCCGGGCAGGCCGCCCCGACGGCAGCCGGTCCGACCAGCAGTCCGTCACCAGCGCCCGCACCAGCACGCTCCCCCGCGCCGCCCGTACGATCCACTCCGCGACCCCGGCCAGCCGGTCCGCGTCGGAGCCGGTGCGGTCGGCCAGCACCCGGTCGACGCCCGCCAGGAAGCCGTCCGCCTCCCGCCGCACCAGCGCCCGCGCCAGCCCCTCCTTGCTGCCGAACTCGTTGTAGAGGGTCTGCCGGGACACCCCGGCCGCGGCGGCCACGTCGACCATCCGCACCGCCGTCCAGGACCGCGCCGCCAGCGATGTGCAGGCGGCGTCCAACAGGGCTTCTCGCGCAGTGGGCATGGCCTCGCCTCCCGGCTGCCAGCGTTGACGGCCCGTCACGCACTGTCAAGACCGCCCGCGCGGCGCCGGACCCGCTGCCGCTACTGTGGCGCCCATGCCCGACTATCACGATGACCTGCGCCTCGCCCACGTCCTGGCCGACGCCGCCGACGCCGCCACCATGGAGCGGTTCAAGGCCCTGGACCTCCAGGTCGAGACGAAGCCGGACATGACCCCGGTGACCGAGGCCGACAAGGCGGCGGAGGAGTTGATCCGCGGACAGCTGCGGCGCGCCCGCCCGCGCGACGCGGTCCTCGGCGAGGAGTACGGCCTGGAGGGCGACGGCCCGCGCCGCTGGGTGATCGACCCCATCGACGGCACGAAGAACTACGTGCGCGGCGTCCCGGTCTGGGCCACCCTCATCTCGCTCATGGAGGCGGGCGAGGGCGGCTACCGCCCCGTCGTCGGCGTGGTGTCCGCCCCCGCGCTCGGCCGCCGCTGGTGGGCCGCGAAGGGCGCGGGCGCCTACACCGGCCGCAGCCTGACCTCCGCGACCCGCATCCACGTCTCGAAGGTCCCCGAGATCGCCGACGCGTCCTTCGCGTACTCCTCGCTGACCGGCTGGGAGGAGCAGGGCCGCCTCGACGGCTTCCTCGATCTCACCCGGGCCTGCTGGCGCACCCGTGGCTACGGCGACTTCTGGCCGTACATGATGGTCGCCGAGGGCTCGATCGACATCTGCGCGGAGCCGGAGCTCTCGCTGTGGGACATGGCCGCGAACGCGATCGTCGTCGAGGAGGCCGGCGGCAGTTTCACCAGTCTGGACGGTGTTCCGGGCGTCGACGGCGGCAACGCCGCGGCCTCCAACGGCCTGCTCCACCCCGAGCTCCTCGGCTACCTCGACCGGCGCTCCTGAGCGGCATGAGGGGCGTGTGACGAGATTTTGCGCGCCCCTCAACTTGCCTCTACCTCCCTCTTGTTGACCCCCGGCGTCCCTGCGACTCTGAAAGCTCCCTCACTTGTGAACTTGTGAATCCGTTCCCGTTGCGCAGCGCGCGGCGGGGCCGCGGGTCCACACCCAGGAGGTGGCTTCTCCCATGCTCGTACGCGACGCCATGAGCACGATGGTCCTCACCATCGGCCCCGCCCACACCCTCCGCCAGGCCGCCCGGCTGATGTCCGCCCGTCACGTCGGCGCGGCCATCGTCCTCGACTGCGACACCAGCGGTCCGGGCATCCTGACCGAGCGCGATCTCCTCAACTCCGTCGGCGCGGGCCAGGACCCCGACCTGGAAACGGTCTGCTCCCACACCACCACCGACGTCGTCTTCGCCTCCCCCTCCTGGACCCTGGAGGACGCCGCCGACGCCATGGCGCACGGCGGCTTCCGCCACTTGATCGTGCTGGACGAACGGGGCGAGCCGGTCGGCGTCGTCTCGGTCCGCGACATCATCCGCTGCTGGGCCCCGAGCCGCCGCCACCCGGCGTCACTGGCGGGCTGAGGCCCGTACCGTACGGAAAAGGCCGGTGGGCCGGACCCCCAGGGGAATCCGGCCCACCGGCCTCACACCGTGACGCCGACGCCTACGCGGCGCGCAGCTCGCGCACCGCGGTCTCCAGGCGCTTGCCGAAGTCGGCGTCGGCCTGGCGGAAGTTGTGCACCGCGCGCTCGGCGATGTCCTCGCGCGAGACCTTGGAGATGAACCCGGCGAGGTTGTCGATCAGCCGGTCCTTCTCGTCCTCCGTCATCAGCCGGTAGAGGTTGCCCGCCTGCACGAAGTCGTCGTCCTCGGCGTGGCGGGGGGTCTCGTGGTTGCCCGTCGGACCGGTGACCGCGACCGGCTGCCACAGCGGCCGGCCGGTCTGCGCCGGGCCGCCGAAGCTGTTCGGCTCGTAGTTCTTGGCGCCGTCGTGGCGGCCGTCGTAGAGGTGGCCGTCACGGGAGTTGGTGCGCGCCTCGGTGGCGTGCGGGCGGTTCACCGGCAGGTGGTCGGCGTTGATGCCGACGCGGTAGCGGTGCGCGTCGCCGTACGCGAACAGGCGGCCCTGGAGCATCTTGTCGGGGGACGGGCCGATGCCCGGCACGAAGTGCGCGGGGCTGAAGATCGACTGCTCGACCTCGGCGAAGACGTTCCGCGGGTTGCGGTTGAGCTCCAGCCTGCCGATCTCGATCGGCGGGTAGTCCGCGTGCGGCCACACCTTGGTGAGGTCGAACGGGTTGAAGCGGTACGTCGCCGCGTCCGCCGCCGGCATGATCTGCACCTGCACCGTCCAGGACGGGAACTCGCCGCGCTCGATGGACTCGCGCAGGTCGCGCTGGTGGCTGTCGGGGTCCATGCCGGAGAGCTGGTTGGCCTCCGCGGTGGTGAGGTTCTTGATGCCCTGGTCGGTCTTGAAGTGGTACTTGACCCAGAAGACCTCGCCCGCCTCGTTGTTCCACTGGTACGTGTGCGAGCCGAAGCCGTCCATGTGGCGGTAGGACGCCGGGATGCCGCGGTCGCCGAAGAGCCAGGTGACCTGGTGGGTGGACTCCGGGCTCAGGCCCCAGAAGTCCCAGACGTTGTCGGCCTCCTGGGAGCCCGTGTACGGGTCGCGCTTCTGGGTGTGGATGAAGTCGGGGAACTTGATGGCGTCCCGGATGAAGAACACGGGGGTGTTGTTGCCGACGAGGTCGTAGTTCCCCTCCTCCGTGTAGAACTTCACCGAGAAGCCGCGCGGGTCGCGCACGGCGTCGGCGGAGCCGAGGTTGCCCGCGACGGTGGAGAAGCGCAGGAAGGTCTCGGTCTGCTTGCCGACCTCGGAGAGGAACGCGGCCCGCGTCCACTGCGAGACGTCACGGGTGACGGTGAAGGTGCCGTACGCCCCGGCGCCGCGGGCGTGCACCACGCGCTCCGGTATGCGCTCGCGGTTGAAGTGCGCGAGCTTCTCCAGCAGCGCCTGGTCCTGGACGAGGACCGGCCCGCCGATGCCCGCGGTCTCGCTGTTCTGGTTGTCAGCGACCGGCGCGCCGGCCTCGGTGGTGAGCGGCCCCTGGGTCGTCATGTGCGCCTCCTGCGTCATTCCCGCAAATCCTGTCCCTTGTTCGCCCCGGCCTGTCCGCCTTGGCTCTCGCTGCACCCGATCCTACTCTGGACTTTGTCCAAGTCAAACAACCATCCAACTCCACATCGATTCGGGACTACGGCCCCCGTCCTGTTAGGCTGGAGGACATGAGCGACCTTTTGGAACGACTGCGCACACGCGGCTGGCGCATGACGGCGCAGCGCCGCGTCGTGGCCGAGGTCCTCGACGGGGACCACGTGCACCTGACCGCGGACGAGGTGCACGCCCGCGCGGTCGACCGGCTGCCGGAGATCTCGCGCGCCACGGTCTACAACACGCTGGGCGAGATGGTCTCCCTGGGCGAGGTCGTCGAGGTCTCCACGGACCGCCGCGCCAAGCGCTACGACCCGAACGCCCACCGCCCGCACCAGCACCTGGTGTGCGCGAAGTGCGGCGCCATCCGCGATGTGCACCCCTCGCGCAACCCGCTGTCCGACCTCCCGGACACGGAGCGCTTCGGCTTCACCATCTCGGACGTGGAAGTGACCTACCGGGGCATCTGCCCCAACTGCGCCCCGTAGCCCGCGCCCCCGGCAGGGGCGCGGGGAACCGCGCGCGCAACCCGTCACGAGCCGCGCGGCCGAGCGCTTCGGGTGACGGCGTGCAGGAACTGAAAAACGGCCGAAGGCCCGGAACTCTGACGAGTTCCGGGCCTTCGGCCTCTAGTAGCGGGGACAGGATTTGAACCTGCGACCTCTGGGTTATGAGCCCAGCGAGCTACCGAGCTGCTCCACCCCGCGTCGGTAGACCCAACCCTACGCCGCGCCCCCGACCAGCGCAAATCCGTTTCCCCGCCCGCCCGGCGCTCACGCCGTCAGCTCCTGGTGCAGCGCGTCCCGCAGCCGGGCCGCCCGCTCCGCCACCTCGGCGGGCCCCAGCTCCACGGCCCGTACGCACCACCGCTCGCCCTCGTCCAGCTCGCCCCGCCGCGCCGCCAGCAGCGCCAGGCGCAGCGCCGCCCGGCCGTGCCCGGCGTGCGCCGCCCGCGTCCACCACAGCTGCGCCTCGGGCTCGCGGCCCTCGCGCGCCAGCAGCAGCCCCAGGTTGAAGGCGCCCCCGAGGCTGCCCGCCTCGGCCGCCTCGCGGTACCAGCGCGCCGCGGCCTCCGCGTCGCCGCGCCCGGCGGCCAGCATCCCGACCCGTACCTGTGCCCGGCGGTGGCCCTGCTCGGCGGCCCGCTCGTACCACTCCTCGCACTCGGACTTCTCGTCCACCGGCTCGCCGAGCACGGGCGGCCCGGCGGGCGGGCGGCGCGCGTCGAGCAGCATCCCGAGCCGGAAGGCGCCCTCGGCGCTCCCGCCGCCCGCGGCCCGGCGCAGATGGGCCTCCGCGTCCTGCTCGTCGCCCTCGCGCAGCAGCGCGATGCCGACCTGGAGGGCCGCCTCGGTGTGCCCGGCGGCGGCCGCCCGCTCGTACCACTCGAAGGCGCCCTGCTCGTCGCCGCGGCCCGCGTACAGGATGCCGAGGTTGAAGGCGGCGTCGACGCTGCCCGCCTCGGCGGCCTTGGAGAACCAGGGCTCGGCCCCCGCCGCGTCGCCGCCCTGCATCAGCAGGATGGCCAGCGCGTTCGCCGCCTCCCGGTGGCCCGCGTAGGCGGCGCGCCGGTACCACTGCTCGGCCTGCGCGGTGCGCTTCTGGGCGGCGCACAGCAGCCCGAGGTTGTACGCCCCGTTGATGTCACCGGCGTCCAGGGCGGCCCGGTACCAGCGCTCGGCGGTCTGCTGCTCGCCCCGGGCGGCGTGCAGCGCCCCCAGCGCGTTGGCGGCGTTGCCGTCGCCCTCCTGGGCGGCGCGCAGCCACCACACGGCGGCGCTCTCCTCGTCGCCGGCGTCGCGCAGCAGGAAGCCCAGCGCGCAGGCGGCGCGCGGCTCGCCGTCCTTGGCGGAGGTCAGGTACCAGCGCCCGGCCTCCTTGAGCTCGCCGCGCGCCTCCAGGATGACGCCCAGGTGGAGGGCGGCTCTGCGGTGCCCGCGCGCGGCGGCCTGGCGGTACCACTGCTCGGCCTCGACGGCCGGCGGCTTCTCGCCGGGGGCGGCGGAGGAGGTGCGGAGCATCCGGGGGTCGGTGTCCCAGGTGATGCCGCGCCGGTTGGCGACGTCGGCGGCGGGACCGTCGCCCGTGGGGGTGCCGGCCCGCCGGTCCAGCAGCCGTGCCAGGCGGTACGAGGCCTCCCGGTGCCCCTGTTCGGCGGCGGCCCGCAGCCAGCGCTCGGCGCCGACGTCGCCCCGGTGCTCCAGGAGGTCGGCGAGGGCGTACGCGCCCAGCGCGTGGCCGTGCTCGGCGGACTGGCGCAGCCAGTACTCGGCGGCGGGCTCGTCGCCGCGCTCGCGGTAGTGGCGGCCGAGCGCGTGGGCGGCGGCGGAGGACCCGGCGACGGCGGCGACGCGCCACCATCCGGCGGCCTCGTCGGCGTATCCGCGCTGGTGCAGCAGGACGCCCAGGTTGTTGGCGGCGGACCGGTCCCCGGCGGCGGTGGCGGCGCGCAGGTGGGGTTCGGCGCCGTCGAGGTCGCCGCGGCGCAGCAGCAGGGAGCCGAGCACGCTCATGGAGGCGGTGTCGCCGTTGGCGGCGGCCTGCCGGTGGCGCAGCTCGTACTCCGCCGTGGCGGTGTCCGTGTCCGCCGTGACGGTGTCCGTGCCTTCGTCGGCCGTATCAACCTGCCCTGTCTCCAACAGAGTTGCCCTGTCCCCCATAGTTTTCATCGTCGCACCACCCGCAACCCGGGTACACCTGGTATACCGCAGCCCGTGAGGTCACTTCAGCGTTTTGTCGACATGCCCACAGGGCGACAAGTCAAACACATCTGGGGTACGGACATGCGAAGAGGGCCCGAATCCTCAATGGATTCGGGCCCTCTTCCTTCAGTAGCGGGGACAGGATTTGAACCTGCGACCTCTGGGTTATGAGCCCAGCGAGCTACCGAGCTGCTCCACCCCGCGTCGTTGTTCTGCAACCGTACCACGACGCGGGAGGGAGCCTTTCCGGCCTGCGACTACTCGTTCTTCGCGGGCTCCTGCGGGTCCTTCTGGTCGGGCGCCTTCGGGTCGTCCGAGGCCGGGGGCGCCGCCTTCTGGGCGTCGGCCGCCCGCTGGAGCGCCTCCTGGAGCTTCTCCTGCGCCTTGCCGTACGCGACCCAGTCCTGCGGGGTCTTCTGCAGCGCCTTCTGGCCCTCGTCGTACGCCGCGGTGGCGTCCGCGATGGCCTTCTGGAGCGCGGCGGAACCGGTGGCCGGCGGCTTGGTGGTGCCGTCGCCCTTGTCCGGCGGGGTCTCCGCGCCCTTGTCGCCGAAGACCTCGTTCAGCGCCTCGGGCAGGCTGTTCTTGAAGACGGTCTCCTTGCCGTAGGACACGGCGACCCTCTTGAGCAGCGGGTACTGGGCGCTGTTGCCCTCCGCGTACACCGGTTCCACGTACAGGAAGCCGTCGTTGAGCGGGATCGTCAGCAGGTTGCCGTACTCGATGTTGGAGTTGGCGCCCTTCATGTTGCGGACGAACTCGGCGACGTCGGCGTTGCCGTTGAGGCGGCTCTGCACCTGCTGCGGTCCCGGCACGTCGCCCGTGACCCGCAACAGCCTTATCGTGCCGTAGCTCGGGCTGGAGGCATCCGCGTCGACCGCCATGAAGCCCCCGAGGTTGGGGCGCCCGTTGGGCGTGAAGGTCGTCGTCAGGGAGAAGTTCTGCTCCTTGTCACCGGGCATCTTCAGGCTCAGGTAGTACGGCGGGACCGCGCCCTTGGCGTCGGTCGTCGGGTCGTCCGGGACCTGCCAGGCGTCGGAGCCGGCGTAGAACTGCTTGGGCTCCTCGACGTGGTAGCGGGTGAGCAGCTCGCGCTGGACCTTGAACATGTCCTGCGGGTAGCGCAGGTGCTCCTTGAGCTGCGCGGGGATCGCGCTCTTGTCCTCGACGGTGCCCGGGAACGCCTTCTTCCAGGTCTTGAGGACCGGGTCCTTCTCGTCCCACTCGTAGAGCTTGACCGTGCCGTCGTACGCGTCGACGGTCGCCTTCACCGAGTTGCGGATGTAGTTGACCTGGTTCTGCTGGGCGACGACGGCGCGCTGGTTGGTGGTCAGCGAGTCGGTCGTGGTGTCGCCGAGCGTGGTGCGCGAGGCGTACGGGTAGCCGTTGGTCGTGGTGTACGCGTCGACGATCCACTGGATGCGGTCGCCGATGACCGCCGGATAGGCGTCGCCGTCGATGGTCAGCCAGGGGGCGACGGCCTCGACGCGCTGCTTGGGCGTGCGGTTGTAGAGGATCCGCGAGCCCTCGCCGATGGCGCCGGAGTAGAGGATCTGCGGCTCGCTCATGGTGACGGCGTAGGCCGCCCGGTTGAACGGGTTCGAGAGGTTGACGCCGCTGTCGCCCCGGTAGCTGGTGGTCTTGGTGGGCTCGCCGTTCTTCTCGTAGTCGAGCTCCTGCTGCGGGCCGCCGACGATCGAGTACTGCTCGGTCTTCTCGCCGTAGTAGATCCGCTGCTCGTACTTGGCCTTCCCGGAGAGGACGCCCTCGGACGGCAGGCCGGACTCGGTGAACTCCGGGCCGCCCTCGGTGTCCGTGTTGATGGACGTGCCCTTGGCGGTCACCGCACCGTAACCGTGCGTGTAGTAGAAGTGGTCGTTGATCCAGTTCCGCTTCGGGATGCCCTTGAGGTCCAGCTCGCGCAGGCCGATGACGGTGTCCTGGCCGTTGTAGCGGTCCACGTCGAGGGTCTGCGGGAACTGGTAGTACTTCCGCTCCTGCTGGAGCTGACGGAAGGTGGGCGAAACCACGTTCGGGTCGAGCAGGCGGTAGCTGGCCGCCGTGTCGGCGTCCTTGCGCAACTGCGCGTTGTCGACGCTGTCGTTCGAGCCCTTGTAGTCGGTGACCTTGGCGCCGGCGATGTCGTACGCCTTGCGGGTCGCGTCGATGTTCTTCTTGATGTACTCCGCTTCCTTGGCCTGCTCGTTCGGCTGGACCTGGAACTTCTGCACGATCGCCGGGTAGAGGCCGCCGATCAGGATCGCGGAGAGCACCATCAGGCCGAAGCCGATGACCGGCAGCTGCCAGGTGCGGCGCCACAGCGTCGCGAAGAACAGCACGGCGCAGATGACGGCGATGCAGAACAGGATCGTCTTCGCCGGGAGATAGGCGTTGGCGTCGACGTAGCGCAGGCCCGTCCAGTTGCCGGTGGCCTTGAAGTCACTGGACTTCACGGCCAGTCCGTACCGGTCGAGCCAGTACGCGACGGCCTTCAGCGCGACGAACACGCCGAGCAGCACCGACAGGTGCCCGGTCGCGGCGGCGGTCGCGCGTGCGCCGGGGCTGGTGAGCCGCAGCCCGCCGTACAGGTAGTGCACCAGCGCGGCGGCGACCAGGGAGATCACCGCGGCGGCGAACCCGAAGCCGAGCAGGAAGCGGTACCAGGGCAGGTCGAAGGCGTAGAACGCCACGTCGAGCCCGAACTGCGGGTCCTTCTGCCCGAACAGCTCGCCGTTGACCCACAGCAGCCAGGTGCGCCACTGTCCGGCGGCGGAGGCGCCCGCGATCAGCCCGACGAGGGCGGTGATCGCGATCAGCACCCACTTCTTGTACGGGGCCAGGCCCATCCGGTAGCGGTCGAGGCTCTGCTGCTCCATCGACATCGCGCTGAGCGGCGGCCGCAGCCGGTGCGCCAGCCAGACGTTCACGCCGACGGCGGCGGCCATGAGGAGACCGAAGACGGCGAACAGCCCGATCTTGGTCCACAGGGTGGTGGTGAAGACGGAGGAGAACTTGACCGACCGGTACCAGAGCCAGTCCGTCCAGAACCCTGCGAACATGACGAACGCCATGGCCAGGACGGCCAGGACCCCCAGTGTCATGAGCAGGGTCCGGGCACGCCGGGAGGGCCGGCCCACTCTGATCCGTGGCCCGGTCGGGCCTCCGCCGCGGTCCGGCATCTGGAAAGCCAACGTGCGCACCTCGAAGTTCGCTGTGTTGTTTGCGGTGTCTAGCGGGTCTAGCAGGTGTCTCCGGAACCCGCGAGGGCAGGGCCCGTACCTATGCAACTTACTGAAGCTTTACTCAGTTCCCGCTTTGGGGGCCGAAGGAGGCAGGATATTCACCATGTCCAACTCCTCCCCCTCAGACCACACCCCTCCGATGCCCGCTCCGGGCACGCCGATGGCCGCCTCGCCGCTCACCCGGGCGGTGCTGGAGATCGACGAGTACGCCTCCGGTCTCGGCTGGGACAAGCCCGCCCGGCTGTTCGCCCTGGTGGACACCGCGAAGCTGCGCAAGCAGGAGCCGGGGCTCGCCAAGCAGCTCGGCATCGAGCCGGGGCAGGCGGCCGGCTACACGCCGATCGAGCAGGCGGAGATCCCGCGCGGCAAGGCGCTGGACGAGTTCCTCGGCACGATCGCCTGGCCCGACCAGGTGACCGGCTGCGCGCTCACGGTGGAGCGCCTGATGCTGCCGCCGTCGGCGGAGGCGTCGGTGCCCGAGGGCATGAAGGGCAAGCAGCTCACCAAGTGGGTGGCCGCGCACCCGGACCGGCAGGAGGTCCGGATGACGGTGGCGGTGCTGCGCGGCGGGGCCCGCGAGTCGGCGATCCGGCTGCGCGAGAAGGACTCGCCGAACGAGGTGCTGACGGGACCGGACCTGGTACCGGGGCTGGCGGAGGCGCTGGCGGCGACGTTCGAGTCGTAACCCCGGCGGTCCGGCCGGGGCGGGTCAGCCTGTCGTGCACCGCGGCAGGCTGGACCGGTCTCCCCTGCTGATGCCGTTCATCGCCTTCATGGCGTCGTCGAGGGTGTCGACCTTGACGAGGGTGAGCCCCTCGGGCACGTCGGCGGCGGCCGTCGCGCAGTTCTCCTTGGGCGTCAGGAAGTACTCCGCGCCCGCCTTGCGCGCCGCGACGGTCTTCATCTGGATGCCGCCGATCGGGCCGACCTTGCCCTTCTCGTCGATCGTGCCCGTGCCGGCGACGAACTTTCCGCCGGTCATGTCGCCCTCGGTGAGCTTGTCGACGATGCCGAGCGAGAACATCAGCCCGGCGCTGGGGCCGCCCACGTCGGCCAGCTTGATGTCGATGGTGAACGGGAAGGTGTGGTCGGTCCCGGCCTGGATGCCGACGATCGCCCTGCCGTTGTCCTCGGCCTTCTTCGTGGTGACGCTGACCTTCCCGGTCGTCGTGGGCTCCTTGTGCGCCTTCTCGGCGGCCTCGGCGTCCTTGACCGGCACGATGGTGAAGACGACCGTCTCCCCGGGCTTGCGCTTGGTCACCAGCTTGGCCACGTCGCCCGGCTCCTCGACCTTCGTGCCGTCGACCTCGCGGATGACGTCGCCCGCGTGCAGCTTGTCCTCCGCGGGGCTGTCCTTGACGACGCTCGCGACGACCACCCGGGTGGCGACGGGGATCTTCAGCGCCCGGAGGGCGGCCACCTTGGCGCTCTCCTGGGACTGGCTGAACTCCTCGGCGTTCTCCTGGGTGGACTGCTCCTCGGTCTTGCCGTCCGGGTAGAGCGTGTCGTGCGGCACCACGATGCTGTCGTGGGCGAGCCAGCCGTACACCGTCTCGGCGAGGTTCATCCGGTAGTCGGCGCCGGTGACGCGGACCGTGGTCATGTTCAGGTGACCGGTCGTCGGATACGTCTTGCGGCCCGCGATCTGGAGCACCGGCTCGCCGCCCGCCTCGCCCAGCGTGTTCACCGTCGGGCCCGGGGACATCTCCGCGTACGGGACCTTGATGAGGACACCCGCACAGAGCAGCGCGATGAGAACGAGGGTGGAAGCGAGCATCGTCGCAGTGCGGCGTGGCATGGAACGACAGTACGGGACGGGTGCGCACGTGCACCGCTGGGGCCGGTCCGTACGGGGCGCAGCGGCGGCTCTCGCGTACGAACGGCGGAGCGGGGCCGTCTCCGGCGGGGCGCCGGGCAGGAGCGTCCTCAGGGGCGCGTGGGCGCCGGGGCGTCAGGCGGCTTCTGAACCGGAACGCGGTTTCTGCATGGCTTCGCGGAACTTCTCGTAGCCCGCCAACTCGGCGACATCACCGGTTGTGCGATCGCGGGCGGCCCAGCTTCCCCATATCGCAGCCCCTATGGCTGCGAAAAGCGGAATCAGCAACCAGGCAAGTGCAGCCATTTCCGACCTCCCGACCCAGTGAGCGACCGCTGGACAATCCCGAGCGATCGCAGCCAGCCGATCAGCAGATTAACCATCCGCTGCTCCAACGCTCCGCCCCGGGGTCGGGTTACGCAAATCGGGGCGGTTGACGGCGTCCGTGTTTAGAGCGCGGAGTTGCGGCTAACAGGCTCCGACCCATTCCTCCGTGCCGTCGGAGAACTTCTGGTGCTTCCAGATCGGCACGTCGTGCTTGAGGTCGTCGATGAGCATGCGGCAGGCCTCGAACGCCTCCGCCCGGTGCGGGCAGGACACGGCGACCACGACCGCGAGGTCGCCCACCGCGAGATCGCCCACCCGGTGGACGGCCGCCAGCGCCCGGACCGGGTACTTGGCGACGACCTGCTCGGCCACCCTGCGCATTTCCGCCTCCGCGGTGGGATGGCAGGAGTAGCCCAGCGCGTCGACGTCCGCGCCGCCGTCGTGGTTGCGCACGGTGCCGACGAACAGGGCGGTGCCGCCCGCCGCGTCCTCGCCGACGGCCCGGAAGACCTCGTCCAGGGAGAGCGCCGTGTCGCGGATGGCGAGGAGGCGGATCGGGTCCTGCGCCGCCTGTTCGCCCGGGTGGGTGCTGATGGTGCTGGGAGTGCCTGCCATGCCCTCCATCGTGCCGTACGCCACCGACAACGCGGTATTGCGTCATCGCCCGGCGCGGGCGGGCGGCCTCTGGAGCCTCCTACAGTTGCGCCCGGCACGGAGGCCGTGCCGGGCGCGGTGGCGCGACGGACGAAGGGCGCGTCGGGGCGTCAGATGCGGCGGCGGGCCTTGCGGGCGCGGCGCACCAGTGCGGCCGTGCCGAGCAGGGCGACGGTGGCGCCGGCGGCTCCGGCGGCGGTGGCGTCCTTGCGGCCGAGCCGGCGGCCGGCGACGGTGTGCCGTCCCTCCACCTCCTTGAGGAGCTCGGCGAGCACCTCCTCGTTGGTCCACCGCGGCCGCCAGCCCGCGTCGTGCAGTTGCGAGACGCTCACCACCCAGGGGTGCATGGTGTACGCCAGGTCGCCCGCCGGGGACGGGGTGAGGCCGATCCGGTGCAGGCGCGCGGCCGCGCCGAGCGCGACCGCCGAGGGCAGTTCCATGCGGCGGATGCCGCTGAGCTCCTCGACCTCCTCCTGCTCCAGCCAGCCGTCGCAGCCCACCGCGACCTCGCCCTCGACCTTCTCCAGGACGGCGTACTCCAGGGCGCTGACCAGGTCGTCCACATGGCAGAACTGCCAGGTGGGGCGGGAGCCGGCGGCGACCAGCAGGCGCGGCGACTCGAAGTAGCGGGTCAGGGCCGTGTCCGTGCCGCCGACCAGGACGGCGGGGCGCACGACCGTGACGTTGAGTCCGGGGTGGGCGCGCGGGGCGCGGCGGCCCAGGCGCTCCACCTCCAGGAGGTCGCCGACGCCGGTGGCCTCGGCGGTGGCGCGCAGTTCGGCGTCCTCGGAGAGCGGGACGTCGTTGTCGGGCAGGGCCCCGTAGACCATGGCGCTGGTGCACAGGACGACCCGGTGCACTCCCGCGGCGGCGGCCGCGGTGAGCACCGTCTGCGTGCCGCGCACGTTGTAGGCGGTGCGGGCGGCCGGGTCGGTCTCCAGGTCGAGGTCGAGCGCCAGGTGCACGACGACGTCCGCGCCGCGCAGCTTCTCGGCGATGGCCGGGTCGCGCACGTCGAGGATGTGCCACTGCGCCTCGGACACCTCGCCGCGCCGCTCGTCGATCGCGACGACCTGCTTGATCTCGGCGGACTCGGCGAGGCGGCGGGTCAGGTGGGCGCCGACTCCGGAGGCGGCGCCGGTGACCGCGACGACCGGGCCGCGCGCGGGGCCGCGCGACGGTGGGGTGGGGGTTGACGGGTTTCGCGCTGCGCGAACCTTGGGATCTGTTGCGCGAACCTGCGGATCTGGGGAACTCACCGGGCGTCTCCAGCGGTTGTCTTCAGTACGTACGCGAGTTGGCGCGTACGGACCAGGTGGCGTCCATCCTGCCGCAGGCCTTGAGCCGGCGGAGCACCGAGCCCGGAACCTGTTCGGGTGTCTACGCTGGGTGCAGAAGCCGGGCAGCCGCCGCCGGCCAACTCCGGCGGCCCTACGAGCCGAGGAAACCCGTGAGTGACACCCCATTCGGATTCGGCCTTCCGCCGGAGGAGCCGGAGGACGGCGACGGCAAGAAGAAGGACCCTGCCGGTGGTGGGCAGGGTTCCGGCGGTCCGCAGAACCCCTTCGGGTTCGGCGGTCTGCCCGGCATGGGCGGCATGGGCGGTGACAACCCGTTCGCCGCGATGTTCGGTTCGATGAACCCCAACGACCTGGGCGCCGCCTTCCAGCAGCTCGGCCAGATGCTGAGCTACGAGGGCGGTCCCGTGAACTGGGACATGGCCAAGGACATCGCCCGGCAGACCGTCGCGCAGGGCACCTCCGACGGCACCAAGGACGCCAGCGTCGGCCCGGCGGAGCGTTCGGCCGTCGAGGAGGCCGTGCGGCTGGCCGACCACTGGCTGGACGGCGTGACCTCGCTGCCCTCCGGTGCGACCACCGCGGTGGCGTGGAGCCGTGCGGAGTGGGTCGAGGCGACCCTGCCCGCGTGGAAGCAGCTCGTGGACCCGGTGGCGGAGCGCGTCGGCGCGGCCATGGGCGACGTGCTGCCGGAGGAGATGCAGGCCATGGCGGGCCCGCTGATCGGCATGATGCGCTCCATGGGCGGCGCCATGTTCGGCCAGCAGATCGGGCAGGCCGTCGGTGTGCTGGCGGGCGAGGTGACCGGGTCGACCGACATCGGCCTGCCGCTGGGACCGGCCGGCAAGGCCGCCCTGCTGCCGCTGAACGTGGCGGCGTTCGGCAAGGACCTGAGCGTCGACGAGAACGAGGTCCGGCTGTACCTGGCGCTGCGCGAGGCCGCCCACCAGCGCCTCTTCGCGCACGTGCCCTGGCTGCGCTCGCACCTGTTCGGCGCGGTCGAGGGGTACGCCCGCGGGATCACCGTGGACACCTCGAAGCTGGAGGAGGCGGTCGGCGGTCTCGACCCGTCCAACCCCGAGCAGCTCCAGGAGGCCCTCCAGCAGGGCATGTTCCAGCCGGAGGAGACCCCGGCGCAGAAGGCGGCCCTGGCCCGTCTGGAGACGGCGCTGGCGCTGGTCGAGGGCTGGGTGGACGCGGTGGTGCACGAGGCCGCCAAGCCGCGCCTGACGTCGGCGGACGCGCTGCGCGAGACGCTGCGCAGGCGGCGTGCCACCGGTGGCCCCGCCGAGCAGACCTTCGCGACGCTGGTGGGCATGCAGCTGCGGCCGCGCCGCCTGCGCGACGCCGCCCGGCTGTGGGCCTCGCTCACGGACGCGCGGGGCCACGAGGGCCGCGACGGGCTGTGGGAGCACCCGGACATGCTGCCGACGGCCGCCGACCTGGACGACCCGGACGGTTTCGTGCACCGCGAGCAGATGGACTTCTCCGAGCTGGACAAGATGCTCGGCGAGGCCGCGAACGGCTCCTCCCCCCAGGAGAAGCCCAAGCTCACGAAGGACGACGAGGGCGACGAGGGCGCCAAGTGACCCTGCACGACGACGCGGTCCTCGTCCTTGAGAAGTACGAGGACCAGGCAGAGCTGCGACAGCAGTACCTGGACCACCTCGCGGCGCACCCGGACGGGATGTGGAAGGCCTGCACGGCCGGCCACCTCACGGCCAGCGCGCTGGTGGTGGACGCCGAGCGCGGCCGGGTGCTGCTGACGCTGCACAAGAAGCTGAAGATGTGGCTCCAGATGGGCGGTCACTGCGAGAGCGGCGACGCCACGGTGGCGGACGCGGCGCTGCGCGAGGCCACCGAGGAGTCCGGCATCAAGGGTCTGACGCTGCTTCCGGGCGGCCCGGTCCGCCTGGACCGGCACCCGATTCCGGCGCCCTGCCACTGGCACCTGGACGTGCAGTACGCGGCGATCGCCCCGGCGGGCGCGGTCGAGGCGATCAGCGACGAGTCGGACGACCTGCGCTGGTTCGCCTACGACGAGGTCGCGGACGTGGCCGACGAGTCCGTCGTACGGCTGGTGGAGCGGACGCGGGCGGCGCTGGCGTCGCAGTAGTCCTCCGTGCACGTGAGTAAGGGGCGGTCTCCAGGAGGCCGCCCCTTACTTCGTGCCCTGGTGCTAGTTCCAGGCGTTGTTCTGGTTCTGGCCGTGCGCGCCGTGCTGGCCCACGCCGTACTGGGCGGCCATGCCCTGGCCGATCACCGCGTTCTGCGGCGGCATGACCTCGCTGGGCTGGACCAGGACGATGCCCTGCCCGAGGAAGCTGAGCTCCCAGCCCTCTCCGGTGTTGCCGCGCCTGCGCCGTACCCCCGAGGAGTGCGTCTGCGCCTGCATCTGCACCCGCAGCGACGCCGACCAGGCGACCACCGCGTCCGCGTCGGCGCTGACGTACCGGTCGGGCGTGACCTGCATCAGCAGCGGCTGCCCCGAGGTCATCAGGGCGACCTTGCCGCGGCCGGAGATGTTCATCTGGAACTTGCCGGAGCCGGAGATGCCGTACTGGCTGTCGACGGCGACGACCTCGGTGTGCAGCGCCGAGTCCAGGGCCAGGACGTAACCGCTGTCGACGGTGAGGCCGTCCTGGTCGACGTCCACGACGTGGATGTACTGGGCGAGGTTGGCCAGGAAGACGGTGCCCTGCCCGGAGCAGCGCATCAGGTCCAGGCCCTCGCCGGTGTTGGCGCGGGCGCGCTGCTGCTGCTGCGAGACGTACTCGCCGTCGAACTCCATCAGCCCCTGGTAGGCGACCATGCTGCCCTTGCGGGCGAGGACGTCGTCGTGGCCGGTCAGGGCGACCCGCAGGAGCTGCGGGTTCTGCGCGGTGTAGCGCTCGGTGGACTGCACTTCCGTGTGGCCGAAAAGCGGGCTCTGCATGATGTCCGTGTCCCCTTCAGTTCCTGACCCGCAGGCGGTCCGAGCTGTCCTCGCTGGGCTGTACGACGACGACGCCCTGGCCCGAGAAGGCCATCTGGTACGCCTCGCCGCTGCCGCGTCCGATCAGGGAGGACGCCTTGAAGCTGCGCTTGCCCTTGACCTTGAGGTTCGGGGACCAGGCGACCAGGGCGTCCGGGTCGACGTACGTCTCGTCCTCGCCGCGGCCGCAGTCGACGACCAGGGGCGCGCCGCGCGAGGTGAGGGCGACCCAGCCGGTGCCGGTGACCTTCACGTTCCACAGGCCCTGGCCGGCGAACTTGGCGAGGCCCTTGACCCGCTCGACGCCCCACTGGAGGGAGGCGTCGAAGGCGAGGAGGTTGGTGCCGTTGACGGAGAGGGCGTCGTTGGTGAGGTTGATGACGACGACGTCAGCGCCGTAGTCGGCGAGGTAGAGCAGGCCGTCGCCGGAGCACTTCATCAGGGGGGCGCCCTCGCCGGTAATCCACTGCGAGGCGATCTGGCGCACCGCCGGGGGGTTGGGCTCGTACTGGACGAAGCCCTCGTAGGCGACCATCGAGCCGGTGCGCGCGAACAGGTCCTGGCCGGAGACCATGGCGACCTTGAGCATAGAGCGGCCGTGGTTCTCCATGCGGGCGCTGACGGGGGTCGGGGCGAAGCCCGCGAGCTGCTGGTTCATTTCTTCGGGCTCCCTCAGACCTCGTACGGCTGGACGACGATGAAGTTTCCGGGGGCTCCCCGGAACTGCAGGTTCACGGTCTCTCCGCTGTGGCCGGGGAACGCCTGGCGGCGCAGCCGGACCTGGCTGGAGACGATCACCTGGGACGCCGCCGACCAGGCCACGATGGCGTTGCTGTCGGCGAAGGTGGTGGGCGTGACCGGCAGGACGACCGGGACGCCCTGGGTCTTGACGACGACGGTGCCGGTGCCGTGGAACAGCATCGTGAAGAGCGCGCCGCCGGGGATGCCGTGGCCCTCGATGCGGCGGACCTCGTGCTGGAGGGTCTCGTCGAAGGCGAGGACGTTCTCGGCGGAGACGCAGATGCCGTCGCCCTGGAGCTCGATGGGGTGCAGGTGGGCGGCGCTCTCCGCGAAGAAGACCTGGCCGGCGCCGGTGCAGCGCATGAGCTGCATTTCCTGCCCGGTGGCGTTGCCGATGACGCGGCCCTTGAAGCCGGCGCCCTTGTAGCTGAACTCGACCTTGCCCTGGTACATCACCATGCTGCCCTGGCGGGCGAGCACGGCGGTGCCGTTGTTGCCGAGGTCGACCCGCATGAGCTGTTCGTTCTGCGGCGTCCAGCGCTGCCCGGTGGGGGTCTCGCGGAACTTCTGCAGGGCGGCCTGGAGGCCGGGGGCCTGCGGGATTCCCTGGGGCGGGATGCCCTGGGGGATGCCCTGCGGAGGCATGCCCTGCTGCTGGTAGGGCTGGTGGTGCTGGGGCGGGTACTGCCCGCCCGGCTGCTGTTGTCCGTACGGTCCGGGGGCGGCGGGTGCGCCCTGCGGGTAGCCGTACTGGCCGCCCTGGCTCTGTCCGGGGACCGGCTGGCCGTAGCTCTGGGGCGGCTGGGGCGCCTGCGGGGCGTGCGGCGGTTGGCCGTAGGGCTGCTGCGTGTGCAGCGGGGCGGCGATGGTCTGCGCGGCGTGCACCGGGGGGACGGCGGGCGCGGGCGCGGGGGGCGGGGTGCTGCCCTGGGGCGGCGGGGTGAACTGCGGGGCCGGCGCCTGGGGCACGGGCGCCGGGGCCGGGGCCTGCGGGACGGCCGGGGCGCCGAAGGCCGGGGCCGGGGGCGGACCCGCCTGGGCCGGCGGGGCGAACCCGGGAGCGGCGCCCTGCTGCGGCACCGGGGCCGCGGGCTGCTGCTGCTCCTCCTCGACCTCGCCGCCGAAGTTCTTCAGCAGCGCCTCCAGGCCGCCGTCGAAGCCCTGGCCGACGGCGGCGAAGCGCCACACGTCCTTGAGGTAGAAGTCGCCGAGCATCACCGCGCGTTCGGTGCTGAACTCCGAACCGTTGAACGAGTACCGGACGACTTCCTCGCCGCCCGCCACGACCCTGATGTACCCGGGGGACACCTGCGACATCTGTCCCGCGCCGTCGATGGTCGCGGTGAACGACAGCTTGTGGATGTGCGCCGGGATCCGGTCGAGCGTGACGCGGAACGACTCCGTGTCGCCGGCCTGCGCGCCCAGGAGCTGGATCGACTCCTCGGGGGACTTCGGCTGGTTGAAGAAGACGAAGTACCGGTCGTCGGTCAGCTGCTCGTTCGCGTCGAGGCCGAAGCAGCTGATGTCGAAGGTCAGCCCGGGAGCGCCGATCTGCACGCCTACGTACAGGTCCGTCCCCGCTGTGAGGTCACTGATCTTGGCCTTGTGGCCGCGCTGGAATTCCCTGGCCATACGTAACGACCGTCCCCCGTCCCGGATGTGGATGCGTCGCGAAGCAGGCTATCCGCAATCTCCGACAGTGCGGCGGGCCGGTACACAGTCGGTACAGATCACCGCAGGACGGCTACGTGCTTCGGCGGCGGACGGCGGCTGCCGTCACCGCTCGCGCGCTGTGGGCAGGTGGGGCAGCCGGTCGGCGGCGGCCACCCCCTCGAGGTAGCCGCGGGCCCGCTCGGTGCGCGGGTAGGCCTCCAGGAGCTGCCAGAAGCGGGAGCCGTGGCCGGGGACCAGGAGGTGCGCCAGCTCGTGCAGGAGCACGTAGTCGATGACGTACTCGGGCATTCCCTGGAGCCGGTGGGAGAGCCGGATGCTGCCCTCGGAGGGGGTGCAGGAGCCCCAGCGGGTGTTCTGGTTGGTCACCCAGCGCACCGAAGCGGGCCTGGCGCGGCCGTCGAAGTACTGGTCGGAGAGGTGGACGGCGCGTTCGGAGAGGTCGTCGTCGCCGAGGGCGCGCCTGCTCTCCTGGGCGGCCAGTTTGTCGAGCATCACGCCGACCCAGCGCTGCTCCTCGGCCTCGGACATGCGGGCCGGAATGAGCACGATGGTGCGGTCGCCCTCGCGGTACGCGGAGACGGTGCGACTGCGCCGGGCACTTCTGCGGACCTCGACGGCGAGGCGGGGGGACGGGTCGACGGACACGCCCCGACGTTACCCGCTGTGCGCGGCGGGCGTCCCGCCTTGGCGGGGTTACGGCCGGATGCCGCGGTCCGCCGCCGCTCCTGGACGGATCGGGTCTGCGGCTCACGGATCGGCTGCGCGGCTCCCGGACGGCCGGCTCGGTCGCTTCCCCCCATGGCCGGCTCGGTCGCTCCCGGACGGCCTGTTCGTACGACTAACGCTCGGGCCTGTGGACAACTTTCGGCACGGATTTTCACCGGCGCGCATTCTGGTCCCAGTCGATCTCGCGGACCCGCCGCGGGAGGGGCGACGACGGGAAGACGGGGGTGGGACCGATGCATCCGAAGGTGAAGCCCGCGCTGCGGCGGGCCTGGCGGGACCGGCAGAGCGTCCAGTTCGGGGTGACGTCCGCGCACGCGGTGCTGGTCGGCCCGGTGGACACGGCGACCGGCACGCTGCTCGGGCTGCTGGACGGGACGCGGGGCATGCCGCTGCTGCGTGCGGAGGCGCGGGCCCGGGGCCTGCCGGAGGAGCAGGCCGACCGGCTGGTGGCGCGGCTCGCGGCGGCGGGGCTGATCGACGACGTGGGGGCGGGCGGTCCGGAGGCGGTGGCCCTGCACGCCAGGGCCGGGGAGGCGGACCGGCTGCGACCCGACCTGGCCTCGCTGAGCGTGGTGCATCCGGAGCCGGGCGGCGGGGCGCGGCGGCTGGCGGCGCGGCGCACGGCCCGGGTGCAGGTGCGGGGTGCGGGACGGGTCGGCGCGACGCTCGCCGCGGTGCTGTCGGCGGCGGGGGTGGGCCGGGTCGACGTGCTGGACGGCGGGTGCGTGGAGCCGTGGGACGTGGCCCCGGGCGGGGCGGGGACCACCGCGGTGGGCATGCGGCGGGACGTCGTGGCCCGTCGGACGGTACGGGACTGTGCCCCGGGGCGCCCTCCCCGGCAGCGGCCCGGGGCGGGACCGGACGCCGAGCCTCCGCTGTCGCTGGTCGTGGTGGCGCCCCGGGACGGGCTGGACGCCCATGTGCCGGACCCCGCGACGGCCGAACCCTGGATGACGGGCGGGGTGCCGCATCTGTACGCGGGGGTGGTGGAGGCGACGGGGGTGGTGGGGCCGCTGGTGCTGCCGGACGGGACGGGGTGCGCCGGGTGCCTGGAGCGGGTGCGGGCGGAGCGCGACCCGGGATGGCCGAGGATGCAGGCGCAGTGGCGTTCCGGGCGGCGGGAGGCGGTGCCGGGGTGTGACATCGCGCTGGCCACCGCGGTGGCGGGGCTGGCGGCCGCGCACGCGCTGGCTTTCCTGGACGGAGAGCTGCCGTCGAGTGCCGGGGCGCGGTGGGAGGCGGCGCTGCCGCTCCTGGACTGGCGGCGCGAGGAGCTCGCCGCGCACCGGGACTGCCCCTGCGGCGCAGGTCGGGAGGGGGAGGGGGACGCCCCCGGTGAGGGCTTGAGGCCGCACGACACAATGGCACCGTAGGCGCCGTCGGAAGTGCCGGGGAGAAGGCCGCGGAAGCGGGGGCTCCGGGGCAGGTGCGGCGCGGCTGTCTGGGATTTGGAGGGGCTCATGTCTGATCTTCCCCGGAAGGCGGTCACCCGTACCGCCAAGCTGGCCGCGTTGCCACTGGGCTTCGCCGGCCGGACCGCGTGGGGCCTGGGCAAACGGATCGGCGGGAAGTCGGCGGAGATCGTCGGGCGGGAACTGCAGCAGCGCACGGCGGAACAGCTCTTCAAGGTCCTGGGGGAACTGAAGGGCGGGGCGATGAAGTTCGGGCAGGCCCTGTCCGTCTTCGAGTCCGCGCTGCCGGAGGAGGTCGCCGGGCCGTACCGGGCGGCTCTGACGAAGCTCCAGGAAGCGGCTCCTCCGATGCCGACGAGCACGGTGCACAAGGTGCTCGACGAGCGGCTCGGCGAGGGCTGGCGGGAGCTGTTCCAGGAGTTCGAGGACAAGCCGTCGGCAGCCGCGTCGATCGGGCAGGTGCACCGCGCGGTGTGGCACGACGGGCGGACGGTGGCCGTCAAGGTGCAGTACCCGGGGGCCGGCGAGGCACTGCTGTCGGACCTCACCCAACTGGGGCGGTTCGCCAGGCTGTTGGGGCCGCTGATCCCCGGCATGGACATCAAGCCGCTGATCGCGGAGCTGCGCGACCGGGTGACGGAGGAGCTGGACTACGGACTGGAGGCGCGGGCGCAGCGGGAGCACGCGGTGGAGTTCGCCGGTGACCCGGACGTGGTGGTGCCCGACGTGGTGCACCAGTGCGACGAGGTGCTGGTGACGGAGTGGATCGACGGTGTGCCGCTGGCCGACGTGATCGCGGACGGCACGCAGGAACAGCGCGACCGGGCCGGGCAGTTGCTGGCCCGGTTCCTGTTCTCGGGTCCCGCTCGCACGGGGCTGCTGCACGCCGATCCGCATCCCGGCAACTTCCGGCTGCTGCCCGCGCGCTCCGGTGACGGGGGCGACGCCGGCGACGCGGGGCCGTGGCGGCTCGGCGTGCTGGACTTCGGAACCGTGGACCGGCTGCCGGGCGGCCTGCCGGAGACGATCGGCGAGGCGCTGCGGATGACGCTGGAGGGCGACGCGGAGGGGGTGTACGACATGCTGCGCCGCGACGGGTTCGTCAAGGAGGACATCGAGCTGGACCCCGGTGCGGTGCTGGACTACCTGCTGCCGATCATCGAGCCGGTCCAGGTCGAGGAGTTCACCTTCAGCCGGGGCTGGCTGCGGCAGCAGGCGGGCCGGATCGCCGACGTCCGCTCCCCCGCCCACCAGTTGGGCAAGCAGCTCAACCTGCCCCCCGCCTACCTGCTGATCCACCGGGTCACCCTGAGCACCATCGGGGTGCTGTGTCAGCTCGGGGCGACGGTGCGGCTGCGGGAGGAGCTGGAGGGCTGGCTGCCCGGATTCGTGCCGGAGAAACCGGAGGAGGGGGAAGCGGAGGAGGGGCAGGCGGAGCCGGTGGAGCGGACCCGGGCGGAGTAGCGGCGGGGTGCGTCCGCTTCACCACCAGGCGGGGTCGAGGCGGCCCTCGATCGCGCGGAGGTTGGCGCGGGCACAGCCGACGCAGTAGTGGCGTCGGCTGCCGTTCTCGACGGAGAGCGTCCAGGTCGGCGGGGGTCCCGGGGCGCGCACACCGCACTGGGCGCACACGGCGACTCCGCCGTCTGCGGAGCCCTCGGCATCGGCGGCGTCCGGTGCGGCGGGCCGGTCGGGGTCTGGCTGCTGTCGCGGAGTCACCTCGCGACGATAACTCCGGCCGCGCGCGGCGTCTTCCCCGCACGTGTGTCCGGACGCGCCGTGGGGCCGGCCCTTCCGGCCGGCCCCACGGGGTTCTGCTCAGTGTTCCTCCGCGCACGTGCCCTTTCGGCGGTCTGTTACTGCATGACCGCCATGGCCAGCGCGCGGCGGGCGCGGAGCGAGACGCGCTCCGCGCGACGCTGCATGCGCCGGGCCGCGACCAGGCGCACGGCCTGGCGCTCGGCGTCGGCTTCCCGCCGACGCTCTTGCATATGGGCCCGGGCGAGGGCTTCTGGAATGAGTTGCATTTCGCGGGTCCTGTTCTGACGCGAGGCGTTCGCGCCGATGGTGCTTGCGGTGGAGGTCGCGGAGCCGGACGGCTCGTAGGTCGTGGGGGTCATCGGGTCCTGCTTCTGGGGATCGTGCGTGTGGGGGCGGTCGATGGGTCCTGTGCCGGTGATGTTCATGCGGCGACCGGGTTCTTGCGCGGACGGCCACGCGGGCGCTTGCGGGCGACCACCACGCCCTGGACGAACAGCTCCCCGCCCCAGACGCCCCAGGGCTCGCGGCGCTCCTTGGCCCCGGCGAGGCAGGCCTCGACCAGCGGGCAGGTGCGGCAGAGCGACTTGGCGTACTCGACGTCGGCCGGGGACTCCGCGAAGAAGACCTCCGGGTCGTACGAACGGCAGGGGACGGGCACGCCGAGGTTCTCGATGGCGTCGTCGAGCGCGGTGAGGGGGGTGAGGGGGGTCAAGGTCGGGTCCTCCGTGGAGCCGGGCGGCGGGAGCGGGTGGGAAGTCGGTACGGACGGGGCGTGCGTGTCGAGTTGCACGGTGGTGGATTCCTCGTCTGGTCGTTCCGGCCGGTTGGCCGGGTGGTGGCTGGTACCGGTGCTGCTTGGTCCCGAGGCCCCTTCGCTCCGTTCTCCCCGTTTCGGGAAAAACAGAAGGGCCGCGGATCCCGGGTGGGGTTCCGCGGCCCTGAAGGCGCCGGCCTGATCGTCGTCAGGCTGGATCGCTCCAGGGTTCGAGCCCACGGAAGGCCCACATCTTGTGGTGGTGCTGCGTCGTCGTCTGCTTGGTAAATCCGGCACCGGTCGCCGCGAACGCATAGGCCTGCGCCTGTGCCTTCGCTACTGCTGCCACCGGTGCCCCGGTCGGTCGCTCATTGCCGCCCTCGACGGTTCCCCGGACGGGGGCGATCGACAGCGGGGCGGGGCTGAGGGCGGGGACGCCAGACAGACCGGTGCCACGAAGCGAAGCGGCGGAGGAGGCGACGAGCAGGGAAGAGCCGAGGGTGCAGGCGGAGACGACGGAGCGATCGGTCATTTTGGTGAAGGCAATGAAGCTGGTCACTGGAGTCGCCTCCTCTCGGCGTCTAGGGGTCCCGGCCGAAGCCGACACACACGTATTCGGATAAGTACAGCACAGAGACAGGGCTTCAGAGAAGAGCCGCTGTTCCCGTGGTTAAGAACCTATGGGGCTCCCCGGGAGAAGCGCAAACTATTTTTCCGACGAGTTCCTCCCGCCTTCCCGCCGCTCCCCGATCAGTCCGTCTGCCCCTCCTCGTCGAGCTCCTGACCTGCGCAGAGGGCGAGAACGGCCGTTCCGTACAACTTCGTCTTGCGGTGTCCCACCCCGGCGATCCTGGTGAGGTCGCCCGCGTCCTCGGGGCGGGCCTCGGCGATCGCCATGAGGGTCTTGTCGGTGAAGACGCAGTACCCCGGCAGCCCCACCTTCTTCGCCTGCCGTCCGCGCCAGCCGTGCAGCCGCTCGTACAGTCCCTCGTCCATGTCGGAGGGGCAGTCCTCGCAGCGCATCAGCTTCATCTCGCCGCCGTCGATGAGCGTCTTGCCGCACACCCGGCAGCGGACCGGTCCCCGGAAGGTCCGCACCGTGGTGCCGGGAGCGGCGCCCGTGGCGCCCGGGGCGCCGCCCGCGGCGGTCCGGGACACCTGGTGGCCCGAGCCGGGGCGCAGGCCCCTGAGGAAACGGCTGGCGAGCCGGGAGGGACGGCCGCCGGGCGAGCGGGCCAGCGCCCAGGACAGGCTGAGGTGGACCCGGGCCCGGGTGACGCCGACGTACAGCAGCCGGCGCTCCTCCTCGATCTGCTCCTCGGTCCTGGCGTACGTGATCGGCATCATGCCCTCGGTGAGGCCGACCAGGAAGACGGCGTCCCACTCCAGGCCCTTGGCGGCGTGCAGCGAGGCGAGGGTGACGCCCTGGACGGTGGGCGCGTGCTGGGCGGCCTTGCGCTCCTCCAGTTCGGTGACGAGGGCGGCGAGGGTGGCCCCCGGGGCGGCCCGGGCGAAGTCCTCGGCGAGGCGGACCAGCGCGGCGAGGGACTCCCAGCGGTCGCGGACGGCACCGGAGCCGGCCGGTGGGGTCGGTTTCCAGCCGTTGCCGCTGAGGAGGGCGCGGACCTGGGAGGGCAGGCCCTCGACGCCGTCGAGCAGCGCGTCGTTGCCGCCGAAGCGGGCGGCGCCGCGCAGGGCGTGGATCGCCTCGTTCACCTCGGGCCGCTCGAAGAAGCGCTCGGCGCCGCGCAACTGGTAGGGCACCCCGGCGTCGGCGAGGGCCTGCTCGTACACCTCGGACTGGGCGTTGACGCGGTAGAGCACGGCGATCTCCCCGGCGGGGACGCCCGCCGCGATCAGGTCGCGGATGCGCCGGGCGGTGCCCTCGGCCTCGGCGGGCTCGTCGCCGTACTCGCGGAAGACGGGGGCGGGGCCCTGCTCGCGCTGGGAGACGAGTTCGAGGCGGTTGTCGGCGGCGCGGCCGGTGGCCGGGGCCAGGACGCCGTTGGCGAGGTGCACGACCTGGGGCGTGGAGCGGTAGTCGCGGACCAGTTTGACGACGGTCGCCTGGGGGTGGCGGGTGCGGAAGTTCAGCAGGTGGTCGGGGGTGGCGCCGGTGAAGGAGTAGATCGTCTGGTTGGCGTCGCCGACGACGCACAGGCTGTCGCGCTCGCCGAGCCACAGTTCGAGCAGCCGCTGCTGGAGCGGGCTGACGTCCTGGTACTCGTCGACGACGAAGTGCTGGTACTGGCGGCGGAACTCGTCGGCGATGAGGTGCTGGTCCTGGAGGATGCCGACGGTCAGCAGCAGCACGTCCTCGAAGTCGATCAGCCCGCGCTCCCGCTTGAGCTGCTCGTACGCGGTGTAGATCTGGCTGATTTCCGCCGCACCGCGCGGGGCCGCGCGGTGGGCCTTGGCGACGGCGGCGGGGTAGTCGTCGGGGACGGTCTGGGTGACCTTGGCCCATTCGATCTCACTGGTGACATCGCGCAGCTCGCCCCGGTCCAGGCGGATGCCGAGACGCCCGGCGGCCTCCGAGACCAACTGGACCTTGCGCTCGATCAGCCGGGGAAGGTCACCGCCGACGACCTTGGGCCAGAAGTAGCGGAGCTGGCGCAGGGCGGCGGCGTGGAAGGTGCGGACCTGGACGCCGCCCGCGCCGAGCTGGCGGAGCCGGCCGCGCATCTCGCCGGCGGCGCGGGTGGTGAAGGTCACGGCCAGCATGCTGTTCGGCTCGAACGTGCCGAGCCGCACTCCGTAGGCGATGCGGTGCGTGATCGCGCGGGTCTTGCCCGTCCCGGCTCCGGCGAGGACGCACACCGGGCCGTGCAGGGCGGTCGCGACCTGGCGCTGCTCGGGGTCGAGCCCGGCGAGCACCGCGTCGGCCGTCTCCGGGACCTGCGGGAAAAGGGAGGAGTGCGTTGCTGCTGTCACCCTGCCATGCTGCCAGGTCGGCCGGGACAGCCGTGGTGGTTGTCCACAGGGGGTGCGGTGCAGTCGTACCAATGCGGCGGTGATGGTGGGAATGGTGCGGAGGTCGCGTACGTTCGAGTCACTGGGAGTACGGATCGGTGATGGATTCACCCCAGTCAAGCAGAGGAGCATGAGGGACATGTCGGGCACCGTGACGATGTACAGCACCACGTGGTGCGGCTACTGCCGTCGGCTGAAGAGCCAGATGGACCGCGAAGGCATCGCGTACAACGAGGTCAACATCGAGCACGACGCCGACTCGGCCGCGTTCGTGGAGAAGGCCAACGGCGGCAACCAGACCGTCCCGACCCTGCTCGTCGTGTCCGAGGCGGGCACCGAGTCGGTCATGACGAACCCGTCGCTGGCGCAGGTCAAGCAGGCGCTGGCCGCCGCCTGACCGCGCTTTCCACCGGGCCGACGACGACGGCCGCCCCGCAGGTCGCGGGGCGGCCGTCGTCGTGCGTACGGGACGGCACAGGCGGTGCGGCCCGAGGGCGGGACGGCACATGCCGTGCGGCTCGGGTGCGGGACGGCACAGGCGTCGGCCCGGGTGCGGGACGGCTCAGGCCGCGCGGCCCGGCTTCGGGAGCGGCTCGCCGTACCAGTGCTCGATGAGGCGGGCGGCGATGGAGATGCCGTACGGCGGCAGCACCTCGCCGGACGCGAAGGCGGCGGCCAGGTCCTCGCGGGAGAACCAGCGGGCCTCCTCGATCTCCTCGCCGTCGACGGTGATCTCCGAGCTGGTGGCGCGGGCCGTGAAGCCCAGCATCAGGCTGGAGGGGAACGGCCACGGCTGACTGGCCAGGTACTCGACCTCGCCGACGACGACGCCGGCCTCCTCGAAGACCTCGCGGGCCACCGACTGCTCGATGGACTCGCCGGGCTCCACGAAGCCCGCGAGGGTGGAGAAGCGGCCCTCGGGCCAGTGCACCTGACGGCCGAGGAGCGCGCGGTCCCGGTCGTCGGTGACCAGCATGATCACGGCCGGGTCGGTGCGCGGGTAGTGCTCGGCGCCGCAGGCCTGGCAGCGGCGGATGTGACCGGCGGCGGCGATGACGGTGCGCTCGCCGCAGCGGGAGCAGAAACGATGCAGCCGCTGCCAGTTCTCCAGCGCGACGGCGTGCACCATCAGGCCCGCGTCCCGGGGGGACAGCAGCAGGCCCGCCTCGCGCAGCCCGGCCGGGCGCGCGGACTGGTCCATGCGGCCGGGCAGGGTGTCCTTCTGGAGGGCGAAGTAGCTGACGCCGTCCTCGTCGGTGCCCAGGAAGTAGCGGTGGGTCTCGGTGAGCGGGGCCTCGAAGGCCGGGGTCATCACGAGTTCGGTGCGGCCGTCGGGGGTGTCGTCGATCAGTGCCTGGCCGCCGGAGACCACGAAGACCCGGGTCGAGGGGTGGCTCCAGGCGGCGGCCAGCCAGGCCTCGTCGAGACGGTGGTGCGCGGCGCGGTCGATGCCGCTGGCGGCGGCCAGGGTGACCGGCCGGTCGAAGGCGGCGTTCATGCCGACGACACCGGCGCCGGCGCTCGGGCCGCCGGAGCTCGTGCTGTCGGCGCTCGGACCGCCGTCGTTCGTGCCGCCGTCGCCCGTGCTGCTGCTGGTGCTCGTGGTGACGCCGTTGTCGGTGCTGGTGCTCACAGGTGCTTCCAACTCCCCCGGGTGGATCGGGATTCTGTTCTGCTCAGCGGTGCGGTCAGCGAAGGGGCTGCGCGGCGAGGTCGCCCCACAGGTACGCGGTGGTCTCGACGCCCTTGAGCAGCAGGTCCAGCTCGACCTTCTCGTTGGGCGCGTGCCAGCCGTCGGACGGCACGGAGACGCCCAGGAAGAGCACGGGCGCGCCGAGGACGTCCTGGAGGTCGGCGGCGGGGCCGGAGCCTCCTTCGCGGGTGAAGCGGACCGGCTGCTCGAAGGCCCGGCCCATGGCCCGTACGACGGACTGCAGCGCGGGGTGGTCGAGCGGGGTCAGGCAGGGGCGGGTGGCCGCGCCGAAGGTGATGTCGTACCGGATGCCGGCGGGGACGCGGGTCGCGATCCAGTCCCGTACGGCCTGCTCGATCTTGTCCGGGTCCTGGCCCGCGACCAGACGGAACGACAGCTTCAGCTCGGCGGACGCGGGGACGATGGTCTTGCCGCCGGGGCCCTGGTAGCCGCCGCCGATGCCGTTGACCTCGGCGGTCGGGCGGGCCCAGACGCGCTCCAGGGTGGAGTAGCCCGCCTCGCCGTGGGTGGCGTGGGACTTGGCGGTACGCAGCCACTCCGCCTCGTCGAAGGGCAGCTCGGCGAAGAGCGCGCGCTCCTGCTCGGTGAGGGGGACGATGCCGTCGTAGAAGCCGGGGACGGTGATGCGGCCGTCCTCGTCGTGCAGGGCGGCGACCACGCGCGCGGCGACGGTGGCGGGGTTGGGCACCGCGCCGCCGAAGGAGCCGGAGTGGACGTCCTGGTCGGGGCCGCGGAAGGTGATCTCGCAGTCGGCCACGCCGCGCATGCCCGTGCACACGGTCGGGGTGTCCTCGGACCACATGCCGGTGTCGGAGACGATCACGGCGTCGGCGGCGAGGCGGTCCCGCTCGTCCTCGACGAGCGTGCGGAAGTGCGGCGAACCGGACTCCTCCTCGCCCTCGACGAGCAGCTTGAGGTTCACGGCGGGGGCGGTGCGGCCGGTCGCGGCGAGGTGCGCGCGCACGCCGAGGGTGTGGAAGAACACCTGCCCCTTGTCGTCGGCGGCGCCGCGCGCGTACATCCGGCCGTCGACGGTCGTCGGCTCGAAGGGCTCCGTGTGCCAGCCGTCCTCGCGGGCGGCGGGCTGCACGTCGTGGTGGCCGTAGACCAGGACCGTGGGGGCGTCCGGGTCCCCGGAGGGCCACTCGGCGAAGACCGCGGGGGCGCCGTCGGTGGGCCAGACCTCGACGGCCGGGAACCCGGTCTCCGTCAGCTTGGCGGCCAGCCACTCGGCGCTGCGCCGTACGTCCTCGGCGTGCTCGGGCCGGGCCGACACGGAGGGGATGCGCAGCCACTCGGCCAGGTCGGCCAGGAAGGCGGCGCGGTGCTCTTCGATGTACGTGCGGACGGCGCTGTCCGGGGTCTCGCTCATGGCCTTGAGCCTAACTCTCCGGGGGAGGTGCGGCGTCCGGTGCCCAGGTCACGGACTCCTCGGACGCCTCCTCGCCGGACAGGACGCGCTCCAGCTCACGGCGGCCGGGGAGGTCGCGGGGGCGGACGGTCTCGCCGCTGCGGACGTACAGGAAGGTGGCGAGGACCTCTTCCGGGCGCAGCCCGTGCAGCTCGGCCCAGGCCAGTCGGTAGATCGCGAGCTGGAGGGGGTCGGCGGCGCGGGTGCGGCTGGTCTTCCAGTCGACGATCTCGTACGTCCCGGTCGCCTCGTCGTAGTAGACGGCGTCGATCCGGCCCCGGACGACACGGCCGGCCAGGGTGAGGTGGAAGGGGGTCTCCGTGCGGTACGGGGTGCGGCGGGCGTACGGGGTGCGCTCGAAGGCCTCCTTGAGGGCGGCCAGGTCGCGCTCGTCGGCGATCTCGGTGTCGTCCTCGTCGCCGCCGGGCAGCTCCTCGGGGCCGAGCATCGGCAGGGGCAGCTCCTCGAAGCGGGACTCCACCCAGGCGTGGAAGCGGGTGCCGCGCCGGGCGGCGGGCTGCGGCGGCCGGGGCATGGGGCGGGCCAGCTCCTGGGCGAAGCCGTCGGGGTCCTCGGCCAGGCGCATGAGCTGGGTGGCGGACAGCGCGGGCGGAACCGGCACGTCGCGGGTGGTGGCGCGGGCGCGGCGCAGTTCGTCGGCGAGGGCGTCGAGGTCCCGGTCCCAGGAGTCGACGGCACGGGCCTCCTCGGGGGACAGCGCGGCGCGGGCCTCCTCGGGGCCGGGGAACTGCTCCTCGGGGCGGGGGGCCCGCTGGCCGGGGAGAGGGGTCCGCTCCTCGGGACCGCCGGGCTGCTCCTCGGGACCGCCGGGCTGCTCCTCGGGACCGCCGGGCTGCTCCTCGGGACCGCCGGGCTGCCCGTCGAGGTCGGGGGCCGGTGCCTCTTCGGAACGGGGGGTCCGCTCCTCGGGGTGCGGGCGCGCCTCAGGGCCCGGCGGCGGGGTGCTGCCCGGGGTGTCGTGCCCGGTGGCCCCGGTGTCCGGGCGTGCGGCGGCCCCGGAATCCGGGCGCGGGGCGGCCTCCGGGTCGCGGTGGCGGGGCGGTCCGGGCTCCGGGCGGCGGGTCGACAGGGCGTCCCAGTCGGCGGCCTCCGCCTCTTCGTCCGGCGCCGGCGGCACGGGCCAGGCCTCCGGGTCCTCCGGGGCCTCCTGCGGAATCCAGTCGTCCCAGGCCGTGGGCTCCGGCACGGGAGGGGGCTCGGGGGCGCCGCGGAGGGCGTCCAGGTGGGCCAGGACGGTGGCCCGGGCCCGGCGGCGGCGGGCGAGGGCCTCGTCGTCCAGCGGCAGCGGCCAGGCCCGGTCGGCGGCGGACTCCTGGAGGGCCGGGTTCTCCTCGCCCTCCTCGGGCGCGTCCGCCCAGACCTCGATCTCGCCGGAACCGGCCGCGCAGTGCTCGTACAGGGCGGTGAGGAAGTCCGAGGGGCCGCGGGTCTTCTTCTGGTTCGGGCCCCACCAGTGGCCGGAGCCGAGCAGCAGGCGCTTGGGGCGGGTGAAGGTGACGTAACCGAGGCGCAGTTCCTCGGTGTGCTGGTGCTCCTTCATCGCCTCCTTGAACCGCTTGACGCCCTTGGCGTCCCACTCCTCGACGTCGGGCAGCGTCTGCGCGTCGCCGCGCAGGGCGTGCGGCAGGACCTGCGGCTGGGAGGTCCACGACTCGCGGCCGCGGTCGCTGGGGAAGGCGCCCTTGACCAGGCCGGGGGCGGCGACCACCGGCCACTCCAGGCCCTTGGACTTGTGCGCGGTGAGCACCTTCACGGTGTTCTCGCCGCCGGGCAGCGCGTTGTCGAGGCCCTTCTCGTACTGGGCGGCCGTGCGCAGGAAGCCGAGGAAGGCGAGCAGGGTGGCCTCGCCGTCGAGGGAGGCGAAACCGGCCGCGATGTCCAGGAAGTTGTTCAGGGTCTCGCGGCGGCGGGCGGCCAGCGCGTGCGGGGACGCGGAGAGCTCGACCTCCAGGCCCGTGGTGTGCAGGACCCGGTGCAGGACGTCCATCAGCGGGTCGGCGAGCGAGCGGCGCAGTTCGCGCAGCTCGCGGGCGAGGTGGGCGAAACGCACCCTGGCCTCGGACGAGAACGGCAGCCCGTCGTCCTTGGCCTCCGGCGACTCCAGGAAGGTGTCCAGGGCGTCCGCGAGCGATATCACCTCCGAGGGGTCGACCCCCTCGACGGCCTCCGCGAGCCTGCGGTCCGGGTCGTCGCCGCCGCTCCCCCGGTGCACCAGGAGGCGGGCGCGGCGGCCGAGGAGGGCCAGGTCGCGGGGGCCGATGCGCCAGCGCGGGCCGGTCAGCAGACGTACGAGGGAGGCGTTGGCGCCCGGGTCCTGAAGGACCTCGCAGACGGCGACCAGGTCGGCGACCTCGGGCAGGTGCAGCAGCCCGGAGAGGCCGACGACCTCGACGGGGACGTCCCGGGCAACCAGGGCGGCCTGGATCTCGGGGAAGTCGCCCGCCGTACGGCACAGGACGGCGATGTCCCCCGGCGGCGTGCCGGTGCGCACCTGGTGGGCGAGGGAGTCGGCGATCCAGGCGATCTCCTCCTCGTGCGTGCGCAGCAGGGCGCAGCGCACCGTGCCGGAGTGCTCGGCGCCCGGGGCCGCGCGCAGGGCCTCCACGCCCTGGTGCATGGCGCGCAGGGGGGCGGCGAGCGTGTTGGCGAGGTCCAGGAGACGGCCGCCGCTGCGGCGGTTCTCGCTGAGCGCGTACCGGTCGGCGGGGCGGCCGTCGGCGTGCGGGAAGTGCTCGGGGAAGTCGTCGAGGTTGGCCACCGACGCGCCGCGCCAGCCGTAGATCGCCTGGCAGGGGTCGCCGACGGCGGTGACGGGGTGTCCGGTGCCGCCGCCGAACAGCCCCGACAGCAGCAGCCGTTGGGCGACGGAGGTGTCCTGGTACTCGTCGAGGAGGACGACCCGGAACTCGCCGCGCAGGATCCGGCTCACCTCGGGCAGGGCGGCGAGCCGGGCGGAGAGCGCGATCTGGTCGCCGAAGTCCAGCAGGTCCCGGCTGCGCTTCTGGTCCTGGTAACGGGCGGTCAGCCCGAGCAGTTCCCGGCGGGCCTCGGCGGTCTCGGGCACCTTGCGCAGGTCGGCGTTGGAGAGGGCGGTGCCGGCGAGGGTGCGCAGCAGTTCCGTGTCGTACGCGTGCAGGGCCGCCGGTCGTACGAGGTGCTCGGCGAGCTCCGCGTCCAGGGCCAGGAGGTCGCTGACCAGGGTGGCGAAGGAGCGGGTGAGGGCGGGGTAGGGGCCGGGGGCCTCGCGGAGCACGCGGGCGGCGAGCTGGTAGCGGGTGGCGTCGGCGAGCAGGCGGGCGGAGGGCTCCAGGCCGATGCGCAGCCCGTGGTCGGTGAGGAGCTGGCCGGCGAAGGCGTGGTAGGTGGAGATGCGGGGCTCGCCGGGGGGATTGTCGGGGTCGATGGCGTCCGGGTCGGTGACCCCGGCGGCGATCAGGGCCTTGCGGACGCGCTCGGCGAGTTCGGCGGCGGCCTTGTTGGTGAAGGTGAGGCCGAGGACCTGCTCGGGGGCGACGCGTCCGGTGCCCACCAGCCACACCACCCGGGCGGCCATCACCGTCGTCTTGCCCGACCCGGCCCCGGCCACGATGACCTGCGGGGCGGTGGGCGCCGTGATGCACGCCAACTGCTCCGGGGTGAAGTCGATGCCGAGGAGCTCCTTGAGCTGCTCGGCATCGGTGATGGTGGTGGTCACCCCGAAAAGGCTAACCGGCGCCACGGACAACGCCCGCACAGGGTCGCCGGCCCGCGGTTCCGGCGGGAGGTGTCGCCTAGTCGACCACGTGCTTGCCCTCCGGCAGGGCGCTGCACGAGGCCCGGAAGGCGCAGTGGGCGCACTGGCTGCCCGTCTTCGGGGCGAACCGTTCGTCCAGGACCCGGCCGGCCGCCGTGGCGAGCAGGTCGCCGACCCACTCCCCCGCCAGGGGCGCCTGTGCCTGGATCTTGGGCAGGGACTCCCCGCCGTCCTTCTTGGCCGCGCCCTGCCGCAACTGGACGAGTTCCGCGCCGCCCGCCTCGGGGCGCCGGCCACCGAAGACGTCGTCGACGGCGCCCTCGCGGACGGCGAGCTGGTAGACGGCGAGCTGCGGGTGGTGGACGACCTCGTCGCGGGTGGGCGCGGACTTGCCGGTCTTGAAGTCGACGACGTACGCCCGGCCCTGTCCGTCGGTCTCCACGCGGTCCATGGAGCCGCGGATGCGCACCTCGAACTCGCCGCCCGCCTCCAGGGTGACGTCGAAGCCGTGCTCGGTGGCGACGACGGTGCGCCCGCCCCGGTCGGTGACGTGCCAGGCCAGGAAGCGCTCCAGGGCGGCGCGCGCGTTCTCCTTCTCCTGGCGGGACTTCCAGGGCGCGTCGAAGGCGAGGGCGTCCCACACCGAGTCGAGGCGCTCCATGAGGACGGCCAGGTCGGCGGGGGTGCGCCCGGAGGCGACCTCGTCGGCGAGGACGTGCACGACGTTGCCGAAGCCCTGGGCGGCGGTCGCGGGGGCGTCCGCCTTGACCTCGCGGCCCAGGAACCACTGGAGGGAGCAGGTGTTGGCGAGCTGGTCGAGCGCACTGCCGGACAGCGCGACGGGCTGGTCGCGGTCGCGCAGCGGCACCGCGCTGTGCGTCGGCTCGTGCAGCCCCCACCAGCGGTCCGGGTGGGCGGCGGGCACCATCGGCTGCCCGTCCTCGTGGCTGAGCGCGGCGAGGCGGGCCAGCCGGCGGGCGGCGGCGTCGCGCAGCGCCTCGGTGGCGTTCGGGTCGACGGTGGTGGCGCGCAGCTCCGCCACCAGCGCGGAGACGGCGAGGGGGCGCCGGGGCCGGCCGGTGACGTCCTTGGGTTCGACGCCGAGTTCGGTGAGGAAGCGGGAGGGCTGGTCGCCGTCGTCGGCGGGGGTCTTGACGGCGGTGACGACCAGGCGTTCACGGGCGCGCGTGGCGGCGACGTAGAAGAGCCTGCGCTCCTCGGCGAGCAGGGCGCCGGGGGTCAGCGGCTCCGCGAGGCCGTCGCGGCCGATCCGGTCGGCCTCCAGGAGGGAGCCCCGGCGGCGCAGGTCGGGCCAGAGCCCCTCCTGCACGCCCATGACCACGACGAGCCGCCACTCCAGGCCCTTGGAGCGGTGCGCGGTCATCAGGCGTACGGCTTCGGACCGTACGGTGCGCCTGCTCAGGGTGTCGGCGGCGATGTCCTGGGCGTCCAGCTCCTCCAGGAAGTTGAGCGCGCCCCGGCCGCCGGAGCGCTCCTCGGCGCGGGCCGCGGTGTCGAAGAGGGCGCACACGGCGTCCAGGTCGCGGTCGGCGTTGCGGCCCGCCGCGCCGCCGCGCAGGGCGGCCCGCTCCAGGCGCGTCGGCCAGTTGGTGCCGTCCCACAGGACCCACAGGGCCTCCTCGGCGGTGCCGCCGCCTTCCAGGAGCTCGCGGGCCTTGCGCAGGAGCGCGCCCAGCACTTGGGCGCCGCGCGCGTAGGCGGGGTCGTGGGCCACCAGGCGCTCGGGCTCGGCGAGGGCACGGGCGAGCAGGACGTCGGAGGGCGGCGGCACCTTGCTGCCCGCTTCCCGCTCCTCGTCGCGCAGGGCGCGCCCGAGACGGCGCAGGTCGGCGGCGTCCATGCCCGCGAGGGGCGAGGCGAGGAGCTCGGCGGCGGTCTCGGCGCCGAGCCAGGAGGGGGCGGCCGGGACCTCGCCCGGCCGCGTCACCGGGGCGGTGTCGGGCGTGTCCTCGGCGGGGGTGCGGGACGTGTCCTCCACGACCGTGTCGGGCATGTCCTCCACGGCCGAGTCAGACGTGTCCTCGGCGGGGAGGTCAGGCGCGTCCTCCGCGAGCGTGTCAGGCGCGTCCTCCACGACACCGCCCGGCTCGTCGGCGGTCGCGTCCCCGTCCTGCCGCTCCCCCGTGAACGCCGTCACCGGCACCTGGGCCAGCGCCGCCTTCGCCACCGCCCGCAGGGCCGTCAGCAACGGTGTCACCGCCGGTTCGTGCCGCAGCGGCAGGTCGTCGCCGTCGATCTCCAGCGGCACCCCCGCCGCCGTCAGCGCGCGCCGCACCGACGGTATGGTCCGCCCGCCCGCACGCACCAGCACCGCCATCTCGCTCCACGGCACGCCCTCCTCCAGGTGGGCCCGGCGCAGGATGTCCGCCACGTTGTCCAGCTCGGCGCCCGCCGTCGGGTACGTGTTGACCTCGACCCTGCCGCCCTCGCGCACGGGAGCGAGGTCCCGGTGCGCCCGCACGGCCGCCGCCGGGAGCCGGTTGAGCGGCATCCTGCGGGTCAGCAGCCGGGTGGCGGCCAGCAGCGCGCCCCCCGAGCGGCGGGAGGTGGTGAGGACCTCCACGCGGGCCGGTCGGCCGTCCGTACGGCGGAAGGTGTGCGGGAAGTCGAGGATGCCGCCGACGTCGGCGCCGCGGAAGGCGTAGATCGACTGGTCGGGGTCGCCGAAGGCCACCAGGGTCCGCCCCTGCCCGGCGAGCGCGCGCAGCAGCCGGACCTGCGCGGGGTCGGTGTCCTGGTACTCGTCGACGAACACGGCGTCGTAGGCGGCGGCCAGCCGTCCGGTGCCCGCCTCGCGCTCGGCGAGCAGCACCGCGCGGTGCACCAGTTCGGCGTAGTCGAGGACGCCCTGCATGTCGAGCACGTCGAGGTACTCGGCGAGGAAGGTCGCGGCGGCCTGCCAGTCGGGGCGGCCGATCCGCGCGGCGAAGTCCCGCAGGGCCCCGGGGCCGAGTCCCAGTTCGCGGCTGCGGGCGATGACGGCGCGCACCTCGTCGGCGAAACCGCGGGTGGTGAGGCAGGCGCGCAGTTCGTCGGGCCAGCGCACGTGCGCCAGCCCGGACTTCTCCAGGTCGATCTCGCCGGCGAGCAGCTCGCGCACCGCCACGTCCTGCTCGGGGCCGGACAGCAGCCGCAGCGGCTCGCTGAACAGGTCGCTGTCCTGGTGCGCGCGGACCAGGGCGTAGCAGAACGAGTGGAAGGTGGTGGCCTGCGGCGACTGCCGGGAGCCCAGGCGCAGCGCCATCCGGTCGCGCAGTTCGACGGCCGCCTTGCGGCTGAAGGTCAGCACCAGGACGCGCTCGGGGCGCGTTCCGGCGGCGATCCGGGCGGCGACGGCCTCGACGAGGGTGGTCGTCTTGCCGGTGCCGGGGCCCGCCAGGACGAGCAGGGGGCCTTCGGCGTGGTCAACCACCGCGCGCTGCGGTGCGTCCAGCAGAGGAGGGTCCACGCGGCCCGGTGCCGTCCGGATCAGCCGGTAGGCGCCCGGAGGCCGCTGCCGCGACCGTGGGGAGTGCCGGTACGTCTGGTTGCGGGAGGCCCCCGGGTGGCCCGAGGAAGTGGAGGTGCTCACGTGGATTGCTGGTCCTGGTGGGTGATGTGCCGGCCGTCTCGCGGCCGTAGGGGGTGACTGTGCCGTACGGGGTCGGTGTGCCGTGCGCGTCCGGCGTACCGCGTGCTGTGGACGCTACGCCAGTGAACGCCCCGGACGCAGCGCCTCCGGTGGCCGCGGGGGCGCACCGGAGTGCGCGACGGCGTACTCCGTACGGTCTGCGGACCGCCCGTGACGGCGGCGGATGGCGGAAGCTGGACGGTGTGAGCCCTGCGATCCGCCGCGCACCGGGCCCGGTCTCAGGGGCCGTCGCTCCCGGGTTCCGCCCCGGTGACCGCCCCCGTGTCCGCTCCGGCGCCCGTGCCGCCGTCCCATCGGGCCCGCCTCATGTCGAGGCGGGGCAGGTGGCCGTCGGCGCTGCGGGGGGCGGTGCGCAGCGGGGTGCCCTCCTGCCGGTAGCGCTCCAGGGCGCGCAGTTCGTGCCCGGGCAGCAGGCGGCCGTCCGAACGCACCACGCGCCACCAGGGCACCGCGCCGCCGTACAGGGCCATCACCCGCCCGACCTGGCGCGGGCCGCCCTCCTCCAGCCACTCCGCCACGTCGCCGTACGTCATGACCCGGCCGGGAGGGACCTCCTCGGCGACCGCCAGGACCCGTTCCGCGTACTCGGGGTACTCGGGCGGTTCGTCACCGGGGGACAGCTCGTCGCTCATCCGGCCCATCCTGCACCACGCCACCGACAACGGGCCGGCGCGGGCCCCCGGCGCCGAACAACACAGTGGGCCTGTGACCACGCGCGCGCGTACCGTGCACGGGACGAACGGGGGCCCGGCACCCTGCGGCCCCCTGTCATCATCCGGTCATGCCACCATCATCCGGACGGTGACCGGTGAGACGAGAGCAAGAAGACACGACGATGAAGGAGCAGGACGTGCAGCCTCGACCGGCGGCGGGCGCTCCTGACGCCGTCCCGCGCCCCGAGACGGACGCCCCGCACGGCGGCGGCGAACAGACCGACGACGGCCCGCCACGGCCGGACACGGCCGCGGACAGGACCGCAGACAGCGCTGCGGGGGCGGCAGCGGACAGGGCCTCCGCGGGGGCGGGCGACTGGTCCTCCGCGGAGGCGGCCGACAGCTCCTCCGCGGGGGCGACGCTCGTCACGCTCGACAAGGGGCACTCCGAGCGGGTGTCGGGCGACGAGCCGCTGCTCGCCGCCCGGGTGCACCGGCCCGCCGACCTGGTGCGGCTGCTGTCGGGCCTGTTCGGCATCGTCTGTGTGATCGCGCTGGCGGCGTTCGCGCACGGCACCGCGTCCGGCCTGGAGCAGGACATCATCGACGGCACGGCGCAGACCCCGGTGGTCTTCGTACGGCTGGCGGGCCTGATCTCCAGCATCGCCGTGCTGATCCTCCCGGTGGCCTTCGCGATCGAACGGCTGATCAAACGCGACGGCCTGCGCATCGCCGACGGCGTGCTGGCCGCGGTGCTCGCGCACGGTGTCGCGCTCGCCACCGACCTGTGGGTCTCCGGGTCCGCCCCGAAGCCCATCCGGGAGGCCCTCACCCGGCTCGCGAGCGACGGTTCCGGCCTCACCGACCCGGTGCACGGCTACCTCGCACCGGTGATCGCGTACATGACGGCGGTCGGGATGGCGCGCAGGCCGCGCTGGCGGGTGGCGCTGTGGGCGGTGCTGCTGCTCAACGCGTTCGCCGTGCTGGTGGGCGGTCAGACGACGCCGCTGTCGATCGTCGTGACGGTGCTCATCGGCTGGACGGTGGCGTACGCGACCCTCTACGCGGTGGGCTCCCCCAATGTGCGCCCCACCGGGCAGACCCTCCTCGCCGGGCTGCGGCACGTGGGCTTCCGTCCGGTGTCGGCGATGCGCGCCGAGGACGACCCCGACATGGGCGACCAGGGCGACCGGGGCCGGCGTTACCTCGTCACCCTGGAGGACGGTCCGCCGCTGGACATCACGGTCGTCGACCGCGAGCAGCAAGCGCACGGGTTCTTCTACCGGGTGTGGCGGCGGGTCACCCTGCGCGGCATCACCCAGCGCCGGTCGATCCAGTCCCTGCGCCAGGCGCTGGAGCAGGAGGCGCTCCTCGCGTACGCGGCCATCGCCGCCGGTGCGAACGCCCCGAAGCTGATCGCCACCTCCGAGCTGGGCCCGGACGCCGTGATGCTCGTGTACGAGCACCTGGGCGGCCGGTCGCTGGACTCGCTGCCCGACGAGGAGATCACCGACGAGCTGCTGCGGGACGCCTGGCGGCAGGTGGAGGCCCTCCAGTCGCGGCGCATCGCGCACCGCAGGCTGACGGGCGACGCGATCCTGGTGGATCGTTCCGGCACGGTGATCCTCACCGATCTGCGGGGCGGCGAGATCGCCGCGGGCGACGTGGTGCTGCGGATGGACGTGGCGCAGCTCCTGACCACGCTGGGGCTGCGCGCGGGGGCCGAGCGGGCCGTGGCGAGCGCCCTGGACGTGCTGGGCCCTGACCGGGTCGCCGACAGCCTGCCGCTGCTCCAGCCGATCGCGCTGAGCCGTTCCACCCGTGCGACGCTGCGCAAGCTGGGCCGTGAGCGGGCGCAGCGCCAGCGCGAAGCGGTCCTGGCGGCGTCGGAGGCGGCCAAGGAGGCCAGGGCCCGGGAGAAGGGCGCGGACGCGGACGTCCCCGGGCGCAAGGCCGTGCGGGCGGAGAAGAAGGCCGAGAAGGAGGCCATCGACGACGCGATCGAGGACGCCAGGGAAGAGGACCTGCTGGCCCAGATCCGCCACCAGGTGCTGCTGATCCGCCCCCAGGCGCCGGTCGAGGCGGCCCGGCTGGAGCGCATCAAGCCGCGCACGCTCGTCAGCGTGCTGGCGGGCGCCTTCGCCGCGTACTTCCTGATCTCGACGCTGCTGGAAAACCCGGTGACCGACGCCTTCGCGCAGATGAACTGGGGCTGGGTCGCGGTGGCGGTGCTCTTCTCCGCGCTCAGCTACGTGGCGGCGGCGATGAGCCTCCTGGGCTTCGTCCCGGAGAAGGTCTCGTTCTGGCAGACCGTCAAGGCGCAGGTGGCCGGGTCGTTCGTCAAGCTGGTGGCGCCGGCGGCGATCGGCGGCGTCGCGCTCAACACCCGTTTCCTGCAACGGTCGGGCGTACGGCCCGGACTCGCCGTGGCGAGCGTGGGCGCCGCCCAGCTCTTCGGCCTGGGCAGCCACATCGGCCTGCTGATGATCTTCGGATACGTGACCGGGACCTCGCAGAGTTCCTGGGAGACCCCGTCCCGGACGGTGATCGCGGGCCTGCTGACGGCAGCGGTGCTGGCGATGATCGTGACGGCAGTACCGTTCCTGCGGAAGTTCGTCGTCACCCGTGTGCGGTCGCTGTTCGCGGGGGTGGTGCCGCGCATGCTGGACGTGCTCCAGCGGCCGAAGAAGCTCGCCACCGGCATCGGCGGCATGGTGCTGCTGACGGTGGTGTTCGTGATGTGCCTGGACGCGTCGATCCGCGCGTTCGGACAGGGCGACAACGAGCACCTCAGTTACGCCGCCGTCGCCGTGGTGTTCCTGACGGCCAACGCGGCGGGTTCGGCGGTGCCCACGCCCGGCGGTGTCGGCGCGGTCGAGCTCGCGTTGATCGGTTCGCTGACGTTCGTGGGGGTGCCGAAGGAGGTCGCGACGCCGGCGGTGATGCTGTTCCGGCTGCTGACCTTCTGGCTGCCGGTGCTGCCGGGGTGGCTGTGCTTCAACAGCCTCACCCGCAAGGGCGCCCTGTGACCACCCGCCGGGTGCCTCCCTGTCCCCTCGAAGAAGGTGGCAGGGGCACCCGCTTGGACCCCGGCGCGCGCGGACCGGCACCCCACCGCGCACGATAGAGGGCATGCCTACCCCTTCCGCTCTGCGCGTTCCGGCCCTGGCCGCCTCCGTTGTCGTACTGCTGTCCCTCGCGGGATGCTCCGACGGCGGTGAGAAGCAGGACGACAAGAAGCAGGACCTCGCCACCCAGGAGCTGACGTGGGAGGAGTGCCCGGCCCCGACTCCCGCCCAGGGCGAGGGCGGCAAGCCGTCGCCGCTGCCCGGCGGCGCCCGGTGGAAGTGCGCGACCATGCAGGCCCCTCGCGACTACGCCAAGCCGGACGGCGAGCGCATCGACCTGGCGCTGATCCGCGCGGAGGCCTCCGACAAGGACAGCCGCATCGGCTCGCTGATCTTCAACTTCGGCGGGCCCGGCGGCTCCGGGGTGAGCACCCTGCCGAGCGCCGCCAAGGACTACGAGAAGCTGCGCACCCGGTACGACCTGGTGAGCTTCGACCCCCGGGGAGTCGGCCGCAGCGCTCCTGTGAAGTGCCAGGGCGACAAGGAGCTCGACGCGTACTACGCCGAGGACGCCACCCCCGACGACGCCGCCGAGGAGAAGAAGTACGCCGACGGCGTCAAGGCGTACGCGGCGGCCTGCGAGAAGAACTCCGGCAAGGAACTGCCGTACGTGGGCACCACCAACGCGGCCAAGGACCTCGACCTGATGCGACAGGTCCTCGGTGACGAGAAGCTGCACTACTTCGGCATCTCGTACGGCACCGAACTGGGCGGCGTGTACGCCCACCTGTTCCCGAAGAAGGTGGGCCGGGCGGTCTTCGACGCGGTCGTGGACCCCACCCAGAAGACCGAGCAGAGCTCCCTGGGCCAGGCCAAGGGCTTCCAGCTCGCGCTGAACAACTTCGCCAAGGACTGCGTGGCGCGCGGCGACGAGTGCAAGCTCCAGGGCAGCACGCCGCGGGAGATCGAGGACGACATCGTCGCCCTCCTCCAGCGCCTCGACAAGAAGCCGATCCCGGGCACGCCCGGCCGTGAGCTGACGCAGAGCCAGGCCACCAACGGCATCGTCCAGACCTTGTACTCCAAGGAGTTCTGGCCCTACCTGGAGCAGGGCCTCGACGAGGCGGACGGCGGCGACGGCGCGCTGCTGCTGGTCCTCGCCGACTCCATGAACGGCCGCAACGAGGACGGTACGTACAGCAACATCGGGGCGGCCAACGCCGCGATCAACTGCGTGGACTCCAAGGAGCGCTACGACCTGGCGTACGCCAAGTCGAAGGTCGCCGAGTTCAGGGCCGCCTCCCCCGTGTTCGGCGACTTCCTCGCCTGGGGCCTGTCCGGCTGCGCGTCGTGGCCGGTGCCCGGCCAGTGGGAGACGCCGGACGTGAGCGCGCCGGGCGCGGCGCCGATCGTCGTGATCGGCAACACCGGTGACCCGGCGACGCCTTACGAGGGCGCGCGGAAGATGGCCGAGCAGTTGGGCAAGGGCGTCGGCGTGGAGCTGACGTACAAGGGCGAGGGCCACGGCGCGTACAACGGCGGCAGCACGTGCGTGAAGTCGGCCGTGGACGACTACCTGCTGGAGGGGAAGGTCCCGGCGGCCGGCAAGGTCTGCGAGTAGGACCGCGCGGAGGGCCGCCGGACCGGTGACGGCCGGTCACCGCAAGGGATTTCCGTGACTGTCAGTGGTCGACCCTAGGATGTTGGCACCTGCTTTCGACATCGGGGCAGGTGTCGGACGAATGCGTTACGACGCGCGGCGGGGGGGGATCGGCCATGGCACGGCGGGGAGCGGGACGGCGGGCGGGACACACCAGGGCGGGGGCGAGGGCAAGTGCCCTGGCGGTGGCGGCGGTTCTGGCCGCCGCCACCGTCGGCGGATGCGCCTCGAACACGGAGCCGGACCGGCCGGAAACGGGCGGGACCGGCTCGGCCGCCGGGCCCACGGGCAGTGCCCGGCCGCCCGCCCCCGATCCGAAGTCCGGGCTGCCGGCGGCCCTGACCGGCCAGAAGCTGGTCTGGAAGGAGTGCGCCCCGCCCACGAAGGCGCAGGGCAACGAGGCGCAGCGGCCCGGCCGGGAGTGGCAGTGCGCCACCGCCGAGGTCCCGCTGGACTACGCCGCCCCGAAGGGCGAGACCCTCCACGTCGCACTGGTCCGGGCGCGCGCGACGGGCGGCGACGACAAGCGGATCGGCTCGCTCCTGTTCAACTTCGGCGGGCCCGGCGGGTCGGGGGTGGCGTCGCTGCCGCAGATGGGAGACCTGTTCGCCGCCCTGCGCGAGCGGTACGACCTGGTGGGCTTCGACCCCCGGGGCGTGGCGGAGAGCTCGGAGGTGGTGTGCCGGGACGACAAGGAGACCGACGTCTCGCTGGCCCTGGACTCCACCCCGGACACCCCGGCCGAGGAACGGGCCTACTTCGCGGACGCCAAGGCGTTCGGCGAGGGCTGCGCGAAGCGCTCCGGGAAGATCCTCCCGCACGTCGGCACGGACGACGCCGCGCGCGACCTGGACGTCCTGCGCCAGGTCCTGGGCGACCGGAGACTGCACTACTTCGGCTTCTCCTACGGCACCGAACTGGGCGGCGTCTACGCCCACTTGTTCCCGGGGAAGGTGGGGCGACTGGTGATGGACGCGGTCGTCGACCCGTCCGCGGACGGCGTGGCCGGAGCCCGCAACCAGGCACTCGGCTTCCAGCGGGCCCTGGACAACTACTCCAGGAGCAGCGGAGCGAGCGCCGAGGCGGGCACCGACCGGGTGCGGCGCCTGCTGGACCGCCTGGACCGGAAGCCGCTCCCGGCGTCCGGAGGGCGCGAACTCACCCAGAGCCTCGCCCTGATCGGCATCATCGCCCCGCTCTACAGCAAGGAGAGCTGGCCCGCCCTCACCCGGGCCCTGAAGGCGGCGGAGGACGGCGACGGCACCCTGCTGCTCCTGCTCGCCGACTCCTACAACGACCGCGACTCGCAGGGGCACTACAGCACCGCACATCACTCGCAGCGCGCCATCTCCTGCGCCGACACCGCCGCCCGGCCGACCGCCGAGCAGGTCCGCGCCACGCACCTGGCGGACTTCCGGGAGGTCTCCCCGGTCTTCGGCCCGTTCCTGGCCTGGGACCTGGCGGGCTGGTGCGCCTCCTGGCCGGTGCGGGGCGCGCACACCGACACGGACGTCTCGGCCCCCGGCTCGGCACCGGTTCTGGTGGTCGGCGGCACCGGGGACCCCGCGACACCCTTCGAGGGCTCGCAGCGGATGGCGGAGGAGCTGGGCAAGGGCGTCGGCGTGCACGTCACGTTCAGGGGCGAGGGCCACGGGGCCTACCCGACGGGCAACGCCTGTGTGGTGCGGACCGTCAACGCGTATCTGCTGGACGGGAGAATACCGGCGGCGGGCACCGTCTGCTCGTAGTGGCCGCCCCGCCCGCTCGCCCGTTCGGGACAAGCCGGAGGGGCCGGGCAGCCCCTGGCCGCCCGGCCCCTCGGCACATCCGGCCGGCCTAGTAGACCGGCTTCTCCGGCTCGATCTGGTGGACCCAGCCGATCACGCCGCCGCCGACGTGCACGGCGTCGGCGAAGCCCGCCGACTTCAGCACGGCGAGGACTTCCGCACTGCGGACACCCGTCTTGCAGTGCAGGACGATCTTCTTGTCCTGCGGCAGGCTCTCCAGGGCGGTGCCCATCAGGAACTCGCCCTTGGGGATCAGCTTCGCGCCGGGGATCGAGACGATCTCGTACTCGTTCGGCTCGCGGACGTCGATGATCTCGATCTTCTCGTCGGTGTCGATCCACTCCTTGAGCTGCCGGGGAGTGATCGTGGAGCCGGCGGCGGCCTCCTGGGCCTCCTCGGACACGACGCCGCAGAAGGCCTCGTAGTCGATGAGCTCGGTCACGGTCGCGTTCGGGCCGCAGACCGCGCAGTCGGGGTCCTTGCGGACCTTGACCTGGCGGTACTGCATCTCCAAGGCGTCGTAGATCATCAGGCGGCCGACCAGCGGGTCGCCCACGCCGGTGAGGAGCTTGATGGCCTCGGTGACCTGGATGGAGCCGATGGACGCGCAGAGCACGCCGAGCACGCCGCCCTCGGCGCAGCTCGGCACCATGCCCGGCGGCGGGGGCTCCGGGTACAGGCAGCGGTAGCAGGGACCGTGCTCGGACCAGAAGACCGAGGCCTGGCCGTCGAAGCGGTAGATGGAGCCCCATACGTACGGCTTGTTCAGCAGCACGCACGCGTCGTTGACCAGGTAGCGCGTCGCGAAGTTGTCGGTGCCGTCGACGATCAGGTCGTACTGGGAGAAGATCTCCATCACGTTCTCGGCTTCGAGCCGCTCTTCGTGCAGGACGACGTTCACGTACGGGTTGATGCCGAGGACCGAGTCCCTCGCGGACTCCGCCTTCGAGCGGCCGATGTCGGCCTGGCTGTGGATGATCTGGCGCTGCAGGTTCGATTCGTCGACCTCGTCGAACTCGACGATGCCGAGCGTGCCGACTCCGGCGGCGGCCAGGTACATCAGAGCGGGGGACCCGAGGCCGCCGGCGCCCACAGCGAGCACCTTGGCGTTCTTCAGGCGCTTCTGCCCGTCCATCCCGACGTCCGGGATGATCAGGTGGCGGGAGTACCGACGGACCTCGTCGACGGTGAGCTCGGCAGCGGGCTCGACCAGGGGTGGCAGCGACACGGGAACTCCGGTGGTCGGTCAATCAATACGGTTGTTCGTCGTGTAACACTGCCACGCCCCTTCTCATTCCGAGACACCCGGTCCGATGCGCGAGACGATTTCGTCCCAGTACCCGGGCAGGGCCTCCCAGGGGCTGCCGGCCGGGTCGTCGGCGCCCGCCCGCTCGGTCCGGTCGGTGAACCAGATGGTGCCCGCCCCCTGCCAGCGGGCGATGCGCAGCGCCTCGTCCAGATGGGTGCGCGGCACGCCGTGCACCAGGTGGCAGAAGCGGGAGGCCGGGTGGGCGGCCGTCCACGGGGCCGCCTGCGACCAGCGGTAGTCCGTCCACGGCCCGGAGAAGGTCACCAACTGGTCGGCGGTCTCCGCGTATCCGGCATACGGGTGGGTGCCGTGGCCGAGGACCAGCCGGCCGCCGTCCGGGGCGTGCGTGCCCGCCAGCATCGACCGCAGGGCGGCGGTGAGCCGCCGGATTTCGGACAGTTCGTCCCGCCCTGTGGGACAGCAGTCCAGATAGAAGCCGTCGACCCGGTACCAGTCCAGGAAGCGCTGCGCGTCCGCGACCAGCTCGCCGAACGCCCGCACCCCGTAGGTCAGGTCCAGGTGCCCCAGCACCCGCAGCCCCGCGTTGCGCAGCCGCCCGGAGGCGTCGAGGCAGTGCGGGTCGGGGCGTGCGCCGGGCCCGTCGGCGACGTTCAGCACCGTCCAGTGCAGGGGCGCCGCGCGGCCCGGCCCGGCGTGCACCCGGGAGAAGCGCAGGAGTTCGGCCCACTCGACCGGCGCGAGCAGCGGGTGGGCGTAGCCCGGTACGCCGATCCCGAGCCGGTCCGCCCCGATCGCGGGGCGGACGGCGGGGGAGGTGCTCAGATGCGGCACGCCGCCTCCATCCAGATGTCCGCGAGCGATTCCTCCAGGTTGATCCGGGGCCGCCAGCCCAGCCGGTCGCGGGCGGTGCGCACGTCGGCCTGCTGCCAGCTCCCGCAGCCGTCGGGGTACGGGTACGGGGCCGCCCCGAGGTGCTCGGTGAGGGCGTCGCCGGAGCGGGGGGCGCCGATGGTCGGCACGCCTCCGTTGCGCACGGCGGCGCTGGCCGCAGCCGAGCTGGAGTACCCGCTGGGGGCGTCCAGTTCGTGCAGGGCGCCGCCGTATCCGGCGACCCGGGCGAGCACGGCGGCGGCGTCGCGCAGCCGCACCGCGCGGCCGGTGCCGATGTTCACGACGCCCTGGGCGGCGGACAGGGACGCGGCGTGCACGGCGCGCGCCACGTCCCGGACGTCGACGAAGTCGCGCTGCACGCCGAGACCGGAGAGCTTGAGCTCGCCGTCCCCGGACTGCATGGCCCGGCGCATCGCCTCGGCGAGCCGGCCGAGCGGCGATCCGGCGGGCGTGCCGGGGCCGACCGGCGAGAAGACCCGCAGCACGACGGCGTCCAGGCCCGAGCCGAGCACCAGCTCGGTGGCCGCCAGCTTGCTGACGCCGTACGGCCCGCCGGGGCGCGGCACCGCGTCCTCGGCGGTGGAGGAGCCCGGCTGGGACGGCCCGTACTCGGCGGCGCAGCCGAGCTGGACCAGGCGCGCCCCGCAGCCGCTGCGGCGCAGCGCCTCGCAGACGGTGGCGACGGCGACGGTGTTGTGCCGGGTGAGGTCGCGGGCGCCGCCCCGGGTGGCGCCGGCGCAGTTGACCACGACGCCGGGGTGCACGGCGTCCAGGAACCGGGTCAGGGCGCCGGGGCTGCCGGTGGCGAGGTCGAACCGCACGTCGGCGTCGTCGCCCCGGCCGAGTGCGGTGAGCTGGACGGCGGGGTCGGCGAGGAGCCGGTCCGCGACGAAGCGGCCGAGGTATCCGTTGGCGCCGAGCAGGAGGACCCTCATCGCGCCTCCTCCCCTCGGTGCCGACGGGCGTGCACGGACTGCACGGACAGGGGGGGTGGGGGGGTCATGTGACGTTCTCCTTGAGGGTGTTTGTGCGGGCACTGCGGGTGGGACGGGTGGTGCGGCGGCTGCCTCGGCGTCGGCTCCGGGGCTGCCAGGAAGGTGGCTCGGTCGGGTCGTACGACTGCGGGGGCCGTACGTCGGAGGGGCGGGCCGGCACGGCGACCGCGCGGCCGGCGGGCGCGCGCGGGGCCCACCGGGGGCGTGCCCGCGCGCTGTCGCGCCGGCCGGTCAGGCGCGCCGCCCGGCGTGGGCGGAGGCCCGTGACAGGGCGACGGCGGCGTGGGCGAGGAGCCCGAGGGCGGCGGCTCCGCAGGCGAGAGCCGGGACGGCGCCCGCGCCCCACTCCCGTACGGCGGCGCGCACGGGTGCCGCCAGGACCTCGCAGCCGGGGACCCGGGACGCCAGCGGCGCGGCGAGGGCGAGGGCTTCGACGACGCAGGCAGCGGTGAGTCCGGCCGCGCCCGCCCGGGGCATGCCGTGCACGGCGAGCAGTCTGGCCAGGAAGAGCAGGGACCCCACCGCGAGCGCGGACACCGCGAAGGCGCCGCCGAAGCCGAGTCCGGCCGCCCCGTACAGCAGCGCCGCCAGGGTCGCCGCGTACAGGCCGAACACCCCGAGGAGCAGCGGCCGCACGGCCGCCCCGAAGTCCTCCGTGCCGCGGCTCGCGCTGAGCCGGCGGCGCGCCTGCACGGACAGCAGCCGGGCGCACCAGGCGGCGGGCGCGAGGGCCGCGGCGAGCCCGACGAGGGTGGCCGGTTCCGGCGCCCAGAGGGGGCCCTCGCCGAGGAGGCGGGACAGCAGGCCGTCGCCCAGGACGGCGTACAGCAGCAGCCAGCAGGTACGCGTCCACGGCGCGTAGCCGTCGGCCCGCAGCGGTCCGCGCCGCAGGCACAGGGCGACGGCGGCGAGCGTCGCGACCGCCCCGGCGACGGTGACCGCGATCCCGGGCCCGCCGGTCAGGAGGTCCCCGGCGAGCAGGGTGAGGGCGCACAGGACGCCGGGCAGGAGGGCGTACGCCGCCCAGGCGGCCGGCAGCGGATCAGTGTGCGCCGGGGCGTGCGCCGGGGCGTCCTGCTCGTCGGCGCGCGGCACCCGCGCGTAGAGCTCCTCGGCGAGGGAGAAGACGTCCCGGTGCCGGAAGCGGGCGGCGGTGCGGTCGGTGACGCCGTGCGCTTCGAGGCCCGCGGCGATCTCCAGGGGGTCCACGGCCCGTTCGCAGAGTTCGCGGTGGCGGTGCATGAGCACCCTGACCGGATCGACGGGCCCGCCCCGGGAGGCGCCCGCTCCGGCGCCGTTGCCGGCGTCCGGCGCCGAGGCGGCCCCCGGCCGCGGGGGCCGCGCGGGCTGGACGAACCGCCCCCGCCCCGCCGGCCGCACCGGGACCGGTGCCGTCGTGGGCCGCACCGCGGACACGTCCGTGCCGCGGGCGGGGGTCTCCGCCCTGCCCGCCGGGTCTGCCGTCTGCGTGGTCATGGGCGTGCCTCCCGTACGGGGTCGGTGGGGTCGGACAGGTGCTCCGCGCGCGGCGGGCCGGGTTCGGCCAGGAGGGCCACGGCGGCACACGGCTCCCGGGGCGGCGGCTCGGACGCGGCCCGGCCCGGCGCGCGCCCGGTGTCGAGCGGCGCACCGCCCCGCCAGGCGCCCGGTACGTACGCCTCCGCCGGGAACGCGAACGGCAGCGGGTCGGCGTCCCGCGTCTCCCGGCGCACCGGGGAGTGCGACACCAGTTCCAGGTAAATGCCGCGAAATGCCGCGAGGTTCTGCTCGACGGTGAACAGTTCGAGTGCCCGCGCGCGCCCCGCCGCTCCCAGCCGCGCCCTGCGCTCCGGGTCCCGCAGCAGTGCGAGGCAGGCGTCCGCGAGGGCGCGGGGGTCGCGCGGCGGCACCACCAGGCCCGTGCCGCCGATGACTTCGACCACCGCGCCGACGTCCGTGGAGACGGTGGCCCGGCCGCAGAACATCGCCTCGACGAGGCTGATCGGGAAGCCCTCCACGACGCTGGAGAGCACGACCGCGGAACCCGCCGCGTACGCGTCCTCCAGGTTCGGGACGCCGGGGCCGCCGATCTCCTCGAAGGCGACCGGACACCCGCCCTCCGGGTGCGCGTCGGCGGCCCCGTCGGGGAAGAGCCGGGCGGCCAGCGCCCGGCAGTGCGCGAGGTAGCCGCGTCCGGTGCGGTCGTCGTCGGCGACCGGCGCGGCGACGATCCGCAGCCGGGCGCCGGGCTCGGCCGCGCGCACCGCCGCGAAGGCGTGCAGCAGCGTCACCAGGTCCTTGGCGGGGTCCACCCGGCCCACCCACACCAGCGTCCCGTCCGCGCGGTCCCGGTCCGCCCCCGCGCGCTTCCGGTCCGCGGCCTCTCCGACGGCCGTGAACCGCTCGGCCTCCATCCCCGGGTACACCGTGCGCAGCTTGGCCCGGTCCGCGCCGCAGCGCTCCTGCCAGCGCCGGGCGTGCGCGTTGCCGGGGGTGATCACGGCGGCCTGCGCGTACACCTCGGCGGCCAGCAGCCCCTGGAAGGAGGCGAGCAGCGTCCGTACCGAAGCGCTCAACTCGGCCTCCTGCGCGGCCAGGTAGTGCGCCCGCAGCCGCACCCCGTACTCGGTCACCAGCAGCGGCACCCCGAAGAAGCGCTTGGCCAGCAGCCCCGGCAGCGCCGCCGGGCCGCCGGACGCCGCGTGGCAGAGGTCGACGGCCCCCAGGCCGCCCTCCCCCGCCTCGTACCAGTCGAGCGACAGCGGGCGCAGGGCGCGCTCCAGGAGGTCGGCGAAGGCCAGGTAGTCGGGCACCTTCGCGATCTGCACGACCCGGGGCGCGCCCGGCGCGCGACAGGCGCGCTCCAGGGCGCGCACGGCGCGTTCGGAGCGCAGCGCGGCGTGCAGCCCGCCCTTCTCGCGGGCGAGTTCGGCCAGCCCGTACAGCCCTGTGGAGAAACGCTCCGCCACTGTCGGGTCCGCACCGGCGGTCTCCCCCGCGCAGACCGCCGAGACCAGTGCGCCGAAGTGCTCGTCGAAGCGGCGTCGTTCGCGCCGGCCGTGGGCGCGGGCGCCGAGGCGGCCGTGCGAGATCCCGAAGTCGGCCTCCGAGGTCCACAGCGGGGCCGTGCGCACCCGCTGCACCTGCGGCGGCAGTTCCAGCCAGCCCTGTTCCTCCTGGTCCGCGCTGCGGCTCAGGGCGTAGAGGTCGAACGCGTGCCGCGCGAGTCCGCGCACGAGCCGGTCGCACCAGAACCTGGATTCACCGGTCGCATACGGGTAGCCACCCTCCGTAAGCAGTCCGATCCGCACGCGCACACCCCCGATCTCCCTTGTGGACAGCCGCCGTTGGTCCGGCGACTCGCAGCGGGACCGACCGTATGCGGACATGCCGGTGGCGCGATGGACGGTTGTCCATCGCACCACCGGAAGGGGTGAAGAGTCGTAACTTTCCTGCGCGGTCGGCGTTTGGTCGCGCTAGAGAGGTGTGCGCGTGTGCCGCACGGGGCACCGGCCGGCGGCCCCGATCAGTTCTCGGGATGCACCCACGGGTTGGGCCTGCACACCCTGTCGCCGGTCTTCAGCGTCTTCGTCTGCTGCATCATCACGGGCGCGAGCGCGCCGTCCTTGGCGCAGTACTCGTGGTTGCGCCCGAGCCGGTGGCCGACCTCGTGGTTGATGAGCATCTGCCGGTACGGCAGGAGCAGCGAGTCCCCGAAGGTCGGTGAGCCCCCGGCCCACCGGAAGGCGTTGATCATCACGCGTTCGGTCCGCGCGGAGTCGCAGGAGACGTTCCCGGAGAGCGTCTCCAGGTCCGACTTCAGGCACCAGATGCTCGTGGTGACCGGGGAAGCGAGCGTGACCACGAAGTCGGCGCGCCCTTCGGACACCCGCTCGAACGTCATGTCGCCCTTCCCGGCCCAGCTCCGTTTGTCGTTCAGCGTCCGCTGCACGGCCTCGGCGAAGAACTTCCCGTCGAGACCGAGGTCCTTCTCGACCTCCACGCGATACGTCTTCTTGGTCCCCTTGCCGGGCGCGGGGTCCTCGCCCGGCACGACGTCGAAGGCGTTGGGCCCCTTCGCGTCGGCGTCCATCGGCAGCTTCTGCGCCATGCGCTGCTCGTACGTCAGCGGGGCGGCCGGGGCCTTCCCGGGCTCGCTGCCCTGCGGCGAGGTGCGGTCCTGGTCGCGCGAGGAGCCGCCGGCGAGGTCGCGGCCGGCGACGCCGGGACCGGTGGCCCCGCCCGTGCGCCCGGACTGCGACTGCGGGCCGGCCACCATCACCGCGAGGGCGGCGGTCACCGCGGCCGCGGACACGCCGATCACGGTACGGGCCGGCCACCGCGCGGAGCGGGGCGCGGTGCCCTCGGGGCCGTCCGCGTCCGGGCGGCGGGCCCTGGCGTCGTCCCGGTCGGTAACGGTGTCGTACGGATCGCGGGGCCCGGCCCCGGCCCCGGCTCCATGCGACTGCGGCTGCGGCTGCTCGAAGGCTTCGACGAAGTCCGGACGCGGCCCGTCCGGGCGCTGCCGCTGCCCCGGGCGGCCCGGCCCCCGCTGTACGGGAACGCGCGCGCCGAGACCGACGCCGGTGGACGACTGCTGCGTCCTGGCCTCCGGCTGCCGGGGCCGCTGCCGCGGGCCCGACGGCTGCTGCGGCACGAAGGCCGCCGTGTCGCGCGCCGCCCCGACCCAGTCGCCGTAACGCCCGGCGCCGGTGTCGGTGACCGCACGGCGATTGGAGCCGGTGTCGGCGACCGCACGGCGGCCGGAGCCGGTGTCCGTGATCCCGTGGCGCCCGGCGCCGGTGTCTCCCCAGCCGCCTCCGGGCTCCCGCTGTTCGGGATGCCCGCCCCGCACCTGGGCCTGGGCCCGGACCGGGTTCTGCGGTCCCCCCGCAAGGTGGCGCGGCTGGAAACGCGGTCCCGCTCCGGTGTCCTGAACGCGCGGCACAGCTCCGGTGTCACCGCGGCGACGCCGCCCGGTACCGGGTGCGGCGGGCTCGCCCGCGGCGCCTCGGGGGGTGGCGTCGCCGCCGGGTATGCCAGGTGTCTCATCGGCACCCTCCGGTGCGGCACCTCGGCGACTGTGACGTCCCACGCGGCGGATCAGCTCCTTGTTTCCGTGTGCGTGTGCGCTTCCGTGTTCGATTCCGTACGCGTTTCAGTGTGCGGGTCCGCGTGCGCCGCCGTCCGCCCGGGGGCGTGCTGCTCCCCGGACGTCCGCGCCGGTGCGGGCCGGTGCTCCCGTACGAGATCGAGGAAGGCCTCCGCGACCGCCTCGGGGTACTCCATCATCGCCACGTGCCCGGCGTCCGGAAGGGCCAGGAGCCGGGAATCGCGGAAAGCGGCCGAGGCCCTGCGGGCCATGCGGAAGGACACCAGTTGGTCGCGCCCGCCGTACACCAGCAGGGTGGGGGCGAGCACCCGCTCCGCCTGTTTCCACAGTCCGTGCTGGCCGCCGAGGGTGTACGCGTCCACGATGCCCCGCGCGGAACGGGTCATCGCCTCCCAGAAGTACGGCAACTGGAGCCGCCGTTCCATCTCGTCGACGGCGGCACGGAAGCCCTCCTCAGTGACCTGGGCGGGGTCTCCGTAACACAGGCCCGTCACGCTGCGCGTGCGCTGTTCGGCCGTCCAGTCGCGGCTGAGCTTCGCGAAGAGCCCGGCGACGCCCGGGATGGCGAGCAGCCCGGTGGGGATGGCGGCCCGCTGCACCCGGAGTTCCGGCAGCGCGGGCGACACCAGGGTGAGCGTGCGCACCAGGTCGGGGCGGACGGCGGCGACACGGGTGGAGACCGCGCCGCCGAGCGAGTTGCCGAAGAGGTGGACCGGGCCCCGGCCGGCGGCGTCGAGATGACGGATGACGGCCCGCGCGTGCCCGGTGATCGAGTAGTTGCCGTCCTCGGGCGGCGGGGAGTCGCCGAATCCCGGCAGGTCGACGGCCTCGCCGGCGACGACGCCGTCGAGCAGCGGCATCAGCGCCGACCAGTTCTGCGAGGAGCCGCCGAGCCCGTGGACGTACAGGGCGGGCGGCAGGTCCTGCTGCGCCGGGGGCCTGGAGCGCACGTTCAGCGTCAGCCCGGGCAGGGAGACGGTCCGCAGTTCCTCCCCCTCGGCGACCCTGACGGTACTGACCATCGGCAGCGGGGCGGCCGCGGTGGATTCCGGCAGATCGGTCGAAGACATGGCGCCAATGTTACGAGACGATCACGCAGCGGCTCCTGTGTCCGCGGTCACAGACCGTCCATCGCCCACCGCGCGCCCGGACCGCACGGCACACGGCACCGTCCGCCCCGGACCGCATGGCGCACGCCACCGTCCGCTCCTACGCTCGAAAGAGGGCGCGCGTCCGCACATGACGGGCCGCGTGCCGGAAAGGCGGAAGACCATGACTGTGGATCCCACCGAACCGGACGACTTCACCGCGGGCCCCGACGAGACGCCGGAGCTCACTCCCGAGACCCCCGAGGCGGACGCCGCCGAGCAGCACACCGACGTACGGCCGGAGACGGACGACCCCTTGCCGAGCACGGAATCCGGCTCCGCCGACCCCGCAGACCTCGCGGAGCAGACGCGCGTGGTGACCCTGGACGAGGACGACTACCGCTGAGCGGTGCGAGCACCGCGGGGAGGAGTCCCCTGAACGGGCCGACGAGGGCGGTCACCGCCGAGCGGACCCACTTCTCCGCATTTCGGCCGCCGCCCGCCCCTCCCGCGGTGTCCGCTCCGTGAAATTGTCCGTCCGCACCGCGCACAGGGGGGTTACCCAAAAGTACGATGGGCGACCGCGGCGCACATCACACGGAACAGCCGTGCGGTGAGAAGTCCGTGTAATGGAAAGACATGGGAGGCGGCGTGACAGCCACCGAGCAGACAGAGGCGGCACGTCCGCGGGGCACCCGCCTGCCACGCCGAGCCCGACGCAACCAGCTCCTGGGCGCGGCCCAGGAGGTCTTCGTCGCGCAGGGCTACCACGCGGCGGCGATGGACGACATCGCCGAGCGCGCCGGGGTCAGCAAGCCGGTGCTCTACCAGCACTTCCCCGGCAAGCTCGACCTGTACCTGGCGCTGCTGGACCAGCACTGCGAGTCGCTGCTCCAGGCGGTCCGCACCGCTCTCGCCTCGACCTCGGACAACAAGCTGCGCGTCGCGGCGACCATGGACGCCTACTTCGCGTACGTCCAGGACGAGGGCGGGGCCTTCCGCCTGGTCTTCGAGTCGGACCTGACGAACGAGCCCGCCGTGCGCGAGCGCGTGGACCGGGTCTCGCTCCAGTGCGCCGAGGCGATCAGCGAGGTGATCGCCGAGGACACCGGCCTGTCGAAGGACGAGTCGATGCTGCTGGCCGTGGGCCTGGGCGGGGTCTCGCAGGTGGTGGCCCGCTACTGGCTGTCCAGCGGCAGCACCATTCCGCGCGAGACGGCGGTCCAGTTGCTGACCTCGCTGGCCTGGCGCGGCATCGCGGGTTTCCCGCTGCACGGCTCCGAGCAGCACTGACGCACCGCACGGCCGACGGCGCCCGGAGCGGGCGTGTTCGCTCCCGGCGTTGCCCGGAAAGCGAATGACGTGCCCGCTCCGGGCTAATGTGTCTGGACGTACGGCGCGGTGGACCGCGCCGACCCGGATCGTCGGAGGGACATAGCCGTGGAGGTCAAGATCGGCGTGCAGCACGCACCCCGGGAGATCGTTCTGGAGAGCGGGCAGTCTGCCGAGGAGGTCGAGCGCGCCGTGGCCGACGCGCTGGCCGGCAAGGCACAGCTGCTCAGCCTGAACGACGAAAAGGGCCGCAGGGTCCTGGTGCCGGCGGACCGCATCGCCTACGTGGAGATCGGCGAGCAGGCGCAGCGTCGCGTGGGCTTCGGCGCCCTCTAGCAGTCGCACCGGTTACGTGCGCGGGGCCCGGCGGGATCAACCCGCCGGGCCCCGCGCACGTCTGCACTCCTGCCGGGCCGTTCAGGGTCCCGGGCGCTGAGGAGGGTTGCATTCCGCACCCTCCGGGTAAGACGGGCTACGACCCATTTGCCCACGTAGCAGTGCACAGGAGGGAACCGCGTTGATCTTGGAAGCTCTCGGCTCCGTCGTCCTGGGACTCGCCCTCGCCTGGGCCGCCCTCGCGCGGCTGCCCGAACGCCTGCCGTCCCGTCCGCTGGTCCTCACGGCGGGCCTCTTCGGCTCCCTGTTCGGCGCCTGGGTGGCCCACACGTCCGTCGGCCCGGGGCACCCCTTCGCCACCCTCGTCGGGGCGGCCGCGGTGGGAGCGGTGGCGCTCTCGCTGCTGCTGCGCCCCTCCGGACGCATCCGCCGCCGGTCCGCCGCGGCGTAGCGGACGACGGGGCCCGGCCTTTCGGCCGGGCCCCGTACCGTCGCGCCGCCGGCCTCGGCCCGGCGGTTCCGGCGCGCGAGGGTCAGGCCGCCAGCCCCAGCGCCGCCATCCGCTTGGTGTGCGCCTCGGTGATCCGGGAGAACATCCGGCCGACCTCCGCGAGGTCGAAGCCGTCCGCCACCCCGCCCACCAGCATGGTCGACAGCGAGTCGCGCTCGGCGACCACGCGCTGCGCCTGCGACAGCGCCTCGCCCATCAGCCGCCGCGCCCACAGCGCGAGCCGCCCGCCGACCCGCGGGTCGGCCTCGATGGCGGCGCGCACCTTCTCGACGGCGAAGTTGCCGTGCCCGGTGTCGTCCAGGACGGCGAGCACCAGCGAGCGGGTGTCGGTGTCCAGGCGGGCGGCGACCTCCCGGTAGAAGTCACTGGCGATCGAGTCGCCGACGTACGCCTTGACCAGGCCCTCCAGCCAGTCGGACGGGGCGGTCAGGAGGTGGAAGTCGTCCAGGGGCTTGGCGAAGGGCTCCATGGCGGCGGTGGGCTCGGCGTCGATGGCCGCCAGGCGGTCGCGCAGGCGCTCGAAGTGGTGGAACTCGGCGGAGGCCATCTTCGCCAGTTCCGCCTTGTCGCCCAGCGTCGGTGCCAGCTTGGCGTCCTCGGCGAGCCGCTCGAAGGCCGCCAGCTCTCCGTACGCGAGGGCGCCGAGCAGGTCGATCACCGCGTTGCGGTAGGTCGGCTCCACACTGGCCGTGGCCCAGTCCTGGGCGGCGATTCCGGTGGGTGCGGGGGCTTCGGTAGCGGCGGGTTCGGCGGGGGTGTCAGGCGTCTCCATGAACCGCACAATAGCCCGCGCGCAGGGGGAGGTAAGGGCCTGGTCAGTGCGGTGGGCACGGAACGCGCCCCGGGACACGTCCGCACCGCCGCCCCACTATTCCTACGAATTCACCCAACACACATGCGCGAATCCGGGGTACAGTGGTAATGCGCCTGCTGAGCATTCCCCGCGTACGCACCCCTGGTGCGCGCGCTCTGTGCAGGCCATCCGCATGAGGATGCCCGGTCGGTGGCCCGATCGGCTCCGACCCGACAGCCCTCCGTGCGATCGGTGCACAAGCACCACCGCAGACGAGGGAACCCTCAGCGACACGAGCGCTAGAGCAACGGCAGTGGTCCCGCGCCACCCGGTCCTCCCAAGGCCGGATGAGACCCAGGCACGGTACGACCCCCGTTGTTCGCCCCGAGTCGCGTCTCACAGAAGAGGCAGCACCCTGACTACGTTCCGTGACCTCGGCATTCTTTCCGAGACGGCCGAAGCCCTCGAGGCAGTCGGCATCACGTCCCCCTTCCCCATCCAGGAGATGACGCTTCCCGTCGCCCTCTCGGGCAGCGACGTCATCGGCCAGGCCAAGACCGGTACGGGCAAGACCCTCGGTTTCGGTCTCCCGCTCCTCGAGCGCGTCACCGTCCCCGCGGACGTCGAGGCGGGCCGGGCCAAGCCCGAGAAGCTCACCGACGCCCCGCAGGCCCTGGTCGTCGTCCCCACCCGCGAGCTGTGCCAGCAGGTCACCAACGACCTGCTGACCGCCGGCAAGGTGCGCAACGTCCGGGTCCTCGCGATCTACGGCGGCCGGGCGTACGAGCCCCAGGTGGAGGCGCTCAAGAAGGGCGTCGACATCATCGTCGGCACCCCGGGCCGTCTGCTCGACCTGGCGGGACAGAAGAAGCTCGACCTGTCCCACATCCGCGCGCTCGTCCTGGACGAGGCCGACGAGATGCTGGACCTGGGCTTCCTGCCGGACGTCGAGCGGATCATGAACATGCTGCCGGCCAAGCGGCAGACCATGCTCTTCTCCGCGACCATGCCCGGCGCCGTCATCGGCCTGGCCCGTCGCTACATGTCGCAGCCCACGCACATCAGCGCCACCTCGCCGGACGACGAGGGCGCGACCGTCAAGAACATCGCGCAGCACGTCTTCCGCGCCCACAACATGGACAAGCCGGAGCTGGTCTCCCGCATCCTCCAGGCCGAGGGCCGCGGCCTCGCGATGATCTTCTGCCGTACCAAGCGGACCGCCGCCGACATCGCCGAGCAGCTGGAGAAGCGCGGCTTCGCGTCCGGCGCCGTGCACGGCGACCTCGGCCAGGGCGCCCGCGAGCAGGCGCTGCGCGCCTTCCGCAACGGCAAGGTCGACGTGCTGGTCTGCACCGACGTGGCCGCCCGCGGCATCGACGTCGAGGGCGTGACGCACGTCATCAACTACCAGACGCCCGAGGACGAGAAGACCTACCTGCACCGCGTGGGCCGCACCGGCCGCGCGGGCAACAAGGGCATCGCCGTCACCCTGGTCGACTGGGACGACATCCCGCGCTGGAAGCTCATCAACAAGGCGCTGGACCTCCCGTTCGACGAGCCGGAGGAGACGTACTCCACGTCCCCGCACCTGTACGAGATCCTCTCCATCCCCGCGGGCACGAAGGGCATACTGCCTCGGGCCGAGCGGACCCGTGCGGGTCTGCGCGCGGAAGAGGTCGAGGACCTGGGCGAGACGGGCGGCCGCGGCCGCAAGTCCGCGCCCGCCGCCGCTGCCGCCGCCGTGGTCGAGGACCGTCCGGCCCGCACGCGCACCCCGCGCCAGCGTCGCCGTACGCGTGGCGGCTCGGAGCTGGGACCGGAGACGACCGCGGCCCCCGTGACCCCCGCCGCTGAGGCCACCGAGGCCGCCGAGGCCCCGGAGGCGTCGGAGCCGCGCACGCCGCGCCGCCGCCGTCGCACCCGGGCCGCCGTACCCGCGGTGGCGGAGGCTCCCGTGGCCGAGGCCGCCGAGCCCGTGGCCGTCGCGCAGACCCCCGTCGCGCAGACTCCCGTCGCCGAGGCCCCCGTCGAGGAGGCCCCGGCCAAGAAGACCGTCCGCAAGCGGACCGTGAAGGTCACCGCGCCCGCGCCGGAGGCCGACGAGGTCCCGGTCAAGCGCGCTCCCCGGGCCCGGGCGCCGCGTGCCAAGGCCACGCCGGCCGTGGAGGCGGCGCAGGCGGTCGAGGCTCCGGTACGTCCGCGGCTGAAGCGCCCGGTGCGTGCGCGGGTCTCGGCGGAGCCGGAGGTCGACTTCCAGATGGCCCCGATGCCGGAGCCCGAGCCGACGCAGCCGCGCCGCCGCACGTCGACGCGGGCGTCCTCCGCCGCGTCCGCCTCGAAGCCGAGTTCGGAGAAGCCGAAGTCCGTGGAGTCGGCCGCGGAGGGCGAGGCCAAGCCGCGCCGCCGCCGCACGACCCGCAAGCCGGCCCAGCAGGAGAGCTGATCCCCGGCACGACGCCCTGACGCCGACGGCCCCGCTCCCCCTCACCGGGGGGCGGGGCCGTCGGCGTGAGCGGGGCCGTCGGTCAGGCGAAACGGTTCCAGAAGGCGACGAGGGCCTCGGCCGTGTCGTGCGGGTTGTCCGTGTTGGGCGAGTGGCCGGCGTCCTTGACGACCGTGCGGTGCGCGTCCAGGCGCACCGCCATGTCGTCGAGGAGCGGCACGGGCCAGGTGTCGTCCTGCGTCCCGGAGACCACGTGCACCGGCAGCCCGGTGGCCCGCACCTCGGCGACCCGGTCCGGCTCCACCCTGAGCGCGCGCGCCGTCGCGATGAGCTGGGCGGGGCTGTGCAGCAGCCAGCGGCGGCGCAGGGCGGCCTCCAGGGCCGGGTCCTCCGTCGTGCGCGCCGCCTCCCCGGGCTCCTCCGGGGCGGGGGTCTCCAGGGCCTGCACGGCGTCCCAGACCTCGCCCATGGTCATGAACCCGAGGGCCTGGGACAGCAGCGCGGCCTTCTCCTGCTGCGCGGGGTCGATCTCGGCGGGTCCCGAGGACATGAGGGTCAGGGTGCGGAAGGGCGCCGGGTCGAGAATCGCGGCGGCCCGGGCGATCTGGCCGCCGAGGGAGTGACCGAGGAGGTGGAGCGGGCCCGCGCCGTCGAGCGCCTGCGCCTGGGCGAGGACGTCCGACGCCAACTCGCCCTGCGCGTAGGGCGCTTGGTCCTCCTTCGGCCCCGGCGACTCGTACTGTCCCCGCCCGTCCACCGCGACCGCGCGGTACCCGGCGTCGGCGAGGGGGCGCAGGACGGTGATGAAGTCCTCCTTGCTGCCGGTGAAGCCGGGGAGGAGGAGGGCGGTGCCCCGGGGCGTCCCGTCCGGTCTCGCGTCGAGTACGGCGAAGGCGCCGCGCTCCGTGCGGAGGGGAGCGGCGTGGACGCCGGGGGGCGGGGTAAAGGTGGGCGGCCTGCTCATGCGGTCGAGGCTACCGGTGGGTTCGCGGCAGGCGGCGCTCCCCGGCACGCCGGGCGCCGCGCGCCCGCGCCGCCCGGCGACGGGCCCCGGCCCCGCGCTAGTACTGCGACTGCAAGTGCTGCCAGAACCCGTCCCGCAGCGACCTGCGCAGGTCCGAGTGCCCCCGCAGCGACCGCTGGAGCATCCGCTCCGCCTCCACCAGGAGTTCCTGGTCCACCGGCCCCGGCAGGTACGGCCGTCCCGGCAGCAGCTCGCCCAGCTCCTGCCGCCCGCGCTCGGCGAGCCACTTCGCGGCGATCTGCGCGCCCAGGAAGCGCACCTCCTCGCGCTTGGGCGTCGGCCCGTTCTCCTGCTCGTAGGTGGTCACCGGACGGCGGGTGACGTACGGCTTGCAGAAGTCGAGGTCGAAGGTGCGCTGGCTGTCGACCTCCCAGAGCAGCGGCTCGGCCTGGTTGCGGCCGTCGCCCGCCTCGATGCCCCAGAGGTGGACGCGCGCCCCGTAGCCCTGTGCCGCCTCGACCGCCGAGACGAGGTCCTCGTCGCCGCCGACCAGGGCCGCGTCGCTGATCGCGCGGTGCCGGGCGAGGGACTCCAGGTCCGTGCGGATCAGGGAGTCGACGCCCTTCTGCTGGTTGTTGGCGTTGAGGTTGCCGAGGCGGACCTTGACGTCGGGGAGTTCCGCGATGGACTGCTGCTCGGTGGTGTGGATGCGGCGCCGGGCGCCGTCGTACCAGTACACCCGGAGCAGCCGGCTGTCGGCGAAGATCGTGCGGGCCTTGTCGATGAAGGCCTCGATCAGGCCCTCCGCGTCCAGGTCGAAGGAGCGCCGGTCCTCGGTGCCGGTGACCAGGAGGCCGGCCGCCGCGTAGACGTAGCCCGCGTCCACGAAGATCGCGTGGGTGGAGGGGGTCTTGGCGACCTCCGCGAGCACGCGCGTGAGGAGTTCGTTGGTGCGGTCCAGCCGGGCGGAGATCCTGGCGAGGTCGGTGGGGTCGGAGAGGCCCGAAGGCTGTGCGTCGTCCATACGGGTCCCATTGTCCGGGGCGCCGAGACCGGCGCACAACCGGCGCTCCCCGCGCCCTCTACCGGAGGGTAGTTAGCCTGGCGAAAATTTTCTTTAGTGTAGGGAATGTTTTTCGGGGGAGACTGGTTGTACCCCTTGGAACGCAACGGCAACCCCGCCCACGCGTGCCCCTTACATTCACCCCCAGTTCTCCAGCAGGAGGATCAGACGAAGGGAGAAGCGCATGCGCTTCGAAATCATGCGCCTGGACGATGTGGACGGCACCGCCGTCGACAGCACCGTCGTGGACGCCGCCTCCGTCAACCGGATCGTGCAGCAGGCCGCCGCTGTCGGCCAGCGCATCTACATCCGCCCGGCCGTCACCACGGCCTCGTAATACGTAAGACGACGCAAGACGACGCAGTGGACAGACATGAAGAGGAACGCCCCCGTGCACGAACGGCACGGGGGCGTTTTCCGTGGCCGCGGCCACACGGCCGGGCCGCCTTGGAGCTCAGCTCCCCTGGATCACCTGCGTGACCCCGTTGATGATCTGCTGCACGGCCAGCGCGGAGAGCATCATGCCCGCGAGCCGCGTCACGAGCACCACACCGCCCTCCTTGATCACACGGATGATCACCAGCGAGAAGCGCATCGCCAGCCACAGCACCAGGTGCATCGCGATGATGGCCGCCCACACCGAGATCTGACCGGTGAGGCCGTCGTTGTGCTGCACCGCGAGGATCACCGAGACGATCGCGCCGGGCCCGGCGAGCAGCGGCATGCCCAGCGGCACGAGGGCGATGTTGACGTCCTTGGTCTGCGTGGGCTCCTCGTTCTTGCCGGTGAGCAGGTCCAGCGCGATCAGCAGCAGGAGCAGCCCGCCCGCGATCATCAGCGCGGGGACGGAGATGTGCAGGTAGTCGAGGATCTGCTGGCCGATGATCCCGAAGACGGTGATCACGCCGAAGGCGACGGCCACCGCCTGCCAGGCCATCCTGCGCTGCACCTTGGCGGGGCGGCCCGAGGTCAGTCCGAGGAAGATCGGGGTGATCCCCGGGGGGTCCATGATCACGAAGAGGGTGAGGAACAGGGAGCCGAAGACGGCGAAGTCGAGCACAGGAGAGCCTTGCGGTCAGGGCCGTGCGGGCGGGCGCGGGCGCACGCGGACACGGCTCCGTACGGAACATGAGGGGGGTGGGGGTTTTGTCGTACGACACCGGGGAGCCCGGCGTCGGCAGGCGCGCCCGGGGCGAACGGGTGCCCGGGACGTGCGCGGCGCACAGGCCGCGCCGAACGCGCCCTACGCGCGCGGGCGTCCGCCCGCGCCCGGCACCGGGAAGGCGCCGGTCGCACGGCGGGTGATCTCGCCGTAGACGTCGGGGTGGGTGGTGTAGTCCCCGAGCCGGACGGTCTTGCGGGAGCCGTGGTAGTCGCTGGAGCCGGTGACCAGGAGGTCGTGCTCGGCGGCGAACGCACGCAGGCGGGCCCGGTCGGACTCGTCGTGGTCCATGTGGTCGACCTCGATGCCGTCGAGACCGGCGGCGGCCAGCTCGGCGATCGAGGTCAGCGGCACCGTGTCGCCGCGCTTGGCGGCGCCGGGGTGCGCGAAGACGGTGACGCCGCCGGCGGCCTTGACCAGGCGGACGGCGGTGAAGGGGTCCAGCTCGTGCTTGTCGACGTACGCGCGCCCGTCGTTGGCCAGCCACTCGGAGGTGAAGGCGGCCGAGACGTCCCGGACGACGCCGAGTTCCACGAGGGCCTCGGCGATGTGCGGGCGGCCGAGGGAGGCGTCGCCCGCGATCCGGGCGACCTGCTCCCAGGTGATCGGCACGCCGAGGTCCTGGAGCTTGGCGACCATGCCCCGGGCGCGCGGCACCCGGTCGTCCCGGACGAGCTCGCGCTCGCGGGCGAACTCGGGCTCCTCGGGGTCGAAGAGGTACGCCAGCATGTGCAGGCCCGTGCCGTCGAGGCGGCAGGACAGCTCGGCGCCGGTGACCAGGGTCAGACCGGCGGGGAGGTGGGCGATCGCCTCGGCGTGACCGCGCACCGAGTCGTGGTCGGTGAGGGCGACGACGTCGAGCCCGGCGGCCGCCGCGTTGCGGACCAGTTCGGCGGGGGTGTCCGTGCCGTCGGACGCCGTGGAGTGGGTGTGCAGGTCGATACGCACGCGCTTGGCTCCAGGGGGGCGGGACGGACAGAGGGGACGTTCAAGGGTAACTGGGATTCGAACACCCCAGATCAAACCCCCGGCCACCCTCGGCGCAAGCTCCCGGCCGTCCTCGGCGCAAGCCGCCGACCGCCCTCGGCCCAAGCCCCGGCCACCCTCCGCGCAAGCCGCCGACCGCCCTCTGCCCAAGCCCCCGGCCGCCCTCGGCCCAAGCTCCCGGCCGCCCCGGCCGAACCCCTGCGTCTCCAGCAGAAGCCTCGGCCCGTCTACAGCAGAAGCCTCGGCGACAGCGCCCCGCACGGCAGCAGTTCGACCTCCGCCCCCGCGTCCCGCAGATCGGTGAGCACCAGCTCGTCGTACATCAGCAGCCCCGACTGCTCCGGCCACACGACGGCCCACAGCCACAGCCCGCGCGCCTCCCCCGCGAACACCGCGCGGTCGGCGGGCGTGCCGGAGACGTGCCAGAGCGGGGTGGGGCGGCCGGCCGCGAGGAGCTTGGTGTGCGGCGGCTTCTCCATGGCGATGTGCGGCCCGGGGTCGGGGCCGTCGATGCCCGCGTACCTCGCGCCGAGTCCGACCCCCAGCTCCTCGGCCACCAGCAGGAGTTCGCCGAATCCGCCGAGCGGTCCGGGGCCCGAGCAGGCCACCGCCGTGGCGCGTCCGCCGCTGCGGTCGTCGCCCGCGTACGCGATCCCGCTGAACAGCCAGCCCACCGGCAGCGGCCATGGCATCCACACGGGCACCCGCGCCCGGTTCACCGCGACCGAGAGCGCTTCGACGCTGGGCGGCAGCACCGGCTGGAGCGGATTGACCGCCCCGTGAACGCCGCACTGCCAGGTATCGGCGAAGAGACCGGGCGCCCTGACCCGGCCTCCGCACTTCGGGCAACTGGGTTCGCCCCTCATAGCGCCCAACAGTCCTCCCCGGTCGACGCCGCGTCAAGGACGATCACCCGTCCGGCGCGCACCGCCTTCCGGCACGCCCTGCCGCGCTCCCCCGATGTCTCCCCCACCCCTTGCCGCCCAAAACTAGATGTAGCTTGCATTCATTAGCCGACCTAACTTATTGTTTGTATATCGCAACGATCTAGTGGAGAGCGAGAGAAGCCATGCAGCACGGTGCGGGCAAGCCAGGAGCTCCCGAAACCGCCCCCAGCGACTCGTTGGCCGAGGGCGCGGGCAGCATCCTGCGCCAGCCGAAGGCGGTCTGGGCGACGGCCGGCGCGTCCGTCGTCGCCTTCATGGGCATCGGGCTCGTCGACCCGATCCTGCCGTCCATCGCCAAGGGCCTGGCCGCGTCCCCCAGCCAGGTGTCGCTGCTCTTCACCTCGTACTTCCTGATCACCGCCGTCGCGATGCTGGTCACCGGCTTCGTCTCCAGCCGGATCGGCGGCCGCAGGACGCTGCTCGCCGGACTCGCGCTGGTCGTCGTCTTCGCCGCGCTCTCCGGCACCTCGGGTTCGGTCGGCGAGCTGGTCGGCTTCCGGGCGGGCTGGGGCCTGGGCAACGCGCTCTTCGTCTCCACCTCGCTCGCCGTGATCGTGGGCGCCGCGGCCGGCGGCAGCGCCGCCGCGATCCTGCTGTACGAGTCGGCGCTCGGCCTCGGCATGGCGTGCGGCCCGCTGCTCGGCGCGGCCCTCGGCAACGCGAGCTGGCGCTACCCGTTCTTCGGCACCGCGGCCCTGATGGCCGTCGGCTTCGTGTGCATCACCGCGTTCCTGAGGGAACAGCCGAAGCCCGCCCGCAAGACCTCGCTGCTCGACCCGCTCAAGGCCCTCGGCCACGGCGGACTCGCCTCGGTCGCCGCCTCCGCGTTCTTCTACAACTACGCGTTCTTCACCATCCTGGCCTTCACCCCGTTCGTCCTGAACATGACGCCGTACAAGTCCGGCGCGGTCTTCTTCGCCTGGGGCCTGCTGCTCGCGGTCTTCTCGGTGCTGGTCGCCCCGCGGATGCAGCAGCGGTTCGGCTCGCTGAAGGTGCTGGGCGCCTCACTGGTCCTGCTCGCCGTCGACCTGCTGGTCCTGGGCTTCGGCAGCCACTCGACCGCCGTCGTGGCGACGATCGTCTCCGGTGCGTTCATCGGCGTGAACAACACCGTCTACACGGAACTGGCGCTCGGCGTCTCGGACGCCCCCCGGCCGGTGGCCAGCGCGGGCTACAACTTCGTCCGCTGGTTCGCGGCGGCCGCCGCCCCCTTCCTCGCCCCGAAGATCGAGGAGTGGAGCAACGTCCACGTCCCGTTCGTGGTCGCCGCGGTCACGGCGGTGCTCGGCGCGGCGGTCGTCCTGGTCCGCCGGAAGGCCCTCGCCCAGGAGGCCGAGGAACTCCAGCCGGCGCACGCCACCGAGGACGGCGTGAGCGTCTTCGCCGGCTGACCACCGCCGCCGCGCGCCCCGGGTTTCCCCGTGCGTTGCCCGTTTCCCGTTCCGGTGGGCGACGCCCGGGGGCTGGCCAGGCATACCGTCCGCGGCCCACGGTCGTAGCGCAGAACTCCGTACGAAGGGGAAGCGCATGAAGAAGCTGTTCACCGCCCTGGCCTCGGCCGTCCTGGTCCTCGGGCTGGGCGTCGGCGCCGCCGGCACCGCGGGGGCCGTCGCACCCGCCGCCGCACCGCAGGTCGTGGCCAGAAGCTGCGGGTACTACAACGGCACCCAGCTCACCGTCCGGGGCCACACCGGAGACCGGGTCCGCGAGGTGCAGTGCCTGCTGGTGCACGTGTGGGGCATCGGCGTCGGCCCGCAGGGCGTCGACGGGAAGTTCGGGGCGAACACCGAGGGCGCGGTGCGCCAGTTCCAGCAGTGGTACGGCGGACTCGCCGTCGACGGGAAGGTGGGCGTGAACACCTGGGCGGCGCTGCGCAGTTAGCGGCAGCCGTACGAACGCGGGGCCCGGCCGGCAGGACCACCGGCCGGGCCCCTTCGCGCGATGCACCCGCCTTCCGTTCAACAGGCTTCCGCGACACGCCCGCCTTCCGCGCGGCACGCCTCCCGCTCCCGCGACACGCCCGACGACGTACCGCGGTCGAACCCGACAGCGAATTCCGGCCGGTTCCCACCGCCCGGAATCAGTCCAGCGGGACGCCCGCGCGCAGCGGGTCGCGAAGGTCCGTGCCGTGCGCGAGCCAGCGCTCCTGGAGTTCCTGCGCGCCCTTCACGCGCTTCCACGCCGCCTCGTTCTGCGTCATCGGCAGCAGGGGCAGGAAGCGGACCGGGTCCATCGGGTCGTCCAGTTCCAGGTCCTCCACCAGCCCGCCGCCCTCCGCCACCAGTACGGAGCTGAAGGGCGCCCCCGGCCACAGCGGCCCGCCCACGTCAAGGGACGCCCCTGGCGCCACGATCAGGCCCTCCACCTGCGGGGACGCGGCCAGGACGGCGAGCGGCCGCAGCACCTTGTCGGTGTCGGCGAGCCCGGCCCGCACCGACAGGACCAGCTCGGCGCGCGGGCCCTTGACGGGGTCGGCGAGGGCGGCCGTCGGGTCGGTCATCGGGGCGGCCGACATGCCGAGGGTGGCGTACCGGACGAGGTCGCCGTCCAGGAAACGCAGCACCTCGATCCGGTCCGTGCCGAGGAACGTGACGGCCGCGCGCGCGTCCGGTTCGCCCAAGGCCGTCCGCAGTCGGGCTTCCACCAGCGCAAGAACATCTCCCATGGTCCGCGAGCATAGGCGGCGTATGGAACGGGCAAAGGAGAGCCGTGGCGGGGCTTGACACCGAGGACGGCTGGTAACCTGGGCCGCTGAATCGGGGCAGCTCGCAGAAGCGTTGCTTTCCAGCCCCGTGGGCCTGAAGGAATCGTCGTCCCTCACGGGGGACCGGCCGGAGGAGGTGGGACTGCGGTGGACCGAAGTCGGCCCGGTAGTACCAACCGCTCTTCCGTACCCCCTCTGCCCCACGCGGCCTGAAGCGTCGCACGCGGTCCGAGGTTTCGTACCCGGCCCTTCGAGCACGGAAACATCCGCGCTCCTCGGGACGCACGCAGGGCTCCGCGCCCGACGGGCACGACGGAAGAGCACATCGATCTCACCTGATTTGCCTGATCCGTGTCTGAGCGAACGCCGTCACCGCGACCTCGCGGTGCCGCCCGCTTTGCCGACGTGCACGCTGGAACGCCACGACGCCGTGGCGCCGCACGTCTCCATTCCGGGCAGTGCCACGCGACCCGCCCGACGGCTTCTCCGTGAAGGAGCCCGCCATGTCGATGATCCGTGACCTGCGCGCAGTGGTCCGTCCGTCCCTGCGCAAGAGCCCCACCGTCTACACCAACTACGACGCCACCCGCGACCACTCCGCGAGCAGTGCCGTCGTGGACTGCGCCGTCTACCGCGACGGCCGCCGCATGAAGGAGTGCACGACCCCGCACGAGGCGATGATCCGCGTACGGGAGTCCGGCGAGGGCTTCGCGTGGATCGGCCTGCACGAGCCGACCGAGGCGGAGTTCGCGGGCATCGCGGCCGAGTTCGGGCTGCACCCGCTGGCCGTGGAGGACGCGGTGCACGCGCACCAGCGGCCCAAGCTGGAGCGGTACGACGACACCCTGTTCACCGTCTTCAAGACCATCCACTACGTCGAGCACACCGAACTGACCGCGACCAGCCAGGTCGTGGAGACCGGCGAGGTGATGTGCTTCACCGGCCGGGACTTCGTGATCACCGTCCGGCACGGCGGCAAGGGCTCGCTGCGGACGCTGCGCCACCGCCTCCAGGACGACCCGGAACTCCTCTCCAAGGGGCCCTCCGCCGTTCTGCACTCGATCGCCGACCACGTGGTCGACGGGTACATCGCGGTCGCCAACGCCGTGCAGGACGACATCGACGAGGTGGAGATCGATGTCTTCTCCGCCCCGGCCAAGGGCAGCTCGCGGGGTGCGGACGCGGGCCGGATCTACCAGCTCAAGCGCGAGGTCCTGGAGTTCAAGCGGGCGGTCGCCCCGCTCCTGCGCCCCATGCAGCAGCTCAGCGAGCGGCCGATGCGGCTGATCGACCCGGACATCCAGAAGTACTTCCGGGACGTGGCCGACCACCTGGCCCGGGTCCACGAGCAGGTCGTGGGCTTCGACGAACTCCTCAACTCGATCCTCCAGGCCAACCTCGCGCAGGCGACGGTCGCCCAGAACGAGGACATGCGCAAGATCACCTCCTGGGCGGCGATCGTCGCCGTGCCGACGATGATCTGCGGCGTCTACGGCATGAACTTCGACCACATGCCGGAACTCCACTGGAAGTACGGCTACCCGATGGTGCTGGGCGGCATCGCGCTGGTGTGCCTGGGCATCCACCGCGCCCTCAAGCGCAACGGCTGGCTGTAGGGGGCGGGTGGCGGAGAGCTGAGTAGGGTGACCCCATGTCGCAGCCCCCGGCCCCCCGCCAGAACCTCCTCGACCAGGCCCTGCTCGACCAGGCCCTCGTCGAGGAGGCCACCAAGAAGTCCGGGCTCGTCTGGGTCCGGGGAACCGGGCCCGCCCGGGCCCTGTGGCACGTCTGGCTCGACGGGGCCCTGCACCTCGTCGGGGACGGGCCGGGCGAGCAGCCGTTCCCCGGCCTCGACGACGGCTCGGTCGCGCAGGTGACCGTACGCAGCAAGGACAAGGGCGGGCGGCTCGTCGCCTGGACCGCCCTGGTCAAGGAGCTGACCGCCGGCACCGAGGAGTGGGACGCCGCCGTCGCGGAGCTGAAGGGCAAGCGCCTGAACGCCCCCGACGCCGAGCGGATGACCGACCGCTGGGCCCGTGAGTGCCGCGTCCTGCGCCTCACCCCGCAGCCCGGCCTCCAGCCGCTGCCCGAGGGCGATCTGGCCGCCGCCCCGCTCCCGTCGTCCGCGACGACCCGCCGCCCCGTCCCGGCCGGCCTGCCGAAGCTGCTCCTGAAGCGGAAGCGGAAGCGCTAGTCGCGGGCCTTGGGGAGCTGGCGGCCGTAGTCGACCGTCAGGTCCTTCGGGGGCGGGGTCAGAGGGAAGTCCTTGTCCCAGTCGGCGAGCTGGACCACGCCCGCGCCGCCCGCGCGGGCCAGGCGCAGCGGATAGGGCTTCTTTTCGAGGGACACGGCCAGGGCGCCGCCCTGGCCGTCCTCGCCGCCGACGACCTTGATGGTGCGCATGCCGGTGATCGTCTCGCGGTCGCCCTTGGTGGGGGTGCCGTTGAGGCCGAGGAGACCGTCGAGCAGCACGGCCTTGTCGGTGAAGCCGCGGAACTGTTCGTACGCCGGGTCGCCCTTGGGCACCTTGACGTACTTGTCCTCCAGCTTGTCCGCCGCCTCCTCGTCCTCCTTCTTGAAGGTCGCGCCGGGCTTGGTGGCGTCGTGCCGCCAGAAGTCGGCGCCCGCCTTCATGAAGAGTTCGTCCCGGATGCGGAGCAGCTCGAAGGTGGAGTCCTTGGTGGTGACGGAGCCGGTGCCGCCGGTGTCCTTCAGCCGCATGTTCAGCTTGTACGTGCCGCCCTTGCTGATGAACGTGCCGGTCAGGCGTACCGCGGTGGCCGCCTTCGCCGTCGCGCGGGCCTTGCCCTCGATCTCGGCGGCGCTCAGCCTGCCGACCCCGTTGGTTCCCTCGTCCAGGTCCTCACCGCACCCCGCGAGCCCCGCCGCGAGACCGGCGCACACCGCACCGGCGAGTACGGCCCTGCGTGCGCGGGCTGCCGGGGGGAATGCGGTCACGGTCGGCACTGCCTCTCCTCAAGGGGTCCGGTGGTCCGGTTTGGCAGAGGGCAGCGTACCCGGGCCGTCCCCGTCGGCAGGCAGGCAGCCGTACGGGCCGCCCGGCAGAGCGGCAGTGATCGTCACGGGCTAGCCTGAAGCCGGTGTCCGGCGTATTTGCAGACAAATGCGCGAGCGTGTGAAGGATGAGGACGAGGAGGCGGTCGGTATGGCGGCAGGGGCGCCCCGCGTCTTTGTCTCGCACCTGGCCGGGGTGCCGGTCTTCGACCCCAACGGCGACCAGGTGGGGCGGGTGCGCGACCTGGTGGCCATGCTGCGGGTGGGGCGCAGGCCCCCGAGGCTGCTGGGGCTGGTGGTGGAGGTGGTGAGCCGGCGGAGGATCTTCCTGCCGATGACCCGGGTGACCGGTGTCGAGTCCGGCCAGGTCATCACCACCGGCGTCGTCAACATGCGGCGCTTCGAGCAGCGGCCCACCGAGCGCCTGGTGCTGGGCGAGCTGCTCGACCGGCGGGTGCGGCTGGTGGAGGACGGCGAGGAGGTCACCGTCCTGGACGTGGCCATCGCGCAGTTGCCGGCCCGCCGGGACTGGGAGATCGACAAGGTCTTCGTCCGGAAGGGCAAGATCGGCGCGCTGCGGAGGAAGGGCGAGACCCTGACGGTGGAGTGGTCGGCCGTCACCGGGTTCTCGCTGGAGGAGCACGGGCAGGGCGCGGAGAACCTGCTCGCCGCGTACGAGCGGCTGCGCCCCACCGACCTGGCCAACGCCCTGCACCACCTCACCCCCAAGCGGCGTGCCGAGGTGGCCTCGGCGCTCGACGACGACCGGCTGGCGGACGTGCTGGAGGAGCTGCCGGAGGACGACTCGATCGAGATCCTCGGCAAGCTCAAGGAGGAGCGGGCCGCCGACGTCCTGGAGGCGATGGACCCGGACGACGCCGCCGACCTGCTCTCCGAGCTGCCCGAGGAGGACAAGGAGCGGCTGCTGACGCTGATGCGGCCGGACGACGCGGCCGATGTGCGCAGGCTCCTGTCGTACGAGGAGCGGACGGCCGGCGGTCTGATGACCACCGAGCCGATCGTGCTGCGGCCCGACGCGACGGTCGCGGACGCGCTCGCCCGCGTACGGCAGCAGGACCTCTCCCCCGCGCTGGCGGCGCAGGTGTACGTGTGCCGGCCGCCGGACGAGACGCCCACGGGCAAGTACCTGGGCACCGTGCACTTCCAGCGGCTGCTGCGGGAGCCACCGGGGACCCTGGTCAGCTCGGTGGTGGAGTCCGACCTTCCGCCGCTGTCGCCGGACACCCCGCTGCCCGCCGTGACCAGCTATCTCGCCGCGTACAACATGGTCGCCGCCCCCGTCGTGGACGAGGGCGGGGCGCTGCTGGGCGCGGTGACGGTGGACGACGTACTGGACCACCTGCTGCCGGAGGACTGGCGGGAGACCGAGTTCAACCCGGGGGGTGTCGTCGGTGGCCGCTAAGCCAAACAGGCAGGGGGGCGAGCCCCGGGGTGGTGAGGGCAGGGAGCGCACGCGTCCCCAGACCGGCGCGAGCGCGCTTCCGCGCGCCTCCCGCGTACGACTGGATCAGCCGAAAGCGCCCCGTACCCGCCTGCTGCCCGAGTGGGACCCGGAGGCGTTCGGCCGTTTCTCGGAGCGCATCGCCCGCTTCCTCGGGACGGGCCGGTTCATCGTCTGGATGACCGCGGTCATCATCGTCTGGGTGCTGTGGAACGTCTTCGCGCCGAAGGACCTGCGCTTCGACGAGTTCCCCTTCATCTTCCTGACGCTGGCGCTCTCCCTCCAGGCGTCGTACGCGGCCCCCTTGATCCTCCTCGCGCAGAACCGCCAGGACGACCGGGACCGGGTCACGCACGAACAGGACCGCAAGCAGAACGAGCGCTCGATCGCCGACACCGAATACCTCACACGGGAGATCGCGGCGCTGCGGATGGGCCTCGGCGAGGTCGCCACCCGCGACTGGATCCGCTCCGAACTCCAGGACCTGGTCAAGGAGTTGGAGGAGCGGCGGACCGTATTCCCGGCGGAGGCGGTGCACCGGAGTGACGAACCCGACCGTTGACCGGGCTTCCCGCTCCCCGGCCGGGCCGCCGTAGTATCGGAGCATGGTTACGGAAGACGCGGTGCGCGAAGCACTGGCGACGGTGAACGACCCCGAGATCCACCGGCCGATCACTGAACTCGGCATGGTGAAATCGGTCGAGATCGGTGCGGACGGAACGGTCGCCGTCGCGGTCTATCTGACCGTCTCCGGCTGCCCGATGCGCGAGACGATCACCACCAACGTCCGTGCGGCCGTCGAGCGGGTCGAGGGCGTCACCGCCGTCACCGTCGAGCTCGACGTGATGAGCGACGAGCAGCGCAAGGAACTCGCGGGCGCGCTGCGCGGCGGCACCGCCGAGCGCGAGGTCCCCTTCGCCCAGCCCGGCTCGCTGACCCGGGTGTACGCGGTGGCCTCCGGCAAGGGCGGCGTCGGGAAGTCCTCGGTGACCGTCAACCTGGCCGCCGCGATGGCCGCCGACGGGCTCAAGGTCGGCGTCGTGGACGCGGACATCTACGGCCACAGCGTGCCCCGCATGCTGGGCGTGGAAGGCCGCCCCACCCAGGTCGAGAACATGATCATGCCGCCGTCGGCGAACGGCGTGAAGGTCATCTCCATCGGGATGTTCACCCCGGGCAACGCGCCGGTCGTGTGGCGCGGCCCGATGCTGCACCGCGCGCTCCAGCAGTTCCTGGCGGACGTGTACTGGGGCGACCTGGACGTCCTGCTGCTCGACCTGCCGCCGGGCACCGGTGACATCGCCATCTCCGTGGCGCAGCTCGTCCCGAACGCCGAGATCCTCGTCGTCACCACCCCGCAGCAGGCCGCCGCCGAGGTCGCCGAGCGCGCCGGGTCCATCGCCGTGCAGACGCACCAGAAGATCGTCGGCGTGGTCGAGAACATGTCGGGCATGCCGTGCCCGCACTGCGACGAGATCGTCGACGTGTTCGGCACGGGCGGCGGCGAGCGCGTCGCCGAGGGGCTGACCAGGACCACCGGTGCGACCGTCCCCGTCCTGGGCTCCATTCCGATCGACGTGCGCCTGCGCGAGGGCGGCGACGACGGCCGTCCCGTCGTGCTGACCGACCCGGACTCCCCGGCCGGTTCCGCGCTGCGGGCCATCGCGGGCAAGCTGGGCGGCCGGGCGCGCGGGCTGTCGGGGATGTCGCTGGGCATCACGCCGCGCAACAAGTTCTGACCCGCTCGCGGGTACGTGGGTAAGGGGCGGCCTCCGGGAGGCCGCCCCTTACGCGTGTCCGCTCAGCCCTCGTACGTCACGCGGACCTGTTCAGTCCTCGTACGTCACGCGTGCGTGCTCAGCTCTCGTACGTCGTGATGTCCTTGACCACCGAGAAGCCGAGCCCGTACGCGCTCATGCCGCGGCCGTACGCCCCGATGTGGACGCCGGACCCCGTGGACCCGGCGAGCACCCAGCCGTACTCGGACTCGCGGTAGTGGAAGGGCGTCGGCACCCCGTCGACCGGCAGCGACAGCGCCGACCAGTCGGGGCCCTCCAGGTCGTCGGCCAGCTCGAAGGAGACCTCGGTCTGCTGGTCCAGCCAGTTGTCCCGCATCGAGTGGTCGAGCTGCGCGGGCCAGGTCTGCGAGAGCAGCCCGGCCCCGGCCAGCCAGGCGGCGGAGGACACCGTGGTGGCCTCCAGGGTGCCCGTGCCGTCACCGCTGCGGCGTACCGGGGAGGCGGCGACGGTCACCACGACCGCGAAGCGCTCCTTCTCGGGCCCCTCCTCGCCTGAGGTCTTTATCGTCGGCTCGTCGCCGTGGCCCATCGCGCCGTGCTGGACGGTGCCGTCGGCCGCGGTGCCGACCTGCATCAGCCAGCGGCGGCCGATGAAGGCCTCGTCCAGTCCGTACCAGGGGAAGGGGGCGCGCAGATAGCCGTCGACCGTACGCCGGGCCGCCGGAACCCCTTCCGTGGTGGATCCACCGGGCGCACCGGAATTCTCCTGCGCCCCTGCCCGACTCGTCGTCTCCATCTGCCCGGCCGCCTCCTCGATCGTCGAGTCCGGTGCGGCCCGCCCCCCTCGGGCGTCCTGCTACCGGAACAGATGGAGAATAGCCAACCCTCCGCCGACACCTCCGCCGACGGGCCGTCAGCACCCCGAACCCGAGGGGCGGGAGGGGCACGCCCCTTCCGCTGCCGGCCCGCTGCCGGGAGTCCCCGGGCAGCAGAAAGGGGCCGTGCGCCTCGGCGCCGGCCCCCGGGTCCCCGTGCCCCCTCAGGTCGTGTCGGGGTCGAACACCGGCCGTTCCTCCTTGCGGAGGTTCGCCGGGGCCGCCGGCCCGTCCTTCTTCGTCAGATCCGCCCTGGGCGCCTCGGTCCCGGGGTCGTCGGACGGCGTGCGCGCGGCGGGCCGCGACTTCCCGTTCACCACGTCCGTGACTTCCTGCAGCTCTCCGCGCAGGTCGAAGCTCTCCCGGATCTCCTTGAGCCCGAGGTCGTCGCCGCCGTGCTCGGCGAGCTGCTTGCGCACGAAGGTCTTCGGGTTCAGGTCCTCGAACTCGAAGTCCTTGAACTCCGGTCCCAGCTCACTGCGGATGTCCTGCTTCGCGCTCTCCGAGAACTCCCGGATCTTGCGGATGGTCCGCGTGGCGTCCTGGATCAGCTTCGGCAGCTTGTCCGGGCCGAAGATGAGCACGGCGAGCACCGCGAGCGTCAACAGCTCCAGTCCGCCTATGTCTGTGAACACCTTGCAGCTCCTTGGATTCTCCGGGCTCGTTCCACGGTACCCGCCCGAGCTGTCCGGACGGTACCTCCAGGTGACGCCCGGCTGCCGCCCGCAGGGCCGTTCGGCGTCGTCCGGCCCCGTCCCGGCGGTGTGCGCCGGATGCGGCAAAGGTCAGGAATCTCCTGCCGATCCGAGCACCAGGGCCACCATCCGCTCCTTGCCGTCCCGCACCAGGGTCAGGCCCATCCGCTCCCCCGGACGCTTTGACCTGATCTTGACGATCAGCTCCTCGCCGCTGTGCACCCGCTGCCCGTCGACCTTGGTGATGACGTCGCCGGGCTTGATGCCCGCCTTGGCGCCGGGGCCGCCCGGGGTGACCGCCGGGGTGTCGTTGGCACCCTTCGCGCCGACCTTGGCGCCGTCGCCGGTGAACTTCATGTCGAGGGAGACGCCGATCACCGGGTGGGTGGCCCTGCCGGTGCTGATCAGTTCCTCGGCGACCCGCTTGGCCTGGTTGATCGGGATGGCGAAACCGAGGCCGATGCTGCCCGCCTGGCCGCTGTCGAGGCCGCCGGTGTCGGGGCCGCGGATGGCGCTGTTGACGCCGATCACCCGGGCCTGGGAGTCGACGAGCGGTCCGCCGGAGTTGCCGGGGTTGATCGGGGCGTCGGTCTGGAGGGCGTCGACGTAGCTGACGTCACTGCCGTCGCCCTTCTCGCCGCCCGCGGTGATCGGACGCTGCTTGGCGCTGATGATGCCCGCGGTGACGGTGTTCTGGAGGTCGAAGGGGGCGCCGATGGCGACCACCGGATCGCCGACGCGGACGTTGTCGGAGTTGCCGAGCGGCAGCGGCTTCATCCCGGAGACGCCGGTGACCTTCACCACGGCGAGGTCGTAACCGCTGTCCTTGCCGACCAGCTTGGCGCGGGCGCTCTCGCCGCCGCTGAAGGTGAGGGAGATGACACCGCTCTTGCCGGCCGGCTCCACCACGTGGTTGTTGGTGAGGATGTGGCCCTTGTCGTCGAGGACGAACCCGGTGCCGGTGCCCTTGCCGCTGCTGCCGCTGACGTGGAAGGTGACGACGCTGGGCAGGGCGCTGGCGGCGATGCCCGCGACGGTGTCGGGCGCGCGGTCGGCGGGCGCCTTCCCGGCCTGCGGCAGGCGTACGGAGTCGCCGCCGAAGCCGTCGTTGCGCTCGATGTACGCGCCGACGCCGCCGCCGACGCCGCCCGCGACCAGCGCGATCACCAGGGCCCCGGCGAACAGTCCGCCGCGCCGCCGCTTCCTGGACGGCTCCCCGCCGTACGTCAGGGCCTGCGGAGGGGCCGCGCTCCACGGGTCGTACTGGAGCCACTGGGACGGCGGGTGGCCCTGCGGGCCGGTGCCGTGCGGGGGGTGGGGGGTCTGCCGGTGTTCCGGCCCCCGCTCGCCGGCGAGCTGCGCCGGCGGTACGGGGGCGTCCTGGGCCGGGGCCGGGCGCTGCACCGGAGGCGCGGGGGCCCAGGGTCCGGGCTCGCCGTAGGGCGGTGTGCCGTACGGGTCGGGATCGTGCAGGGGCCTGCCCCCGCCGCCGGGCCCGGGGACCGGAGCACTGCCGGCGGGCTCGCCCGCCGGAACCTCGCCGTGGCCCGGGACCTGCCCGGCGGCCGAGTGGCCGGTGGCGCGCCGCGCCGGTATCGCCTCCTGGGACACGCCCGCCGGGGGCACGTCATGGCGGAGCGCGGCGTCCGCCGGGGGCCGCGCCGCGTCCGGGACCTGGTCTGGGCCTTGGCCCTGCCCCTGGCCCGGAGCGTTCCCGTTCGCGGAGGACGCCGCGTCCGGCCGTGCGTCCGGAGCCCGCTCCGGTGCCGGCGGGGTCGTCCCGTCCGTGGGCTTCCCCGGCGCGGGGCGGCTCCACCACTTCGCCCGTGGTCCGCCGGGCCTGCCCTCGTCCATGCTCTCCCCCGCAACTGGCCTGGGCCCCAGCCCAAGGCGGCGGGAACCGGTCTGCGCGCCCGTTGGCGGGCACCCCTGCCCTGGATTCAACCAGGTTTGCGACGGCGCGCGCAGAGTGCGGGTCAGCGACTGCGGGAAACGGAGAGCTCGGACGCGGGCGGCGCGGCCAGGTGCCCCGGCGCCGACGGTGTCGCCGTGGGTGCGGGCGTGGGCCCGCGGCCCTTCAGCGGCAGGGCGTACGAGGTGTCCGCGAGGGGGGCGGGGAGGGAGACGGGGAACATCCGCAGCCCCCGGTCCCAGCGGCCCTGACCGCGCAGCAGCCCGTGCGGCGGCCCCTGCTGGGCCCCGGACGAACGCGCCGTCAGTCCGGCGGCGTACGGAACGGGAGGCGCGGCGGCCGTGCCCGCCCGGTTGCCGGACGTGGCCGACAGAAGCGTCGCTCCGCCGGCGTTCGCCGTACCGAGTCCGGCCCCGCCGACACTGGCCGCACCGCCCTGACGGCGGCTGCTGTCGGTGCCGCCGGCCGGGGTCGCGGCCCGGGTCGGCACGAGGCCGCCCGCCCGCTCGCCCCTGGCGGTGGGGTTGCCGGAGGTCTCCGCGGGCAGTGCGCCGCCGAGCGCGATCGCGGCCAGGGACACCGCGCTCGCCGCGGCGAACGCGAACCTGCGCGGCCTGCGCCCGCCGGACCGCTCGCTCTCGGGCCTGCCGACCTCGTGGATGCGGAAGCCCCGGTCACGGGAGGCGTCGGGCAGGACGCCCGGGTGGCCGCCCCGGGGCTCGTAACCGATCCGGCCGCCGAAGCCCAGCGGGTCCTCGGGGGCGTAGACCCCGAAGGCCGTGCCCTCGCCGAATCTTCTGCGGCCCGGAGGCCCGTCGCCCGGTCCGTCCGTGTCCTTGTGGTCCTCGTGGTCCCGGGGGGTCTCGGGGCCGCCCGGCAGGCCCTGGAGCCGGGCCAGGAAGCCCGCGGAGGGGGCAGGGGGGGCGCTGCGCGCGAAGACATCCTTGAGCCTGCGCTGCGCGTCGGCCTCGGCCTTGCACTTGGCACAGGTCGCCAGGTGGGCCAGGACCCGCTCGCGCGCGTCGTGCCCGAGTTCGCCGTCCACCAGGGCGGCGAGCCGGTCCCCGAGGTGCTGTTCCGCCGGGGTGGGCCGGGATCCGCTCACCCGAGACCCCCCTCTCCGGCAGGAGAGGGCACGAGGGGCAGGCCCGCGCCCACCGACGCCATCGCGCGCTGCTCGGCACGGGCCTGGGGGGAACGGTGCTTGAGCGCCTTGCGCAGGTGGGAGCGGCCGCGGTGGATGCGGCTGCGGACCGTGCCGAGCTTCACGCCGAGGGTCGCGGCGATCTCCTCGTACGACAGTCCCTCGATGTCGCAGAGCACGACGGCGGCCCGGAACTCGGGCGCCAGGGTGTCCAGCGCCTGCTGCACGTCCGCGTCGAAGTGGGTGTCCTGGAAGGCCTGCTGGGGCGACGGGTCGCGGCTGGGCAGCCGCTCGGCCGCGTCGTCGCCGAGCGAGTCGAAACGGATGCGCTGCTTGCGGCGCACCATGTCCAGGAAGAGGTTGGTCGTGATCCGGTGCAGCCAGCCCTCGAAAGTGCCGGGCGTGTACGTCGACAGCGAACGGAAGACCCGGACGAAGACTTCCTGGGTCAGGTCCTCCGCGTCGTGCTGATTGCCCGTCAGGCGGTAGGCCAGGCGGTAGACGCGGGTGCTGTGCGTGCTGACGATCTCCTCCCAGGTGGGAGGCGTCCACGTCTCCTCCGCGTCCGAGAAGTCAGCGAAGGCCGCCGTCGTGGCGACGGGGGCGGTGGAGGTGGAACGGTCAGCGGTGTCGGTCACGGATTTCGGCTCGCCCGCAGACCTGAAGAAGCGTTTGAGCACTCCTCCCCGATCACCGGCCGCAGCCGCACCTCCCCTGTCGGCTCTGGTGGTGTCCAGTGGAGCCCCTACCATAACCACCTCGCCCGTTAGCTCCGGATAAGAGTCTTTGCGTGAATTTTGGGACCCTTGCCGGTCCCGGTCCCCGTGTTCCATCTGTCCCCCCGTCCCCTCCCAACGACCGGTCCCATCTGCGAGTTCCCGACTCCAGCGGATACAGTCACCGTTGCGCCAACTACGGGGACAGGAGAGGGTCATTACCGCCAACCGGCAGACGAGCTGGGCGTTCGCCGACGCCTACGTCGCCGAGGACGACACTCTGCGCTGGGCCCGGGACCGGGCCCGGGACGCGGGCGTCCCCTCGGTGTCCCCGGGCACCGGTGCCGCGCTGCGGCTGCTGGCCGGAACGGCGGACGCCAAGGCCGTCGCCGAAATCGGTACGGGCACCGGCGTGTCCGGCATCTACCTGCTGCACGGGATGCGCCCCGACGGAGTGCTGACCACCGTCGACCTGGAGCCCGAGCGGCAGGGCTTCGCCAAGCAGGCCTTCCGCTCGGCAGGCTTCGCGGGCAACCGGGCGCGCTTCATCCCCGGCCGCGCCCTGGACGTACTGCCGCGGCTGGCGGACGGCGGGTACGACCTCGTCTTCTGCGACGGCGACCGGCTGGAGTCGCTGGACTACCTCGCTGAATCGTTGCGGCTGCTGCGGCCCGGCGGCCTGGTGTGCTTCGAGGGCGTCTTCGCGGACGGCCGCACGGTGGACTCCGCCGCCCAGCCCGCCGAGGTGCTGCGGCTGCGGGAACTGCTGCGCACGGTGCGCGAGTCGACCGAACTGGTGTCCTCACTGGTGCCGGTGGGCGACGGGCTGCTGTGCGCGGTGCGCAGGGGCTGAGCGGGCCGGCTCCGCTCCTGGGAGGCCACCGCTGCCCCCCCCGGGGGCACGCCCTCGCCGCCCCCGGAACGCACCACTGCCCCGGTGACACGCTCACGCGTGGCCGGGGCAGTGGAGAGATGTAGAGCGCTATTCCGCCTTCAGGCGTTAGCCGACGACCTTCTTCAGGGCGTCGCCGAGTGCATCGGCCTCGTCCGGAGTCAGCTCGACGACAAGTCGACCGCCGCCTTCGAGCGGAACGCGCATGACGATGCCCCGCCCCTCCTTGGTCACCTCGAGCGGGCCGTCGCCCGTCCGCGGCTTCATGGCCGCCATGCTCGTTCCCCTTCCTGAAACCAGCTCACGCAGCCGACAACCCAGGTGTCACCGGCATCGAACACATTGCTTCCAGGCCATTATCCCGCATCGCAGGACCCAATGACCAACATCAGTCGGCATCGCTTGCGCAACGCACAGCCGCAAAACCACTCAATTCGGCGATCAGGCTGCGATACTTCGCCGCTTCGCACCACTCCCGGACGTGTTTTTGTTTGACGCAGGTCACATGTGCAGCGTTCGAGATCTCCGACATGCTGGCCTGTGCATGCCCAATTTCCGCTGCCGGGAGCCGGCTCAGCGCTCCCGAAGGCCTCCAGGAGGGGACCGACGATGCCCGACACCGTGCTCTACGAGGTGACCGACGGACTCGGGACGATCACGATCAATCGTCCCGACGCCATGAACGCGATGAACACCGAGGCCAAGGTCGCCCTGCGGGAGGCGGTGCTGGCCGCGGCCGCGGACCCGGCGGTGCGGGCGGTCCTGCTGACGGCGGCCGGGCGGGCGTTCTGCGTCGGCCAGGACCTCAAGGAGCACATCTCCTCGCTGGCCGCCGACCGCGAGGCGGGCACCGGCACCACCATGAGCACCGTGCGGGAGCACTACAACCCGATCGTCCGGGCCCTGACCGGGATGCCCAAGCCGGTCGTCGCGGGCGTCAACGGGGTCGCCGCCGGTGCGGGCCTGGGCTTCGCGCTGGCCGCGGACTACCGGATCGTCGCCGAGACCGCCGCCTTCAACACGTCCTTCGCCGGGGTCGCGCTGACCGCCGACTCGGGTGTGTCCTGGACGCTGCCGCGGCTGATCGGCCACGGCCGGGCCGCCGACCTGCTGCTCTTCCCGCGTTCGATCACGGCGCAGGAGGCCCTGGAGCTGGGCCTGGTGAACCGGGTGGTGCCGGCCGCCGCGCTGGCCGCCGAGGCGACGGCCGTGGCGCGGGCGCTCGCGGAGGGCCCGACGGCCGCGTACTCCGCGCTGAAGGCGTCGCTGGCGTACGGATCGTCGCACGGACTCGCCGAGACGCTGGAGAAGGAGGACGAGCTCCAGACGGCGGCGGGCGCTTCGGAGGACCACGCGATCGCGGTCCAGGCGTTCATCGACAAGGCCCGGCCCACGTACCTGGGCCGCTGACCGGCTCCTCCTCGTACGCCCCGAAACTCGTACGTCCCGAAAGGCGGGGGCGTCAGGAGCCGCCGCCCCGGGCCACGCAGTCGGCCAGGTGGTCGTCGACCAGGCCGCAGGCCTGCATCAGGGCGTAGGCCGTGGTGGGGCCGACGAAGCGGATGCCGCGCTTCTTGAGGTCCTTGGCGAGCGCCGTCGACTCCGGGGTGACGGCGGGGACGTCCGCGAGCGTGCGGGGGGCGGGGCGGCCGGCCGGGCCCGGGGCGTGGGACCAGACCAGCCGGTCGAGGTCGCCCTCGGGCCATTCGGCGAGGACGCGCGCGTTGGCGAGGGTGGCCGTGATCTTGGCGCGGTTGCGGATGATGCCGGGGTCCGCGAGGAGGCGGGCGGCGTCGGTGTCCGTGAAGCGGGCGACCTCCGCGATCCGGAAGCCCGCGAAGGCGGCGCGGAAGCCCTCGCGGCGGCGCAGAATGGTCAGCCAGGACAGGCCGGATTGGAAGGCCTCCAGGCACAGCCGTTCGTAGAGCGCGTCGTCGCCGTGGACCGGGCGGCCCCACTCCGAGTCGTGGTACGCCGTGTAGTCCTCGGTGGCCAGGCCCCAGGGACAGCGCAGGGCGCCGTCGGGGCCGGGGGCGGCTGCGGTCATGGCTTGGGCTCCTCGGCGGCGGGGGGCGCGTCCTGGCGGTCGGGCGTGGCGGACGGCGACGCGGGGGCGGGGTCCGGCGCGGGCGCGGACTCGGGTGCGGGGTCCGGCGCGGGTGCGGGCATGGTGTCAGAAGGGGCGGGGGGCCCGGAGGCGTGGCGCTTGGCGAAGAGGTCGGGCCCGCCGACCGTGGTGGCCTGGGCGCCCGCGAGCGCCGCTTCGAGTTCGGCGATACGGGAGTCCCGCTCGGCCAGTTCCGCGCCGACCCGGCCCAGGACGTCGTCCACGTCGGCCATCCGGTACCCCCGCACGGCCAGCGGCAGGCGCAGCGCCTCGATGTCCGCGCGGCCGATCGGGCGGGTCAGCGGCAGCGGGTCCACGAGGTGGTCGGGGGCGGCCTCGGGCAGCGGCCCCTGGTCGCCGCCGGCGCCGACGACGGCGAGCGTCACGGCAGCGACGACCACCACCATCGCCAAGAGCAAGAACACGAACACGAGCGTCTCCCCGGGCACGGGCCCGCACAGTTGACCTGCGCGGCGACCTGATCAGTACGGAATCCTTCCGGCCCCGATCGTGCCACGCGGGTGTGACAGTTAAGGTCGCAGACGGCCTCCATCAGGGCCGTACAGGTCCGTGACGAGGAGGAATCTGCAGATGCTGCGGCTGGGACGGCGCGTTTTCGAGACGCACGAGCCGGTGATCATGGCGATCGTGAACCGCACCCCGGACTCCTTCTACGACCAGGGCGCGACCTTCCGCGACGAACCCGCGCTCGCCCGCGTGGAACAGGCGGTGTCGGAGGGGGCTGCCATCATCGACATCGGCGGGGTCAAGGCGGGCCCCGGCGAGGAGGTGAGCGCCGAGGAGGAGGCGCGGCGGACGGTCGGTTTCGTCGCGGAGGTGCGGCAGCGGCACCCCGAGGTCGTGATCAGTGTCGACACCTGGCGGCACGAGGTCGCCGAGGCGGTCTGCGAGGCGGGCGCCGACCTGCTGAACGACGCGTGGGGCGGCGTCGACCCCGAACTCGCCCGGGTCGCCGCGCGGTACGACGTCGGGCTCGTGTGCACGCACGCGGGCGGGGCCGAGCCGCGCACCCGGCCGCACCGGGTGACGTACGAGGACGTCATGGCGGACATCCTGGACGTCACGGTGGGGCTGGCGGAGCGGGCCGTGGCGTTGGGGGTGCGGCGCGACGCGATCATGATCGATCCCGGGCACGACTTCGGGAAGAACACCCGGCACAGCCTGGAGGCGACACGGCGGCTCGGGGAGATGGCGGAGACGGGGTGGCCCGTGCTCGTGTCGCTGTCGAACAAGGACTTCGTCGGGGAGACGCTGGACCAGCCGGTCAAGGAGCGGGTGATCGGGACGCTGGCGACGACGGCCGTGTCGGCGTGGCTGGGGGCGCGGGTGTACCGGGTGCACGAGGTGGCGGAGACGAAGCAGGTGCTGGACATGGTGGCGTCGATCGCGGGCCACCGGCCGCCGGCGGTGGCCCGCCGGGGGCTGGCCTGACCCCCACCCTTCCCCGGCGGAGGAGCCGGCCCGGCCCTCCCGCCGACGGGTGGCGGCGGCCGGGGCCCGTCCCGGACGCCCTCCCCGCGCCCCCCTGGGGGCACGGGGGGCGCGTGGGTCAGGAGGGGGTGGGAGAGCCGGTTTCCTTGGTGACGAGGGCCACGGCCTCCTCCACGTCGTCCGTGACGTGGAACAGCAGCAGGTCCCGCTCCGAGGCCTTGCCCTGGGCGATCACCGTGTTGCGCAGCCAGTCGACCAGGCCGCCCCAGTACTCCGTCCCGAACAGGACGATCGGGAAGCGGGTGACCTTCTGGGTCTGGACCAGGGTCAGGGCCTCGAACAGCTCGTCGAGGGTGCCGAAGCCGCCCGGAAGGACCACGAAGCCCTCCGCGTACTTCACGAACATCGTCTTGCGGACGAAGAAGTAACGGAAGTTGACCCCGATGTCGACATGCGGGTTGAGCCCCTGTTCGAAGGGGAGCTCGATGCCCAGGCCGACCGAGACGCCGTTCGCCTCGCGGGCGCCCTTGTTGGCGGCCTCCATGGCGCCGGGGCCACCGCCGGTGATCACCGCGAAGCCCGCCTCGACGAGGGCGCTGCCGATCCGTACGCCCGCGTCGTACTCGGGGGTGCCGACGGGGGTGCGGGCGGACCCGAAGACACTGATGGCGCTCGGGAGTTCGGCGAGCGCGCCGAAGCCCTCGACGAACTCGGACTGGATGCGCATGACCCGCCAGGGGTCGGTGTGCACCCACTCCGAGTCGCCCTCGGTGTCGAGGAGACGCTGGTCCGTCGTGCCGGGCTGGACCTGTTCCCGGCGGCGCAGGACCGGACCGAGCCGTTGCTCCTCGGGCGTCCGTCCCTCTTCAGGATGCGTCATGCCGTGCTCCCTTCGCTGCCGTACGTTGTCCGGTCAGGGTAGGTCCACAGGTGTGACGAATGAGGAAATTCAGGCCGTCAGCCAGGCGTGGAGTCGCTCCTCGCCCTGCCGGATCCTGGCGACCTCGACGCGTTCGTCGCGCTTGTGGGCGAGGAGCGGGTCGCCGGGGCCGTAGTTCACCGCCGGTACGCCCAGCGCGCTGAAGCGGGCGACGTCCGTCCAGCCGAACTTGGGGTTGGCCCTGCCGCCGACCGCCGCCATGAACGCCTGCGCGGCCGGGTGGGAGAGGCCGGGGAGGGCCGCCGGGGAGTGGTCGTCCACGACGAACTCCGCGATGTCGCAGTCGGCGAAGACCTCGCGGACGTGGGCGAGGGCCTCGTCGGGCGAGAGGTCGGGGGCGTAGCGGTAGTTGACGGTCACCGAACAGGCGTCGGGGATGACGTTGTTGGCGACGCCGCCTTCGACGCGGACGGCGTTGAGTCCCTCGTGGTACTCCAGGCCGTCGATCACCGGGCGGCGCGGCTCGTACGCGTCCAGCTTCGCGAGGATCGGCGCGATCTTGTGGATGGCGTTGGAACCCATCCAACTGCGCGCGGAGTGGGCGCGCTCGCCGGCGGTGTGCAGGACGACGCGCAGGGTGCCCTGGCAGCCGCCCTCCACCTCGCCGTACGACGGCTCCAGGAGTACGGCGAAGTCGGCCGTGAGCCAGTCGGGGTGGGCGGCGGCGACGTGGCCGAGGCCGTTGAGGTGGGCGGCGACCTCTTCGTTGTCGTAGAAGACGAAGGTGAGGTCGCGGTTGGGCTCGGGGACGGTGGCGGCGATCCGGAGCTGGAGGGCGACGCCGGCCTTCATGTCGCTGGTTCCGCAGCCCCAGAGCACGCCGTCCTCGTCGAGGCGGGAGGGGACGTTGTCGGCGATCGGGACGGTGTCGATGTGCCCGGCGAGGACGACGCGTTCGGCGCGGCCGAGGTTCGTGCGGGCGACGACGTTGTTGCCGTGGCGGTCGACGGTGAGGTGGGGGTAGGCGCGCAGCGTCTGCTCGATGGCGTCGGCGAGGGGCTTCTCGGTGCCGCTCTCGGAGCGGAAGTCGACGAGCTGGGCGGTGACGTGGGCGGCGTCACGGGTGAGGTCAAGGGGGGTTTCGGACATGGGTCCGAGCCTAGTGCGGGGCACTCCGGTCAGGGGTGCGGGGAACTGAGCGACCACCCCCGCCGCTCCCGCACGGTTCCCACCGTGGGTGGCGCCCCGTTCAGGGGCGCGGGGAACTGCGCGACCAGCCACGACGCTCCTGTACGGAACCGTTCCCCTTGGCCGCGCGGCGAGCGCTTTAGGGAAAGGGGCGGGTCCGGGGCCTCTCTGCCCGAGCCGGGCGGGGCTGATGCGTCCGGTACGGGGCTGGGGTCTCGACCTTGGCGGAGATGCTTGCCCGGCGCAGGCGCTCACGTGAGGGGGCGGCACCCGGGCGGGCCGGGAGCGGGAGGGGCCGCCCCCTTGCCCGCCCTCCCCCAAGCTCTCGGCTTCGCTCGAGCAGGGGGTACCCCCCTCGCCCCCTTGGGGCGGCCCCGTCGCCCAAGGGGGCTGGGGGCGAAGGCGGGCTGCGATGGCCGAGAGGAAGGGGGCTCAGGGGCGAAGGCCAAAGGAGCGGGGGCGGCAGGGAGGCTGCGATGGCCGAGGAGACGGGGGGGGAGGGGCGGCTCCGGCGTCCAAGGGGACGGAGGCTGAGGGGGGTTGGGGGTGTGAGGGGTCGGGTGGGGGATGTGTGGGGAGGAGGGAGGGTGAGGCTCCAGTACCTTGGGGGCGTGGCTCAGGTTCGTGGTTCTTCGCCCCTTCGCCGCCGCGCCGTACGCATCGGCGCCGGTGTCGCCGTGCTCCTGGCGCTCGCCGGATACGTGGCCGTGCAGTTCTTCGCCGGCGGCCAGGGCGACACCCGGTGTTCCGTGCGGGGTGGCGCGGAGAGCGGCGCCCGGTACGAACTCACCACCGAGCAGGCCGTCAACGCGGCGACCATCTCCTCCGTGGGCACCTCGCGCGGCATGCCCGAGCGCGCGGTGACCATCGCGCTGGCCACCGCCCTCCAGGAGTCCGCCCTGCGCAACATCGGGCACGGGGACCGGGATTCGCTCGGCCTGTTCCAGCAGCGGCCCTCGCAGGGGTGGGGCACCGAGAAGCAGATCCTCGATCCCGCGTACTCGGCGGGCCGCTTCTACCAGCACCTCACCGAGGTCCCCGGCTATTCGCGGCTCCCGCTGACCGTGGCCGCCCAGCGCGTCCAGAAGAGCGGTTTCCCGCAGGCGTACGCCAAGCACGAGCCGGACGCCGCCCTGCTGGCCTCCGCCCTCACCGGCCGCACCCCCGCCTCGCTGTCCTGCGAGTCCCGCCGCGGCGACGACAGCGCGCCGGGCGATCCGGCGGAGGTCAGGAAGCGCCTGGTACGGGACTTCGGCGCCGGGGTGCTCCCCCGCAGCCGGGCGGCGGCGGGCGCGCCCGAGGCCCGTACCGTCGTCGTGCCCGTGCCGGCGGGGTCCGGAGCGGGCAGGGCGGCGGCCTCCGACGTGAACGCCTCCCCGCAGCAGCGGGGCTGGGCGCTGGCCCACTGGGCGATGGCGCACTCCGCCGAACTGCGCATCGGCCGCATCGCGTACGCGGGCCACGAGTGGCGCACCTCGGAGGCATCGAAGGGCTGGCAGAAGGTTCCGGCGGACCGGGCCGGCACGGGCGAAGTACGGATCACCACCTCCCCGTAGCGCGAGTTCGCCCGCCGGTTCACCCGCACCGCGACCCGTCCGGACAAAAAACCGATAACGGGCAGATCACTTCTCGGTCAAGGCCGGGTCACCGTCCGAACACCGGGCGATCACCCGTCCACCGTGTCACTCGAAGGGGGTGCCCGGGCCGCCCCGGAAGAACGCGCGCCCGCACCCCGCCCCACCTCGGGCTCCGTCCGGGAAATCCCTTGGGCGGAAAGGGAAGGAAGCACCTTTCCCATCCGGCGGGCGCAGCGCCTTTGACCGTTTTTATCCGCACCGGACCAGGTGCCGCATTGCGAACTCTTTACCTCGGCCCACCGCAACCTCCCCCGCCCTCCGAGCGGTTGTCATGGCGTCCGATCGCCGGACAGACAGCGCCTCACAAGCGTCCACAACGTCTTCTCCCGCTAAGGAGCACCATGTCCCTCCCCCTGGCTCGTCGGATCGCCCGCGCCGCCCTGCTCAGCGCCGCAGGCGCAGCGTCCGTGGTCGGTGCGGCCGGCTCCGCCAGCGCGGTCGACCTCCCGGCTGCCCCGAACCTCGGTGGCCTGACCGCGCTGGACGGCGCCGGTCTCGGCGACACCGTCGACGGTGCGTCGCAGAAGGCGTCCAACGTGGCGGGCGACACCGGCAGCGCTGCCGTCAAGAAGGCCGTCCCGGCCGCCGGCAAGACCGTCGGCAAGGCCGGCAAGACCGCCACCCCCGCCGCTCAGAAGGCCGCCGGTGACGTCGCCGGAAGCGCCGGTGAGGTGCTCGGCGAGACCGCCAAGACCGCCACGGACGGCGGCCTGCCCACCGGCGGCCTGCCCACCGGTGGTCTGCCGACCGGCGGCCTGCCGGGCGCCGGCACCCTGCCCGTCCAGGGCCTGCCGCTCGGCTGAGCCGCGCCGCTCCTGACGAAGGGGCCCCGGGAGGGCGAATCTCCCGGGGCCCCTTCGCGTGCGTACGGCGGACGTGCGTGACGGGGGGGCTCAGCCCGCCAGGCGGGCCACCGCCGCGGCGACGCGCTCGTCCGTGGCGGTGAAGGCGACGCGCACGAACCGGGCGCCCGCCGCGCCGTAGAAGTCGCCCGGCGCCACCAGGATGCCCAGCGACGCGAGGTGGGCGACCGTCTGCCAGCAGTCCTCGTCGCGGGTGACCCACAGGTAGAGGCTGGCCTCGCTGTGCTCAACCCGGAAGCCGTGCGCGACCAGCGCCTCGCGCAGGGCCGTGCGGCGGGCCGCGTACCGTTCGCGCTGCTCGGCCACGTGCGTGTCGTCGCCGAGCGCGGCGACGGTGGCGGCCTGCACCGGGGCGGCGGTCATCATGCCGCCGTGCTTGCGGATCTGCAGCAGGTCGCCGAGGACGGCCGCGTCACCGGCGACGAAGGCGGCCCGGTAGCCCGCGAGGTTGGAGCGCTTGGAGAGGGAGTGGACGGCGATGACGCCCTCGTACGTGCCGCCGCAGACGTCCTCGTGCAGGACGGAGACCGGGTCGGTCTCCCAGCCCAGCTCCAGGTAGCACTCGTCGGCGACCAGCAGGACGGAGTGCTCGCGGGCCCAGGCGACGATCCGGGTCAGCTCGTCCTTGCCGATGACCTCGCCGGTGGGGTTCGAGGGCGAGTTCAGCCACAGCAGCTTGACCCGGGCGGGGTCGAGGTCGGCGACCGGGTCGTCGTAGACCACGTGCTCGGCGCGGGCCAGCCGGGCGCCCACCTCGTACGTCGGGTAGGCGAGCCGGGGGAAGGCGACCTGGTCGCCGGGGCCGAGCCCGAGCTGGGTCGGCAGCCAGGCCACCAGCTCCTTGGAGCCGACCACCGGCAGGACGTTGGCGTGCCGGACCCCGCGGGCGCCGAGCCGCCGCTCGACCCACCGCACCAGCGCGTCGCGCAGTGCCTCCGTGCCCCACACCGTCGGATAACCGGGCGAGTCCGCGGCGGCGACGAGTGCCTTCTGGATCAGGTCGGGGACCGGGTCGACGGGGGTGCCGACGGAGAGGTCCACGATGCCGTCCGGGTGGGCCGCGGCCGTCTTCTTGTACGGCTCCAGCTTGTCCCAGGGGAAGGCGGGGAGGCGGTCGGTGACTGAGGACACGGTGCGGTTCGCTTTCTCGTACGGAGCGGGGAGAGGGGCGCAAAAGCCCCGGCCCCGTACGGCGGCGAAGGCCGTACGGGGCCGGGGCCGGCACTCAGTGGCGCCTGCCGCCTACTGGTTCTGCGGCGGCAGCGCGGCGATGAACGCGTGGTCGCGCTCGATCAGGCCCAGCTTGGAGGCACCACCGGGCGAACCGAGGTCGTCGAAGAACTCGACGTTCGCCTTGTAGTAGTCCTTCCACTCCTCCGGAGTGTCGTCCTCGTAGAAGATCGCCTCGACCGGGCAGACCGGCTCACAGGCACCACAGTCGACGCATTCGTCCGGGTGGATGTACAAGGACCGCTGGCCCTCGTAGATGCAGTCGACCGGGCACTCCTCGATGCACGCCTTGTCCTTGACGTCGACACAAGGCTGCGCGATGACGTAGGTCACGCTGTCGTTCCTCCTCGATAGGGCGCGGCGGGCCGAGCTTCTCCGGCTCCGTCCACGGGCGCGCGGGAGCGCGGCGTCGTGCGATGCCCGCACCTAGTATCTCCGTTCCCGGGCACGATCCGAACAGGAGGGGTGGACAGAGCTGTGGAATTCACTGCCGGCGGACGACTTGAGGTCCGGCTGACGCCGGATGACGTGGGCAAACGGGTATCAGTCCGGCGTCTGACCGGGGACTCTGCCGCGGGCGCCCGATTCGCGGACGTGGTCGGCGTGCTCACCTCCTGGACCGACGGTGTGCTGTCGATCACACGAAAGAATGGTGAAACGGTACGGCTCGACGCCTCCGCGGTGGTCGCCGCCAAACTCGTGCCCGCCGCCCCCGCGCGGCGGCGCGGCCCCGCCGCGACCTTCGCCGAGCTGGCCGCGGTGACCGCGCGGGCGTGGCAGCCGCTGGAAAGCGAACGGCTCGGCGGCTGGACGCTGCGGGCCGCGAACGGTTTCACGCGACGCGCCAACTCCGTGCTGCCGCTGGGGGACCCGGGGCTCGCGACGGACGAGGCGCTGGCGTACGTGCGCACGTGGTACGAGTCCCGGGGGCTTCCGGCGTACGTCCAGGTGGCGACCGGCGCCGAGGGGACGCAGGAGCTGCTGGGGGCCGAACTGGCCGACAACGGCTGGGAGCTGGAGATGTCGGCGCTGGTGCGGATCGCGGCGCTGGCGCCGGTCGGGGACCTGGACGCAGGCCCCGCCGAGGCAGACGTGGTGCTGACGCGGGCGGCGGACGCGGCGTGGCTGGCGCGCTATCAGCGCTTCGAGACGCCCGGGCCCGAGGTGGAGAAGGTGCTGCACAGCGGGCCTTCGGTGTGGTTCGCGACCGTGCCGAGTACGGAGCCGGGGAGGGCGGCGGCGATCGGGCGGTGCGTGGTGGACGGGCGGTGGGCCGGATTCTCGGCCGTCGAGGTCGATCCCGCGTACCGGCGGCGGGGGCTGGCGACGGCGGTGATGGCCGTGCTGGCGCGCAGGGCGCTGGACGAGGGCGCGTCGGCGGCGTGGCTCCAGGTGGAGGCGGACAACGAGGGGGCGCGCGCGCTGTACGAGGGGATGGGATTCGCCACCCATCACCGTTACCACCACTACCGGGCGGCCTAGCGCGGGCACGACCGGACGGGCACGACCGATTCACGGAACGGGTACGAGGGTTTCATGGACGACGCAGCAGACGGCACTGCCGGTGGTGGACTTCCCGACTGGCGGGCGCGGTTCGCCGAGGAGGCGCGGGCGGAGCGCCCCGATCTGGCGACGCTGTGCCTGTTGATCGGCGCGGTCGCCGATCCGGAGCTCGGGCAGGCCGGGATCGACGAGGCGCAGATCGAACTGGACCGGCTGGCGGGGCTGCTGCCGTTCCGCCCGGCCGGGCCCCGGTCGTGGGCGGCGGCCCTGGGGGAACTCCTGGGCGCGCGCTGCGGGTTCGAGGGCACGCCCGGGGACTACCAGCGGCTGGACTCCTCGCTGCTCCCGGCGGTGCTGAAGCGGCGGCGGGGGCTGCCGATCCTGCTGTCGGTGGTGTGGCTGGAGGTGGCCCGGCGGGCCGGGGCCCCGGTGTACGGGGTGGCGCTGCCGGGGCACTTCGTGGTGGCGTTCGGCGAGCCGGGCGGGCAGGTGCTGGCGGATCCGTTCAACGGGGGCAGGCTGCTGACCGGGACGGACGCGGAGCTGCTGGTGGCGGGGGCGACGGGGGAAGGGCTGGACGCGTCGATGCTGCGGGCGGCCGATCCGCTGGACATCGTGCTGCGGGTGCTGAACAACATCCGGGCCTGGGCGGCGGCCAGGCCCGAGCGCAGCGACGTACAGCTGTGGGCGGTGGAGCTGGCGCTGCTGCTGCCCGCCCATCCGGCGCGGCTGCGCTACGAGAGGGCCCGGCTCCTGGTGGAGCGGGGCGACTTCCTGGGCGGGGCCCGGGAGCTGGAGGCGTACGCGGACGTGGTCCAGGCGGTGGAACCGTCGTCCGCGGAGGCGATCAGGGGGCGGGCCAGGGCGGCCAGGGCCCGCCTCAACTGACCGTTCGGGGCCACCGGCGATCTGGCGGGTGGTGGCGTCGAGCCGGTTGCGGAAGTTCGCCGGGGCGGTCCGCGTCGTGCGTGCGGCGAGCGGCGTTCCCCGTGGGCGGCGGGCCGGGCGACGGCGGCCCGGGGCTGCCGCGACTCGACGGTCGTGCGGACGAGTCGCCCCCGTACCGCCCGGGCGGCACGGGGGCTCCGGTGGCACGGGGGTCACGGATTCAGGTCGATGGCCTGCGTCCGTTCGGCGGCCGTCTTGCCGACCAGCGCCTTCTGCATGGCGTCGCGTACGTCCTCCATGGAGACCGGACGCTTGCCGGAGGGGTCGTTGACCATGACGTTGTCGAAGGTGGAGCCGCACAGCTCCTTGAGCACCTTCAGGTCGTACACCGGCGTCAGCTTCCCGTTGACCGCCTTCATCGACAGGATCTTCGGCAGCGACTTCGCGGGCCCGAGGGGGATGGACTGGCCACCCGCCGTGATCTTGACGTTGGCCGACATGGCCGGTTCGGCGAACTCCTTCATCGCGCGGTCGAGTTCGGCCTGGGTGACCGTCGGCTGCTTGGCGACGGCGGGCAGTTCGACCGGGACCGTCCTGCCGCTGCGCACCTGCGCGAGGTAGGCGTCGCGCACCTTCGCCATCGACGCCTGGACGTCGAGCGCCTTGCCGGGCTTGCCCGGTACGGCGACCGCCTTGCCGGGCACGAACTTGACGGTGCCCTCCGACGCCGTGCCCGAGGTGCCCGCCAGCGACGTCAGCGCGACCGTCAGCTTCTCCTCGTCGACCGGGATCACCGGCTGGGCGATGCGCGCGCCGCCGAACAGGGAGCCGACGACGGACACCGGGTTGTAGTCGGTGCCGGACGCGCCGCGCACCGTCTCCTGGCCGTCCAGGGACAGGCCGGCGTTGGCGGGGGCCAGCTCCGTCCTGCGGCCGTCGACGCTGAGCTGGAGGGGCAGCGTGGCCCGCTTGCCGAGCGCCGCGTCCAGCTTGACGACGGCCTCGTCCTTGGTGCCGCCGCCGATGTCCACGCCGAGGACGGTGGTGCCCTTGGGCACGTCGGTGTGGTTGAGCAGCAGCCCCGCGCCGTACACGCCGCCCGCGATCACGACCACGCCGACGGCCAGCAGGACCACCTTGGAGCGGCCCTTCTTCGCGGGAGCGGCGGGCTTGGGCGCGGGCGGCGGCGCCGGTTCGTCGCGTACGGGAGCGCCCTGGCCGGGGCCGGACGCGCCCGGCGGGTCCGGCAGCCGGGGGGCGGGACGGGGCCCGGTGGGGAACTGCGGGCGCGGCCCGTCGGGCTGCACCACCGGGACACCGCTGGTCAGGGTGTCGCCGGAGACGTGTCCAGGGGGCGCCATGGGGCCGGGGCCCGGGCGGTCGTCGCGGGGGTCGGTCTGCGGGGTGAGGACGGCGGTGTCGTCGCCCGGACCGCCGACGCCGTTCCCGCCGGTGAGCGGGTTCGTACCGTACGCGGGGGGCGCGCCCTGACCGGGGCGGGCGTCGGGCCAGGGACCGGAAGCGGAACCCGAACCGGGCACCTGGTGCCGTCCGGTGGTGTCCATGCCCGGCATCTGGTGCTGGCCCGTGGTGTCCATGCCGGGCATCTGGTGCTGGCCGGTCGTGTCCATGCCCGGGACCCTGTGCTGACCCGTGGTGTCCATGCCCGGGACCCTGTGCTGACCCGTGGTGTCCATGCCCGGGACCTGGTGGCGGCCGGTCGGCTCGGGGGTGAAGTCCCGGCCGCCGGTGGGGGCCTTGGGGGTCAGGGGGCTGCTGCCGCTGGCCGGGCCCGTGGTCGGGCCGGTGGGGCCCGCGACGGGGCCGCTCTCCGGGAGGCCGGCGCCGTCGGTGAAGTACGGCAGGCCGCCGCCCTGGGCCGGGGCGGGAGCGGCCGGACGGTCCGGCGTGGGCTGCGGCGTCACCGGGGACTTGCGCGGCGCGAACCAGTCGCTGGCCGGCTTCTCGTCCCCGGAAGCGGAACCCGCCGCGGAGCCCTCCGCGCCCTGCTCGCGCACGGTGGCGCCCTGCACGCGGGTCGGCAGCGGCGGCTGGTCCGAGGCGGCGGAGGCGGCCGGAGCGGCGGACGACGCCGTGGGCGCGGCGGAGAGCGGCTCGGAGGGCGGCCACACGGTCTCGCCGGTGCTCTCGGCGTCCGCGGCCCCACCGGCCGACGACCCGTCACCCTTGCCGTCCGCCATGGGCTTGCGCATGACGACGGGCGGGATCGGGCGCGACCCGGGAATGTTGATGCGGATGCGGGTGGTCAGGGTCGTCTCGGTCCTGGGCTCGTCCGGCTCCACGGCCTCGGCGGGCTCGTCGTGCGCGTCCGCGCCGGTCCCGGCGTCGGTCCGGCCGTCCTGGTGGAGCGAGGGGTACGGGCTCTGTCCGTACGGCGTCGTACCCGAGGGGTACGCGGTTCCACCGCGCCCCTGCGCGCCGGAGGACGAACTGTCAGTTTCACGACTCAAGGCAGGTTCTCCCGGTTGGCTCCACCGCTCGTTCTCTTGACCATGTGCTGCGGGCGGCTCGGCGGCGCGCACCACCATACTGGCCGCCGTCGGCCCGGACCCCGCCGCCGTGGATACGGGCAACACCCGTACAACAGCGCGGGCGGGGACGGTGCGGCGGGACCGGCTGCGGAGATCGGGCGGGGAAAAAGCGGAGGGAAACAGAAGGAAGGGGGAAGGAAGGGATGCGTCAGTTCCCCGGCCGGGCCGGGTCCTTGGCGGGGACGGGCAGTCGGGGCATCGTGGCGCAGATCACAGCGAGCACGACGCCGCCGATGAGAAAGATGCTCGCCCCGGTGCCGCCGCCGACCAGGAGGTCGCCCTCGGTACGGCCCGAGGTGGCCGCCAGCACGGCGAGCAGCCAGCCGAGGCCGGGCACGGCCGCGCCCAGCCGGGTGCCGAGCGCGTACGTGCCGCCGTAGAAGAGGCCGCCCGCGGCGAGCAGCGAGAGCAGCAGCCCGGCCGGTGCGAGCACCCCGGCGACCAGCGCCCCGGCGATCCCGGTGAGGGCGCCGAGGACGAGGAGCAGCAGGTAGGCGGGGATACGCCGGGGGTTCACCGGCTGGGTCATCAGGAGCGAGGGGCCCGTGACGGCCGTGGCGCCGGCCCCGGAGGAGGAGGCGGCGGTCCTCGGGGCACCGGTCGACCTGGCGACACTGCGCTTGCCGGCCGCAGACTTCGCGGACGCGGTCCTGCCGGTCGCGGACTTGGCCGATGCGGACTTCGCAGGCGTGGGTTCCGCCCCGGAAGGCGGCTGGTCCCGGCTCACGCGTCGACCCCCGCGAAGAGGTCGGTCTCGACGGGTTCGTCGCCCTCGGGATCGCGGGAGGGGATGACCCGCTCGTAGTACTCGGTGGTGAAGACGGGCTGGGCCAGCTCGTTGGAGAGCAGGAACCAGGGCTCGTGCACGGTGATCTGCGTGGCGTGCGCGCGCATCGCGGCCGTCTTGGCGACGGCGTACGCGGTGCCGTCGATCGCCGTGGTGACGTGCTCCTCGTCGACCACACCCGGCACGTCGTCGACCGGGGCGATGCCCGGGAAGCCGGGGTCCTCGGCGCGCAGCCGGGCGAAGGCGTCCTCGGCGACGGGGCGCGGGACGCGGTTCCAGTACACCTTCTCCACGGCGTGCGGGGCGCCGAAGTCCGGGCGGTAGGTCGGCTCGGCGGCCAGTTCGGTGGCGCGCATGGCGACGCGGTGGGCCTGGATGTGGTCGGGGTGGCCGTAGCCGCCGTCCGGGTCGTACGTCACCAGGACCTGCGGGCGGACCTCGCGGATCACCTGCACGAGGTACGAGGCGGCCCCGTTCACGTCCGCGTGCCAGAAGGCGTTCTCGCGGTGGTTCTGCGGGGTGTTCATCATCCCGGAGTCGCGGTAGTGGCCGGCGCCCGCCAGGAAGCGGTGGTCGGTGACGCCCAGCTCCTTCATGGCGGCGGCCAGTTCGGTGGCCCGGTGGGGGCCGAGCGTGTCGTCCCGGTCGGCGGCGAGGTGGGCGAGGGAGGGCGGAATGATCTCGCCCTCCTCGCCCTGGGTGCAGGTCACCAGGGTGACCCCGGCGCCTTCGGCCACGTACTTGGCCATGGTGGCGCCGTTGTTGATCGACTCGTCGTCGGGGTGGGCGTGCACCAGGAGCAGACGACGGGTGGGGAGCTCGGTCATGGGAACAGCCTACGAGGTGGGCGCTCGCGCGCCCCCCGCGCGCCCCGCCGTCTCCTCCCGCGCCGTGCGGCGCGCCTGCCGGGCCCCCCGCCCCGGTGCGGCCGTCCGGACGGTGCCGGAGGGTCAGAAGCGGAAGTTGCCCAGCACCCCGGCGACGTTCGTGGTGACGTCCTTGATCGTGGGCGCGATGGACGAGCTGGCCAGGTAGAAACCGAGCAGCATGCAGACCACCGCGTGTCCGGCCTTCAGTCCGGATTTCCGGACCAGCAGGAAGACGACGATCGCCAGCAGCACCACCAGTGAGATCGAGAGTGCCACGGCGGTTCACCTCCATGTGAGTACGGTCGGGACGAGGAACGGAGCAACGACAGCACGACGGGTGCCAGCGGGTCTATACCCACCTAGCGCTACGGATCATAACTATCCGCATCCACGCATTGATCGGTGCACGGCAGCACGAGGGGCGCACAGGGGGTGGGGAGTTGGGGAGTGTGGCCGGAAACCGCCCCCGCGACACGCGGAATTGAGGCTCCGGGCGCGTCGGCGGCGGCCTACCAGCCCGGCGGGCGCGAGCTCGGCGGCGGGGGTCCGAACCCACCGCCGCCGGGCGACGGCGCGGGCCCGTACCCGTCGTAGACGTTGGGGGCGAGCCGGGGCGGCGGGTCGCCGGGGACGCCCCGGCGGCCCAGCAGCAGGACCAGGGCCGCCGCGGCCAGCAGGTGGAAGGCCCAGCTCGCGACGGTGAGCCGTTCGACCCCGCCGAGCGCCCCGAAGTCCGCGAACAGGCCCGCCCGCACCGCCAAGGACACCCCGGCCGCCCCGCTCACCCCCACCAGCCCCGCCACCACCAGCCCGAGGGGCCGGGAGTGCACCGCGCGCAGCAGCGCGCCGACCGCCGCAGTGAAGGAGATCACAACGAGAATCAGACAGGCCCAACCCGCCGGAATGCCGAGCAGTTGGAGCCCGTCCCCGCTGCCGGTGAAGCGGTCCGCATAACGGGACAAGGAGCCGGAATCCTGGACGAAGGCGTACACCTCCCAGGCCGCCCCCACCAGCCCCACCGCCACCAGCAGCACCGCGGACACGATTCCCGCCGCCCGCCCCGGGCGCGTCGGGACGCACGCCGGGGCCCCGTCCGTACGCCCGTACGACCCTGGCGCTCCCTGGCCGGAACGCACCGGCCGGCGGCCCGCCGCGACCGTGATCAGCAGGACCGCCGCGAGCCCCAGCACGAGGAACGTGGACACCATGGCCCGCATCCGCAGCCCGTGCGGGTACACCTCTGCGAAGCCGTCCGCCCACAGCGCCGGGACCCGTAGGGCAAGGGTCGTCAGGGCGGTCACGGCGAGGGCCGACGCGGCCACCGGGGAGCGCGGGACGAGGACCGCCACGACGACGTACACGAGGAGAAGGCTCAGGTCGTAGAGCGTGCTGGCGGTGAGGAAGCGGTCGGGGCCGCTGCCCGCCCAGGCCCACCAGAGGCGGGCGGGGTCCGCGACGAGGCGCAGGTCGCGGAGGATCCAGGCGCCCGTCAGGAGGGCCAGGAGCAGGCAGACCCCGCTGCCGGTGAACCGTGCGCCGCGTACCAGTGACTGAGGCTGCCCCGTCGCTCCCATGACTGAATGGTCCCCTCTGGTAAGGGAGTTGAACAAGGGGCCGGAGACCGGCCGGGGGACCCGCCGCTCATGACGGGTGACCGGCCCGGGGACCCGCCGCCACGACGGGCGACCGGCCGGGGGCGTGGCGCGCCCCGGCCGGTCCACGGCACCCGCACGGCCGTACTCCCGATCCTCCCGCGCGCAGATGTCGCGCGCGTTGCCCGCCGGTAACGGGCGGCGTCAGCGCGGGACCACCGTCCGCTCCTCCGCGAAGTGGCACGCCGAGTCGTGCGCGGCCGGGGTGTCCGCGCCGCGGAAGACCGCCGGGACGGCCAGCAGCGGCACCTCCAGCGCGCACCGCTCCTGCGCCTTCCAGCAGCGGGTGCGGAAGCGGCAGCCGGACGGCGGGTCGGCCGGCGAGGGCACGTCGCCGCTGAGGATGATGCGCTCGCGGTGGTCGCGGGCGGTGGGGTCCGGGACGGGGACGGCCGACAGGAGCGCCTGGGTGTACGGGTGGGTGGGGTGCTCGTAGATCTCGGCGTCACTGCCGATCTCGACGATCCGGCCCAGGTACATCACGCCGACCCGGTCGGAGATGTGCCGCACGATCGAGAGGTCGTGGGCGATGAAGAGGTAGGACAGGTCGAACTCGTCCTGGAGCTTCTCCATCAGGTTGATGACCTGCGCCTGCACGGACACGTCGAGCGCGGAGACCGGTTCGTCCGCGACGATGATCTCCGGGTTGAGGGCCAGGCCGCGGGCGATGCCGATGCGCTGGCGCTGGCCGCCGGAGAACTGGTGCGGATAGCGGTTGATGTACTCGGGGTTGAGCCCGACCACGTCCAGCAGGTCCTGCACCTTGCGGCGCCGGTCCCCCTTGGGCGCCACCTCGGGGTGGATCTCGTACGGCTCGCCGATGATGTCGCCGACCGTCATGCGCGGGTTCAGCGAGGTGTACGGGTCCTGGAAGACCATCTGGATGTTGCGGCGCACCGCCTTCAGCGCACGCCCGGACAGCGCGGTGATGTCCTCGCCCTTGTAGCGGATCGCCCCCGCCGTGGGCTTCTCCAGTTGGACGAGCATCCTGGCGACGGTCGACTTGCCGCAGCCCGACTCGCCGACGATGCCGAGCGTCTCGCCCCGGCCGAGGTCGAAGGAGACGCCGTCGACCGCCTTGACCGCGCCGACCTGCTTCTTGCGGACGATGCCCTGGGTGAGCGGATAGTGCTTGACCAGGTCCCGCACCTCCAGGATGGCCTCGCCCGCGGAGACGCTCCGGGTCGAGGGACCCGCCCAGGAGCCCGCCTCGGTCGCCCCGGACCCCTCCCCCGCCTTCTCGTGACCCGTCTCAGGCATCGAGCGTCTCCTTCCAGAAGTGGCAGGCGCTCTGGCGGTCCGCGGCCACGTCGTACAGCGGCGGCACCTCGCTGCGGCAGATGTCCTGGGCCATCGGGCAGCGCGGGTTGAAGGCGCAGCCCGGCGGGATGTGGAGCAGGTTCGGGGGCAGGCCCTTGATCGCGTACAGCTCCTGGCCCTTCTGGTCCAGGCGCGGGATCGACGCGAGCAGTCCCTTGGTGTACGGGTGGGCGGGGTTCGCGTAGATCTCGTGGACCGGGGCGGTCTCGACGATCCGGCCCGCGTACATGACGGCGATCTTGTCGGCGACGTCGGCGACGACGCCCAGGTCGTGGGTGATCAGGATGAGCCCCATGTTGAGCTCGCGCCGGAGCTCCGCGAGCAGGTCCATGACCTGGGCCTGCACGGTCACGTCCAGGGCGGTGGTCGGCTCGTCCGCGATGATCAGCCTGGGCTCCAGGGCGAGCGCCATCGCGATCATGATGCGCTGGCGCATGCCGCCGGAGAACTGGTGCGGGTACTGGCCGACCCGCTCCTTGGCGGCCGGGATGCGCACCCGGTCCATCAGCTCGACGGCCTTCGCGCGGGAGTCCTTCTTCGACATCCCGCGGTGCACCACGAACATCTCGCCGAGCTGCTCCCCCACCGTCAGGACGGGGTTCAGCGAGGACAGCGCGTCCTGGAAGATCATGGCCATCTCGGCGCCGCGGATCTTCCTGCGCCGGTCCTCCTTGAGCTTGAGGACGTCCTGGCCCTGGAAGAGGATCTCGCCCTGCGGGATGCGTCCGGGCGGCATGTCGAGGATGCCCATGACGGCCTGCGCGGTCACCGACTTGCCGGAACCGGACTCGCCGAGGACGGCGAGGGTCTCCCCCTCGTCGACGCTGTAGTTGACCCCGTTGACGGCCTTGGCGACGCCGTCGCGGGTCTTGAACTCCACGTGCAGATCGCGTACTTCGAGCAGCATGTCAGCAGCACCCGCTATCGCAGCTTGGGATCGAGGGCGTCGCGGACCGCGTCGCCGAGCATGATGAACGCGAGGACCGTGACGGCCAGGGCGCCCGCCGGCCACAGCAGCATGTGCGGCGCGTTGCGGACGTACGCCGAGGCCGAGGAGATGTCGATGCCCCAGGACACGGTGGGCGGCCGCAGACCGACCCCGAGGTACGAGAGGGTGGCCTCCAGCGCGATGTACGTGCCCAGCGCGATGGTCGCGACGACGATGACCGGCGCGATCGCGTTGGGGGTGATGTGCCGCAGCAGCATCCGGGAGTTGCCCGCGCCGAGCGCCCGGGCGGCCTGCACGTAGTCGTTCTGCTTGGCGGTGATGACCGAGCCGCGCGCGATGCGGGCGATCTGCGGCCAGCCGAGCAGCACGATGAAGGCGATCACCGGCCAGACCGTGGTGCCGGGGACGACCGAGAGGAAGACCAGGCCGCCCAGGACGACGGGGATGGCGAAGAAGACGTCCGTGATGCGGGAGAGCAGCGCGTCGAACCAGCCGCCGAAGAAGCCCGCGAGGCCGCCCAGGACGCTGCCGAGGAGGGCGACGCCGAGGGTGGCGCAGACGCCGACCGTCACCGAGGCCCGCGCTCCGTAGACGGTGCGGGTGTAGACGTCGCAGCCCTGGCCGTTGAAGCCGAAGGGGTGTCCGGGCTGGGAGCCCTGCTGGGCCTTGGCCAGGTCGCAGGCGAGCGGGTCGCCGGACGCGATGGCGGAGGGCCACAGCGAGATGAAGACCAGGAAGGCGATGATCAGCCCCGAGAGGAGGAACACGGGGTTGCGGCGCAGGTCGTGCCAGGCGTCCGACCACAGGCTGCGCGCCCTGTCGCTCCGTCCGGGGCCGGGGGGCTGTTCCAGGCTGGCGCCCTCGTCGAGCGCGAGGTCCATCGCGCCGCCCGCTCCGGCGGTGGAGATCGCGGTGTCGTCCTTGCGGGGAGTGGGCTCAGGCATACCGGATCCTCGGGTCGAGAACGGCGTACAAGAGGTCGACGATCAGGTTCGCCACCAGGTAGACGAGGACCAGGATGGTCACGAAGCCGACGACGGTCTGCGAGCTCTGGCGGACGATGCCCTGGTAGAGCTGGTAGCCGACGCCGTGGATGTTGAAGATGCGCTCGGTGACGATCGCGCCGCCCATCAGGGCGCCGACGTCGGTGCCGATGAAGGTGACCACCGGGATCAGGGAGTTGCGCAGCAGGTGCCGGGAGACGACCCGGCGGCGCGGCAGGCCCTTGGCGACCGCGGTGCGGACGTAGTCGGCGCGGGCGTTCTCCGCGACCGAGGTCCGCGTCAGGCGGGTGACGTACGCCAGCGAGACGGACGCCAGCACCAGTCCCGGCAGCAGGAGTTCGTCGAAGGCGGCGTCCGGGGAGACGGCCGGTTTCACCCAGCCCCACTTCACGCCGAGCAGCAGTTGGAGCAGCAGGCCGGTGACGAAGGTGGGGACCGAGATGACGATGAGGGTGAGCAGCAGGACCCCGGTGTCGACGGGGCGGCCCCTGCGCAGTCCGGTGAGGACGCCGAGGCTGATGCCGATGACGATCTCGAAGACGATCGCGACCAGGGTCAGCCGGGCGGTCACCGGGAAGGCGGTGCCCATCAGCTCGGTGACCTTCTGGCCGTTGAAGGCGCGGCCGAAGTCACCGGTGAAGAGGTTGCCGAGGTAGGTCAGGTACTGCTGCCAGACCGGCTGGTCGAGTCCGAAGTCCTTCTTGAGCTGCGCGGCGACCGCGGGGTCGCACTTGCGGTCGCCGCACAGGCCCGCGACGGGGTCGCCCATGACGTTGACCATCAGGAAGATCAGCAGCGTGGCGCCGAAGAAGACCGGGATCATCTGGAGCAGACGCCGGATCACATAACGTCCCATGACTGGGGGCTCCCGTGGTCGTCGTTACGGTGAACTCGTCAGCGATGGGCGTCAGTTGACCTTGATCTCGCTGTAGACCGGGATGCTGAAGGGGTTCAGCGCCACGTTGGAGACGCGGTCGGAGTAGGCGACACTGCCGTTCTGGTACCAGAGCGGGATGGCGGCCATGTCGTCGGCGACGGCCTTCTCGGCCTTCTGGTAGGTCTCGACGGCCTTCTTGGTGTCGACCTCGGCGTTGGCCTCGTTCATCAGCTTGTCGAAGGCGGGGCTGGACCACTTGCCGTCGTTGGACGAGGCGTCCGTGTAGTACAGCGGCTCCAGGAAGTTCTGGATCAGCGGGTAGTCCATCTGCCAGCCCGCCCGGAAGGGGCCGTCCATCTCGCCCTTGGTGACCTTGCTGCGGAAGTCCGCGAAGGTGCCGATGGGGTTGCCGACGCAGGCCCGGTTGTCGCCGAGGGCGTTGTTGATGCTGTTGCAGACGGCGTCGACCCAGTCCTTGTGGGAGCCGCCGTCGGCGTTGTACGAGATCTTGAGCTGGCCGCCGGGGATGCCGCCGCCCTCGGTGATCAGCTTCTTGGCCTCGGCCGCGTCGTACTCGCAGTCGGCGCCGCACAGCCCGGCCTTGTAGCCGCCCTCCTCCTTCAGGACCGGGGAGGTCCAGTCGGTGGCGGGGGTGCGGGTGCCGTGGAAGATCGACTCGGTGATCTGCTTGCGGTTGATCGCCCGGGAGATGCCCTTGCGGACCTTGGCGGCGCCCTCGGTCTTCCACTCCGGCTTGTAGAAGGGGAAGGCGAGGGTCTGGATGATGCCGGCGGGCGGGCTGGCGTACCGGCCGCCCACGTCGTTCTTGACGTTCTGGAGCTGGGCGGCGGGGACGTCGTCGAGGAGGTCCAGGTTGCCGGCCACGAGGTCGTTGTAGGCGGCGGTGTTCTCGGTGTAGACGCGCAGGTCCACGCCGTTGTTCTGCGCCTTGTCCGGGCCCGGGTACTCCCCCCACTTCTTGAGGTTCATCGCGGAGCCCTTGGCGTAGTTCTCCACCGTGTACGGGCCGTTGCCGACGGGCTTGGACACCCAGGCGTCGTGGTCGTCGAAGAAGGCCTTGGGCAGCGGGGCGAAGGCCGCGTAGCCGAGGGTCTCGGGCCAGGTGGAGAACTTCTGGTTGAGCTTGACCGTGAAGGTCTTCTCGTCGACGACCTTGAGGCCGGACAGGGTCTCGGCGATGGGGTCGCCCTTCTCCGGGTGGACCTTGTCGTAGCCCTCGATGTAGCCGAAGAAGGGGGCGCCCTTCTGCTTGTTCTTGACGTTGGCCCCGTAGTTCCAGGCCCGTACGAAGGACTCGGCGGTGACCTTCTCGCCGTTGGAGAACTTCCAGTCCTTGAGCTTGACCGTGAAGTTCTGGGCGTCGGTCGTCTCGATCTTCTCGGCGACCATGTTCTCGGCGGCGCCCGTCTTCGGGTTGTACCGCTTGAGGCCGCGCGTGACCATGTCGAGGACCTTGCCGCCCTGCACCTCGGTGGTGTTGGCGGGCTCCAGGGGGTTCTGCGGGTCGCCCCACCAGGCGCTGAGCACGCCGTCCCCGCCACCGCCGCCGCCGCTGCCGCCTCCGCAGGCGGTCGCGGCGAGTGCGACGGCGGCCGCGGCTGCGGCCCATTTGGCGTGCCTGGCTCCGCGCATGGGGTGCCTCCTGGAGTCCCGAAGATGACCTAGGGACCCATATCACCCCATTTGACAGGGTGCCGCATCTCCACTCCGCCATACGCGGCGTGTCCGGTACGGGGCGGGGACGGCTGCCCGGCGGACGTGCCGTCAGGGGCGCGGGGAACCGCGCGACCAGCCACGACGGAGCCGCACGGGACGGAGGACCACGACGGGTCCGCACCCGCCCACGCGTCCGCGGACACGACACCGCCCCCGCTCCGAGGCGACTCGGAACGGGGGCGGTGCGTCAGGTCCTGGCAAGGGAACGGCTCAGGCCGCGCCCACCACGTCCTTGACCTCGGCGAAGTGGCACGCCGACTCGTGGGCCGCCGGAGTGTCCGTGCCCACGAAACGCGTCGGGATCGCCAGCAGCGGCTCCTCCTGCGCGCACTTCTCCTCCGCCTTCCAGCAACGCGTCCGGAAGCGGCAGCCCGACGGCGGGTTGGCCGGCGAGGGCACGTCACCGGTGAGCACGATCCGCTCGCGGTGGTCGCGGGCGGTCGGGTCCGGGACGGGTACGGCCGACAGGAGCGCCTGGGTGTACGGGTGGGTCGGGTACTCGTAGATCTCGGCGTCGGAGCCGATCTCCGCCATCTTGCCCAGGTACATCACGCCGACGCGGTCGGAGATGTGCCGCACGATCGAGAGGTCGTGCGCGATGAAGACGTAGGACAGGTTGAACTCGTCCTGGAGCTTCTCCATCAGGTTGATCACCTGCGCCTGCACGGACACGTCCAGGGCCGAGACGGGCTCGTCGCAGATGATGATCTCGGGGTTGAGGGCCAGGCCGCGGGCGATGCCGATGCGCTGGCGCTGGCCGCCGGAGAACTGGTGCGGATAGCGGTTGATGTACTCGGGGTTGAGCCCGACCACGTCCAGCAGGTCCTGCACCTTGCGGCGCCGGTCGCCCTTGGGCGCCACCTCGGGGTGGATCTCGAAGGGCTCCCCGATGATGTCGCCGACCGTCATGCGCGGGTTCAGCGAGGTGTACGGGTCCTGGAAGACCATCTGGATGTTCCGGCGGACGGCCTTGAGGGCCCGGCCGGTCAGCTTGGTGATGTCCTGGCCCTTGTAGAAGACCTCGCCCGCGGTCGCCGTCTCCAGCGTCATCAGCAGCCGGGCGACCGTGGACTTGCCGCAGCCGGACTCGCCCACGATGCCGAGCGTCTCGCCCTGGTAGAGGTCGAAGGAGACCCCGTCCACGGCCTTGACCGCGCCGACCTGGCGCTTGAAGAGGATGCCCTGGGTCAGCGGGAAGTGCTTGACCAGGTTGCGGACCTGGAGGATCGGCTCCCCGCGCTGCACCGGCGCCTCGATGGCGGCGACGGCCTCCTCGACCGAGGCGGCGTCCACCGTCTCGACCTCGGTGACGTTGGGGGTCGCGTCCACGGCCTCATCGGACTTGTTGAGCTCAGCCATGGATCGTCTCCTTCCAGAAGTGGCACGCGCTACCGCGGCCGGGCAGTTCGGCGCCGTCCTGCTCGGTGACCTGCACCAGCGGCGGGATGTCCGTGCGGCACACGTCCTGCGCCATGGGGCAGCGCGGGTTGAAGGCGCAGCCCGACGGGATCTTGAGCAGGTTCGGCGGGAGACCCTTGATCGCGTACAGCTCCTGGCCCTTCTGGTCCAGGCGCGGGATCGATTCGAGCAGTCCCTTGGTGTACGGGTGGGCCGGCCGCGCGTAGATCTCGTGGACCGGGGCGGTCTCGACGATCCGGCCCGCGTACATGACCGCGATCTTGTCCGCGACATCGGCGACGACGCCGAGGTCGTGGGTGATCAGGATCAGGCCCATGTTGAACTCGCGCTGGAGCTCCGCGAGCAGGTCCATGACCTGCGCCTGCACCGTCACGTCCAGGGCCGTGGTCGGCTCGTCCGCGATGATCAGGTCGGGCTCCAGGGCGAGCGCCATCGCGATCATGATGCGCTGGCGCATGCCGCCGGAGAACTGGTGCGGGTAGTCGTTCACCCGCGCCGCGGCGGCGGGGATCTTGACCTTGTCCATCAGCTCGATGGCCCTGGCCTTGGCCTCCTTCTTGGAGAGGCCGAGGTGCACCCGGTACATCTCGCCGAGCTGGTAGCCCACGGTGAGCACGGGGTTGAGGGACGAGAGCGCGTCCTGGAAGATCATCGCGATCTTCCGGCCGCGGATCCTGCGCCGCTCCTCGTACCCCATCGTGAGCATGTCCTGCCCGCGGTAGAGGATCTGGCCCTGCGGGATCTTGCCCGGCGGCATGTCCAGGATGCCCATGATCGCCTGCGCGGTCACGGACTTGCCCGAGCCGGACTCGCCGAGGACGGCGAGGGTCTCGCCGGCGCCGACGGAGTAGTTCACACCGTTGACCGCCTTGGCCACACCGTCGCGGGTGTGGAACTCGACGTGCAGGTCGCGCACTTCGAGCAGCGGGGTGTTGTCGGATTCGCCCGCTCCGGAGAGGGGGGCACTTGCGGTTTCTTCGATGATCGTCACGACGCCCTCCTAGCGCAGCTTCGGGTCGAGGGCGTCACGGACCGTGTCACCGAGCATGATGAACGCGAACACCGTAAGGAAGAGCATTCCGGCCGGGAAGATCAGCACGTGGAGGTTGTTGCGGATCTCCTCGCTGCCCGCCGAGATGTCGATGCCCCACGAGATGGTCGGGTCGGCGAGACCCAGACCAAGGTAGGACAGCGTCGCCTCGGCGGAGATGAAGCCGCCGAGCGCGATGGTGGCGACCACGATGGTGGGCGCGAGCGCGTTGGGCAGGACGTGCCGGAAGATCATCCGGCTGGTCCCGGCGCCGAGGGCGCGGGCCGCGGTCACGTAGTCCGCCTGCTTGGCACTGATCACCGAGGCCCGCATCACGCGGCAGATCGACGTCCAGCCGAGGAACGCGAGCGCCGCGATGACGACGTACACCTTGCGCTCGGTGAAGGCGTTCAGGACGACCATCGTGCCGAGCAGGAAGGGCAGGCCGAAGAAGATGTCCGTGACGCGCGAGATGATCGAGTCGATCCAGCCGCCGAAGTAGCCGGAGATCAGACCCAGCAGACCGCCGATGAGGGTGATCGCGAGGGTCACGCCGACGCCGACCAGGATCGACGCACGGGTGCCGTGGATGACGCGTGCGTAGATCGACCGGCCCTGGATGTCGTAACCGAACCAGTCCGCCTGGAAGAAGTGCCCCAGCTCGGGCTTGGTCAGGTAGTTGTTGGTCAGGTCGCCGGCCCGCGGGTCGGCGCTGGTGAACAGGCCGGGGAAGGCCGCGATCACCAGCAGGACGAACAGCATGGTCGCCGCGGTCCAGAACATCGGGCGGTGGCGCAGGTCGTACCAGGCGTCGCCCCAGAGGCTGCGGGGCTTGCCGGTGGACTCCCTCTTGACGGCCTCGGGGGCCGCGTCCGCTGCCGGGGGCGCGATGGCGTCCACGGCGGCGTCGGTCTTGGACTTGGTCACGTCAGGCATACCGGATCCTCGGGTCCAGGACCGCGTACAGCAGGTCGACGATCAGGTTGATCACCAGGATGATCAGGACGAACACGGTGACGATTCCGACGATGGTGGAACCCTCACGCTGCTGGAGCGCCCGGAAGAGCAGGTTGCCCACTCCCTGGACGTTGAAGATGCCCTCGGTGACGACGGCGCCTCCGATGAAGCCGCCGATGTCGGTGCCGACGAAGGTCACCACGGGGATCAGGGAGTTGCGCAGCAGGTGCACTCCGACGATGCGGCGTCGGGGCAGACCCTTGGCGAGGGCGGTGCGCATGTAGTCCGCACGCAGGTTCTCGGCGAAGGTCGTGCGCGTCAGCCGTGCCACGTACGCCATGGAGAGCATGGCCAGGACGAAGCCCGGTAGCAGCAGCTGGGTGATGTCCATCGAGTCCTCGACGTTCGGAGCCACCCATCCCAGGGTGTCCGCGAAGACGTAGCGGGCCAGGTAGCCCATGATGAACACCGGCACCGAGATGACCACGAGGGTGAAGAGCAGGACGCCGGTGTCCGGGGCCTTGCCCACCTTCAGACCGGCCCACGCGCCGAGCGCGAGACCGATGATCAGCTCGATGGTGAGAGCGACGATCGTGAGGCGGATGGTCACCGGGAAGGCGGCGGTCATCTCGTCCCAGACCGGTCGGCCGCCGAAGGTGTTCCCGAAGTCGAGCTGGAACAGGTCCTTCATGTAGTTGACGTACTGCATGTAGAGGGGCTGGTCGAGCCCGAACTCCTTGCGCAGTGAGGCCAACTGGGCCGGGTCCGCACCCTTGTCGCCGAACATGGCCCTGATCGGGTCGCCGGGAAGGATGTGAACCATAAGGAAAATCAACAGAGTGGTCCCGAGGAACACCGGGATCATCTGGAGCAGTCGCCGAGCGACGTAGCGCCCCATCATGCCTCCATGCCGTGAGGGGTCGGCGATGGCCTTCGCAGTTGTTCTCCGCCATGGGGTGTGGGCGGCGAGTTGACGGGCCTACGCCTGCCTGCCGACGCCGCCCCCGGACAGGGGCGGCGCCGGCAGGCCGGTTCTGAGAAGACTTACTTCTTGGCCTTGACCTGAACGTCGGTGAAGATCGGGTCGCCGTCCTGGCCGTACACGATCTTGCCGAACACGTTCTTGGACTGGCCCGAGTTGTTCTTGTAGAACCACAGCGGGATGGCCGGCATGTTCTTCGCCAGGAGCTGCTCGGCGTCCTGGTACATCTTCACGGTCTCGTCGAGCGTCTTGGCCTTGTCGGCCTTGGCGGCGAGCTCGTCGAACTCCTTGTTGGAGTAACCGCTGGTGTTGCCGGCGGCCGTCGTGCCGTACAGGTCACGCATGAAGTTCGAGTTGACCGGGTAGTCGAGCACCCAGCCACCGCGGTACATGGACTTGACCTTCTTGCCGTCACGGGCGTTCAGGTCGGTCGCGAAGTCCGGCTTCGAGTCGCCGACGCACTCGACGCCGGTGGCCTGGCGGATGGAGTTGCAGACCGCGTCGACCCACGCCTTGTGCGGCTGGTCGGCGTTGAACTGGATCGAGATCTTGTTGCCCGGGACGCCGCCGCCCTCGGTGATGAGCGCCTTGGCCTTGGCCGCGTCGAACTTCGTGATGTCGCCGAGGGCGCCGGCCTTGTAGCCGAGCACGCCGCGGGCGACGTAGGAGTCCGCGGGCTCACGGGTGCCGTTGAGCACCGTCTTGGTGATCGTCTCGCGGTCGATCGCCATCGAGAGGCCCTGGATGACCTTCGGGTTGATGCCCTTGAACTGGTCCGTGTAGAACGCCGGGACGATCGACTGGACGGCCGAGTACTCCTGGTCGATCGCGCGGTCGCCGAGGTCCTGCTTGTAGTTCTTCAGCGCGGTGACCGGGACCTGCTCGATCCAGTCGAGCTGGTCCGAACGCAGTGCCGAGTAGGCCGACTCCGCGGTCGTGTAGTTCTTGAAGTCGATGCCACCGTTCTTGGCCTTGTTCGGGCCCTGGTAACCGTCGAACTTCCGAACCTTGATGACCTTGTTGTGCTCCCACGACTCGAACTTGTACGGGCCGTTGCCGATCGGCTTCTGGCCGGCGGCCTTCGGGTCCTTGAAGAAGGACTCCGGCAGCGGCGCCCAGACGTCGTAGCCGAGCTTGTAGGCGAAGTACGAGACCGGGCCGGTCAGGTTGATCGTGAAGGTGTTCTCGTCGACGACCTTCAGACCCTCCATCTCGGTCTTGGTCGGGTCGCCCTTCTCCGGGTGGACATCGGCGTAGCCCTTGATGTCCTGGAACCAGCTGGAGTTGGTCTGGTTGTTCTTGACGTTGGCCGACCAGTTCCACGACTTCACGTAGGACTGCGCGTTGACCGGGGTGCCGTCGTGGAACTTCCAGCCGGGCTTCAGCTTGACGGTCCAGACGCTGGAGTCCTCGTTCGGCGTGACGGACTCGGCGTTGACCATCTCCAGCTTGCCGGTGCCGGGCTCGTAGTCGACCAGGCCGGAGAAGACCGTGCGCAGCACGCGGCTGCCCTGGCTCTCCTTGGCGTTGGCCGGCTGGAGCGGGTTCTGCGGCTCGCTGAGCTGGGCGACCAGGATCCCGTTCGGGTCGGCCTTCCCCTCGCTCATGCCGCCGCCGCTCTTCTTCTCGTTGCCACCGCAGGCGGTAGCGGCCAGAGCCACGACTATCGCGCCTGCGACCCACTTGGCGCTCTTGGCACCGCGCATGGGTTCCTCCTCATGAGTCCACTTGTTAACTGCAAGAGAGGGCACAGGTGCACTCGCCGACACCCCTGACGGCGAGAAGATTCTGGTGCCCCAGTGTGCTCGTGAGTCGGCGCTCCCCACAGCGCCCAACCCATTGACCCGAGCTCAGTGGAGCCAACTATTAAGTACGTCCGGACCGTAAACCACACTTAAAGGGTCTCGTTTTGACAACATCACTTATCGCCCACTGCCCGAAATCCGGACAAAGTGAGCCCAGACAGACACCCCCGAAACGGACTGTTAACGCAACTTCCGGAGAGTGTTGATCGATATCCGGACACATGGCCCGCGAAAACGACTTGACCGACGGGTCGGTACGGGACGGTTGGATCTTGCCCGGACAGCCCGGAGGCCCGACACTCTGACGAGTGTCGGGCCTCCGGCTCCCCGGCCGGGCGGCCGCCCGGCGGGAGTGCCTAGCGCTTGGCGCGCGAAGCCGTGCGGCCGCGCTCCTTGGCGTCCAGGACGACCTTGCGGATGCGCACGGCCTCCGGGGTCACCTCGACGCACTCGTCGTCGCGGCAGAACTCCAGGGACTGCTCCAGCGACAGCTTGCGCGGCGGCACCACGTTCTCGGTGGTGTCGGCGGAAGCGGCACGCATGTTGGTGAGCTTCTTCTCCTTGGTGATGTTCACGTCCATGTCGTCGGCGCGCGAGTTCTCGCCGATGATCATGCCCTCGTACACCTCGGTGCCGGGGTCGGTGAACAGGACGCCGCGCTCCTGGAGGTTGATCATCGCGAACGGCGTGACCGTGCCGGCGCGGTCGGCGACCAGGGAGCCGTTGTTACGGGTCACGAGCTGGCCGAACCACGGCTCCAGGCCCTCGTGGATCGAGTGGGCGATGCCGGTGCCGCGGGTGCTGGTCAGGAACTCCGTACGGAAGCCGATGAGGCCGCGGGACGGGACGACGAACTCCATGCGGACCCAGCCGGAGCCGTGGTTGGACATGTTGTCCATGCGGCCCTTGCGGACGCCCATGAGCTGCGTGACGGCGCCCATGTGCTCCTCGGGGACGTCGACCGTCATGCGCTCGACCGGCTCGTGCACCTTGCCGTCGATGAGCTGCGTGACGACCTGCGGCTTGCCGATGGTCAGCTCGAAGCCCTCGCGGCGCATCTGCTCGACCAGGATGGCCAGCGCCAGCTCGCCGCGGCCCTGCACCTCCCAGGCGTCGGGGCGCTCGGTGTCCAGGACGCGGAGCGAGACGTTGCCGATGAGCTCGCGGTCCAGGCGGTCCTTGACCTGGCGGGCGGTGACCTTGCGGTCCTTGACGGCGGACTTGGCGTCCGCGCCCTTGCCCGTGCCGCCGCGGCCGACCATCGGGGAGGTGTTGGTGCCGATGGTCATGGAGATGGCGGGCTCGTCGACCGTGATCAGCGGGAGCGCGATCGGGTTCTCCGGGTCGGCCAGGGTCTCGCCGATCATGATCTCCGGGATGCCGGCCACGGCGCAGATGTCACCGGGGCCCGCGACCTCGGCGGGCTTGCGGGTGAGCGCCTCGGTCATCATCAGCTCGGAGATGCGCACGTTGGAGATCGTGCCGTCGCGCTTGATCCAGGCCACCGTCTGGCCCTTGCGCAGCTCGCCCTGCTCGACGCGGAGCAGCGCGATGCGGCCGAGGAAGTTGTCGGCGTCCAGGTTGGTGACGTGCGCCTGGAGGGGGGCGGCCTCGTCGTACTCGGGGGCCGGGACGTGCTGGAGGATGGTGGAGAAGAACGGCTCCAGCGAGTCGCTGTCGGCGGGGACGGTGCCGTCCTCCGGCTTGGTCAGCGAGGCGATGCCGTCACGGCCGCAGGCGTAGACGATCGGGAACTCGATCTGGTCCTCGTCCGCGTCCAGGTCCAGGAACAGGTCGTACGTCTCGTTGACGACCTCGTCGATCCGGGAGTCCGGGCGGTCCGTCTTGTTGATGCACAGGATGACGGGCAGGCGCTGCTGGAGGGCCTTGCGGAGCACGAAGCGCGTCTGCGGCAGCGGGCCCTCGGAGGCGTCGACGAGCAGGACGACCGCGTCCACCATCGACAGGCCGCGCTCGACCTCGCCGCCGAAGTCGGCGTGGCCCGGGGTGTCGATGATGTTGATGGTGATGACGTCGCCGCCATCCTTCGGGTGGTACTTCACCGCGGTGTTCTTGGCCAGGATCGTGATGCCCTTCTCACGCTCCAGGTCATTCGAGTCCATCATGCGGTCGTCGAGCGACTCAGAGGCGTGCGCGGCGAAGGAGCCGGCCTGCTTGAGCATGGCGTCGACGATGGTCGTCTTGCCGTGGTCGACGTGGGCGACGATGGCTACGTTACGGATGTCGTGGCGCGTGGGCATGGGTTGCTAAACGCTTCTCTCGATCGGGGGATGCGGCGTCTCGTTCCTCGTACGCCCACCGGGCGGACGCGCCACGGCTTACCCCATGGTACGGGGCGCACGCGGGACGGGCTTCCCGGGCCGATCGGTACGGTGCTCGCCAGGGGTTCGCCGGGGTGGGCGGGGGTGACCTGCGCGAAGGGTGCGGGGGGTGCGGACTGACGGGTCAAGGAGTCGGGAACGACCTTGCCCGCCGAAGGCTCGGCGGGCAAGGAAACGGGGCTGATTCACGGTGGGTTCTCAGATCCCGAGATGGGCTCTGACCTGCGATGCAGCGGTTATTTCCGATTACTTGCCGTCATCTTTGGCCGAATCGGGCTTCTTGAAGCCGATGTCCTGGTAGCGGGGGGCCGAGAAGCCGAAGGCGCCCGTGTTCGCCAGCTTCGGCTTCACCGCGACCAGCTCGGGGCGCTGGTAGAGCGGAATGGACCCGGCCGCCGCCCAGATCCGTTCGTCGGCCTGCTTCAGCAGCTCCCGGGCCGCCTCCTCGTCCAGCTCGGCCGCCGCCCGGTCGAAGAGCTGGTCGATGTGGTCGGTGCCGACCCGGGTGTAGTTCTGCTCGACGAACAGCGAGCCGTCCGCCGCGGGCTCCGGCTTGGCGAAGATCGGCCGGGCGTCGGTGGCGGGGTAGGCGGTGCCGGGCCAGGAGTAGAGCGCCAGGTCGTAGTCGCCGGAGGCGATGTGGTCCTTGAAGTAGCTCGCGTCCTCGACCTTCTTGATCTCGGTGCGCACCCCGATGGACCGGAGCATCCGCGCGATCCGCTCGCCTACCGCGCGCAGGGCGGCCGAGCCGGGGTCGGCGGGCAGCACGAAGCGCAGGGTCAGCGGCTTGCCGTCCTTGCCGACCGCGCGGGGCCCGGCCGCGGCGGCGCCCGCCGCACCGGCCGCCGCGGGGGCGGCGGTGCCGCGCGGGGCGTAGGCGCCGGCCATGCCGCCCTTCTTCTTCTCCTTGGCCTCGGTCTTGCCGTCCGCCCGCTCCTTGTGGTCGCGGTACTCGGACCGCGCCCGGCCGTCCTCCCGCGGCGTGCCGTGCGCGAGGACCAGGGGCGGGGAGAGCAGGGAGGCGGACCCGGCGGCCGGGGCCAGGACGTAGCCGCCGGACTCGGCGGGACCGCCGTCGCCCGGCTTGTCGTCGCCGACGATGTACAGGCCCTCGTCGGAAACCTCGTCGGAGGCTTCGTCGGAGGTCTCGTCGCCGTCCTTCTTCTTCGGGGCCTCCTTCCGCGGGGCGCTCGCGGCGGTCTGGTTGCCCGCGCCGCCCGTGGTGAAGCCCGCGTCGGCGAGGAGGGCCTGCGCGGCCTGGGCGTCCTGGGAGCCGAGGGCGTCGCTGCCGTCGGCGTACGCCTCCTGGCCGGCCAGCGCCAGGTGGCTGCCGAGCGGGGCGGCGGGCAGGCCCAGCGGGGCCAGCACCGACGCGGCGAGCTCCTCGCGGTTCAGGGCGCGGGCCACCGCCCGGCGCACCCGCTCGTCGGCGAGCGGCCCCGAGGTGCCGTTCATCGCGAGCTGCGTGTAGGCGGGCTCCAGGGACTTCCGTACGGTGAAGGCGCGCAGCGCGCGCTGCTGCTTCGCGTACGACCGGATCTCGGCCTGCTTCTTCCTGCGGGCCTCCTGCTCGGCCTCGGCGGTCTCCTCGTCGACCGCGCCGTGCGCCCGCGCCCAGGAACGCAGGGCGTCGGCGGCGCTGGTGGTGGAGCCGGGGCCGTGGGCCGTGGGGGCCCGGCCCGCCTCCTTGGCGGCCAGCGCGATCCGGTCGGCGGCCCGCCGGTCGACCTCGGCGATGTCGACGCGACCGTCGGCCAGGGCCTCGGCGCGCTCGCCGCGCGGCACGGCCCGCAGGACGAGCTTGTCCAGCTTGGCGGGCTGCCCCCACCAGCGCGGATTGCGTTCCAGCACGACCGAGCCGTCCTCGCGGTCCAGCTTCACCGGGCGGAACGGGCCCGCCGTCGACTGCAGCTTCGTGCGGGCGCCCTCGTTGAAGGCCTCGGGCGTGCCCATGACCTCCTTGGGGTACAGCGGGGTGAACAGGGAGCGCCAGTCCGCGTACGGGCGGGCGTAGGTGACCCGCACCTCGAGGTCGTTGGCGCCGCGCTCGATCTTCTCGATGCGTTCGTAACCGGCGTTGCGGGCGGTCCAGTACGCGGAGTCCTTGCCGCGCAGGGCCCGCCACTGGGCGACGAAGTCGGCGGCGCCGATCTCGCGGCCGTCGCCCCAGACGGCCTGCTGGTTGATCCGGTAGAGGACGACCTGCTTGGGTTCGCGCTCGACGACCGAGGCGTCCTCCAGGTAGTCGGGGTTGCGCTGCGGCTTGCCGGCCGCGTCGAGCACGAACAGGGCGGGCAGCACCGCGCCCGCGACGCGCGTGGTCGTGGCGTCGGCGTCCGCCTGGAAGGCGTTGAAGGTGGCGGGGACGGAGTCGACGGCCCAGTGGAGGGTGCCTCCGTCGGCGACCTGCTCGCGGTCGGCCGCGGCGAGGTCGGCGGCCACGGGCACCGCCCCGCCGGGCTGCTCGTCCGACGCTCCGCCGCAGCCGGCCAGCATGGGCAGCACGAGCACTCCGCAGACCAGGAGGGTCGCGGGGCGCGGGGCACGCCGGGTGCGCCTGGCGCGGGGCGCGCGCGGGATCGCGGCGTCGGACATGGCTGGTACCTCCAGGCTGACCCGGCCGTTCCTGCCGGAAGGGGCGGTTGAGTTTCACGTTCGGGCGGTTATTGGGGTGATCACACTTGTCGTCCTTGTCGCCCACTGAAAAGGACCTCGCGCGGGGCGGCGGTGACGACACGTCGGGCATTCGGGGAAGGGCACCCGTGCGGCGCAATCCGGCGGGGGCCGGTGGGGTGCGCGGGACGGGCGCGCTGCGCGCACCGGCGTACGCACCCTTCACAAGGGGGGATGTGACGCGCGACACTCCAGGCGCATGGGCGTTGCGTGAGCGCACGGCGGAAGCGAGGCCAAACCATGTCCCTGCACGAGGAATTGACGGACCTTCAGGACTGTCTGGACCGGCTGGAACGGTCGGTGCTGACGCTGACCGGGCGGGCCGGGCTCGGCGAGAGCCACCCGCTGGACGTGCGGCGGGTGCGGACGGATGCGGCGCATCTGAGGGAGAGCGTGGCGATGCTGAGCGCCTTGGCGGCGGCGGGGGGCGGGTCCGCGGGGAGGCGGGGGCCGGCTCGGCCGGAGCTGATCACGATTCCGGATGCGCCGTACGACAGCGCGCTGTGGACGGACTCGGACGACGAGGGGCTGGGGGCGCGGGACCGTCGCGCCCCCTGAGCCCCCCTCGGGGCGGGGGGCGGTTCGGCCCGTGGGGCCCTGCTCCTCCCGACTCCGGCCGGCCCCCTTGGGCGGCGGGGCCGCCTCCCAGAGGCGGGACGGGCGGGCAAGGGGGCGACCCCTCCCGCTTCCGGCCCCGGCCGGGCCCTGTTCCGGACGGCCGTCCAGCAGGGGCCCGGCACCGTCCGTACCGGAAAGGCAGGTCCCCAGCCCCGCCCCTTCACCTGAACCCGCGGGGCGGTCAAACGGTTCCGTGCGGGTGCGTCGTGGCTGGTCGCGCAGTTCCCTGCGCCCCTACCGGGGCACGGAAAGAGCGCCCGCGCGGCGGAGCCGCAGATCGAGCACAGCCCCGCGCCCCCGACGGGGCACGGACGAGCACCCGTTCCGCTCTCCGCCCAGTCGACCCCGAGACCCCTGGAGCCCCCGTTGGCCACAGGCACCGAACCCAGAGCCGGTACCGCGGGTGCGCGGACCGGCGTCCACTCCCCGGGCCGGGCCCGGATCGCCGCCCGGCACCTGCGCACCGACCGCTGGTGGCTCGCCCCCGCGGCGACCGCGGCCGGCCTCCTCGCCTTCGTCGTGTACTCGACCTGGCGGGCCTTCGCCAACGAGCACTACTACGCCGCCCCCTACGTCTCCCCCTTCTACTCCCCCTGCCTCGCCGAGAACTGCGTCCCCATGAAGGGCGGCCCCAACTGGGAGGTCTTCGGGAGCTGGTGGGGCCTCTCCCCCGCGCTGCTCGTCCTGATCTTCCCGCTCGGCTTCCGCCTGACCTGTTACTACTACCGCAAGGCCTACTACCGCGGCTTCTGGGCCTCGCCCCCCGCCTGCGCCGTCGCCGAGCCGCACAAGAAGTACTCCGGGGAGACCCGCTTCCCCCTGGTGCTGCAGAACGTCCACCGGTACTTCTTCTACGCCGCCGTCCCCGTCGCCGGGATTCTGACGTACGACACCGTCCTGGCCTTCCGGGACGCGGGCTACGCGTGGGGGCACATGGGGCTCGGGACCCTGGTCTTCCTCGTCAACATCGTCCTGATCTGGGCGTACACCTTCTCCTGCCACTCCTGCCGGCACATCGTCGGCGGACGGCTCAGGCACTTCTCCAGACATCCGGTGCGGTACCGGCTGTGGAGCTGGGCCGGGAAGCTGAACGCCCGCCACATGCAACTGGCCTGGGCCTCGCTGGTCAGCGTGGCCGTCGCCGACTTCTACGTCTATCTCGTCGCTTCCGGCGCCTTCGAGGATCCGAGGTTCTTCTAAAGATGACTCAGCTGGAGCGGCAGGAGTGGGACGTCGTCGTGGTCGGCGCGGGCGGGGCGGGACTGCGCGCCGCCATCGAGGCGCGCGAGCAGGGCGCGCGTACGGCGGTGATCTGCAAGTCACTGTTCGGCAAGGCGCACACCGTGATGGCCGAGGGCGGCATCGCCGCGTCCATGGGAAACGTGAACTCCGGCGACGACTGGCAGGTGCACTTCCGGGACACGATGCGGGGCGGGAAGTTCCTCAACCAGTGGCGGATGGCGGAGCTGCACGCGAAGGAGGCGCCCGACCGGGTCTGGGAGCTGGAGACCTGGGGGGCGCTCTTCGACCGGACCGCCGACGGGCGGATATCGCAGCGCAACTTCGGCGGGCACGAGTACCCGAGGCTGGCGCACGTCGGGGACCGGACCGGGCTGGAGCTGATCCGCACGCTCCAGCAGAAGATCGTGCAGTTGCAGCAGGAGGACTTCCGGCAGTCCGGGGACCACGAGTCCCGGCTGAAGGTCTTCCAGGAGTGCACCGTCACCCGCATCCTCAAGGACGGGGAGCGGGTCTCGGGGACGTTCTGCTACGAGCGGGAGTCCGGGCGGTTCTTCGTGCTGGCGGCGCCGAGCGTCGTCCTCGCCACCGGCGGCATCGGGAAGTCCTTCAAGGTGACGTCCAACTCGTGGGAGTACACGGGCGACGGGCACGCGCTGGCCCTGCTCGCGGGCGCGCCGCTGCTGAACATGGAGTTCGTGCAGTTCCACCCGACGGGGATGGTCTGGCCGCCGTCGGTGAAGGGCATCCTGGTCACCGAGTCCGTGCGCGGCGACGGCGGCGTACTGCGCAACTCGGACGGCAAGCGGTTCATGTTCGACTACGTGCCGGACGTCTTCAAGGAGAAGTACGCGGAGTCCGAGGAGGAGGGCGACCGCTGGTACGAGGACCCGGACCACAACCGGCGCCCGCCCGAGCTGCTCCCCCGCGACGAGGTCGCGCGCGCCATCAACTCCGAGGTGAAGGCGGGCCGGGGGTCGCCGCACGGCGGGGTGTACCTGGACGTGTCCACGCGGATGCCCGCCGAGACCGTCCGGCGGCGGCTGCCGTCGATGTACCACCAGTTCAAGGAGCTGGCGGACGTGGACATCACCGCCGAGGCCATGGAGGTCGGGCCCACCTGTCACTACGTGATGGGGGGCGTCGCCGTGGACTCCGACACCGCCGCCACCCGCGGCGTGCCGGGGCTCTTCGCGGCCGGTGAGGTGGCGGGGGGCATGCACGGCTCGAACCGGCTCGGCGGCAACTCGCTGTCCGACCTGCTGGTCTTCGGGCGGCGGGCCGGACTGTACGCGGCCCAGCACGCCGCCGAGCACCTGGGCGCCGCACGGCCGGCCGTCGACGGGACCCAGGTCGACGCGGCGGCGGCCGAGGCCCTGCGCCCGTTCAGCGCCGAGGGGCCCGAGCCGGGCTCCGCGGAGGCGGGACGGCCGCCGGAGAATCCGTACACCCTCCACCAGGAGCTCCAGCAGACCATGAACGACCTCGTCGGCATCATCCGGCGGGAGCACGAGATGGAGCAGGCCCTGGAGAAGCTGGCCGAGCTGCGGGTACGGGCGCGGCGCGCCGGGGTGGAGGGGCACCGGCAGTTCAACCCCGGCTGGCACCTCGCGCTCGACCTGCGCAACATGCTGCTGGTCAGCGAGTGCGTCGCGCGTGCCGCCCTGGAGCGCACCGAGAGCCGCGGCGGCCACACCCGGGAGGACTTCCCCGCGATGGACCGCGCCTGGCGGCCGGTGAACCTGTTGTGCCGCCCCGCCGACCCGACCGGCGGACTCGCCGCCACCGACCCGGTGCGCGGCCAGATCGAACTCGTCAGCACGACGACCGAGCCCATCCGCCCGGACCTGCTCGCCCTCTTCGAGAAGGAGGAGCTGGTCAAGTACCTCGCCGAAGAGGAGCTGTCCGAGTGACGAACGCGGCATCCGCAAAGTACGTCGCCGACTTCAGGGTCTGGCGCGGGAGTCCGGCAGGCGGCGGACTCGAGGACTTCAAGGTCGCGGTGAACGAGGGCGAGGTCGTCCTCGACATCATCCACCGGCTCCAGGCCACCCAGGCGCCCGACCTGGCCGTGCGCTGGAACTGCAAGGCCGGCAAGTGCGGTTCGTGCAGCGCGGAGATCAACGGGCGGCCCCGGCTGCTGTGCATGACCCGCATGTCGACCTTCACCCCCTCCGACACGATCACGGTGACGCCGCTGCGCGCCTTCCCGGTCGTGCGGGACCTGGTGACGGACGTGTCCTTCAACTACGAGAAGGCCCGCGAGGTGCCCGCCTTCGTGCCGCCCGAGGGGGTCGCGCCCGGTGAGTACCGGATGCGACAGGTGGACGTGGAGCGGTCGCAGGAGTTCAGGAAGTGCATCGAGTGCTTCCTGTGCCAGGACACCTGCCACGTGGTGCGCGACCACGAGGAGAACAAGACGGCCTTCGCGGGCCCCCGCTTCCTGATGCGGATCGCCGAGCTGGACATGCATCCGCTGGACGCGGCGGCGGAGTCCGGTCTCGACCGCAGGCGCACCGCCCAGGAGGAGCACGGGCTCGGCTACTGCAACATCACCAAGTGCTGCACGGAGGTGTGCCCGGAGCACATCAAGATCACGGACAACGCGCTGATCCCCCTGAAGGAACGGGCGGCCGACCGCAAGTACGACCCGCTGGTCTGGCTCGGCGACAAGATCCGGCGGCGGCCGGAATAGCCCCGGGACGCCGTGCGCTGGACCAGGCATGTGGAACAGCGAAGCGCTCGATCTGGACGCGTACCTGAAGAAGACCGGTTACGAGGGGCCGCGCGAGCCCTCTCTGGAGGCCCTGCGGGCGCTGCACCGCGGGCATGTGCTGGAGCTGCGGTGGAGCACCGTCGACGCGATGCTCCACCACGACGTGCCGCTGGACCTGTCCTCGCTCCAGGACAAGCTGGTGGCCGGCGGGCGCGGCGGGTACTGCTTCGAGCACGTGTCGCTGTTCGCGGCCGTGCTGGAGGCGTTCGGGTTCGAGTTCTTCGCGGTGCAGGGGCGGGTCGTGATGGGCAGCGAGAAGATGCTGCCCGCCACGCACGCGCTGCTCGTCGTGGAGCTGGACGGGCGGCGGTGGCTGTGCGACGTCGGCTTCGGGGCGTCCATGCTGGAGCCGGTCGAGCTGGTTCCGGGCGGGGCGGGCAGCGAGGTCGAGCAGGACGGCTGGCGCTACCGGCTGCGCGAGCGGGCGGAGATCACGCCCGGCGCGCGGGGGTGGGAACTGCTGCAACCCGCGTCCGGGTCGGAGGCCGACGGGGACGGGGACGGCTGGATGGTGCGGCACAACTTCACCCTCACTCCGCAGTACCCGGTCGACTTCCGGGCGTCGAACCACTTCGTGGCGACCAGCTCCCATTCGCCGTTCAGCCACCGGCTGTACGCGCAGCGCGTGCTGCCCGGCGCCCTGCACATCCTGGACGAGCTGCGCCTGACGACCAGCACCGCCGGCGGCGGCCTTCCGGCCGTGACCCGCGACCTGGAACCCGCGGAGGTCCCCGGGGTGCTGGCGGAGACCTTCGGCATCCAGCAGGGCGAGGAAGAGGCGCGGCTGCTGGTGGCGCGGCTGGCCGCCAACGCGGCGGCCTCCCGCGTGAGCGCCTGACGCCCACGGGGTACGACGTCTCATGGACAGGGCGGGATTTTCCCAGGCCGCCCGGGGCACGGACCGGACCGCCCGGCCGCACAGACGGCGGGCCGGGCAGGCGACGGATCGGGCAGGCGACGGGCTGGGCGGGCGGTTTCGCCGTACTCGCCCGGACGGCGCCGGCCTCCCCGGCGCCTCCGGTGCCGGTGGCCCGCCACGGCCGCCCCCGCCCGCACCTGACCCGCCCCCTCCCGCGGCCCCCTCCGACACCGCGTCCCGCACGCTCCGGTCCCGGCGCTCCCGGTCGCGGGGGTGGTGAGGGCGACATAGCCTCGCCTCTGTGACGTCTCCCGAGAGCCGTTCCCGCGTCCCGCGGCCCGCCGCCCTGCTGGCCGTCCTCCTCGGGCTGGGCGGGTGGTCCGTCGCCGCCGCGCCGCACCCCGCGCCCCCGGCCGCGACGGTCGCCGAAGACCCCGTCCGGCTGTCCTCGGACGGCCAGCTCACCGACAAGGCCGGCGCCCTCGGCGGACGACGCGGCGAGGTCGCCCAGGCCCTCGACCGGCTGTACGCCGACCACCGCGTCCAGCTCTTCGTCGTGTACGTCCGGAACTTCTCCGGCCGCTCCGCCCAGAGCTGGGCCGACACCACCGCCACCCGCAACGGGCTGGGCCGGGACGACGTGCTGCTGGCCGTCGCCACCGGGGACCGGCAGTTCGCGTACTCCGTCGACCAGGACTCCCGGCTCAGCGACGCCCAGCTCGCCGAGGTCTCCGCGACCGCCGTCAAGCCCGCCCTGCGCGAGAACGACTGGGCCGGGGCCGCCATCGGCGCGGCGAACGGATACGCCGCCGTGCTCGACGGCAGGCCCGTGCCCACCCCCGCCATCACCCCCGGCACCCGCGATCCGGGTTCGGAGGACGGTTTCGCCGGTGATCTCGTGCTTCCCGTCGTCGCCGTCGGCGGCGCCGGCGCGCTGGCCGCGTACGCCTTCAGCCGCCGCAGGCGGAAGCGCGCCCCGGGGCCCGAGAGGGCCGCCCCCGCGCTCACGCCGCTCCCCGAGCTCGACAGCCGCGCCAAGCAGGCCCTCGTCGAGACGGATGACGCCCTGCGCACGAGCGAGGAGGAACTGGGCTTCGCCACCGCCCAGTTCGGCGAGGAGGCCGCCCGGCCGTTCGCCGAGGCGCTCGCGTCCGCGAAGGGGGAGCTGACCAGCGCGTTCAGGGTGCGGCAGCAGCTCGACGACGCCTTCCCCGAGGACGATCCGACCAGGCGGAGGATGCTGGAGGAGATCCTCGCCCGGTGCGCCGAGGCCAACCGCCGTCTGGACTCCGAGGCCGACGCCTTCGACCACCTCCGCGAGCTGGAGCGCAACGCCCCCGCCGCGCTCGACGCCGCCGAGACGGCCTTCCGCGACCTCACCGGGCGCACCGGCGCCGCCGAGTCCGCCCTCGCCACGATGCGCGAGCGGTACGCCGCGTCCGCCGCGGCCCCCGTGGCCGGGCACGTCGAGCAGGCCAAGGACCGCCTCGTGTTCGCCACCGCCAACCTCAACCAGGCCCGCCAGGTCCTGATCGCCGGGGACAACAGCCGGGCAGCCGTCCTCGTACGGGCCGCGGAGGGCGCGGTCGACCAGGCCGCCACCCTGGTGGACGCCGTCGAGCGGCGGGCCCGCGAACTGGCCGACGCGGAGCAGGAGCTGGCCGGGGCGCTGACCGAGACCGACACCGACCTCGCCGACGCCCGCGGCCTGCTCGGCGGTACGGCCCCGGGCGCCGGCACGGCCGACCTGCGAGGGCGCATCGCGCGCGCGGAGGCCGTCGTGCGCGACGTACGGGAGGAGATGCGGGCCGGGAAGTACGACCCGCTCGACGCCCTGCGCAGGACCGAGGAGGCGGACGCCGCGCTGGACGGGGCCCTCGCCGGGGCCCGGGAGCGCGAGAGCACCGGACGGCGGGCCCGGGACCTCCTGGGGCAGGCCACCCTCACCGCGCGCGCCGCGATCGGCGCGGCCGCCGACTACATCACCACCCACCGCGGGGCCGTGGGCAGCCCGGCCCGCACCCGGCTCGCGGAGGCCCAGCGCCGCCTGGAGCAGTCGGCGGCGCTGACGGACGACGCCCCGGCCGCCCTCGCCGAGGCCCAGCGGGCCGACGCCCTGGCCCGGGAGGCGCAGAGCCTCGCCGAGCAGGACGTGCGCGGCTTCGGCGGCCCGTACGGGGGCGGCGGCGGCGGCGGAGGCGGCCTGAACGGGGCCGTCCTCGGCGGCATCATCCTGGGCGGCATCCTCAACGGCGGACGCGGCGGCGGTCACGGAGGCGGCTTCGGCGGCGGGGGCTTCGGCGGCGGCGCGGGTCCCGGCAGCTTCGGCGGCGGCGGCACCCGGGGCCGCCGGGGAGGCGGAGGACGGTTCTAGGCCGCGCCGCCGGCCACGGCGACCGCGTACCGCCGCACCCATGACACGTACACCCGGCACCCCCACTCACCCCAGGGAGCAGACCATGTCCAAGCAGTCCGTCCTCGGCCGTGTCACCCAGCTCGCCAAGGCCAACATCAACGCGCTGATCGACCAGGCCGAGGACCCGCAGAAGATGCTCGACCAGCTCATCCGCGACTACACCGGCAACATCGCCGAGGCCGAGGAGGCCGTCGCCACCACCATCGGCAATCTGCGGCTCCTGGAGCAGGACCACCGCGAGGACGTGGACGCCGCCCGCGAGTGGGGCGGCAAGGCGCTGGCCGCCAGCAGGAAGGCCGACGAGCTGCGGGCGGGCGGTTCGGCGGCGGAGGCCGACCGGTTCGACGGGCTGGCGAAGGTGGCGCTCCAGCGGCAGCTCCGGGCCGAGAAGGAGGCCAGGACCGCCGAGCCGACGATCGCCGCGCAGACCGAGGTGGTGAACGGGCTCAAGGACGGCCTCACGAAGATGAAGGCCAAGCTGGGCGAACTCACCTCCAAGCGCGACGAGCTGGTGGCCCGGGCGAAGTCGGCGCAGGCCCAGAACTCGATGATGGACGCGGTGCGGAACATCGACGTCCTCGACCCGACCAGCGAGCTGAGCCGCTTCGAGGACAAGGTGCGGCGCGAGGAGGCGCGGGCGGCGGGCAAGCAGGAGCTGGCCGCCTCCTCGCTGGACGCCCAGTTCGAGCAGTTGGACAGCCTGGGCGACGACGCGGAGATCGAAGCCAGGCTGGCCGCCCTCAAGAACGCCTGACGCTCAGTACATGCTCAGCAGTTGGTCGACCGTCAGCTCGGCGGGCCCGGCCGACTTTCCGTCCGGCAGGGCCAGTTCGAACCACACCGTCTTGCCGCGCGGGGTGCGCCTGGCCCCCCACGCCGCACTGAGCAGCCCGACGAGCTGGAGGCCGCGGCCGCCCTCGTCGGTGTCGCGGGCCCGCCTGCGCCGGGGCTGGACGAGTCCCGCGTCCCAGACCTCGCAGACCAGGGTGCGGTCGAGCAGCAGGCGCAGGCGCACCTCGCCCTCGCCGTAGCGCAGGGCGTTGGTGACCAGCTCGCTGACCAGCAGCTCCGTGGTGTCCACGAGGTCTTCGAGACCCCAGGAGACGAGCTGGCCACGGGCCAGTTCGCGGGCCCGGCCCACCGAGCGCGGTTCGCGCGGCAGCCGCCAGTCGCCGACCGAGGCGGCCGGGAGGCCCTGGATGCGGGCCATCAGGAGGGCGATGTCGTCCTCGCCGTGGCGGGTGTCGAGGGTGGTCAGGACGTGGTCGCAGACGTCCTCCAGGGGGCGGACCGGCCCGCTCATGGCCGTGCGGAAGTCGCGCAGGCCCTCCTCCAGGGGGTGTTCGCGGGACTCGACCAGACCGTCCGTGTAGAGGGCGAGCAGCGAGCCCTCGGGCAGCTCCACCTCGACCTCCTCGAAGGGTTCGCCGCCGACGCCCAGCGGCATTCCGGGCGGCACGTCGAGCAGCAGCGGCTCCTCGCCGGGCTCGACCACCACGGGCGGCAGGTGGCCCGCGTTGGCGAACGTGCAGCGGCGGGTGACCGGGTCGTAGACCGCGTACACGCAGGTCGCGAGGTACACCTCGGAGAGGTCCGCCTCCCGGGACTTGTGAGCGGCACGGGAGGCCTGCTGGGCGCCGCTGGGGGTGCCGAGTCCGCGGGCGATCTCGTCCAGGGCGCTGAGCACTTCCGCCGGTTCGAGATCGAGGAGCGCCAGGGTCCGCACGGCGGTACGGAGTTCGCCCATGGCGACGGCCGCGCGCAGCCCGCGCCCCATCACGTCTCCCACGACCAGCGCGGTGCGGTGGCCGGGGAGTTCGATGACGTCGAACCAGTCGCCGCCGACCTCGGTGGCGGTGTTGCCCGGCAGGTAGCGGCAGGCGATGTCGAGCCCGGCGGCCTCGGGGTCGCCGGGCGGCAGCAGGCTGCGCTGGAGGATCAGCGCGCGCTCGTGCTCCCTGCGGTAGAGGCGGGCGTTGTCCATGCAGACGGCGGCCCGGGAGGCCAGCTCGGTGGCCAGCGCCCGGTCCCGCTCGCCGAAGGGCTCGCTCCCCTTGGTGCGGGAGAACTGCACGAGCCCGATCACCGTGTCGTGGGCGACCATCGGCACCGCGATCGTGGAGTGCACCAGCTCGCCGTCCTCGCCGGGGACGACCCGGGCGCGTCCGGTGCGCAGCGCCTTCGCGCACGGGGTGGTGAAGGGATAGCGGTGGACCGAGCCGACCTGGATGTCGGCGGGGTCCTCCCCCGGGCCCACGCAGCCGGGCGCGGCCAGCGGCGCGTCGGAGACGGCCGAGGCGAACGCGACCCGGCGCAGCTCGGCGCTGCCGTCGGTGACCCCGGGCGGGGCCTCGTCGCCCGTCAGCAGCCCCTGGTACAGGTCGACGGACGCCAGGTCGCAGAAGCCCGGCACGGCGACGCCCAGCAGCTCCCGGGCGGTGGTCTCCAGGTCCAGCGAGTTCCCTATCCGGGCGCCCGCCTCGTTGAGGAGGGCGAGGTTGCGCCGGGCGTCGGCGGCCTCGCGGGCGGCCCGGTGGCGGCGGGTGACGTCGGTGGCCAGGCCCGCGACGCCGACCGGGCGGCCGGAGCCGCTGTGCACCCGGTAGAGGTTGACGGACCAGTGCCGGCGCTCGGCGCTGCCGGGCTCGGTGCCGGTGATCTGGATGTCGGTCATGGCGTCGCCGGTGTCGAGCACCCGGCGCAGGGCGGCGGAGACGCGCTCGGCCTCGGGGGCGGCGAGGTAGTCGTGGACGGTGCGTCCCCGGTGCGCGTCGGCGTCGCCGCCGAAGACCTCGGCGAAGCGGCGGTTGGTGCGCTGCACGGTGAGGTCCGTGCCGAACAGCAGGAAGCCGAAGGGAGATTGGCCGAAAATGGCCTGCGAGGCGGCGAGGTCGGTTTCGATCCGGCGCAGGGCGCGCACGTCGACGACCAGACAGAGCGCGCCACGCTCCCCGGCCTGGGTCTCGCTGGGCATCACATAGATCTCGGCGACTCCCTCGGCACCGTTCGTCCCGGCCGCCGCCTCGGGCATCCGGAACGGGACGAGGCCGGTCCACTCCTTGCCGTCGAGGATCTCGGCCACCTCGCGGTGACCGCGCCCGCGGTACTCCTCGGGCATGAAGACCTCGACCGGGTCCCGCCCCACGACCTCCCGGGCGAGCACCCCGAAGAGCTCCTCGGCCCGGCGGCTCCACTGCTCGACGCGGCCGTCGGCGCCGAGCGAGAAGGAGGCGATCTTGATGTAGTCGTAGATCGACCCGGGCGGACTGGACTGCCACAGGGGCCCGCCGCCCTCCGCGGCCCCGGCGCCGCTCGCTGCCTCACCAGCACCGCGTGGGGTCCCACCGGCACCGCTCGTGGTCCCACCAGCACCGCTTGCCGCCATCGCGGCATCGCGTGGGGTCCCACCGGCACCGCTCGCGGCCCCGCCGACGCCGCTTGCCGCGTCACGGATGCCGCCGACCGCAGCTCCGCCGACCGCGGCACCGCCAGTCGTAAGGCCGGTACCCTCCGCGCCGCCCGCGTCCCGACTCCGGTCATGGCCCGCGCCGGTCGGGACCCGGCCGGGTCCCTCGGCGGTCGGGCTCCGGTCAGGTCCTTCTGCGTTCCCGGACCGGCCAGGTGCTTCTGCGCCCCGGAACCGGTCAGGTCCCTCTGCGCTCGCGCCCCGGTCGGGTCCCGCTGCGCTCGTGCCCCGGTGAAGGTCCTCGCCGGTCGCGGCCCGCTCAGGGTCTCCCCCGGTGGCGGTCCGCCCCTGAGCCGCGTCGCTCACGCCGCCGTCGTCGCCCGCACCGCTCGTCCTCGTACCGTGCGTACCGTGCGTACCGCGTGGACCGTGCGTACGGTACGGACCGCCCGACCCGGCATCGGGCCCGTCAGCCACGGCGTAGCCGTCCGCCCCCCGGGGCACGCCTTCGGGAGCCGTCGGCTGCGCGTCCGCCGCCCGGTCCGGACCAGTGGGTCCGGGCGCCGCTGGGGCCCCGGCCGATCCTCCGGTGCCCAGGGCACCGCCAGCGCCGCGAGCACCGCCCGCTGCCTCGCCGGGCGTCTGCGCCTTCGCCGGTATCTCGTTCACACGACCGTCCCCTCCAGCTCACCTCACCGGAACCGGCCTTGCCCGCAGTATTCAGCACTGCGGCCCCAGACGGCACGGCGTTCACGATCGCGACGTCCTCCCGGGCCGTACCCGACCCTTTTCGGCCGTAACGCACTGCCCGGCCGGGACCTCCCGGATGTCGCGTGATCGTTCAAGTCCCTTCACACTTCTAACCGGGCAGAGCCAGCTCGAACCACACCGTCTTGCCGCTCTTTCCGCGCCGGGTTCCCCAGCGCCGTGCGGAGCACGCGACCAACTGCATGCCGCGCCCCCCCTCGTCGTCCGGCCCCGCGGCCCGCTCGCGCGGTGGATCCGGAAGCGGATCGGAGACCTCCACCCGCAGGACGACGGGCGCGGCGGTCGCGGTTCCGGCCAGGGGCCCGGGGGTGGCGAGCCTCACCAGCCGCACCCCGATCGGCCCGGACGTGTACCGCAGGGAATTGGTCACCAGCTCGCTGACCAGCAGCACACTGACGTCGCTGAGCTCCTCGAGGCCCCAGTCGCGCAGCGCGTCGCGCACCGCGTGCCGTGCGGTGCGCACCGCGCCGGGCTCAGCGGGGAAGGTCCACTCGGCGCAGGCGCCTTCGATGTCCAGCACGCCGACCACATCCCAGAACAGCAGCAGTGGACCCCAAAGAGGCAGTGTCCTTTTTCAGGGGGTTAATCAGCACATACCCGATATCCGTCTCCGACTATCCCGGGAACGGGCGCACTGTGGCACGAACGGCGTACGGGGTCGCCCGTGCGCTGGGTCCCGTTGCCCCGTTCAGACCCGTGTGACCGGCGGCATCGGCCCGTACGAGGAGGCCGCACCCGCGGTCGTACGAATGCGGAACCGACCCGGAACCGGCCCGGACCGGAACGTCCGCCACCCCGCAGACCCTCAGCCCTCCCCGCCGAACCCCTCCGCCCGCAGCCGACGCACCGCCTCCGCGACCGCCGGGCGGTCCTGGTCGAGCCAGTCCACCGTGTCGCTCTCGTCGGGGCCGAGCCAGCGCAGCTCGTCGTGGTCCTCCAGCGGGCGCGGCTCACCGGAGAGCAGCCGGGCCGTCCAGACCTGGAACACGTACCCGGGTTTCAGCGGCCACTGCCCCGGAATGCGCTCCAGCGGCTCGACCTCGACGCCCAGTTCCTCGCGCAGTTCGCGGACCAGCGCCTGCTCGGGCGTCTCGCCCGGCTCGCGTTTCCCGCCGGGCAGTTCCCAGCGGCCGGCCAGCTCCGGCGGGGCGCTGCGGCGCGCCGCCAGCAGCCGCCCGTCATGGCACAGGGCTCCGCCCACGACAAGTGTTTCCGTCATGGTGCGGAGCCTACGGGTGTGCCCACCCGGCTGGATCACGGGCGCGGTACGGGCGTCGGGGAACTGATCGGATTCACCGCCGCACGCCGCGCGCGCTCCTCCCCCTCACTGCTGCTTCGCCGCAGCCTGTTCGATCCAGTACAACTGCTTGTGCCCGTGGCTTTCGAGCTGGTCGGCCCTCTGCTGGGCCTCCGCGCGCGTGGCGTACGCCCCCACGCGATAGCGGTTGCCGTTGTCGTCCTGCCGCACCACCAACCACGGAAGCCGATCGCCGTTGTCATTCATCGCGCGCCTCCGTCAGGGGTCCCCAGGAAACCTCAGTACGCATATGCCCGACCTTACGCCTGACCTTTACGCACCGGATATGTGTTTTCACAAAGAGGCACCGATCTGGCCAAGAAATACTGGGGAGTTGACGCCGAAGAGGGGGCGCGTCCGCGTGGACGCGCCCCCTCGAAAACCCCAACCGCCGGGCGCGCCAAGGAAATTGGCGTTCCCGTGCCGGTGCCGGGCTACCGCACCGGCAGGTGGTACGACACCCGGTAGCGGTCCGCCGGGACCACCAGGTCGGCGGTCTCCACGGCCCGCCCCGAGGCGTAGTACGTCCGCTCGATCACCAGCACCACATGCCCGGGCACCCCGCCCAGCTCCGCCAGCTCCTCGGCGAGCCCCGGCCGGGCGCCGACCTCCTCGGCCACGTTGTCCACGACCACGTCGATGGCCGCCATCCGCTCGACCACCCCGCAGCCGCCGAGCGGGCCCTCCTCGGGCAGCATCACCGGTGTCCGCCCGGTGACGGACAGGGGTTCGTAGGAGGTCGACAGCATCATCGGCTCCCCCGCGTCCCGGAAGACGTACTTCGTGCGCATCACCCGCTCGCCCGGCTCGACGCCGAGCCGGACCGCCACCTCGGCGGACGCCTCCACCTGCTCGCTGCGCGACTCCCAGGTGCCGCGCGTGCCCTCGGCCGCCTGCTCCTGCCGGAAGGGCGTCGTCGAGCCCGGCCCCCGGTAGGCGGAGCGGGCGACGCTGCGCGGCACCGGGCGCTCCCGGACGTACGTGCCCGAGCCGGACCTGCCCTCGACCAGGCCCTCCGCCATCAGCACCTTGCGCGCCTCCAGCGCGACGGTGTCCGAGACGCCGTAGACCTCACGGATGCGGGCCTGCGAGGGGAGCCGGGTGTGCGGCGGCAGCTTCCCGTCGGCGATCTGCTGCCGCAGGTCCCTCGCCACGCGCAGATAGGCCGGCTGCTCACCGAATGTCACTGGCCACTCCCATCAGGTTGACAGACAGCAACAGCCTGGCAACCGTGGGTTCTGGAACACAAGCAAAGGCCAGAGTTTCACTCGAAGTGATGATTCGGCTTCACGCAGGCATGTTTCCTTGGGTAAGTGGCGTGAGGCGTTACACCTCTTCCTGCGCATCCGTACCGACGCTCGCGCCACCCCCGGTGCTCCCACCGGTCCCGTCCGTACCACCGGACCCGTCGGTCCCTCCCGTACCGCCCGAACCACCCGTACTGCCGGTACCACCCGTGCCGCCTGCAGCGCCCGTGCCACCCGCACCACCCGCACCGCCGTCGCGCAGCGAACCGGTCAGCTTCTCCCCCGACTCGTTGCCGAAGACGCAGGTGACGCCCCGGTCCCCGAGCCGCCAGCCCCGGCGGTCGGGCATCAGGTAGTAGAAGTCCGCCTCGATGTCGGAGCCGCCGGTGTAGGTCACCTGCGCGGCGGAGCAGCGCCGGTCGGCGATGGCGCTGATCTTCTCGTCGCCGGGATACGTGCGGGAGTCGGCCAGGTCGAAGGTGCCGAACACCTCCGCGTCGTGCTCCTCCTGGCAGCCGACCACGTCCACCCGGTAGGTGGTGCCCTCCAGCGAACCGTCGACGGAGTTGAAGCACTGCCCGACCCGCAGATCCGTGACGGAACGGCCGGTTCCGTCCGCCCCCCGCTCAAGGCCGCGCAGGATGCCCCCGAACCCGCCGGTGAGGAGCGTCACCAGGGTGAGCACGACGCTGAGCGAGGACAGCACGATGCCCGTCACCGCCAAGCCCTTGCCGCTGTCGCCGCGCTTCCTGATCTGCGCGAGCGCGATGAGGCCGAGGACGAGACCGAGCGGGGGCACGCAGCAGACGATGCCGGTGACCAGCGAGGCGATGGCGAGCCCGTTGGTGGCGGGCGGCACGGGCGGCATGCCGTAGGGACCGACGCCGTAGGGCTGGGCGCCGTACGGGGTCTGCTGTCCGTACGGCGCCTGCTGCCCGTACGGAGGCTGCTGACCGTACGGTCCGGGAGCCTGCCCGTACGCCTGGTGCGGCGGGGAGCCCTGCGGATTCGGCCCCTGGGGGCTCGGCCCCTGCGGATTCGGCCCCTGGGGCGGGTCCCAGGGCTGTTCGGGCGGCGGCGGTATCGCCATCGGTACGGTGCTCCTCGTCGGGGGTGCGGGGCGCGGGGTGCCCGGCGCATCGTACGTGCCCCGTACCCGCCGGGGCAGTCCGCGCCTACGCCCCCATGCCTGCCGGGGCGGCCCGCTCGTCACCTGCCCCGTGCCTGCCGGACACCGTCCGGCCGCCCCGCCGGGAGCAGCCCACGACCATGTCGGAAAACCGCCAGCGCCGCCCGTCCCGACCTGATGCACTGGTCCCCATGACGACGACGCAGTACGACAAGGCCACGCTCCTCGACTCCCTGCACCGCCGCCCCGGGTCCCCGCTCCTGGTCGCCAACGCGTGGGACGTCGCCAGTGCCCTGGTGGCCGAGGACGCGGGCGCCCCCGCCGTCGCCACGACCAGCGCCGGGGTCGCCTGGAGCCTGGGTTCGCCGGACGGCGACGTACTGGACCGTGGCCGGGCCCTGGACCTGGTCGCCCGGATCGCGGCGGCGGTGAAGGCGCCGGTGACGGCCGACATCGAGGGCGGTTTCGCCGAGAGCGCGGAGGGCGTCGGCGAGACCGTGGCGAAGGTGATCGAGGCGGGCGCGGTCGGCGTCAACCTGGAGGACGGCAACCGCGATCCGGCCGCCCAGACGGGCCGGATCGCCGCCGCGCGGGCCGCCGCCGACAAGGCCGGGATGCCCCTCTACCTCAACGCCCGCATCGACACGTACCTCTTCGGACTCGGCGAGGAGTCCGGCCGCCTCCAGGAGACGACCGAGCGGATGCGGGCGTACGTGGCCGCGGGCGCGTCCGGCGTCTTCGTCCCCGGGGTGACCGACCCGCAGGTCATCGCCGCGCTGGTGGCCGCCGTCGACGTCCCGCTGAACGTCCTGGTGGGTCCGGGCGCCCCGAGCGTCGCCGAGCTGGCGGAGCTGGGCGTGGCCCGGATCAGCCTCGGTTCGACCGTGGCGGCCGCGGCGTACGCGGTGGCCCGCCGGGCGACCCGCGAACTCCTGGAGCGGGGAACGTACGGGACGGTCGCGGACGCCATTCCCTACGGCGACCTGAACGGCCTCCTCCCCCGCTGACGTCCGGCCGCCGCCCCCGCCGCCCTACCGGGCGCCGAAGACCTGGGTCCAGCGGTGGTCCGCGACGCCGATGCCGACCTCCTTGAACGCGCAGTTGAGGATGTTGGCGCGGTGCCCGGAGCTGTTCATCCAGGCCTTCATGACGGCGGCGGGGGTGCGCTGGCCGGCCGCGATGTTCTCGCCGTACGTCGACCACTTGTACCCGGCGGCGGTGACGCGCTCGCCGGGCCCGTCGCCGTCGGGGCTGGTGTGGTCGAAGTAACCGCGGGCGACCATGTCCGCGGAGTGCCGCTGGGCGGCCGTGTCCAGCAGCGCGTTGCCGCGCACCGCCGGGCAACCGGCCTTGGCCCGCTCCTCGTTGAGCAGCCGTACGACCTCCTGCGCGGGCCCGGCGGGGGGCGCGGGCGGGGCGGGCTTGTCGGTACGGGGCGGCCTGGGCGGCGGCGCGGCCTTCGACGGCGTCCTGGTGGGCGGCTTGGGCGGCTTGGTGGCGGCGGACCTGGTGGGCTTCGGCGTGGCGGTGCGGGCGGCCGAGGCGCTGGGGGTGGGGGTGGGGACGGGAGCGGTGGCGCTGGGGGCGGGGTTCGACGGGAGGGCCGGCCCGCCGGTGCGCGCGGCGTCCGCGACACTCGTGCTGCCCCCGCCCCCGCCGCTGCCGCCGCCCGAAAATATCTGGTACACCCCGAAACCGCCGCCCAGGAGCGCCAGCAGGGCTGCCGAGCCGATCACCTGATGCTTCCTGCGGGTGCGCCGCTGCCGCAGTTGGGACCGGGAGGGCCCGTGGGGGGTGGTGCTCTGCTGGTTCTCTGCTGCGTCGCCGTACGACAAGTCGTGCTCCTGCGTCCCGTGCTGTGATGTGTCTGCCTGAGTCCCGTGGAGCGGGTCCTGCGAGTACGGCGGTACGTCCCGGGCGTGCGCGACGGGGGCGAACCCGCCGCTCCCGCGCCGCACCGCGGCGCTGACGGCCGCGGCCAGCGCCGCCGCCACGGGCACGAGCCCGAACCCGGCGAGCAGCCCCTCGGCGGGCACCAGCCCGGTGCGGTGCCCCGAGCAGGCGGCGCACTCCTTGGCGTGCCGGGAGATGCGCTTGCGCCACAGCGCGGAGGGCACTCCGTCCCAGGGGCCGAGCACCTCCCGCAGCGTCCCGCACGACGGCACGGCCGCCACGGCACGCACCACCACCCGTGACGCCTCCAACTGCGCCTTCATGCGCTGCACACGGACGGCGGTGTGGTCGGGCGGCAGGTCCAGCGCGGTGGCGACCTCGGCACGGGTCAGTTCGCCCGCCGCCTCCAGCCACCACAGCGACAGCAGCGCGCGGTCGTCGGAGTCCAGCCACCGCGTGGCCTCGACGGTCTCCTTCCGCTGCCCGGACAGCCCCATGCGCACCAGGGACAGCCCGACGAAGTCGGCCGCGGGGTCGGCGAGCTCGCGCTCCTCCGACACCGGCACGGCGTCGGTCTGCCCGCGCTGCCAGTGCCGGCGCACCTCGTTCATGGCGATGGCGACGAGCCAGGACCGGAAGCCCTCGGGTATGCGCAGGGACGGCAGTCCGTCGAGGGCCCGCAGCATGGTCTCCTGCACGACGTCGTCCACGTCGGCGTGTCCGTTCAGGGCGCGTCCGACGATGTTGTAGACGAGCGGCAGATAGGCGGCGACGAGGGCGTCCTGTGCCTGCGGGTCACCGCTCTGCGCGGCAAGCACCCGCGCGACTCCGTGTTCCCTGTTCACGGTTGCCCGCCCCTTCTCCGCCGGATTGCCCGATACGCGCCTACGCACCTGCGTACGCGGCACGCACCCGCATCTTGCTCCACGCCTAGGAGACCGCCCCCGCCCCCCGCCATAACAAAAACCTCCCCCCGACTTCTCCGCCTCCCGCCGAGGGGGCACCGCGTCAGGGGCGCGGGGAACTGCGTGAGCAGCCACGACGCACCCGCACGGGAACCGTTCCCCTTGGCCGCGCGGCGAGCGCTTCAGGGAAAGGACGGGGTCTCCCCTGCTCGAACGAAGTTGAGAGCTTGGGGAAGGGTCCGGGGCCTCTCCTGCGTTCGCAGGACAGGGCTGACACATCCGGCACAGGTGCTGGGCTCACGGCTCTGGCGGAGGAGGTTGCCCGGTACAGGCGCTCACACAACGGGGCGGCACCCGGGCGAGCCGGGAGCGGGAGGGGTCGCCCCCTTGCCCGCCCTCCCCCAAGCTCTCGGCTTCGCTCGAGCAGGGGGTACCCCCCTCGCCCCCTTGGGGCGGCCCCGTCGTCCAAGGGGGCGAGGGCGGCAGGGCGGCTGCGGTGCCCGAAGGGACGGGGCGAAGGGAGAGGGCAAGGACGGGTCCGCTGTCCAACGGGGCCCGGCGCCCAGTAGGGGCCCGGCGCCCGACAGGGACCGGCATCCAACAGGGTCCAGCACCCAGCGGGATCAGGAGGAGAAGGAGGGGCGAGGCAGAGGGCGGAACGCGCTCCGGAGGGGGACAGAAACACCCACCGGATCAGGCGGAGCCCGCCCCCACCACCTCAGCCCTCCGCCTCCAACGCCGCATCCAGCCTCTTCCGCGCCCCCTCCAACCACCCCCTGCACACCTTCGCCAGCTCCTCCCCCCGCTCCCACAACGCCAGCGACTCCTCAAGCGACGTCCCCCCGGCCTCCAGCCGCCGTACGACGTCGATCAGCTCGTCCCGCGCCTGCTCATAACCGACCTCGGCACCCGACGCACTCGAAGAACCCGACGCACCCGACACTGCGGCTTCATCCGTATTGGCCATGCGTTCCACCCTATGCACGAGCTCCGACAACTCCGACTCAACAACAGACCCGCCCACGAACCCACCCTCCGAACTCACTCCACCCGCACCCCGAACTCCCCCTCCGCGACCCGCGCCCGCAGCACGTCCCCGGCCGTCACCTCCTCCGCCGACCGCACCACCGCCCCGTCCCCCCGCTGCAGCACCGCGTACCCCCGCTCCAGCGTCGCCGCAGGCGACAGCGCCACCACGCGCGCCCGGGTGTGCGACAGCTCGGAGTCCGCGCGGTCCAGCAGGTGCCGCAGCGTCCTGCGGCTGCGCGCCACCAGCGCGTCGACCTCGTCCTCGCGGTCCTCGACCATCCGCTGCGGCCGCTCCATCACCGGCCGGGCCAGCGCGTGCGCCAGCCCCCGCTCCTCCCGGTCGAGCAGCCCCCGCACGGTTCGCAGCGCCCGGTCCCGCAGCCCCTGCACCCGGTCGAGCTCCTCCCCCACGTCGGGCACGACCTTCTTCGCCGCGTCCGTCGGCGTCGACGCCCGCACATCCGCCACCAGGTCCAGCAACGGCGAGTCCGGTTCATGCCCGATGGCGGAGACGACCGGGGTCCGCGCCTGCCCGACCGCCCGCACCAGCGACTCGTCGGAGAACGGCAGCAGGTCCTCCACACTCCCCCCGCCCCGCGCCACGATGATCACGTCCACGTCCGGCAGCGCGTCCAGCTCCTGCACAGCCCGCACCACCTGCGGCACCGCGTGCACCCCCTGCACGGCGACGTTGCGCACCTCGAAGCGCACCGCCGGCCACCGCCGCCGCGCGTTCTCCAGCACGTCCCGCTCGGCGGCGCTCGCGCGGCCGGTCACCAGCCCGACCAACTGCGGCAGAAAGGGGAGGCTCCGCTTCCTGTCCAGCGCGAACAGCCCCTCCGCCGCCAGCGACCTCTTCAACTGCTCCAGCCGCGCCAGCAGTTCCCCGATCCCCACCGGCTTGATCTCACTCGCCCGCAGCGAGAGCTGCCCGCGCGGCGCGTACCACTCCGGCTTGGCGTGGACGACGACCCGCGCCCCCTCCGACACCACGTCGGCCACCGCGTCGAAAACCTGCCGGTAACAGGTCACCGCCACCGAGATGTCGTTCGACGGATCGCGCAGCGTCAGGAAGACGACCCCCGCCCCCGGCCGCCGCGACAACTGCGTGATCTGCCCCTCGACCCACACGCTGCCGAGCCGGTCGATCCACCCCCCGATCAACCGGGAGACCTGCCCGACCGGCAGAGGCGCGTCCGCTGACGTATTCAGAGCCATACAGCGAGGCTAGCCGGACCGACCGACATCGACCCCCGCGCCGGCCCCCGCCCGCCGCCCCCGCTGGGCGAACAGCACCACCAGGCCCACCACCAGCCACACCACGCCCACCACCTGCGCCGTCCGGCTGGCCTCCACGATCACCGCCACCGCGATGACCGCGCCCAGCACCGGTACCACCACGTGCTTCCACCAGACCGGCGGGCCGCCCATCCTCCGTACCGCGAACCAGCCCACCACCGACGCGTGCAGCAGCACGAAGGCCGTCAGCGCGCCGATGTCGACCACCGACACCAGGTGGTCCATGCCGTCGCCCCGCGAGGCCGCCCACACGGCCGCCACCAGCGTCACCACGGCGGCGAGCCCCAATGCCACCCTCGGCACCCCGGACTTCCCGTCCACCCGGGCCAGCAGCCCCGGCAGCCGCCGGGCCCGCGCCATCGCGAACAGCAGCCGTCCCGCCGCCGCCTGCCCGGCGAGCGCCGCGAAGGCCGCCCCGATCGCCTTGCTCACCGCGACCAGGTCGTGCAGCCACTGCCCGACCGAGCCGTCCACGGCGTCGTAGAAAGCGGTTCCCTGCTTCGACGGATCGGCCGCCAGGTCCGCCGCCTGCACCGGTGACAGGAGTGCCACCAGATACGTCTGCACGACGAAGAGCACACCCACCATCGCCAGGCACAGCAGCACCGCCCTGGCCACCTTCGCGGAACCCCCGGTGACCTCCTCCGCGAAGGAGGCGATCGCGTCGAAGCCCAGGTACGACAGCACGGCCACCGACACCGCGCCCAGCACCGCCGCGAGCGAGAACCCGCCCATCGACCCGTCGCCGGTGAGCGGCGACAGCCAGTCCCGCTGCGCCCCGTCCCGTACGAGCACCACCACGGCGGCCACCACGAACACCGCCAGCACGGCGATCTCCAGCGCCAGCACCGCGAACCCGACCCGGGCGGCGGCGCGCACGCCCCACATGTTGAGGGCGGTCGTCACCACGACGGCCAGCGCCGTCCACACCCACTGCGACACCGAGGGCACCAGCGCGTGCAGGGCGATACCGGAGAACAGGTACGCCACCGCCGGGATCAGCAGGTAGTCCAGCATCGCCATCCACCCGGCGACGAATCCCGGCCCCTCCCCCAGGGCGGACCGGGCGTACGCGAAGACGGAACCCGCGCGCGGCACGACCCGCACCATCTGCGCGTAACTGAACGCGGTGAATCCCATGGCCACCGTGGCGACGAGGTAGACGAGCGCCACCGAGCCGTGCGACTTGGCGTCGAGGGTGCCGAAGACGCCGACCGGGGCCATGGGCGCGATGAACAGCAGCCCGTACACGACCAGATCCCGGAAGCCGAGGCTCCTCTTCAGGCCCGCCGAGCCGGTCCCTGCCGCACCCGTGGCCTCCGTGGCCCCACCAGGACTCCCCACCATCGCTCCTCCGTACGCGCTTCGGTCAACTCTCCCAGTGTTGCCCCGGACGCGATCTTTGGCCTCCTGGGCACGGCCTTACGATGGGAGGCATGACTTCCTCCTCCCCGCGCCGTGTCCTGCTTGCCGCCCCCCGTGGCTACTGCGCGGGCGTGGACCGCGCCGTCATCGCCGTCGAGAAGGCCCTGGAGCAGTACGGCGCGCCGATCTACGTCCGGCACGAGATCGTCCACAACAAGTACGTCGTGCAGACCCTGGAGAAGAAGGGCGCGATCTTCGTCGAGCAGACGGCGGAGGTCCCGGAGGGCTCCATCGTGATGTTCTCCGCGCACGGTGTGGCCCCGACCGTCCACGCCGAGGCCGCCGAGCGGAAGCTCGCGACGATCGACGCGACCTGCCCGCTGGTCACCAAGGTCCACAAGGAGGCGGTCCGGTACGCCAAGGACGACTACGACATCCTCCTGATCGGCCACGAGGGCCACGAGGAGGTCATCGGCACCTCCGGCGAGGCCCCCGACCACATCACGCTGGTCGACGGCCCGGAGGACGTCGCGAACGTCACCGTGCGCGACGAGTCGAAGGTCGTCTGGCTCTCCCAGACCACGCTCTCCGTCGACGAGACGATGGAGACGGTCGACGCCCTGAAGAGCAAGTTCCCGAACCTGCTCTCGCCGCCCAGCGACGACATCTGCTACGCCACGCAGAACCGTCAGATCGCGGTGAAGAAGCTGGCCGAGGACGCCGAGCTGGTGATCGTCGTGGGCTCGAAGAACTCCTCGAACTCCATCCGCATGGTCGAGGTCGCCCTGGACGCCGGCGCCCCCGCCGCGCACCTGGTGGACTTCGCCTCCGAGATCGACGAGGCCTGGCTGGAGGGCGTCGGCACGGTCGGCCTGACCTCGGGCGCCTCCGTGCCGGACGTGCTGGTCGACGGCGTGCTGGAGTGGCTGGCCGAGCGCGGCTACGCGGACGTCGAGACGGTGAAGACGGCCGACGAGTCGATCACCTTCTCGCTCCCGAAGGAACTCCGCCGCGACCTGCGCGCGGAGGCCGCCGCGCTGGGCAGCAGGTAGGACTTTTCCAGGAGGTACGGCGCACCGCTGTCATCGGTGCGTCGTACGGTGGTGTCCATGAACGTGTTCGGAGTGGACATCGGCGGTTCGGGCATCAAGGGCGCTCCTGTGGACCTGCAGCGGGGCGACCTCGCCCAGCCGCGGCACAAGGTGCTGACCCCGCACCCGGCGACGCCGGACAGCGTGATCGACGGCGTCAAGGAGGTCGTCGACAACTTCGGCTGGTCGGGCCCGGTCGGCATCACCTTCCCCGGCGTCGTCACGGACGGCGTCACCCGCACGGCCGCCAACGTCGACAAGGGCTGGGTGGACCTGAACGCCCAGCAGGTGCTCGGCGAGCGCCTCGGCATGCCGGTGACGGTGCTGAACGACGCGGACGCGGCGGGCGTCGCCGAGATGACCTTCGGCGCGGGCGCCGACCGCAAGGGCACGGTCATACTGCTCACCTTCGGCACGGGCATCGGCAGTGCCCTCTTCCTCGACGGCAGGCTGGTCCCCAACACCGAACTGGGCCACCTGGAGCTGAACGGCCACGACGCCGAGAAGCACGCCTCGACCAAGGCCAAGGAGGACGAGGACCTGAGCTGGGAGCACTGGGCGAAGCGCGTCACGAAGTACCTCGCCCACGTCGAGATGCTCTTCTCCCCGTCCCTCTTCATCATCGGCGGCGGCGTCAGCCGCAAGGCCGAGAAGTTCCTCCCGCTGATCGAGGGCATCCGCGCGGAGATCGTCCCGGCCCAGCTCCAGAACAACGCGGGAATCGTCGGAGCCGCCATGGCCGCCGCCAAGCGCTGAGCGCCCCGCGCGGACGGACGGGACACGGAGGCGGTACGGGATCGCTCCCCCCTGCCCGCGGGACCCGCTGCCGCACCCCGCCGGGACCGCTCACGGCACCTGCCGCCTCGCACCCTGGGGCGGCACGGCCCTCGCCCGCTGCTACTTCGGCGGACGCTGCCGTCGTACGCCGCCCGTCCGCCCCGGGGCCTGCGGTCGTACGGCGGCGGGGGCGACGGCGGCGTGCGGCGCGGCGGCTGCGGCCCGCTCCGCCTGCCTGCTCGCCATCCGCCGCACCTTGCGGACACTCGCGATCAGACCGGCGATCAGGGTCCCCCCGTACAGCCATCCGGCGTGGACGGCCAGCGCGGTGACGACGGCCATCAGCCGGCTCCCCAGCCCGTCCGACCCGCCCGCGATGGGCACCAGCCCGCAGGCGAAGGCGATCGGCACGCTGATCGGCGCGGTCACCAGGTCGGCGGGCCGCACCCAGAGCGCGGTCAGCATGCTGACCGGCAGGAACAGCACCCCGTAGACGATCGGCGACCCGTCGAACAGCAACTGGTCCAGACACCCCAGCACCACCATGACGGCCATGGCGAAGAGCCCGCCGCCGAGCCCCGTCAGCCGGGGCTGGGGCAGCCGGCGCAGCGCGAGGACCACGGGCGCGACGGGCCGCGCGGTCCTTCCTCCCCCGGCACTCCGGTAGACGGCCGAGGTCTCGGCTGTGACTCCCCGCGCGGCGACGTGCGGCTTGCGCGGCGAGGGGCGGGGTCGGGTCCTGGGATGCTCCACCGCACCAACGTAGGTCGCCGGACTGGCGGATCGCGGGCTGGGACACGCCTTTTGGCCGACCTTGGCACTGCGTTCGACGCATCCACACACCACGACCACCCGCTCCCCCTCTCCTCCCCGTACGACACCCCCACCCGCCCGCCCGTAAACTGGTGGATCGGTCGGCCCGCCCCGGGCCGCAACCAGCTCTCCTCTCTCCGCTACGGGAAGTCGCCAACGTGTCGCTCACGATCGGAATCGTCGGTCTGCCGAATGTCGGCAAGTCGACCCTGTTCAACGCCCTGACCAAGAACGACGTGCTGGCGGCCAACTACCCGTTCGCCACCATCGAGCCGAACGTCGGCGTGGTCGGCGTCCCGGACCCCCGCCTGGCGGTCCTCGCCGGCATCTTCAACTCCCAGAAGATCCTCCCCGCCACGGTCGACTTCGTCGACATCGCGGGCATCGTCCGCGGCGCGTCGGAGGGAGAGGGCCTCGGCAACAAGTTCCTCGCGAACATCCGCGAGTCCGACGCGATCTGCCAGGTCATCCGCGCCTTCAAGGACGAGAACGTCGTCCACGTCGACGGCAAGGTGTCCCCCAAGGACGACATCGAGACGATCAACACCGAGCTGATCCTCGCCGACCTCCAGTCCGTCGAGAAGGCGATCCCGCGCCTGACCAAGGAGTCCCGCCTCCAGAAGGAGAAGGTGGCCGTCCTCGCCGCCACCGAGAAGGCCAAGGCGATCCTCGAAGCCGGCGAGACCCTCTTCTCCGCGGGCATCACCAAGGGCACCGAGCAGGGCGACCTCCTCCACGAGCTGCACCTGCTCACCACCAAGCCCTTCCTCTACGTCTTCAACGTGGACGAGGACGAGCTGGTCGACGAGGACTTCAAGAACGAGCAGCGCGCCCTGGTCGCCCCGGCCGAGGCCATCTTCCTGAACGCCAAGATCGAGTCCGAGCTCATCGAACTCGACGACGACGAGGCCCTGGAACTCCTCCAGTCCATGGGCCAGGAAGAACCCGGCCTGGCCACCCTGGGCCGCGTCGGCTTCGCCACCCTGGGCCTCCAGACCTACCTCACGGCAGGCCCCAAGGAGACCCGCGCCTGGACGATCCCCCAGGGCGCCACGGCCCCCGAGGCGGCCGGTGTGATCCACACCGACTTCCAGAAGGGCTTCATCAAGGCCGAGATCATCTCCTTCGCCGACCTGGTCGAAACCGGCTCCGTCGCCGAGGCCCGCGCGAAGGGCAAGGCCCGCATGGAGGGCAAGGAGTACGTCATGCAGGACGGGGACGTGGTGGAGTTCCGCTTCAACGTGTGATCACAGCATCACCGCAAGACAGATGGGGTCGGCTCTTCCGGGAGTCGGCCCCTTGGTGTTTTCCGTGCTGGGAAGCATGACTCCCCAATAGCCACCTGGTCCACTGAAGGACGTCGAGAGTGGTACGTTATTAGGTACCACTCAATGGAAAGGGTCAGGTCATGTCAATAACCGCGAGCGAAGCCCGCAAGGGGCTCTTTCCGTTGATCAAGAAGGTTAACGAAGATCACGAAGCCATCGAGATCGTCTCCAAGCACGGCAATGCCGTCCTCGTCTCGGCCGAGGACTACGCGGCGCTGCGCGAAGGCTCGTACCTGCTCCGTTCGCCGGCGAACGCACGGCGGCTCCTCAAGGCGTACGAGAACGCCCTGGGCAACATCAACGTGTCGGAACGTGAGCTGATTGATCCGGACGCGGACCCTGCAAAGGGTGCTGCGTGAGGCTTGTCTTCGAGGACCAAGGCTGGGAGGACTACACGTCCTGGCTCAAGAACGACCGCAAGATGCTCGCTCGGATCAACAAGCTCATCGAAGACGCCAAGCGTGACCCCTTCACGGGAATCGGCAAGCCCGAGCCGCTCAAATACCACTTGCCCGGGGTGTGGTCGAGGCGGATCGACGACGAGCATCGTCTCGTCTACTTGGTCACGGACAAGGAGATCGTGATCCTGGCAGCTCGCTACCACTACTGAGTGCTGCGCTGTCCCAAGCACCATTCGGCATGGGGATCGACGCTTGCGATCAGGGCAGCAGAGGTGGCGGCGAGTGCGTGGGCGAATTCTGTGATCGCCGTGCCGTCCGGATGCGTGGGACAGCCGTGGAGCTGGCCCCTCCACTCAGGGCGGAACCTGCGAGTCAGCCGGTGGCCCTCTCCGCACATGGACAGTCCGAGGGTTACGAGAACGTCCAGCCCCGGCAACGGAACCACGGGGGATACGAGCCGTCCGGCCGTCTTGCACCAGATGATCGCGTGACCCGGACCTCCGAGTCCTGCATGACCAGCAGGGGAAGCAGCCAGTTCGGTTCAACGTGCAGAAGGTGCGTCCCTGTGCGCCTGAACGGTGCGGCCCGTTCGGTGGAGTGGGGCGCGCCGTTCTGCGTATTCCCGTGAAGGGGTGGGAACGGCCGGGGGTGTCGTAGAGACTGGCGGGACGTGTTGGGGCGGGGGGACTCGGGGGGTCCGGGCGTGAATCGCCGGCTGGCAATGGTGGTTGCCGGGTTCGGGGCGTGGAGTCAGGCGCTCGTGCTCGGGTTTTTCGATGAGTTGAGCCGGTGGGCGATCGGGGCGACCGTGCCGTGGCAGGCCGTTCCGGAGCTCCGGGTGGCGGGGTTGTCGTTCAACGGGTTCGTGGTCCGCTACTACACGGTCGCCGCGACGTGGCTGCCTCAGCTGGTGTTCGTGGTGGTGAACGCGCTTCTGGTTTATGGGGTGTTGAGGGGGGCGGCCGAGTTACGACCCCGGGTGCGGGCCGTGCTGGGGGTGGTCGGCGCCGAGCTGCTCGCGGCGGGGGTGGCGGTATTGCTCAGGCCTGCGCTGGAGCCGCAGGGCAGTTCGGTTCTGTGGACGTACGGGGAGTGGCGCTTCCATGGGCAGACAGAGGGAGTGTCCGGCACCGCGGCACAGTTCGCGTTGTGCACGGTGTGGCTGCCGGTCGGTCTGTGGTGGGTGGTGTGGCGATGCAGGGCATGGGGACCGTTGCAGCCGTATGTGGGATCGGAGAAAGCAGCGGAGGGGGGTGCGGCGTGGTTCCGCGGGAGGCGGGAGCGGTGGGATCTGGTCTGTGCCGGGTTGATCCCGGCGGTGTTGTTGGCCGTGGCGGGCGGGCCGGTTCTGCGGCATACGGCCGTGCACGACCTCACGCAGTCCTCCTCACTCACCTTCGATCCGAAGCTGTGGGACTCGTACGTCCCGCCGGGGCCGATCGAGGCGTGGAGCGGGGTGCTCTATCCGGCGATGCGGCTTCGGCCCCTTCCCGGGGAGTGGCCCGCGGGATGGCTGGCGACACTGGTGATCTGCCTGGTGTTCCTGGCGGTGTTGACGGTGGCCTTGTGGCACACGGTGGCCAGGGGCGTGTCCTGCGGGGTGCCGTTGCGGTGGGCGCAGGGGCTGCGAGTGGTCATGCGGGGGTGGTACGCGACGATCCTCGCGGCGGTGGTCGCCGCGGGTGTCGACGGCGGGCCCCTGGTCCGGGGGTTCGCCCCGGGGCGGTCGTTGAACGGGATGGCGAGCTCCGCCGAGCTGGCCCTGGAGGACGCGGTGCGGTTCGGCGCGGCCTGGGGATGGGCCGTCGGGCTCGCCTGCCTGGGAGGGGTCTGGCTGGCCGTACGACGTCAGGAGGTTCGGATGACGGCGGTCACGGGCGTCGATGCCAGCGCGTCCAAGGGCGTCACAGCTGAGAGCGTCACGGCCGGTGGCGTCGCGGCGGGCGGCGGGGAGCGAGAAGCGGGAGAGGGGCAGGTCGGGCGTGTCGGGTGATCGGGTTCGTACGCGAAGAGGGGCTTCCGAGCGGCTCCCCCGCCGCAGGTCCGGTGCGCTCACCCGGGCCGGCGTGCGCCGCGGCGGCGGGAGCCGGACCGTGGACGCGGAGGAGGCTCCGGGGCGGCTGCGGTATGTGCGGAGCCCGGCCGTCCGGCTCACCGGCATCGTGCCGACCGTAGCGGGGGTGACCTTCCAGGACGTTCCGACCGCGTCCGTGAAGACGGCCCTGCCGCTCGGCCGGGTGCCCGACCGGCTCTCGCCACAGGGTGCCATCGACGTGGTGCAGGTCAAGGACGTCAAGACCACCGGCCGGTACCTGGTCGCCGAGGGCACCGGCGATCCGCGCGGGGCGCCGGCAAAGTCCGGTGGGTGGCGGCGGGACCGGCGGGTCGTCGACGTCGGCGAGGCACAGTGGATGGTCACGCCGCAGGAACGGGCCGCCCAACAGGTGCGGATCACCGACATCGCTCCCGAGGTGGAGGGCGGGGTATGCGCGGCACCGCTCGGCGGCAGCCTGGTGGAAGTCCTGTCGCAAGGAGCCACCGAGGTCATTCCGTTGCAACTGGAGGTGGACGCCCCGCTTCCGCTGCTCAAGGCGACCGGCAAGGACCGCAAGGGGCCGCCGGAGCCTTTCTTCACCGGACCCGGTGCCAAGCACATCACGCTGAACCAGAACGAGAGCGAGGCGTTCCTCATCGTCGCGACGGCCCACAAGGGGCACTGCCGCCGGCGGCACCGCGTGCACTACGAAGTGGGCGGCGGCACGGCCGAGACGGTGCTCAGCGGCCCCGACGGCAAGCTCTTCGAGCTCACCGCGGAGCTGAAGAGGACGGCCGATTACAGGAATGTCTACTTCCCCTCACTCGTTTGCGCTTCCGAGGCCCCGTACCGGCACACCTGGTACCGGCAGACGGGCCGGCAGTACGCCGCGTGGAAGCAGGACAAAGGGTTTCCGACCTGTCCGGAGGGTTGAGGAGAGGCGCGAGTGTGAGCCCTGCCACGATCGCGGCGCTTTAGTTGAAACTTAACCTAAACCTGTTCTACGGTGGCCGCATCGCTTGATCCTCCGCACGTTTGGAAGGCACGACGCATGTCCCTCGTTCTTGACCCCGCCGCCCAGGACCTCCTCTTCCGTGAGGCCCGCACCGCCAACACCTTCTCCGACGAGCCGGTGACCGAGGAGCAGGTCGCGGCGATCTACGACCTGGTCAAGTACGGCCCGACCGCGTTCAACCAGTCGCCGCTGCGCATCACGCTGGTCCGTTCCGAGGAGGCCCGTGAGCGTCTCGTCGGTCTGATGGCCGAGGGCAACCAGGCCAAGACCCGCACCGCGCCGCTGGTCGCGATCCTGTCCGCCGACAACGAGTTCCACCACGAGCTCCCGGCGCTGCTCCCGCACTTCCCGCAGGCCAAGGACGTCTTCTTCGCCGAGCGTCCGGTCCGCGAGCAGGCCGCGCTGGTCAACGCCACCCTCCAGGCCGGTTACTTCATCGTCGGCGTGCGCGCCGCCGGGCTGGCCGCCGGTCCCATGACGGGCTTCGACTTCGCCGCCGTCCAGAAGGAGTTCCTGGACGACGACCACACCCCGCTGATGGTCGTCAACATCGGCAAGCCGGGCGAGGACGCCTGGTTCCCGCGCTCCCCGCGACTGGCGCAGGACGAGGTCATCACGACCGTCTGAGCCGCCGCGTACGGGTATGCCGTACGGCACGAGGGGCCGTCGCACCGGGCAGGTGCGGCGGCCCCTTTCCGCGTGCGGCGCGGGCGCGGGCTACGTCGCCGAGGCCGGGGCCGACGGCTTCGGCAGTTCCTTCGGCTTGAGGGCCGCGGCCATCTCCGCCAGGCGTTCGTCCTTCGCCGTGCCGAGGACGACCGTCGTCGCGCCCTTGTCGGTGCGCACCAGGGCGTCGTACTTCTCGCCCTTCCACACCTGCCAGTCCGCGCCGCCGATCGCCTGCGTCCTCCCGGAGTTCTTGGCGGCGAGGGTGACCTCGGGCACGTACTTCGCCGGGTCCTTCGTCGACTGCTCGACCGCGACGTACTCCTTGTCCGGGTCGAGGAAGCCCAGGTGCCAGGCCTTGCCCTCGTTGCCCCGGTACGTCACGGAGGTCGCGCGCCACTCAGGGGGCAGGCCCTGCGGGGCGAGCACCGGGTAGGGGGCGGACCGCTGGGCCGTGCTGAGCTCGACCCGGTAGTCGACCGTCTTGACCGGGTCGGCGTCCTCGTCGTGCGGGATCACGGTGTAGACGAGGGCGACCACGGCCCCGATGACCACCATCGAGAGCACCATGTCCCGGATCTTCTGATTGCCACGCTTCGCTGCCACGCCCTCCATGCTCCCTCATGGGGTGCGCGGGCCCCGCCGCGGCCCCGCACCCCGGGGACGTAACCCGATATGCCGCTCATACGTGCACCCCCTCTGCTCATTTTGTCGATGTACGGATAGAGTCGCACTACCGCCGCCGCTCCCGTGCAGCCACACAGGCAGAACAGAAAGGGTTGCTCACCGATGACCGAGCACCAGCTCCCGTCGCAGCTCGAAGTGCCCGCCGAGGCTCCCGACCGCAACCTCGCCCTTGAGCTCGTACGCGTCACGGAGGCCGCCGCCATGGCCGCCGGCCGCTGGGTGGGCCGCGGCGACAAGAACGGGGCGGACGGCGCCGCGGTCAACGCCATGCGCACCCTGGTCTCGACCGTGTCGATGAACGGCGTCGTCGTCATCGGCGAGGGCGAGAAGGACGAAGCCCCGATGCTCTACAACGGGGAGCACATCGGCGACGGCACCGGCGCCGAGGTCGACATCGCGGTCGACCCGATCGACGGCACCACGCTCAACGCCAAGGGCATGCCGAACGCCATCGCCGTCCTGGCGGCCGCCGACCGCGGGACGATGTTCGACCCGTCGGCCGTGTTCTACATGGACAAGCTCGTCACCGGTCCGGAGGCGGCCGACTTCGTCGACATCAACGCCCCCGTCGCGGTCAACATCCGCCGCGTCGCCAAGGCCAAGAACTCCACCCCCGAGGACGTCACCGTCGTCATCCTGGACCGCCCCCGCCACGAGGGCATAGTCAAGGAGATCCGGGAGACCGGCGCGCGGATCAAGTTCATCTCGGACGGCGACGTCGCCGGTTCGATCATGGCGGTACGGGAGGGGACCGGCGTCGACCTGCTGATGGGCATCGGCGGCACCCCGGAGGGCATCATCAGCGCCTGCGCGATCAAGTGCCTCGGCGGCACCATCCAGGGCAAGCTGTGGCCCAAGGACGACACCGAGCGCCAGCGCGCCATCGACGCCGGGCACGACCTGGACCGCGTCCTGCACACGAACGACCTGGTCAGCGGCGAGAACGTGTTCTTCGTCGCCACCGGCATCACCGACGGCGAGCTGCTGCGCGGGGTGCGCTACCGCTCGGCGACCGCCACCACCCAGTCGCTGGTGATGCGGTCGAAGTCCGGCACGATCCGCCAGATCGACTCGACGCACCGCCTGTCCAAGCTGCGCGCGTACAGCGCGATCGACTTCGACCGCGCGAAGTAGGACAGACAGAGAAAACAGACAGAGAAGCAGGGCAGACAGAGACGCACCCACGACGAAGGGGCGGCCACCGTGTCGGGCGGCCGCCCCTTCGTCGTCACGCGTACGCGTCACCCGGCTATGCGGTGGTCCCCCGCTCCCGGGGCCGCCTTGAGCTCCATCTCGCGGCGGCGGCGCCTGGCCAGCACCACCCGGCGCTCGGCGGCGGTCAGGCCGCCCCAGACGCCGTACGGCTCGGGCTGGAGGAGGGCGTGCTCGCGGCAGGCGATCATCACCGGACAACGGGCGCAGACCCGCTTGGCTGCCTCCTCGCGGGCCAGCCGGGAGGCGGTCGGCTCCTTCGACGGGGCGAAGAACAGCCCGGCTTCGTCCCGGCGGCACACCGCCTCCGTGTGCCAGGGGCCGGCCTGGCCTTGCCGATCACGGACCGGTGCCGGGACGCGTTGCGCGGGCACGGCGGCGACCTGCAAGGACTGATGCGGCGGTTGCAGCACGGTCTACTCCTGACGACGGCTTCGCGAGCGAGCGACGATGCGCAGTCCCTACCCGCTGTGCCGACGCCTATGCACAGGGTTTCGAACCATGTCCAGTACGCGTCGCCCGGCGTGTCCCGGTTTCCGTCAGTGTCCGAGGTGTTTGCGCAGGCGGTCGTGCAGGTCGGCGATGAGCTTGCCGCGCCTGGGCTTCGCCTCGATGTTGCCGAGTACCGCCGTCCCGTTCACCACGACCACGGGGGCCTCCGGGTCGGCGGCCTCCAGGGTGCGGATCTCGAAGTTGCCCAGGATGCCGTTGCCGGTGCCGCGCAGGGTGATGTTCTCGGGGACGGTGATCTCGACGTTGCCGAAGACCGAGGTGGCGTTGATGGTGGTCAGGCGCTGCGAGAAGAGCGCCTCGGTCAGGTCGATCTCGACGTTGCCGAACAGCGCGAAGGCGTTGGTGCGGGCGCCGACGCGCCAGCGGCCCTTGCGGGTGGTGCTGCTGAGCACGGCCACCAGGCTTTCGGCGGGCTCGCCCGGCTGTCCCGCGTCGTACAGGTACGGGGCCGGGTCCGGCGAGGCGGAGGCGGCACCCGGCGCCGGCAGGTCCCGCACCAGCGGCTCCAGTTCGGCCACGGTCTTGGCGCGGTAGACCGCGTCGATGCGCTCGCCGTGCTCCTCGGCGTCGAGCCGGCCCTCCGCCAGCGCCTCGCGCAGGATGTCCGCGACGCGGTCGCGGTCGGCGTCGGAGGCGCGCAGGGCGGGGGCCGCCGCGGGCCGGGCGGGCTGCTGCTCGGGCTTCTTTTCGAGGTCCACGGGGACACCGTACCGAAACGCGATAGATCGCGACAGGGGGCAGAGCGGTCCACCGGACTCCGGGTGAGGCGGACCTCACCGGCCGGGGCGGAACGGCCGCGTCTTACGCTGTGGGGTGCGCTGCCAATGGAGGTATGCGTCGCCGTCTGCCTGCCTAGTGAGGAATGGCCGAAATGCCAGAGTTTGCCTACTCCGATCTGCTCCCGCTGGGAGAGGACACCACGCCCTACCGGCTGGTGACCGCCGAGGGTGTCTCCACCTTCGAGGCCGACGGGCGCACGTTCCTCAAGGTCGAGCCCGAGGCGCTGCGCACCCTGGCCGCCGAGGCCATGCACGACATCTCGCACTACCTGCGGCCCGCCCACCTCGCGCAGCTCCGGCGGATCATCGACGACCCGGAGGCGTCCGGCAACGACAAGTTCGTCGCGCTGGACCTGCTGAAGAACGCGAACATCGCGGCGGCGGGCGTGCTGCCGATGTGCCAGGACACCGGCACGGCGATCGTGATGGGCAAGCGCGGGCAGAACGTGCTCACCGAGGGCGGGGACGAGGAGGCGCTGTCGCACGGCATCTTCGACGCCTACACCAAGCTCAACCTGCGGTACTCGCAGATGGCTCCCCTGACCATGTGGGAGGAGAAGAACACCGGCTCCAACCTCCCCGCGCAGATCGAGCTGTACGCGACGGACGGGGGCGCGTACAAGTTCCTGTTCATGGCCAAGGGCGGCGGGTCCGCGAACAAGTCGTTCCTGTTCCAGGAGACGAAGGCGGTGCTCAACGAGGCCGCCATGATGAAGTTCCTGGAGGAGAAGATCCGCTCGCTGGGCACGGCGGCCTGTCCGCCGTACCACCTGGCGATCGTGGTGGGCGGGACGAGCGCCGAGTTCGCGCTGAAGACGGCGAAGTACGCCTCCGCGCACTACCTGGACGAGCTGCCGTCCGAGGGGTCGCCGACCGGGCACGGCTTCCGGGACCAGGAGCTGGAGCAGAAGGTCTTCGAGCTGACCCAGAGGATCGGGATCGGGGCGCAGTTCGGCGGCAAGTACTTCTGCCACGACGTGCGTGTGGTGCGGCTGCCCCGGCACGGCGCGTCGCTGCCGGTGGCCATCGCGGTCTCCTGCTCGGCGGACCGGCAGGCCACCGCGAAGATCACCGCCGAGGGGGTCTTCCTGGAGGAGCTGGAGAAGGACCCGGCGCGGTTCCTGCCGGACACGACGGACGAGCACCTCGCGTCGGACGAGGAGGTCGTGCGGATCGACCTCAACCGGCCCATGGACGAGGTCCTCGCCGAGCTCACCAAGTACCCGGTGAAGACCCGGCTCTCGCTGACCGGGCCGCTGGTCGTCGCGCGGGACATCGCGCACGCCAAGATCAAGGAGCGGCTCGACGCGGGCGAGGAGATGCCGCAGTACCTGAAGAACCACCCGGTGTACTACGCGGGGCCGGCGAAGACGCCCGAGGGGTACGCGTCGGGGTCGTTCGGGCCGACGACGGCCGGGCGGATGGACTCCTACGTCGAGCAGTTCCAGGCGGCGGGCGGGTCGAAGGTGATGCTGGCCAAGGGGAACAGGTCGAAGCAGGTCACCGACGCGTGTGCGGCGCACGGGGGCTTCTACCTGGGGTCCATCGGCGGGCCCGCGGCCCGGCTAGCGCAGGACTGCATCAAGAAGGTCGAGGTCGTGGAGTACGAGGAGCTGGGGATGGAGGCGGTGTGGCGGATCGAGGTGGAGGACTTCCCGGCGTTCGTCGTCGTGGACGACAAGGGCAATGACTTCTTCACCGCGCCGGCGGCGCCCCCTCTGCTCACCACCATCCCGGTCCGCGGCCCGGGCCTGCCCTAGCCTTTCCCGGCCCTGCCCTGACTTCTCCCGGCCCCGGGACCTTCCACGACCGTCCCCGGGGCCGGGCCTGTCCCAGCCGTCCCGGGGGCCCCTCGCCCCCTTTGCCCCATTCGGCTTCGCAGCCCTCGTCCCCTTGGGCTTCGCAACCTTCGCCCCTTGGGCGACGGGGCCGCCCCAAGGGGGCAAAACGGGCGGGCAAGGGGGCGGCCCCTCCCGCTCCCGGCCCACCCGGGTGCCGCCCCCTGCACCGGACGCGCGGCTCCGCCCGGCTCGGGCAGGAGAGGCCCCGGACCCTTCCCCAAGCTCTCAACTTCGTTCGAGCAGGGGAGACCCCATCCTTTGCCTGAAGCGCTCGCCGCGCGGCTGCCTCCGGTTCACTGCGGACGCGTCGTGGTTGCTCGCGCAGTTCCCCGCGCCCCTGGCGGGGCGCGTCGCCGGGGGGGGCGGGCCCTGGTGGTTGTGGGGCTAGGGCCTTGTCATGGAGAGGACGTCGAGGGCTGCGTCCAGTTGGGCCTCGGTGAGGGCGCCGCGCTCGACGTAGCCGGACTCCACGACCACCTCCCGGATCGTCTTGCGTTCGGCCACGGCCTTCTTGGCGACCTTGGCCGCCTCCTCGTACCCGATGTACTTGTTGAGGGGGGTGACCACCGAGGGGGACGACTCCGCGTATTCGAGGGCCCGTTCCACGTTCGCCGTGATGCCGTCGACCGTGCGGTCGGCCAGAAGACGGGTGGAGGTGGCGAGGAGGCGGATGGATTCGAGGATGTTCTTGGCAATGACCGGGAGCATCACGTTCAGCTCGAAGTTGCCCGCCGCGCCCGCGACCGCCACGGTCGTGTCATTGCCCGTGACTTGGGCCGCGACCATCAGGACCGCCTCCGGAATCACCGGGTTGACCTTGCCCGGCATGATCGACGAGCCCGGCTGGAGGTCGGGGAGGTTGATTTCGGCCAGTCCGGTGCGCGGGCCGCTGGCCATCCAGCGCAGGTCGTTGGCGATCTTCGTGAGGGAGACGGCGACCGTCCGGAGCTGGCCGGAGGTCTCCACCAGGCCGTCGCGGGCGCCCTGGGCCTCGAAGTGGTCGCGCGCCTCGGTCAGCGGCAGGCCCGTCGTACGGGCGACCTCCGCGATGACGGCGGCGGAGAAGCCGGGCGGGGTGTTGATGCCCGTGCCCACGGCCGTGCCGCCCAGGGGGAGTTCGGCCAGCCGCGGCAGCGAGGCGCGGAGGCGTTCGACGCCGTGGCGGATCTGGGCCGCGTAGCCGCCGAACTCCTGGCCCAGGGTGACCGGGGTGGCGTCCATGAGGTGCGTGCGGCCGGACTTCACGACGTCGGCGAACGCGGACGACTTCCGGTCGAGCGCGGCCGCCAGGTGGTCCAGGGCCGGGATCAGGTCGTGGGTGACCGCCGCCGTCGCCGCGATGTGGATCGAGGAGGGGAACACGTCGTTGGAGGACTGCGAGGCGTTGACGTGGTCGTTCGGGTGGACGGAGGCGACGGAGCCGCCCGAGCCGGCCAGCCGCTCCGTGGCCAGGGTGGCGACGACCTCGTTCATGTTCATGTTGGAGGACGTGCCGGAGCCCGTCTGGAAGACGTCCACCGGGAAGTGCTCGTCCCAGTCGCCGCGCGCCACCTCCTCGGCGGCGTCCGCGATCGCGCCCGCGACGTCCTTGTCCAGGACGCCCAGTTCGGCGTTGACCTTGGCGGCCGCCGCCTTGATGCGGGCCAGGGCCTCGATGTGCGCGCGTTCCAGGCGTTGGCCGGAGACGGGGAAGTTCTCCACGGCCCGTTGCGTCTGCGCGCGCCACTTGGCGTGGGCGGGGACCCGTACCTCCCCCATCGAGTCGTGCTCGGTCCGGTAGCCCTGGGGGGCGTCGTTCTCGGTCATCGTCACGTACCTCCTGTCAAAGCTGAGCAGTTGTCTGGTTCTGGCTATTCCCAAGTGCGCTACCGGCCAGTAAATACCTCGGGTAACAACCAACCGGGGAGGCGCCGTGACGCGCACCAGGCACAGATTCCGTAGCACTCTCGTCCTCGCGGCCGCGCTCGCCGCGGCCCTCGGCGGCACGACCGCGCCGGCCTCCGCGGCAGACCTCCGGGCCGCCGCGTCCACCCCGCTGCCGCCCGAGCTGGAGGCCGTCCGCGCCGCCGAGGCGACCAGGCTGTACGGGTCGCCCGAGGAACGGCCGATGGCGCAGCGCAAGACCGGGCTCGTCTCGCTCGGCGACAGCGAGATCTCCGGGGAGGGCACGGGCACCTACGAGGCCCCGACCAACGGGCCGACGAACTGGTGCCACCGTTCGCCGGATGCCGCGATCCACAAGACCTCCATCGGCGCGGACGTGACGTACAACGTCTCCTGCTCGGGCGCGTCCACCGGAAACATCCGGATCGGCGGCAGCAAGCAGTACGCCGACGAACCGGTGCAGAGCGACAGCCTCGCGATCAAGGCCCGCAACACGCGGATCAAGATGGTGGTGCTGGTCGCCGGCGCCAATGACGACCTCCAGTTCGGGCCGGTCATGACGGACTGCGTGACGCGCTACCTGACGCTTCAGGGGCCGTGCGAGCCGAAGTACGCGGGCGGCTGGCAGGCCCGGGTGGACGCCCTGGTCCCGAAGGTCGAGCAGACGGTCCGGGACCTGCGGGCGACGATGACCGGGGCCGGGTACGCCGACTCCGACTACCGGCTCGTGGTCATGGGCTACCCGAGCCCGATCGGGCCCGACTTCCGGGACAACCCGGACTTCCCCGGCAAGGTGGCCTGCGGCGGCCTCGGGTACGACTCCGACACCGCCTGGGGCCGCAACGTCGCCGTGCCCGCCTTCGAGCGCGGGATGCGCAGGGCCGCGGCGGCCACCGGGGCCACGTACCTCGACGCCTCCCGGCTCTTCCACGGGCACGAGGTCTGCATGGACGACGCCTGGGCGCGCGGGCTCTACATCGACCTGAGCAAGCCGGGCCCGCCCGACGAGAACTCCGTCCGGCAGTCCTTCCACCCGAACATCCGCGGCCACCAGGCCTTCGCCTCCTGCCTCAGCCAGCTCTACGCCTCCGGGCAGCGGGAGGCCGGCTGCGCCGACCCGGCCTCGACCGGCAGGCCCGTCCTGACGCCGGGCGCCTGGGACGACGCGTACCAGCCGCTCAGGAACGCCGGGACCGGCACCTGCCTGGACGCCCCGGGGTCCGTGACGCGCAACGGGACCGCCGTCGGCGGGTGGGACTGCCACGGCGGCCGCAACCAGGGCTGGTGGTACGACGCGGCGCGGCAGTCCCTGCGGACCGAGCTGAGCCACGACCGCTGCCTGGACGTGCCGGGCGCGAAGTACGAGGCGGGTGCGGGGCTCGTGCTGTGGAACTGCTCGGGAGCGGCCAACCAGCGGTTCGTACGCCAGGCGGACACCCTGCGTCCGGCCGCGGCGAACGGACTGTGCGTCACCCTGTCGGCGGCCAGGGACCCGCTGAAGCTGCGGGCCTGCGACGGCTCGGCGAGCCAGCGGTTCGCCTAGCCCTTACGTTCGGAGCATGATTCCAGCACTCTCCGTGACCATCGCGGCGCTCGCCGCGACCCTGGCGCCGGTCTCCTCCCCCACCCCCACGGGGGAGGACGCCGGCGCCGTGCGCAGCTACTGGACCGCCGACCGGATGCGGGAGGCGGTGGCCACGACCGGGGCCCGCGACCGGGCCCGCGACGACGAACCGCCCGCCGGGGTCCCCTGGCCGGGAGACGCCGCGGGCGTCGCGCACGTCGGGCGGCTGTTCATGGTGCTGCCGGGCGGGCAGAAGGCCACCTGCACCGCCGCCGTCGTCACCGCCGCCAACCGCGACGTCGTCGCCACCGCGGGGCACTGCGTGCACCTCAAGGCGGCGGGCGGGGCGATGAAGTCGCTGCTCTTCGTCCCCGGGTACGACGACGGGGCCACCCCGTACGGCAGCTATCCGGCCCGCTCGGTGGCGGTCGCCCCGGCGTGGACCGAGCGCGAGGACCACGCCGCCGACTTCGCCTTCGTCGCCCTGGACACCGACGACCGGGGACGGCACGTCCAGGACGTGACCGGCTCCCGCCGGGCGGTCTTCGGCGCAGAGCCCGGCGGCCGGCGCACCGCGCTCGGCTACCCGTTCCTGGCGCCGTACGACGGCCGCACCCTCCAGTACTGCGCGGGCGACGCCACCCCGGTCGAGGACGGCCGGCTGGCGGGCGGCTCCCAGCTCAAGCCCTGCCGCATGACCAACGGGGCCAGCGGCGGCCCCTGGTACGCCCGGGAGCCCGGCGGCGAGGACGTCCAAGTCGCCGTCACCAGCTCCCGGCCCCGGGGCGAGGAGTTCAAGGACGTGGCCTGGGGTGCGGTGTTCGACAGGACCGCCGAGGCTCTCCACACCGCCCAGGCAGCCCTTACGTCGAAGTAACCACCCACAAATAAGTGGGTACTTGAGGAAGCCGTCCGCCGGGTGGAGGCTGAAGCCCTGCCCGGTCGGCGGCAACCGCCGCCCGGCTAACCAGCCAGAGAGGAGGACGCCTCGTCCTGCTCCGCGAGCATCCGTATGCGGCGGTCGCCCCATGCGCCCAGCGGAGCCAGCGCATCGTGCAGATCACGGCCGAGCTCCGTCAGGGAGTACTCGACCCGGGGCACCGCCGTGTCCTCGTACACCTCGCGGTGAACCACCAAGTCGGCCTCCAGCTCCCGCAGTTGCGCGGCGAGCACCTTCTCGCTGATTCCGGGCAACGCCCGTCTGGTCGCCCCGAAGCGGCGCGGACGCTCGTACAGCGCCCACAGGATCAGCACCTTCCACTTGCCGTCGATGACGTCGATCGCCGCGTCGAGCCCGCACTGGTACGGCACGTTCTTCATCCCGGCCCACCCGCCCCTTCTTCTCGCATGTCCTCACAGCATGACCTCAAGCATGTCCCCACAACGTCTGGAACCCATCATGAGTGCCCGCACTGACAATCCCGCCGCCGACCTCGCCGCCGCCACCTCCGACCCCTCCGCCGCCCCTGCCGTGAAGCAGCCCGTCACCGTCCTCGGGCTGGGCCCGATGGGGCAGGCGCTGGCCCGCGCCTTCCTCGCCGCCGGCCATCCCACCACCGTGTGGAACCGCACCGCGTCCCGGGCCGACGCCGTCGTCGCCGAGGGAGCGGTGCTCGCCGCCTCCCCCGCCGAGGCGGTGCGCGCCAGCGACCTGGTCGTGGTGTGCGTCCTGAACTACGACGCGGTCTTCGCCGTGCTCGGCGCGGCGGGCGACGACCTCAAGGGCCGCACCGTCGTCAACCTCACCGCCGACACCCCCGAGCGGGCCCGCACCGCCGCCGCGCACGCCCAGGAGCGGGGCGTCACCTACCTCGACGGCGCGATCATGACACCCGTGCAGACCATCGGCACCCCGCACGCCGTGTTCCTCTACAGCGGCCCCCGGGACGCCTACGACACCCACCGGCCGACCCTGGACGCCCTCGCCGGGACGCCCACCTACCTGGGCGAGGACCACGCCAGGGCCGCCTCGTACGACGTGGCGCTGCTCGACCTGTGGTGGACCTCGGTCAGCGGTCTCGTGCACAGCTTCGCGCTGGCCCGCTCCCAGGGGGTGGCCGCCGGCGACCTGGCCCCCTTCGCCCGGAACATCGGCGGTCTGCTGGTGTCGTTCGTCGACGAGTTCGCCCGGCAGGCCGACGCCCGCGAGTACCCCGGCGCCGACAGCGACCTCACCTCGGCCGCCACCGCCATCGCGCACATCGCGCACGCCTCCGAGGAGGCCGGGGTGGACGCCTCGGTGCTGCGGGCGGCGCAGGCGGTCGCCGACCGTGCCGTCGCCGAGGGCCGTGGCACGCAGAGCACCGTCGCCATGACGGAGACGCTGGCCCCCGGCGCCCGCTGAGGGACCGCGGCAGGGGTACGGACAGGGGCCCGCCGGCCGTCGCGGCGGCGGGCCCCGGCCCGCGACCGGGCGCCTCAGCCGGCGAAGACCGCCACCGTGAAGGCGAAGAACAGTCCCACCAGCACCGGCCAGTACAGCAGCGTCGCCAGCATGTTGTCGCGCCACTCCAGCAGCCGGCGGTTGGTGTCCGTGCCGATCAGGATGGCGTTGGCGAAGATGCCCATGATGACGATGTACTGCGAGATGGCCAGGTACTCGAGGTACGTCAGCGAGGTGTCCCCGGCGATCTCCCGGATCTGCTGCTGGTCGACGACGACCACGAGCAGCAGCGTCACCGCGAACGAGATCGCCGTCCAGGTCGAGAAGCCGAAGCGCGGGTTCTTGCTGTCGTCCCGCGTGTAGACGAACAGTGCCAGGAACATCACCGCCGAGATGAAGAACGACTGGATCAGCCGCCCCACCATCGGCCCGGACCACTGCCGTTCCATGCCGACGTTGAAGTAGAGCTCCGGCGCGGACTTGAACGGTTTGTCCCAGTCGGTGAGGCCCTGGGTCATCGTGTACTGGTGCAGCCCGAAGCTCCAGCCGGTGTAGTACGGGTTCCAGCCGGAGGTCACGGTGTCCTGGTCGAGGCCGATGCGGCCGTACTCCCAGGGCGGATAGGCGGCGAAGTCGGGCACCAGGACGTCGTTGGTGAAGGTGGCCGTGGACCACATCCGCAGCCAGACGTTCTGCTTGTCGAGCGGGTAGTGCTTGTAGTCGAAGTCCTGGCGCAGGGTCACCTGGAAGTGCCAGCCCTTGAGGCGGCGGCCGTCGGTGCTCCGGGTGTCGTACGCCTCCTTCAGGTCGTCGTGCCCGTCGGTGGCCTCGGGGAAGACCACTCCCATGCTGGACTCCGGGACGTCCTTGCCGTACCGCTGCCAGACGTAGCCGCTGACCTCGACCTCCTCGGGCGAGGTGAACTTCGAGCTCTGGATGAAGACCCCGGTCGGAATCCGCCGCAGCGGCACCCCGGGGAGCGTCGACTGGAGGAACGCGTTCGCGTCCCGCTGGGTGAGCAGCGGAGTGCCGACGATGGTGTCCGTGGTCCGGTCGTGCGAGACGACGTGCCAGGTCACGCCGATGCCGGTGGCGAAGACGAGCGTCGCCGCCGTCGCCATGAGCGCACAGCGGTGGACGCTCAGCAGGTACGGCTTGAACACGGCGGCCGCCGTGCAGAGCGCGACGGCGCAGCAGGCCAGGAGCAACGGCGCCCAGCCCGAGCGCACGGTGTGGCCCGGGTCGGGCTGCTCGCGGCGCAGGTAGAGGTACGCGAACAGGCCGGCCACCAGGAGGGACAGTGCCAGCAGGGCGTACGTCGCACGGGCGGCGGCGCGCGCGCAGCGGGGGGCGGGCTGTGCCATGCGGTCAGCCCGGGATCGGGGCGAGGAGGGGCAGGCGTGATGTCATCCGCCCACCCTGGATCACCCGGGGGCGCGGGCCGGTGAGGCGACGCGGGGGGTGGCCCGAATGCCGTAGGGGCGGGCCGTCCTCCGGGGCACGTGCCCCGGGGGACGGCCCGAGGGGGCCGCGGTGGACCGTGCGCGCGGGAAATCGGTACTCGTAACATGCGCTCATGACAGAGCAGACGACCCACGGGGCGGCCGGGAGCGGCGGGGGAAGCTGGGCGCCCGGGGAGCACATCCTCTGGCGGTACCGGGACAACGCGTCGCCCCGCATCCACATCTGCCGGCCGGTCACCGTCGTGCAGGACACCGCCGACCTGCTCGCCGTCTGGCTGGCGCCGGGCACCCGGTGCGTCAAACCCGTGCTGGCGGACGGCACTTCGATCCACCTGGAACCTCTCGCCACGCGGTACACCAGGCCCCGGACGACGACCACCTCGCCCTGGTTCGGCACGGGCGTGCTGAAGCTGGCCCGGCCCGGCGACCCCTGGTCGGTGTGGCTGTTCTGGGAGCCCGGCTGGCGGTTCAAGAACTGGTACGTGAACCTGGAGGAGCCCAGGGCGCGTTGGGCGGGCGGGGTGGACTCCCGGGACCACTTCCTGGACATCGCGGTGACGCCCGACCGCCGCTGGCAGTGGCTGGACGAGGACGAGTTCGCCGAGGCCCGCCGGGTCGGGTTGCTGGACGGGGAGCAGGCGCGGGACGTGCGGGAGGCCGGGCTCGCGGCGGCGCGCGCGGTGGAGTCGTGGGCGGCGCCGTTCGCCGACGGGTGGGAGGACTGGCGGCCCGACCCCCGCTGGGAGGTGCCGGAGCTGCCGGATGACTGGGACCGCACTCCGGCGCACATGACGACGTGAGACTCTTGATGCGCCCCCTGGGTCCAAACGTAGGATCGTCCTCCGGAAGGCTGCGCACCCCGCGGCCCCACCTGGGCGGAGGAAGCAACTACCGGGCGTGGAGCAGGAGCTGACCGTATGTCACCGCAGGGGGGTGGATCTGTGAAGCGTCGCGCGAGGACGCCGGGGGCGGCCCGGGCGGAATCGGCGGGGAAGACGTCGAAAACGCACGCGAGTGCGGACGAGTCTGTAACGTTCCCAGGCCACCGTTCTGTCGACGCCGCCCGCAGAGCGGGTATATCGCACCCAGCGATTGCATCGCACAAGCTCCCCGGACGGACGGAACCCCACGCGTGACGGAGCAGCAGTCCACCTCGCACGAAGGCCGGCAGCCCCTGGCCGCCGGGCCGCACGAGCGCACCCGGCCGCGCCGGGACCCGGACGAGTCCGGGCCACGTCGGCAGGCCCAGGCGCAGGTGCCCGAGCAGCCGCAGACGCAGACCGCGGTGCCGCCGCCGGGCGGGCCCGTCGCGCCTCCGCCGGGCGGCCCGACCGCGCCGCCGCCCGCCGGGCCTCCCGGCGGCGCGTCCGGCGGCACGCCCGGTGACGCGTCCGGCGGTGCTGCCGGCGGCCCGCCCGCCCGCACCGAGGGCGACCGGCTGCGGTTCGTCGGGGCGGCCACCCGCCGGATCGCCCGCGGCATCGACCTGGACGAGATCGTGCTGGGTCTGTGCCGGGCGACCGTGCCGACGTTCTCCGACGCGATCCTGGTCTATCTGCGCGACCCGCTCCCGGTGGGCGACGAGCGCCCCGCCGTGCCGTTCGTGCTGCGGCTGCGGCGCACCGACCGGCTGCGGACCACCGCCGAGGGCCCGGCGGGCTCGGAGCTGGACGCGGTGGTCGGCGACGGCTCCCCCGCCCGGCAGCTCTGCGAGGTGGAGTCGGGCGGCGCGCTGGCGGAGGTGCTGCGCGGGGTGCGGCCGGTGTTCGGGGACGCCCCGTCCGCGCGGCTCGCCCTGCCGGACCTGCTGGGCGAGAACTGCGGGCTGCCCGACGGACGCCGGGCGATACTCGCCCCGCTCCGGGGCCGCCGCCGGGTGATCGGCGCGGCCGTGTTCCTGCGCAGGCCCGAGCGCGGCGCGTTCGAGGCCAATGACCTGCTGGTCGCCGCGCAGCTGGCCACCCACACCGCGCTCGGCATCGACAAGGCCGTGCTGTACGGCCGTGAGGCGTACATCGCCGACGAGCTCCAGCGCACCATGCTTCCCGACTCGCTGCCCCGCCCCACCGGCGTCAAGCTGGCCTCCCGCTACCTCCCGGCGGCCGAGACGGCCCGGGTCGGCGGCGACTGGTACGACGCGATCCCGCTGCCCGGCTCCCGGGTGGCGCTGGTCGTCGGCGACGTGATGGGCCACTCCATGACCTCGGCCGCGATCATGGGCCAGTTCCGGACGACCGCGCAGACCCTCGCGGGCCTGGACCTCCCCCCGCAGGAGGTCCTGCACCACCTGGACGAGCAGGCCCAGCGCCTGGGCACCGACCGCATGGCGACCTGCCTGTACGCCGTGTACGACCCGGTGTCCCACCGCATCACCATTGCCAACGCCGGCCACCCGCCGCCCATCCTGCTGCACCTGGGCGGCCGGGCCGAGGTGCTGCGCGTGCCGCCGGGCGCGCCCATCGGCGTCGGCGGCGTCGACTTCGAGGCGGTCGAGCTGGACGCCCCCGCCGGGGCCACCCTGCTCCTGTACACGGACGGCCTGGTGGAGTCGCGGCTGCGGGACGTGTGGACCGGCATCGAGCAGTTGCGGGAGCGTCTCGCCGCCACCGCCCAGCTGACCGGGCCGGACCATCCGCCGCCGCTGGAGGCGCTCTGCGACGACGTCCTGGACATGCTGGGCCCCGGCGACCGGGACGACGACATCGCGCTGCTCGCGGCCCGGTTCGACGGGATCGCGCCGAGCGACGTCGCGTACTGGTTCCTCGAACCCGAGGAGCAGGCCCCCGGCCGGGCCCGCAGGCTGGCCCGGCGGGCCCTGGAGCGCTGGGGCCTCCAGGAGCTGTCGGACTCGGTGGAGCTGCTGGTCAGCGAGGTCGTGACGAACGCCGTGCGGTACGCGGAACGCCCGGTGACGCTGCGGCTGCTGCGGACGGACGTGCTGCGCTGCGAGGTCGGCGACGACTCGCCGCAACTGCCGAGGCAGCGGCGGGCGCGGGACACCGACGAGGGCGGGCGGGGCCTGTTCCTGGTGAACCGGCTGGCCCGCAAGTGGGGCGCGACCCGGCTGAGCAGCGGCAAGGTGGTCTGGTTCGAGCTGGGGCTGCCGGGGGCTGCGAAGGACCCGAAGAAGCAGTCCTAGCCCGGAGGCGGACGTACGCCGGGAACGGTCCGCCGCGGTACGAATGGCAACGGCCTCCGTCCTCTTCCCGAGGACGGGGGCCGCCGTCATTCACCTGCCGGACGGGCTGTCCCGGAGGTCACCACTGGCCGTCGTTGGCACCGCCGTTGGCCTGGCCCTGGTGGTCGCCGCCCTGGTTCTGCCCCTGGTTGGCCTGCCCCTGGTCCTGGCCCTGGTGGTCGCCGCCGCCCTGGTTGTCGCCACCCTGGTTCTGGCCGCCCTGGTTCTGGCCCTGGTTCTGGCCCTGGTGGTCGCCGCCCTGGTTCTGGCCCTGGTTGGCCTGCCCCTGGTTCTGGCCCTGGTTCTGACCCTGGTGGTCACCGCCCTGGTTCTGGCCCTGGTTCTTGCCCTGGTTGGCCTGTCCCTGGTCCTGGCCCTGGTTCTTGCCGGGGTCGGGCTTGTGCTCCGGCTCCTCCGGCTCCTCGGGCTTCTCGGGGGCCTTGGTCTCCGGCGGCTTGGTCTCCGGCGGCGGGGGCGGGGGCGGCGGCTCCCAGGCGGCCCCGTCCTTGATCTCCAGGTCGAACTTGGCGTCGGAGCCGCCGTCCAGCGCGCCGAGGGTGTAGTCCGCCCAGATCCGGGCCGGGAAGCTGGAGCCGTTCATGCGGCCGCCGCCCGCGGCGCCGGTCAGGGTGGTCTGGCCGGGTTTGTCGGCGTTCTCGCCGAAGATGCCGATCGCGGTGGCCAGCTCCGGGGTGTACCCGGCGAACCAGGCGCTGCGGTTGTTCTCGGAGGTGCCGGTCTTGCCCGCCGCGTGGTACTTGCCGCTGCTGACGGCGCGGCCGGTGCCCTCCTGGACGACGTGCTCCAGGACGGAGGTCACCGTGTCGGCGGCCTGGCGGCTGATGCCCTGGCCGTCCGCCGCGAAGCCCTTGGGCTCGATGGTGCGGTCCTTGTGCTCGGCCGTCTTGACGATCGAGGGGACGACCTTCTTGCCGTGGGCGGCCAGCGAGGCGTACATCGCCGCCATGTCCATGGTGTTGGCCTTCATGGTGCCCAGGGCCATGGCGGGGCTGGCGCCGAAGTCGCCGCGGTCCTGCATGCCCAGCTTGAGCGCGGTCTGCTTCACGTGCTTCGCACCGACGTCCACGATCATCTGCGCGAAGACGGAGTTGACCGACTTGTCGGTGGCCTCCTGGACGTCGATGTCGCCGTACGACTTGTCGTCCTCGTTCTGCGGGGCGTATCCGCCGCCGCCCTCGCCCACCACGGGGCGGCGGCTCTTGCCGCTGTAGATCGTGTTGGCGGTGATCTTCTCGCCGTCCTGGTTCACCGACCCCTGCTCCAGCGCCGCCGCGAACACCGCGGGCTTGAACGTGGAGGCGGGCTGGTAGTCGGTGCGGGTGGCGTTGCTGATCTGGTGCTTGAGGTAGTCCGCGCCGCCGTACAGGGCGACCACCGCGCCCGTCTTCGGGTCGACGGAGGTGCCGCCGGCCTGGACGTTGCGGTCGACCTTCTTCTTGCTCCTGCGGTCGAGCTTGGACTCCAGTTGGCGGTCGACCGCCTTCTCCAGGGCCTTCTGGCGGTCCTTGTCGATGTTGAGCGTGATCGTCCAGCCGCCGGCCGCGAGCTCCTTCTCGGTGAGGCCCTCGCGCACCTTCAACTGCTGCTCGGCCGCCTCGATTAGGTAGCCGGCCTGGCCCTTCATGCCCCGGTTGGGCTGGACGGGCTTGGGCATCGGGAAGGTCATCGCGGCGCGCTCGGCCTTCTGGAGCGCGCCCATCTCGACCATGTTGTCCAGGACGTAGTTCCAGCGCTCCATGACGAGCCGCTTGTTCGTCGGCGTCGCGTTCAGCACGTCGTAGCTGCTGGGCGCCTGGAGCAGGGCCGCCAGGTAGGCGCCCTCCTCGACGGTCAGCTTGTCGGCGTCCTTGCGGTAGTACGCCTGGGCCGCCGCCTGGATGCCGGCGGCCCCGCGGCCGTAGTAACTGGTGTTGATGTACCCGAGGAGGATGTCGTCCTTCTCGTACTTCTGGTCCACCTTCAGGGAGATGACCAGTTCCTTGAGCTTGCGGGTGACCGTCTGCTCGGGCGTCAGGTAGTAGTTCTTGACGTACTGCTGGGTGATGGTCGAACCACCCTGCTTGCCCTTGCCGGAGAAGGTGTTGAGCAGACCGCGCGCGGTGCCCTTGAAGTCGATGCCGTGGTCGTCGTAGAACGACATGTTCTCGGCGGCGACGAACGTCGTCTGGACCTTCTTCGGGATCTTGTCCAGGGAGACGTTCTCGCGGGCGTACTCGCCGCTGCCCGTGCGGGCGATGACCGTCTTGCCGTCGCTGTACTTGTAGACGTTGCTCTGCGTCCTCGCCGAGGCGTTGCCCTCGGGGATGTCGATCGCCATGTACAGCGCGACGAAGGCTCCCATGGCCAACAGGCAGAGTCCGAAGAACGTGCCCAGCACCTTCTTCCAGGTGAAGAGGCGCCGTATGCCGCTCTTCCCGGGAGCCCCCGCCGCCCGGCGGGAACCGCCGGACTGCCGGGCCCTGCGCTCATCCGCTCGACCCATCGGTCAGTCGCTCCGCATCTCAGTCATCACTCGCCACACTCACCGGACATTCGCCGGATCAGCTCAGAAAGCTAACACCGCCGGAAAGGACAAACAGGGGCCGATCGCACCTTTTATGGACGTGACAATCAGCACCTCCCCCTAGGGAACCGACGAACAAGCGTGCCCAAAGGTTGCCAGGCGAGAAGCAAGTTGAGGAAGTGAATCCGAATTGAGGCTTCACGGAAGCGCCCCTCCGGGTTAAAGTGATATCACTCTGCTAGGCACTGTTCGTACGGTGCCGGGCCCGCCGCGCCCAGGCGTCGACGCAGCACAGAAACGGGGACCATGATGACCACCACCGCCCACACCCCCTCCGACAACACACCCGGCGACCTTCCCGACATGCCCGCCCCCCGCGTCACCGAGTTCGCGGCGCACAGCATCGCCGGCGGCCTGGCCCTCCTGCTCGGCCTGGTCGGCGTGCTGGTCGCCGCGGGCCTGATCGTCCTCGGCATCGGGGCCTCCTCCGCGAGCCTGACGGCCACTCTGGTCGTCGTCGGCATCCTGCTCTTCTGCGCCTCGGTCCTCGCCATGAGCGGGCTGAACATGGTCGCGCCGGGCGAGGCCCGCGTCGTCCAGCTCTTCGGCCGCTACCGGGGCACCATCCGCACCGACGGCCTGCGCTGGGTGAACCCGTTCACCACCCGCCACAAGATCTCCACCCGCGTCCGCAACCACGAGACCGCGGTCCTGAAGGTCAACGACGCGTACGGCAACCCGATCGAGCTGGCCGCCGTCGTGGTGTGGAAGGTCGAGGACACCGCGCAGGCCTCCTTCGAGGTGGACAACTTCCTGGAGTTCGTCTCCACCCAGACCGAGGCGGCCGTACGGCACATCGCCATCGAGTACCCGTACGACTCCCACGACGAGGAGGGCCTCTCGCTGCGCGGCAACGCCGACGAGATCACCGAGAAGCTGGCGATCGAGCTGCACGCCCGCGTCGAGGCCGCCGGCGTCCACATCATCGAGTCCCGGTTCACCCACCTCGCGTACGCCCCGGAGATCGCCTCCGCGATGCTCCAGCGGCAGCAGGCGGGCGCGGTGGTCGCCGCCCGCAGGCTGATCGTGGACGGCGCGGTCGGCATGGTCGAGCAGGCGCTCGCCCGGATCTCCGAGCAGGACATCGTGGAGCTGGACGAGGAGCGCAAGGCGTCCATGGTCAGCAACCTGCTCGTGGTGCTGTGCGGCGACCGGGCCACCCAGCCGGTCATCAACACCGGGACGCTCTACCAGTGACCGAGGACACCACCGGAGACGCCGCCGGGAACGCCCCGGGGGACACCGGGGACGCCCCCGCCGGCGAGCCCGCGCCCAGGCCGCGGCGCGAGGCCCGCAAGCAGGTGCTGCTGCGGCTGGACCCCAAGGTGTACGACGCCCTGGCCCGCTGGGCGGCGGACGAACTGCGCAGCGCCAACGCGCAGATCGAGTTCCTGCTCCGCACCTCCCTCACCGAGGCGGGCAGGCTGCCCCGGCACACGGGGCCGATCCCGCGCCGGGGGCGTCCGCCGAAGAAGAATCCGGAACCCGAGGAGAAGTAGCAGGAAAGAGCAGGTGGGAGGCGGTTTCGACCGTCTCCCACCTGCTCTTCGCCCAGCTATGCACTGCGCGTATACGCAGTGTGTATAGTCCTGGGCATGTCCATCAGCCACACGCTGCTCGGCCTCCTGGAGGCCGGCCCCCGCCACGGTTACGACCTGAAGCGCACCTTCGACGAGAAGTTCGGGCACGACCGCCCCCTCGCCTACGGCCAGGTCTACGCGACGATGTCCCGCCTGCTGAAGAACGGCCTCGTCGAAGTCGACGGCACCGAGTCCGGCAACGGACCCGACCGCAAGACCTACGCCATCACCGACGCCGGGATCACCGACGTCGAACAGTGGCTCGCCGCCCCCGAGAAGCCCGAGCCCTACCTTCAGTCGACCCTCTACACCAAGGTCGTCCTGGCCCTGCTCACCGGCCGCCCCGCCGACCGGCTCCTGGACACCCAGCGCTCGGAGCACCTGCGGCTGATGCGCAACCTCACCGACCGCAAACGCCGCGGCGACCTCGCCGACCAGCTGATCTGCGACCACGCCCTGTTCCACCTCGAAGCCGACCTGCGCTGGCTGGAACTGACCGCCGCCCGCCTGGACCGCCTCGCCACGGAGGTACGCCGATGACCCCCGCCGGTTCCCTGCTCGCCGCCACCGGCCTGCACAAGACCTACGGCGCCACCGCCGCCCTCGACGACGCCTCCTTCTCCCTGCACCGCGGCGAGGTCGTCGCCGTCATGGGCCCCTCCGGCTCCGGCAAGTCCACCCTGCTGCACTGCCTGGCCGGCATCGTCACCCCCGACTCCGGCACCATCACCTACGACGGCCGAGAGCTCTCCGCCATGACCGACCGCGAGCGCAGCGCCCTGCGCCGCAGCGACTTCGGCTTCGTCTTCCAGTTCGGCCAGCTCGTCCCGGAACTCAGTTGCGTGGAGAACGTCGCCCTGCCGCTGCGCCTCAACGGCGCCAAGCGCAAGGACGCCGAGCGCACCGCGCTGGCCTGGATGGAACGCCTCGAAGTCGACACCATCGCCGCCCAGCGCCCCGGCGAGGTCTCCGGCGGCCAGGGCCAGCGCGTCGCCGTCGCCCGCGCCCTCGCCCCGGGCCCCCGGGTGATCTTCGCCGACGAGCCCACCGGCGCCCTGGACTCCCTCAACGGCGAACGCGTCATGGAACTCCTCACCGAGGCCGCCCGCTCCACCAACGCCGCCGTCGTCCTGGTCACCCACGAAGCCCGCGTCGCCGCCTACTCCGACCGCGAAGTCGTCGTGCGCGACGGGAAGTCCCGCGACCTGACCCTGGAGTTCACCGGATGAGCGCGCTCGACGACCTGCGGCTGGGCGCCCGGTTCGCCATCAGCGGCGGCCGCGAGGGCTGGATCCGTACGATCCTGACGGCGGTCGGCGTCGGCCTCGGCGTGTCCCTGCTGCTGATCACCGCCGCCATCCCGAACGCGCTCGCCGCACGGGACGAACGGGGTTACGCACGGGGGGAGTTCGCCGGACGCACCGACACGGCCGGCCGGAACACGCTCCTGCTCGGCATCGCGCAGGCCGATTTCCGCGATCTCTCGATCCGGGGCAGGCTGGTGCAGGCCGAGGGTCCGGACGCTCCCGTGCCGCCCGGTCTGACCGCGCTGCCCGGGCCGGGCGAACTGGCCGTGTCCCCCGAGCTCAGGAAACTCCTGGACTCCGACGCGGGCGCGCTGCTGAGGGAGCGCCTGAAGGGCACCGTCACCGCCGTCATCAGCGACGAGGGCCTGCTCGGACCCCACGAGCTCTCCTACTTCCAGGGCACCGACCGGCTCGTCGCGGGCCGCGGCGAAGTCGTCCGGCTCGACGCCTTCGAGGGGGCGTCCCGGGAGGGCCTGGACTCCACCATGATGCTCCTGGTCCTGGTCGCCCTCGTGGTGCTGCTCGTCCCCGTCGCCGTGCTCATCGCGGCGGCCGTGCGTTTCGGCGGCGAGCGGCGCGACCGGCGGCTGGCCGCGCTGCGGCTGGTCGGCGCGGACGCCAGGTCCACCCGGTGGGTCGCGGCGGGCGAGACCTTCGTCGGCGCGCTGGGCGGACTCCTGCTGGGCGGCGGGCTGTTCTTCCTGGCCCGCTCCATGGCCCGGCTGATCACGCTGGAGAGCATCAGCGTCTTCCCGTCCGACCTGGTGCCCGCCCCCTGGCTGGTCCTGCTGATCTGCGGGGCGGTGCCCGCGTCGGCGGTCCTGGTGACGCTGCTCGCGCTGCGGGGCGTGGTCATCGAACCGCTCGGCGTGGTCCGCACCGCCAAGCCGGTGCGCCGCCGGCTCTGGTGGCGGCTGCTGCTGCCGGCGGCCGGGCTCGCCCTGCTGGTGCCGCAGATCCGCCGGGGCGACGCCGGAGGCAACTTCGACCAGTTCCCCGTCGTCGGCGGCACCGCGCTGCTGCTGATCGGCGTCACCGCGCTGCTGCCGTGGGTGGTCGAATCGGTCGTCTCGCACCTCGGCAGGGGACCGCTCTCCTGGCAACTGGCCATTCGGCGGCTCCAGTTGAGCAGTGGTACGGCCGCCAGGGCGGTCAACGGCATCGCCGTCGCGGTGGCCGGGGCGATCGCGCTCCAGATGCTGCTCGGCTCGGCGTCCGGCCGGTACACCACGGACACCAGCGCCGACAAGGCCCGCGCGGACGTCACCGTCGCCATCGACGCCGCCAGCCCCGCCGCCCCCCGGGCCGACCGGCTGGCGGAGCAGCTCGCCGGCATCCCGGGGGTGCGCGTCGCCCTGCGGCTCACCGACACCACCGTCGGTGACGCGCCCAAGGAGTCCCAGCGGATCAACAACGTGACGGTGGGCGACTGCCCGGCGCTGCGCCAGATCGCGGAACTGCCCTCCTGCCGGGACGGCGACGCCTTCCTGGCCGCGGGCGAGGGGACCGCCGGCATCACGCCGGGGAAGAGGTACTACCTCGATCCGGAGGAGGGCACCGGGCAGGGCCGTGCCGTGCCGTGGACCCTGCCCGCCGGTGCGGCGACCGTCCCGGTCAGGGCCGGCGGACTGCGCGACCAGTCGGCGGGCATCCTGGCCACCCCCGGCGCGATGCCGGCCGCGGCCGCCGCCGTCTCCAGCCACAGCATGTACCTCAAGGTCGACCCCGCGGCGGTGGACGCCACCGAGCACGCGCGCAACGCCCTCGCGGCCGCCGACCCGTTGATCCAGGTCTACGGCGTGGCGGCGGAGCGGGTCAACGACCGGTTCGACCAGATCCGGCGGGCCGTCCTCGCGGGCTCGACGTGCGTACTGCTGCTGATCGGAGCCAGCCTGCTCATCTCCCAACTGGAGCAACTGCGCGAACGGCGCAAGCTGTTGGCCGCGCTGGTCGCCTTCGGCACCCGGCGCACCACCCTGGGCTGGTCGGTGCTGTGGCAGTCCGCCCTGCCGGTCGGGCTGGGGCTGCTGCTCGCGGTCGCGGTCGGCTACGGGCTGGGCGCGGTGCTGCTGCTGATGACGGGGTTCCGGGTCGGGATCGACTGGAACGCCATCGGGGCGATGTCCGGCCTGGGCGCGGGAGTCGTCCTCCTCGTCACCCTGCTGAGCATGCCGGCGCTGTGGCGCCTGATGCGGCCGGAGGGCCTCCGCACGGAGTAGCCCCCCGGCCCCGGTCCTGCACCATCCGTACCGGCAGCCCCTCCAGCGCCCCGCGCAGCGCCTGCGCGAACTCGCCGAACTCCGCCGCCCGCGCCGCCCCCGCCCGCATGGCGAGGGCGATGCGGCGGGACGGGGCCGGGTCCGCGAAGTACCCCGTGACCAGGTCGGGGTTGCGGCCCGTCTCCACCTGCACGGCCGTCCGCGGCAGCAGCGTCACCCCCAGCCCGCCCGCCACCAACTGGACCAGGGTCGACAGGCCGGCGGCCGTCGTCGTCACCGGGCCCCCGTCCTCCCGCCCCGCCTCCCGGCACACGTCCAGCGCCTGGTCCCGCAGGCAGTGGCCCTCGTCCAGCAGCAACAGGTGCAGCTCGCGCAGGGCCTCCCGGGGAATGTCGTCCCGCCCGGCCAGCCAGTGCCGGTGCGGCATGACCAGGACGAAGTCCTCGTCGAAGAGCGGGAGTTCGGCCACCCCGGGCACCCCGAGCGGCACCGCCAGCAGGAGCAGGTCCAGGCGGCCCGCCGCGAGCCCCTCCACCAGCGAGGACGTCTGCTCCTCGTGGACCTGCAGGTCCAGCGCCGGATACGCGTCGTGCACCAGCCGCAGGACCGTCGGCAGCAGGTACGGCGCGACCGTCGGGATCACCCCGAGCCGCAGCACCCCCGTGAAGGGCGCCCGGGCGGCCTCCGCCTCCTCCAGCAGGTCACCGACCGCCTCCAGCACCACCCGGGCCCGCACCGCCAGCCGCTCCCCCGCCGCCGAGAGCAGCACCTTGCGGGTCGTACGCTCGACGAGCTGGACCCCCAGGGTCTCCTCCAGCGCCGAGACCGCCCCCGAGAGGGCCGGCTGGCTCATGCCGAGCGCGCCCGCCGCGTCCCGGAAGTGCAGATGCTCCGCGACCGCCACGAAAGCGCGCAACTGCGCCAGCGAGGGCTGCTTCCCCCTGTTTACTACGGCCACTGATAGCCACCTCCGATCGGTAAGACCGAGTCTAGCTATTTCCGCTATCAATGCCCCCTGTGTCACTCTGGGGATCCGTCCACCCCCACCGGAAACCCCTGAAACGGGACTTTCCCTTTGTAGCAAGGAGCGCGCGTGCTCACTGTTGGTGACCAGTTCCCCACGTACGACCTCACCGCCTGTGTCTCCCTGGAGTCGGGCAAGGAGTTCGAGCAGATCAACCACAAGTCCTACGAGGGCAAGTGGCGCGTCGTCTTCGCGTGGCCCAAGGACTTCACCTTCGTCTGCCCGACCGAGATCGCCGCGTTCGGCAAGCTGAACGAGGAGTTCGCCGACCGCGACGCCCAGATCCTCGGCTTCTCCGGTGACTCCGAGTTCGTGCACCACGCCTGGCGCAAGGACCACCCGGACCTCACCGACCTGCCCTTCCCGATGCTGGCCGACTCGAAGCACGAGCTCATGCGTGACCTCGGCATCGAGGGCGAGGACGGCTTCGCCCAGCGCGCCGTCTTCATCGTCGACCCGAACAACGAGATCCAGTTCACGATGGTGACCGCCGGTTCCGTGGGCCGTAACCCGAAGGAGGTCCTCCGGGTCCTCGACGCGCTCCAGACGGACGAGCTGTGCCCGTGCAACTGGACCAAGGGCGAGAACACCCTGGACCCGGTCGCGCTGCTCTCGGGCGAGTAGAACCCGAAGCACCAGCCCGACCGCACGGACCACAGAACGGATTGATCTGACATGGCACTCGACGAACTGAAGTCCGCCGTCCCGGACTACGCCAAGGACCTGCGCCTGAACCTGGGTTCGGTCATCGGCAACAGCGACCTCCCGCAGCAGCAGCTCTGGGGCACCGTGCTGGCCTGCGCGATCGCCTCGCGCTCGCCGCGGGTGCTGCGCGAGCTGGAGCCCGAGGCGAAGGCGAACCTCTCCGCCGAGGCGTTCACGGCGGCCAAGTCCGCCGCCGCGATCATGGCGATGAACAACGTCTTCTACCGCACCCGCCACCTGCTCTCCGACCCGGAGTACGGGACGCTGCGCGCGGGCCTGCGGATGAACGTCATCGGCAACCCGGGTGTCGAGAAGGTCGACTTCGAGCTGTGGTCCCTCGCGGTCTCCGCGATCAACGGCTGCGGCCAGTGCCTGGACTCGCACGAGCAGGTCCTGCGCAAGGCGGACGTCTCCCGCGAGACCATCCAGGAGGCCGTGAAGATCGCCGCGGTCATCCAGGCGGTCGGCGTCACCCTCGACTCCGAGGCCGTCCTCGCGGAGTAGTGCGCGTTGCGCGAAAGGGGCCCACCGGCATGCGATGCCGGTGGGCCCCTTTCCGTACCGCCTCCGCCTACCTCTTGAGCTGCTCCATCAGCGACCGCATGTCCGCCGTCAGGACGTCCTGCCGCACCCCGGACAGGTCGGGCGCCCGCGACGGACCGTCGTCGGCCCCCTCCGGCGGCCGCACCGTGGGCCGCACGTCCAGGGTCAGGACGACACCGCCGTCCAGGACGGCCAGCCGGGCCCAGCCGAACCCGTCCGTCGCGCCAGAGCCGTAGTAGGCCCGGTCGGCCGGTCCCCGTACCTCGCTGAGGGGCAGCTCGTCGGCCAGTCCGGGCGCGTGAAGCGGCGCACGCCTGCTGCGTACGGCGAACTCGGGGCCCGGGTCGGTCTTCCGGTGCTGCTCGACGGAGAGGGTCACCACGTCGACGACCGTGTCGCCGGGGCGCGCCCCGGCGCGGGGCCGCAGGCCGAGGGTGCACTCCAGGGTCACCAGCGCCGGGTCGTGGTGGAAGGACGCGGCGTCCGCAGGCGCGTTCCGGCCGCCGAACTCCGCGGCCAGTGCCGGGACCCGCAGGTCGTCGCAGGCTCCGTGCTCCAGCCGGTACCCGCGCTGGTCCGGGCCCTGGCTCAGGACCAGGTGCACCCCGCCCGCCCACACCGCCGACGCGACGACCGCCCCGCCCAGCGCCCATACCCACGGCAGCCGGGCCAGTGCCCGGAACCGCTCACCGGCGGCGGGCGGTTCCGGGCGCGGCCCGGTGTCCGGTCCGCCGACCAGCTCCGGCTCGGTGATCACGCGATGCCGTCGCCCTTGTCCTGGGCACGGTCCTCCGTCGCCCCGGGCCCCGGGGGGACCGGCTCGCTTCCCGGCGCCGGGGTCGGCGCCACCGCGTGGGCGGTCGCGCCGTGCGGCCCGGGGGCGGCCCGCAGCGCGTTCTCCTTGGAGTAGGCGCGCAGGTAGCCGACCGCCGTGTTGAGGACGGCCACCAGCGGCACCGCCACCACCGCGCCGCCGATGCCGGCCATCAGACCGCCCGCGGCGACGGACAGCACCACCGCGAGCGGGTGAACGCGTACCGCGCGGCCCAGGATGAACGGCTGGAGGACGTGGCCCTCGATCTGCTGCACGGCCAGGACCACGATCAGCGCCATCAGCGCGACGAAGGGGCCCTGCACGACGAGTGCGACGACGCAGGCCAGCGCGCCCGAGATGACCGCGCCGACCAGCGGGATGAAGGCGAAGAGGAAGATCACGACGGCCAGCGGCACGGCCATCGGGACGTCGAGGAAGAAGAGGCCGAGCCCGATGAAGATGGCGTCGATCATGGCCACTATCACCGTGCCCCGCACATAGGCGGTGAGGGTGCGCCAGGCCCGCGGGCCCGCGCCCGCCATGCCGGGACGCGCCTGGGCGGGGACGAGCTTGAGCGTCCACTGCCAGACCTTCTTGCCGTCGTACAGCAGGAAGAGCGTGGAGAACATCGCGAGCAGCATGCCCGTCAGGAGCTCGACGACGACGGTGACGCCCTGGAGTCCGGCGGAGGTGATCTCCTGGACGTTGGTGCCGATGGCGTCGCTGAGGTTCTTGGAGATCTCGTTGATCTGCTTGTCGGTGACGTGGAAGGGGCTGTTGAGGAGCCAGTGGCGGAGGTCCTCGATGCCCTTCTGCACCTTCTCGGTGAGCTCCTGGGCGTTGTCCATGATCTGCCAGACCACGAACCAGCCGATGAGCCCCATGATGACGAAGCCGAGGACGGCGGTGAAGGCCGTGGCGAGCCCGCGCGGCAGGCCCAGTCCGCGCAGCCGCGAGACCGTCGGCTGGAGCAGCGCGGTGACCAGCAGGGAGCCCATGAAGGCGAAGGCGACCAGTTGCACCTGGACGATGATCTGGCCGAGCATCCAGATGACGGCGGCCAGGACCAGGATCCGCCAGGAGGCCTCGGCGGCGACCCGCAGGCCCCAGGGCACCGCGGCGGCGGGTTCGGGCTTGGCGGCCACCGCGGGGGCGTAGTCGGGGGGCGGGGGGACATGGTCGGGCACGTCGACCTCCGGAACGGCCACGGCGTCGGGGTCGGCGTGCGCGCGGGCGCGGCGCTCTTCCAGACGCTCTCCCATGTGGGTCAGCCGGGCGCCGAGCCCGCCGAGCCATCCTGGTGTCTTCGACATGATGTTTCCTCTTCCCCCCACGACTCCCCCCGGAGTTGGCGGACGACCGAACCGTACACGTGCGGAGCCCCCCACCGTAGGACGGTGGGGGGCTCCGCGGAGTTGAGTGCCCGGGGGGACGTGTACCCGGGTTCGGCGCTCCTAGTAGTAGTGGTTGTTCTGCCAGAACGACCAGGCCTCGCAGGGGCTGCCGTAACGGACGTTCATGTAGTTCAGACCCCACTTGATCTGCGTGGCGGGGTTGGTGCGCCAGTCGGGCGCGACCGAGGCCATCTTGGAGCCCGGGTTGGACTGGACCAGGCCGTAGGCGGCCGAGGTCGGGTTCTGCGCCTGGTAGTTCCAGGTGGACTCGCGGGTGACGATGTTGCTGAAGCACTGGAACTGGCCGGCCGGGACGATCTGGCGGGCCATCGCCTTGACCTCGGCGACGGTGTACGAGGACTTCTGCTCGAAGGAGACCTCGCCGGTGTCGCGGGAGGAGCGGTTCGCGACCTCTTCGACCTGCTCGCGCTCCTTCGCCTCCTTCTCCGCCTTCTCGGCCTTCTCCTTGGCGGCCTTCGCCTCGTCGGCCTTCTCCTTCTTGGCCTTGGCGTCGGCGGCGGCCTTGAGACGGGCGGACTGCTCGGCCTGCGTCTTGGCGGCTTCGTCGGCGGCGGCGGCCTGCACGTCCGCCTGCTGCGCCACGGCGGCGGAGGCGACCTGCGCCTGCTGGCCGACGGGGATGTCCGCGAGGAGAGTCGTGTCGGCGGCGGCTGCCTCGAAGTTGTTGTCGCTCGACGACTGCACGTCGCCCGATGCGACGCCCACGACGGCGCCGACTGTGGTGACTGCGGTGGCCGAGGCCACTGCGAATCCCCGAACCGAGATCCGGCTCACACGGTTTCCTTCCAGCAGCGTCCGGCCGGTGACCCTCGCGGACGCAATCGCACCCCTGGCGCTGTCCTCCCTACGTGCTGTGTCACGGGAGGCTCGGACCCGGTGGGCAACTCCCGGGGGAGTGCTCCGTGTTACTCGGGCGGCATACGGCGCTGTCTGTTGATTTGTGTGGTGTCGCACCTGTGGAGGTGCGGGTGTGCCGTATGCGGGGCCTGACGGAAGCAAGACTCTGCCGGAAGATCGGGCGGACAATCAATTCTTCGGTGCGTGTGAAAGGTCACATCGGTTTCGGGACGGCGGATTCGTGGAACCCCGGGCGCACGAAAGCGCCGTCCGGCTAGGATCACCCGCTTCCCGCGGGCTGTGCCGGACGGCGCCGTGCCGCCGCTCGGTGCGACGGATGGTCAGATCTGGCCGTCCTCCAGCATCTCGGTCACGAGGGCCGCGATCTGCGAGCGCTCGGAGCGGGTGAGCGTGACGTGGGCGAAGAGCGGATGCCCCTTCAGTTTCTCGACGACGGCGACCACTCCGTCGTACCGGCCGACCCTGAGGTTGTCGCGCTGCGCGACGTCATGGGTGAGCACGACCCGCGAGTTCGCCCCGATCCGGGACAGCACCGTCAGCAGGACGTTCCGCTCCAGCGACTGGGCCTCGTCCACGATCACGAACGCGTCGTGCAGCGACCGGCCCCGGATGTGGGTGAGCGGCAGCACCTCCAGCATCCCGCGGCCGAGCACCTCCTCGATGACCTCCTTGCCCGCGACGGCGGAGAGGGTGTCGAAGACGGCCTGCGCCCACGGCGACATCTTCTCGGACTCGGACCCCGGCAGGTAGCCGAGCTCCTGCCCGCCGACCGCGTACAGCGGCCGGAAGACCATCACCTTCTTGTGCTCCTGGCGTTCCAGGACGGCCTCCAGGCCCGCGCACAGGGCGAGCGCGGACTTGCCGGTGCCGGCCCGGCCGCCCAGCGAGACGATGCCGACCTCGGGGTCGAGCAGCAGGTCCAGCGCGATCCGCTGCTCCGCGCTGCGCCCGTGGATGCCGAAGGCCCCCCTGTCTCCCCGTACGAGACGGACGTTGCCGTCGGCCGTCACCCGGCCCAGCGCCCTGCCGCGTTCCGACTGGAGCACCAGCCCCGTGTGGACGGGCAGGTCGGCGGCCTCGGGGACGTACACCCGCTCCTCGCTGAAGAGCAGGTCGACCTGGTCGGCCTCCAGGGTGAGTTCGGACATTCCGGTCCAGCCGGAGTCGGTGATGGCCAGCTCGGCGCGGTACTCCTCGGCGAGGAGGCCCACCGAGGAGGCCTTGATGCGCAGCGGCAGGTCCTTGGAGACGACCGTGACGTCGTACCCCTCGGCCTGGAGGTTGCGTGCGACGGCGAGAATCCGTGAGTCGTTGTCCCCCAGCCGGTAACCGGCGGGCAGGACGCCGGGGTCGGAGTGGTTGAGTTCGACCCGTACCGTCCCGCCGAGGTCCCCGATCGGGATCGGGGCGTCGAGGCGGCCGTGCCGGATGCGGTAGTCGTCGAGCAGGCGCAGGGCCTGCCGGGCGAAGTAGCCGAGTTCCGGATGGTGCCGCTTGGCCTCCAGTTCGGTGATGACCACGATCGGCAGCACGACTTCGTGCTCCTCGAAGCGGGTCATGGAGCTGGGGTCGGCCAGCAGGACGCTGGTGTCGAGAACGTAGGTGCGCCTGTCGGGAAGGCGGCGCTTAGAGCTGTTCACCACGGAAGGACGTACCCCCTCGTACTGAGGTTGGGGTGCGACGACGTCGCGGGCGGAGGGGCCGGAGCCGGCCGCGATGCGCGGGCCGGTCGCCGGCCCTCCACGTCGCCTGCGCGTGAGGTGCGCGAGCGTCCTGGTGCAAAGGGCCTCCCGGGCGGGCGACATCCAGTCGCCCACTTCGGATTTCGGCGTCCGTGGACCGGACGCCGACCTGGAAGGGGTATTCCCTCGAACATGCGCCGCCATACCTGGCCGTGGCCGGGACGGATGACGCATGTCCGCTACGTCAGGGGGGTACGGGACGCGGTCAGGAACCGTAACGCCGGTGCCTGGCCGCGTAGTCGCGCAGGGCGCGCAGGAAGTCGACCTTGCGGAAGGCGGGCCAGAAGACCTCGCAGAAGTAGTACTCCGAATGGGCGCTCTGCCAGAGCATGAAACCGGACAACCGCTGCTCACCGCTGGTGCGGATGACCAGATCCGGGTCGGGCTGGCCGCGCGTGTAGAGGTGTTCGGAGATGTGCTCGACGTCGACGATCTCGGCGAGCTCCTCGAAGGAGGTGCCCTTCTCGGCGTGTTCGAGGAGCAGCGAGCGGACCGCGTCGGCGATCTCCTGGCGGCCGCCGTAGCCGACGGCGACGTTGACGAGTATCCCCTTGTTGCCCGACGTCGACTGCTCGGCCTCCTTGAGGACACCCTGCGTTCGCGCGGGAAGGATGTCCATGGTGCCGACGTGGTGGACGCGCCAGCGGCCGTCGGCGGCGAGGTCGCGCACCGCGCCCTCGATGATGGACAGCAGGGGGGTGAGTTCGGCCTCGGGGCGGTCCAGGTTCTCGGTGGAGAGCATCCAGAGGGTGACGACCTCGACATCGGTCTCCGCGCACCAGCCGAGGAGTTCCTGGATCTTGCTCGCGCCGGCCTTGTGGCCCTGCTCGGTGGTGCCGCCCGCCGCCTTCGCCCAGCGTCTGTTGCCGTCGAGGATGACGCCGATGTGCTTGGGCACCTGGGCGTGGTCGAGGCGGCCCTCCACCCGGCGTGCGTAGAGCCGATACACCAGGTCGCGCAGGTTCACAGCGGTTCCACCCTCTCGTGTTCCCCGGGGCCCGGAAGTCTGCGGTCTGCCGTGGTCCCGAGCGGGTCACCTTACTGCGCACGGGCCACACCGGCCCAACCCGGTCTGTCACAAGTACGTACGTGATAGGGAGGGGAACCGTGACTGATGACTCCCCGCACTACCGCGCGTCCGACGACCGTTACGACACGATGGAGTACCGACGCTCGGGCCGCAGCGGCCTGAAGCTGCCGGCTGTCTCCCTCGGGCTGTGGCACAACTTCGGCGACGACCGCTCCCTCGACTCGCAGCGCGCGATCCTGCGCCGCGCCTTCGACCTCGGGGTGACCCACTTCGACCTGGCGAACAACTACGGTCCGCCGCCCGGCTCGGCCGAGTTGAACTTCGGCAAGATCTTCGCGCAGGACTTCGCCCCGTACCGCGACGAGCTGATCGTCTCCACCAAGGCGGGCTACGGGATGCACCCCGGCCCGTACGGCGAGTGGGGCTCGCGCAAGTACCTGCTGTCCTCGCTGGACGCGTCCCTGAACCGGATGGGACTGGACTACGTCGACGTCTTCTACTCGCACCGCTTCGACCCGGACACCCCGCTGGAGGAGACGATGGGCGCGCTGGCGTCCGCCGTCCAGCAGGGCAAGGCGCTGTACGTCGGCGTCTCCTCGTACACCAGCGAGCAGACCGCCGAAGCGGCCCGCCTGCTGCGGGAGATGGGGGTGCGCCCGCTCATCCACCAGCCGTCGTACTCGATGATCAACCGCTGGACGGAGGACGACGGCCTGCTGGACACCCTGGAGGAGGCGGGCATGGGCTGCATCTCCTTCGTGCCGCTCGCCCAGGGCCTGCTGACGAACAAGTACCTCAAGGGCATCCCGGAGGGCTCGCGCGCGACCCAGGGCAAGTCCCTCGACCCGGACCTGCTGAGCGAGGAGGTGGTGCGCCGGCTCAACGGGCTCAACGACATCGCCTCCCGGCGCGGCCAGTCGCTCGCCCAGCTCGCGCTCTCCTGGGTGCTGCGGGACGAGCGGATGACGTCGGCGCTCATCGGGGCGTCCAGCGTGAGGCAGCTGGAGGAGAACGTGGCGGCGCTCGGGGCTCCGAAGCTCACCGAGGCGGAGCTGAAGGAGATCGACTCCTTCGCCGTCTCGACCCCCGGCACGAACATCTGGGCCGGACGGGGCTGACGGGGCCACCGGGCTCGCCGGGGCCGCGGAGACAAAAAACGGGCCGGTCCGTGGGGGGGATACGGACCGGCCCGAGGGGGGGTTTCCACCATAACCCTTCGTGAGTGATGTCGTGCACCAGGACGCGAATAATTACTCTCCGAAGTCGGCACTGTGCACGGTGCAAAGTACCGAATCCCTTGCGGCGTATGGCATCGGAGCCCTTTCGGCGGGCGGAAATCCGCTCCTCGGGTTTCCCCCGTCGGGGTGTCGGCCGGTTCACCGGATTGACGTTTCTGCACCGTCGCGCGCGACGGGCCCCTTCCGGCGCAGGAGCGTGATCCCGTCGTCCTGGGCGACGACCCGGTATCCGTACGTCTTCTGTGCCCGTGCCAGCTCCTCCTGTTGCCGGTGCGGCGGGTACGGCCAGTGCCCGTCGGGCAGCGGCCAGGCCGGGTGGGGGCGGCTGTCGTGCAGGATCCACTCGCTCATGGGCGGCGGGGGCGTGCCGTCGGTGTCGTAGAGCCTGCCGGGGATCGGGTAGCCGGGGAAGAGGACGACGGTGGTCCGGGAGACGAGCTGCGGGACGAGCCGGTTGGAGGCGGCGACGGTCGCCCCGTCGGGGATGCGGGCGAGCAGCGCGCGGGCGGCGTGGACGTGGCCGGGGGTGTGCCAGGTGTCCTTGCGCAGCACGAGGCCGAAGGGGAAGGAGGGGAGCAGGACGAGGGTGACGGCGAGGACGGTGGCGAGCGAGGCGCGCAGATGGCGCGCGGCCAGGGGGTTGTCCTTGGTCCCGTCCGGGGAGAACGGGCCGAACCTGCCGTAGGGCGTGAGGGCGTCGATCGCGGCGGCGAAGACGATCGGCATGAGCACCGCGCTGTAGTGGAACGCGGTCTCCCAGTGGTAGTCGTGCCGCGACAGCAGCCGCCAGCCGAGGGTGGGCAGGGCGAGCAGGGCGATCGGCGAGCGGAGGGCGAGCAGGGCGGTCGGCGCGAAGACGAGGACGAGGGTGACGGCCTTGACCTCGGGGCGCAGGGCGTCGAGCGGGGCGGCGGCGAGGGTCATGAGCAGGGACCCCCGGCCGCCTTCCGCCACGTACTCGCCGTAGGCGTACGTTCCCGATGGGCTGAGGGCGGGCAGCAGCAGCTTGGTGATGACGAGCGTGCCGAGGACCCCGCCCAGCAGGGTCGCGAACCCGAGCGTGCGCCGCCCGCGCCAGACCAGGTACCCGCCGAGCGCGGCCAGGGTGAGCCCCAGGTCCTCCTTGACGAGCAGCAGGGGTGCGGCGAGGAGCACGGCCCGCTCGTGGCGTCCCCGCCCGAGGGCCTCCAGGGAGAAGGCCAGCAGGGGCACGGCAAAGGCCACTTCGTGGAAGTCGAAGGCGACGGTGGAGGCGATGCCCCAGCTCAGCCCGTACCCGAGGGCCACGGTGTGCAGCGCGGCCCGTCCGAGCACCCGCCCGGCCCACCGGGCGAGCGGCACCACGGCGAGGGCGAGCAGGGCGGCCTGGGCGAGCAGGAGGGTCTCGGCGGCGGGGAACACCCGGTAGAGGGGGGCCAGGACGGCCAGGATCGGGTGGAAGTGGTCGCCGAGGAGGTTGACCGTGCCGCCCTCGCCCTTCAACGGGACGTACGGCAGCCGCAGTCGGGAGTACGCCTGGACGGCCTGCTCGAAGATGCCGAGGTCGTAGCCGGTGGTGCGCAGGAGCTGGTGCCGCCGCACGGAGAGGGCGCCGTACAGGACGAAGAGGGCGGCGCTCCAGGCCCAGGGGGCGGCTCCTCGTGCCCTTCGGCGCACGGCCACGGGCACGACCCGGACCGACGCCCGGTCAGGGGTCGTCCGTGTTGTTCGCATTGTCCACATATGCGGAGGTTAACCACTGGGGGTGCGGCCCCGTCGGAGCCGCACCCGCCGCCGCGTCGGCCGTCACCGCGCCGCCCGTCACCGTGTCGCCCGTCACCGCTGCGCGGGCCCCGCTCGGTACCGGGGGCCTCGCTCAGTACCGGGGGACCTCGCTCGGTGCCGGGGGCCCTGCTCGGTATCGAGGGGCCCGGCTCAGTACCGCAGGGCCGCCGCGATGCCGCCGGTCTCCGTCAGCGAGCCGTCCGGTACGAACGTCACGTCGCCGTCGGCGTCGAGCACCATCTCCGCCAGCGAGTCGACGACGTCGTCCTCGACCCCGTCGCCGACGCCCTGGCCGCTCTCGCCGCCGCCTCCGCCGCCTCCGTCGCTGGCCTCGTCCACGATCACGAGCGCGGCGCGGGGCGCGCCCTCGACCTCCTCCACCCGGGCCGAGACCCGCACCGACTCCTCCACCACCAGGTGCCCCACGCGGCCCTCGCGCGCCGCCTGCCAGCAGTCCTGGACCCCCGCCGCGTACCGCTTGCCGCTGCGGGCCGCGTCCAGCGCCTTCAGGGCCTCCTCGGCGTCGATCGCGGCCAGCGAGGCGCGGGCCGGGGCGAGCTGCTCGACCAGTTCGGGGGCGGTCGCCTGGAGCAGGCCGCCGACCTCCAGGTCCGCCGCCAGCACGGCCTTGTGCCGGGACAGCTCGCGGAAGGTGACGACGTGCTGCCGCAGCCCGACGACCACCACCGGAAGCGCCGCCTCCTGGAGCAGCGGGGTGAGCCGCCGGTCGGCCTCGGTGAGCATGTTGCGGAAGTCCTGCTCCTCGCCGTGGCCGCCCTCGCGGTTGGGCGGACCGTCGCGCTCCACGCCGGAGGAGATCACCGGGAAGCCGCTCTCCGCCTGGTCGATCTCGTGCAGTTCGTAGCCGACGCCGTGCCAGAGCCGGACCTCGCCGGTGCTGAGGAGCAGCGCGAGGTAGGGGATCTGCCGGGCGGAGGCGGCGACCAGGTTGCGGGTCAGGTACGTCTCGCCGATCACGACGCGCTCCGGGACCGTCGAGCTGACCAGGTACGTCCGGGCCTCGTCGGCGGAGGCGAAGAGGACCAGGCCCTCCAGGAAGTGCTCGGGGTCGAGCTCGTCCACCGCCTCGCTCAGGTTGCCCGTCACGGCGGCCGCCTGCTCCTTGCTCACCTGCGGGTCGGCGGCGAGCCGCTTCTCGGCGTCGGCGAGGAGGTTGCGCAGCCGGATGTGGTCCTGCTGGTTCTCGGGCCGGTGCCGGTGGGTGGGCAGGGTGAGGGAGACGGCCGGGTAAGGCCGGGGGCGGCGCAGTTCGGCAAGCAGGTCGGAGGCGTCCTCGTCACTCATGGGCACTCCACTCGGGATGGCGGTCGGGCAGGGCACAACTACTCCAGGCAATTTCTCACGATTGGCCCCGTTCCGCCCGTGCGCGGCGTCCGGCCTCAGCGCGCCCCGAGCGCTCCGAGCAGGACGCCCGCCCAGGCCCCGGCGATCATGAACGGCCCGAACGGGAACTGCGACTTCCGGCTGCCGCGCCCGGTGACGATCAGCCCGAGCCCGTACAGCGACCCGAGGAGGAACCCCGCGAAGGTCCCGGTGAAGAGCACGGGAAACCCGTACCAGCCCAGGGCCGTCCCGGTCACCAGCGCGAGCTTCACGTCACCGAACGCCATGCCGTCGGGGTTGATCAGATGGAGCAGCAGATGGGCGGCGCCGAGCCCGGCCCCGCCCAGCAGCGCGCCGAGCCAGGACCCGCCGTCGCCGGGCAGCAGCTCCGCGAGGCCGAGCAGCACCGCGCCCGCGGCGGCGAGCGGCAGGGTGAGGACGTCGGGCAGCCGCCGCACCCGCAGGTCGACGGCGGCGAGCAGCAGGACGAAGGGCGCGAGCAGCAGCCAGACCCCCAACTCGGGCCGCGGCCCGGTGGCGGCGGCGAGGGCGGCGCAGGCGAGGGCGCAGAGGAGGACGTAGGGGAGGGTCCTGGTGTGGTTCCTGGTGCGGGTCGCGCTGTGGGGTTCGCCGTACGTCGTGGAGCCGACGGCGGTGCGCAGCGGCGCTCCGCCGCCGCGCCCCTCCTCGCACCGCGCGCACCGCCCGGTGCCGGCCCATCCCCGGGCGAACCCGGTGAAGGGGTGACCGGCGGGGCAGGAACTGCGCCAGGGCTCTCCGGGCTCGACGGAGAGCCGGTGGGCGGCACGCGGCAGGAGCAGTCCCGTCGCGGCGCCCCAGAGGGCGGCGAGGGCGATCACGGTGGCGAACACCCGCCCCACCCTAGGCGCGGCCCTCCCTCGGGTCATGGGCCCGTGGACCCACTCCCCCCGGCACGGCGGCCTGTGGCTCGTACAGTCCGGGCTCCCCCTGGCACGGGCGGCCCGGGGCTCGTACAGTCCGGGCATGGGACGGCAGGGGCGTTACGAGGACGGTCACGGCGCCCTGCACATCGACGGCCTCCCGGCCCCCGTCCCCCTGGAGATCGCCGCCTCCGCGCGCGCCCGCTCCCGGGGCCTCCTCGGCCGCACCGGCATCGAGGGCGCGCTCCTGCTGACTCCCGCCTCCGGCATCCACACCTTCCGGATGCGTTTTCCGCTGGAGGTCGCCTACCTGGACCGGGACCTGCGGGTCCTCGCCGTCCGGCTCGCGCCCCCGAACCGGCTCCCGCTCCCCCCTCTGCGCACCCGGCACGTCCTGGAGGCGGAGGCGGGGGCGCTGACGGGGTGGGGGGTGCGTGCGGGCACCCGTGTGCGGGTCGCCGACGCCACCGCCCCGCGGCGCGAGTGACCCCGGTCCACGACTCCGTCAGCTCTCCAACTCGCGCCGCAGCTTGCGGCGTTGCAGCAGACCGGGGTTGCGGACGTAGACGCCGCCCATGCCGCCGCTGCCGGTGACCCGGACCAGCGGGGTGCCGGGCCGCTGCTCGCCCTTGGTCTTGTTCCAGAGGCCGCCGACGCCGGGGTGGACGCCGTCGGTGTCGACGCCCCAGCCCTCGGGGACGACGAGGGTGACGGGAGCCACGGAACCGTTGGTCTCCACCTCGATCACCTTGTGCCGCACGGAAGTTCGGGTGAAGTCGAGGGTGACGCCACCCATGCCGCCGTGGGCGACGATGCGCGCCGGCACCTTCCACGCGCCGACACGGGACTGCCCGTGCACCCCGCCCTTGATCACCAGGGGCTCCCCGGCGGGGAGGCCCTGCGCCGGAATCACGTCCTCGACCAGCGGCGCGAGCTCGGCGACGGTCTTGGCGGTCAGGGCGAGCCCGAGCCGCTCGTCCAGCTCCTCCATGTCGAGCCGCCCCTCGGCGGCGGCCTCCCGCAGTTGCTCGACCACCTCCTCGCGGTCGGCGTCGGAGGCACGGAGCGGACGGCGGCCGGGTTCTGAGGTCATGAGCCGATGATACGAAGCACGGTGTGCCGCGGCACGGTGTATAGGTTGCCGGTGGATGCACCGCGTGAAGAGATGAAGAGGTACGTGTGATGAAGTCCCGGAGGATCTGGGTGGGGGCGGCCGCGGCCGCGCTGCTGCTGACGGTGTCGGCGTGCGGCGGCGGGGACTCCGACGGCGCGGACGGCAAGGGCGGCGGGTCCGCGCAGGCGGGGCTGTCCGACCCGGCGGCCCCCTTCAAGGACGTACCGTCGCTGGACGGGGCGCTGCTGCGGGCCAAGGACCTGCCGAAGGGCTGGGCGGAGGACAGGCAGGGCGACAACGGCGGGATCAAGGCGCAGGCGGCGGCCTGTGAGGGCCCGTGCAACGGCCTCACCCATGAGGGCGTCGGCAACTACACGGACGCGTCCGGCGCGTTGGTCGGCACGAGCGTCAAGTCCTACGGCAGCAAGGCCGCCGCCGAGGCGGGGTACAAGGCGGAGACGAAACTGGCCTCCGACGCCACGGCGGAGAAGGGCCCCGCCGTGGGCAACGTCTCCGCCTACGTCAAGTCCGGCGAGGACGACGAGAGCGCGCTGCGGGTGGTGCACTTCCGGGTGGGCCCGGTGGTGGTGGCGGTCTCCCAGGAGTACCGCAGCAAGGACACGGCGGGCCTCTCGGAGTTCGCCACGAACCAGGCGGCGCGCATCGAACGCGCGCTCAAGGGGGCATAGCGTCCACGGCGTCCGCGCCCCGCCCGGGGCGCGGGGAACCGCGAACGAGCCGTCACGGACGGGCAGTCGGCAGGACACCGGTGGTGGTCCGCGCGCATGGACGTGCGGTCACGCCCCGGCTGCGTCGATGAGAATCCGTGCCAGTTCGCCCGGCCGGGAGAACATCGGCCAGTGGCCGGTGTCCATCTCGATCAGCCGCCAGCGCCCGCCGGTCAGCAGCTCGGCCACGTCGTCACTCGGCTCGGGGTCACCGAGCGTGCACTTGATGTACGTCGCCGGAAGGTCGCCGAGCGGCCCGTCCAGCACGGCGGCCTCGGTCAGCGTGGCACCCGGGTGCGGCGTCGAGCCGCCCACGATCCGGGCGATCTGGTCGTCGGTGAGGCCGTGGTCCTCGAAGTGCGTCGCGGGCGCGACCGGCCAGAATCCGCCGTTCTCGGCGATCGTCGCCCTCATCGCCGTTCCGCCGTCCGGCCAGGTGGCGACGAACGGTTCACCGTCGGCCGGAACACTGGAGTCGAGGAAGACCATTCGCGTCAGCCGGTTGCCGATCCGCCCGGCGGCCTGACCGCTGGGGACACCGGAGTAGCTGTGCCCCACCAGGACGACATCGCGCAGGTCATGCCGTTCGACCTCGTCAACGATGTCCTGGACGTGGGTCTGCTGCCCGGCGGGCACGCCCTGCTTCTCGGCGAGGCCGGACAGCGTCAGCGGGTGGACGCCATGACCGGCCGCACGCAGGTGCGGCACCACGTCGTCCCACGCCCACGCCCCGAGCCGCGCACCTGCAACAAGCACAAAGTTCACCATGGCCGCACCGTAGCGGGGCGGCCCGGCGACTGCTCCGGAAATACGTGCGGTACGCACCCTGGCTTGATCTTCGACCTCGGCAGGTCACCGTCCCCGTCACCCGACTCGCCCCCGGCGCACCCGCCCCGCTGCTGGAAGGCGGTGCCGTCAACGATCCGGCCGACCACACCCCCGGCCTACGACTTTGGTGCCGGGCAGGCCGGTCCCACAGCCCGATCCCCCACCCCGCACAGGCCAACTAGCTTGCCTCGTATGCGAATTGGAATCCTCGGCACCGGAAACGTCGCCCGCGCCCTCGCCCACGGCTGGCAGCGCGCCGGCCACGACGTCCTTCTCGGCTCCCGCCACCCCACGGAACGCGGGGACCTCGGCCTCCCCGTCGCCGGCCTCGGCGAGACCGCCGCGCACGCGGAGGTACTGGTCAACGCGACCCCGGGCACCGTCTCCGTGGACCTGCTGCGCGGCATCGGCGCACCGGCCATCGCCGGAACCCTCCTCGTCGACGTGGGCGTCGGCCTCTCCGACGACTACGCCGAGCTCTCCCACCCCAACGACAGTCTCGGCGAGCAGATCCAGGCAGCTTTCCCCGAGACTCCTGTCGTCAAGACCCTCTGCACCATGGACTCCGCCGCCATGACCGCCCCCGGCGACCTCGAAGGCCCGAGCACCGTCTTCCTCTCCGGCGACGACACCGAGGCCAAGCGGACCACCGGCCGGCTCCTCGCCGACCTGGGCTGGCCGCCCTCCTCCCAGCTCGACATCGGCGGCATCACCACCGCACGCGGCCAGGAGCACTTCGCCCTGCTCTTCATGGGCATCGCGAACGGCCTGGGCTCGCACGTCTTCAACGTACGGGTGGTGCCCCGGGCCGCAGGCGCCGGAGCGTCGTGACCCCGGGGTGACGCACGTGCCCCTCCGCGCCGCCCTTGACCTCAAGCATGCTTGAGGGGCTGGAGTGGTCCATGGCGGCGAGAACGTCGCCATGGACCCGGAGCGAGGACATCATGACGAACGACACGCTGGTCGTGGGCGACATCCCGGCGGACATCCAGGCCGCCGTCATCCGCGTGGTGAAGGACCTGCAGGACGCCTTCAACGCGCACGACGGCGACGCCCTGGCCGCGCAGTTCGGGGTGCGGGCCTCCTGGACGAACGCCGTGGGCAGGCGCCTCGACGGGCGCGAGGAGATCGCGGAGTTCAGCGGGCCCGCGCTGAAGGGATTCCTCGGTGACGTCTACGCCCGCTACGACGTGGTGAAGCTGCTCGCCGTCGCGGACGGGGTGGTGGGGGTCAACGTCCATCAGACCCCAACGGACAGCGCGGGCAACCCCGTTGAGGGCCCACGCGGCGTGACGACGTACGTGATCGCCCGGCAGGAGGACGGCTGGAAGATCGTGGTCGGCCAGAACTCGGCCGTCGACGCTCCGCCCGCCGCCTGACCCCTCGGCGGGCACCTGCGGGCCCCGCAGGACCGTCGCGCGAACACCGGCTCATACGCAGCCCTCTTCAGGGGTATCCGGCCGCACATGGAGCCTTCCAAGATGCTCAAACTGCTCGGGCTGACGGTCCTGGTGTACGTGGGAACCGTGCTCTATCTGCACTTCGGCCGCGACGAGGGGTGGGGGTCCGCCCTCCTCATCGGCCTGATCGCGACCCCGTTCTCCGTGGCCATGATGAAGTTCCGCGACTGGTACATGGAGCGGGCCGCCCGCGCCGGCCGGCGGTGGCGCGAGTCGCGCGGCTGACGGGGCGGCTTCGGCGAGCGGAGCGTTCTGGGCGCGCATTCGGCTCGGGGGCTCTGTTTCGTACGCCGACGGCGGGCCATGATGGGCGTCGCGGCGGCGGGGAGGGCTCCGGGAACCGCCGGGTCCCGTTCACCCCCGCCTGCCGCAGCGGACACACCTACGAGCCCAAGGAACGGCGGTCGGCATTGTCGCGTCGCACTTCCGGTCCGTTCGGTCCGCGCTCCGTACGCGAGCGGCCGCGACGACGCCGCGTGCGGTGGTGCGCGGCCGGTGTCGCGACCGTGGCGCTCCTGGCCCTCACCTCCTGCGCCGAGGACGATCCGACGTCCACCGAAGGACTCGACCCCTTCCTGGTGACGTACGTCCAACTCCTCAACGAATCCGACGAGTCGGGTCTCGTCCGTCACCTCTCCGCCCACCCCCACGGCGGCGAGGACGCGAAAGCGCGCATCGCCGCGTACGGCGGGCAGGGGTGGCGGGTGAAGTGGACGAAGGCTTCCGAGTTCCCGGGGTTCTGGAACGTACGGCTCCGCGGGTCCCGTGATCCCGGGGCCGCCCCCGTGGACGTGACCGAGCTGCTGGCCCGGGAAGACGGGGAGTGGTCGCTCGCCCCGATGGACGGCGTCGCACCCAAGCCGGACGGAGCGGCGGACACGACACGGCCGCAGTGAGCGCCGCCGGGGGTGCGGGCGGGCCACGGCCGCCTGCACCTGACCCGCATGCTCCTGTGGCGGGCGGTCGTCGCGGGCCACCGCGACCGGGGCCGGCAGGGCCCACAGGAGGCGGAGCGCACGTGCCACGCCCTCCGTCACTGCCACGGTGGTCACGTCTACGAGTCCGGCCGGAACCATGCCGTGCTCCCGGTTCGGGTGGCAGGCTCTACGAGTCAGATCTCCGTACCGTCACGTCGCCGTGCAGAGGGGGTTCACATGTGTCGTAGCGTCCGATCGGCAACCGGCCGACTCGCCCTGGTCTCACTGCTCGCCGTAGGGCTGGGCGCCATGTCCGGTTGTGGCGGCGAGAACGAGAAGCTCGACAGCGATCTGAAGAAGCAGCAGCAACGTGCGGAGCAGGTCGCTGCGGCCTGGGACGGGTCCGCTGCGGCTGCCGCGTGGAGATCCGCATACCACCCCATGGGTGACGTCGTTCAGTTGCCGCACGGGGGGCTGAAGAACCAAGCCGATCGTCAGGCCTACACGGACAGGAGTTTCACGTTACGAGGAACCTTGCCCGCCAACCACCTCCGGGAGGGGCAGGTGGCCTGGCCAGGGGAAGCGCCTCTGTCGCGGCCCCTGCAAAGTGCTCAGGAGACCTTTGAGTCTCTGGCTCTCAACCACAGCGTGGACGGCCCTCGCCTGACGGTGACCGGGGCGAAAATGGGCGAGATGACGATCACCACGCACCGGGGCCCCGCAGTGGTGCCTGCCTGGCTCTTCTCCTTGGCCGGTTACGCGTCTCCGCTGAAGCACGCTGCGGTCACCCCCTCGGAGCCCCCTCGCCCTCCGATCGCCCCGGCCGAGAACGTTCCTGGGAACTCGCTCCAGCACGTGGTCCGCATCGCTGCCGATGGCCGTTCGGTCTCCGTCCTGGCCATTCGGGGGTCGTGTGACAACGCACCCGCCGTGAAGGCGCTGGAGATGCGGGGCAGCGTGGTCCTGACGTCGTACGCCAGCAGGGAGGCCGCTGGAAAGCTCTGCACCAAGCAGGGGAAAGAGGAGCACGTCACGGTCCGCATGAAGCGCACGCTGGGAGATCGCGTCCTGCTGGACGCTCTGAGCGGGCGGCCGCTCACCCATCGTCCGGAGACCGGGCTTCCGGTCAGCCGGGGAGGGCCCTCGCTCCAGGAGTAGGACACGGGGCGAGGAAAGTGTCCCACTTTTCGGCTCGCCCCGTCCGGGCTGCGGGCGAGTCAGAGGAGGTGGTCGGCCTTGCCCGCCTTGATGTCGAGAATCAGCGTGCGGAGGGCTTCGCGGGTGTCGGTGAGGGCGTCGTCCTCCGCGCCCAGTACTGCGATGTAGCCGTTGCCCTCCGTGTCCGTGCCGAGTCGGAAGCAAGAGTTGCCTTCGCCGCAAAACGGCTCTTCCCAGTTGACCTCTTGCATGGACCGCCCCTTCAGAGTTGTTGCGCGAGGCCGTGGAGGAAGTCCCGCGTCGCGGTGGGAGACAGCGCCATGCGCTCCATCGCGTCCAGGTGGGCCCGGTACTTCTCCAACTGGCCTTGCGCGTAAAGAAAGTCGGGCCCGTGCGAGTTGTCGATCTGTACGGTGTCGAGCTGCCGCACCGGGCCACCTGCCAGTAGCACGGTCTGCCCGGCACCGGGAAAGGCTCCGGCTTCGAACGGGAGTGCCACCAGGGTCACATTCTCCCGTTCCGACTGCGCAAGCAAGTGTTCGAGTTGCGTCCTGGCCACCCTGCGCCCACCGAACTGCATACGCAGTGCCGCCTCGTGCACGATGCCGACGTACGGAGTCGGGTTGCTCCCCTCCAGCACCACTTGCCGTTCCACGCGGTGGGCCAGTCGCAGCGCGATCTCCCGGTCGGAAAGTTGCGGAATCACACTGCGGAAGACGGACAGGGCATGGTCCGAGGTCTGGAGCAGGCCCGGGATGTGCACCGTGTACGCCGCGCGCATGCGCAAGGCGTATGACTCCAACTCGGCGATCTCCAGCAGACCTTGAGGGACATCGCCCCGAAACCTCTCCCACCAGCCCTTGGCGCGCGGCTGCGCCATCTCCACGAGAGCGTCGACGTATCCCTCGTCCTTGCAGGCACACGCATCGGCCAGCGTCCGGACACGCTCTGGGCTGATCGCCCGAGTCCCCGACTCGATGTTGGAGATCTTGCCGCGATCCACCCCCAGGAGCCCGGCGGCGGACTCGGCGGAAACGTCCGCTGACGTGCGCATCCTTCGCAGCTCGAACCCAAGTCGCCTCTGACGCTCAGTCGGTGAGGTCCTCGCCGCCATACCGTTCCTTTCCACAACGTGTGGTGAGCAGTCTGCCGGGTGCGCGTGCGAGCGTTACCCCGAAGGGCTTAGTTACCCCAACTATGGGGGTTATTTTGCCCCGCACGCTCCTACCTTAGGTGCAGCACCGACTACACGACCGAGCTGAAGCGCATCGCGTGGACCCGCCCGCAGGCTCCTTTCCCTGGGAGGGGCGGGCCCGCGCAAGGGAGACAGGCCACTGCTCATCGGCGTAACGAGTGCGACGGGTCAACAACCGCACTGAACGAGGGAGTTCAGACATGCACCAACCCGCCACCCCCACGCACACGCTCTGCCCGGTCGCCGATCACCCCGACCCCTCCTCCCCCACCACCAGAACCGGCTACGACGAGGCCGACAACCTCGCCGTCAGCCTGACCGTTCCCGGCACGGCACGCAGTGCGGGGATCGTCCGGCGGGCGCTGGCCGGGGCCCTGCACGCCCACCGTCTCGACCGATTCGAGTCGATCCTCGCGCTGGTCGTCACGGAACTCATGGCAGTGGCCGGGAAGTTGACCGCTGATGCCGACCTGTACGTGTCCCTGCGCCACCACCGGGACACCCTCCGATTGATCGTCTGGGACCAGCACCCACCGCACGCGGACCCGGACGCCACCTCCCTCTGTTTCGTACGGAGGAGGCGAGCCCTGTGGCTCCTCGCGGAGGCGGTGGAGGACTGGGGCGGGGAGTGGGGGGTCGACGAGGCCGTACCGCCGCACCGGGGCATCAAGTCCTGGGTGAACCTCCCCCACTGAGCGCGGCCGTCCGGGCCCGGGCCGGTCTCACGAGCAACCGGCCATCCCGTACGACGCGTCCCCCGTCCACTTGCCCGTGGCCCACTTCTCGGCCGGGGCGAGCGTGAAGCCGTACTGCTTCCCGAGCCGGCCGCCGAACCACTGGGCGAACGTCGCGGCGGCCTGCTGGCAGTTGTGGATGCCATCCTTGCTGCGCATCGCCTTTTCGGCAGCCGGGTCGGTTCCCCACAGCTCCGAGGAGTCCACGAAGGTGACGGTGTCGGCGTGACGGCGGGCGACCTCCTGAGCCACGTCCTTGGCCTCCGCCAGTTCCGCCGCGTGCGGCTTCTGGATCTCGTTGTGCCTGATGGGCGGGGTGGAGACGATGACCAGCTTGCCGCGCACGTCCTGGACGGCCTTCACGAGGCGTTCGTACCCCTTCCGCTGTTCGTCCGGGGTGCCCCAGTCGAAGGCGGTGATCTGGTAGCCGAGCACCTGCGGTTTCTCGGCCGCGAGCTTCTCGGGGAGCCATTTCCAGGTCTCGGCGGCGTCCGATCCGGTGACGTTTCCGCTGGCGGTGGCCGCCACGGAGGTGAACTCGCCGCCGCTCGCCCGGAGGGCGGCACCGAGCGCGGGGGCTTCGGCCTCGGCGACGGAGTCGCCCATCCACAGGAGCTTCGGGGGCTTGCCGCGGCCGGTGGGCCCGTCGGCCTGCGGGGCGGCTGCGTCGGTGGTGGTGCTCGCGGGGTCGGTCTTCGCACCGGTCCCGCCTTCGCAGGCAGCGAGGCCGAGGACGCTGAGGACGGCGAGGGCGAGGGCGGTCGCTGTGCGGGGGTGGGGGAAATGGTTCATACCGCCCAGGGAAACGCGCCGACCCGGGGTCGCCGGGGGCTGTCACCGGTCGGTCATCGAGCGGGGGCGGGGTCGTCATCGTGGACGCACGATGTGGATACGGAGGGGACCCTTACGGGTATCCGTACCGTCCGCTCGGGTCGTTCTCCTCTCCGGAGCGGACGGTACGGGTGCCTCACGTGCTGGGGCTGGAACCCGAACCCGGTGCCGCGCCGCGCGGGAAGGTGATCTCGACGCGGCGGTTCTTCTTGCGGCCCTCTTCGTCGGAGTTGTCCGCGATGGGGTAGTCCTCGCTGTAGCCGCGCACCTCGTAGGTGACGTTGGAGCCGAGGGTCTTGATCAGCTCGCGGTGGACCATGTCCGCGCGGTTCTTGGAGAGCGCGAGGCCGTGTTCGTAGGTGCCGAGGTTGTCGGTGAAGCCGAAGACCCGGATCTTGGTGGCCTCGTTCTTCTGGGCCTCCGCCGCGACGGCCTTGATGCGGGCCGCGGCTTCGGGCTGGAGCTTGTGGCTGTCCTTGGGGAAGAGGACTTCGGCCTGGAGGGCGAAGGTGACGTCGGTGTTGGTGTCCTCGCGCCGCTCCTCGCCGCCGAGATCTTCGACGACGGACTTGATGTCGACCACGCGGGCGGGGGCGAGGGTGCCGCCGTCGGCGAGCTTGAGGCCGGGGGAATTGGCGTCGACCTTGGGGGCGGGGAGCTGGGTGGTGCTGCCGGGAGGCTTGCCGGGGCTCGGGGTGGGGTCGGCGTGGGCAGTGGTGACGCCGAGGGTGCCGACGAGGGCGGCTGCGGCGATGGTGGCTGAGGCGAGGAGGGTGGGCCTACTTCGCAGGAGGGGGAGAGTCATGGTTACTGGCCCTCGGAGATTTCGATCGCGGCGGGGGGCATGTCGGCGATCTGGAAGTCAACCTTGTTTGTGCCTGTTGGGGGAGACGGGAATTGAGCAAAGAACGTTCGCTCTTCATCGGCCTTGAAACTTCCGGTGAACTTAGTGCACAAGCACTTGCCGTCCGTATCCCGCAAGATCAGGTACTTCTTTTTGCCGACCTTATCCACCAGTGCCGCTCCAGCCATCGAAGAACCGTTGGCATTGAGTTCCTTCTCGTCACCGCTCCAACTTGTGGGATTCCATGCCCTTCCACGCCCATTCTTCACTTTTCCAGACACGGTGACGAAACCACCCGCATCCCGCACGGCTGAGTTGATGGTCAGTGTGTGGTTCTCGCCCCCCCTAATCTCCGCAAGCACAGTGCCAGATGCGGGAGGCTCAGGTGCGGTTTCCTTCGGCTTCTGGTCAGACTGCTTTGCCGGTGCCGGGGTCGAAGCATTGGCCGACTTGTTCGGTTGCTCACCGCCGGAATCACCACCGCATCCAGCCACCGCGAGGGCCAGACCAGTAGTGATCGCCAAAGCGGTCAGCGCCCTTCGGGCCTTCATGGCATGCTGCATGCTATTCAACAGCTATTCCTTTTCTCGTTGTTCGCTTGCTACCGGACCAGGTGGACGTCGAAAAGGTCTTGCGGCTCCGGAAGCAGACCCGGAAGATCGGCAATATTCTTCGGATCGATTTCCCAGATCACGCCACCCTTGCAGTGGACGAACACCAATTTGGCAGGATCACTCTCCGGGCCAATAGTGCAGCGGGGCTTAATCACCGCTGTGGCTGACACTCGCGCCGTCCGAGTTTCAATGCCAGGAACAACCGAGTCACCACCCGTGAAGCGGGTTTGAATGGTCACTTTACGTGCAGGATATCCACCGTCGCGCGTCAGCGTCGGGCCGGCGGTGAGGTTCGAGTCGTTTTCATTGGCAAGAGTCGCCGCATCAGCCGCGCCGCTGGCCACCTCCCCTTCACCCAACAGCCACAATGGCCACGCTCCCGGGTCGACGATGTCGCGGAAGAAATTCTCGGTGTACTCATCCCGGGACTCCTGTGCCGCAGCAAGCGCCGCAGCATCGGCAGCAGACTGGCCACCACTGCGGGCAAAGGCCGCCTGGGCAAAGACGAAGAGCGCGAACGCGACAAAGAGCAGGATCCCCACCGACATGATGTAGATGGGAAATGCCTGCCCTCGGTCACAGTGAGCGCCAAATACGATCAGCCGCCCGTGATATCGGCCACGGCTTCGTCGATCGCGGTAGAGATCGTCTCGTCCAACCCCAACCCATTCACCGCCACCACAATCAACGCGATGATCACCACCAGACCCGCGTACTCCACCACACTCGCACCCCGGTCGGAACGCTCCTTCATCCTGCTGACGACCGTGTTCCGCCACGTCGTGATCGCGAGCAATGCCTTTTCCATGGGAAGCCCCTCCGGATGCGTACGTCTCGTCAGAAACGCCACCCGCAGGTCCGGTCGGCGCCTTCTGTCCGGGCCCGCTTGCGACATCCGGAACGTATGCCCGGACACGCCGTTCGGGAGAGGGTCCGTGGGCCCAACTCCGGGCCCAAAGGGCGGTGTGGGCCCGGGTGGGGCGTGACGTCGTCCCCGTCGTCGGTTCAGGCACGGCCGATCACCCCTCCCCCGTTGCCGCCGGCGCCGCTCCTCGTCGTACCCATCCACATCGCGATCGCTTCGCTGCGGCTCGTGCTGTGCAGCTTCGCGAAGATTCGGTTGATGTGGTTCTTGACCGTCTTCTCGCTGATGAAGCAGGTGGCGGCGATTTGCTGGTTGTTCATGCCTGCGGCGATCAGGTTCATCACCTCCACCTCCCGCGAACTCAGTCCGAATTGCTGCCTGTTGACGTTAGCCCATGACTGCTCGAACGAAGAGGATGTCATGGAAGGTTGCAGATGCGAAGAGGAGGGAACGGACCCGGGCGAACTGTGGACGTCTGGCTCCGGACGGGGCGTTCTGGGTGGCGGGGTTGTCGCGCTGCGGCCCGTGTACGGGACGCCCGAGGTGTAGACGGAGCCGAGACCCTCGGGGAGCGGGGGCGGCATCGGCCCGCCGAGGGTGCCGTTGCGGAGTTGGGCCAGGAGGGCCGTCTGGGCGGAGGTGGTGAAGTAGGCCCGGCCCTGGGACAAGTCGTGGATCGCGGTGACCAGTTGGTCGGCGGTGAACTCGCCGTGGACCACGTAGCCGCTCGCGCCCAGGCGCAACGCCTCCTGCACGATCTCGCTCTCGCTGCTGTACGTCAGCATCAGGACCGGCGCGATCCTCACCAGGTGCGGGAGTGCCGAGATGCCGTCCACGCCCGGCATCCGGACGTCCAGCAGGATCACGTCGGGGCGGGAGCGTTCGGCCAGGGCGAGGGCCTCGTGGCCGTCCACGGCCTCGCCGACGACGTCCACGTCCGCGCGGGCGCCCAACAGCGCGGTGAGTCCCGCCCGTACGACCGGATTGTCGTCCACCACCACCACCCGCAGGACGGGCGGTGGGCCGAACGGGTCCGGGTGCGGGGAGTGGTGCGGGTCCGGGTGGGGAGCGGGGGTCGGGAACGCCGCCGCCGGAGGGGGGGCGGGGGCCCCGTGCGGGGTCTGTTCCGAGCGGGGAACGACCGTGTGCGGCGAGGTGTGCTGCGACACGTGGGTCGAGGATACGGACCGGGGGTCTGAGCTGTGCCTGTGGGTGTTCTCGCGGTGTGCTTCCGGCATGGTGCGGCCTCCTCTCGGGAGTCAGGGGTGGTCGGGTCCGGTCAGGTCTGGTGGGGGGCGAGGGCGGAGAGCGGGAGTTCGAGGCGTACTTCGGTGCCGTTGTCGCTGCGGCCCCGGCCGATGCGGATGCGGGCGCCGATGGAGGCCGCGCGTTCCACCATGCCGACCAGGCCGAAGTGGCCCGCCCGGCGCAGGTCGTCCAGGGAGAGGCCCGGGGGGAGGCCCGTGCCGTCGTCCAGGACGCTCAGGCGCAGGAGGCCGTCGGCGGTGCCCGCCTCGACGGTGATGCGGGTGGGCTGGGCGTGGCGGTGGGCGTTCTCCATGGCCTCGGTGGCAATGGTCAGGAGCTGGCGGGCCACGGCGTGCGGGACGGGCGGGAGCGGGGTGCCGCCGGGGGTGGGGTGGAGGGTGGTGGGGACGGCTGTGCGGTGGGTGAAGTCGGTGGTGCGGGCGGTGAGTTCGGGGGCGATGTCGACGGTGGCGTCGGTGTCGCCGTCGTAGCTGGAGTGGCGGCGGAGGTCGGAGAGGATCTCACGGGACTCGGCCGCCGCCTTGCGGGCGGAGCGGGCGACCACTCCCGCCTGGTGCTTGACCGTGAGCGGGTCCATGCGGTCGGCGGACTGGGCCAGGCTGTCGGCGGCCAGGGCCACGCCGTGCAGGGTCTTGGCGACCGAGTCGTGCATCTCGCGGGCGAGGCGGGCCCGCTCGGCGCCGACCGCGTCGGACACCGCCAGGCGGGCCTTCACCTCGGAGAGGGCCTGGGTGGCTTCGCCGAAGCGGAACATCAGGTTGCGCAGGGTCACGCCGACGGCGCCGGCGGCGACGCAGAAACCGCAGATCAGGACGGTGCCGGTGGGACCGGTGAGGCGGGTCGCCCAGGCCCCGTAGGCGAGGGAGAGGAGCAGTGTCTGGATCGCGGTGAAGATGCCCGCGCCGCGCCAGCCGTAGAGGAGGCCGGCCAGGAGGGGGGTGCAGACGGTGGCGTAGCCGAGGGCGGAGTCCGGGGAGGCGGTGAGGAGGAGGACGGAGCCGAAGACGAGGTCGACGGCCATCAGGGAGCGGTACTTGAGGAGGAGGGGGGCGAAGGTCTCCCAGTCGCGGAGCATGGCGTAGGAGCCGACGAAGGTGACGACCACGGCTGCGCCGACGAGGGTGGTGCCGGTGGTCGTCTGGGCGCGGCTCAGGGCCAAGGGCGCGCCGATGGCGATCATCGCCAGGCGGAAGGCGAAGACCTGGCGGCACAGGGCTTGGAGGGCGTTGATCTGAATCGGGAGGCTGGGGGCGGGGGCGTCGGGGGCGAGCGCGGAGACTGCGGGGGGTGTGGGGGGACTGCCGGTGAGGGTGGTGGGGGTGCGGCGGAGCCGGGTGGGGCGGGGGACGAGCGGCGTGCGGCCGGGCCGGGTGGGGCGAAGGGTGCTGGCTGTGCGGCGGAGCCAGGCGGGGCGGGGGGTGTCCCGGCGGGCCGGGAGCGGGAGGGACTGCCCCCTTGTCCGCCCTCCCCCAAGCTCTCGGCTTCGCTCGAGCAGGGGGTGTCCCCCTCGCCCCCGGGGGGCGGCCTCGTCGCCCAAGGGGGCGGGGGTGGCGGCGGTCCCGCCGTCCGAAGGGGCGGAGGCTTCGTCCGAGGGGGTGTGGGGGGAGGGGGAAGGCATCGGGGTCAGCCTCCGAAGATGGAGGAGAAGTCGGCGCCGGAGCCCAGGAACATGTTCGCGACGATGAGGATCAGGGTCGCCGGGACCATGAAGGTGAGGGTGACGACCGTCGTCTTCGGGATCGCCTTGGCGGCGCGCCGCCGCGAGTTCTGGGCGTCCGTGCGGCGCATGTCGTTGGCGATCTGGATCAGCGTGTCGGCGATGGGCGCGCCCAGTTCCTCGCCCTGCTGGAGGGCCGTCACGAACTGCGAGACCTGCTCCGATTCGTTGCGGCGGCGCAGCTCCTCGAACGCGGTGCGGCGGCTCACCCCCATGTCCATCTGGCGCAGTGTGATGCGCAGTTCGTCCGCCCAGGGGCCCTCGTACTTCTCGGCGACCCGGTCGAGTGCCTGGCGGAAGCCCAGGCCCGCGCTGACCACCACCGCGAGCACGTCGAGGAAGTCCGGCAGTGTGCGCTCGATGACCTCCTTGCGGGCGCGCGTCGCCTGCCAGATCAGCGCGTCGGCCGCGAACCAGCCGTATGCCAGGCAGAAGACGGCGAAGAGCGTGAAGCCGTTGATCAGGCAGAGGAGGCCCGTGAGGCCGCCGAAGATGCCGTAGGCGGCGCGGCGGGCCGCGTACCGGTCGACCGTGAGGCCGCCCGGGTTTCCGGCCTTGTCGATCTTGCGGCGCTTCTTGTCGACCAGCGCCGGGCCCATCGTGCGCAGCACCGCGGGGGCGAAGCGCATCCCGATGCGGTCGATCGCGGAGTCGGCGGCCGAGACGCGGGACGCGCCGACCTCCAGGGCCACGGCCAGGTCACCGGGGACCTTGGCCTCCGCGCGGTACATCCGTACACCCGCGAAGACGCCGGCCACCGCGAGGCCGAACGCCAGGGCGAGGAGCAGTCCGATCATGGTGTTCTCCGTCCCCCGCCTCAGACTTCGATCTTGCCGAGTCGGCGCATCGCCACGAAGCCGAGTGCGTACAGGCCGACGGCCACGGCGACGACGATCTGGCCGACGGGGTGGCCGGTCATCTTCGCCATGGAGTCGGGGTTCATGGAGTTGAGCATGATCATGGCGCCGAGGCCGAGGAGCGGGACCGTGTAGGCGGTCGCGTTGACCTCGGAGAGCATCGTGCGGACCTCGCGCCGGGTCTCCTTGCGCTCCTCCAGGGTCTCGGTGAGGTTGCGCAGGGAGCCGACGACGGTGCCGCCCGCCTTGTTGGAGAGGACGAGGGTGGTGACGAGGACGACCAGCTCGCGGGAGGGGAGGCGTGCGGAGAGTTCGCCGAGGGCGTCGTCGATGGTGCGGCCGACCGCCAGCTGGGAGGCGACGGTGGCCAGTTCCTCGCCCGCCGGGGCTTCGAGTTCCTCCGCCGCCATGCCCAGCGCCGTACGGAGCGCCAGGCCGGCGGCGGTGGCGTTGGCGAGGATGCGGGAGAGATCCGGGAGCTGGTTGATGAAGGCCTCGATGCGCTTCTGGCGCTGCCAGTTGAGGAAGGTGTGCGCCGCCCACACGGCGACCAGGCCCGCGATCGGGCCGAAGAAGGGGGCCAGCACCGAGATGGCGATCAGCCAGAGCGCGACGACGCCCCCGAGCACGTACACGAAGAACTCGCCCGGAGTGACGTCCAGTCCGGTGGAGGCGATGCGCAGGTGCAGCTTCTTGCCGAGCGCGGTGCGGCGCAGGCGGCGGTCGATGCCCCGGAAGTGGCGGCGGCGGCCGCTCTCGCGGCCGGTGGTGAGGGCGAGGCGGTTCTCCAGGGCGCTGCGCTGGGCCTTGCCGGAGGCGTACAGGTGCACGCCGAGGACCGCGAGCAGGCAGGTCAGCAGGGTCGCGCCCAGGGCGAGGAGCGCGTACTGGGTGAGCGTGGGCGGTAGGACGGCCGCCGCGAGGGTGTGGGTGGCGGGGTGGGGTGTCATGGCCGGGCCTCGATGGCTTGTCGTACGTAGAGGGAGTCGTTCAGGGGGTCTTCGCTGACGCCGAAGGCGGGCGGGAGGGGCTCGTTCGCGAGGTAGAGGCGTTCGGCGATGCGGCGCGGGAGGGGGAGGTGCTCGAAGTGGCCGTGGACCAGGCGGTCCGGGCTCATCGGCTGGGCGAGGAAGCGGGACACCGGGACGACCTGGAACTTCTCGCGGCCGTGCGAGACCAGGATGACGATCTCGGTGATCTTGCGGGAGCCGTCGGCCATGCGGCTGAGCTGGACGATGACGTCGACGGCGGAGTTGATCTGGTCCTTCAGCGCCTCGAAGGGGATCTCGACCTCGGACATCGAGCCCAGGGTCTGGAGACGCATCAGGGCGTCCTCGGCGCTGTTGGCGTGGACGGTCGCGAGGGAGCCGTCGTGACCGGTGGACATGGCCTGGAGCATGTCGAGGGTCTCGCCGCCGCGGACCTCGCCGACGATGATGCGGTCGGGGCGCATGCGCAGGGAGTTGCGGACGAGGTCGCGGATGGTGATCTGGCCCTTGCCCTCGACGTTCGGGGGCCGGGTCTCCAGGCGGATCACATGGGCCTGCTGGAGCTGGAGTTCGGCGGCGTCCTCGACGGTGATGATGCGTTCGTGGTCGGGGATGAGGCCGGAGAGGGCGTTGAGGAGGGTGGTCTTTCCGGAGCCCGTGCCGCCGGACACGATGAGGTTGAAGCGGGCGCGGACGAAGGCGGAGAGCAGCATCAGCATGTTGTGGTCGAGCGTGCCCAGGTTGATCAGCTCGTCCAGCCGGTACGCCTTCGGGAAGCGGCGGATGGTGAGGGTCGCGCCGGTCAGGGAGAGCGGCGGGATGATCACGTTGACGCGCTCGCCGGAAGGAAGGCGGGCGTCCACCATGGGGTTGGACTCGTCGACGCGGCGGTTGACCGTGGAGACGATGCGCTCGATGGTCTGCATCAGTTGCTCGTGCGAGGCGAAGCGCATGGGGAGCTGCTCGACGCGTCCGGCGCGCTCGACGAAGATCGAGTCGGGGCCGTTCACCATGATCTCGGTGATGGAGGCGTCTTCGAGCAGCGGTTCGAGTACGCCGAGGCCGAGGGCTTCGTCGACGACGCGGCGGATGAGCTGGGAGCGCTCGGAGGTGGAGAGGACCGGGCCTTCGCGGCTGATGATGTGGCCGAGGACGCGCTCCAGGCGGGCCCTTCGCTCGGCGGCGGCCAGGGAGGACATCTCGGCGAGGTCGATCTCTTCGAGCAGTTTCGCCCGGTAGGTGGCGACCAGGTGGCCGTCCTCCCGCCCCCCGCCGTGCTCCTCGGGGGCGGCGATGCGTTGCCGCAGGCTCATGGGTGGGCTCCTTGGTGCGTGCTGACGGGGTCTTACGGGGTGGTGTCGTCGGCGGGCATCGAGACTTCGCGGGTGATCGTGCCGAAGGTGAAGCCGGGGATGATCGAGGGGACGGGGACGCGGGCCGTGGCCCGCACGATGTCGCCGTCGGTGCAGCCGACTTCGGCCCCGCGCGCGACGAGCCAGCCGCTCATGGCTGCGGCCCCTGCGGCACCGCACTGACCCCGGTACGCCTCCTGGGATTCGATTCGGGCCCCGGCCCGCGCCCCGGACCCCGCCTGGAGGGCCGCGTAACCCGCGATGCCGAGCTGGATGGCGGCGAGCACGACGATGAGCAGGATGGGCAGGAACCCGGTGAATTCCAGGGTGGCGACACCCCGGTCCCCGCCGGGGGCACGGCGGGCCCGTGCCCCGTCAGGGGCGCGGGGGACTGCGCGAGCAGCCACAACGCACCCGCGCGGGAAGTGGGCAGCCACCGGGCACCCGCACCTCCGCCGCATCCGGGAGGGAATCATTCGTCCGCTCCTTCCAGGGCCGCGCCGGCCTCGCCCTTGGAGGTCCAGTCGAAGCCGTCCGCACCGGGGAAGAGCGCCGGGACCTTCAGCGTGACGGTGGCCTTGTAGAGGTTGCCCTCGATCCGGCAGTCCGGGGGCCCGTCCAGTTCCCACGCCCCGGGGAGGCGGGCCTGGGCGGCGGCCTGGCACTCCGGCACGCCGCTCCCCCCGGCCCCGTACGCCGCCGTGCCCTGCCGCGCCCCCTCGTCCGCCGCGTTGCCCGCCAGGGAGAAGGTGTAGCCCCAGACCGCCGCCTGCCACATCAGGACCATCACCAGGAGGATCAGCGGGAACATCCCGGCCAGTTCGGCGGTGATCGCGCCCTTGTCGCCCCGGCGGCCCCGGCCCGAGCCCCGGCCGCCCCGGCCGCCGGCGGGCTCCTGCGTCTTGACCAGGCCCAGCTCCCCCGCCAGGGCCCAGATCGCCTGCTTGACCGTGCTGCGGGCCTCCAGGTCCTGGAGGCGGCCCGCGTCGGCGGCGGACTGGAGTTCCTTGTAGTTCGAGGGGACCGAGCTGCGCGCGACCTTCGTGCCGGTGATCTTCTCGACCAGGGGCGGCTGGATCTCGGTGTTGCGGGTAAGGCGGTTGACGACCGTGGTGGTCTCCTCCGCCTTGCGGATCTGGAGCCGGTCCCACAGGCGGACCATGCGCTTGGCGGCCCGTACCGCGATGACGTCCGGGGTGACGACCAGCACCGCCCGGTCGGCCATCTCGATCGCCGCCGCGTTCGCGCTGTTCATCTGCGTGCCGCAGTCGACGACCACGATCTCGTAGCGATTGCGCAGGGCGCTGACGACCTGGCGGGCGACCCGGTCGGTGACCTCCTCGCCGCGCTCCCCGTCCACCGGGGCCAGGAGGAGGCCGAGTCCGGTCGCGTGGGTGTAGAGGGCGTCCTGAAGGACCCGCGGGGTGATGTCCGCGATGCCGGCCAGGTCGGCGATCGAGCGGCGGAACTGCACGTCCAGGTACGAGGCCAGGTCCCCGGACTGGAGGTCCATGTCGACGAGCGCGACCGTACGGCCGGAGGCCCTGGCCGCGAGGGCGAGCTGGACGGAGATGAGGGTGGTGCCCATGCCCCCCTTCGCGCCGGTCACCGTGACCACCGTCCCGCCGGGTCCGCTGAACACGTCCGCCCCGGCGCCCAGGTGGCGGCGTACGCCGACCGACCAGGACGCCGCGTTCTGCACGCGGCCCGCCAGCTCCTCGTAACTGAGCGGCAGTCCGATCATGCCGCGCGCACCGGAGTCCATCGCGGCGGTGAAGAGCTGCGGGCTGGTGTCGGCGGAGATCAGGACGACGCCGACCGCCGGGAAGCGGAGGGCGACCTCCCGGATGACCTCCAGGGCCGGCACGGGGCCGATCCGCTCGTGGACGAGGACCACCTCGGGCAGCTCGTCCAGCGACTCCTGCGCGAGGCGGGCGAGCGTGTCGAGCAGTGACGTCGTGTCGGGCGCGGGCGAGGCGGGTTCCGCGTCCGGGAGCTGGCTGAGCAGGGTGATGATGGCGCGGGCGGCGTCGGGGTCGCCCACGGCCGGGAGGATACGCGTCGTCATGCGGCCGTCCTCACTCTTGGTCCACACGTCACTGCTGGGGCGGGGGCTGGGGGTGCGGCCGGGGCCGGGGCGCCGTGCGCCGTGGGGGCGGACGTCACGTCCGGTCCCCGGGCAGGTCGTAGATGCGGTCGCGCGGGGTGATGTTCGGGTCGCTGCCGTCGGGGATGCGGGCGAGGCGCACATGCACCGCGAAGGACTCGGCGTACGCGATGCGCTGGGCGTCGCGGGTGCTGAGCGCGAAGGTGATCGGGACGGCGTCCTTCATCTTGCGGTTGCGGTCCTTGGCGTCGGGCTCCAGCGGGGTGATCCTGCCGACGTCGATCACGCGGGCGCCGGAGACGATGACCCAGGACTCCTCCTGCTTGCTCTTGGGGGCCAGCTTCTTGTCGGACTCGAAGGTCGCGTAGACGTTGACCTTCGAACCCGGCGTGATCTTGCCCGCGACGCCCGTCTCGGCGTCGATCATGATGGCGATCTCCTGCTCCCCCGGCTGGAGTTCGGGGCGCTTCACCAGCATGTCCGTCTGGAGCAGGGAGCCCTTCCGCAACTGGGTGACGGCGATCTTCCCGCGGATCTCGGAGATGTCGGTGACGGCGTTGTCCGAGAGCCACCGCTTGGGCATCTCCACGCGCTCGAACTGCGCCGCCGTCAGCGTCCGGTACGGCGCGACGTCCGCCTTCAGGCGGTACGCGGTGACCTCCGGGCCGACCTTCGAGTTCACGTCGCGGATCACCGACAGCACTCCGACGAACGCGCCGACCGCGCACAGGACGGAGAGGATCAGCAGGATGATGCCGCGGCGCTGCCGTGAGTTCATGGTGCGTGCTACCTCGATCGGAATACGTCGGAACCGGAACCGTGCGAGTGGTGCAGGCGATCAGAGAGCGTCGGAGGGCGGGGCGTTGCGCGCGACGCGGCGCAGCGCAGCGCGCAAGGCCGCGCGCGAGGCGTCGCCCGGGACGTCACCCGGGGCATGGCGCGGAGCATTACGTCGCACCGCGGCTCAGCACCGCATGCGGCTCCGCCGCCGTCGCCACCGGCGCCGAACAGAACCCGCAGCGGTCGCCTATCAGCTGTGTCCCGCACCAGTGGCACTGTTCGATGCGCACCGAGGAGACGAGCTGGTAGAGGACGGAGACGTCGGGCAGGAAGGCCGCGAACTCGACCACCTTCGGCGTCCCCCACCAGCCCGGCGACGCCGTCGGCAGCCCGACCTCCTGGGTGCCCTGCACCTGCCAGGCGGGGGCCAGCGTCTCCGTGACCCAGGACGACGACAACTGGCCCGCCGCGACGGCCAACTGGGTGGCGAACTCCGGCCCGGTCAGCTTCTCCTCGCCGCCCAGCTTGATCAGTTGCGGCTCCGGGTTGGACAGTACGGCGAACTGGCTGCCCGGCATCCACGACTTGGCGTGCGACTTCAGGCTGACCGGAATGCGGTCCAGCTTGGTGACGGAGTTCAGGAGCGCGCCGGCGTAGACGTAGTGCGAGAGCAGGCGGGCCGCGGAGGCGATGACGCCCGCGCTGAAGTCGCAGACCGAGAGCTGGCGGAGCTGCCGGGCGAGGACCGCGATGCCCAGCGGCGGGAGGTCCAGCTTGAGCAGGGCGATGCGGTCCGTCTCCAGGACCGAGCGGACCATGTGCAGCCGGTGCTCGTGGGCCGCGGGCAGGGAGGAGGGGTACAGGGCGACGAGGAAGCCGTGCCGCTCCAGCAGGACGTTCGTCTCGGCGAGCGCCGCGTCCAGGGACTGGTGGGCGGGCGGCTGGAGGACGGCGGCGGTCGGGGTCTGCCGGTCGGTCGGCGGCAGCACCAGGTCGGCGCTGGTCACGGCTATCGCTGTCGGCACGTCGATGTCCCCGCTCCCCGTTGCCCGACCGTTCGCGTCCGCGCCCGTGCTCGCGCTCCTGTGCGCGCTCGCGTTCGCGCCGCTCCCGCTGTCGCTGTTCCTGTGGCTGATCCTGTCGCTGCTCTCGCCACTGCTCTTGCCGCTGCTCGTGTCGCCGTTCTTCTCGCCGTTCCGGCCGCTGTTCCCGGTTCCGCTCCCGCGCTCGCCGCTCACGCATGGTGCAAGCACTCGTCACCACACGTGGTGCATCTGCACTTTAGCCACGTCATACGGGGGAGAGAACAGCTTCCAGAGATCCCGTACGGCACTCAACTCACCGTTTTTCACCGCGAATTGATCTTGTTCGACGAGTATTCGCACTCCGTTTCCCCTGGCGGGGTCACCGCGACCCCATGTCACTGCGGTGCTACCGCAGGTGATCATGCATTCCGCTTACGGCTGGGGGAACACGGTTTCGGGCCATTCTTCGACGCTGCGGCCAGAAGCCGCCCACAATGGGCACAGTGATCCACTTGACATCCGAAATGGACTGAACCAATTTTGTCTGGCTTGACCCGCATATGACCGACTGGAGACAGTACGTGCACAGAGCAGCCCGCATCCGACGCTTCACCCTCGGCACGGCCGCCGCCGTCCTCGCCACCGGGATGCTGGGAGCCTGCACGAGCGACGGACCGGCGGACGGCGGGGTGCGGGCAGCGCCCGAGAAGTCGTCCGCGGCCCCGAAGCCCACCCCGACGCCGACCCCCACGCCCAAGGCGCTGGGCGCCCCGCAGGTCCCCCGGCACGCCCTCACCGGCTACTGGCAGAACTTCCGCAACGGCGCCGCGATCGAGAGACTGCGCGACGTCTCCGACGCGTACGACATCATCGCCGTCTCCTTCGCCGACCTGGCGGGCGAACGCGGCGAGGTCGGCTTCAAGCTGGACACCGGGGGCCTGGGCGGCTACCGGGTCGAGGAGTTCAAGGCCGACATCAAGGCCAAGCAGCGGGCCGGGAAGTCCGTGATCATCTCGGTCGGCGGGGAGCACGGCAAGGTGGAGGTCGACGACGCCGGGACGGCGAAGCGCTTCGCGGACTCGGTGCACGAGCTGATGACCGAGTACGGCTTCGACGGCGTCGACATCGACCTGGAGAACGGCGGCGTCAGCGCCGAGTACATGACGCGCGCCCTGAAGGACCTGCACGGCCGCGTCGGCCCGAAGCTGGTCGTCACGATGGCCCCGCAGACCAAGGACATGCAGTCCACGGACAGCGACTACTTCAGGACCGCGCTGAACATCAAGGACTTCCTGACCGTCGTCAACACCCAGTTCTACAACTCGGGCTCGATGAAGGGCTGCGACGGCAAGGTCTACCAGCAGGGCACGGTCGACTTCCTCACCGCGCTCGCCTGCATCCAGCTCGAGAACGGCCTCGACCCCTCGCAGGTGGGTCTCGGCCTACCCACCAACAGCAGCAACAAGAAGGCCGGTTACGTCGAACCGGAGGTCGTGAACAAGGCGCTGGACTGCCTGACCCGGGGCACCGGCTGCGGCACCTTCAAGCCCGCCAGGACCTACCCGGGGCTGCGCGGCGCGATGGCCTGGTCGACCAACTGGGACGCCAAGGGCGGCAACGCCTGGTCGAAGGCGGTGGGCGCACACGTGCGGTCGCTGCCGTAGTAGACGAGTGCTCCGGTACGGGGGAGGGGGGACCCGGCGCGGTGAGCGCCGGGTCCCCCCTCCCCCGTACGCCTACTTCGTGAACAGGTCGACGACCTGCTTCACGCACAGCACCACGAACAGCAGCCCGCCCAGCGCCAGCATCACGTTGCTGAGCCAGCCGTTGCGCCACTCGGCGGGCGTGCGGCCGGAGTTGAGCAGCCAGACCAGGGTCAGGGCGAGGAACGGCATGAAGAACGCGCCGAGCACCCCGTAGACGACCACGAGTCCGAACGGCTGGTCCAGGAAGAGCAGACCGATCGGCGGGAAGGTCAGCCACAGCAGGTACGCCCGGAACGGCAGCGACTTCTCGCGCTTGCCGGCCGCGACCTCCTCGACCATGCCGACGACCGGCTGCCCGGTCCTGCGCTCCCGCTGGAAGCGCTCCACGAAGTCCGCGAACATCAGGCTCACGCCGTGCCAGACCCCGATCAGCGCGCCGAAGGACGTGGCGAAGAAGCCGATCAGGAAGAGCTTCGCGGTGACCGGGCCGAACTTGTCCTCCAGCACCCCGCCCAGGTCGATGAGGCCCTTGTCGCCCTTGCCGAGCGCGACACCGGAGGAGTGCAGGAGCTCGGCGCCGATGATGAGCATGGCGACGACGAAGACGCCGGTGGTGAGGTAGGCGACGCGGTTGTCGAGGCGCATCACCTTCATCCAACTGGTGTCGGTCCAGCCCTTGGAGTTCACCCAGTACCCGTAGGCGGCCATGGTGATGGTGCCGCCGACGCCGCCGATCAGGCCGAGGGTGTAGAAGAGCGAGCCGTCCGGGAGCGTGGGCACGAGCCCCTTGACGGCGTTGCCGAGGTCGGGCGCGACGCGGATCGCGACGTACACGACCACCAGGAACTTCAGCCCGATCACCACGGTCATGAACTTCTCGAAGACCGCGTACCGGTTGAACCACACGAAGGCGAGGCCGAGCAGGCCGCACAGGACCGCCCAGAACTTCATGTCCGGCCCGTTCGGCATGAGCGCGGCGAGCGGGAGCGCGGACGAGGACATCGCGGTGGCGCCGTACACGAAGCCCCACACGACGACGTACACGCCGAAGTAGACCGTGGTCCACTGCCCCAGGCTGCGCCACCCCTCGAAGAGGGTCTTGCCGGTGGCCAGGTGCCAGCGGCCGGTGGCCTCGGCGAGGGAGATCTTCACGACGCAGCCGATGACCGCGGCCCACAGCAGGGTGTACCCGAACTGGCTGCCCGCGATGAGGGTGGCGACGAGGTCCCCGGCGCCGACCCCGGTCGCGGCGACGACGATCCCCGGCCCGACGTACTTCCAACTGGCCTTGCGCAGGGCGGGCCGGCCGAGTTCGGGGACAACTCCCCCGTCACCCGCCCGGCCCTTGCCGCCTTCACTGCCCTTGCTGCCCTTGCTGCTTGAAACACTGTCCGACATGGGCTTTTCCTGCCTCCCGTTGTCCCCCCACGGTGATCCGGATCACCGTGGGGGGCGGGGGCGGGCGGACGCAAGGGGCGGGGCGGGATCGTCTCCGTATCGCAGCCGGACGTGCTGCTCACGGCGTGTTGTTCGAGTCGGTGCGTGCCCGTCGGCCCGGTTATGGAACGACCAGGCTGAGGAGGGCGGCGACGGCGAAGCCCGCGACGGAGAGGACGGTCTCCAGGACGGTCCAGGACTTCAGGGTGTCGCGTTCGGAGATGCCGAAGTACTTGGCGACCATCCAGAAACCGCCGTCGTTGACGTGCGAGGCGAAGATCGAGCCGGCGGAGATCGCCATGATGACGAGGGCGAGGTGGGCCTGCGAGACGTCCTGGCCCTGGACCATCGGGACCACGATGCCGGCCGTGGTGACGATGGCGACCGTCGCCGAGCCCTGGGCCACGCGCAGCACGACGGAGATCAGCCAGGCGAGCACGATGACCGGCAGTCCGACGTTGTCGAAGGTCTCGGCGAGGGCGGCCGCGATGCCGCTGCCCTTGAGGACCGCGCCGAAGATGCCGCCCGCGCCGACGACGAGCAGGATGTTGCCGACCGGCTTCAGGGACGAGGTCGACACCTTCTCCAGGGACTTGCGGGACCAGCCGCGGCGGATGCCGAGGAGGTAGTACGCCAGGAGGAGGGCGATGGTCAGGGCGACGAAGGGGTTGCCGAAGAACTCGATGACTGAGCGCGGGGTGGAGGGGTCCAGCGCGATGGAGGAGAAGGTCGCGCCGAGGATCAGGACGAGCGGGGTGCCGATGATGGCGAGGACGGTGCCGAGCGGGACGGGGTCCTCGCGGGGTTCGACCCCGGCGGCCTGCTGCTCGGCGACGACGGCGGCCTTGGCCTCCTCGGCCGCCTCCACCATGTCCTGCGGTACGGGGACGAAGATGCGCCTGCCGATCCAGGCGGAGTAGGCCCAGGCGGCGATGACGGCGGGGATGCCGACGACCAGGCCCATCAGGATGACCCAGCCGAGCGAGACCTTGAACAGTCCGGCCGCGGCGACCGGCCCGGGGTGCGGGGGCAGGAAGGCGTGGGTCATGGAGAGCCCGGCCAGGAGCGGCATCGCGTACAGGAGGACGGACTTGCCGCTGCGCTTGGCGGCCGCGTACACGATCGGGGCGAGGACGAAGATGCCGACGTCGAAGAAGACCGGGATGCCGAAGATGAGGCCGGTGAGGCCCATGGCGAGGGGGGCGCGCTTCTCGCCGAAGAGGTTGAGCAGGCGCTGCGAGAGGACTTCCGCTCCGCCGGAGACCTCGAGGATCGCGCCCAGCATGGTGCCCAGGCCGATGATGATCGCGACGTGGCCGAGGATGCCGCCCATGCCGGACTCGATGACGGAGACCGCGCTGGACTTCTGGACGGTGCCGAAGAGTTCGGTGACCGAGAGGCCGGCGGAGAGGCCGACCGCGACGGAGACCGCGAGGAGGGCCACGAAGGGCTGGAGTCTGACCTTGATGATCAGGAAGAGCAGGAGGGCGATACCCAGCACGGCGACGGTGAGGAGGCCGGGGGTGCCGTCGATGAGGGCGAGGAGGCCGCCGGTGCGCGGGGGCGTTTCGGCGGGGGGTGTGGCGGCGAGCTGCATGTGCGGTCAACTCCGTACGGAGAGGGGGCTTCTTGCAGGTGCGGGGGGATTTCCGTGCCCCACGGGGGGCCCGAAGCTGTGTCACTGCGCGGGCACGCCCCGTCAGGGGCGCGGGGAACTGCGCGAGCAACCACGACGCATCCGCACGGGAACCGGAGGCAGCCGCGCGGCGAGCGCTTTAGGGAAAGGGGCGGGGCAGGGGCCTCTTCTGCCTGGGCAGAACGAGGCTGACGCGTCCGGTGCCGGGGTTGAGTTCACGGCCCCGGCGGGGTCGCGCGCCCGGCACAGGCGCTCGCGTGGGGGGCACCCGGGTGGGCCGGGAGCGGGAGGGGCCGCCCCCTTGCCCGCCCTCCCCCAAGCTCTCGGCTTCGCTCGAGCAGGGGGTACCCCCCTCGCCCCCTTGGGGCGGCCCCGTCGCCCAAGGGGACGGGGCGCTCAAGGGGGTGGAGGCGCTTAAGGGGGCGGAGGCGGCAGGGGCTGGCTGCCCGAAGGGCACGCCATCAGGGGCGCGGGGAACTGCGCGACCAGCCACGACACACCCGCATGGGACGTGCACCCCGCCACGACACACCCGCACGGGACGTGCACCCCCTCACGCCGTGCCCGCACAGGACGTGCACCCCCTCACGGCGCGCCCGCACAGGACGTGCACCCCGTCACGGGCGCAGCCGCCACGCCGGCACGGCGGGAGGGGAGGAGAGGAGAGGAGAGGCGGGACCGCACGTTCCCCGTGGCGTGTTCGGGGAAGGCTCAGCCCAGGACCGCGAGCGCGTCGATCTCGATGAGGAGGCCGGCCGGCAGGCCGACATAGACCGTCGTCCGGGCCGACGGCGCCTCCTTCAGATCGGCGAAGTACTCGTTGTAGATCGCGTTCATCTCCGCGAAGTGGTCCACGTCCGTGAGGTAGACCCGCATCATGATCACGTCCTCCCAGGACGCCCCTCCCTCCTCCAGGATCGCCTTGACGTTGGCGAACGTCTGGAGGGTCTGCTCCCGCAGCGTCGGCCCGGCCGGCGTCGGCGCCTGGCCCTCCACCGCCGGGAGGAAGCCGACCTGACCCGCCACCTGGAGCAGGTTCCCCTTGCGCACCCCGTGCGAGAACCTCGCGGGCGGAGCCGTGTGCGTCGACGGGGTGATCGCGGTCTTTTCGAGCTTGTCAGCCATGGGATTGCTTCCTAACCAGACGAAGTGACGAAGGTGGGGTGGTGCGCGGGGGCGCGATGCGCCCTACGCGGGTCGTGGGGCGTCGCCCGTACCGGAGTACTCGCGACTGATCGCCTCCGCCGTCCGGCGCACCAGCGGCAGCAGCGTGAGCAGCTCCTCCCGCGTGACGACGACGTTCGGTGCGGACACCGACATCGCCGCGACGACCTTGCCGTCCGCGCCCCTGATCGGTGCGCCGACGCAGTTGATGGATTCCTCGTGTCCCCCGAGGTCGGTGGCCCAGCCCTGTTCCCGTACGAGCGCCAGCTCGCGGAGGAAGGCGAAGGCGTTGGGGGTCGAGCGGGCCGTGTACTGCGGGTACTCCAGCTTCTCGGCGATCTCCCGCCGCTCCCCCTCGGGGAGGTCGGCGAGCAGCAGCTTCGCCACCGCGGCGACCGTGATCGCCACCGGCTTCCCGATCCGCGAGTACATCCGTACCGGATAGCGGCTCTCGACCTTGTCGATGTAGAGCACCTCGCCCTCCTCGCGCACCGCGAGGTGGACGGTGTGCCCGCACTCGTCGTTGAGCTCCTTGAGGTACGGATGCGCGATGTCCCGGACGTCCAGGTTCTCGACCGCCTCCTGCGCGAGCGCGAACAGCCGTGCCCCGAGCCGGTAGCGCTGGTCCTGCTGCCGGTGGACGAGGCCGTGCTCGTGCAGGGTGCGCAGCAGCCGCAGGGCGGTGGACTTGTGCACGCCGAGCCGTTCGGCGACCTGCCCGAGGTCGGCGGGCCCCTGCGCGAGCAGCGGCAGAATGCTCAGCGCCCGGTCGACTGTCTGACTCATGCGGTACGTACCTCCACGTGCGCCCCCGCCCCGGTCCACCCGGGGCCGAGACGAAGTCTCTCCCAGGCGTCGGCGTCCAGTGCGGCCAGCGTGTCGGCCAGCTCCCGCGCGGGCACCTCGGCCACGTCGCCCGGCACGGTCAGCGCGGCGGCCGCCGTGAGGTGCCCGTGCCGCAGCCGCAGCGGTACGTCGAGCCCGCGCAGTGTCGCGGACAGGAACCCGGCGGCGAAGGCGTCCCCCGCCCCGACGGGCGCGACCACCTCGACCGTCGGAGCCGGTACGGAGTGCGCCTCGCCCCCGGCGAAGACGGTCGCCCCCGCCGCGCCCCGCTTGACGACCAGCAGGTCCGGTTCGGGCAGGGCCTCGCGCACGGCGCGCGGTCCGCCCCGTACTCCCCAGGCGGCGGCCGCCTCGTCCTCGCCGACGAAGACGATGTCCGCCCCGCGCGCCAGCTCCAGCAGCACGGGCCCGCCGTCGGCCGACGAACTCCACAGCCCTGGGCGGTGGTTGACGTCGAAGGACAGCAGCGGACGCCCCTCCCCCGCCGCGCACAGCTCGCGCATCAGCGCCAGGCAGTCCGCCGACAGCGCGGCCGTGATGCCCGACAGGTGCAGCACCCGTCCCCCGAAGAGGGCGGAGCGCGCCACCGTGTCCGGCGACATCGCGGAGGCGGCGGAACCGGCCCGGTAGTAGGCGACCTCGTGGGTGGCGTCGTCCCGGTCGTCGGCGGTGCGGAAGTAGACGCCCGTCGGGCGCTCCGGGTCCCGCACCACATCCGTCACGTCCACCCCGTACGCCCCGATCGCCTCGATCAGATGCGTGCCGAAACCGTCCGCGCCGACCCTGCTGACCCACTTCGCGCCGTGGCCGGCGAGGGCGAGCGCGCAGGCCACATTGGACTCGGCGCCGCCGATGGTGCGTCCGAAGGACGGCACGTCGGCAAGCCGGCCGGGGCGGGAGGGGAGGAAGGTGACCATGGACTCGCCGAGGCAGACGACGTCGCAGACCCGATCGCCGGCGGTGCCGTCGGCCCGAGCGCTGACGTCGCCGACGGCGATCCTGGAACCTGAACCTGACTGTTGTGCGGACACGGCTCGGATGTTAGACATCGGTGAGCGATATACGCAATGGGCGTTGCACAACATGCAACGTCCGGAGGGAGGAGCCCCATGGGAGCCGAGGCCGATCAGATGACGCCGGAGGTACGGGAGCTCGCGAACGAGCCCGTCAGCCACCGCTTCAAGGCCCTTCCGCCGGACGCCGAAGCCGCCGGGCTGACCGTCGGCGAGCTGGCCGCCCAGCGCCGCAACGTCTTCGACGGCGGCTTCACCACTCCCCTGCTCGCCCTCTCCGCCGAGTCGCTGGCCCACAACCTCGCACTCCTGGAGACGTACACCGAGCGCCACGGCCTCGCCTTCGCCCCGCACGGCAAGACCTCCATGTCGCCGCAGCTCTTCCAGCGGCAATTGGAGCGCGGCGCCTGGGGCATCACCGCCGCCGTCCCCCACCAGGCCCGGGTCTACCGTGCCTACGGCATCCGGCGGATCTTCCTGGCCAACGAGCTCGTCGACGCCGCCGCCCTGCGCTGGGTCTCCGCCGAACTGGAGGCCGACCCCGCCTTCACCTTCATCTGTTACGTCGACTCCGTGCGCGGCGTCGAGCTGATGGACGAGGCGCTGCGCGCGGCCGGCGGCTCCCGGCCGGTGGACGTGGTGGTGGAGCTGGGCGCGGGCGAGGGCGCCCGTACCGGAGCGCGCACCCCGGCGGACTGCGCGCGGGTCGCCGACGCGGTGGCCGCGACCGGCACGCTGCGGCTGGTCGGCGTCGCCGGGTACGAGGGCGAGGTGCCGAAGGCGGACGGCGATCGGGTGCGCTCCTGGCTGCGCGAACTGGTCACGCTGGCCGTGGAGTTCGACCGGGCCGGGCGGTTCGGCGAGGGCCTCGGCGGGATCGTCGTCAGCGCGGGCGGCAGCGCCTGGTTCGACGCGGTCGCCGACGTGTTCGCGGAGATCCCCGAACTCTCCCTCCCCGTACTGAAGTTGCTGCGCTCGGGCGCCTACGTCTCGCACGACGACGGACACTACAAGGAGCTGACCCCCTTCAACCGGGTGCCGGACGAGGGGCGGTTGCAGCCCGCCTTCCGGCTGTGGGCACAGGTCGTGTCCCGGCCGACGTCCGCGCAGGCCTTCGTCAACGCGGGCAAGCGGGACGCGGCGTACGACCTGCACCTGCCCGAGGCCCAGGTCGTACGGTCCGCGCGGGACGGCGTCGTCCGGCCCGCGACCGGCGTCACCGTCACCGGTCTCTCCGACCAGCACGGCTGGCTGAGCACCGACGCCGGGGCGCGGCTGGAGGTCGGGGACTGGGTGGGGCTCGGCATGTCCCACCCGTGCACGATCTTCGACAAGTGGCAGCTCATCCCGGTGGTGGAGGCCGACGGCACGGTCGTCGAGTTCGTCCGCACGTTCTTCTGAGAGGGCCGCCTTCCATGGATCTCGTCATACGCGGCGCCCGGGTGATCGACGGCTCGGGCGGCGCGTCCTACCGCGCCGACGTCGGCATCACCGCGGGCCGCATCACCGACGTCTCCCGGGACCAGCGCCTCACCGGCGCCCGGGTCCTGGACGCCGACGGGCTCGCCCTCAGTCCCGGCTTCATCGACATGCACGCCCACTCCGACCTCGCCCTCCTGCGCGACCCCGACCACAGCGCGAAGGCCGCGCAGGGCGTCACGCTGGAGGTGCTCGGGCAGGACGGATTGTCGTACGCGCCCGTGGACGACCGCACGCTGGCCGCCGTCCGCACCGCGATCACCGGGTGGAACGGCGGCGCGCCCGGGGACACGACCGTCGACTTCGACTGGCGGTCGGTGGGCGAGTACCTCGACCGGCTGGACCGGGGCATCGCGGTCAACGCGGCGTACCTCGTCCCCCAGGGCACGGTCCGGATGCACGCCGTCGGCTGGGACGACCGGCCCGCCACGCCCCGGCAGCTCGACCGCATGCGGCAGTTGGTCGCCGAGGGCCTGGAGCAGGGCGCGGTCGGCATGTCCTCCGGGCTCACCTACACGCCCGGCATGTACGCCGACGACGCCGAGCTGACCGAACTGTGCCGGGTGGTCGCCTCGTACGACGGCTACTACTGCCCCCACCACCGCTCGTACGGCGCCGGAGCCCTCGAGGCGTACGCCGAGATGGTGGAGCTGACCCGCAACGCGGGCTGCGCCCTGCACCTGGCGCACGCCACCATGAACTTCGGCGTGAACAAGGGCCGGGCCCCCGACCTGCTGGCCCTCCTGGACGCGGCGCTCGCCGACGGGGCCGACATCAGCCTCGACACCTATCCGTACACCCCCGGCTGCACCACGCTCGTCGCGATGCTGCCGAGCTGGGCGGGCGAGGGCGGGCCGGACGCGATCCTGGCGCGGCTCAGGGACGACGCCACGGCTGAGCGGATCCGCCACCACCTGGAGGTGGTCGGCGCGGACGGCTGCCACGGGGTGCCCATCGAGTGGGACACCATCGAGGTCTCCGGCGTCTCGGACCCCGGCCTGGCGGGCTGCGTCGGCAAGACGATCGCCGCGGCGGCCGCCCAGCGCGGCGAGGCCCCCTGGACGACCGCGCGGCGGCTGCTCATCAACGACCGGCTCGGCTCGACGATCCTCCAGCACGTCGGGCACGAGGAGAACGTCCGCGCCATCATGCGCCACCGCGTGCACACCGGCGGCAGCGACGGCATCCTCCAGGGGTACAAACCGCATCCGCGCGCCTACGGCACCTTTCCGCACTATCTCGGCCACTACGCGCGGGAGCTGGGCGTCCTCTCCCTGGAGGAGACCGTCGCCCACCTCACCTCGCGCCCCGCGGCCCGGCTGCGCCTGCCCGACCGGGGCCTGGTCCGGGAGGGGTACCGGGCGGACCTGGTGCTCTTCGACCCGGCGACCGTGGCGGCGGGTTCGACCTTCGACGCGCCGCGCACCCTGCCGGTCGGCATTCCGCACGTACTGATCGACGGGCGGTTCGTGATCGAGGACGGCAAGCGGACCTCCGTGCTGGCGGGGCGGTCCGTACGGCGCACCGCCGGGCGGCGCTGAGGACGCCGGGGCGAACGTGTCGCCGCGGTGCGGCGGGCGGGGTGACGAAGGACACCCGGCCTGCGGATGCGGGGGCCGCGGGCGGGCGGGGCCCTCGTTTGGACGGGCGGCGGCGGGGGTCCGCTTTGCGATGGAAGACGCGGCGAAGGGCGGGGCGGCGGGCGCGGGCACTCCTTCGGCGCGGGCGCGCGTATTCGCGCGCACGGCGGCGTACTCGCCCGTAAGCTCGCCGTCATGCAGGTGATCCAGTCAACGAAGCTCGCCAATGTCTGTTACGAGATCCGGGGTCCGGTCCTTGAGGAGGCGATGCGGCTGGAGGCGGCCGGACACCGCATTCTCAAGCTCAACACCGGCAACCCGGCGGCGTTCGGGTTCGAGTGCCCGCCGGAGATCCTGGAGGACGTCCTCCGCAATCTCGGCAGCGCGCACGGATACGGCGACGCGAAGGGCCTGCTGTCCGCGCGGCGCGCGGTGATGCAGCACTACCAGACCAAGGGCATCGACCTGGACGTCGAGGACGTCTACCTCGGCAACGGGGTCTCCGAGCTGATCCAGATGTCGATGCAGGCCCTGCTGGACGACGGCGACGAGGTGCTCGTCCCGGCCCCCGACTATCCGCTGTGGACCGCCTCGGTCTCCCTCGCGGGCGGTACGGCCGTGCACTACCGGTGCGACGAACAGGCCGACTGGATGCCCGACCTCGCGGACATCGAGCGGAAGATCACCGACCGGACGAAGGCCCTCGTCGTCATCAACCCGAACAACCCGACGGGGGCGGTGTACGACGACGAGATGCTGCGGGGCCTGACCGAGATCGCCCGGCGGCACAACCTCGTCGTCTGCTCGGACGAGATCTACGACCGGATCCTGTACGACGGCGCGACGCACACCCCGACCGCCGTGATCGCCCCCGACCTGATGGTCCTCACCTTCAACGGGCTCTCCAAGAACTACCGGGTGGCGGGATACCGCAGCGGGTGGATGGCGGTGTGCGGCCCGAAGGCGCACGCGTCCTCGTACATCGAGGGGCTGACGATCCTCGCCAACATGCGGCTGTGCGCGAACATGCCCTCGCAGCACGCGGTGGCCACCGCGCTGGGCGGCCGGCAGTCGATCGACGACCTGGTGCTGCCGGGCGGACGCATCCTGGAGCAGCGGAACACCGCGTACGAGCTGCTCACCCGGATTCCGGGCGTGACCTGCGTGAAGCCGAAGGGGGCGCTGTACCTCTTCCCGCGGCTGGACCCGAAGGTCTACAAGATCAAGGACGACCGGCAGATGGTGCTGGACCTGCTGCGGGCCGAGAAGATCATGGTGGTGCACGGGACCGGGTTCAACTGGCCGGAGCCCGACCACTTCCGGATCGTGACGCTGCCGAACACCAAGGACCTCGCGGACGCGGTGACCCGGATCGGGAACTTCCTGGACGGCTACGGCCAGCCGTGACGCCGCGGCTTTGCCGAGCCTTTCTCTACCGGGGTCAACTTTAGACTGAATCCAAGCTAGGATGGTCTCCTGACGCTCGACGCAGGAGGCCATCCGTCATGTACGAACCGATCCGCACCAAGTCGGTCCACTCCATGGCCGACGACGACGCCCGCTTCCCGCACCGCTCCCGCGAGGAGGAGCTGGACATCCAGCTCGCCGGGCACCTCTCCGCCCTCCTCGCCGTGACCGACGAACTCGGCCTCGACGCGGCCGCCGACCGGATCGCCGTCCAGGTGGCCCGGCTGCGCGGCGCCCCGCCCGCCCGGCACGCCGGGCACCGCCGGGAGAACCCGGCCGCCCTGCACCGCCGCGCGCACGCCCTCGCGGGCCGCGCGCTGGTGGTCGCCGCCTCGCGCGCGGACACCGCCGCCGCGATCCTCGCCGCCGAGCGCATGGACGCGCACACGGCGGCCACCGCTGACAGCTCCCCGGTCAGCCTCTGATCGGCCCCGGTCCACGGCCGCGGAGGCCCGTGGACCGGGTGCCACCAACTCCGTCGTGGAGGGCATGAGTTCGGCCCCCGGCGCCTGGAACGGCACCGGGGGCCTTCGCCGCGTCTCGGTCGGGGATCCCACTGGTCAGGGCGGTGTCGTGACGATCCGAGTGCGGCTTCCGCACCCGTCCCTCCGGGGTGTTCGTGCACCCCGGAGGGACGGGTGCGGAGCGGGCCGGAGCCGGGGAACAGGCCGGCTCCGACCACGTGTCGGGGGGACTAGCCCAGGCGCTCGACCAGCGCGCGGTACTCGTCCCACAGCTCCTTGGGCGCGTGGTCGCCGAAGGTGTTCAGGTGCTCGGGGACCAGGGCGGCCTCCTCGCGCCAGGCCTCCTTGTCCACCGTCAGGAGGAAGTCGAGGTCGGCCTCGGGGAGGTCCAGGCCGTCCGTGTCGAGGGCCTCCTTGGTCGGCAGGACGCCGATCGGGGTCTCGACGCCCTCGGCCTTGCCGTCGAGGCGCTCGACGATCCACTTCAGGACGCGGCTGTTCTCGCCGAAGCCGGGCCACACGAACCTGCCCGCGTCGTCCTTGCGGAACCAGTTCACGTAGTAGATCTTCGGGAGCTTGGCCTGGTCCTTGTCGGCGCCGACCTTGACCCAGTGGTTCATGTAGTCGCCCATGTTGTAGCCGCAGAACGGCAGCATGGCGAACGGGTCGCGGCGCAGCTCGCCGACCTTGCCCTCGGCGGCGGCGGTCTTCTCGGAGGCGACGTTGGCCCCGAGGAAGACGCCGTGCTGCCAGTTGAAGGACTCGGTGACCAGCGGGACGGCGGTGGCGCGGCGGCCGCCGAAGAGGATCGCCGAGATCGGCACGCCCTTGGGGTCCTCCCACTCCGGCGCGATCGTCGGGCACTGGGCGGCGGGGACGGTGAAGCGGGCGTTGGGGTGGGCGGCGGGCGTGCCGGACTCGGGGGTCCAGTCGTTGCCCTTCCAGTCCGTGAGGTGGGCCGGGGCCTCCTCGGTCATGCCCTCCCACCACACGTCGCCGTCGTCGGTGAGGGCGACGTTGGTGAAGACGGAGTTGCCCCAGAGGGTCTTCATGGCGTTGGCGTTGGTGTGCTCGCCGGTGCCCGGCGCGACACCGAAGAAGCCGGCCTCCGGGTTGATCGCGTACAGCCGGCCGTCCTCGCCGAAGCGCATCCAGGCGATGTCGTCGCCGACGGTCTCCACGGTCCAGCCGGAGATCGTGGGCTCCAGCATGGCGAGGTTGGTCTTGCCGCAGGCGGACGGGAAGGCGGCGGCCACATACTTGGACTCGCCCTGCGGGGGCGTGAGCTTGAGGATCAGCATGTGCTCGGCGAGCCAGCCCTCGTCGCGCGCCATGACGGACGCGATGCGCAGGGCGTAGCACTTCTTGCCGAGCAGGGCGTTGCCGCCGTAGCCCGAGCCGTAGGACCAGATCTCGCGGTCCTCGGGGAAGTGCGAGATGTACTTGGTGGTGTTGCACGGCCACGGGACGTCGGCCTCGCCCTCCTGGAGGGGGGCGCCGAGGGTGTGCACGGCCTTCACGAAGAAGCCGTCGTCGCCCAGCTCGTCCAGGACGGGCCGGCCCATGCGGGTCATCGTGCGCATCGAGACGGCGACGTACGCCGAGTCGGTGATCTCGACGCCGATCGCGGACAGCGGCGAGCCGACCGGGCCCATGCAGAAGGGGACGACGTACATCGTGCGGCCGCGCATGGAGCCGCGGAAGATGCCCTCCCGGCCGTCCTTGCCCTGGAAGATCTCCCGCATCTCGGCGGGGGCCTTCCAGTGGTTCGTCGGGCCCGCGTCCTCCTCCTTCGCGGAGCAGATGAAGGTGCGGTCCTCCACCCGGGCGACGTCGGAGGGGTCGGAGGCGGCGTAGTAGGAGTTCGGGCGCTTGACCTCGTCGAGCTTCAGAAACGTGCCCTTGGCGACGAGCTCCTCGCAGAGCCGCTCGTACTCGGCCTCGGAACCGTCGCACCACACGACACGGTCGGGCTCGGTGAGGGCTGCGATCTCGTCTACCCAGGAGATCAGCTCCTGGTGGTGGGTGGGGACGGTGGTGGGAGCCGCGATGTCGCGCGCCACGATTGCTCCTTGATGAGGGGTTCTGTGGTTTGTTGCCCCGTGGGGGCTGCGACCCGGATGCTTCACACGTTCTTGGTCGAGCTCAGTCCCTCTGGCGCTCATCCGGTGCCGACCGCACTCATTTGATCATCCAGGCACTCCGCCCATCTGTCCAGGGGGCCGCACACGTGAGCATCGCCACTCCCCGCAAGTGCCACTTACGTGAACATGACCACCCGGAGCCAGAACTTACGGAACCGTAGGTAGCATTCGGGGCATGACGTCGCATGCCGTGCCCGACCAGGTCACCGAAATCGACCCGCCCCCCATAAAGCCGAGAATGCGCGGCTGGCTGCACGCCGGCATGTTCCCCGCCGTACTGGTCGCGGGCATCGCGCTGATCACCCTCGCCGACTCCACCCGGGCCCGCGTCGCCTGCACGGTCTTCGTGCTGACGGCGTGCATGCTCTTCGGGGTCAGCGCCGTCTACCACCGGGGCACCTGGGGCCGGTGGGGCGAGGCGGTGCTGCGCCGCCTCGACCACGCGAACATCTTCCTGATCATCGCGGGCACCTACACCCCGCTCACCGTCCTGCTGCTGCCCGAGTCCACCGGCACCACCCTGCTGTGGGCCATCTGGTCGGCGGCCGCCGCGGGCATCGCCTTCCGGGTCTTCTGGGTCGGCGCCCCGCGCTGGCTCTACACCCCGTGCTACATCGCCATGGGCTGGGCCGCCGTCTTCTTCCTGCCGGACTTCCTGCACTCCGGCGGGGTGGCGGTGCTGGTGCTGGTGATCACCGGCGGGCTGCTCTACAGCGCGGGCGGCGTGATCTACGGCCTCAAGCGCCCCAACCCGTCACCTGCGTGGTTCGGCTTCCATGAGGTCTTCCACTCCCTCACCCTCGCCGCCTTCGCCGCGCACTACACGGCGATCTCGCTGGTGGCCTATTAGGCCCGGTCCCGAAGCCGGCGCCGGGGACGGGCCGGCCCCCGGCCGGTGCAGCCGCAGTGGCCGCGGTCTCGACGCCGCGGCCACCTGCCAGGCCAGCATCCCGACGGACACCAGCACGACCCCGACGACCGCCACCGCTCCCAGGGCCAGAAAAGCCAGCACGCACAGCACCGCCATCACCGCGGTCAGCACGTTCACGCTTCTTCTCATGCCGCTCCCTCCCTCTATCACTCCGCACATCTGTCGTCGTTTCACGGACAGTTCGGCTACCCACGACACACGGTGACATGCGGCACTGACAATGCCCCCGGCCGTCACGGATCCGCCCCCGGGCGGAAGATGGCCGACAATGGCGCCATGGCCGCCCCACGCACCCCGTCCGTCACTCCCGACACCCGCCCCGGCCTGCGCGAACGCAAGAAGATCAGGACGCGTCGGGAGATCCGCCGGGCGACTTTCCGCCTGGTGTCCGCCCGGGGCTGGGACGCCACGACGGTCGAGCAGATCGCCGAGGAGGCGGAGGTCTCGCCGAGCACCGTGCTCCGGTACTTCCCGGTGAAGGAGGACATCGTCCTCACCGAGGAGTACGAGCCGGTGCTGGAGGGCGCGCTGCGGCAGCGCCCACGGGACGAACCGCTGCTGGAGTCGGTGCGGGCCGTGGTGACCGGGGCGATGCGCCGCTCGCTGGACGAGGAGCCGGACGAGGTGCTGCTGCGCACCCGGCTGATGCTGGAGGTGCCCGCCGTACGGGCCCGGATGGTGGAGAGCGCGGGAGTCACCAGCCGCATGCTGTGCCGGGTGGTCGCGGAGCGGACCGGGCGGGACGCGGGCGAGCTGGAGGTGCGGATCTTCGCCACCGGGCTGCTGGCCGCCGTACTGGAGACGACGCTGTACTGGGCCGAGCGCGGACAGCGGGACGATCTGGTGGAGCTGGTCGACCGGATGCTGCGGACGTTCGAGGGGGGCCTCGCCCGTATCGACGGCTGAGGCCCCCCCTCCTGGGGCGGGAAGCGCCGGGGGCGGGGTCAGCCGAGCTTGTCGACCGCCTGGTAGTAGATCCGGGCGGTGGTGTGGCAGGAGACCTTCTTCGCACCGGAGTAGGCCGCGCAGACGCGCTTGAGGTCGGCGAGGAAGGCGTCGTCCAGCCGGGCCTTGTTGCTGCGGAAGGTGCCGGCCGCCGTGTAGTTGCGGTAGCCGAAGTCGTGGCGGGCGCAGGACGCGGAGAAGGGGAAGCCGAGGGGGTTGTCCGGCGACGTCGTGCAGTAGTCGGTGGACCAGTCGAAGCGGTAGGAGCTCCAGGCCCGCTGGTTGGCGCGGGCCGCGTGGAAGGCCTGGGCGCTGCCCGCACTGATCTGGGTCCAGGCACTGAGGACGGCCTTCTTGTCGAGGGCGGCTGCGGGGGCGGCCGCCGCAGCGGGCAGCGGCGCCGCGGACAGGGCGAGGGCGACGGCGGCCAGGGACGTGGCTGCGGTGCGGGCTGCGGTACGGCGACGCATGGGGAGTCCTCCGGGGAAGCACGCTGATCGCTCGGGCGGAGTCGCGGGAGCGGGCAGAGCGTATTGCGCCGAGCTCTGGCAGACGCGCACGGCGGCCGTGTCCGCCGGGCCGGACGCCGGATCGGGCTCGGGCGGGCCCGGGCTCCCCACGAGCGCAGGCAGGCCGGCACCGCCAGGACGCGGCGGTGGGTGCCGTCGCCCGTGGGCAGGCCGGGCTTGGTGAGGGATGCTGCGGCTGGTCGCCGGGGAGGCGCTGGTGGTCGTGGTGGTCGGCGGGGCCCTCGGACTGCCGGTCGCGGCCCTCAGCCTGCTCGGGATGCGGGGGCGCCGGGTCTGCTGTGCTGTCGGTGTGGGGCACGATCACCCTCCCGTGGACGGCGACCGGTACGGCGGTCGGCCTCTGCGCTGTGCCGGCCGTCGTCTCGGCGGTGGCCCCGGCCGCGATGTCGGCGCGGCGCCGGGCGGTGGAGCCGGCCGGCGTCCGGGCATGACGGTGCGCCGGCCGCGTACGGGCGGGGGGTCCCGCTCGTACGCGGCCGACGCGCCTACCCCTCCCTGCTCCCGCCTAGACCTCTGCGCCCACCTGCTCCGCCAGCACCGCCACGTCCGTCGTCGGGGCCGCGCACACGAACCGCCGGCACACGTACGCCCCCGCCGGGCGGTCCGCCAGCAGGGGGAACTCGTCGCTGCCGGGCGCGCCGAACGCCACTACCAGCCCGGGGGCCGTCCCCAGCAGGGCCGTGCGGTGCAGTTCCCGCGCCCCGGGCGAGGCCGGTTCGCCCACCACGGCCACCTCCCGCGGCCCGTCCAGCGCCGCCTCCGCGACCGCGAGGCCCCACCCGATGTGCCGCGGGGCCCGCGAGGCCAGGGCCCTGACCACGCCGAGCGCGCCCTCCGCCGCCTCCCGGTGGGCCGGGGAACCCGTGTGCGCCGCGTACGTCAGCAGGGCGCCGGCCGCCGCCGTCCAGCCCGAAGGGGTCGCGTTGTCCGTGGGGTCCTGCGGGCGGCGGATCAGCTTCTCCGCGTCGTCGGCCGTGTCGTACAGCGCCCCGGACTCCCCCCGGAACCGCACCAGCACGTGGTCCAGCAGGAAGCCCGCGAAGTCGAGCCAGGCCCCCTCGCCCGTCACCGAGGCGAGCGCGAGGAAGCCCTCCGCGACGTCCGCGTAGTCCTCCAGGACCCCCGCGTTCGGGCCCACCCGCCCGTCCCGCGAGGTGCGGGCGAGCCTCGCGGCGTCGTCCAGGTGGACCCGTACCAGAAGGTCCGCGGCCTCGGTGGCACGCTCCACCAGGTCCGGGCGGCCGAAGTACGCGCCCGTCTCGGCCAGCGCCGCGATCGCCAGCCCGTTCCACGCGGCGACGACCTTGTCGTCCCGCCCGGGAGCGGGCCGCTCGCCGCGCGCCGCCAGCAGCCGGACCCGGATCTCGGCGATGCGCGCCGCGTCGACCAGCTCTCCCGCGTCCAGCGGCAGTTGCAGGACCGAGGCGCCCTCCTCGAAGGTGCCCTCCTCGGTCACCCCGAAGTACGTGGCCGCCAGCCGGGCGTCCGACTCCCCCAGCACCTCACGCAGTTGGCCGGGCGTCCACACGTAGTACGCGCCCTCCACGTGCCGCCCGGAGCCGTCCTCGCTGTCCGCGTCCAGCGCGGAGGCGAACCCGCCCTCCGTGGTGCGCAGTTCGCGCACCAGGAAGTCGGCGGTCTCCAGCGCCACCCGGCGCGCCAGGTCCGAGCCGGTGGCCCGCCACACGTGCGCGTACACGCGGCACAGCAGCGCGTTGTCGTACAGCATCTTCTCGAAGTGCGGGACGGTCCACGAACCGCCCACCGCGTACCGCGCGAACCCGCCGCCGAGCTGGTCGTAGATCCCGCCGCGCGCCATCGCCTCGCAGGTGTCCGTGACCATCTGGAGCGCCCCCTCGGACCCGGTCCGCGCCGCGTGCCGCAGCAGGAACTCCAGCACCATCGACGGCGGGAACTTCGGCGCGCCGCCGAAGCCCCCGTTGCGGGAGTCGTACTCCCGGGTCAGGCCCAGCAGCGCCGCCGCCAGGTCCTCCTCGCCCGGCGTCCCGTTCGCCGCGAAGGCCAGCGAGCGCTCGCCCAGGTCCTTGACGATCTTCCCGGCGACCTCGTCGACCTCGCCGCGCCGCTCCGCGTACGCCGCCCGGACGCCCTCCAGCACCTGGGGGAACGACGGCATCCCGTGCCGGGGCTCCGGCGGGAAGTACGTACCGAAGTAGAAGGGCTCGGCGTCGGGGGTGAGGAAGACGGTCATCGGCCAGCCGCCCTGCCCGGTCGCCGCCTGCACGGCCTCCATGTAGACGGCGTCGACGTCCGGCCGCTCCTCGCGGTCGACCTTGACGTTCACGAAGTGCTCGTTCATGAGGGCGGCCGTCCCCTCGTCCTCGAAGGACTCGCCGGCCATGACGTGGCACCAGTGGCAACTGCTGTACCCCACGCTGAGCAGCACCGGCACCCCCCGCCGCCGCGCCTCCGCGAAGGCCTCCGGCGACCACGGCCACCAGTCCACGGGGTTGTCGGCGTGCTGGAGGAGATAGGGGGACGTCTCATGGGCCAGTCGATTCGTGGGCATTCCCCCATCCTGCCCCAGGACCTCCCCGGCACTACGGAACCTCCGCCTCCGCAGTGCCCCGGGCCGCCCCCTCCCCACGGCCGGGCCGCGCGCCCCTCCCCCGCGTCACCGGCAGCACACGCACCCCCTCTGCTCCCTCGCGTCCGCGCCCCTCAGGCAGGACACTTGACACCTCCGGGCGGTCCGCACAGGCGAGGCCGTGCCCGGACGTCGCAGGACCGTCGCGGAGGGGGACGCACTATGCGGGAGAGCCATCGGGTCGAGGCCGAGCAGGTGTTGGTACGGGCCGTCGAGGAGGAGGTGCGGCGGTCCGGCGGCCGGACCGACGGCCGGGCGCTGCTGGCGCGCGCCCGGGCCGCGCTGGACGAGCTGGCCGCGCCCGCCGCCGAGGAGTACGCCGCGTACGTCGCCGCGCTCGACCGCGCGGACGCCGGCCGGCAGCACCTGTCGGAACGGTTCAGCGGGGCCGTCATCAGCACTCCCGTCCTGGTCACCGCCGTCGCCGCCGCGGCCGCCTTCACCACCGACCTCGCCCTGGGGACCGGCTCGGGCACCGCCCTGGCGGCGGGGGCCGCCGTCGCCGTGGCCGGGGCGACCGCGACCGTCGCCAAGGTCACCGCGACCCACTGGCCCGCCGCGCACCGCAGGGCGGGCGCGCTCGGACAGCCCGGCGGTCACGAGCAGTTGAAGCTCCAGTGGCTGACCGCCTTCGAAGTGCGGGGGGTACGCCCCTACCTCGACCGGCAGCGCGTGCTCAGCACCGCCACCCGCACCCGCGGCCAGGGGAAGAAGCCCGCCGGCGCGTCCGTTCCGCTGCGCGGCGGCGACCGCAGTGCGGCCGCCCGGCGCAGGACCGTACTGGAGCAGTCGTTCGGCCATCTCCCGCAGCCCGAGGGCCCGTTCGCCGGGCGGCGCGGGGAGATGGCGCAGATCGCGCAGTGGGTGCACGCGGCGCGGGCCAGCACACAGACCCGGCCGACGGTCGTCGTGCTGTACGGGGAGGCGGGTTCGGGGCGCTCCACGCTGGCGCTGCGGGCCACGCACGCGCTGCGCGACCAGTTCCGCGGGGCGTGCCTGGTGGAGCTGGGCAACGGCGCGCCGGGCCGGGCCGAGTCGGCCACGTCCACGCGCGACGCCCTGCTCCAGCTCCTGAACCGCCTCGGCGCGCCCCGCGACCAGCTCCTCTTCCGCGAGCAGCGCACCGAACGCGCCACCCGGGAACAGCAGTTGAAGCGCCTGACGGAGGTCTACCACAAGCACCTGACGGGCCTGCCGGTGACCGTCGTCCTGGAGGACGCCACCGACCCCGAGCAGGTGCGCACGCTCGTCCCGGAGCGTTCGGACAGCCTGGTGCTGGTCACGGCGTCCCAGCCGCTCGCCCTCCCCGAGGACGTACCGGCCTGGGTGCACCAGCTCGCGGTGCGGCCGTTGGACGCGGCCGGTGCGGAGGAGCTGCTGCGGGCGGTCCCGCAGGACGAGGGCGCCGCGCGCGACGAACCGTACGACGGGGCGTCGGCCGACCGGATCACGGAGTTGTGCCGGGGGCTGCCGCTGGCGCTGCGGGTCGCGGGCTCCTCGCTGGGCCCGCGCAGTCCGCGCGCACTGGCCGCCGACCTGGAGGCGTACGGACCGCTCGACCCGGTCGAGCGGGCGCTCTCGCTGCGGTACGCCGACCAGTCGGAGCAGGGGCGCAGACTGCTGCGCCGGCTCTCGCTCGCGGGCCGGGCCTCGCTGGGCGGGGCGGCGGCGGCCGCGCTGCTGGCCACGGACGAGCAGGAGGCGCGGCGGCGGCTGGCCGAGCTGGCCGCCGCCGGGCTGATCGAGCCCGTGGGCAGCGGGCGCCACCGCCTCCACGACCTCGTGCGCTCCTTCGCGTACACCCGCCTGCTGGACGAGGAGGAGCCCGCGGAGCGGACCGCCGCGCAGGAACGTCTCATCCAGAACTACGGCGAGCTGGCCGACTCCGTGATCCGGCTGGTCGACGGCAAGACCTCGACCCGCGCCGACCGCTTCGGCCCGCACGGGTTCACCTCGCTGGACGCGGCGCTGCGCTGGCTGGACGACGAGTCCTCCTTCATCACGGCCGCGCTGCGGCACGCGGAGGGCGTGGACACGCGGCTCGTCCTGAATCTGCTGGGCGCCCTGTGCGACTACTGCCTGCTGCGGGGCGACCTCTACCGCCTCGGCGAGATCAGCGAGCTGACGCAGGCCGTCGACCAGGGCCTGCTCCTGCGGTCCGTCCAGTGGCGCACCGGCATCGCGGCCCGGCAGCTCGGCGAGCTGGACAAGGCCCGCACGACCCTCTCGTCGGTGGTGGACCTGTACTTCGAGGCCCACCACGAGGCGGGCGCGGCGCGGGCGCTGGGCTCGCTCGGCATCACGCTGCACCACCAGGGCAACCTCACCGAGGCCGCCGCCAAGCTGCGGGAGGCCCTGGCCCTCCAGTCCTCCCCCGCCCTCGCGGGCGACCGGGCGTGGAACCTGCACGCGCTGGCCGCCGTGGAACGCGACCGCGCGAACCTCGCGGAGGCGGCCGAACTCCTCGGCACGTCCCTGGCCCTGCACCGCGAGAGCGAGTCGCTGCACGGGCAGGCGTGGGCCCACTTCCAGCTCGGCCAGGTGTACCTGCGCAGGGGAGAGGCGCCGCGCGCCGAAGCGGAGCTGAACGCCGCCCTCGACCTGTACGGGCGTACCCGCGACGAGCGCGGCGAGGCCTGGGCGCTGACCCAGCTCGCCCGGGCCCGGCTGGTCGCCGGCGACCCGGAACCGGCGGTGGACGGCATGCGCCACGCCCTCTCCCGCCACCGCGACAACGAGGACGCGCGCGGCGAGGCCTGGACCCTCTACTACCTGGGCCAGTCCCTGGAGGAACGGGGCGACCACGACCAGGCGGTCCGCGAGCTGGAGCGGGCCCGCACGATGTTCTCCCGGATGCGGGACGTGTACGGGCTGGCCTGCGCCCGCCACCACTCGGGCCGGGTGACCCGGGACCAGCGGGCCGTGCAGACGGGCAACCTGCGCAACTCCGGTTTCGCCCGTCAGCTCCTCACCGACGCCCGGCAGGACTTCCGGCGGATCGGGGTCGCGCACGGGGAGGCGTGGACGGTGCTGGAGCTGGTCGTCGTCGACGCGGGCAACTCCCGCCCGGAGCAGGCGCTCGCCCTGTGCGACGAGGCGATCGCGCTCTTCGCCTCGTACGACGACCGCCGGGGCGGCGACTGGGCGCGCTTCCTGCGCTGCACCCTGCTGCCGTTCGCGCACCCGGGCGGGCCGGAGGCGGGCACGTCGTCGGCCGCGGAGGAACTGGCGCTGCTGGCCGCGGAGCCGCACCCGGCGCGGGACGAACGCCTCGCGGACTGCCTGGACGCGTACCGGGTGGTGCTGGGGCGGGGTGCGGACCTGGGGGCGGGCTGGCAGGCGTGGCGGCTGGGCATGGTGCCGAACAGGCACGCGCGGGAGGTGATGGGGGTGCCGTTCGGGCAGGGCGAGGAGGGGGCGTGAAGCCGGGCGCTCCGGGGCCGGACGGCCGGGCGCCCCGCCCGGAGTGCGCTCCACCGGAGTCCGTACGGGTCCTGGCCGGACCCGTACGCTCCGACCCCCCACGGCCGGACTCCGCGCCCCCGCCGCCCGTCCGGGCGGACTACTCGCGCCGCGCGGCGGAGTCCTCGGCGAGGGGCGCCGCCGGGTCCTTCTCGGAGGTCCGGGCGGGCGCGTCCGGGTCCGGGGCCTCCTCGAAGGAGACCTTGCCCATGTGCCGGTTCATCGACTTCATCAGCGCCCACACTCCGACCGCCAGCGCCGCGAACACGAGGAAGCCGAGGATTCCCGGCGTCACCTTGTTCTTGTCGAAGGTGTCGGCGGCGAGCGGCACGAACTGAGTCATTGCCTGAGAAACGTTCACTCAGCCATTGTCGCGGATGCCCGCGAAGAGGTCGCTCTCGGGGAGGGAGGTGGGGACCAGGGCCTTCGCCAGCTCGTAGTCCTCGGTCGGCCAGACCTCCTTCTGGATCTCCATCGGAATGCGGAACCAGCCGCCGTCCGGGTCGATCTGCGTGGCGTGCGCGAGCAGCGCCTTGTCGCGGATCTCGAAGAAGTCGGAGGCGGGCACGAAGGTGGTCAGGTTGCGCTCCTCGCGCTCGGACTCGTCCCAGCGCTTCAGCCAGTCCCCGTACGGCGACTCCAGGTCCCGGGCGAGCAGCGCCTCGTGCAGGGCGACCGTGCGCGGCTTGTTGAAGCTCTGGTTGTAGTAGAGCTTCAGGGGCTGCCAGACCGGGCCGAACTCCTCCTCGGGGAAGGCCGCCGGGTCGCCCGCGCCGTCGAAGGCCACCGTCGTGATCTTGTGGGTCATGATGTGGTCGGGGTGCGGGTAGCCGCCGTTCTCGTCGTACGTCGTGATGACCTGCGGCCGGAAGGCGCGGATCGACTTCACCAGACGGCCGGCCGCCTCGGTGACGTCCTCCAGGGCGAAGCAGCCCTCCGGCAGCGGGGGCAGCGGGTCGCCCTCGGGCAGACCGGAGTCGACGAAGCCGAGCCACTCCTGCTTGACGCCGAGGATCTCGCGGGCCTCGTCCATCTCGCGGGCACGGACCTCGTGGATGTGCTCCTCGATGTACGAGTCGCCCTGGAGCTTCGGATTGAGGATGGAGCCCCGTTCGCCGCCCGTGCAGGTCACGACATGGACGTCCACCCCCTGGGACACGTACTTCGCCATGGTGGCCGCACCCTTGCTCGACTCGTCGTCGGGGTGGGCGTGCACGGCCATCAAGCGCAGCTGCTCAGTCAAGATCTCGATCCTCGGTGATCCGGGCGCCCTCGGTGTCCGTGGCGCCGTGTGCGGCTCTTATAGTGACCGAACCGGGGGCGGGAAATATTCCTGACCCCTGCGCAGCCGGAGGACCACAGCATGAACGCGGTACGTGACGGAGCTTCCGGCGGGACCCCCGCCGGGCCCCCTTCCGGTGCTCCCGAGGGACGCTACGGCCGCTCCGCCGACGACCGCGCGGACCGCAAGCTGAAGATCATCGGCTCGGTGCTCGGGGTGCTGCTGCTCCTGCTGATCGGCTGGATCGGGTACGGGTACATCTCCCGGCAGGTGATCAGCGCCGAGATGATCAAGTTCGACCCGAGGTCCTCGCAGACCGAGGTCAGGGTGCACCTGGAGATCCGCAAGGACGCCGACGCCACCGGCACCTGCACGGTGCGGGCCATCGCCGAGAGCGGGGCCGAGGTCGGGCGCAAGGACGTGCGCGTGGACCAGCGGGGGCAGACCCGGATCGACGAGATCTACCCGATCCGCACGACGTCCAAGGCCACCAGCGCGGAACTGGTGGGCTGCACCGCGGACGGGCAGTAGACCCGCCCCCCGCTTCCACCGACCATACGTCTCTGACCTGCGTTGACGCAGTCGTGACGGTTTTGGTTCTCCCCTCCGGGGCATCGAATTGTTAGGCTCGTGGTTTCGCCCGCCCGTGGAGGCACGTCCTCCGCGGTCAGGGCGATGCTTTGTTATCCGTAACTTCGAGGAGCACCTGTGACCCAGACCAGCGACGACGTCACCTGGCTGACCCAGGAGTCGTACAACAAGCTCGTGGAAGAGCTGGAGTACCTGTCGGGTCCCGCGCGCGCCGAGGTCACCCAGAAGATCGCGGCTGCCCGCGAGGAGGGCGACCTCCGGGAGAACGGCGGATACCACGCGGCCAAGGAGGAGCAGGGCAAGCAGGAGCTCCGCATCCGCCAGCTCAAGCAGCTCCTGGAGCGCGCCCAGGTCGGCGAGGCCACCGCGTCCAGCGGCGAGGCCGGCCCCGGCATGGTCGTGAAGATCGCCTTCGACGGTGACGAGAGCGACACGCTGACCTTCCTGCTCGCCTCCCGCGAGTACCCGTCCTCCGACATCGAGACGTTCTCGCCGCAGTCCCCGCTGGGCGCGGGCGTGACCGGCAAGAAGGTCGGCGAGGACGCCGAGTACGAGCTGCCGAACGGCAAGAAGGCCATGGTCCGGATTCTGGAGGCGACGCCCTACCAGGGCTGAGCCACCGGTCCCGTACGTCTGCGGCACTCGTACGCCGACGACGAGGGCCCCCGGCACGCGCCACTGCGCGCGCCGGGGGCCCTCGGCGTGTGCGGCGGCTAGACCGCGGCCTTGCGGTACTTGCGCACCGCGAGCGTGCGGAAGACCACGATGATCAGCAGGGCCCAGAGCAGCGAGGCCCACACGGGGTGCTGCATCGGCCAGGCGGTCGACGGGGAGACGCCCGGATTGCCGAAGAGTTCCCGGCAGGCCTGCACGATGGCGCTGAACGGGTTCCAGTCGGCGACGTGCCGCAGCCACGGCGTCATCATGCTCGTGTCGACGAAGGCGTTCGAGACGAAGGTGACCGGGAAGAGCCAGATGATGCCGCCCGAGGTGGCGGCCTCCGGGGTGCGCACGGACAGGCCGATGAGCGCGCCGATCCAGGTGAACGCGTACCCCAGGAGCAGGAGCAGGCCGAACGCGGCCAGCACCTTGCCGATGTTGGTCGGCGCGTGCGACCCGGTGCGCCAGCCGACGAGCAGGGCGACGGCCGCGAGCACGGCCAGCGTGATGCAGGTCTGCACGAGGTCGGCGACGGTGCGGCCGGTGAGGACCGCGCCGCGGGCCATGGGCAACGACCGGAAGCGGTCGACGAGGCCCTTCTGCATGTCGTCGGCGATGCCGGCCGCCGAGCCCGCGGTGGCGAAGGTGACCGTCTGCGCGAAGATGCCCGCCATCAGGAAGTTCTTGTAGACGGCGGGGTCGGTGGAGCCGCCCACGCTCATCGAGCCGCCGAACACGTACGTGAACAGCACCACGAACATCACCGGCTGGATGATCCCGAAGAGGATCATTTCCGGTATCCGGGACATGCGGATCAGATTGCGCTTGGCGATGGTCAGCGAGTCGGTGACCGACTGCACCAGACCGCCCTTGGGAACCGGCGCGAGCGACTTGGACGCCGCCAGGGTGTCCGTGCTCATGCGGCCGCCACCTCCTCCGTCTCGTCGGCCTCCGCCGCGTGCCCGGTCAGCGAGATGAACACGTCGTCCAGCGTCGGGCGGCGCAGGCCGATGTCGTCGATCTCGACGCCGCGCGCGTCCAGTTCGCGGATGACCTCCGCGAGGAGCTTCGCGCCGCCGGTGACCGGGACGGTCAGCTTGCGGGTGTGGTGTTCGACCTTGGTGCCGCCCTTGCCGAAGCCCCGCAGGACCTCCTCGGCGACGGCGATGTGCTCGCGCTCGTGGACGACGACCTCGATGCGCTCGCCGCCCGTGCGGGCCTTGAGCTGGTCCGAGGTACCGCGTGCGATGACCTTGCCGTGGTCGATGACGCAGATGTCGTGGGCGAGGTGGTCGGCCTCCTCCAGGTACTGGGTGGTGAGCAGGAGGGTGGTGCCGCCGGAGACCAACTCCTTGATGACCTCCCAGAGTTGCTGGCGGTTGCGGGGGTCGAGGCCGGTGGTGGGCTCGTCCATGAACATCACCGGCGGGGAGACCACCAGGGCCGCCGCGAGGTCGAGCCGGCGGCGCATTCCGCCGGAGTACGTCTTGGCCGTGCGGTCGGCGGCCTCGGCGAGGTTGAAGCGCTCCAGGAGCTCGTCCGCGCGGGCCTTGGAGGCCTTCTTGGACATCTGGTAGAGGCGGCCGACCATCTGGAGGTTCTCGCGGCCGGTGAGGTACTCGTCGACGGCGGCGAACTGGCCGGACAGGCCGATCGAGCGCCGTACTTCGTTGGGGTGCTTGAGGACGTCGATCCCGGCGACGAAGGCCTTGCCGCTGTCGGGCCGGAGCAGGGTGGTCAGGACGCGGACGGCCGTGGTCTTGCCCGCCCCGTTGGGCCCGAGGAGGCCGAGGACGGTGCCTTCGGGGACGTCGAGATCGACGCCTCCCAGGGCTTTCACGTCGCCGAAGGTCTTGACCAGACCCTCGGCGTGGATGGCTCCTGGCATAAGGGGTCCCCCAGTTGTGTGGGTGGTTCCTGCGCGAAATTTTAGGTTTGCCGGGCACGCACCGCCCGGCGAGTGCCGAGGGGGCGGCCCGACGGGAGCCGTCGGGCCGCCCGGCACGGCTGGAGCGCGAGACACACCATAACGCGATACATCGCGTCCGGGGAAGGTTTTCCGGGTACCCGTCCCCGCATCGCCGCGAAGGCCCTCCCCCGGCCTACGGGACGACCGCGTACCCCGCGTCTCGGAGCGCCTCCCGCACCTCGGCGCAGTGCTTCGGGCCCTTCGTCTCCAGTTGCAACTCCACCTCCACCTCGGTGAGTCCGAGCTGCGGACCGGCCCGGGTGTGCCCCACGTCGACCACGTTGGCGTCCAGCACCGACAACGTCCCGAGAAGCTGCGCGAGCGCCCCCGGCCGGTCCGTCAGCCGCAGCCGCAGGGACAGGTACCGGCCCGCCGCGGCCATGCCGTGCCGCAGGGTGCGCTGCATGAGCAACGGGTCCACGTTGCCGCCCGACAGCACGGCGACGACCGGTCCCGCGAAGGACTCCGGCCGGCTCAGCAGCGCCGCCACCGGGCTCGCCCCGGCGGGCTCCACGACCAGCTTGGCCCGCTCCAGGCACAGCAGCAGCGCGCTGGACAGCTCGTCCTCGGAGACCGTGCGCACCTCGTCCACCAGCTCGTCGACGATGGCGAACGGCACGTCGCCCGGCCGGCCGACCTTGATCCCGTCGGCCATCGTCTGGAGCGCGGCGAGGGAGACGGGACGTCCGGCGGCCAGCGACGGCGGATAGCAGGCCGCGCCCGCCGCCTGCACGCCGACGATCCGCACGTCGGGGCGCAGCGCCTTCACCGCGACCGCGATGCCCGCCGCGAGGCCGCCGCCGCCGACCCCGACCACGATCGTCCGCACCTCCGGGCACTGCTCCAGGATCTCCAGGCCCACCGTGCCCTGGCCCGCGATGACGTCGGGGTGGTCGAAGGGGTGGATGAAGACCGCGCCGGTGTCGCGCGCGTACTCCTGCGCCGCGGCGAGCGTCTCGTCCACCACCTGCCCGTGCAGCCGCACCTCCGCGCCGTACTCCCGGGTGGCCGCCACCTTCGGCAGCGGTGCGCCGACCGGCATGAAGACGGTGGACCGCACGCCGAGCAGGGAGGAGGCGAGCGCCACGCCCTGGGCGTGGTTGCCGGCGCTGGCGGCCACCACTCCGGCGGCGCGCTCCTCGGGACGCAGGCCCGCGATGCGGATGTAGGCGCCGCGCAGCTTGAAGGAGCCGGTGCGCTGGAGGTTCTCGCACTTGAGGTGGACGGGGGCGCCCACCAGGCGCGTGAGGTGCCGGCTGCCCTCCAGCGGGGTGCAGCGGGCCACCCCGGAGAGCATCTTCTGCGCACCGCGCACATCGTCGAGGATCAGGCTGCGGGCGTTTTCGGGCGTGCGGAAACTCATGGCGGCCAGTCTGGCAGCCCGGCGGGGGCGGGTGCCGGACCGTCTCAGGGGCAGCCCCGGTGACCTGCGCCGGGACCCGTTCGCAGGGTCCGTCGTCCACAGGTTTGCGCAGCGCCGGTACGCGTGTGCCCGCACCCGCGTACCCTTGCCCCACCAACCCGACCACCGCACGAAGAGAGCCCGAGCCATGCCCCCTCCCCAGGACATGACGACCGACCCCGCCGCCGGTCTCCTCGATGCCCTTCAGCACCAGGTGGCCGTCTTCGCCCGCCGTGCGGAACAGACCCGCCTCGGCGGCGTCGGCCAGGTCCGCAACTCGATGGACCGCGCGGCCTACCTGCTGCTCAACCGCCTCGATCAGGAGGGTCCGATGGGCGTCAAGGCGCTCGCCGCGGGCATGGGCATCGACTCTTCGACGGTGACCCGCCAGGTCGCCCCGCTCGTCGACACCGGCCTGGTCAAGCGCACCTCGCACCCCGAGGACGGCCGTGCGGTCGTGCTCCAGCTCTCGCCGCGCGGCCAGGCACGCCTGGACGAGGTGCGCTCCTCGCGGCGCGAGCTGATGGCGCAGGTCACGGACGGCTGGAGCGAGGACGAGCGGGAGGCGTTCACCACGCTGCTGACCCGTTTCAACTCGGCGCTCTCGGCCCGCCAGACGGCGGCCTCGGGCGACGCTTCGGGCGACGTGCCGACGGCCTCCTGACCCGGCCCGGGAAGGGGCCCGCGCCGCCGCTCCGGCAGGGCCCCTGACGGGTCGTCACGCACTCGCCGCGCCCGCCTCTTGACCTGTCCCCCCGCCTGGCTTCATATGAGCAGGAGGAGCCGGCCGGGGAGGAACGGTGGACAAGCGCGATGCAGGTCAACAGCGGTGCCGCGCAAGGGAGTTCGAAGCCTTCGTGGCGGGCGCCGCAGGCCGGCTGCTGCATGTCTCGACGCTGCTGACGGCCGAGCCCGCCGACGCCAACCCCCGTGCCCAGCGCCTCCTCGTCGCGGCGCTGGCCAGTGCGTACGCCCGCTGGGAGTTCCTGCGCGGGGAGGACCCGTACGACCGCACCCGGCAGGAGCTGGCGGCCCGGTTCGCCCGCACCTCCTGGCACCACCGCAGGCGGCGGGGCGGCCTGCTGGCGGCGCTGACGCCGCAGGAGCGCCTGGTGCTGGTGCTGCGGATGTACGAGGGGGTGCCGGAGGAGCAGACGGCGGCGCTGCTGGGGCTGCCGGTGCAGCGGGTGCGGGCGATCTGCGCCCGCGCGGTCTCGCACGTCGACGAACTGCGCCGGGCGCCGGCACCGCCCTCGCGTGCGGCCGTGGCGTCATGAGCCGGGCGGCGCGGGGTGCGGGCATGGATCGGGCGGCGCGGGGTGCGGACACGGGCCGGGCGGTGGCGTCGTGAGCCTGCAACGGCGCAAGGACGACGCGGCCCGTCTCGCCCTGGAGCAGGCCGCGCGTCCGGTCGTGCCGTCGGACCTGCTCCTGCGGGCCACCGAGCGCGGCACGCGCGACCTGCGGCGGCGCCGGGCGCTGCGGCGGGCGGGGTGGGCGGTCGCGACGGTCGCGGTGATCGTGTTCCTGGTGTGGGCGTCGGTGGCGCACCCGTGGCAGGCTCCACCGGCGGACGTCACGCCGCCGGTGGAGGGGCTCTGACCCGGTTCCCGCCGCGGTCCTAGCCCAGGGCCTGCTTCAGGTCCGCGAGCAGGTCGTCGCCGGACTCGATGCCGACGGACAGCCGCACCAGGTCGGCGGGCACCTCCAGCGCGGACCCGGCCACCGAGGCGTGCGTCATGCGCCCGGGGTGCTCGATCAGCGACTCGACGCCGCCGAGGGACTCGCCGAGGGTGAACAGCCGCGCCCGGTCGCAGACCCGCACCGCGGCCTCCTCGCCGCCCCGGACCCGGAAGGAGACCATGCCGCCGAACGCCTTCATCTGCTTGGCGGCGACCTCGTGCCCGGCGTGCTCGGGCAGCCCCGGGTAGAGGACCTGGGTGACCTCGGGGTGGGCGCTCAGCATGTCGGCGACGCGCGTCGCGTTCTCGCTGTGCCGGTCCATGCGGACGGCGAGGGTCTTGATGCCGCGCAGCACCAGCCAGGCGTCGAAGGGCCCGGCGACGGCGCCCATCGCGTTCTGGTGGAAGGCCAGCTCCTCGGCGATTCCGGCGTCGTTGGTGACCAGGGCCCCGCCGACGACGTCCGAGTGACCGCCCATGTACTTGGTCGTCGAGTGCACGACGACGTCCGCGCCCAGCGCGATCGGCTGCTGGAGGTAGGGGCTGGCGAAGGTGTTGTCGACGACGAGCCTGGCGCCCGCCGTGTGCGCGACGTCGGCGACGGCCGCGATGTCGGTGATCCCGAGCAGCGGGTTGGAGGGCGTCTCGACCCACACCGCCTTCGTACGGGGCGTGAGCGCGGCCCGTACCGCCGCCGGGTCGGAGGTGTCGGCGACCGACCACTCCACGCCCCAGCGCGAGACGACCTTGGCGAAGAGGCGGAAGGTGCCGCCGTACGCGTCGTTCGGGATGACGACGTGGTCGCCGGGCGACAGGAGCGTGCGCAGCAGGCAGTCCTCGGCGGCGAGCCCGGACGCGAAGGCGAGCCCGCGCCGGCCGCCCTCCAGAGCGGCGAGGTTCTCCTCCAGGGCGGTGCGGGTCGGGTTGGCGCTGCGGCTGTACTCGTAGCCGCCGCGCAGGCCGCCCACCCCGTCCTGCTTGTACGTCGACACCTGGTAGATCGGCGGCACGACGGCGCCGGTCAGCGGGTCGGCGGTGTTGCCGGCGTGGATGGCGAGGGTCTCGAAGGCGCGCACGGTGCGGCTCTGCTCATCAGTCATGGGGCCGAGGGTAGTTCTCCCACCGGTCACCCGTGTCCGCTGTGCGCGACGGCGTCGCGGAATCGGCCGCCCGCGGAGGCCCGCGACGGCTGTCCGAAACGCCCGCGCCGGGTCCGGGGACAATGTCGGTATGGACATTCTCTGGTTCCTGATCGCGGTGCTCGTGCTCTTCGCCGCCCTCGGCCCCCTGCTGCTGCGCCGCAGGAGCGGCGGCATCCGGCTGGCCGCGCCCGGTTCGCCCGACGCGGCCGATCCGCAGGAGTACGGCTTCGTGCGGCAGGAGGCCCTGGACGTACGGCTGCCGGGCCCGGACCAGGACCTGCTGGACGTCCTCGACGTGGTGCAGCGCACGCAGGACTGGCGGGCGGCGCAGCAGTTGCTGGCCGGGACGCCGAAGGAGGGCGAGGTGCGCTGGCAGCGGGTGCAGGCCTTCGCGGGCGCCGCGTCCCTGGAACTGGCCCAGCGCCCCGGCGAGGGCGGCCGCTGGCTGCGCGACTGGCGCGCCGAGTCCCCCAAGGACGCGGGCGGCGCACAAGTTCACGCAGAATTCTTGGTGCAGCAGGCATGGCGCTCGTCCTCGGCGGACAAGGACGACTGGCGGATCATCCTGGAGGAGTCCCGTGACCTGTGCGCGCAGGCCGCCCTCCTGTCGCCGGGCGACCCGGTCCCGTACATCGTCGAACTGTCCATCGCGCGCGGACTCGCCTATCCCCGGCCGGAGTTCGACCGGCTCTGGGCGAAAGTGATCGACCGCGCACCGACGCATCTGGGGGCGCACCTGGTCGCCCTGCACTACCTCTCGGAGAAGTGGCACGGTTCGCGCGCCGAGTCGGACTCCTTCGCCACCATGGCCGCCTCCCGCGCCCCCCAGGGCTCGCTGCTGGCCGCGCTCCCCCTCTTCTCCGTCTACGACCACCTCCCCGAGGTGATCGTGGTCAACAGCTTCTACCGGAGCGCGGTGGTGACCCGGGCCGTCGAGGGCGCCCTGTTCGCGGTGCACGCGGCCCGTCCGGACGACCCGATGCTGGCGCACGTGCGCCACCTGCTGATCCTCTTCCTGGTCCGCTCGGAGCGCTGGGCGGAGGCGGTCCGGCAGATCGCGGCGGTCGACGGCTACGTGGGGGCGCTCCCCTGGACCCACAGCCCGGACCCGGCGGCCGACTACACCCTGCACCGCAATCTGGCGGTGGCGGGCTACGAGTCCAACGGCGGCAGCCCGGCGACACTGCGCCCGTGACGCTCCCCGGGCCCGTGGTCCCCGTCCGGGCCCGTGGCTTCCCCCCGGGCCCGTGGCTCCCGTCCGAGGGGCGGCCGGGAATCCGGGCCGCCCCTCCCCTGTTGTACGGATCGCCCCACCCCCGCTCCAGGAGGAACCATGCTCTTCGGCCGTACGCCGCAGCTCCCCACCCCCGAGCAGGCCCTCAAGGGCCGCACCACCCCCGAATTCGAGGTCCCCTCCCGCCACACGGTGCTCGGCAACCCGCTCCTGGGCCCCTACCCGGACGGCTTCGAGACCGCCGACTTCGGCCTGGGCTGTTTCTGGGGCGCGGAGCGGAAGTTCTGGCAGACCCCGGGCGTGTGGACGACCCTGGCCGGTTACCAGGGCGGCTCGACCCCCCACCCCGCCTACGAGGAGGTCTGCTCCGGCCTGACCGGCCACACGGAGGTCGTCCGGGTGGTCTTCGACCCCTCCGTCGTCTCCTACGCCGCCCTCCTGAAGCTCTTCTGGGAGTCCCACAACCCCACCCAGGGCTTCCGCCAGGGCAACGATGTGGGCACCCAGTACCGCTCGGCGATCTACCCGCACTCCCCCGCCCACCTCGCCGAGGCGGAGGCGTCCCGGGCCGCCTACCAGGAGGTCCTGACGGGCAACGGCTTCGGGAGGATCACCACCGAGATCCTCCCCGCCGCCGACAACCCCTTCTGGCCGGCCGAGCCGTACCACCAGCAGTACCTGGACAAGAACCCGGCGGGCTACTGCGGAATCGGCGGCACGGGCGTCTCCTGCCCGATCGGGGTGGCCCCGGCCGGAGAGCGGTGACACCGGAGGCGCTCGCCGCGCTGTGGCGGGAGCGGCGACCGGCGGGCCCGCCGGTCGCCCACACCTTCCGTACGGCGTATCCGGACCGGTGGGTGCGCTTCCACAGCCTTCCGGAATCGAAGCGCCACCCGGCCACGGAGGCCGAGTACGCGATTGTGCTCGACCGGTACAACACCGTGCTGGACGCGCTCTTCGCGGGCGGGGACGTGCTCGTGGTGACCATGGACTGGTCGTCCACCCCGGACGGCCCCGCCGGCCGGCCGTCGCCCCGGCGGGAACTCCATCCCGGCGGCGTCCGCTGGTGGACCGAGTCCGACCTGGACGACCCCGACCCCGAGTTCCACACCCACACCCGCCTGTACGCCGACCGGCGCGGGTGGGAACGCGGGTGCGTGGACGCGCTGCTGCGGGCCGTCGCGGACGAGGCACTCGTCGAGGTGTTCCTCACGGACCCGGATCTCCGCCGCATCCACCACCCCTACGACGGCGGGGCCGACGTCGTCCTCACCACCTCCGCGGAACGCGATGCCCTGCGCTCCCGCCATTCCGCGTGGCTGTCCACCCACCCCTCGGGGTGCTGACCCCGCGCGTCCGCCCGTACGGCGCCGGAGGGCGCACCGCTCAGCCCAGTTCGAGCGTCGAGATGCCGTAGAGGGCGGGGTGGTCGAGCCGGGGCGGGGCGGCCGTGTACATGCGGGAGGTCTCGAAGGTCGGGGTCAGGGCGAGTTGTTCGGCCAGGTGGACGGCGGCGGGGTTGGTGTCGGGGACGTCCAGGGCGATGGGGGTTTCCGTGGCCAGGTGGGTGAGGAGGCTGGCGGCGACGGCGGGGGTGTCGGCGTAGCAGGGGCCGATGCGGGAGCCCGTGACGCAGGCGCGGCGGACGGCGAGCCCGACGACGCGGCCGTCCTGGACGGCGGCGAGCGAGGCGCGGTGCGGGGCGGTGAGCCAGGCCGCGAGGAAGGTGTCGCGGGCCGTGGGGAAGAAGCGGCGGTCGTAGGCGGCGAGCAGGGCGAAGGGCAGGGCGGTGGCGTCGGTGAGGACGACGCCGGGCGGGGCGGGGACCGGGTCGGTGTTCAAGGTGCCCTCGTAGCGGGTGTTGGTCCAGGCCGAAGCGAACCCGGATTTGCGGTAGTTGGCCTGCTGGGCGACGACGCCGTCGAGGCCCACGGTGCGGCCGGCGACGCGGGCCATGCCGGCGTTCCAGACCTGGATGCCGTACCCCTGCCCGCGTACGTCGGGGCGGGCCAGGTAGAGGCCGAGGAAGGCGTGGTCGGTGCCGTAGCGGACCACCGAGATGCTGGAGACCGGGGTGGGGTCGCCGGGGCGGCGGGCGATCAGGAAGCCGTGCGGGTCGGCGGCGAAGAAGGGCAGGAGATCACCGCGTCCGGGATTCCAGCCTTCGGCCTGCGCCCAGGAACGGGTGGTGTGCAGGTCCTGCACGGCGGCGACGCCGATGGTGGTCTCGGGCGGGTTCGGGGTCATGCGGCGCTCCTCGGCCGGGGGGTCATGGGCAGGAGATCACTGCCCAGGAGGGGGGCGGGCGATTCGGGCTGCGGGGACGGCTGCCCGAAGGGCACGCCGTCAGGGGTGCGGGGAACCGCGCGGCCGGCCGCGCCGCACCCGTACGGGACCGGGACCGGGACCGGCCACACCCCCGTACGGGAACCACGCGGAGGCCGGGGTGCGAACCTCTCAGACCTCCGCCCCGACCGGCGCGTCCGACGGCCGCCGGCGCAGGACCCCCCAGGAGAAGAACGCCGCCCCCAGCATCACCCCCGCCGCCCCCAGCGCCGCCAGGTTGAGCCCGTCGGTGAAGGCGGTACGGGCGGCCAGGACGAGGGGCTCCCCGGCGGAGGCCGGCAGGCGGGCCGCCGAGGCCAGCGCGCCGCCCAGGGTCTCGCGCACCGGACCGGGGGCGAAGTCGGCCATGCCCCGCGTGTAGACCGCCGCCCCGATGCTGCCCAGGACGGCCATCCCCAGCGCGCCCCCGAACTCCGTGCCGGACTCCAGGACCGCCGCCGCCGACCCCGCCCGCTCGGGCGGAGCCGCGCCGAGGGCCATCTCGTTGGCCAGCGTCATCGCGACGACGATTCCGCCGACGTACAGCGCGCAGCCGGTCAGGACGTACCAGAGGGCGGAGTCCGCGGACACCCGGGTGAGCCAGAGGAAGCCCCCGGCGGCCAGCAGGAAACCGCCGGTCATGACGTACGCCCGGTCCACCCGTGCGGCGAGCGCCGCGCCCAGCGGGGCCAGGACGGGCACGACGGCGGACGGGACCAGGCTCCACAGGGCTGCTTCGAGGGGGCTCATGCCGCGCACCGACTGGAGGTACTGGGTGAAGAAGACCGCGAAGCCGACCGTGGCGAACATCGCGATGACGTTCGCGAGCATCGCCCCGCCGAACGTCCGCTCCCGGAGCAGCGGCAGGTCGATCATCGGGGAGGCGAGGCCGCGCTGCCTGCGCAGGAAGAGGAGGCCGAGTGCCAGGCCCGCCGCGACGGTGAGGAGGGGGAACAACTCGGGCCCGTTCTTGGCGAGTTCCTTGATGCCGTGGATCACGGGGAGCACCGCGGCCAGGGAGAGCGCCGCGCTCGCCAGGTCGAAGCGGCCCTTGGCGGGGGTCTTGAACTCGGGGAGGAGGAAGGGCCCGACGGCCAGCAGGACGAGCATGGCGGGCAGGTTGATCAGGAAGACCGAACCCCACCAGAAGTGTTCGAGGAGCAGGCCGCTGACGACCGGGCCGAGCGAGAGACCGGCCGTCAGGACGCCCGTCCACACCGTGATCGCCCTGGCCCGCTGACGCGCGTCGCGGAAGAGGTTGCGGATGAGGGCGAGCGTGGAGGGCATCAGGGTCGCGCCGCCGATGCCGAGCAACGCCCGTACCGCGATGAGTGCTTCGGGCGTCGTGGCGTACGCGGCGGCCGCCGAGGCCGCCCCGAAGGCCGCCGCGCCGCACAGGAGCAGCCTGCGCCGCCCGATGCGGTCGCCGAGCGCGCCCATGGTGATGAGCAGGCCGGCGAGCACGAACCCGTACACGTCCAGGATCCAGAGCTGCTGCGTGGCGCTCGGGCCGAGGTCGCGGCCGATGAAGGGGATCGCGAAGTAGAGGACGGAGACGTCCATCGAGACCAGGAGCAGGGGCAGCATCAGCACGCCGAGGGCGGTCCATTCGCGGCGGCCCGCAAGGGGGGCGGGCGGGGCGGGCGGGGGTGCGGTGGTGGGCATGGCGGCTCCCGAGAGGTGTGACGGGGGGTGTCTGTACGTCGTACGCGGACGGTGTGCGTACGACGTAAGCAGCCCGGGAACCGCCCGGCAATCGGTGACCTAGTGCACCCCGACCGTGAGCCGGTCAGGGCCCCTCGCACGGGGCGGGTGCACTAGTGCGGTGCACTAGTACGGTGAGGGCATGAGCCGTGAGTCGACGCCCTCCGCCCGCATCGCCGCCGCGATCCGCCGGCGCATCTCCTCCGGGGACCTCTCCCCCGGCGACCGGGTGCCCTCCACCCGGGAGATCACCCGCGAGTGGGGCGTCGCGATGGCCACCGCGAGCCGGGCGCTGGCGGCCCTCGCCCAGGAGGGCCTCGTCCGGGCGGTCCCCGGCGTGGGCACGGTCGTGGCCTCCCCGGCGTCCGCGGCGCGGCCCGCGCACGCCGCCGCGCCGGGTGCGCTCACCCGGGAGCGGATCGTGCGCACCGCCGTGGTCCTGGCCGACGCGGAGGGGCTCGCCATGCTCACCATGCGCCGGGTCGCCACCGAACTGGGCACCTCCACGATGGCCCTGTACCGGCACGTGCCCGGGAAGGCCGAGCTGGTGCACCTGATGTCGGAGGAGGTGTTCGCGGAGCGGCCGCTCGGCTCCCCCGGCCTGAACGGGTGGCGGCCCCGGCTCACGCACGCCGCACGGTGGTTGTGGCGGATGTACGTCCGGCACCCGTGGATGGCGCAGGCCATGGCCGCCCTCACCCGCCCGCAGGCCGCCCCGCACGCGATGCGGTACACGGAGTGGGTGCTGCACGCGCTGAGCGGGCAGGGGCTGACGCCGACCGAGATGATGCACGTCCACCTCACCCTGTTCGGGCACGTCCAGGGCCTGGCCGGGACCCTGGAGCTGGAGAACAGGGCCCGGCAGGACACCGGGATGTCGCCGGAGGAGTGGATGGCGGCGCAGGAGCCGCGCGCGGAGGAGGTGCGGGCGGCGGAGGGCTATCCGGTCCTGGGGTCGTACTTCGCCGCGGACGGGTTCGAGCTGAACCTGGAGAGCCTGTTCGCGTTCGGGGTGGAGCGGATCCTGGACGGGGTGGCGGTGCTCATCTCCCGCCGGGAGGGCGGGAACTGAGCATGCATCAGTCCTGCTGCGCCTGCGCCGAGCGCAGGTCGGCCGCGGTGCGGGAGGGGTCGTAGCCCTCCGGGACGCCGTCGACCAGGATGATGTCGCCGGGGAGGTGCTTGGTGCGCAGCGGGACGATCTCCTGGTAGGCGGGGGACGCGTACCAGTCGCGGGCCGACGGGAGGTCGGGGAAGGCGATCAGGACGGGTGCGCCGTGCCAGGAGCCCTCCAGCACCTCGTGCTCCGCGAAGTGGACGAGGAAGCGCCCGCCGAAGGGGTCGAGGGTGCCCTGCATGCGCTCGACGTAGGTGAGGACGTCGTCGTTGACCGGGCCGGGACCGATGTGGGCGATGGCGTAGGCGGTCATGTCTCGTTCCCTCCGAGGGGGTCGGCCGGGGGTGCGAACTCCGGCGTCGGTTTGGTGAGTCGCATCCTGCCGCAGGGGGGCGGGCGGGGTCGATGACGTACGGGGTAATGGCCCGGGTGCGCGAAAGGGCGGGCGCGCCCTTTCGCGAAGGGTGCACCCGCCCTCGTACGAGAGACGGAGCCGGGGAGGATCAGACCTCCGAGCCCGCCTTCCAGGCCGCCCAGTCCAGGTTCCAGCCGTTGAGGCCGTTGTCCGGCTTGATGGTCTTGTCCGGGGAGTTCTTCACGATGACGACGTCGCCGACCATCGAGTTGTTGAAGAACCACGCGCCCGGCGTGTTCGGGTCGTCCGCGCCCTGGGTGTCGCTCAGGCCCACGCAGCCGTGGCTGGTGTTGGCGCCGCCGAAGATCGACTTGGCGCCCCAGTAGTTGCCGTGGATGAAGGTGCCCGAGGTGGACAGCCGCATGGCGTGCGGGACGTCCTTGATGTCGTACTCGCCCTTGCCGTCGTCGTCCGTGAAGCCGACCGTCGCACCGTCCATGCGGGTCTCCTTGAACTTCTCGGAGATCACCATCTTGCCGTTGTACGTGGGGTTGTCCGGCGAGCCGGCCGAGATCGGGATGGTCCTGACGACCTTGCCGTCCTGGGTGACGGTCATCTTCTTGGTCTTGACGTCGACGGTGGAGACCTGGTTGCGGCCCACGGTGAACTTCACCGTCTTGTCCTGCACGCCCAGCACGCCGTCGGCGCCCTCGACGCCGTCCAGCTTGAGCTTCATGGTGACCTCGGAGCCGCCCTTCCAGTAGTCCTGGGGACGGAAGTCGAGGCGCTGGGCGTCGAACCAGTGGCCGACGACCTCCTGGCCGCTGCTGGAGGTGACCTCGATGCCCGCCTGCACGGCCTTCTTGTTCGTGATCGCCTTGTCGAAGCGGATCGAGACCGGCATGCCCACGCCGACCTTGGAGCCGTCCTCGGGCGTGAAGTTGCCGATGAAGCTGTTCTTGGGCGAGACCGTGGTGAAGGAGCGGTTCTCGTGCGCCTTGCGGTTGTCGCCGTCGACGGCGGTGGCGCTCAGCTTGTAGACCGTGGCGCGCTCCAGGCGGGTGTCCGGCTTCCAGCTCGTGCCGTCGGCGGCGATGGTGCCCTTGACCTCCTTGCCCGCGGCGTCGGTCAGCTTGACCTCGGTGAGCTTGCCGTCGGCGACGGTGACCTTGGCGTCGTTGTTGATGCCGACGTTGGTGGCGCCCGACTTGGGGGAGATCTCTATTCGGGCCTTGGAGGTGTCCTTGGCGGCTGCCGCGTCGGACTGCTCCTGCGACTTCTTCGCCCCGTCGGCGTCGCTCTTCCCGCCGTCGCCCTTGCCGTCGTCGCTGCAGCCCGAAAGCACCAGCACGCCGCCGAGCAGCGCGGACGCGTACGCCAGTCCCCTGCGCCGCTTGCTGTTCGTGATCACACGCTTCTCCATCGTTGCTGTCTCCCCGCGGATTCCCCGCCGCCGCCGGGGCGCGGTCACCGGACCCCGGACCCGGACCCCGGACCCGGAACCCGCCGGGCGCACTTCCCCTGCCAATGCTGTTACAACCCACAATCCGACGCCGCCGTTCCACTTTTGGGCAAAATGTGGGCAACACCACTCGTCGGAGTCACGGGCGAGGACCCGCGCCCAGCCGACGCTACGCCGCCCCTTTTGCCCCTCATCGGGCGGGGTCATGCCTGGGATGGGAGGGTTTCGGGCCGCCTTTTCGGGGCCGGAGGAGGGCCGGCGGGGGTCCGGCGCGCGGCCGGAACGAAGAATTCCGGCCTCTCACGCCTTTCCTCCGGCCCGCTGTTTTCATTAGCATCGGCGCGCACGACCAATTCGCGGGTGCCTCAAGGGGGATCGATACCGTGACCGCACTCCGACCACTGCTCACCGCCACCGCCGCCGGCGGACTGCTGGCCGCGCTGTGGTTCGTACCGTCGGCGAACGCGACGGTGGAAGTCCCGCAGGCGAAGGGCCGGGACCAGGCCCACACCCAGGACCGGAGAGAGACCCGCCCCGCCGCGCACGGGCCGAACGCCGACGCCCCGGGCAAGGCCGTCCACGTGGACGGCACGGGCGGCGGCGCCGCCCCGGACCAGAGGCTCGCCCTCGCCGACACCGGCAGCGTCGACACCACCCCGTACCTCATCGGCGGGACGGCCTTCCTCGGGATCGGCGCGGGCTTCGTGACGTACTCGGTACGCCGTCGGGGCACGTCGCCCGCCTGACCGGGCCCTACGAGGGCCGGGCGGAGCTGCGCGGGACCGGGTCCTCGCCCTCGTCCAGCGCCGCCAGGTGCTCGTTCATGGTGAGGTGCAGGTCGTTCAGGAAGGCCTCGAACTGCTGGAGCTGCTCGGCCGGGTAGCGGGCCAGCATCCGGCCGACGCGCTCGCCCAGCGGCCGGAAGAAGTCGTCCGTCAGCTCCTGGACGCGGGCGCTGCCGCGCAGCGTGATGATCCGCCTGTCGGTGTGCTCGCGGGTGCGGACGACATGGCCCGCCTTCTCCAGCCGGTTGAGCAGGGCGGTGGTGGCGCCGGACGAGAGCTGGATGCGCTCGCTGAGCCGGGCCGGGGACAGCGGCGCCCCCCGCTCCTCGCCGTACAGGATCTGCACCAGGGCGTGGGCGTCGGTGGTGTGCAGGCCGAGCCAGGTCGCGAACCGGCGGGCCACCTCCTGGTAGTCCGCGCCGTACAGCCGCAGCCCCTCGGTCAGGCGGTCCTGCTGGCCCTCGGCGCCCTCGGGGGCGGTGGGGCCGCGTTGTTGGAGCTTCGTGCGTCGCACGCGTCCGGCCGCGTCAGTGGGTTCGTGCTGCGTCACGTCCATCGAGGCAGTCCGCTTCTCTCTTCGGTCTTTTCGGCCAGTACGTACGCCTCCGCCCCGGCCGGGATGCCGACCGGGGTGTGCGTGCCGCCCAACCTAACCGGCGACCGGGGCCCGCTGGTCCGCCTCCTCCGCCGAGGTGGCCGCCCGTACCCCCGCCGAGGGGATCAGCGCGGTGGCGATCAGGCCGAGGACGACGAAGGCCGCGGCGACGTAACCGCCCAGCGCGATGCCCTCGGTCATCGCCCAGCGGGCGGCGTCGGCGGCCGGCGCGGTCCGCGGGCTGTCCGCGAGGGGGCCGATCGCCGCGCCCGCGCTGTCGGTGACGGCCCGGGTGAGCTCGCCGGCGTGCCCGGCGGGCAGGCCGAGGCCGTCCAGCCGGTCGCCGAGCTTCTCGCCGAGGGTGGTGAAGAAAAGCGTGGTGAGGACCGCGATGCCGAGGGCCGAGCCCAGTTGCCGGAAGGCGCTCTGAATGCCGGAGCCCTGACCGGCGCTGTTCTCCGGGATCTCGGCGAGGACGACGTTGGTCACCTGGGCGGTCGCGAAGCCGACGCCGATTCCGTACAGGAAGAGCACGAGGGCGACCGTCCACCAGGGGCTGTCGGCGGCGGCGATCAGGCCGAGTCCGGCCAGCCCCACGACTTCGAGGGCGAGGCCGATGCGCAGTTGGTGGAGGGCGTGCACCTTGGCGGCGAGCCCGAAGCCGACCCCGCTGGCGACGAAGCTGCCGACCGCGATGGGCACGAGCGCGAGACCCGCCTGCACGGCGCTGTAGTCGAGCGTGAACTGCAGCCACAGCGGCAGCACCGCGACGATGCCGAACTCCCCGAGCCCGATGATCAGCGTCGCGACGTTGCCGTTGCGGAAGGAGGAGATCGAGAACAGCCGTACGTCCATGAGCGCCCGGGACGGGTCGCCGCCGCGGGTGATCGCGGACTGGCGCAGCACGAAGGCCGTCAGCGAGACGGCCGAGAGGACGAGGGCGACCAGGACGGGCGAGGGCCCGCCGGCCCAGCGCAGGCCGAAGAGGTCGAACGGGCGGGTGGTGGCGAACCAGCCGTGGTTGCGCCCCTCGACCAGGCCGAAGGCGAGGAGACCGAGGCCGAGCACGGAGAGGACCGCGCCGGCGCCGTCGACGCGGCCCTTCGTCCTCGGCGACGGCGCCAGGTACAGCACCGCGCCCACCGCGATGAGGACCGACAGCGGGACGTTGATGCCGAACGCCCAGCGCCAGGTGGCGTGTTCGGCGAGCCAGCCGCCGAGGAGGGGCCCGAGCGCGGAGGCCGCGCCGATGGTGGACCCCCAGACGGCGAAGGCCTGGCCGCGGGCCCTGCCGGTGAAGGTGGCGTTGAGCAGGGAGAGGGAGGTCGGCAGGATCATCGCCGCTCCCGCGCCCTGGAGGAAACGGGCGACGACCAGCAGCTCCCCGTTCGGGGCGAGCCCGGCCAGGACGCTGGTCGCGCCGAAGGCCACGACACCGGCGATGAAGACGCGGCGGGCCCCGACCAGGTCCGCGAACCGGCCGACGAGGAGGAGGAGCGCGGCGAAGACGATCGCGTACGACTCCTGGATCCACTGCGCCTGCCCGGAGTTGACGTCGAGGTCCTCGATGACCGAGGGGACGATCACGTTGACGATGGTGGTGTCGACGACGATCAGGGCGACGCCGAGGGCGATGGCGACGAGCCCGATCCAGCGCCGGGCCGCACGGGGGGCCGGGGCTGCGGGGGCTTCGCCGGGGGCGGGGGGATCCTGGCTCACGTTTCCTCCATGGTGAAGTAATTCCATGGTGAAGGTAACAGGTGGGCGAGCGGAGGTGCAATCCGATCCCGGGGAGGCGGGGGGCCCTGCCCCGGGCGGGGGTGGCCTCGGGTCCATACCCGGGGGTGCTGGTGGCCCCGGCCCCTTGCGGGAGGGGTCGCCCGTGCCTCCGACCCCCTACCCCAGGGGGCCGCCGCCGTTCCCGTCCCGTGCGGGTGCGCCACGGCCGGTCGCGCCGTTCCCCGCCCTCCTGGCGGACGCCCTGCGGGCAGCCGCCCCCCTGCGTCGGCCCCCGGGCACGCCGAAGGGGCGCCCGGCAGCAGTACCGGGCGCCCCTTCTCCGTACCTCCGTCGAACTACGCCAGCGCCCCCGTCACCGGCTCCACCGCCGCCACCAGTCCCCCGCTCCGCACGAAGGCGTCCGCCGCCGCCAGGTCCGGGGCGAGGAAGCGGTCCGGGCCGGGGCCCTGCACGCCCGCCGCCCGGACGGCCTTGATGACCGCCCGCGAGGCCGGCGCCGCCGTCAGCCCGTGACGCAGTTCGATGCCCCGCGTCGCCGCGTACAGCTCGACCGCCATGATCCGCGTGAGGTTGTCGACGGCCGTCCGAAGCTTGCGCGCCGCCGACCAGCCCATCGACACGTGGTCCTCCTGCATCGCCGAGGACGGGATCGAGTCGACCGAGGCCGGGTTCGCCAGCCGCTTCATCTCGCTGACCAGGGCGGCCTGCGTGTACTGGGCGATCATCAGGCCCGAGTCCACGCCCGCGTCGTCCGCGAGGAAGGCCGGCAGCCCGTGCGAGCGGTTCTTGTCGAGCAGCCGGTCCGTGCGCCGCTCGGCGATCGAGCCCAGGTCGGCGGCGACGATCGCGAGGAAGTCGAGGACGTACGCGACCGGCGCCCCGTGGAAGTTGCCGTTGGACTCCACCCGCCCGTCGGGCAGCACGACCGGGTTGTCGACGGCCGCCGCCAGCTCGCGTTCGGCCACGGTCTGGGCGTACGCGATCGTGTCGCGCCCCGCGCCCGCCACCTGCGGCGCGCACCGCACGGAGTACGCGTCCTGCACCCGCGGCGCGTCGTCCTGGTGGTGCCCGGTGAGCCCCGAACCCTCGAGCACCCGCAGCATGTTGTCGGCGGACGCACCCTGCCCGGGGTGCGGGCGGATCACGTGCAGCTCGGGCGCGAGCACCTTCTCGGTGCCGAGCAGCGCCTCCAGGCTGAGCGCCGCCGTGATGTCGGCCGACGTGTACAGCCGCTTCAGGTCGGCGATCGCCATGATCAGCATGCCGAGCATGCCGTCGGTGCCGTTGAGGAGGGCCAGCCCCTCCTTCTCCTTGAGCTCCACGGGTACGATCCCGTGCTCGGCCAGCAGCTCGCCGGCGGGCCGCACGACCCCGTCGGGGCCCTCGGCGTCGCCCTCGCCCATCAGCGTCAGCGCACAGTGCGACAGCGGCGCGAGGTCCCCGGAGCACCCCAGCGACCCGTACTCGTGCACGACCGGCGTGATGCCCGCGTTCAGCACGTCCGCCATGGTCTGCGCGACCTCGGGACGCACGCCCGTGTGCCCGGACGCGACCGTCTTCAGCCGCAGGAACATCAGCGCGCGCACCACCTCGCGCTCCACCCGCGGCCCCATGCCCGCCGCGTGCGAGCGCACGATGTTGCGCTGGAGCTGCGCGCGCAGCTCATGGCTGATGTGCCGGGAGGCGAGCGCGCCGAACCCGGTGGACACCCCGTACACCGGCTCCGGCTTGGCGGCCAGCGCGTCCACGATCTCGCGCGAGGCGGCGAGCGCGGCCACGGCCTCGGCGGTCAGCTCGATGCGGGCGTTGCCACGGGCGACGGCGACGACGTCGTCGACGGTGGTGCCGGCGGTGCCCAGGAGGACGGTGGTCGCGGCAGGAACGGCGGGTGCGGCGGTGTGCATATCCATATTCAGGAGCCTACGTATTGAATGCCGCCGTGTCACTAGCCCTGGACGGGTTGGCCCCTTACGCGGGGACCGCCGCGCTCCAGCCCCGTACGGCCCCCTCCCGATACCGGCCGTGCGCCCGGTGCCGCACGCCGGTGCGGGACGGGACGGCGCGCCCCGGAGCACGACGGCATGCGGTGCGGCCCCCGGGAATCCTCACGACGCCTGCCCCCCGACCGGGCCCCCGGGCCGTTCACGGGTCACCGGGCCGCGCGCCCCCTTGCCGTGTGCCGCGCCACGGCCCGCCGCAGCACCAGCCCGCACCGTTTGGCGTACGCGCGCTGGAGCAGCCGGGTCACCGGGCCGCCCGCCCGGGCGTACCAGGCCGCCGGGCGGCTGAACGCCCGTACGGTCAGCCAGACTTCGCCGTTCGCGTCCAGCTCCACCACGAACGCCTCCTCCCCGCACTCGGGGTGACCGGGCAGCGTCCCGTACGCGAAGCCGGCGCGCGTCGGCTCGTCCAGCGCCCACACGACCCGGCACGGGACCAGGATGCGCCGTCGGCCGACTCCGATCCCGACGACGACGTCGACGCCGGGGGCGGCGCGCTGCGCGGTGGGGGCGACGGTCACTCCCACGGCGCGGTGCATCTTCCAGCCCAGCACGGCGTCGCCCGCGACGCGGCGGGCGTCGGGTCCGCGGCCGATCCGGGTCCGCACGCGCAACGACCGGAAGCCTTCGGGGCACGCCGCTCCCTCACGCCCGGTCGCACCCACGTCGGCATACGTGAAATCCATGACGCCCCCTCACTCTCCCGAAACGCTACTTCCCCGAAGCCTTCCACTCCCGCCCCCGGGCGTCGCAGCCCCCTTACAGCCCCGCCCGGGCGCCGCCCCGAGCCCGAGCGCCCGTACCGGCCCCGCCCACTCCCGCCGAACGGTTCCCGTGCGGGTGCGTCGTGGCCGGGCGCGCCGTTCCCCGCACCCCTGGGCGGGGCGCGTCCGCGTCGCGGAGCCGTCAGCGAGCGGGGCCGGCCCTACCCCCTCGAACCGCGGAAGCGGCGGCGTTCGCCCCGGCGGGCGGGCGCCGACTCCGCCAGCGCCAGCACCTCCCCGTCGCGGCCCGCCACCACCGGCCTGCGCGAGCCCGCCGCCTTGGCCCGGTACTGGGCCGCGTCGGCCAGGCGGAAGAGCCGGCGGGCCGAGGCGACCGGGCCGATCGGGTCGCCCGTGGAGGCGATGCCGCAGGCGACCCCGTCCCCGTACTCCAGCTCCCTCGCCAGCAGGCAGAGCTCGGTGGCCGCCCGGATGACGTCGTCGGACGTCGGGCCCACCGAGAGGAGGCAGAACTCGTCGCCGCCCAGCCGGGCGGCCAGCGCTCCCGGCAGCATCGCGCCGCAGCGGGACAGGACGCAGCCGAAGCGCTCCAGGAGGCGGTCGCCGATCTCGTGGCCGTAGGTGTCGTTGACCTGCTTGAGGCCGTTGACGTCGCAGACGAGCAGGCTGACCACCGCGCCGGTCAGCCGGTGCTCCTCCAGCGCCTCGTCGAGGCGTATGTCGACCGCGCGGCGGTTCGCCAGGCCCGTGAGCGGGTCGGTGAAGGCGAGCGTACGGACCTCTTCGAGGCGTTCCGTCTGGACGATTCCCGCGGCGACGACCGAGGCCAGGACGGTGGCGAAGTCGGCGTCGGCGCGGTCGAAGACCGGGGCGCCGGCCGGCCTGGCCACGTACAGCTCGCCCCATGCCCGCCCGTGCAGCACGATCGGCGCGACGACGCAGCAGCCGCGGCCCCGGCGGCGCAGCGCCGCCACCCGCTGGTGGCAGTAGCCGGGGCGGGGGGCCGCCGGGGGGTCATCGGCGGCGGCCGTCTCGACCCAGGCGTCGGGCTCGCCGCCCCCCGCCCACCGCTCGTGCAGGAACTCGGTGATCTCCGGGAACTGGTGGACGGGGTACGTCTCGTCCGCCGGGAACTCCTCCTCGCCCGGCGCCCGCTCCCCCTCGTTGACCAGGACGCGCAGCCGGCCCGCCTCCCGCTCCCACACCGAGAGCGCCGCGAAGCCGCCGCCGAGCGCGTCCCGCGCGCCCCGGGCCGCCGCCCGCCAGGTCTCCCGGGGGGTGGGCGCCGCCGCCATCGCCTGCGCCAGCGCGACCACGGCACGCACTCGAACATCCTCACCCATTCGTACAGGTTAGGCAGGTTTTGCGCGTTCTCTCCTCCGGAGCGGCGGCCGGCCGCCGTCCGGGCCGCTCCCCCGCGTCCGAACGCGCCCTACTCCCCGGGCCACCGCGGCGTGCGCTTCTCGTTGAACGCGGCCACGCCCTCGGCCCGGTCCCCGGAGAAGGCCACCGACCGCCAGGCCGCGTCCTCGACCTCCAGCCCGGCACGCAGGTCCAGCCCCTGGCCCAGCCGCATCGCCCGCTTGGCCGCCCGCAGGCCGACCGGCGAGTTCGCCGCGATGCGGGCGGCCAGCGCGAGGGCCTCCTCGCGGGCGTCGCCCTCCCACGCCAGTACGTCGACGAGCCCCAGCCGCTCCGCGTCCTCGGCCTCCACCCGCCGCGCCGTGAAGACCAGCTCGGCGGCGCGCGCGGCCCCCACCCGGCGCGGCAGCAACTGGGTGCCGCCGCCCCCGGGGATCACGCCGACGGACACCTCGGGCAGCCCGACCACGGTGGTCGCGTCGGCCACGATCACGTCACAGGCGAGCGCGAGCTCGTACCCGCCGCCGAGGGCGAAGCCGTGCACCGCGGCGACCGCCGGCATCGGCAGGTCCAGGACGCCGGTGTACGCGGCCCGGGCGGTGGGCCGCTGGCGGACCAGTTCGGCGTCGGTGAAGGAGTTGCGCTCCTTCAGGTCGGCCCCGACGCAGAAGGCGCGGTCGTTCGAGGAGGTGAGGACGGTGGTACGGACCGTGGGGTCGGCGGCGAGGGCGGCGCAGGCCTCGCCGATGGCGACGGCCATGGCGCTGGACACGGCGTTCATCGCCTTGGGCCGGTCGAGCACCAGCTCGGCGACGTGCCCGCCGTCGCCGTGCCGCCGTACCGCCACGAATTCCCCGTACCGCTGCTCGTCCATGCCGGCCGCCCTCCCGATGACTGCGAACGCACGAAGGTGAACGCTCGTTTACGCAGGCGATCCTAGGGCGCGGCCGGGAGGCGGGGAAGCCCCGCCCGGGAGAGTCCGGCCCGCTCAGTCCGCGTCCGGCTTCGCGCGCCGCGCCAGCATCCAGGGTTCGACTATCCCCAGCCCGCGCACCGGCCGCTGCCACATCGGCTGGAGCCCGAAGCGGTACGTCGGCGACTCCCGGCCCTCCTTCGCGGCCGTCTCCGCCTCGGCCGCCGCCTCCGCCTCGGAGACCGGGGCCTCACCGGTGCGGGACAGCTCCTCCGCCAGCGCGCCGTCGACCAGGACCGTGTCCTTGGGGGCTATCGAGGTGAGCCGGCTGGCCAGGTTCACCGTCGTGCCGAACACGTCGCCCATGCGCGTGGTGACCGTGCCGAAGGCGATGCCGACCCGCAGGGCGGGCATCGTCTGGTCGTGCGAGAGCGTCTCGATGAGGCGCAGGGCGATCTCGGCCGCCGTGCCCGCGTCGTCGGCGCAGTACAGGACTTCGTCGCCCAGGGTCTTGATGAGCCGGCCGCCGTGCGCCGCCACCAGGTCCGCGCACGTCGTCTCGAAGGCCTCGACCAGTTCGCCGAGCTCCTCCTCCTCCAGACGGCGGGTGAGCCGGGTGAAGCCGACCAGGTCCGCGAAGCCGACCGCGAGCCGCCGGTCGACCATCTCGTCGTCGTCGGCCGCCTGCACGACCCGGCCGGTGGCGGCGGCGAGCTGCCGCCGCCAGACGTACACCAGGAACTCCTCCAGCTCCGGCAGGAGCAGTTCGACCAGGGGGTACGTCACCTCGGTGCGGGTCATGCCCGGCTCCGGCGGCTCGGTCAGCCCCTCCAGGAAACTGTCGATCTGCCATTCGGCCAGCCGGGCGGTGGTCTGCCCGGTGGACCGCGCCACCTGCACCGCCATCGGCTCGCTGAGCAGCCCCGCCTCGACGAGACCGGCGAGCCGCCGCAGCGCCAGCACGTCGGCCTCGGTGAGGGCCTTGGCCTGCCCGATGTCGGGGAAGCCCATGGCCCGCCAGAACCGGGACGCCAGGTCCATGGAGACGCCCGCCGTACGGGCGGCCTGGAAGGCGGTGTAGCGGCGCTCGGCGCCCAGGATGAGCTGTTCCAGCCGGATCGCGAGGGGGTCGTCGGAGGGTTCGGCCGTGTGGTCGACCTCGTGGAAGACGGGAGATTTGGGGTCCGGGGTCGCCGGAGTAGAGGGGTGGGGGTCCGTGTCCCCGTCGGACGTGGTGTCGTCGACGGTCACCTGCCGCCTCCTGCCCGTTCCCTGCGCACTGCTCTGCTGCCGCCTCGTCGTTCCTTCGCGCGACCTGTGTGGCTGTCGCGGGTCGCCTCAACGATACGGCAGATGTGCGCTGGCTCACTCCCCGTCCCCGACGGAACAGCGGACTCGTGCGTTTTGCGTGCGTATGCCGCGCGTACGCGCCGACGTGCGCGCGCCTGGTGCGCGCATCGCCGGGCGGGGCGCGGGGGACGCTCCCTCGTGCCCCGCCCGGCGCACCTCACCCCTGCGGCCGCAGGTGGACCACGTCGCCCGCGCCCATGGGCTGCTGGACGCCCTCCGCCGTCGCGATGACCAGACGGCCGTCGCCGTCGACGGCGACCGCCTCGCCGGTGAGGAAGTGGCCGCCGGGGAGTTCGGCGCGCACCACGCGGCCCAGGGTGGAGCAGCCCGCCGCGTACGCCTCCTGGAGGCGGCTCGCGGCGGGGTCGCCGCCGGACGCGCGCCAGTCCCCGTACCACTGCTCGAAGGAGCGCAGCACGGCGCGCAGCAGGGTGTCCCGGTCGAGCGTGGCCGCGCCCGCGAGCGCCAGCGAGCCCGCGCCGGGGACCGGGAGCTCGTCGGCGCGCAGGCTGACGTTGAGGCCGAAGCCGATGACGACGCCGTCGCCGACCCGCTCGGCGAGGATGCCGCCCGCCTTGCGCTCCTCCCCGTCCACGGTGACCAGGAGGTCGTTCGGCCACTTCAGGGCGGTGTCGACGCCCGCCGCCCGGGACAGGCCGGTGGCCACGGCGACGCCGGTCAGCAGCGGGAGCCAGCCCCAGCGCTCGACGGGCACGGCGGCGCCCGGCTCGACGTACACGGAGACGAAGAGCCCGGAGCGGGCCGGGGCCGACCAGCGCCGGTCGAGCCGGCCGCGCGCCCGGCTCTGCTCCTCGGCGACGAGGACCGTGCCCTCCGCCAGGGCGGGTGCGGCGGCGAGGTCGCTGTTGGTGGACCCGGTGGCGGCGACGACGTCGAGGGAGGTCCACAGGCCGCCCGCCCGGACGAGCGCCCGGCGGAGCGCGGCGGCGTTCAGCGGCGGCCGGTCGAGGTCGTTCCACCGGCTTCCGGGCGCGCCGGGCATTCCACCGGGCACGCCGTCGGGGGTTCCACCGGGCGCGCCACCGGGGGTTCCGGGGTTTTCGCCGGGCGTTTCGGGGGAGCTGCCTGAGGCATCGGGAGGCGTCATGCAAGCCAGCCTAGGTGTGGCAAACGACGCACTGCCGAGCGGCAGTCCCGCGGCTACGCTACGGACCAGTAGCCGTCCGTACCGTCGCCGTTGACACCGTGCGTGCCGTTGACGCAGTCGAAGCAGGGAGCCGCAGCCCCGTGTCCTCCACCGCAGAATCCGCAGGATCCGCAGCATCCGCAGAGCAGTCCGCGTCCGCGGCGAACGCGGAGATCGACATCCACACCACCGCCGGGAAGCTCGCCGATCTCAGCCGCCGCATCGACGAGGCGACGCACGCGGGTTCCGAGCGCGCGGTCGAGAAGCAGCACGCCAAGGGGAAGCTGACGGCGCGCGAGCGGGTCGAACTCCTCATGGACGAGGGCTCGTTCGTGGAGCTGGACGAGTTCGCCCGGCACCGCTCGACCAACTTCGGCATCGAGAAGAACCGCCCGTACGGGGACGGCGTGGTCACCGGTTACGGAACGGTCGACGGCCGCCCGGTCTGCGTGTACTCGCAGGACTTCACCATCTTCGGCGGCTCGCTCGGCGAGGTGTACGGCGAGAAGATCGTCAAGGTCATGGACTTCGCGCTGAAGACCGGCTGTCCGGTCATCGGCATCAACGACGGCGGCGGCGCCCGCATCCAGGAGGGCGTGGCGGCCCTCGGCCTGTTCGCCGAGATCTTCCGCCGCAACGTGCACGCGTCGGGCGTCGTCCCGCAGATCTCCCTGATCGTCGGGCCGTGCGCGGGCGGGGCGGTCTACTCCCCCGCGATCACCGACTTCACGGTCATGGTCGACCAGACCTCGCACATGTTCATCACGGGCCCCGACGTCATCAAGACGGTCACCGGCGAGGACGTCGGCTTCGAGGAGCTGGGCGGCGCACGCACCCACAACACCACCTCGGGCGTGGCGCACCACATGGCGGGCGACGAGAAGGACGCCATCGAGTACGTCAAGTCGCTCCTGTCCTACCTCCCCTCCAACAACCTCTCCGAGCCCCCGGCCTTCCCCGAGGAGGCCGACCTGGAGACGAACGACGAGGACCGCGCCCTCGACACCCTGATCCCGGACAGCGCCAACCAGCCGTACGACATGCACACGGCGATCGAACACGTCCTGGACGAGGGCGAGTTCCTGGAGACCCAGTCGCTCTTCGCGCCGAACATCATCACGGGCTTCGGCCGGGTCGAGGGCCACCCGGTGGGCGTCGTCGCCAACCAGCCGATGCAGTTCGCCGGCTGCCTGGACATCAACGCCTCCGAGAAGGCCGCCCGCTTCGTCCGCACCTGCGACGCCTTCAACGTCCCGGTCCTGACCTTCGTCGACGTCCCCGGCTTCCTCCCCGGGGTCGACCAGGAGTACGGCGGCATCATCCGCCGCGGCGCCAAGCTGATCTACGCGTACGCCGAGGCCACCGTCCCCCTCATCACGGTCATCACCCGCAAGGCCTTCGGCGGCGCGTACGACGTCATGGGCTCCAAGCACCTGGGCGCCGACCTCAACCTGGCCTGGCCGACCGCCCAGATCGCCGTGATGGGCGCGCAGGGCGCGGTCAACATCCTGCACCGCCGCACGATCGCGGCCGTCACGGACCCCGAAGAAGCGGAGGCCACCCGCGCCGAGCTGATCGCGGACTACGAGGACACCCTCCTCAACCCGTACGTCGCGGCCGAGCGCGGTTACGTCGACGCCGTGATCATGCCCTCCGAGACCCGCCGCCACATCGTCCGCGGCCTGCGCCAGCTCCGCACGAAGCGGGAAACCCTGCCCCCGAAGAAGCACGGCAACATCCCCCTCTAGAAAGGGAGCCGGTGACCACCATGACCGACATGATCAAGGTCGTACGGGGCAACCCGACCCCGGAGGAGCTGGCCGCCGCACTGGCGGTGGTCCAGGCCCGCGCCGCGACCGCGGGCACCGCGGCGCCGGGCCCCGCCGCACCGCGTCCCGCCTGGTCCGACCCGGCCCGGGTGGCCGCGACGCGCCTGCCGCGACCGGGGCCGGCGGCCTGGGCCAGGACCTACTGGCCGAATTAGTCATTCCGCACCGCGGCGCCTGAGTACGTGTACTCAGGCGCCGCGCCCGTCCCGGGCGCACCATCGACTGCATGCTGTGGTCCGACCCGAAGAACGAACCCCCCAAGGAAATGCGCGACATGCAGGTCATGCTCCGCAGAGCCGGCATCCTCCTGGCCCTGGCCATGGTGATCGCGATGTTCGTCGCCGGCGTGCGCTAGGCGCCCCGCGAGGGGCGCGGGGCCGTACCGGCCCGGTACGGGCGAAGCCCGCTCCCCGGGCTGGCTACCCTGGCCCGCATGAACGCCACCCCCGCCACCCCCGCCCGCCGCCTGGTCCTCGGCTCCGCCTCCCCCGCCCGCCTCGGCCTCCTCCGCCAGGCCGGCCTGGCCCCCGAGGTCATCGTCAGCGGCGTCGACGAGGACGCCCTCAGCGCCCCCACCCCCGCCGAACTCGCCCTCGTGCTCGCCACCGCGAAGGCGGACACCGTGGCCGCCCTGCCCGAGGCCCGGGGCGCCCTCGTCGTCGGCTGCGACTCCGTCCTGGAGCTCGACGGCCGGGCCCTCGGCAAGCCGGACGACGCCGAGGACGCCACCGCCCGCTGGAAGGCCATGCGCGGCCGCTCCGGCGTCCTGCGCACCGGCCACTGCGTCATCGACACCGCCGACGGCCGCCGCGCCGCCGCTACCGCCTCGACGACCGTCCACTTCGCCGACCCCTCCGACGAGGAGATCGCCGCCTACGTCGCCACCGGCGAACCCCTGTACGTGGCAGGCGCGTTCACCCTGGACGGCCGCTCCGCCCCGTTCGTCCGCGGCATCGAGGGCGACCCCGGCAACGTCATCGGCCTCTCCCTGCCCCTGCTGCGCACCCTGCTCGCCGACCTGGACGTCGCCATCACCGACCTCTGGGCACCGCGCTGACCCCGCCGGGGCCCCGCACCCCCGGGACGCCGCCCCGGGCCCCGTACAGCAGCAGGCTGAGCACGATCAGCCCCACCACCAGCATCATCCAGACGAACGCCCACCAGCCCACGAGCCCGACCGCCGCCGCCCCCAGCACACCGTGCACGACGGCGCACACGACCAGCAGGATCCGCACCGGGCGGGCCAGCCCGGCCCGGTCCCGGACGGCGGCGACGAGCAGGAACGCCCCGCACACGACGAGGAAGAGCCCGGCGACGCCGCCCAGGGCCCACGCGCCCGCCGCCGTCGCGCCGGGGTCGAGACCGGCCAGCGACATGGACTGGCCCTCGACGACGCGGCCCAGGACGTAGTGGACGAAGACGAAGCCGAACGCCTCCAGGAACAGCACGAGCCCCGTCACGGCGGCTGTCGGCCTGCGCGCCACGGCGCCCACCCTCTTCCGTACGGCGTACCGGACTCCCGGCAACGGGACTGCCGCGCAGGCTACTAACCGGTAATGCCCACGACAAGGGCCCGGGAAGGGCGGGGCGGCGGCGCGGCCGGGAACGGACGGCACAGAGCAAAGAACGGCCCCCGCCTTCGTGGGGACCCCACAAAGAAACACCTCGTCCCCCTGACCGCCCGGACAGAGACCTTGGCCACACCACAGGGCTACTGTGCGACGGGACAACCCGTCGTACCGTGGTGCGACAAGGGATTTCGCGTCCCCAGCGGGCCTCAAGTCACACTCCGTGTGGGCAAGCTCACCATTGAGGACGGGTCGTAGGGCCGTGTGGGCAGTCCCTAAACTCAGCTTGTTTCACAAGGAGGGAGCCATCGTGCGCAAGGTGCTCATCGCCAACCGAGGCGAAATCGCTGTCCGCGTTGCCCGAGCCTGTCGGGACGCCGGAATCGGGAGCGTAGCCGTCTACGCCGATCCGGACCGGGACGCTCTGCACGTCCGCGCGGCCGACGAGGCGTTCGCCCTGGGCGGTGACACCCCGGCCGCTTCGTACCTGGACATGGCCAAGGTGCTCCAGGCCGCGAAGGACTCGGGCGCGGACGCCATCCACCCGGGTTACGGATTCCTGTCGGAGAACGCGGAGTTCGCCCAGGCGGTGCTCGACGCGGGCCTGACCTGGATCGGCCCGCCGCCGCAGGCCATCCGCGACCTGGGCGACAAGGTCGCCGCCCGGCACATCGCGCAGCGCGCCGGCGCCCCGCTGGTCGCGGGCACCCCGGACCCGGTCTCCGGTTCGGACGAGGTCGTCGCGTTCGCCGAGGAGCACGGGCTCCCCATCGCGATCAAGGCCGCCTTCGGCGGCGGCGGCCGCGGCCTGAAGGTCGCCCGCACGCTCGAAGAGGTCCCGGAGCTGTACGACTCGGCCGTGCGCGAGGCGGTGGCCGCCTTCGGCCGCGGCGAGTGCTTCGTCGAGCGCTACCTCGACAAGCCGCGCCACGTCGAGACCCAGTGCCTGGCCGACCAGCACGGCAACGTGGTCGTCGTCTCCACCCGCGACTGCTCGCTCCAGCGCCGCCACCAGAAGCTGGTGGAGGAGGCCCCGGCCCCCTTCCTGACGGACGAGCAGAACGCCGAGCTGTACGCCTCTTCCAAGGCGATCCTGAAGGAGGCCGGCTACGTCGGCGCGGGCACCGTCGAGTTCCTCGTCGGCGCGGACGGCACGATCTCCTTCCTGGAGGTCAACACCCGTCTCCAGGTGGAGCACCCGGTCACCGAGGAGGTCTCCGGCATCGACCTGGTCCGCGAGATGTTCCGCATCGCCGACGGCGAGGAACTGGGCTACGACGACCCGCCGGCGCGCGGCCACAGCTTCGAGTTCCGCATCAACGGCGAGGACCCGGGCCGCAACTTCCTCCCCGCCCCGGGCACGGTCACCGCCTTCGCCCCGCCGTCGGGCCCCGGCGTGCGGCTGGACGCGGGCGTCGAGTCGGGCTCCGTCATCGGCCCGGCCTGGGACTCGCTGCTGGCCAAGCTGATCGTGACGGGCGCGACCCGTGAGCAGGCCCTCCAGCGTGCCGCCCGCGCCCTGGCGGAGTTCACCGTGGAGGGCATGGCCACCGCCATCCCCTTCCACCGCGCGGTCGTGGTCGACCCGGCCTTCACGGCCGACCCCTTCACCGTCCACACCCGGTGGATCGAGACGGAATTCGTCAACGAGATCCCCCCGTTCACCGTCCCCGGCGCCGAGGGCGACGAGGACGAGTCGGGCCGCGAGACGATCGTCGTCGAGGTCGGCGGCAAGCGCCTGGAGGTCTCCCTCCCGTCCTCCCTGGGCATGTCGCTCGCCCGCACGGGCCTCGCGGCCGGCGCCAAGCCGAAGCGCCGCGCGGCGAAGAAGGCGGGCTCGGCGGCGTCCGGCGACACCCTGGCCTCCCCGATGCAGGGCACGATCGTCAAGGTCGCGGTCGAGGAGGGCCAGCAGGTCAACGAGGGCGACCTGATCGTGGTCCTGGAGGCCATGAAGATGGAGCAGCCCCTGAACGCCCACCGTTCGGGCACGGTCAAGGGTCTGGCCGCGGAGGTCGGCGCGTCGGTCACCTCCGGCGCGCAGATCTGCGAGATCAAGGACTGACCCCGCGGTTCCCCGCGCCCCTCGTTCACGGGGCGCGGGGCCCCGCCGGGTGCGCGCGAACAGCTCGTCACCTGAGTGCGGCGAGCGCGCTTCAGGTGAAGGGCGAGACGCGGGGGCCGGCAGTGACGGCACCCGGCCCGCACCGGACGCCCGCCGTCCCCAATGGCATGCTGGGCAGCATGCCGCCCCACCCCACCCCGCCGCGCAGACCCATGCGCGCCGACGCCCGCCGCAACCACGCGAAGCTCCTCGCCGAGGCCCGCGCCGCCTTCGCCGAGCACGGCACGGACGCCTCCCTGGAGGAGGTCGCCCGCCGCGCGGGAGTGGGCATCGGCACCCTGTACCGCCACTTCCCGACCCGCCACGCCCTGCTGAGCGCGGTCTTCCAGGACGCGGTGGACGAACTCCTCACCCGGGCGCACGAGTTGGCGGAATCACCCGACGACGAGCCCTGCACGGCCCTCGCCACCTGGCTGCGCGCCATCATCACTCATGCGAGTGAGTACCGCGGCCTGGCCCGCGCCCTGCTGGCGGCCTCGGGCACCACCGGCGGCGCCACCGCGCTGAGTTCCTGCTCCACCCCCATGCGCGAGGCGGGCACCACGCTCCTCGCCCGCGCCCAGCAGGCGGGCGCCGTGCGCGGGGACGTCCCGATCGGGGACCTGATGCAGCTCACCAACGCGATCGCGCTGGCCGCCGAACAGTCGCCGGACGACCCGGAGTTGGCCGACCGGCTCCTGTCCCTGGCCGTACGGGGCCTGCGACCCCGTACGGAGAACGGCTAACGCCGACGCATGTCGGCCACCCGCGGCCGCTCCCCCTGCTGCTCGGCGAGTCCTGCCGCGCTGCGCAACGGCGCACCGGGCGCACCCGGGTGCCCCCTGCGCTGACCGGGCAGCGGCATGTCCCGGCGCGGCTGCTGACGTCCCGGCGGAACGCCTTCGCTCCCGGGTCCCGCCGCCCCCGCGCCGCCCGTCTGGGCGACGGCGATCTGCACACCCTGGTCGGCGAGCGCCTGCAACTCCGTTCCGGCGCGCTCGTCGTGGGGCGGCGGCTCGTCCGTCACCAGCCGAGTGATCACGTCCGTCGGCACGGTCTGGAACATGGTGTCGGTGCCGAGCTTGGTGTGGTCGGCGAGGACCACCACCTCCGCGGCGGCCTGCACCAGCGCCCGGTCGACGCTCGCCGAGAGCATGTTGGAGGTGGACAGGCCGCGTTCGGCGGTCAGGCCACTGCCGGACAGGAAGGCACGGGACACCCGCAGCCCCTGGAGGGACTGCTCGGCACCGCTCCCGACCAGCGCGTAGTTGGAGCCCCGCAGGGTTCCACCGGTCATGACGACTTCGACCCGGTTGGCGTGCGCCAACGCCTGGGCGACGAGCAGGGAGTTGGTGACGACGGTCAGTCCCGGCACCCGGGCCAGCCGTCTCGCCAGCTCCTGCGTGGTCGTACCGGCGCCGACGACGACGGCCTCCCCCTCCTCCACGAGTCCCGCGGCGAGGTCGGCGATGGCCGTCTTCTCCGCGGTCGCGAGGTGGGATTTCTGCGGAAAGCCGGATTCACGGGTGAACCCGCCCGGCAGTACCGCACCGCCGTGCCGGCGGTCGAGGAGTCCTTCTGCCTCCAGCGCCCGCACGTCCCGCCGTACGGTCACTTCGGAGGTCTGGACGACGCGGGCGAGCTCCCGGAGCGATACCGCCCCGTTGGCCCGCACCATTTCGAGGATCAATTGACGACGTTCTGCAGCGAACACGAAACTGACAGTAACCTGAGCAGCCGATAGTTTTCAGCAGTATGCGCCGAACAACAGAAGTTGGTCGCAAACGGTGACCGAAGGTGGTATAGGCGTTTCGGTACGGTCGCGGGTGCGGCCGGCAGCAGGCGGGCGGGGCGGCGCCGGGGCGGCCGGAACCGGTCCCGCCGCACCCCGCGCCCGTCGGGCCGGGCCCGACTCCCGCTGTGGAACGATCAGTTGTCGCCCGTCTTGCGCGTGTGGAGCTGACGCGCGACCTCCGCGAGCGAGCCCGACAGCGACGGGTACACCGTGAAGGCCTTCGCGATCTGCTCCACCGTCAGGCTGTTGTCGACGGCGATCGAGATCGGGTGGATCAGCTCGCTCGCGCGCGGCGCGACGACCACGCCGCCCACCACGATCCCCGTGCCCGGGCGGCAGAACAGCTTCACGAAGCCGTCGCGGATGCCCTGCATCTTGGCGCGGGGGTTGCGCAGCAGCGGCAGCTTGACGCCGCGCGCGTCGATGCGCCCCGCGTCCACGTCCGCCTGCGTGTACCCGACGGTCGCGATCTCGGGGTCGGTGAAGACGTTCGACGACACCGTCTTGAGGTCCAGCGGGGCCACCGCGTCACCGAGGAAGTGGTACATGGCGATGCGTCCCTGCATCGCCGCCACGGACGCCAGCGCGAACACGCCGGTCACGTCCCCGGCCGCGTACACACCGGGAGCGGAGGTGCGCGAGACCCGGTCGGTCCAGATGTGACCGCTGTCCTTGACCTTGACCCCGGCCTCCTCCAGGCCCATGCCCGCGGAGTTGGGGACGGCGCCGACGGCCATCAGGCAGTGCGAACCGGAAATGACCCGGCCGTCCGCCAGCGTGACCTCCACCCGGTCGCCGACCCGCTTGGCGGAGGCGGCCCGCGAGCGCGCCATGACGTTCATGCCGCGCCGCCGGAAGACGTCCTCCAGCACGGCGGCCGCGTCCGGGTCCTCGCCCGGCAGCACCCGGTCGCGCGACGACACGAGGGTCACCCGCGACCCCAGCGCCTGGTAGGCACCCGCGAACTCGGCGCCGGTCACGCCGGACCCGACCACGATCAGCTCCTCCGGGAGCTCGTCGAGGTCGTACACCTGCGTCCAGTTGAGGATGCGCTCGCCGTCCGGCTGCGCGTCCGGGATCTCGCGGGGGTGGCCGCCGGTCGCGATCAGCACGGCGTCGGCCGTCAGCCGCTCCTCCGTGCCGTCCGCCGCGGTGACGACGACGGTCCGCGAGCCGTCCATGGCCTGCTGGCCCTCCAGCCGGCCGCGCCCCCGCACGACGCGCGCGCCCGCACGCGTCACCGAGGCGGCGATGTCGTGCGACTGCGCGAGCGCGAGCCGCTTCACCCGCCGGTTGACCTTGCCGAGGTCCACTCCGACCACCCGCGCGGTCTGTTCCTCCGGCGGGGTGTCGTCGGCCACGAGGATGCCCAGCTCCTCGTACGAGGAGTCGAAGGTCGTCATCACCTCGGCCGTGGCGATCAGGGTCTTGGACGGTACGCAGTCGGTCAGCACCGACGCCCCGCCGAGTCCGTCGCAGTCGACGACGGTCACCTCGGCGCCGAGCTGGCTGCCCACCAGGGCCGCCTCGTACCCGCCGGGTCCGCCGCCGATGATCACGATCCGGGTCACGAAAAGTCCGCCTCGCGTTCGCTTTGAGTCGTTCGCCTCCGCCCGGCCCGTCCTGCCTGCCCCGGCCGGGGTCCCGGGGGATCGGCCCCGGAGGAGTGCAGTACGTACTTCATTGTCCCGCACCCGGGCACGGGCTTCGCCCCGGGGGCCCGCATTCGGGGAGCGGCCAACGCCCCCGGCAGCCGGGGCCTCCTTCCGGGTACGAGATCGCTTGTGCCCGTACGCGACCGGCGGGCCTCCCGTACCCTCGGAGCCATGTCGCTCTACGCCGCGTACGCCGGCAACCTCGACGCGCGGCTGATGTCCCGCCGCGCCCCGCACTCGCCGCTGCGCGGCACGGGCTGGCTCAACGGCTGGCGGCTGACCTTCGGCGGCGAGCAGATGGGCTGGGAGGGCTCGCTCGCCACGGTGGTCGAGGCGCCGCGCTCCCAGGTCTTCGTCGCCCTCTACGACATCGCGCCGATGGACGAGGACTCCATGGACCGGTGGGAGGGCGTCGGCCTGGACATCTACCGCCGGATGCGGGTGCGCGTGCACACCCTGGACGGCGAGGAAGCCACCTGGATGTACGTCCTGAACGGGTACGAGGGCGGCCTGCCGTCCGCCCGCTACCTGGGCGAGATCGCGGACGCGGCGGAGTCGGCGGGGGCCCCGCACGACTACGTGATGGAGCTCCGCAAGCGCCCCTGCTGACGGCCGGCGGCCCGCCGGAGCGGCGCTTCGTCGGAAAGTCCAAGACAACAATCGGGTTGCCGTCCGCCATGACATCTACGCGCGTAGGGCTGGAGCGGCTACCCTCTTCCGCGTGAACGCATCTGTTATTTCGGACCCCCACGCCGCCGCCGACGCCGCGGCCGCGCGCCTGCGCGAACTCACCGGCGCCGAGACCCATGACGTCGCCCTCGTGATGGGCTCCGGCTGGGCCCCGGCGGTCGACGCCCTCGGCGAGCCCGAGAGCGAGTTCCCCGTCACCGAGCTGCCCGGCTTCCCGCCCGCGGCCGTCGTGGGCCACGGCGGCAAGATCCGCTCGTACGTGATCGGCGACAAGCGCGCGCTGGTCTTCCTCGGCCGCACCCACTTCTACGAGGGCCGGGGCGTGGCCGCGGTCGCGCACGGCGTCCGCACGGCCGTCGCCGCGGGCTGCAAGACGATCATCCTGACCAACGGCTGCGGCGGTCTGCGCGAGGGCATGCGCCCCGGCCAGCCAGTCCTGATCAGCGACCACCTGAACCTGACGGCCACCTCGCCGATCATCGGCGCGAACTTCGTGGACCTCACCGACCTGTACTCGCCGCGGCTGCGCGCGCTGTGCAAGGAGGTGGACGAGACCCTGGAGGAGGGCGTCTACGTCCAGTTCCCCGGCCCGCACTACGAGACGCCGGCCGAGATCAACATGGTCCGCGCGATGGGCGGCGACCTGGTCGGCATGTCCACGGTCCTGGAGGCCATCGCGGCCCGCGAGGCCGGCGCCGAGGTCCTGGGCATCTCCCTGGTCACCAACCTGGCGGCGGGCCTGTCCGGCGAGCCGCTGAACCACGAGGAGGTCCTCCAGGCGGGCCGCGACAGCGCCGCCCGCATGGGCAGCCTGCTGGCGCGCGTGCTGGACCGGATCTAGTCCTTGTACGGGTGAGGGGGTGCGGAGCGCTCCGGGCGGGCTGGTCCGTGCGGGGCGCTCCCGCCGGAGCCCGCTCCGTGCGAGTGCGTCTCGGCCGGGGCCCGCTCCGTGCGGGGCGCTCCGACCGGGGCTGGTCCGTGCGGGTACGTCTCGGCCGGGGCCCGCTCCGTGCGGGGCGCTCCCGCCGGGGCCCGCTCCGTGCGAGTGCGTCTCGGCCGGTCGCGCAGTTCCCCGCGCCCCTGAAGGGGCTGCTTCGCAGCCGCCTTCTCCCTCCCCCGCAGGGAGCGTCCCCGGCGCCCCAGCGCCCTTGGGCGGCGGCCCCCCGGGGCGGGACGGGCGGGCAGGAGGGCGGTCCCTTCCGCTGCCGGTCCGCCGGGACGCCGCCCCCGCCCGAGCGCCTGCGCCGGACGCGCGCCGTGCCGGGGCCCCGAGCCCGGCCCGCGCTTCCGGTTCACCCGGATGGGCCCCGCCCGCCCGGGTACCGGTCCTCCACTGCCCCCGGCGGGCCCCACCCCGTACGACCCCCACCCCCGAAAGGCGACCCCGTGCCCCAGGACACCACCCCGGACCTCCTCGCCCGCGCCAGCGCCTGGCTCGCCGAGGACCCCGACCCCGAAACCCGCGACGAGCTCGCCAAGCTCATCGAGACCCAGGACCTCCCCGCCCTCGCGGAGAGGTTCTCCGGCACCCTCCAGTTCGGCACCGCCGGCCTCCGCGGCGAACTCGGCGCAGGCCCGATGCGCATGAACCGCGCCGTCGTGATCCGCGCCGCCGCCGGCCTCGCCGCGTACCTCGCCAAGCAGCCCGGCCACCCCCGCTCCACCGACGACCTGGTCGTCATCGGCTACGACGCCCGCCACAAGTCCGCCGACTTCGCCCGCGACACGGCCGCCGTCATGACCGGTGCGGGCCTGCGCGCCGTGCTGCTGCCCCGCCCCCTCCCCACCCCCGTGCTCGCCTTCGCCATAAGGCACCTGGGCGCGGTGGCCGGCGTCGAGGTCACCGCCAGCCACAACCCGCCCCGCGACAACGGCTACAAGGTCTACCTCGGCGACGGCTCCCAGATCGTCCCGCCCGCCGACGTCGACATCGCCGCCGAGATCGCCGCGGTCCGCTCGCTCGCCGACGTCCCCCGCCCCGACGACGGCTGGCTGGTCCTGGGCGAGGAGGTCCTGGAGGCCTACCTGGCCCGCACGGACGCCGTCCTGACCCCGAACTCCCCCCGCACCGCGACGACCGTCTACACGGCGATGCACGGCGTCGGCAAGGACGTCCTGCTGGCCGCCTTCGCCCGCGCGGGCTTCCCGCCCCCGACCCTCGTCGCCGAGCAGGCCGAGCCCGACCCGGACTTCCCCACCGTCGCCTTCCCCAACCCGGAGGAGCCGGGCGCGATGGACCTCGCCTTCGCGACGGCCCGCCGCGTCCGCCCCGACCTGGTGATCGCCAACGACCCGGACGCGGACCGCTGCGCGGTGGCCGTTCCGGCACCCGGCGGCGACTGGCGCATGCTCCGCGGCGACGAGGTCGGCGCGCTGCTCGCCGCGCACATCGTCCGCAGGGGCACCGCGGGCCCGGACGCGGTCTTCGCCGAGTCGATCGTCTCCTCCTCCCTCCTCGGCCGCATCGCCGAGAAGGCGGGCATCGCGTACGAGGAGACCCTGACCGGCTTCAAGTGGATCGCCCGCGTGGAGAACATCCGTTACGGGTACGAGGAAGCCCTCGGCTACTGCGTCGACCCGGAGGGCGTCCGCGACAAGGACGGCATCACCGCCGCCCTCGCCATCACGGAACTGGCCTCCGAGCTGAAGGAGGAGGGCCGCACCCTCCTCGACCTCCTCGACGAGCTGGCCGTCACCCACGGCCTGCACGCCACCGACCAGCTCTCGGTCCGCGTCGAGGACCTGGGCGTCATCGCGAACGCGATGGCCCGGCTGCGCGCGACTCCGCCGACCCACCTGGCGGGCCTCCCGGTGACCTCCGCCGAGGACCTGACCCGGGGCACGGCCACCCTGCCCCCCACCGACGGCCTCCGCTACCACCTCACCGGCGCGCGCGTGATCGTCCGCCCGTCCGGCACGGAGCCCAAGCTGAAGTGCTACCTGGAGGTCGTGGTCCCGGTCGCGGACGCCGCCGCCCTCCCGGCGGCCCACGCCCGGGCGGCCGAGACCCTGGCCGCCGTCAAGCGCGACCTCGCGGCGGCGGCGGGCATCTGAACAAGCCAAAACAACAAAACCCAAGAGAAAGTTCATCACCCAGAATCCACCCAGGAGGCGGGAGCGTTTCACTCTCCTTCCCGGGATCTGGGGGCCCGGCCCCCGGCAG